>JASJCQ010000026.1 GCA_030065915.1 Woeseiaceae bacterium
GGCCGCGGCGACCGCGTGGTTCCGCCCGAGCACCCCGCCGCGCTGCACCGGCACTGGCAGAGGCCCGACATCTACTGGTTCAGCGGCAGCCACCTCGCCCCCTTCGGACGCGGGCGGGTGGTGCGGCGGATCTCCCGCCACCTGCAATCGCTCCGGATCATCTAGGAGTCCTGCCGAAGTCCGATTCGATCCAGGCTGGAGTTGCCGTCATGTACTCGAAGATCCCCCCTGCCCTCCTCCCCTTTCTCCTGGTGGCCGCCGTGTTCGCCTCGACGACGTCGAGCGCTGAAGTCGTCAGATACCAGAGCCTCGCGACCGGCAACGTGACCATCACGGGCAACACGCTCGGGCTCTCGAAGGCCAGCGGTGCGAACAGCCCAGGTGACCTCGGCTCGATCGGCACGTTCATCACGACCAACACTTCCTCCGTCGACTCGGTTCCGGCGAGCTCGCCCTCGTGGCCGAGCGGGACGACGAACGCCTGGGCATTCGGCGGGTCGTCCGCGGTGCTGTCGATCCCGCCCGGGAGCACGGTGCTCCACGCCGAGCTCGTCTGGGGAGGGAGCACGAGCTATGTCGAGGACGTGACGGCCTCGCTCGACGTCGCCGTCGGGCTGGAAGGTCCGGCCGGGACGTGCGGCTCCATCACACCCGACCCGGCGACCGCCGTCACGATCTCCGAGATGCCGGAGTTCGTGGCTTACGAGTACTACCTCCGCTCCTCGGACGTGACGTCGTGCGTCGCAGCGCAGGGCGCGGGGGCGTGGGTCGCCTCGGGCGTCCCCGCGACGCAGCACGAGTCGGTCGACAGCCTGAACGCGGCCGGGTGGGCGCTGATCGTCGCCTACCGGGACACGGCGGAGCCGCTCCGCACCCTGGCCATCATCGTCGACGGATCGATGGTGCACGAGCTCTCGAGCTCGAACGTCACGATCAGCGGCCTCGCGACACCCGACAGCGGGCCCGTGACCGGACGCCTGGTCGCGGCCGCCCTCGAAGGCGATGCCGATCTCGATGGCGACCAGCTCGGCTTCGGGCCGGCCGGCGGTCCCCTGGTCCAGCTCGCGGGCGTGAACAACCCCGTCGCCAACTTCTTCGCCTCGCAGATCAACGGAGCGGATGGCCTCCTCGACTCGAGCGGGAGCTTCGGCACCTCCAACCACGATGCGCCGGCGGGGAGCAACACGATCGGTGCACGTCAGGGCTTCGATACGACGGGCATCGCGCTGTCGAGCGCCTCGGGGCATCTCGTCCACGGTCAATCCGCGGCCGATCTGCAGGCATCGACGTCGGGCGATGCCTTCGTCTCGATGGCCTATGGCCTCGCGGTGGATCGTGCCGCGCCGACGATCCCCGGGCTGGCCATCGGTGGTGCCGTGATCCTGGCCGCGGGGATCCTCGCAACGGGTGTGCGCCGCTCGCAGCGGTGAATCGCCCTGGCCCGAGCGCCATGGCGGCATCCGGTCGACGGGCCCTCTCGCTCCCCCGCGATCCCGGGTATGCTCGACCGTTCCCGCCTTCAGAGAGGAGAAGCCCCCGTGCTCGGATACACCACGATCGGTACCAACGACATGGACCGCGCCGTCGCCTTCTACGACGCGCTGCTCGCCGAGATCGGCGCCAAGCAGCTCTTCGGCATGGACCGCATCAAGTTCTACGGCACGTCGACGGACGAAGCGATGCTCGCCGTCTGCATCCCCTACGACGAGCAGCCGCAGCAGCGCGGCAACGGCTGGATGATCGCGATCCCCGGCGGCTCGAAGGAGGGGGTGGACAAGCTGCACGCGAAGGCGCTCGAGCTGGGTGCCAGCGACGAGGGCGCCCCCGGCGACCGCATCCCCGGCGTCTTCTATGGCGCGTACGTGCGTGATCTCGACGGCAACAAGATCTGCTTCATGGATTTCAAGCTCGGCTGATCCCGGGGCAGGAAGCACCGTGCTCGACAAGGCCCGGCTGCTCGCATCGCTGCGGGCGCGCGTGGCCGCCGATCGCGAGGCGCTCGAGCGGCGACAGCGCGATGCCCAGGCCGGCTCGACCCATGAGGAGAGCCGCGCCGAGCACGCGAAGGACACGCGCGCGACCGAGCAGAGCTACCTCGCGCGCGGGCTGGCCGACCGCGTCGAAGATCTCGCGCGCACGGCGGCCGCGGTCGATTCGATGGAGCTGCGCTCGTTCGACGCGAACGACGCCATCGCTGTGAGCGCGATCGTCACGCTCGAGGTCGAAGAAGAGGCCGGCGCGGTGCGGCAAGAAGCGTGGTGGATCGTCGGCGGCGCCGGCGGCATCGATGTCGAGCAGGACGGCGTCGTGGTGCGCACCGTGACGCCCGTCGCGCCGCTCGGCCGCGCGCTGCTCGGGCTGCAGGTCGGCGACGAGGGCGAGGTACGGACGCCGCGGGGCGCGAAGCGATTCGAGGTGCTCGGGGTGCAGTGAAAGAGTGCAGTGAACGGCGATCCGCAGGGCCGGATCGTCGCAGCCGGGCGACGAAGAGACGAAGCCACGAGAAGACGAAGGGAGCGACCCATGGCAGGACCCCTGACGATGACGAAGGCCGAGCGCGAGGCGTTCCTCGCCGAGGTGCACGTGGGCGTGATCAGCATCGAGCGCGATGGGGCCGCGCCCCTCGCGGTGCCCATCTGGTACGACTACGCACCCGATCAGGGCGTCTGGGTACTCACCGAGCCGGGCTCGCAGAAGGGCCAGGCACTCGAGGCAGCCGGCCGCTACTCGCTGTGTGCGCAGATCGAGGAGCCGCCCGGTTACCGCTACGTGAGCGTCTCGGGGCCGATCGTCGAGGTCCGGCCCGCCGATCTCGAGAAGGACAGTCGGCCCATGGCCCATCGCTACTTCGGCGCCGAGCTCGGCGACTGGTACGTCGAGAACAACCCGAGCGCGTCGAACGTGTACCTGATGCGACCCGAGCGCTGGTGGACGGTCGACTACCGCAAGCTCGGGCCCGTCGGCTGAGCCGAAGCGGCGCCCGATCGAGCGGACCTCACGCCCGTATGCGAGCGCGGTGAAGGGTCAGCGGATTCGGTCGAAGATCGAGCGGCCGATCCCGAGGCCGGCGGAGGGGTCCGTGCCGAAGGCCTGCAGGGTGTCCCATGCATCCTGCACTGGATCGACGCGATAGCTCGAAGGGCGTGGACCGACCCGCTTCGGGCACCACCACGAGTGCAGGAGCAGCGGCAGCGCGAACCCCGGCGCCGAGGCGCTGGCGATCGGACCCCGCTCGATCTCGCCGGCCTCGAACACGTCGATCGCCTTGTCGCCGTCGCGGTGCACGAAGACGAGCACGTAGCCGTCGGTGTCGTGACGACAGTCGATCCGCGGCACGAACGTCGGCGGGTGCGGGAACGCGCCGCCGTCGTACGCGTACAGCTCGGCCAGCCGCGGCTCGTCGAGCTCGAAGCGCGCGAGCGCGCCCGGCACGGCGACGCCCGGAAAATCCCGAGGCGCGACGAACACGTTCTCGTGCACCTCGGCGTAGGTGCGCCACCAGCGTTCGGTGACGAGCCCCGGATCGTGGCCGACGCCGCTCACCCAGAGATTTCCCGGCCGCTCGCGCGAAGCGGCGAGGTGATGGTTCTGCGTGAAGAGTGCACCGCCCCAGAAGCGCTCGGGATCGACCGCCACCTTCGCGCTCACGACCTTCGCCGCGTCGACGTCGATCCGGTAGCGCCCGATGCCCGAGGGCTGGTTCCCGATCTCCGGCAGCCCCTCGTAGTCGGCGTCGATCGCCTCGCCCGTGAAGCGGCCGCGCTCACCCGGCTCGATCCCGGCGCCGAGATCGGTCATCGGGTGATGCGTCAGGAAGAGCGTGAGCTCGCGGCCATCGTCGGCAAACTCGACGGCCATGTGGCCACCCATCATCGGCACCGTGAGATGCCGATGGGGCACGGCCGCGCCCGGTGGCGTCGCGCGCAGGTCGGCCTTGCGAACGATCCAGATGTTCGTCACGTCGGCTACCGCACGCCGGGGACGCGTCGGGTCGGGGCCGAACGGCTCGACCACGAAGGGCAGATCGCTCACCACGACGAAGCTGCGGGTCACCTTGACGTCGTGGATCGAGTCGAAGTGCGGCACGTCGTCGATGCGCCAGTGCTCGATCTCGCCCTCGAGATCCCAGCGACAGAGGCGGATGTGCCGATCGGGCGCGATGGGGATGTTCTGGTAGTTGGCGAAGAACAGCGCGTTCTCGTCCCAGTCGGGACCGGGATGCGCCGCCACCGCGATCATCGGCTCCACCGGCGCGGGCAGGGTCACGAGCCACTCGGCGTTGGCGCCGACGGGCGTCACGACCTCGAGGGTCTCTGGATCGACCTCCACCGGCCGACCGACGTCGTAGCCGAGGAAGAGCCGGCCGCCGATCGACTGCACGTTCGTGTTGGCGAAGTTCGTGAAGCCGAAGGGCGACACCTCTTGCACGCCGCTGCGCCGGAAGAGGTCGGGCTGGGCGTCGCGCAGCTTCGAGATCGGCGTCTCGACGCGGCGCAGGTCCACCGCGATCCGGCCGCGGTCGTCGGGCCGACACCCGACGCGGCAGAGCATCCCCTGCCCGGTGAACCAGTGTCCGCCGGGTGCGGTTCGCTCGGGGCCGACGTTGAAGAGCCAGCCGTCGACGTCGTCGGGCCAGTCGCCGGCGACCTCGAGCTCGAAGTGGCGCTCGCTCGACCCGTGGAAGAGGTTTCGCGTCAGCGTCGCCACGGGATTGCGCGCCTAGGCGCCGCTCGGCGGCGAGCAGGTACTCGATCTTGGCGCCGAGACCCACGTAGCCCGCCAGCACGGTACCGGCGATCGACGCGACGCCGGAACACATGACGGCAAACAGCTGCGGCTCGGTCAGTCCCCGGAGGTAGGGCTTAACGACCAGCGGCGCCTCGGTCTGGCCGACAAATATGTTGGCCGCGGCATTCATGGACTCGATCGTGCCGGTGCCGATCACGCGGTGCAGAAAGCCGCCGACGATTCGGACCAGGTACTCCATGATGCGCAGGTGGTACATGACCGACATCAGCGCCGAAAAGAAGATGACGATCGGCAGAACGTTAATCGCAAAACTGAAGCCAATAGTCTCCGTGTTGGCCAGCGGCCCGAACAGGAAATCGATGCCCTCGCGGGAGTAGCCGATGACGGCAAGCACGCCGCCACTGATCCAGTCGATGACGGCGCGGCCGGCGTCGACGTAAAGCACGAGGGCGGCGATGACGGCTTGCAGGGCGAACGCGGCGCCAACGACGCGCAGGTTGATGGCCCGGCGGTTGGTCGAAAAGGCAACAGCGATGCCGATGAGGGTGGCGATGCCCGCCAGCCCGATCAGTTTTTCCTGCATGAAGATTCCCGGTGTTCGTTCTTGTTTTGCGTCGAATATAGCAGCTCAGTCGGAGCCGGTCAGAATTTGGTAGAGCATCGGCTTACGCGCGGGAGGCTCGTCGCCGAATGTACAGGCATCCAGCAACCGCCTGCTGGCGAGCTCCGCGTCCTCGCTGCTTGCGGCATGCACGATGGCCAACGGTCGCTCGTCGTCTACCAGGGTTCCGACCGGAGCAAGCCGATCGAAGCCGACGGTCAGGTCCAGGGCCTGGCCGACCTCGCGACGTCCTCCCCCGAGCTCGATAATCGCGTTGCCGACGGCTCGCGTATCGACACTTTGCAGGTAGCCGTTGCCGGACACCGCCGCTGTCACCGGCGCCTTGCCCAGGTGATTCTCGTAGTGGTCGACGAAATCCGACGGACCACCCATGGCCGAGACCATGCGATCAAACACGGCGGCAGCCGCGCCGCTCTCGACCGCGTCGCGGCAGCGCGCGATCGCCTTGTCGCGGTCGATTTCGACACCGCCGATTAGCAGCATCTCGCCGGTGAGCGCCAGCACGACTTCATCGAGGCGAGCCTCCCGAACGTCGTTTCTCAGGTAGCGAACCGACTCAGCGATTTCCAGCGCGTTACCCGCGGTCAGCCCCAGCACTTCGTTCATATCGGTGATCAGCGCGTGGGTTTTCAATCCCGCCTGCGCGGCCGTGCGGATAATGCTGTCCGCGAGTTCAACCGCTTTGTCGTGCGTATCCATGAACGCACCGCTGCCCGTCTTCACGTCCATGACCAGGCCTTCGAGGCCCGCGGCGATCTTCTTCGACAGGATTGATGCCGTGATAAGAGGTACAGACTCGACCGTGCCGGTGACGTCGCGGATTGCGTAGAAGCGTCGGTCGGCCGGCGCGAGGTCCGCCGTTTGCCCGATGATGCTGCAGCCCACGTCCTTGACGGTCTTCCTGAACAGGTCGAAGTCCGGTGTGGATGCATAGCCCGGTATCGCCTCGACCTTGTCGGTCGTACCGCCTGTATGACCGAGGCCGCGACCCGAGATCATCGGTACATAGCATCCGCAGGCAGCCGCAATCGGCGCCAGCAGGAAACTGACCTTGTCTCCAACGCCACCGGTTGAGTGCTTGTCCACGACGGGACCATCGAGGCTCTCCGCGGACCAATCCAGCACGGTGCCGGAGTTCGCCATCGCCAGCGTCAGCTTGCCGGCCTCGTCGAAGCTCATCGAATTGAGGAAGACGGCCATCGCCAGCGCGGACACCTGCTCGGCGGGTATGCTGCCGTCCGCGAGCCCATCGACGAGGAACTGGATCTGTTCGTCAGACAGGGTCCCGCCGTCCCGCTTCCTGCGGATTACGTCAGTAAACAGCATAACTAGGGCGCGAAACCGCGCAGCGGCATGTCGAGGCTTCGATGCAGCCAGTTCTCGGCCGGATAGTGGGCACTGCGATCGATCGCGTGCAGCGTATAGGCATGTCGGGACTTGTCAGAGTGATTCGCACTCGACAGGTGCGGCGTCCTGCCGTCGAAGATCACGAGGTCGCCCTTCTGAGCCGGCGCCGGCACCTTTCTCTCCTCGGGCCAGGGTTCGTCGACAAGTGTGACGGTCTTGAACGTGCCATCGTCCTGTCGGTAGTGCCGTTGCCGCAGTGGCTCCTTGTGCAGGCCGGGAATAAAGTGCATACAGCCATTCTCGAGCGTCGCATCTTCGAGGGCGAACCAGAAACCGATGCAGGTCTCGGGCTCCGTGTAGATGAACGTTGAATCCTGGTGACAAATCACCTCACCGCCGATGTGGGGCGGCTTAAAGATATACATCGACTGGATTACGCCGGGGTCGTTGAGCCCCAGACGACGGGCCGCCTCGGCCAGCTCCTGCGTGTGCGAAAAGGCATCGAACTCGGGGTCGAGGTCATGCATCGCATGCCCCATCTTGTTCAGGCTGTTTTCCTTCGAGGCCCTGAGCTCGCCGTCAGCACCAAACGCATCGTCTTCGAGGAAGAATCGGATCTTGTCGCCCGACTCATTGAAGTAGCTGTCGTCGATCTGCTCCTGCGTCAGTGTCGAGAACACGTGCCGAACCTCGGTCGGGTCGAAGGCATCGACAAGCTCTCCTGCTCGAGCGCGCAGCCGATCGCAAGCCTCCTCCGACGCCCAGCCCTTCAGGATGATGACGCCGGCCTCGTTGAACGCCGCCAGCATGTTGTCGGTCAGCTGACCGCCCGCAGGCGCGTCGAACTCGGGCAATGTTTTGATTTGCATGACTTTAGTCTCGGCGTCGCTATTTCTCACGGCAATGGTCACAGGTGATACAATCGCGCCGAAAGGGAATTCGAATGACAGGAATAATACAGCGCTTTATCGCGCTTTGCCTCGCGGCCCTCCTGGCCGCCTGCTCGGCCGAGGCCGACAACGCGGACATGATCATCAAGGCGGACCACGTCGTGACCATGGATGCAGACCTCTCCATTATCGACAACGGCGCCGTCGCCATCAGTGACGGCATCATTATTGCCGTTGGTACTGCCGACGAGATCGAAACCGCTTACGAGGCCGACCAGGTGATTGGCGGCGACGGCACGGTGCTGATGCCCGGCCTCGTCAACGGGCATACTCACGCCGCTATGACGCTGTTGCGGGGCGTCGCCGACGACCTCGCGCTGATGAGCTGGCTGAGCAACTACATCTTCCCGGCGGAAGTCCAGTTCGTCGACAGCGAGTTCGTGCGCGTCGGTACCGAGCTTGCGTGCTGGGAGATGATTCGCGGAGGAACGACGACCTTCGTCGACATGTACTACTACCCAGACACGATCGCCGAAGTCGTGGATGCCTGCGGACTGCGCGCCATGATCTCGGCAACGGTCATCGACCAGCGCAGTCCCGATGCGGAAGACGCCGGGGACTCGTTGCGGAAGGGCGTCGCTTTCATCGAGCGCTGGCAGGGAAAGAACAACCGCATCACCCCGATCTTCGGGCCGCATGCGAATTACACCCTCAATGGCGAACAACTGGCGGCAACGCGTGAGGCAGCGCGCCCGTTCGACGCGCCTGTCAGTATTCACGTGTCCGAGTCGCCGTTCGAATTGCAGTACTCGAAAGATAACTACGGTATGACCAGCATCGAGATGCTCGATGACGTGGGCTTCCTCGATGGCCCGACGATTGCTGCTCACGTGGTTTGGCCGACCGACAGGGAGATCCCGATCCTCGTCGACAAGAAGGTCGGCGTCATTCACAACCCGACATCGAACATGAAGCTCGCATCGGGTGTATCGCCCGTTGCGAAGATGCTGGCGGCCGGCGTTCGTATGGGCCTCGGCACGGACGGCACGGCGAGCAATAACGATCTCGACATGTGGGAGGAGATGCGCCTCGCCGCGTTATTGCAGAAGGTCGATTCGATGGACCCTGAGGTGCTGCCGGCAGCCGACGTGTTGCGCATGGCGACGAGCGGTGGAGCAAAGGCCATCGGTCTTGGCGACACGGTCGGTTCGCTCGAGGTCGGCAAGCGCGCCGACCTGATCCAGGTAGGATTTGACGACGTGCATCACGTGCCAACCTTCGACGTGATCTCGCACCTCGTCTATGTCACCGATGAACAGGACGTTGAGACCGTCATCGTCGACGGGCGCGTGTTGATGAGAGATGGCAGCATCCTGACTGTGGACACGGAAAGGGTCGAACGAGAGGCACGAGCATTCGGGGCACGCATCAAGAAAGCACTCGACGAGAGGAACCGCAGTCGATGAGCATGCTGAGAAACGTTTTCGCCGTGATCCTCGGGATAGCGACGTTTTTCCTGCTAATTATGGCCGTGCAGAAAATCGGCCATCTACTCTATGCCCCGCCAACCGATCTCGACGTCAAGAATCATGAGCAGATGCGAGCATACGTTGCGACGCTGCCGGTTGGTGCGATCCTGTTCGTCGGGCTTTCCTACATGGTTGGCGCATTCGGCGGCTCTGTTGTTGCGGCCTTTGTCGGCACGCTGAAGCCACTGTATTTCGGCGTGACAATCGGCGGCATCGTGCTGGCCTTTGCCCTGATGAACTTCGTCATCATCCCGCATCCGTGGTGGTTCATGCTCGCAGGACCGATAGCGATCATGCTCGCAAGCTACGCCGCTATTCAATTGATGCAACGATTTCGATCATGAAGGCCATCCAGGACCAGCTTGAACACAACCACTGCTACGGCTGCGGCGCGGACAATCCGAAAGGCATGCAGATCAAGAGCTACTGGGATGGCGCGACGTCAAACTGCACCTACATGCCCAGACCGGAACAATGCGCCGGACCGACGCAGTATGTGTATGGCGGAACCATAGCGAGCCTGATCGACTGCCACTGCGTCGGCACGTCGATTGCCGCACACTACGATCGGGACGGCCGGGCAATCGGAGAGGGTGAGCCCATCTGGTGCGTCACCGGCCGCCTGACGGTCAACTACCTGAAGCCGACACCGATTGAGCAGGCGATCGAACTGATTGCGACCGTCGACGAGATCGACGACAGGAAAGCCCTGCTTACCTGCAGGGTATTCTCCGACGAGATTCAGGTCGCAGAAGGCGAAGTGATCTCGGTTCGCGTGCCGCCAACCTGGCGGGCATAGCAGTCAGCTCACGGGCGTCGATTCGATACGTTTCCGACGGCTTTCCAGGCACCGCCCTGCTTCTCGTACAGCTCGATCCACGCCCAGATTGCCTCGAAGGGTACGCGCTCGCCATCGTCAGACACGGCTGATCCCTTCATCTCGACTTCGGCGATGACCCAGCCCAGCGTTCCGTCGTCAGACACCCTGATGACCGGGGGCCGGAGATCACGGTACACGTCGAAGCTTGTCGAGCTTAAGTAAGGCTCGCGACGGGCGCGCCTCTCTTCCGCGCTTGTGAACGAGATTGTTCCTCTATTCGCAGAGACGACGTTGTCTGCCTCCTGGGCCATCCAGGCATCCACGTTGCCCTGACGGTGAAACTCGAGGACGTTCTCGTGCAGCGCCTTGAGTGCGGCAACGTCACTGTCGCCTGATTCAATCGTCACACAGCCGCCGCTGACAACAGCCGTGACCGACAGCAACGTCAGCAGCGTGTATCGGCGCATTAGCATCTGATCACCCCAGTTTACCCGGCCCCGTGCCGGGTGAGACACCTGGCCGCCGGCGAAGTTCACGGCGGGACACAGACGCCACCGGCATGTCCGCGTTCAGTCGGTCTTAAGATGCGGACGCGCAGCCCGACGGCTTGAACACTCGCTTCGCGGAGGCCGGGTGTCGCCGCAGTGCATCATCGGGGCGAATGGGTCGATCGACAAAGTTGCCGCCGCAGTTCGGGCAGACGCCGTCGAGCTTGTCTTCGGCGCAGGTTCTGCAAAAGGTGCATTCAAATGTGCAGATCACCGCATCCGGAGAATCGGGCGGCAGGTCCTTGTCGCAGCATTCGCAGTTCGGTCTCAGTTCCAGCATCTGTTCCCCTCCTGTCGAAGATGGTTCCACAAGAACCGCGTGGGAACAAATGATTGCCCGGCTAGTGGGCCAGGAAAGACGTCCCGTAGTCCATGGGCGTCAGGTCGAAGAAGGACGCGATCGTTTGCCCGATGTCGGCAAAGGTCTCGCGCTTGCCAATGGAGCCCGCCTTCAGGCCGGCGCCGTAGGCAATGACGGGTATGTGCTCGCGCGTGTGGTCGGAGCCTTCCCAGGTCGGGTCACAGCCGTGATCGGCCGTGATGAACAGGATATCGTCGTCGCGCATCGCGTCGATCAGCTCAGGCAGTCGACGGTCGAAGTATTCCAGTGCGTCGGCATAGCCGCTGACATCGCGTCGATGGCCGTACAGCATGTCGAAGTCGACGAAATTCGTGAAGACGATCGAGCGATCCCCGGCAGACTCCAACACCTCGAGCGTGGCGTCGAACAGGGCCGCGTTGCCACTTGCTTTAATTTTCTGCGTGATGCCCTGGTGCGCGTAGATGTCGGCGATCTTGCCGATGCTGATCACGTCACCGCCGGCCTCAACCAGCTTGTCCAGCACCGTCGGTGCGTGTGGCGGAGTCGTCAGGTCACGGCGATTG
Organism: Woeseiaceae bacterium; assembly: GCA_030065915.1. Lineage (GTDB taxonomy): Bacteria > Pseudomonadota > Gammaproteobacteria > Steroidobacterales > Woeseiaceae > UBA1847. Next base: position 11,391 of record JASJCQ010000026.1, read on the forward strand.
CCGGTGCGAACGAAACTCGAGGCGTCGTCGCCGACGAAGGGTCGCGCGATGACCCGGCCGATTCGGTATTCGTCGACGAGTTCCCTGGCAATATCGCAGAGCTCGTAGAGCCTGTCGAGGCCGAAAGTCTCCTCGTGCGCCGCTACCTGGAATACGCTGTCGGCTGACGTGTAGACGATGGGTTTGCCGGTCGCCATGTGTTCCTCGCCGAGCTCGGCGATGATCGTCGTGCCTGACGAGTGGCAGTTGCCGAGCACGCCGGGCAGTTTCGCACGCTCGATGAGCTTGTCGAGCAGCTCCTGCGGGAAACTCTGCTCGCGTTTGTCGAAATAGCCCCAGTCGAACAGGACCGGTACGCCGGCAATTTCCCAGTGACCGCTGGGTGTATCTTTGCCGCTGGAAAGCTCCTCGGCGAAGCCATAAGTTCCAATGACGTTCGCGTCAGTCTCGACGCCGGCCGGGTAGTGACCAGCACTCTCCTTCGAGGCGTCGAACAGGCCCAGGCGTGCCAGGTTCGGCAGCTGGAGCGGACCCTGGTCTGACGCGGCCCGTATGCGGGCGATACTGCCGAGCGTGTTCGCGCCTTCGTCACCAAAGCGGGCCGCATCGGCCGTCGCGCCGATGCCGAATGAATCCATGACGAGAATGATTGCCCTGCCCATAGTAGTCCTTGATCGTCGAGCCTGATCGGCCTTGATTCCAGCTAGGATTCTAGCGTCGATCGGAGATTGGGACTACGACAACGACATCAAGTCGCTCAGAAGATCTGTCGAACGTCCTCGCTGACAGCCTCTCGCGCCTTTTCCAGGTCGGACTGGATGTCACTGAGTTCCTGCTCCAGCGGGCTGATGCTCATTGCCTGTTCGGCCTTGAGCGGCAGTGCCGGGAGCTCCGGCAAGACGATGTCCGTTTGAGTCGAAGCAACCGGCACCGACGCCGGGCTCGAAGGACCGCCGGTATTGACGATCGCGATGACCGCCACCGCGGCGGCAAGCCCCGTCAGGCTGCTGGCCCACCAGAATAGCGGCGAATGACGGGGCTTCTCGTCACTAGGCGCCTCCGGCGTGATGCCTGTTAGTGACGCCCGGATTCGATTATCGAGTTCGGGAGATACGTCAACGTGAATGTCAGCTGCGTCTTTGCGCAGTCTTGCAGCGAGTTTATCCATAAGCTTTGCTCCGGGAATCGTCGCGGTTCATCTCTGCCTCGAGCGCCTGGCGCCCGCGCATCAGATTGACCTTGGTCCAAGACGAGGTGCGATCCAGCGCGCCGGAGATGTCATTGACTGACATGTCCTCGGCATACCTTAGCCACATCGCGGTATACACCTCGTCGGACAGGACGCGCCTTGCGGCGCTCCACAGGTTTGTCCGCTCAGAATCCTTGATGCATGTCGACAGCGGGTCACCCTCGCTGTCCGCAATGTCTCCGAGTTCGGTGACATTGCCACTGTTGTGCCTTGCGGCATTGCGTATGGCGATCCGGTACAGCCAGGTGCTGAATCGCCATTGTGGGTCATAGGAATGCAGGTATCGATACGCATTGATAAACGTGTCCTGCAGGGCATCTTCCGCGTCCGCGAAACTGGCGCAGCGGGTGACGAGGAAACGCAGCAACCGCTCGCGGTACGCGTGGACGAGTTCCGTGAACGCGTCCACGGAACCGTCCCTTGCGGCTTCAATAAGTTCCAGGTCAGTGGTCACCGGGACCCCAGGTCAGACTAGTTCAGCGAATCAACGACGACGTTCGGATCGAGCGCAATGCTGATCGACAGTACGCGGTCCTTCACGTCGACCCGTGTCTCCTTCAGCATGGTTGCGAGTTCGGGGTCGAGCTCCTCGTTGAACACCTGCAGGCTGATCAGTCCACGCACGATGCTGGCCAGAGACTCGGCCATCTCAGGCTCCTTCGAAACGAGCTGTGCCTCGACGCCCAGCTTGCCCTTCGCGTCGGCGATCATTAGCGCGGCCTCTTCGGTGTTCTTCATGATGTTCGAATCCCAGTCCTCGCTCGCGTCCGGCTTGGTCTCGATTCCGGCTTCCATCAGCGTGTTCTCGGCGCTGAACATGATCATTGCGCGCGAATTTCTCTTCTTCAGCCTGCCGCCGTTGTCGAGCATCGACTTCATCTGGGACTCGGACGACGTCAGGATGACCTTGTCCTTGACGTCGAAAGACAGGAAGGCCCCTTCTTCGAACGGGTTCTCGTCATCCTCCGTCGCACCCGGGTCACCCTCGATGAAGTAGTACTGCTTGCGGCCCGCCTTTCTCGGCGCCAGGTCGATATTCTGGATAGCGGCGATCGCCATGATCTGGTCGCGTGTCTCCTGCCGAACGGTGCCGTTCATGACGACGATAACGCCATCGTCACCATCGGACTGAGCGATGAGCTGCTCGAGGTCCTTGTCGAGCTCAATGCCGGATTCCTCGTTGATCTCCCGGAAGACTTCTTCCTGCATCCATTCATACAGCGGCTTGCCGGCTTCCGTCGTGCGCATCTTTTCGAAGTCGGCCTGGAAGTACCAGTTCGAGACGCCACCGACGCCCTGGATATTGATGTCGGCCATGGCTGCAACGGGCAGCAGCATGAGTGCGACCAACAGCTTCAGATATTTCATGTCAGAGTTCCTTAACTTTGGGTGTTATGCCCGCTTATAGCGCCGGCCTGACAAAAGGGTTACAACCGCGGCCAGGTTTTTTTAGTGGCCGAGACTGCCGATCGGCGAACCGGGCGGCGGCTCGACGATCTCGAGCTGTTCGACGCTGGCCGGGTCGCTGAAGGCCTGCTCGATGCGCTGCAGTGCCAACACCCGCATCGCGCGATAGCCAGCCGGCGTGCTGACGTTCTGGTTCTTGAGGAAACGCTCGATCTGCTGCACGCCGTCCATCGCGACGGCGCGTACCATCGGGTCGGCATCGACGTCGAAAGCGAGTCTCAGCAGGGCATCAAGTGTCAGCAGGTTCGTCTGCTGGCTGATATCGTCGAAGCGAATCGTCAACCACGTATTCTTGATCAGGCTATCGACGACCCCCTGGAAGGTCACGTTGCTCTGCCGCTGCAGACGCGCGGCCCGCTCCGGGTGCAGCAGGACGTTCAGCGTCAGCGCAACGGAGGCTCGCGCGGGAGATAGCGGGTCGAAGGTATGTCCGGTTGAGCCTGAAAATGACTCCCGAGTCTTTGGCACGCCGGGCGGCCGGGGCACGATCTGCCGGGCGAGATCGCCAGGCAAGGCGAGCAGTTCCGGCTGCAGCGTCTGCATCAGGGCGTCGATGGCGGCGAGCTGACGGTCCTCCGCGACCGGCGTCGATGCTCTCTGACCGTCGCCCTTCAGCGTGTAAGTGAAATACGACCCGCCGATCAACTTGCCGACAGCCTCAATCTGGAAGCGGTGCAGCAGGTAAACAGGTACGAGCGCTTCCTCGATCAGGGCCAGCGAGCGACCCCGCCGGATATTGTCGTCAGAGAACCGCGCCAGCGCGTATTCGCGAACGGCAAGCAGATGCTCGAGTTCTGCAATGGCATCCTCGCCGTTGTCCCACAGGTTGCCGTCCGGATGCGCCGTACCGACGCTCCTGGAGTCGGCATCTGAGACATAGGCATAGCCTTCGGCAATCGTCTCTTCGAGAATGGCCTGGCGCCCGGCATCTGCGTCAACGCCGTCCGGAAAATCCTGGTACGCAAACAACACCGTGCGTATGTCCCAGCTGCCGATCTTGTCATCGTAGGCCTCGGACAGATCCAGGCCGTTGTCAGCATCGAAACGGATCAGCGGAAACGGGTAGTCCATGACCGACGAGCGATCCTGCGTGCTAGCGGCGAAGTTGTGTTCGAAGCCGATCGTATGACCGATCTCGTGTGCGGACAGCTGGCGGATCCGCGCGAGCGACATCTCGATCATGTCTTCCGGTATATCGTCGCCGCTATACGGCGCCAGCAGCCCTTCGGCGATCAGGTAGTCCTGCCGCACCCGCAGCGAACCCAGGCTGACGTGTCCCTTCAGGATCTCACCGGTGCGCGGGTCCACGACGGACGAACCGTAAGACCAGCCGCGCGTCGAACGGTGAACCCATTGGATGACGTTGTACCGGACATCCATCGGGTCGGCGTCCTCGGGCAGCATACGAACCTGGAAGGCGTTCTTGTAACCGGCGGCCTCGAACGCCTGGTCCCACCACATCGCGCCGTCAATCATCGCGCTCTTGACGGGTTCAGGCGCGCCGGGGTCGAGATAATAGACGATGGGCTCGACGGCCTCGCTCACCTCCGCCGACGGATCCTTCTTCTCGAGGCGATGGCGCAGTCCGTAGTTCACCGCCAGCGGCTCGCCGACCGTTGACGCATAGTCGAAGTAGCCGTCGTCCCCGTAGGACAGGCCGATGACGCCGGCGCGCGGATCGTAGGGAAGTGGCTCGTAGCCGTCGTCCGGCAGCCGGATGAACGAGTGATGAGTATGCAGCGTGAAGGACGTTGGATCGGGGGCTACGGTTGGCAGGTAGGTGCCGGTCGGCTCACCGGTGAACGTGATCGTCGCTTCGATTTCGGTGTTGTCGGGGAAGGCGCGTGTCCGCGGCAGATAGATCGCGGAGCGGCTAAAGTCGACCGAATAGGCGCCTTCTTCCATCGCCGCGAGCCGCTGGCCGACGCCGTGCGAGTCCCTCAGGAAAAATTCTGTGCCATCGACCAGCACGGCGCCGCCCGACTCGGACTCGACGGTGAAGCCCCACAGCACCGAGCTCGCGAACGAGTCGGCGACCGCCTGACGTTCGGCAGCGTTGTCGCCCAAGGCCCGGTAGTCGGTATTGACGGCGACCAGTAGGACCTTGTTGCCGGAGCGAACGAACTTGACGAGCTGCGTGTCGCCAAGCTGTCCGCGATCCAGGCCAATGTCGTTGGAGCCGAGCCCACGCGCCAGCGACGCCTGGTAGATGAACTCGCTGTCGAAGTCGTCCACCTTCATCAGCAGCCGGCCATCGGCATCGTTCCAGAACAGCGTGATGAAACCCTTCAGCGAGGTGTACTCCACCTTATCCGGTGTGGGTGCCGGCTCTTCCGAGCAGGCTGCGAGCAGGAACAGGCTCAGGACGAGACTTAAGCGCATAGGAACTCCGGGTGTGTTTTCAGGCGCAAGTCTGGCGCGCCCGAGCGATCAGGCCGGATCGGCCTGCGTTTTTACGAAGCGTCCGGCAATGATGCCGCCGACCAGCAACAGGACGCCGATACTGAACAGGTACTCCGGCCACGTACGAGTGATGCCGCAGTAAAAAATGAGCGCGATGTTGACGATCTGAAAGATGTTGAACGCCAGGTTGTCGCGCAGACCGGCTTTCGGAAAACTCAAACGTGACACCATCAGGATCGCCAGCACGAACATCAGTATCGGCAGGTAGAGGTGCAATGGCAGCGACAGCGCAAGCTGCTCGTGATAGATCAGCACCAGCACCAGCGATGACAGCAGGCCGCCGCCGCAGGCTGTGATCGGCACGCCGATGAACCAGCCTTTCGGTGGATTCGTCGTCGGCAGGTTGAATCGGGCCAGCCGCATTGCACCCGCCAGCGTAAAGACGCCGCAGGCGACCGCCAGCAACGTGAACTGCTTGCTGCCGAGCTCGACGCCGCCGACCTGCAAACCCGCGTTGAGTACGAGCATCGAGGGCGCCACGCCGAATGACACCAGGTCGGCCATCGAATCGAACTCGGCACCGAAACTGGATTCGGCTTTAAGCAGCCGCGCGGCGACGCCATCCACGGTGTCCAGCAGGCCGCACCATACGATCAGCCAGGCCGCCTGCTCCAGCTCACCGAGCTGGCTCGTGACGATAGACGCGATGCCCAGCAACAGGCTGAGTGACGTGACGGCGTTGGGAACTGTGTATCGAAGTATCGACAATGGCGTGGCACACATGTATCAGGCGCACCATTTTGAGGCCGCCAAGCATTTTTATCCAGTGTTGCGGAGGCTTAGCGTCCCCTGCTGGCCATGACGCCGAGCGGACCGCGGGGCACGGTCACCTGCAACGGCGCGCCATCGCGCATCACGTCAATGACGACATTCGCACCCACATTGTCCTGCATCTGCAGGCGATTCAGGTCACCCAGGTTGAAGACGCGCTCGCCGTTGTAGCGCACGATACGGTCGCCACGCTGCAGCCCGGCCTCGGCCGCCGGAGAAAACTCCATGACATTGTTAATGCCAATGGATGTGGAGCGGTTGGATGCCTCGAGGTATTGCTCGTATTCCGTATCGCCGAGCTCTGCTCTCAAGGTTTGGTCGGCACCCATCTGGGCCTCGAAGAAGTTCACTGGCTCGCCTGACTGCCGCGCCTCGAACCGGGCCTGCATGGCCTCCATTCGAAGCTCGGCCTCGCGGCGCGCGATCGTCTCTGCGCGGTCGGGACTGAAACCGCCTGCAACGAGCTGATCGGCCCGGGATTCCGGGTCCCGGCTGCGGCGACCGTCGAAGCGATTTTCCGCTACCGCGGCCTGAACCGTTTCCCGCCAGTCCTCATCCCCGTCATCAACCTCGTCATTGCTGCCGCCCTCATCATCGTCGGATCCGGCAGCCCCTTGCAGTCGGTCTACCTCATCGATCAGGCGGAAGAGCTCCTCCTCGAGCAGTTGCCGGGCGCGACGCTCTTCGTCGAGTGCCGACTCGAGGGCAAGCAGCCGCTCCGACGGCGGTGCGTCAGCGTCGAAGCCTGTCGGAGCGGACGGACTCATGAGAAAGTACGCGAGACCGCCCAACGCGAGGCACGCTCCCAGGCTGGCAGCAATCAGTGATTTAGGCATAGGCAAACTCCGCTATCGGGAGTTTAGGCCAATTCCGGTCCAACAGGTTCATTCTGCCGGTCTTCAGCGTTGCCTGATGCTAGCCAAGTGGCGGGCTGGCTGGGTCGGTCTGACGATGACCTGGTTGATATTGGGCTGCAGATTCGGCCGGGAGCTGGCCTGCAACGGGCGGGCGGCCCGGGGTGCTCGCCCCACGCTTCATTCCTCTCAGAAGAGCAGCTTCGCGCCGATGCCGAACGTGCGCCCAACCCGCTGGTCAATCAGCACTGCCTCCTGTCCGGCCAGGTTGAGCTGCTCGAACCTGTTTTTCTCATCGAGGAGATTGTCGATGCCGACATCGACCTCGACATAGTCAGTGGGAAACCACTTGTAGACGATTCCAAGGCTGTGAAAGGGTTGTTCAAAGGCGTCGTCGTTTCCCGAGATGCCGCCATAGAACACCCGCTCACCAAAAACGTTGTAGTTAACGAATGCGCTGTGTCTGCCGGATTCCGCGTCAAACCCGAGCGTCGCATTCGCGACGAACCTGGAGTGCCCCGTCAGTCGGCGTTCCGAGTTCGTTGGTGCTCCGGTTATGCCAGCTGTATCGATTTTCAGGTTTGAGTCACTCAGCGTCACGTTGCCGGAAACGAAGAAACCGGTCACGCCTATCGTCTTCAGCCCTTCCATTTCAACGCCGTAGACCTCCCCGGACTCGGCATTCGTAAACGTCAGCTGGATGTTGTCGTCAGACCCCGCCGTACGAATGCGTTCAATCGGGTTCTCGATCTCCTTGTGAAACAGCGAAACGGTAAAGTTGTCACCGTTGGAGTAGTAGAATTCGCCGCGCGCCTCGAAATTGTCGATCGGCGACGTCAGCAACAGCTCGTTGCCGGCAACGCGAATGCTCAGCTCCGGATCGATATAGACGACGTCCGAGATTTCACGCAGGTCGGGACGCACGACGGTTTCGCCGTAGCTCAGTCGGAACTGGTAGTCATCGGCAGCGAACAGACCCGACCCCATGTACGTGACGGCCAGCGACAGAAAAGTGTCATCTTCGCGGATGGCCAGGCGCTGGTCAGGATCAGCCAGTCGCTCATTGATCTGCCTTACCGAGTTGCCGCTAAAGTCGAGCAGGTCGACCGGCAGAATCGCCTGCTGGTAGTCCTCGTACCTTACGCCGCCGCTGAACCGCCATTCAGTCAGCTCGACGTCGACCATCCCGTAAAACGCATCAACCTTCTGCGCCGCGATGTAGGACTCCGTTCCAAAGTTCGAACCAAGTGACAAATTGAAGCCGTTCTCAACCGTCAGTCGATCTTCATTAAGAACATCGGCAGGGCCACCGCCGAGCAGGCCCGAACCAATACCCACCGCATTGAGGTTTACGTTGTAGCCATAGTATTCGCGCGTCTTCTTGCTGCCCCACCAGCCACCCGACACGGTCAAAGCAGCGTGGCCTGCCTCGATGGGGAGCGATAAGTTGCCACCCCAGCTACTCAGATCATCATCCAGTTCCAGAAAAGAGAAAATACCCATGGATGTGGATGCCAGCAGCTGTCGCGAAACTTCCTGACCGTCTTCATTCAGGACGGCTGAGCCAGAGAAGTCAGTGCTGTTTGGTAGTTCCGTGGTCGCCGTCGAATCGGACCAGTACCAATCGAACTCGAGATTGGCCAGGCCAAAGGCGTTCAGTGCACGCGTGGCCACTGGCGTCTCTATAAACGTATGATTGCCGGACAGCTGAAACAGCTGCAGCTCTCGCGATTCGAAGCGTGTCCGGTAACTAAGCTTTTGGTCGCCGTCTTCCTGCAGGTTATTCTGGTCGAAACCACGCGTGAAGTCGGCTCGTGCTTCATCGTTGACGAGCTGGTAGAAGCTTGTCCCAAGCGTGTGGTCCGCCAGCCAATCAACGCCGAGATTTAATGAGGCAACAGTACGTTCCTCATAGATCGTCCGGTCTATCTCGACAAACTGGGTCTCGGGATTTCCGATCGCCTCACGACGCTGGTCTTCGTTACGAAAACTCTCGTTGTAGCTGCCGTCCAATAGCACACCTACGCGAAGCGCCTCATTGTCGCCGAGGTACCAGGAGTTGCCGAGCGACAATCGCCCGCCGAAATCCGGCGTATTGTCTCGATAGCTCGCAGCAACATCGGTGTTCAGACTGTCAATCAGCCCCTGGTGTATTCCGCGCGCCTCAGCCAGGCTGGCGTCTCCCTCGAAACTCATCGTGTTGAAAATATTTGTGACCGAGATGTCGCCTCGATAGGTATTGATCGCGGTGTCGATAGCAGCGGGCAGACGGCTGGACCCATGATTGAACTGGAGGCCGGCGCTATCCCCTTCGCTGTTGAACCCAGTGCTGACGCTGAGTGACGCGACCAGCTCGTCGGGAACGCTCTTGGTACGAATGTTCACCGATCCGCCACCAAACGCAGCAGGCTGATCCGGAGAAGGTGCTTTCTGAATCTTGATCGCCTCGACGATTGACGTCGGAAAGAGGTCCAGCGGTATGACGCTGCGAGTAAGGTCCGGCGAAGGAACCGCTGCGCCATTCACCTGCACGCTGGAGTAGCGCTCGCCAAGCCCGCGCACATAAACGAATTTCCCGTCGATGACGGTGAGCCCCGGCACACGACGTAGTGCTGCGGCGATATTGGAGTCCCCCGCGCGCGATATGGCTTCAAAACCGAGGTAGTCCGCCGAGAACGGTACTTCCATTCGCTCATCGGTAAGCGCGGCGGCACCGCTCTTCAAACGTCCGAAAGTAATGACCTCTTCTATAGACTCGTCAGCCAATTCCTCAGCGACGCTTGTTGGTGCGATGGCGATACCCGTGCAAGCGAGCGCCACACTGAGTGCGTTTGTGGTCTTGAAATACATAATGGTCAGCCTCTTTGGTTGCTGCGTGCTGAAACGCAGGGCGAGGCACCTGCGGGTGCCTCGCGCTTGTGTTGAGTCGCGTTGTGCTTCGAACGCATGTGTTGACTACGGGTCGAGTGGTGCATTGAGGCCGACCGTCCAGCCGGCCAGCCAGTCATCGGAGCTGTTGGCAGCGCCGAGAAAGGTTGGCGATTCGAAGTAGTCGTCAACGCTCGAGACATCGAAGAGATCCGTAGACTGATCGAATACGACCGCGCTGGTCGAATCCGTGATCGTGTCCGCCGTGAGGTAACCTCGTGTGGACGTTCCGCCAGTGATCAGGCTCGTGTACTCGATATTGCTGTTGTCGAGGACGTTGTTGGTATTGCTGCCGGAAGTGAGGAGCGCGAGAAGCTCGGCGTCTTCGATTGCCGCGTTCGCAAATGAATTTGGCGATGACTTGATGAAATCAGACGCAGCACAGGCAACGACGTTGCTGGCCAAAACGGAGGTGCCATTCTCAACAGCATCAATGGTCTCAGGGCCTTCGGAATCGGCCACTTCGATACACTCATTCGATGCGTGGCCAGGCGCGTTCGACGTCACAATCGAGTTGTACATCTCGAAGTACGCACCTTCCCTGAACAGCGGACCTTCCGAGTCACCTTTGGACGACGGACTGGTGCCGGCACCCTCATCGATGTTGGACGTAATACAAGTCAGGTTCGAGATTACAAGCTTTGTCGTCGGTGTAATTCCGTCGCCTCGACCGCCTCCGGTGTTGTCGCCCTCGATGCAGCGATTGCCGCCCGAGGTATGCAGAACGACCGCATATTGGATATTGCCGTTGTAGCCTTCGGAGTAGTCAATGGAATCGTCGCCAACGTTTACGGCAACGATATGATCGAGGTCGACGGCGCCGCCAAACATCTCGAAGCCATCGTCCAGCGTCGTATACACCTGCACGTGACTGATGGTCGTCCCGCTGCCGACGCCGTTGAGCGTAATCGCGTTTAGCTCATCGCCATCAACAACTTCGAAGCCGGCGTGTTTTACGACCACATAGGTGAGTACGCCGGAGTTCTCGGCGTTGTTATTGCCGCCATAGGTTGCCGGCCGGCCCTCAGCCGTTGCATGGCAGCTGTGGACGTTGTTTGACGTTGCCGCAAACTGATCCGGGTCGCCGGGACTGTTACCCGTAGCAGTACCGTCATGACATTTGTTTGTGCGGCCATTGCCGTTAATCTGCAAGCCGCCCCAAAGACCGCGATCAGTCTCGGCTGCGACAGCCTGGATTGCATCTTCGTCTGCCGTAAAAGTAATCGGCTCCGAAAGGGTTCCTTCCGCAAAGACTTGTGAACCCCTGGCTATGCGCACATAGCTGTCAGCCGCCTGAAAAACCATCGTGTTGCCCGCATCGATTACGAGGCGAGTACCCTCACCTTCTTGCGGTATGCGGAGACCGGTAGACGCCGCGGACGCATCAACATCTTCACCGATGAACAGTGAGTCTTCGAAGACATGCAAACCACCGAAGTTTGGAAAACGAATCGTCGAGACAGTGATTGGCCGCGTGTCCGACACGAAGGACGAATCGTAGACGCAGTTGCCGTCCGCGTTCAGTGCACCTTCAAATCGCTGGCCTGCTTCTTCGTAAGCGGCGCAGGGGTTGGCTGTCGTCGCCGGCGGATTGGTACTGGTGTTGCCCTGGTTTGAGTTGTCCACCGTTGTCGGGGCAAGAGTAATGTCGCCGCTATCGCAAGCAGCAAGTGCGGCCGCTGCCAACAGGGCAGCAGTCAGCTTTGAGAGTTTCATTGTCAGTCTCCAGACCAGAATGGTTGTTTCGATGTCCGCGCGCTGCGGAATGTGCCGAGCATCGTGCTCCCGGGTTGCGACGCATACGTACGCGCTACGCGTCTCGGGTCGTTGTCTTTCGTGGCAAAGTAGTCAGGCGATGTTGAGATATCGTGACAATCTGATTACGGGTATGTAACGAAGCTACGGGCTGGTCTTCGCGGGACAAGCGATATCCGCCCCGATCGGATCTACGGGCTAGTCTTCAAGTGAGAATCGATACCCTGACCCGCGTACCGTCTGAACGTACCGGGCATACCCGAAAGGCTCGAGCAGACTACGAAGTCGTCTGATGTGAACGTCGACCGTCCTCGGACCTACCGAGGCGTCGCGATTCCAGACGTGCATCAGTAATTGCTTTCGGCTGAATACGCGGTCCTGGTTGCTGATCAGGAACTGCAACAATTGGTACTCGCGGGGCGCGAGCGAGAGGGCCTTGCGATCCACAGTAACTCGGTGGCTTAATGAATCGATCAGGATTCCGCCAGCACGAATTTCCGGGGCAGCCGTCGTGTTGGCAGGTCTACGAAGACAGGCGCTGATACGGGCGCTGAGTTCCAGTGAGTCTATGGGCTTCCCTATGAAATCGTCGGCACCGGACTCCATCGCCAACATGACTTCCTCAGAGACACCTTGTGAGGATGTCACCAGCACCCTGACGGACCGCAATCGATCGTCTCGCCGTACGTCGCCGAGCAGATCAATGCCATCGACGTCGGGTAGCGCAAGGTCGCAGAGCATAAGATCCGGGCGGCTTCGCTGAGCCGTTGCCAAAGCGGAACTTGCGTCTCCACTCACCCGAACTCGATGCCCCAGTGCGCGGAGCGCGTCAGCGGTGCGGTGACGCGACACCGCATCGGCATCGACCACCAGGATGGAGGCTAGCGCCATGAAGATTGCTCCGAAGAATTCTGACGCTAAGAGAACACGCTCGTATTACAGGCGATTTACGCGTTTGTTTCGGTTCTGTTACAACCCTGAACTTGCCTCAGGGACGACGAACGATTCAGAAATAGCCGGCAAGCTGCAGGAAGATGCCGGGGCCAGCGGAGAACTCGAGGTTGGTCAACGGCACCTTGAGTCCACCGAACTCTGTGCCAGGCGGGCCAACCGGGACATTCAGGCTGCCAAGCAACACGCTGTTGTCCGACAGGCTGTACTGGCCGATCAACTGGAACAACGCGCTGCCGTCAGAGAGGTTCGTAAACAGAGTAGGCGTCACCGACAACAACGGCGTCATTTCGACAAGGACGTTGCCCGCCAGGTAGTGGCGGCCAATATTGAACAGGTCGCCCCGCAGGAGTTGCTCGGACAACTCCGCATTGGCGGCGACGTCCGTCGTCAGGACGTCGTCATCGCCAAGTCCGAACCCGGAATAGAAATACTCGACGGACCCGCTCATGTTCTTGCCGAAGGCGATCCAGGACAGGCTGCCGTTGAGCAGAAACCGGGTCTTGTAGCCGCCCCCGGAGTCCGTCACTGACACGTCGCTTCTGATCACGGCACCGCCGACGCTCCTGGCTAACCCTAGTCCGAACACCGGTTCGTCGTAGTGCTTTCCGAACAGGATGTCGAGCTCCGATGCACCGATGAACGCATGGTATTTCAGCAACGCGCTGGAGCGGCTGGAACTCACGTTGCCGGTGTCCGGTTTCCGCCGGACCACGAGTGCCGCCTGTAGATCGTTGCCGGTCTCGAAGAGCCGCTGTGCGTAGAGCATGTCGTCGCCCGTCTTGTACTCGGTATCGATCGCGGCCGGGTCGAAAGGATTAACGAGGTCCAGCGATGAGAAAAACAGGCCGTTGCCCCACGACAGCACCTGCCTCCCGAGCCGGATGACGAAGTCGTCGCTCGTATAGCCGATGGCAAGCCTGTCCATACGATGCAGCGCTAAACGCTTCCCCGAGTCCTCGAAGACGTGTGTCAGGTCCAGCAGGCGTGTCTCGTCATCCGGGTACAGGGGCACGCCGTCGGCAAGATCGCGTCGATAGGCGACGCGGTCTCCATGCAACAGGAACAATGAGTAGGCTGCCTCGGCTCGCCATGCGCCTCCCGATGCCTTGAAGTTGAGTCTAAGCTCCCCCTCAGCGTCGAACGGGACGGAGGGTGCAACCGTTCGAATGATGCTGTCGCCGGGCAGAGCATTGGCGACCCCCCGGAGCTTGCCGTGACCGCCGAAGTCCGTGTCCGCAGCTGAACCCGCTGCAAGAAACAGGAGCAGCAGTGTCAGCTCAGGCTTGCGCAATATCGTCAACAATGCGCCCGTCCAGCATCTTAATCAGTCGTTTCGCATAGCTCATCACGCGACGGTCATGCGTTGCGATGATGAAGGTCGTGCGATGGTGGGTATTCAACTCGGTGAACAGCTCCATCAGCTCATCAGACGTTTTGGAATCGAGGTTCGCGGTCGGCTCATCCGCCAGGACCAATGCCGGCCTCGACACGATCGCTCTTGCGACGGCAACCCGCTGCTGCTGCCCGCCCGACATCTCGGCGGGTCGCCGTTCCTCGAGACCACCGAGCCCGACCTCGTCGAGGATGCTCATCGCCAGCGAACGTCGCTTGTCCGCTGCGACGCCCTGGACCTGCATGACGAACTCCACGTTCTCGCGCGCCGACAGCACGGGAATCAGGTTGAACGCCTGGAACACGAAGCCAATCTTCTGCAGCCTGAGAGCGGCGAGCTCACCTTTGTTGAGATTGTCGATGCGCTGCTCGTCGATATAGATTTCGCCGGAGTCGGGCACGTCCAGCCCGCCGATCGCATTCAGCAAGGTCGTCTTGCCGCCGCCGGAAGGCGCCGACAGGCAGACGAAACCGCCGTTCGCTATCTCGATACTCACATGATCGAGCGCGTGAATATCCTCGTCGCCCTGGCGGTAGGTCTTGCACACGTCAACACAGCGTACGGCACTCATCAGTCCACCTTGTGAATAGCTTCAATGGGATCATATCGGGACGCCCGCCAGGCCGGCGAGAGGCTGGCGAGGAATCCCAGTATCAAGACGACGCTGTTGGCCAGCACCACGTCCTGCAGGCGCAAGTCCAGCATCAGGATCGACGACGCACCCATCATCTCCATGCCCTTGGCGACGATGGAAACATCGATACCGTCGGGAAATGCGCTGACCGATAGCCAGGCCAACACGTTGCCGAGGGCAAGCCCGATAATGAGCAGCAACATCGACTCGATCACGATCTGACCGAGAATGCTCGACGGCCGCATGCCCAGTGCCAGCATCAAACCGATTTCTCGCACGCGCTCGAACACGGCCATGACCAGCGTGTTGACCAGGCCGAACGACAACGCGAGAAAAATGACGACGACCCAGACCAGCGTGAAACCGTCCATGACCTCGAGCATCGTACCGAGATAACGATCCAGCTCGGTCCATCGCTGCACGGACACGGAGTTGTCGAACACATCGCCCACTGAGTCAGCCACTTCGTCGACCTGGCGGTAGTTGTCACCGAACACGATCGCCTCGGTGACCTGGTCCGGTACGCCGAGCATGGTTTGCAACGTCTCCTTGCCGGTCAGTACCCAGGTTTCCTCCCACAGCTCCACCTTCGCGTTGAAGACGCCGACGATCCGGAAACCGCGGTCCGCGATATCGTTGTCGGGCGTCTGGCTCATCAGGACGATGCGATTGCCGAGCCTGGTCTTGAGACGTTCCAGCAGTTTGGCGCCGATCAGGACACCCTGGTCCGAGACGCCTTCGAGGTAACGTCCGTCGATCGTTTCGAGATCGACGAACGTGAAGTCCGCCTCGCGCTCCGGGTCTATACCGAGCAATGTGACACCCCGCGACTCGCGTTCGCTGGAGATCACCGCGGGCACGCTCAATCGCGTCGACCACGAGCTGAAGCCGCGCCCTTCGAGCCGCCCCGCGATCCCGCTGTCCGGCACAGGCAGCAGGTTATTTACGGTCGGATCGTCGCCGTAGTTTGGGTTGCGTGCCTGCACATGGCCGGGGATCACACTGATGCCATCATGGACCATCTGCGACACCATGCCCTGCGTCATCGCCGTCATGAAGATCATCGCCCACACGCCGACGGTGATCGCACTGAGCATGATCAGCGTGCGCCGGTGATTGCGAAACAGGTTGCGCCAGGCGAGTTTGATCAGGATGCGCATCGTTGCCTTACCGTGCTCATGCCGCGCGCATCGCTTCGACGGGCTGCAGGCGATTCAGTCGGAACGCCGGGTACAGCGTGGCCAGGATCGACACGAGAAAGACGACGAACGGGCCGGCAAACAAGGTCACCACGCTGATGCCCGGGTACAGACGCGCGGGCAGGTTGAATCGGACGGCCATCTCCTCCATGCCGGGCACGACAAAGCCGGTCACACCGAAATAAGCGGTCAGGATGCCGCCGAGCAGCGCGCCCAGCAGGATGCCGATCGCCCCCATCAGTGCGGTCTCGAGCAGCACCAGCCTGCCGAGGCGCCCCGGGGCAATGCCGAGCGCCATCAGGATGCCGAATTCCCGCGTCCTCTCGAGGACCGACATCAATCCGGTATTGAGCACGCTGAATGCGACAAGGATGACAAGCACGCCGTAGACGAAGAAGCTGGAACTCAGGTCGGCCGTGATCGCCTGCTTGAGACCCGGCTGCAGCGCCGTCCAGTCGTGCAGCTCCAGATCGTCGGGCAGCAGCGCCCTGATGCGCTGCCGGTAGTCCGATGCGGAATCGATCGTCGGCGCGTTGATCACGATTTGGTGACCGCTGCCCCGCATGTAGAACACCTCCTGGAACGTGGCCAGCGGGATCTCGGCAATGCTGCGGTCGAGATCGGGGATGCCGCTGTCGAAGATGCCGACGATAGTCATAACGGCTGCGGCGAAGGAGCCGTCCCGCCCGCTGCCAAGCATCGTCAGTTCGTCGCCTACCGAAACGCGAAGGTTCCTTGCAAGCACCGTTCCGATAATCACCTCGTCGCCGGACTCGACGAAGCGCCCGTCGGTCACCAGCCCGGGAATGCTGGACGCGCTCGGCTCGAATGCCGGTTCGACGCCGTACACGGCGATGCCGTAGGAGCGTTGCTCACTGGATGCAAGGACGAACCCGCTTGCTCGCGCCGCGATATCGGCGTCGGGAAAGTCCTGTCGGAGTCTTGACGCAAGCGGCACGATCTCCGCCACCGTCTGTCGCATACTGCCGTCGTCGATGTAGCCCGGTGCCTGTACCTGCATATGCCCGCTGAAGGCGCGCAGCGAATTGTTGATCATCAGGTCGTAGACAGAGAACTGGAACGAGATCATGAAGACGAGTAGCACGTTCGAAAAGACCATCGCGCCGATCGTCAGCCAGGTGCGCCTCGCGTGCCGCCACAGGTTTCGCCAGGCCAGTCGGAGTGTGAGTATCAAGTGACTACTCTCTGGGATTTCTCAAGTTGGACAGCGTGAACAGGCTGTCCGTTACGTCAACCTCATACTCGACCTTTTGCACGCTTATCTCGGTCCACTCGTCGGCTTCGTCGGTCTTCTGCATGCGCTGCCGGCTGGCGACCGTTCGGCCACCCATATCGTCAATCTCGAGCGTAGTCAGCGCCTTGACCAGCGCGCCATCCTGGTCGTAGAAACGATGCTCGAGCACGACATGGTCTTCGCGAATCATCAGCACCTCACGTCCCCAGACAACCGCCGCATCCTCGAACGGCACCGACTCGATTTCATAGACCATGAGTTCGTCACGCTCCGTCGTCGAGATCAGGGTGTGCGCATACTGGTCGACGATGTCGTCGGCCCGGGCGACGTCCTTGTTAGAGAAGTCCGAGCCCATCCAGCTTTGACCCATCATCGACGACGGGATCTTGATGACCCGGTTAATGCGCGGCGAGAAGGTCCACATCTCGTTGTCATTCGTCAGGGTCGCATTGCCGCGGTCCTTACGCGGCTCGGTGACGCGAACCAGGGAACGCTCGTCCCCCTTGGTCCACGCTTGCATGGACATGCTGCGCTCCCAGTCGGGGCGATGAATGACCATCGTCATCTCGCTGTAGGAGGAAATGCCACGCCAATGATCGACAGCCGCCCTGACAATGTCGGTGGCCGACGCCTGTTCTTCACCGGCCAGGGGCCAGCAGGCAAACAGCAGCACGCAAATGAATGAAAGGCGAAGCATGCGGAAAAGGATGCGCTTGCCGAACAGGCACCGCAATACGTAGTGGCCCGCCCGCGGCGGGCCAGGGGAAGAAGGTTTTATTGAATCGCCAGGACGCGTTGCTCAGGCGACGACTTTGCCGTCAGCGGCGGCTTCCTTGTCCTTCAATCGGCTGCGATTGGTCACCATCCGGTCATACAGGCCGGTGATGCACTGGCTGCCGGTTTTCTCGAACATGAAGGGAAAGATCGCGTGAACACCGCAGCAGAACGCGGCCTTGAACATCGACAGGCTGAATCCCATCGCCGAGGAAAAGTGCTCGGTGTAGGACTCTCCGACGGTAGCGGGATGGTCTGTGAACCTGTCTTTCAAAGCCATATGCATCTCCTTTTCCGAATTATCGGCAAATTCGCGAAAATCATTATTGCGTTTTCTTATACAATTTCGGCTAGAATTTGAACATACGTTTCATAAGATACTTTATATCGGAACTAATGGACACAAAAGACCGCCAAATACTCCGAATCCTCCAGTCAGACGCGGGACTTTCGATGGCCGAGCTGGCCGACCGCTGCGCGCTGTCGAAAACGGCGGTCTGGCGGCGCGTCCGTGACCTCGAGAAGCAGGGCATCATCCAGTCACGAACCACTGAACTGGATGCAGAGGCCCTGGGGTTCAGTCTGACGGTGTTTGCGCTGGTCAGCACAAACCAGCACAGCGACGAGTGGTTCAGTCGCTTCGAGAAGGCCGTGAACTCGATCCCGGAGATTCTCGACTTCTACCGGACGAGCGGCAGTATTGATTACCTGTTAAAGGTCGTGGCGCGCGACGTGCGGCACTACGATGAGATTTACAAACGCCTGATCCGCGAGGTCGACTTCGCCGACATCAGCTCGACGTTTGTGATGGAGACGTTCAAGTCAGGGCATCAGCTTCCGATCTGATCCGGCACCGTCTCCGACTCCGACTCCAACTCGTCGATGTCTTCCTGTCTTCGCTCGGCCGCTTCGTGCTGTGCATCGCGCTCGGAGCCTATCAGGATCGCAATCCAGCGCGTACTCTCGTCGCCCTCCAGCCAGAGTTTCAGCGTCATCGTCAACGGGACTGAGAGCAGCATGCCGACCGGGCCAAAGACCCAACCCCAGAAAACGAGGCCGACGAACACAATCAGCGGCGAGATGCCGACGCCGTAACCCATCAGCCTCGGCTCAATCAGGTTGCCGAACATGATGTTAATCAGGACGAAACCGATCATCGTCGCGGTCGCTGCTTCCGGCCCGATCTGCACGAGCGCCAACAGGATCGCGGGAACAGCCGCAATGATGGATCCGATGGTCGGGACGTAGTTCAGCAGGAATGCGAGCATGCCCCAGAGCTGCGGGAAATCGAGACCGATCGCGCTCGTCAGTCCCCACGCGAGCAAACCGGTCGCGATGCTGACCAGCGTCTTGATGCTGAGGTACCGCCCAAGGTTCGACAGGAACAATTTGGGCTTCTCCAGAGACCCTTCGCGGGCGCCGAACGCGGCCTCCATCTTGGTCCGCAGCGTTGACGCTTCGAGCAGGATGAAGACGACGGTGAAGAAGATCAGGAAGACGTTAGTCAACACGTCCCTGACGCCGTTCAGGATATTGGCCGCGAGGCCCATGGCCCATCCCGGGTTCACCAGGTCGCCGAGAGTATCGACGGATTCGTCTACGCCGAGGTGTTCGACTACAAACTCCAGGACGCCCCTGACGATACCGTCCAGTCGTTGCTGGTATTCCGGCAACGCGGCGGTGAATTGCGCGACCGAACGCCCGACGATGCTGCCGACAAATGTCAGCATCATCATGATTACGATGACGATGATGAGAGCCGCCAGCACCGCAGGCACCCGCTTCTTCTGCATCCAGAGCATCGGCCGCACGGTAATCAACGCGATGAACGTCGCCAGCAACAGGGGCACCATCAGCACCTTCGCCATTTGCAGGCCGTAGACAACCACGATCACGGCCGCGAAGCTGATCAGTGCGCCGGCTTTGTCGGTAGTCTGGACGTTCAAAGGCTTACCTCGAGATCAAGGTCGTGATCATCGCACAAGCGATGCGCTTCGCCTACTTGCCTCGGGGATGGCCCGGCGCGACACTGTCGCAACCCCAACAGACGAGAGATAGAACATGGCCGCAGTCGAATCACAAATGCTGGAACTCGGGACATCAGCACCGGCGTTTTCGTTGCCCGACCCTGACGGCAACGTGCATGCATTGCCGGACGACGGCAATCCGTTGCTCGTTATGTTCATCTGCAATCACTGTCCTTTCGTCGTCCACGTCCGGGAAGCCCTGGCGGCCCTGGCAACCGACTACCCGAATGTGAACATCGTCGCGATCAACAGCAACGACGCCGAGGCCTACCCGGCAGATGCGCCGGACAAGATGAAGCTTGAAGCGGTAACGCAGGGCTACACGTTCCCCTACCTGTTCGATGAGGACCAGTCCGTCGCCAAGGCCTATCGCGCCGCCTGCACGCCAGACTTCTTCCTGTTCGATGGCGACCTGAAGCTGGTGTATCGCGGTCAGCTCGACGACAGTCGCCCGTCGAACGGCAAGCCGGTGACGGGCAAGGACCTGCGCGCGGCGATGGATGCTGTACTCGCGGCACGCCCGGTCAGCACGGAACAGGCGCCGAGTATCGGCTGCAACATCAAATGGAAGCCCGGCAACGCACCGGACTATTTCGGATAGTCCTTAAGTGCCTTAGCGAATGAGGCCCGGGACCGGCTCGGGCGGACGCCTGGGCGTGTAACGCTCGATTTCATCGTCACTGATCGACTGGATTTTGATTCGCCAGCGCCCCAGCGTCGTGCTGATGCGCAACTGGTATCGACCGCCCTGCTTGAAGAGCTTCAGGCCGTTACCCTTTCTCTTGGTATGCAGCACGCGACCGACGTGCGCGCCTGTGCTCGCATCGATCAGCGTTATATCGAGCGCAACAAGCGACTCGTAATCGGCATCGAGCCGCCAATCCAGCAGCCAGGCGCCGTCGACCTCGAACGCCTGCGTCGTCGTACTCTTGCTTCCGCTGAACTCGCGGACGAGCTCCCCCGCATTGGCGAGGGGCTGCAGTAACAGCAGGATGGCCGCGGCAATTAACACTCTCATTGATGAATCCTTCCCTAGACGTTCGGGCTTTTGCATGCCAGGTTTCGACTGCGAATTATGCCGAACGTTCGATTTCTTCGCACGCAGAGTCCCACGGCGTTCCGGCGGCATACCGCGCCGCGAGGAAGTCGATGAACGTGCGCACCCGGTATGACAAGTGGCGAGTCGGCGGGTAGACCGCGTAAGCCGGCGTCACGGGCCATCGGTAGCGTGTGAGTATCGGTACCAACCGGCCCTCACAGATGGCATCGCTGGCCAGGAACGTAGGCTGGACGATAATGCCGAGGCCCTCGGCGGCACATTCGCGCAGAAACTCGCCGCTGCTGGCTCGCATACCGATATTGACGATGACTTCCCGTCGCGCGCCGTCGGCATCCGTACACACCCAGCGCTCGGGCTCCGCGAGGTTATCGTAGACAAGACACGGGTGATCGGTGAGATCGTCGAGCGACTCGGGCTCGCCGTGCTCGGCGATGTAGCCCGGTGAAGCGCAGACGACGGTCCTGGCATCGAACAACTTCCTTGCAATCAGGCTCGAATCCGTCAGCTGGCCGATACGTATCGCCAGGTCGGCGCCCTCCTCCAACAGGTCGATCTTGCGGTCGTTCAAGTCCAGGCGAAAACGCACTTTCGGGTGCTCGCGAGAGAACTGCGCTATCGGTTCTGACATGTGCCGGACGGCAAAACCGAGCGGCAGTGCGATGCGCAACTCGCCTTTCAGCTCGCCGTGCTCCTGGGCAACTGCAGACTCGGCCTCGTCGAGGTCCGCGATGATGCGCGCCGCACGCTCGTAGAAACTCTGCCCGGAGTCTGTCACGTTGAGCCGTCGTGTCGTGCGCCGAATGAGCTGGACGCCCAGCCTCTCCTCGAGCCGCGCCACGCGGCGGGAAACGGCGGACTTGGCCATGTCGAGTCGATCCGCTGCAGCGGTAAAGCTTCCTGCCTCGACCACGGCCGCAAACGCCTGCAGATCTTCAAATCTATCCATTGTTGCGATTTTAGCAACATTTATGTCCTTTTTGTGCTGTTTATCTATCTCAACGGAACGTAGAGACTGCACCCATCGACAATCAAGGAGAACGACATGACCAACATCCTGGAGATCAGCGCCAGTGGACGGACGCAGGGTTCCCTGACGCGCCAGCTCACCGGAGAGCTGATCGACACGCTGGGCAATCCGCTGGACGGCACGAATGTCACGCGTCGTGACCTGGCCGCCGGCCTGAATTTCGTCGACGACCGGTGGATTGCGGCGAACTTCGCGGCGCCGGAGGACAGGACCGAGGCACAGCGTGCTGCGCTTGCTGAA
Source organism: Woeseiaceae bacterium (assembly GCA_030065915.1). GTDB lineage: Bacteria > Pseudomonadota > Gammaproteobacteria > Steroidobacterales > Woeseiaceae > UBA1847. Next base: position 33,441 of record JASJCQ010000026.1, read on the forward strand.
TCTGATGTACTGGTGGACGAGCTCAAGGCAGCCGACATCGTCGTCATCGGGTCGCCGATGTACAACTTCGGTGTACCCGCCGTGCTGAAAGCCTGGATCGATATGATCGCCAGAGCTGGGCTGACGTTTCGTTACACAGAGAGCGGTCCTGAAGGCCTGCTCAAGGGCAAGAAGGCCTATGTCGTCGTCGCGTCCGGTGGCGTCGCGATCGACAGCGCCGCAGATTTCGCGACGCCCTATCTTCGCCATGCACTGAGCTTTGTTGGCATCGATGACGTTGAGGTCATTTCGGCCAGCCAGGCGGGCAAGGCTGCCGACGAAGTTCTCGATGCTGCTCGCACGCAGATCGCCGAGCTCGCTGAGGCGGAGCCTGCGCGTCGCGTCGCCTGACGTATCCCAACCAATCCCCTGATCAAACAAACCTGAGGAACACATCATGAATTCAAATGTTGATTACGCCGCACTCGTACTGAGACTGGGTCTCGGAACGATGTTTATCGCCCACGGACTGTTGAAGGTAATGGTCTTTACGCTGCCGGGAACGGTCGGCTTCTTCGAGTCACAGGGCTTCCCGGGCTTTACAGCCTACCTCGTTACCGCAGCTGAGATCGGCGGCGGCGCGCTACTGATCGCCGGCATCGGCACAAGGGCCGTTGCCGTCGCGCTGATCCCGGTCCTGCTCGGTGCGACGTACGTGCACTGGAGTGCGGGCTGGCTCTTCTCGAACGAGAACGGCGGATGGGAATACCCCGCATTCCTGGTCGTCGCGACGGTAGTCCAGGCCCTGCTCGGCCCGGGTCGCTTCAGGATAAAGCTGCCGGTCGCACGACGGCTACAGCCGGCAGAGGCCTGATCGCCTCGCCTGAAGCGGTATGGCAAGATAGGGGCGGTTCAAACGAACCGCCCTTTTTTCGTCCTGGACTCCAACATGCCGACACCCCGACTCCTGGCGTTCTCTGGCAGCGCGCGCCGGGCATCATTCAACCAGCGCCTCGTGACGGTGGCCGCCGAATCGGCACGATCGGCTGGCGCGGAAGTCACGCTGATCAACCTGCGCGATTTCCCGATGCCGCTGTTCAACCAGGACGATGAGGCGGAGAACGGCCAGCCCGATTCCGTCAGTGAGCTGAAGAACCTGTTCAGTGAGCATGATGGACTGCTGATCGCTTCGCCGGAGTACAACGGCTTGCCCACGCCGCTGCTGAAGAACACGCTCGACTGGTTGTCGCGCAGGCATGGCGATGAGCCGCGAATGATGGCATACACGGACAAGGTCGCGGCGATCATGGGCGCATCGGGTGGCGGCCTGGGGGGCTTGCGAGGGCTGGTGCATCTGCGAGCTCTGCTGAACAACCTCGGTGTGGTCGTTCAGCCGAAGCAGCATGCTTTGAGTGCTGCGCACAAAGCGTTCGACGATGACGGCGGTCTTCTCAGCGAGCGGGACCGGTCGTCGATTGACTCGCTGGCTTCCGGCCTCGTCGACCTGTGCAGGAAACTCCATGCGTAGGCCGTTGCTTGGTCTGCTGGCAGCCGGCCTCGCGAGCGCTTGCGGTGGTTCATCGGGCGGAAGCGATAATGCGCCGGGCGATACACCGTCGCCGGACGCCACCATTTTGATTGGCGCGGTACAGGGTTCGGGATCAGCCAGCCCGTTGTTGGGGCAGACGGTGACCGTTGGCGGAGTCGTGACAGGCGACTTCCAGGATAACGATGCCGACCAGCAGGCGAACCTCGGTGGCTTTTACATCACCGGTCTGCCTGACCCGGACATCGACTCATCGGACGGTATTTTTGTCTTCGACGGAGACCGTCCGGCCGTCGACGTTAGTGTCGGCGACAGCGTCAGCGTAACCGGCGAGGTCGTGGAGTTTTTCGGCGAAACGCAGCTGCACGTCGACTCGGTCAGCGTAGTCGGTCGCGGCGATATCCAGCCGGCCGTTTTGTTCAGCACCGTCGGCACGGTGCTGAACAGCGACGGAGACCCCATCGCGGACCTGGAACGTTTCGAAGGCATGCTGGTCCAGTTCACGAATACGCTGACGGTCAGCGACACCTTCGGCCTCGACCAGTTCGGCACGGTCAGGCTGACCGAGGGCGGCCGTGCCTTCCAGTTCACAAACGGCAACGCACCGTCCGTCGACGGCTATGCCGACTATCGGCGCGAACTCGCGAGGCGCACGATCATCCTCGACGATGGCCGCCGGGATTCGGCAGTACGGCCGGTACGCTACCTGCGCCCGGACAATCCGTTGCGCGTCGGTGACCAGGTCAAGAACCTGACCGGCGTACTTCGCTACTCCCGCGGAAGCGGCGGCGCCGGCGCCCAGACCTGGCGACTGATGCCAACACAGATGCCGGTGTTCGCTCGCACCAATCCACGCCCGTCGGCGCCGAACCCCGGTGGTACGTTGACGGTCGCGAGTATCAACATGCTCAATTTCTTCTCGAGCATCGACGACGGCAATCCGACCTGCGGCCCCGGCGGCGACTCGGGTTGCCGGGGCGCTGACTCGCCAGAGGAATATCGGCGGCAGCTGGCCAAATCGGTGTCGACCCTGGTCGCGATTGACGCCGACATCGTGGGCCTGATCGAAATCGAGAAT
>JASJCQ010000025.1 GCA_030065915.1 Woeseiaceae bacterium
CCTTCACGGGCGAACTTCCTCAGACGCCTGAGCGCGACCTTGATGTTGCGCGTCCCGAGTTCGATGTTGTCGTCGAGATTGCGATACTGCCGTCGCTCCCAGACCTTGACGCCGCGCCGGTTACCGCCGCTGGCAGAGCCCATTCGGATTCCTTCCGGGTTGTAACCGAAGGCGCCGAACGGTGAGGTACCGCCGGTACCGATCCACTTGTTGCCGCCCTCGTGCCGTTCGTCCTGTTCCTCGAGGCGCTCCCGCAACGCTTTCATGAGTTCGTCGAAGCCGCCCATCGACTCGATCTTTGCACGTTCTTCCTCACTCAAGTGCAGCTCGGACTGCTGCCGCAGCCAGTCGTCGGGAATCGACGCGAACAGGTCGCCGAGGTTGTCCTGCACGCCCTTGTAGTAGGCGGCGAAGATGCGGTCAAAACGGTCAAGCTCGGACTCGTCCTTGACGAGCGTCGTACGCGCGAGGAAGTAAAACTGGTCGACGCTGAAGTCGGCAAGCCCGGCCTGCATCCCTTCATGCAGCGTCAGCAACTCGGTGATGGAGGTCTTCATCCCACCTTCGCGCAGCATGAAGAAGAACGGAATCAACATGGCAGGCGACCGGGCTGCCGCAGGTCGGTGTTGCGGTCAGCAGCTTCGACGGCGGCAGGTACGGAGTGCACGACCCTATTGCGACGACTGGCGATCCAGAAACACCAGTCGCTCGAAAAGATGCACGTCCTGCTCGTTCTTCAGCAAAGCGCCGTACATCGGCGGTATCGCCTTGCGCTTGTCGGTGCCGGTCAGCGCCTCGGGCGGAATATCCTCAGCGAGCAACAACTTGATCCAGTCCAGCAGCTCGGACGTGGACGGTTTCTTCTTGAGACCCGGCACGTCCCTCACCTTGTAGAACGCACTCAGGGCGGCAGACAGCAGGTCTTGTTTCAGGTTCGGGAAGTGCACGTCGACGATGCTGGCCATCGTTTCCTGGTCCGGAAACTTGATGAAGTGGAAGAAACAGCGGCGCAGGAATGCGTCCGGCAATTCCTTCTCGTTGTTACTGGTGATGACCATGATCGGGCGGTGCTTCGCACGCACGAGCTGGCGGGTCTCGTAGACGTAGAATTCCATCCGATCCAGTTCCTGCAGCAGGTCGTTCGGGAATTCAATGTCGGCCTTGTCGATTTCGTCGATCAGCAATACCGGCTGTTCGTCGGATTCAAAGGCCTGCCAGATCTTGCCGTGGCGAATGTAATTGGCGATATCCTGTACCTTGTCGTCGCCGAGCTGCGAGTCGCGAAGGCGCGCGACCGCATCGTATTCGTAGAGCCCCTGCTGCGCTTTTGTCGTCGACTTGATGTGCCATTCGAACAGTGGCTTGCCCAGCGACTTTGCCACTTCGATCGCCAGCTGGGTCTTGCCCGTGCCCGGCTCTCCTTTAACCAGAATCGGGCGAGCCAGCGTGACGGACGCGTTGACCGCCATCGTCAGGTCTTCCGTCGCGATGTAGCTGTCTGTTGTGTTGAATCGCTGGTCTGTCATGATGTCCCTGCGGTCTGTCCTCGCTACAGTCTAACGGCTGCTCGCGTCGGCACAATAGCTATTGCGCGGGTGCCAGTGTCAGTGTGTGACTCGTTGCGCCCGGCAGGAACGGGCTGGGAGTGCCTGAAACCCAGTCATCGTGACCGCTCCGATAGAATGGCGACATTGGGTGGCCGCTCTGACCGGTCGGCATCTGCATCAACCCGTTTTCCTCGTCGCCGGGTGCGACGGAGAATCGCTCGGACGCCCCGAAGTCGGGGCCCTGCGCCAGCGGCAGGTTTGCATCGCCGGGCAGCGATTCGCGGGGCATATCCAGCCAGCCTGATAACGAAGGCACAGCCCGGCTGATCGGATGAATGATCCGGGCCGTGTTGTACTCACCCCAGGTCCGTTCGGACAGCCCGCCGTCGAATCGCGTCTCGAAGAGCCGTATCGTCTCCTCGACCGCGCCGATCATCAATGCGTCCCAGCTGTCGAAGTTCCCCGGCAGCAGGTGATCGGGCTTCTGTGTCAGCAGTTGCCACAGTGGCTCTTCGAACTGGTTACTGATCAGGAGCCGGGCATCCTCACCGTGGACATCCCTGACCGGGGACATCAGCGCTTCGAACACTTTCTGCCTGACCTGCAGCCGGAAAGCCCTGACAAGCCGGTAGCCGACCGAGTCGCTGGAGGCTGCCGGGATCCATCTTTCGACCAACGCTCGATACTCGTCCAGCTCCGGGCCGGATGCTTCGATCGCATCGAGCAGCAAGTCGCGCCAGCGCTCGAGGAACACGGCCCGGTGATCCCGCTGGATCTCAAGCATGTCCTCCGGAACGAACTGGTCTTTCTCGAAAAGACGGTCACGAATCTGTTTGGCGCGCGCCGCGAGATCGTAGCCGCCGTCGCCGATCTTCTGAAGCGCGTCACCGTTGACGACACGCGCGTTCGCCGTCCAGATGCGCTGCGACTCAGGATTCACGACGCGAGGGTAGTCGTCCGCGGCGAGCCAGTCGACCCAGCCGCCCCCGGTGCTCCAGTCCGACGGCACCATCGGGTCGTACGCGCTGCGCACCGGAATCTGCCCGGCGATGCTCCAGCCGATATTGCCGTCGGCGTCACCGGCGACGAAATTCTGCGGCGGCATGCCCATCGTGTTTGCCACGTCGAGGGCGGCCTCGAGGCTTCCGACGGTCTCGAGTTCGATGATCTTCAGATTGACAGCGCGCGGGCTGTGCGCGAGCCACCGCACAGCGATTTCGCCACCGTTGAAATCGGCCTGGTCGTCGACCGGCCCCCAGCGCGTCTCCCGGATCGTGTACTCGACCGGCTCGTCGTCCTTGACGTTGATTGTCTCGGTGTATCGAGTGAAGGCCTCGTCACCGTCCGGCGTCTGGTAGGTGTCGGGAGCAACGCCGGGCTTTACGATGACAGCGTCAGACCAGTCGCCATAACTGTTGGTGTAACCCCAGGCAACGCTGCCATTGCTTCCCGCTACGACGAGCGGAGAGCCGGGCAGCGACACCCCGGTGACGTCGATTGCGGACTCGCCGGTCGTTATGAGGCGCGCCTGGTAGTAGATGTTCGGGACCGAAAGCCCAAGATGCATGTCGTTGGATACCAGGGCGCGGCCACTGTCTGTCAGCGCGCCGCTGACCGCCCAGTTGTTGCTGCCGTTCAGCGGCGGTCGGCCTTTCTCTGTGGCCTCCGGCGGAACCAGTTCGACATCGCGAATCGAGAAATCGCTGGCCGCCGGCATGGCGTTCGCCGCAAGCGGCCCGCCCATGATGGGTGCATCCCACTCGGTACCGGTCGGATACAGCCACGCATAGACGTTCGGTGGCAATACCGCCTTTGCGCGTCCACGTTGCACATCCCGCCGGGCACGATCGTCGTTCAACTGCATGAACATGGCATAGACGACGACAATCGTGTCCTCCGTGACCCATTCGCGAGGCTGCTCGCGCAGCAACAGGTATTCGAAGGGACGAGCGGACAGGTTCTGAAGGCCTGCATTCACGCCGTCGGCGTAAGCGTCAAGGACGGCAAGCTCATTCGCCGTCAGTCCCTGCATTGCGGCCTGCGCGCGCGCCCGGAAACGATGAAAGCGATAGCGTTTGTCCACGTCGATGGCTGCCGCGCCGAATATCTCGGACAACTCGCCGGCGGCCTGTCGGCGAATCAGGTCCATCTGGAAGAACCGGTCCTGGCCGTGTACGAATCCGGTGGCGAACGCGAGGTCGCGGCGGGATTCAGCCCGAATCGTCGGTATGCCCTGATCGTCGCGTTCGATGGTGACTGTGTTGTCGATGCCCTCGAGGACGAACTCCCCGTCCAGCACCGGGAGACTGCTGCGAACCATCCACCACGCGGTAAACGCGACGATCATCACGACTGACGCGAAACCGAAAATCAGCCGGAGCAGCCAGGTCCTCATGCTACTCCGAGCTAGTGACCTTGAGGATTTTCATGGCATTGGTGCCGCCCGAGATGCCGTGCATGTCGCCTTTCGTGAAAATGACGAGGTCGCCGATCGACACGAGGTCCTTCTCGAGCATGGCGTCGAAGATGTCCCGATACAGCTGCCAGACCTTCTCGGTACTGACCAGCGGAAACGCGACCGGGTAGACACCGCGGTACATTGTGACTCGGCGACGAGTCTCCTCATGCGGAGTCAGTGCGAAAATCGGTATATCGGACCGTATCCTCGACATCCACTTCGCCGTCGAACCGGACTCCGTTAACGCGATGATCGCAGAGACGTCGAGATGGTTGGCGGTGTACATGACTGCCATCGCGATTGCCTCGTCTACGTACTCAAAGTTCTCCCCGAGCCGGTGCGTCGTCTGTCGCTTGGTCAGCTGGAACTTCTCGGCGCCCTGGCACACCTGCGCCATCGCCTCTATCGCCTGCACGGGGTGCTTGCCGACCGCCGTCTCACCGGACAGCATGACAGCGTCCGTGCCGTCCATGACGGCGTTCGACACGTCCGAAACTTCTGCGCGCGTCGGGATCTTGTGCTCGATCATGGACTCCATCATCTGGGTCGCCGTGATCACGATGCGACTGGACTTGCGGGCCTGGCGGATCAGTCGCTTCTGAATACCGGTGAGCTCCGTGTAGCCCATCTCGACGCCGAGGTCGCCGCGAGCGACCATGATGACGTCGGAGGCCTCGATAATGGAGTCGATGTTCTCGACCGCTTCCGTACGTTCGACCTTGGCGACGATATGGCCCTCGCCGCCCGCCTCGCGGAACAGTCTGCGGGCCTCCTCGACGTCTTCGCCAGTACGCACGAAAGACACCGCGAGGAAGTCCATGTTGAGTTCGGCCGCGAGCTTGATGTTCTCTTTGTCGACCTCGGTCAGCGCGGGTGCCGACAGTCCGCCCCCCTTCTTATTGATGCCCTTGTTGTCCGATAGCTTGCCGCCCGATACGACCGTCGTGTGTATGCGCGTTCCTTCAACGCTATCGACCTGGAGTACGATAAGCCCATCGTTGAGCAGCAACATGTCGCCTTTCTCGACGTCCTGGTGCAGCGTATCGAGCGCGACACCCACGCCTTCATGGTTGCCGCCCTCACGGTCGAATGTGCTGTCGAGGAAGAAAGACTCACCCTCGTCCAGCATCACGCAGCTATCTTCGAACCGGCAAACGCGGATCTTCGGCCCCTGGAGGTCGCCCATCATGCCGATTTCCCGACCCACTTCGCTGGCAGCCTCGCGAACCATTTGGGCACGCATGCGATGATCGTCGGCATGACCGTGCGAGAAGTTGATACGGACGACGTCCAGACCGGCCGTCATCATATCTTTAAGGACCTTTTTGTCGTCGGTGGCCGGTCCAAGCGTGGCGACGATCTTCGTTCTTCTAAACATGCGCGAAATTATACATATCCGTGTTACGGCCGTATGTCGGAGTTTGAGTGCACCTGAACGGTGCGGCGGCCGCGCAACGACGCGGCATTTGGCCTCGACTGAAATGAAACTTGTTGATTTTTAGGGGCTTACTCGAGAAGGCATGTCGCGAGCCCGGCATTCGGGCGACGAAACCGGCACTGAGTCTCAGCGCCGGCTTCGCGACTGTCCCGCCTGAAGGAGTGTCCGGCGACTTAGTTTGCCGCCCTTCTCTCGAGCATCGCTACGGCGGGTAATGTCTTGCCTTCCACGAATTCGAGGAATGCGCCGCCGCCTGTCGAAATGTAGGAGATGCGATCCGCGACGGCGTACTTGTCGATAGCGGCGAGCGTGTCGCCTCCACCGGCTACCGAGAAGGCCGCCGAGTCGGCAATCGCCTCGGATACCGCTTGCGTCCCGGCGCCGAATGCATCGAACTCGAATACCCCAACGGGCCCGTTCCAGATCACCGTTCCCGCAGACGCGATGATGTCGGCGAACTGTTTCGATGTCTCCGGGCCGATGTCGAGAATCATGTCGTTCTGGCCAACCTCGTCAATTGCACAGATCTTGGCGGTCGCGTCGGCAGAAAACTCGTCAGCGACGACGACGTCAACCGGAACGGGTATGTCCGCCCTGCCCTCGCCGCCCTTCGCGAGATCGCTGGCTGTGTCCAGCATATCGGCCTCGTGCAGCGACTTGCCGACGCCATGACCCGCCGCGGCAATGAACGTATTGGCAATTCCGCCACCGACGATCAGGTGATCGACAATACCAGCCAGCGCGTCGAGAACGGTCAGCTTGGTAGACACCTTTGAACCACCGACGATAGCGACCATCGGGCGTTTCGGGTTGTCCAGCGCCTTGCCCAGCGCATCGAGTTCGGCTGATAGCAGTGGCCCGGCACAGGCGACCGGAGCGACATCTCCAACTCCACAGGTACTCGACTGCGCGCGGTGCGCCGTGCCGAATGCGTCCATGACGTAGATGTCACACAGCGCTGCCATCTTGCCGGCCAGTTCCGCGTCGTTCGCCTTTTCACCGCTCAGGAATCGCACGTTCTCCAGCAACTTGATCTGTCCCGGCTGGCAATCGACGCCGTCGATCCAGTCCTTGACAAGCTCGACCTCGACACCGAGCAGGCTGCCGATATGAGCCGCCACCGGAGCCAGCGAAAACTTCTCCTCCGGCTGGCCTTCCTTCGGCCGTCCGAGATGGGACATGACCATGATGGCAGCGCCCGCATCCAGGGCCGCCTTGAGTGTAGGCAGGGCTGCGCGAATGCGAGCGTCACTGGTGATTACGCCGTCAGAGACAGGCACGTTCAGATCCTGGCGGATAAGAACGCGCTTGCCACTCAGGTCCAGGTCTGTCATACGGATAAAGCTCATAGAGACTCCGTTGCCGATTGGGCCGATTGCCTGGCGACTACTTTGCGTTCATTAACGCAACGGTCGTGTCGAGCATCCTGCAAGAGAAGCCCCACTCGTTGTCGTACCACGAGATGACCTTGACGCAGGTGCCATCGATGACCTTCGTCAGCGTCGAGTCGTAGGTCGACGACGCCGGGTTGTGGTTGAAGTCGACGGATACCAGCGGCTCCTCGTTATACGCCAGGACACCCTTCAGCGGACCTTCGCTGGCAGCCTTCAGCAGGCTGTTGATCTCGTCGATGGACGTCTCTCGCTCGGCAACGAACGTGAGGTCGACCGCCGAGACGTTGATCGTCGGTACACGCATCGAGAAACCGTCGAGCTTGCCGTTCAGATCGGGCAGTACGAGGCCGACGGCCTTTGCCGCACCCGTGCTCGTCGGGATCTGGGACATCGTGCCGGAACGCGCGCGGCGCAGGTCCTTGTGGTAGACGTCCGTCAATACCTGGTCGTTCGTGTACGCGTGAATCGTCGTCATGATGCCGTGCTTGACGCCAATCGCTTCATGCAGCGGCTTGACGAGCGGTGCGAGGCAGTTGGTGGTGCAGGACGCGTTCGAGATAACGGTATCGGACGCGCTCAACGTGTCGTCGTTGACGCCATAGACAATCGTGTTGTCGACGTCGGCACCGCCAGGAGCAGAAATGATGACTTTCTTTGCGCCTCCGGCGATGTGCTGGCCGGCCGCTTCCTTGGTACGGAACAGACCGGTGCACTCGAGTACCACGTCGACTCCGAGGTCACCCCACGGCAGCTTCGAGGGATCGCGTTCCGAGAAAACCTTGATGCGGTCGCCGTTGACGATGATATCGCCGCCGTCTACCTCGACCGTGGCATCGAACTTGCCGTGTGCCGTGTCGTAGCGCGTCAGGTGCGCGTTCGTGTTTGCGTCGCCCAGGTCATTGATCGCGACGACGTCGAACTCGCTCTTGCGACCGAGCTCGTGGATAGCGCGGACGATCTGGCGCCCGATTCGGCCGTAGCCGTTGATACCAATCTTAATTGCCATGAAATTCTCCTGTTACAGCTAGACCCGAAACGGGCAATCCATCCAAGTAATAAAGCTCTTCAACTCATTACGGAACGGGCAACGTCGACAACGTTGTCCGCTGAGAAACCAAAATGCTCAAACAATTCACCGGCTGGCGCCGACTCGCCGAATGTCGTCATGCCAATGACCTGCCCCGCCGGTCCGACGTAGCGGTACCAACTGTCGGGAACGCCGGCCTCGATTGCTATACGTTTTTGTACTGAACTCGGTAGTACCGATTCCCGATAGTGCTCATCCTGCGCATCGAATACCGACGCGCAGGGCATGGACACCACCCGCACGCCGACACCTTCGGCCGCCAGGCGCCCGGCCGCGTCCATCGCCAACGCGACTTCGGAGCCGGTTGCTAAAAGTATAAGGTCGAGCGCGTCCTCTTCCATGCGCAGCACGTAACCGCCGCGCTGGATGGCACGAACCTGCTGTTCGTCGCGCTGCTGGTGCGGCAGACCCTGGCGCGACAACACGAGACTTGTGGGTCCGTCCGATCGTTCGATCGCGTCGCGCCATGCGACGATCGTCTCAACCGCGTCGCACGGACGCCAGACGCGCATGTTCGGCATGATCCTGAGCGATGCCAGGTGTTCCACGGGTTGGTGCGTTGGACCGTCTTCACCGAGGCCAATCGAATCGTGTGTGTAGACGAGGATGTTCTGAATCCGCATCAGCGCCGCGAGGCGCAGCGCGTTGCGTGCGTAGTCCGAGAACACGAGGAAGGTACCTGAATACGGGATGATGCCGCCATGCAGGCGCATACCGTTGCCTATCGCGGTCATGCCGAATTCGCGCACGCCAAAGTAGATGTAGTTGCCGGCCGCGTTCTCGGGAGTGACCACCTCCGAACCGCCATGCAGTGTCAGGTTGGAGCCCGTCAGGTCAGCGGACCCGCCAGCGAGTTCCGGCAGTGCACCGGCCAGCTTGTTCAACGCCACCAGGGAGGCCTTGCGAGTGGCCATGGACTCGCCTTCGCTGGCCACGGCCGCGATCGCCTCGTCGGCGACTGCTGCCCAGTCTTCCGGCAACGCGCCGTCCATGCGGCGCTCGAAGTCGGCCGCCTTCTGCGGCTCCTGCGCAGCATAAGCGTCGAAACGTGCGCGCCAGGCCGCCTCCGCGGCTGCACCTTCGGATTTCCTGTCCCACGCAGAAACGACATCGTCGGGCACCTCGAACGGCGCAGCCGTCCAGCCGAGTTCCTCGCGCGCCGCTGCTATTTCTTCGTCACCGAGCGGTGATCCGTGCGTCGACGCCGTGCCTTGCTTGTTCGGGGCGCCGAAACCGATCACGGTCTTGCAGCAAATCAGCGTCGGCTGTGACGTGTTCGCCGTTGCAGCATCCACCGCCGCAGCGATCGCGTCCGCGTCATGACCGTCGACATCGGGGATCACGTGCCAGCCGTAGGATTCGAAGCGCTTGACGGTGTCGTCAGCGAACCATCCGTCGACCTCACCGTCGATCGAGATGTTGTTGTCGTCGTAGAACGCGATGAGCTTGCCGAGTTTGAGCGTGCCGGCCAGCGAGCAGGCCTCGTGGGAAATGCCCTCCATCATGCAGCCATCGCCCAGGAACACCCACGTCTTGTGATCGACGATCGTGTGCTCATCGGTATTGAATTCAGCCGCCAGCATTTTCTCCGCGAGTGCCATACCGACGGCATTGCTGATGCCCTGCCCCAGCGGTCCGGTTGTCGTCTCGACGCCGAGTTCCGGCTCGTATTCGGGGTGCCCCGCCGTGCGGTAACCCATCTGTCTGAAGTTCCTGAGCTCATCCATCGACAGCGGATAGCCAGTCAGGTGCAGCAGGCTGTAGAGCAGCATGGAGCCGTGCCCGTTCGACAGAACGAACCGATCCCGATCGGCCCATTCGGGGTTACCGGGGTTGTGTTTCATGTGGTCGCGCCACAGCACCTCGGCGATATCCGCCATGCCCATCGGCGCGCCCGGATGCCCGGAATTCGCGGCCTGCACGGCGTCCATACTCAGGGCACGGATAGCATTGGCAAGCTTTCGGCGGCTGGGCGCGGCTGGGTTTGTGTCTGACATAGTGTTGTTGGGCCAGTCGGCCTTCGTATTGTTCTGGGGAAATATCGCTCGGAGCGGACCGGATTCTCGTGTTTTTTGGCGTCTGCCGCAAGCGCTCGGGGCATCAGGCCCCAGAAAGTTAAGCAATTGTATCTATACTCACTTTAGGGTGGGGTTTCGCTGCGCTTTCTGTACAATCCTGCCTTCGCCAGACCAGACAAACAGACATTACTGATGAGCAACTCTTTCGTATTCACCTCGGAATCCGTGTCCGAGGGCCACCCGGACAAAATCGCCGACCAGATTTCAGACGCTATCCTGGACGCCATTATCGATGACGATCCCTCCGCCCGCGTCGCCTGCGAGACGATGGTCAAGACAGGCATGGCAATCGTCGCGGGTGAAATTACGACGTCGGCCTGGGTCGACATCGAAGACGTAGTCCGGAAAACGGTCCTCGACATCGGCTACAACGATTCGTCGATGGGCTTCGATGGCGCATCCTGCGCGGTCCTGAACGCGATCGGCAAACAGTCGGAGCACATCGCGATGGGTGTCGATCGAGAACGTGACGAGGAACAGGGTGCCGGTGACCAGGGACTGATGTTTGGCTACGCGACGAATGAAACCAACGTGCTGATGCCGGCACCGATCACGTACTCGCATCGCCTCGTCCGCCGCCAGGCCGAGGTCCGCAAGAACGGAACGCTGCCGTGGCTGCGACCGGATGCGAAGTCCCAGGTAACGTTTTTCTACGACGACTACAAACCTGTCGCGATCGACGCTGTCGTCCTGTCGACGCAGCACAGCGCGGACGTCAGCAACGAAGACCTCCACGACGGCGTGATGGAAGAGATCATCAAGCCGATCCTTCCAGCGGAGTTGCTCACCGACTCGACGAAGTACCACATCAACCCGACCGGCCGTTTCGAGATTGGCGGCCCGATGGGTGACTGCGGACTGACGGGGCGAAAGATCATTGTCGATACTTACGGCGGGTCGGCTCGCCACGGCGGTGGCGCCTTCTCCGGGAAGGACCCGTCAAAGGTCGATCGCTCGGCCGCATACGCCTGCCGCTATGTCGCGAAGAACATCGTTGCCGCCGGGTTGGCCGAGCGCTGCGAGATCCAGGTGTCTTACGCAATCGGTGTGGCAGAGCCCACATCGATCAGCGTACGCACGTTCGGCACGGGCACGCTTTCAGACGACACATTGACGGCGCTGATCCGGGAACACTTCGATCTGCGGCCCTACGGCATCCTGAAGATGCTCGATCTGCTCAAGCCGATCTATGCACCGACGGCCGCTTACGGACACTTTGGTCGGGAAGACATCGACCTGAGCTGGGAGAAAACAGACAAGGCTGACGCGCTACGGGACGCGGCGGCCTGACCTAGACTTTTAACAGGAGAACATCATGAGCACCGAACCGGTTGCTATCCAGGCCGAAGATTACAAGGTCGCAGACCTGTCTCTCGCGGGCTGGGGACGAAAAGAGATTGCCATTGCCGAGACCGAAATGCCGGGACTGATGGCGCTGCGAGAAGAATACGGCGCGGAGCAGCCACTGAAAGGCGCGCGCATCGCCGGCTGCCTGCACATGACCATTCAGACGGCCGTGCTGATCGAGACGCTCAAGGCGCTGGGCGCGGACATTCGCTGGTCGTCGTGCAACATCTTCTCGACCCAGGACCAGGCCGCCGCGGCGATCGCAGAAGCCGGAATTCCGGTTTTCGCGTGGAAGGGCGAAACCGAGGACGAGTACTGGTGGTGCGTCGAGCAGACGATTCACGGGCCCGACGGCTGGACGCCGAACATGGTTCTCGACGACGGTGGCGACCTGACGGGTCTGCTGCACGACAAGTACCCGGACATCATGAAAGAAATCAAGGGTATCTCCGAGGAGACCACGACCGGAGTCCTGCGCCTGTACGAAATGATGCGTGACGGCAAGCTCGAGTGCCCGGCATTCAACGTCAACGACTCGGTGACGAAGTCGAAGTTCGACAACCTGTACGGCTGTCGCGAATCACTGGTCGACGGCATCAAGCGAGCCACCGACGTCATGATCGCCGGCAAGATCGCCGTGGTCTGCGGTTTCGGTGACGTCGGCAAAGGGTCTGCCCAATCGCTGCGGGGCCTCGGCGCAACCGTCTGGATCACCGAGATTGACCCGATTTGCGCGTTGCAGGCGGCGATGGAAGGCTATCGCGTCGTACGCCTCGATGAAGTCATTGAAGAAATCGACATCCTCGTGACAGCGACCGGCAACTTCAATGTTGTCACCGGCCCGCAACTCGATCGCCTGAAGAATGAGGCGATCGTCTGCAACATCGGCCATTTCGACAATGAGATCGACGTCGCCTACCTGAAACAGTATGAGTGGGAAAACATCAAGCCGCAGGTCGACCACATCATCCGGCCGGACGGCAAGCGCATCATCCTGCTCGCGGAAGGCCGCCTCGTGAACCTCGGTTGCGGAACGGGCCACCCGAGTTTCGTCATGTCCAATTCGTTCACGAACCAGGTCCTGGCCCAGATCGAGTTGTGGCAGCGTGCGGACAAGTACAAGAACGAAGTTTACGTGTTGCCGAAGCACCTCGACGAGAAAGTCGCCCGACTGCACCTCGATCGTATCGGCGCCAAACTCACCGAGCTGACCGACAAGCAGGCCGAATACATCGGCGTCGACAAGAACGGCCCGTACAAGGCAGAGCTGTACCGCTACTAGCAGCGGATTGCCCCGGACCTCGTACGGTCGCTATCATCGCGGCATGAATGATCACGAGGTCCGGGCAAACTCTGCTGCAGTCACGTCGGCCCGCTTACTGCACCTGACCGACCTCCACCTGTTCGCTGATGCCGACGGCGAGCTCCGCGGCGTCAACAGTCTCGCGTCCCTCACCGCGGTGTGCCGCGCGTTTCTGGATTCGGGCTATGAGGCGGACGCGGCGCTGGTGACCGGCGATCTGATTCAGGACGATTCTCGCGAGGCCTATGTCCGGTGTCGCGAGGCGCTGCAGGCGCTCGATCTTCCGATCCAGCTGTGTCCCGGCAACCATGATGTGCGAGACCTGATGCGTTCTGAACTGGGCGTGCCGGGCTTCGAATACTGCGCCACGCTGGATGCAGGCAGCTGGACTGTCGTCAGCATCGACAGCTGTGTCAGCGGCAGGGCCGGCGGTCGAATTGGTGATGAAGAGTATGAGCGCCTGCGCCATCTGCTCGCCACCGCAGCCAACAAGCACGTCCTGATCTGCCTGCACCATCCGCCAGTCGAGCTCGGCAGCCGTTGGTTGGACAGCGTTGGACTGGATGACGGAGATCGCCTGATCGATCTCGCCGCCGAATCGGGCAATGTACGCGGCATGTTGTTCGGTCATGCCCACCAGGTCTTCGACGAAACCGTGCGCGGCATTCGTCTGATGTGCACGCCATCAACCTGCCGGCAGTTTAAACCTGGTAGCGACGACTTCGCCGTCGACGACTTGCCTCCCGCCTATCGAATCCTGGAACTTCAGGACGACGGCAGTATCGAAACCAACATTCACTGGGTATCCCATGCGTAAACTGATCCTGATCGCCGCACTCCTGTTTGCATCCGTTGCGGTCGCAGACTCCCAACATCCGCTGACGCTGTGGCAAGTCGACGGCAAAGCCAACACGGTCTTTATCCTGGGCTCCGTGCACCTTCTGCGCCAGCAGGATCATCCCTTGCCGTCGAAGATTGACGAGGCCTATGCAGAAGCCGAGTCCATCGTCATGGAAATCGACATGGATGACCTCGACCCGATCGCGATGCAGTCCCTGATCTCGCAGCTCGGCAAGCTGACCGATGGACGGACTCTCGCTGACGTCATGGGCCCCGAGCTGTATGCCGAGGCCCAGAAAGCGGCGGCTGCGATGGACATACCATTAGACCTGCTGGCGCAGTCGGAACCTTGGCTCGCGGCTATCACGATCGAGCAAATGGCCCTGGCGAGAATCGGCTTCAACCCGAGGTTCGGCATAGAGATGCACGTCATGGCCAAGGCCGCGCAGGATGGCAAGACTATCGACGGCCTGGAGACGATAGAGGAGCAGCTCGGTTTCCTTGACGGGCTTTCCATAGAGTCGCAGCGCGACCTGCTGATGCAGACATTGTCGGAGGGCATGAACATCGAGACGATGATGGATGCATTGATTGCGGCGTGGCGGCACGGCGACATTGCGTTCTTCGAAAACAACGTGCTCGTTGAAATGCTGGACTATCCGGAACTCTATCGTGCTATCGTCGCCGACCGTAATGAACGTTGGGTCGATCGCATTGACCAACTCCTCGAACACGAAGACGACTACCTTGTTGTCGTCGGCGCACTGCACCTGGTCGGGCCGGACGGCGTGCCGCAGCTGCTCGAAGCGCGCGGTGAGCAGGTCCGACAGCTACAACAATCGGAGTAACTTATGAGCTTGTACAGCAGTGCCCGCGAAGTCATCGCGGGCGGTGTCAATTCCCCCGTGCGTGCATTCGCCGGCGTCGGCGGCGAACCCATCTTTTTCAAGAAGGCAAAGGGTTCGCGCGTATTCGCTGAAGACGGCAGAGAGTTCATCGATTACGTTGGCTCATGGGGACCGATGATTCACGGGCACAGCCACCCGGACGTTATCCAGGCGGTCGTCGACACGGCGCAGAACGGACTGAGCTTCGGCGCGCCCTGCGTTCTGGAGACGGAGATCGCCCGCAAGATTATCAAGCTGATGCCGAATATCGAGCGGCTGCGCATGGTGAGCTCGGGAACCGAAGCGACGATGAGTGCAATCCGGCTCGCACGTGGGCACACGGGCCGGGACAGGATTATCAAATTTGAAGGTTGCTACCACGGCCACTCCGACTCGCTGCTGATCAAAGCGGGCTCGGGTGCACTGACGCTTGGCGTACCGAGCTCACCCGGCGTACCCGCCGGACTGGCGGAGCACACGATCACGCTGCCGTTTAATGACGAGGCCGCGCTGAAACAGGCATTCGACGATCTGGGCGACGAAGTCGCCTGCGTCATTGTCGAGCCGATCACCGGCAACATGAACATGTTGCCGCCACGTGACGGCTTCATGGAGACGCTGCGTGAGCTCTGTTCAGCACACGACAGCATCCTGATTTTTGACGAGGTCATGACCGGGTTTCGCGTTGCGCGCGGCGGCGCGCAGGAATTGCTCGGCATCAAGCCCGACCTGACAACGCTCGGCAAAATCGTCGGTGGCGGAATGCCAGCCGCCGCATTCGGTGGCAAAGCCGGGATCATGGCTTCGATCGCACCGGATGGCCCGGTCTACCAGGCCGGCACGTTGTCGGGCAACCCGGTCGCGATGGCGGCCGGACTGAAGACGCTCGACATGCTGGATCAGCCGGGCTTCTACGAGTCTCTGAATGCAAAGACGGCGAAACTCATGAAGGGATTCGCCGACGCGGCCTCCGACGCGGGGATTCCACTCGCGGTCGAACAGGCGGGCGGCATGTTCGGCTTTATCTTCAGCGACGACGGGCCAATTCGAAGCTACGACCAGGTCGCGGCTGCGGACATCGAGACGTTCAAGGCCTTCTTCCACGGCATGATCGACCACGGCATCTATCTTGCGCCGTCGGCGTTCGAGGCAGGCTTTGTCTCGGCCGCTCACACGGACGATGAGATCGACACGACGATCGCAGCCGCTGCGGATGTGTTGAAGGCGATAGCCTGAACAACGGTGCGACCGGCGGCCGCTCAGTCGTCGGACTGGGCCGTGAACCTGACCTTTTTCAGCACTTCGGACACCAGTTCGAGGCGCTGCTGTTGATTCGCGCTTTCGAGGCAGAGCTGCTTCTGCTCAAGTGCGATCGGCAGAATTTCTATAAAGCGGTTCGCCACCCAGCCCGCGTCGTCGAAGTGGCGCTCACCGTCCTCGTACAGGCGACCGAGATCATCGAGGATAGCTTCGAGAATCTCGGTGAGCGGCGCGTACTGTTCAGGCAGAACCATGGGCGTTTCGTCAGGCAGTAACTCGACGGTCCCGACATTGAGCCCATCGGGCTGACGTTCGGCGGACAACAGGCGAAAGCGGTGTGTTCCTATCGCAGTAACGCCGAGCAAACCGTCACTGCCCTGGTACCAGTCGACGATTCGGGCGAGCGTGCCGACCTCGTGCGTCGTTGCAGGCGTCCCCGCCTCGTTACCTTCCCGAATCAGCAGCACACCGAAAGACGCATTTTCTTTCAGGCAGTGACTGATCATGTCTACATAGCGCGCCTCGAAAATCCGAAGCGGCAACGGGCCGCCGGGAAAAAGCACGGTATTCAAAGGGAAGAGCGGTACCTGCAAGGCTTGAATCTCGATCGTTTCGGCGGATCAGTATACCTGTTGCACAGGATTGTACGCGTCAGCTGCGCGTGCGTTGCAGCAGGGCCGTTAGTGTCTGCCGCGCTCCGCCGAATGCGCCGTTGCTCATGAAAATGACGCTGTCGCCGTGCGTCACCGCTGTCGACAGGTCCGACACCAGGAGATCGTAGTCGCTGAACCCCTTGCATCGTTCCCCCAGCGGCGCGAGCGCCTTGTCGAAGTCCTTGGCCATCGCGTCGTCGCGATAGACCCAGACGCCGTCCGCTTCAGCAAGCGCGTCTGCCAGCGTGTCGTTGTGAACGCCGAGACGCATCGTGTTCGAGCGAGGCTCCATTGCAACAAGGATGCGACCTTCGGGATAACGCCTGCGGAATCCGGCCAGCGTTCGGCGAATGGCGGTCGGGTGGTGCGCGAAGTCGTCGAAGATCGCGATGTCATTGATCGTCGCCGTGCGCTCCATGCGTCGTTTGACCCCTTTGAAACGAGACAGGGCATCGACGGCCTTATCGAAGCGTACGCCTGCCGCACTCGCAGCGCTGACCGCAGCGACGGCGTTTTCGAGGTTATGCCGACCGCCCATTGTCCAGCGGGTCGTCGCCTCGTTGCCACGCGGGCTCGTTATTTTCAGCCGTCGCTCTGTGGCGTCGAGAAACTCGCCGGACCACGCCGCTTTTTCCACAGAGCCGAATGTTTCTGATCGAGTCCAGCAGCCCTGGCCAAGCAAGGTCTTCAGGTTGGCGTCGGTCTCGTTGTAGAGGACTCGCCCCTTACCCGGCACCGTTCTCATCAGCTGGTGAAACTGCCACAGGATAGCGTCGACGTCGTCATAGATATCGGCGTGGTCGTATTCGAGGTTGTTCAGCACGACCGTTTTCGGGCGGTAGTGGACGAACTTCGCGCGCTTGTCGAAAAAGGCGGTGTCGTACTCGTCCGCCTCGACGACGAAAACCTTGCCACCGCCGAAACGCGCGGTAACGCCGAAGTTGGCGGGCACGCCGCCAATCAGGAACCCCGGTTCGAGACCAGCATCCTCGAGAATCCACGCCAGCAGGCTCGAGGTCGTCGTCTTGCCATGCGTGCCGGCGACGGCAATGACGTGTTGTCCACGCAGGACGTTGTCGGCAAGCCATTGCGGCCCGGACAGGTAGGGCATATCGCTGTCGAGCACGGCCTCGACAACGTCAACGCCTCGACTCAAGGCATTGCCGATGACGACACAATCGGGGCCGATGTCGAGCTGGTCCCGGTCATGGCCCTCGTGAATATCGATGCCCAGC
Source organism: Woeseiaceae bacterium (assembly GCA_030065915.1). GTDB lineage: Bacteria > Pseudomonadota > Gammaproteobacteria > Steroidobacterales > Woeseiaceae > UBA1847. Next base: position 17,528 of record JASJCQ010000025.1, read on the forward strand.
GACTTCAGCTGCGTGCTCATCGGCGGATAGACATTGGCGTCGCTTCCAGTTACGCGGTGCCCGGCCGCCTTGGCGAGGGCCGCAATACCGCCCATGAACGTGCCGCAAATTCCGAGAATATGTACGTGCATCCGCCTGTCTACTGTGTGCTGGTGAATGAGGAGGTAAAAAGATACTGGAGAATGAAGACGGCACCGGCAATACCGATGCCGACGTACCAGTGCACGTCGATCGCCCGACCGATGATGTGCCCCTTCACCGGAACCGACCAAAGCGACACCAGCTGGGCGATGACCTCCAGCACGACGGCCACCTGTTGGCCGAAACGACCACTCACGACGAGAAGCGCGATGTACACCAGCGAAATCACAGAACCGCATCCGATCAGCGCTGTCTGTGTCTGCAGTGTGCGAGCAGATCGACCGGTGACGAGCAGCAGGAACTGGTAAGCGCCAATCGCGAGCAATGACGCGGCAGCCGCGATCACGAGCCTTGTCGAATCCAGCCAGTCGAATGCCATGTAGGCAAGCCCGAACGTGAGGCACCACAGCAGCGCGGCAAACGCCAGCAATACGACAGACGACGGCAGGTCCTCCGGTCCTTTCCTAAGCAAGATAATGTCGTAGAAAGTCTTAAAGAGTGTTTGCATTCGGTACTGTGGCCGTTTCGCGTTGCGCAATGTTCGCATGTTAACCTGTGACTCTGCGAGCCGCTGTAAGCATCCGATGACCGACTTTATTTTCGTCGACGACCATTCGACGATCCCTGACCAGTTCTACAAGGTCGATCAGATCGGTGTCGACACCGAGTTCTTGAGAGAAAAGACGTTCCTCGCACAGCTCTGTCTCATCCAGGTCGCCACACCGGATCAGATCTACTGCATCGACCCGCTGCGAGAGAGTGACTATGCGTCGATGTGGGAGGCGCTGTGCAAGCCCGAGTGGGTCGTGCATTCCGGCCGGCAGGACATCGAGGTCATCTATCAGACCGCCGCGAGAATGCCCTCTTCCCTGTTCGATACCCAGGTTGCGGCTGGCCTGCTGGGCTACGCGCCGCAGATGGGTTATGCGAACCTGGTCGAGGAACTGTTCGACGTGCAGCTGCCGAAGACGCACACACGTGCAGACTGGTCGCAGCGGCCGCTCCCTCACGCTTTGCTCGAGTATGCCGCTGACGATGTCGAGTACCTCCTTCGGGCGCACGACGTGCTTTCTGAGAAGCTGGACAGACTGGGCCGGCTCGATTGGGCCAGGCAAGACTCTGCGTTGTTGCTGGATCCCGCGCTCTATGAAATCCGGCCGGGAGATGCGATCGATCGCTTGAAGGGTGCCCGAAACCTGCGCGGCGCCAGGCGGGCTATCGCCAGCCGCCTCGCCGAGTGGCGCGAGTCGGAAGCGCTCGCTCGAAACAGGCCGCGTCAGTGGATTCTCCGGGATGCTGCGCTGATCGATATGGCCTATCGGCAGCCGCAGAGCCTGTCTGCCCTGAAATCGATCGACTCGATACCGGACAAGGTGGCGCACCGTGCAGGCGATGAACTGCTCGGCATCATCCGCAGCGCGTCAAGAGAAGAGAGCGCCTACAGGCCGCCGCAACCGCCCGACGAGCGTCAGAAATCCTTGCTCAGGGAACTTCAATCCATGGTAGCGAAGTGCGCGAGTGAGCTCGGAATACCGGCGGAAATCGTCGCTGCGAAGAAAGAACTGTCTTACGCGGTGACCACGGGTCGGCTCGACTCCCGTGTCTTCAACGACTGGCGGCGCGAGCTGATTGGCGAGGCGCTGATCAAGAAGCTGTCGGCCTGACGCGCCAGCCCGGTGAACTAGTCCAGTGCGGCGAGCAGGCGCTCGTAGACTTCGTCGACGCTGCCTTCCGCCTGCACCGTTTTCAGCGCGTCGCGCTCGCGATAGAACTCGATAACGGGTTCCGTCTGTTCGCGGTAGACGTCGAGGCGGCTGCTGATCGTGTCCTCGTTGTCGTCTTCGCGCTGTATCAGCTCACCGCCGGCCTCTGTTACGGCGTCGAGCTCTTCCTGCGGCGAGAAGTAGACGTTCAAGAGCTTGCCGGTCAGCGAGCATGTCCTGCGTCCGGTCAGGCGCTTCATCAGCACCGAAAAGTCGACATCGAGCAATACCGCGGCATCGAGCGGCTTGTCCAGCTCGGCCAGCAGCGCTTCGAGGTCGCTGGCCTGCTGGCTCGTCCTCGGGAAGCCGTCGAGGATGAAGCCGTTCTCGGCGTCGGGCTCTGCGATACGCTCACGAATGATGCCGATCATGATGTCGTCAGACACCAGTTGGCCTGCGTCCATAATGGCTTTCGCCTTCTGGCCAAATTCGGTGCCGGAGGCGACGGCCGCCCGCAACATATCGCCGGTAGAAATCTGCGGGATTTCCCGGTCCTTCATCAGCCGCTTCGCCTGGGTGCCTTTTCCGGAGCCGGGCGCCCCGAGCAGAATGATCCGCATATCGTTGATTCTCTGTTCTGGGCCGTCGGGCCTTTCCCGACGGCGCGCCCGTACGCTACCGGCTGCAATCACGCACGTCAATCGTGTAAGACCTGCGGGTGATCCGGCCTTTAGTTTCCGCTATTCTCACGGGCGTTCATCAACCCAGGACCCTCTCATGACAGCCAGAAATGCCTTCTACGCCCAGTCGGGCGGAGTCACCGCCGTAATCAATGCGACCGCCTGCGGCGTCATCGAAACCGCCAGGAAGCACAAAGACAAGATCGCCAACGTCTACGCGGGACGCAACGGCATTATTGGCGCGCTGACCGAGGACATGATCAATACCAATCGCGAGAGCAAAGCGACGATCGCCGCGCTGAGGCACACGCCTGGCGGCGCTTTCGGGTCCGCTCGCTACAAGCTGAAGTCACTCGAGGAAAACCGGGCCGAGTACGAACGTCTGATCGAGGTGTTCGCGGCGCACGATATCGGGTACTTCTTTTATAACGGCGGCAACGACTCGATGGACACGGCACACAAGGTGTCCCAGATCAGCAAGAAGATGGGCTTCCCGGTGACCTGCCTCGGCGTGCCGAAGACGGTCGACAACGACCTGCCGGTGACCGACTGCTGCCCCGGCTTCGGCTCCGTAGCCAAGTACGTCGCGGTATCGACGATGGAGGCGGCGCTCGACGTCGAGTCGATGGCTGAGACGTCGACCAAGGTATTCATCCTGGAAGTGATGGGACGGCACGCGGGCTGGATCGCAGCGGCCGGTGGCCTGGCGGGCAGCAAGCCCGGCGATGCGCCGCACATCATCCTGTTCCCGGAGGTCCCCTTCAACAAGCGCAGCTTCCTGAAGCGCGTCAAGGAGTGCGTCCGCGACTACGGCTTCTGCGTCATCGTCGTCAGCGAAGGCGCCGCTTACAAAAACGGCACCTTCCTCGCCGAAGCCGGCACGCGTGATGCCTTCGGCCACGCCCAACTCGGCGGCGTCGCGCCGGTCGTGGCGCAGATGGTCAGGGACAACCTGGGCTTCAAGTACCACTACGCGATCGCTGACTACCTGCAGCGCTCGGCCCGGCACATTGCGTCCGCGGTGGACGTCAAGCAGGCTTACGCCGTGGGAGAGGCCGCCGTCAAGATGGCGCTGCAGGGCAAGACGGCCAAGATGCCGGTGATCAAGCGCCTGTCGGACAAGCCGTACCGCTGGAAGATCGACGAAGCGCCGCTGTCCCGGGTCGCGAACAAGGAAAAAATGCTGCCGAAGCGCTTCATCACGAAAGACGGCTTCGGCATCACGGAGGCCTGTCGCCGCTACATGCAGCCGCTGATCACCGGGGAAGATTATCCTCCGTATGTCAATGGCTTACCGAAAACACTGACGCTGAAAAACGTCTCCGTAAAGCCCAAGCTTAAGACGAAATTTGTGGTATGATGCGCGCCCGATTGGGGACGGGCCTGGCTCGGGGGCCTGGTTCGTCCACCATCCAATCGTCAATTGGGCCCGCGCAACTGCGGGCCATTTAATTAAAAACAGCTAAGCAAGCCTCGTTTGCCGAAATCTGCGGCGCGCCACGCGTCGGGGACTTGCTTTGTAGGGAGAAATTCAAATGAGTAATGAGTTGGCGCTGTGGTTATCCATCGGTGCAGGTGCCGCTGCCATTGTCTTCGGTGCGATCTCGACCCAGTGGATCCTCAAGCAGCCGGCCGGAAACGACCGGATGCAGGAGATCGCCAAGGCGATTCAGGAAGGCGCAAGCGCGTACATGAACCGCCAGTACACCACGATCAGCTTTGTCGGCGTCGTGCTTTTCGTCATCTTGGGCTTCGCGCTCGACTGGGCGACGGCGGGTGGATTCGCGATCGGTGCGATCTTCTCTGCGCTGGCCGGTTACATCGGCATGTTCGTGTCGGTGCGAGCTAACGTCAGGACCGCACAAGCTGCGACCAAAGGCGTCAATCCGGCCCTGAACGTCGCGTTTCGCGGCGGCGCAATCACCGGTCTGCTCGTCGTAGGCTTGGGCCTGCTCGGTGTCGCCGGCTATTACGCGATCCTCGTGAATGCCGGTGTCTCGGTGGACGATTCGATTCACGCGCTCATCGGCCTGGCCTTCGGCGGTTCCCTGATCTCGATCTTCGCTCGACTGGGCGGCGGTATCTTCACGAAGGGTGCGGACGTCGGCGCCGACCTCGTCGGTAAGGTCGAAGCCGGCATTCCGGAAGACGACCCCCGCAACCCGGGCGTCATCGCTGACAACGTCGGTGACAACGTGGGCGACTGCGCGGGCATGGCAGCTGACCTGTTCGAGACCTACGCGGTTACCATCATCGCCACGATGCTGCTCGGCAGCCTCGTCATCGGCACCTACGGCATTGAAGGCGTTCTGTATCCGCTCGTGCTCGGCGCCGTATCGATCGTCGCTTCGATCATCGGCACGTTCTTCGTCCACACGTCTGACGGTGGCAAGATCATGGGCGCGTTGTACAAAGGTATGATCGTCTCGGCCATTCTCGCGGCCATCGCGTTCTACTTCATCACCGACATGATGATGGGCCACACCGGCGCGTCGATGAATATCTTCTACTCGGCGCTGATCGGCCTCGCGCTGACGGCAGCCATGGTCGTCATCACCGAGTACTACACCGGCACGGACTACAGCCCGGTGAAGACAATCGCCAACGCCTCGCTGACCGGTGACGCGACCAACATCATCGCCGGCCTCGGCATCTCGATGAAAGCCACCGCCCTGCCGGTACTGGCGGTCTGTGCCAGCATCTGGGGCGCGTTCGCGCTGGCGCCGGAAGGCGTAGAGCTCGGCGGCCTGTACAACATCGCGATCGCCGCGACGACCATGCTGTCGATGACCGGTGTTGTCGTTGCACTGGACGCTTTCGGCCCGATCACGGACAACGCCGGCGGTATTGCGGAGATGTCGGAGCTCCCTCCTGAGATCCGCAACATCACGGACCAGCTCGACGCTGTCGGTAACACGACGAAGGCCGTGACGAAGGGCTACGCCATCGGTTCAGCCGGTCTCGCAGCACTCGTACTGTTCGCCGACTACAACAATGCACTCACGCAGGTCGGCAAGGACGTCACGTTCCTCTTGAACGATCACATGGTCATTATCGGCCTGTTCATCGGCGGCCTGGTGCCGTTCCTGTTCGGCGCGCTGGCGATGGAGGCCGTCGGCCGCGCCGCCGGCTCGGTCGTGACCGAGGTTCGCCGGCAGTTCAAGGAGATCGACGGCATCATGGAAGGCACCGGCAAGCCGGACTACAGCCGCGCCGTTGACCTGCTGACGAAAGCGGCGATCAAGGAAATGATCATTCCGTCGCTGCTGCCGATCTTCGTACCGCTGGCCGTCGGCTACCTGCTGGGCCCCGTGGCCCTGGGTGGCCTGTTGCTCGGCACGATCGTAACCGGCCTGTTCGTCGCGATCTCGATGACCGCTGGTGGCGGCGCCTGGGATAACGCCAAGAAGTACATTGAAGACGGCAACTGCGGTGGCAAGGGCTCCGATGCTCACAAAGCCGCGGTAACGGGCGACACCGTCGGCGATCCGTACAAGGACACCGCCGGCCCGGCCATCAACCCGTTGATCAAGATCATCAACATCGTTGCCCTGTTGATGGTACCGCTGCTGTAAGACTTGAGCAGACAATAGCGAGATTAGGCCGCCGTGGCGCAAGCCCGGCGGCTTTTTCTTTGCCTGGCCAACGAGCTGAGCGCCTACTCAGGCAGGTGTGTCTCGTTAAATCAGTCACCGCATGATCGATGAAACCCAGCGCCGCATGTAAAAAATCTTTGACATCACAATCAGGCCTCTCTATGCTCCGATGTAAAGAATTTTTGACATCGAGGTCCTACATGCCATTTCACGAAAAGTCAGCCTGGATAATGTCCGCCGCCCTGGTTCTGGGCGGGGGCTTCTATTTCTTTGCCGTTGCGTCGGGCTCTTCCGCCGCCGGCGCATTGATCTCACCCAATATTCCGCTGATCGTCGTCTACACGGTATGCCTTGTGGTCATCGCAACGGTCGGACACATCGTCATCGCGGTGTTGGCGCCGAAAGACGCTAACGCGCGGGTCGACGAGCGAGAGCAGCAGATCTTCGTTCGTGCGGGACACTACTCTTCCTACATCCTGGCGATAGGCGTCTTGCTGTCCCTGGGGCTCTACGTCATGGGCGGCCGCGGAGATCTCCTCTTCTACACCGTTTTCGCGAGCCTGATGATTGGCCAGACGGCAGAGTACCTGCTCCAGATCCTCTTCTACCGAACTTAAGCTAAGCTGATGGCCAAAAGACCGCCGATTGACAACCGAGTCCGCGAGCTGCGCGAGCAACACGGCGCTATGACACAAGCTGCGCTGGGTGATGCGATAGGTCTAACCCGGCAGACCGTGATTGCGATCGAGCAGAATCGCTATTCGCCATCCCTGGAGACCGCATTCAGGATCGCGCGACTGTTTGGTGTCGGCGTGGAGGACCTGTTTATCTGGACCGAGTAATATGGCGGTTCAAGGCCCAAAGCGGTCACTTGAAGCATCTTTTTAAAGCGTAAAACACCCGTTGTGAAATCCGATTCTCGCAAGCTAGGACCCATTCGAGCGGCGCTGTCGAATCTCGCCGGATTCGGCCTCGGCTACGTTTACGTTGGCCGTATCGAACTGGCCTTGTTTCTTATCGCGGGTATCGTCGGGGTTATCGCGGTGGCTGGCTGGTCGGGTCTCGTTTTTCAGCCTGTGGCGCTCTATAGCTTGGCAGTTGCCGCCTTGTGCGTCGCGTTATTCGTGATGATCCACTGCGGGCTAATAGCTGCCCGAACCCGGACGGCCGAGGCTCGTCCGTACAACGCGTGGTGGTTCTACCTGTTGTGGGTAGTGGGGTCGTGGTTCGTTAGTGAGGGGATCATCTGGGGTCGCCCCGTTCTTTTCGGTTTCGAGCCGTTTAATCTTCCGTCGGCGTCAATGGCGCCCACGCTGCAGAAGGGTGACCTCATTATGACCGACACCTGGTACTACGGCGAGACAGACCCGGCGTACGGCGATCTGGTCGTGTTCGATGTTCCCGGTAATGCAGGAACCAAGTACGTGAAGCGGGTGATCGGCCTGCCGGGCGACCGAGTTGAGATCAAGGATGATGTTCTTGTTCGTAATGGGCAGGAGATCGTCGAACCGTACATTCAGCTTACGTATCAGTCGGCCGGACTGGCCAGCAATTTCGGTCCTGTAACGGTACCGAAGGCCAGTTACTTCATGCTTGGCGACAACAGGCACATGACGAGAGACTCGCGGTACATCGGACCTATCGACCGGTCTTTACTGCACGGGCGCGTCGTTCACCGATGGTTCGCTTTTGACGGGTCGATTCTGTGGGACAGGTTTCCTGAGAGACTGGATAACAACGGCCAATAACGAAAATTGCCTGGTGCAAGTGGCTGCTCATCGCCAGAAGCAGTTCTTCGAACGTTGCCAGCAATCGTCTAGGTATTCAGAACGCGATGAGTACCGCTGCTGCCTGTACCCAGCGTCGCCGGCGACTCGACAAAATAGCCCTGCATGAAGTCGACGCCGACGTCGCGCAACCAGTCGAAGTCTTCCTGGTGCTCGACCTGTTCGGCGACGACGCGGAACTGCATCTTCCTCGCCAGCTTGATCATGGCCGCGACCATTTCCTGATTGACCTCGTCGGTCTGCAGGTTGCGCGTGTACATGCCGTCGATCTTCAGGTAATCGATCGGCAGGTGCTTCAGACTCGAGAATGAACCGAGGCCGCTGCCGAAGTCATCCAACGAGAACTCGCAGCCGATGCCGTGCAGGACCTCGATAAAGCGCTGTGCGTGCTGAACGTTGGACAGGATGGCGGTCTCGGTCACTTCGAAACAGATCGACGATGGCGATACGCCGGTGCGATCGAGACCTTCGACGACGAATGCGAGGAATGACTCGTCGGCGAGCGTCTGCCCGGACAGGTTGATCGAGCAGCTGCGCCTGCCGGCCAGCTTGATGTCGCCGCCGGAGATCGCCGCAAGTGTCGCGCTGATGACCCAGCGATCGATCTGCGGCATCAACTGGTAACGTTCGGCCGAGCGCAGGAACTCGGATGTCTGGTAACTCTTGCCGTGCACGTTTGGCAGGCGAATCAGCACTTCGACAGCCGGACCGGTCTCGACGCGGTGCGACATCGCAATGATCGGCTGGACGGCGAGTTCGAAGCTGTCCTCGTGCAGTGCGTCCTGCAACTCCCGCAACCACTGGATGTCACCCCGCTCCCTGGCGATGACCTCGTCACGTGCAGAGTAAACGTGCACCCTGCCCTTGCCCTGTTGCTTGGCGACATAGCACGCCGAGTCGGCGGCGCTCATAACATCCTGCACGGTGCCACTGACATGGCTGATCTCGACCAGGCCGATCGAAATACCGATGTTGAAGATCTTGTCCTGCCAGACGAAACGATAGTCGGCGACAGCGTCAATGATATCCGCAGCGATCTGCCGAGCCTTGTCGATCGGGCAGCCAATCAGCAATGAGCCGAACTCGTCGCCGCCCAGCCTGCCGACGAAGTCGGAATCACGGACCTGCTCCTTGATCAGCGCGGCGACCTCGCGCAGCATGTTATCGCCCGCCAGGTGACCGCAGCTGTCGTTGACGGCCTTGAAGCGGTCCAGGTCCATGTAAAACAGCATGTGGACCGCTTCCTCAGCGTGTGCGGTGTCCATGGCTTCGTCCAGACGGCGCTCAAACTCGCGTCGATTGATCAGCCCCGTCAACGGATCGTGCGTCGCCTGGTAGCTCATCTTCCTCGTCAGGCCGCGCAGCTCGCCGACGTCGTGAATAACGACGACCGTACCCGAGATGCTCTTACCCGGCCCACGAATGGGCGATGCGGTGATTTCGACGGAGTGTTCCTGCTCACCGTCGTTGCTCAGAAGAACGGCACGGCGACCCATATTGACGCGGCGGCGCATCGCGAGGCAGCGCTCCACCGGGTCTCCTAACGGACGACGATCCATGTCATCGACGAGCTTGAACAGCTCTCCGGTCTTGTGCCCCACGGCGTCGTCGCGTTTGACGCCGAGCAGGACCTCAGCGGCGATGTTCATGTAGTCGATTCGGCCTTCGTTGTCCGTCGTCAGGATGCCCTCGGAGACAGACTCCAGCGTGTACTGCGCCTGGCGCTTGCTGCGCGTCAATGAGACCTCGAGGCTCTTGCGGTGGCTGACGTCACGGGCGACCGTCAGTATGGCCGGCCGGCCGTTATATTCGATGGTCGAGCTCTGTGCTTCGACCCACAAGCCCGCTTCATTGCCGTTGATCAGCTGGATTTCCAATCGGGGGGGCGTGCTGTGGCCCGCCAACCGCTTCGCCATCGTCTTCCTGAACAGCGCACGGTATGCCGGCTTGACGAGGTCCGCGACTTCGCGGCCGATCAGTTGCTCCGGCTCCAGTCCGATCAAAGACGCCGCAGACTCATTAGCCAGCATGATTTTCTCGTCGTGAACGATGACGATTTCCGGCAGCGTGCGCGCGAAATCGCGGAACAGGCGATCACGACCCTGGATCTTCTGGTCACGTTCGCCCAGCGCGTCAAACAGCTGGTTGACCGTTCGTGACAGCTCGGCCGCCTCGTCGTCGCCACTCACGGACAATCGGCGGCCGACAGACGCATCCTGCGAGGCCGCGATGACTTCTTCGTGGAGTTTCCGTACACGGGCGCTGAGACGCCCCCGAGCCCACCAGCCGAGCACTGCTGCCGCGATCGCGAGGACGAGGAGTAAGGCGAGCGCAGCGGCGAGCGTCGGACTGTTCATCTGCCCTGCTCGTTCAACGACTCTACCCCCTGGAGCCTGTGTAACAGCCTTTGCGTCATTGCAGCTTTTTCCGATCGCTATCCTGCGACTCTGTTTTGTTATTATGCGCAACCCTGGCGCCAGAATCGCCAAGGTGAAGGCGGCCCGGAAACCCGAGTTGCATCAGAGAGGTAAGCATAGCCCAGCAGACTGGAATCTCCTCAGCGATTCACCATAATTCTGACATCACAGCGACAAATAAAGTGCCAAAAACTCAAGGCAAAGCCTCAGGACAAAACAGACATGAAAGTTGATTTTGCACGACAGCAAATGGTCGAGCAGCAGGTGCGCGCCTGGGATGTGCTGGACCAGCACGTTCTCGACGTCCTGTCAGAGACACCGCGAGAACGGTTCGCACCAGCCGAATACCGCGATCTCGCCTTCGCCGATACGGAGATACCGATCGGTCACGGAGAGAAGATGATGACACCGACGCACGAGGGGCGGATGATCCAGGCGCTGACCCTGTCACCGGATGATCGCGTACTGGAAGTCGGCACGGGCAGCGGCTTCGTAACGGCCTGTCTCGCGCAATTGTCACAGTCGGTCGTTAGCATCGATATCTATTCGGACTTTATCGAAGCAGCGAAAGACAAGCTTGAGCAAACCGGCATTGACAACGTAGAACTTGTGACGATGGACGCGATGCTCGAGTTGCCGGACGGCCCTTTCGACGCCATTGCGGTCACGGGCTCGGTCGAAAAATTCGATCCCCGGTTTGTTGATGCGCTCGCGCCAGGCGGCCGCCTGTTCATTGTCGTCGGAGAGTCGCCGGCGATGGAGGCCAGGCTGGTCACCCGCTCGACGGAGCACGAGTGGGAAAGCGAGTGTGTTTTTGAAACCGACCTGAAGCCGCTGGTGAATGGCGCGTTGCCTCCGCAGTTTGCGTTTTGACGTCAGCGATCAGGCAAGCGCGCGAAACCACTTCCGCGTTTGCAGCATCTAAGTAATGTAAGGGATCATTGTGAGTAATCGAGCCTTTCTGGACATGACGCCGCACGAGTTTGTCCAAAAGCGGGAATCCGGCGAACTTTGGCAGCTTTTGGACGTCCGAGAGCCATGGGAGATCGAAATCGCATCGGTTGAGGACAGCCTGACAATTCCAATGGCGGAAATGCCGCGTCGCATTGCTGAACTGGATCTGCAGGCACCCATTGCCGTCCTGTGTCACGGTGGTTTTCGCAGCGCCAGCGTCGCAGCATGGCTGTCCGAAAATGGAGCCGATAGGGTCGCCAATATTTCGGGCGGAATAGACGCCTGGGCAATGACCGTAGATCGAACGCTAAGTCGCTATTGACTGATTTAGTGATATAGTTAACTATAACACCTTGAAGCCTGCCACGCAGAAAGTGAAAAGTATGAAAAAACAAAAACTTGCGCTAATTTTCCTGGCGAGTGCGATCGTGCCCGGAGCTGTAAACGCCGAATCGTTACTGGAAATTTATCAGCAGGCGCTTCAGAGCGACCCCCTGATTCATGAGGCGGAGGCCCGACGGCTTGCAGCCCTGGAGGCCGCGCCGCAGGCACGCGGGGCCCTGTTCCCGCAAATCAATGCCAGTGGCGACTGGACGACCTCGGAATCGAGTGGCACCAGCGTCGACGCTGATGCCAGCGGCACCTTCGGCACCTTCTCGTCAGAATCCGATTCAGACACGACACAGTGGCAGGTTTCTCTACGCCAGACGCTGTTCCGCTGGGACCAGATTGTCGGGCTGCGACGTGCCGACAAGATCGTCGCTAAAGCAGAGGCCGATCGCGAAGCGGCGCAGCAAGATCTCATCGTCCGCGTCACGCAGCGCTACTTCGACGTGCTCGCAGCAGAAGACAGGCTGCGCGCCATCAATGCCGACAAGCAGGCGATCGCGAGGCAGCTCGAGCAGGCGAAGCAGCGTTTCGATGTCGGCCTGATCGCAATCACCGACGTCCAGGAATCGCAGGCGGCCTTTGACCAGGCGGTTGCTGACGAGATCGGTGCGAAGCGCTCGCTGGCGACGGCTCGGGAGTTCCTTCGAGAGATAACCGGTAGCTATGTCAGTGAGCTGTCGGCGCCGAAGGCAGACCTGCCGCTAAACACGCCGGTGCCGGCCTCCGAGAAGGAATGGGTAGACCTGGCGATGACACAGAACCTCGCGCTGGTCGCAGCACGTCTCGACGAGCAACTGGCCCGGGACCAGATTTCGCTGCAGAAGAACGGCCATTATCCAAGCATCGACCTGGTCGTATCGACCGGCAGTCGAGATTCGGAATCAGACCGCAGCATCAACGGTGGCCCGTTTCTCCAAGCCGACAGCGACGGCGACAGTGACAGCATTGGCATCCAGGTGACTGTGCCATTATTCGCGGGCGGACAAACGAGCTCTCGTGTGCGCCAGGCTGTGTACGAACACAGGGCGGAGCGTGAGCAGCTGCAGCGAGTAACCCGTGAAACGGAGCGGCAGGCGCGAGACGCCTACCTGGGCGTGCTGTCAGAAATCAGTCGAGTGAAGGCGCTGGAACAGGCCGTGGCATCGAGCCGTACGGCCCTGGAAGCCACGGAAGCCGGTTTCGAGGTCGGTACGCGTACGATTGTCGACGTGCTGAATTCGCAGTTCGCGCTGTACCAGTCGATCACGAACTACTACCAGGCTCGCTACGACTACATCCTGAACACGATGCGACTTCGCCAGGCGGCGGGCAACCTGCAGGTACAGGACCTGGAGCGGCTCGATCGCTGGCTGGAGGCTCGCAAGACGCCGGAACAGGAATTCGCGGAAGCGGCGGAGGCGGAAGCCGATCAGCCCTGATCCTCGATCAGCGGAGTAACAACTTCCAGGAGCTGTGACAGAGAACCGCGGTTTCGCGCAACGATGTCCTTGGCTTTCTCGCCGAGATCGCCGGCGAGCCCCGGGTCCTGGATCAATTCACTGATCGTGCCTGCAAGCTCGTCAACGTCCTGCACCAATCGGCAGGCTGAGTTGGAAATAAACAGCTCGGCGATGTCCGGCGCATTGAAATAGTGCGGTCCGAAAACGATCGGCAGGCCCATCGCGCTGGGCTCCAGGAGGTTGTGACCGCCGATAGGCACGAGGCTGCCAGCGACGAAGGCAATATCGGACGCACCGTAGAACATCATCATTTCGCCCATCGTGTTGCCGAGGAACACATGATCGGTGCTTTCACAGGGCCGGTGCGCTGTCCGCGACACATGCGACAGGTGATTCCTGCGTATCAGCTCGGCGACCTGGGCGAAACGCTCTGGATGACGCGGAACCAGCAGTAGGAGGACATCGGGATGCGTGTTAAGCAGCGATTTGTGGGCATCGAGCACGAGTTGCTCCTCCCCCTCGTGTGTACTGGCCGCTATCCACACCGGACGATCACCGAACGTCCTGCGGCGGAAGTCGGCGCCCTTTTCCCGGATCCCTGGTTCCAGCTCGATATCGAACTTGATGTTTCCCGTTACCCGGGTTCGGTCGGCGTTGGCTCCCAACGAAATGAAACGCTCCGCGTCCGTCCGGCTCTGGGCTGCGATGAAGATCCCGTGCGACAGCGTCTCGCGCAGCAATGGCAGCAGTCGCCGGTAGCTCTTGACCGAGCGCGATGAAATCCTGGCGCTGACCAGAACCAACGGAATCTTTCTGACTCCGCAACCCTCGTAGAGATTCGGCCAGATCTCAGTTTCGAGAATCAGGGCGATTTTCGGATCCACGCTGCGGAAGAAGCGATTCACCGCAAAGGGCGTCTCGAACGGAATATACGAATGGTGGATCCTGTCGCCGAACACCCTCTTTGCACGCGCCGCGCCGGTGGGCGTCACCGTCGTCACCAGCAAGGGGCGATCCGGGAAACGCTGCAGCAAGGCCTTGATCAATGGTTCCGCAGCAACGACTTCGCCAACAGACACCGCGTGAATCCAGAGGCTCTTTTCGAGATTCGGATATGAGAAACCGAAGCGCTGGCCGATCTTCTGTCGGTACGACGGATTGCCGATCGCACGCACCAGCCAGTACGCCGTAAACGGCAAGTACATCAGGTAGGCCATCAGGTTGTAGAAAAGTCGCAAGGGCGAGCTCGTGCTACTGCTTCAGGCGGTCGATGATCCGCGTCGTGGAGTGTCCGTCCCGAAACGACAGCACCCTGACTTCTCCGCCATTCTCGAGAACGGCCTTGCCGCCGACGATTTCGTCGGCTTTGTAGTCGCCACCCTTGACCAGGACATCCGGCAGGACGGCATCGATCAATTCCGCCGGCGTATCTTCCGAGAACGCCACAACGTAGTCGACGGCCGCGAGTCCGGCCAGCACGAGCATACGGTCCGCCAACGCATTGACCGGTCGGCCCTCGCCTTTGAGCCGTGTAACGGACGCATCGTCATTGACGGCCACGACCAGCCGATCACCGAGACTCTTGGCCTCCTCGAGGTAGGCCACATGACCGGCGTGAATGATGTCGAAGCAGCCGTTGGTCATGACCACGCGCTCGTTTCTCGAGCGCGCTTCGTCGACCAACACCTTCAGCTCGTCCCGCTGCACGAGGCCCCGGCCACCCTGTCCGCGACGATGCAGCGCCGCCTGTATCTCGCCGGGCGTCGCCGTTGCGGCACCGATCTTCCTGACAACAATGCCCGCCGCGATGTTCGACAGGCCGGCGGCCGATGCCAGCCCTTCACCAGCCGCGAGTGCGCCGGCCAGTGTCGCGATAACCGTATCACCGGCGCCGGTGACGTCGTAGACTTCGCGCGCCTCAGTCGACAGGAACAGCGGGTCGTTGCCGCGCTCCAGTAACAGCATACCCTTCTCGCTTCGCGTGATTAGAAGCGCATCGAGGGATAGCTCGTCGATCATCGCAAGGCCCTTCCGGACCAGCTCCTCTTCGGTCTCGCAGTCTCCCGCCACAGCCTCGAATTCGCCCTGGTTCGGCGTAATCAATGACGCCCCCGTGTAGCGCGTAAAGTCTCTGCCCTTGGGGTCGACGAACACGGGTACGGACGCCGCTCTGCAGGCGTCAATCATCGCCCTGACGTCGGCGAGAGCGCCCTTACCGTAGTCCGACAGGATAACGGCGCCGGCGCCGTCCAGGGACTCTGCCAACATCTCGGCTATCGCACCATCGTCAACGGCTCGGGCGTCCTCCTCGTCAAGCCGAATCAACTGCTGGCCTCTCGACTGCACCCTCGTCTTCGTGATCGTGGGTCGATCCGGCGTGATGTGAAACTCGCAGTCGATTCCTCGCGCCGACAGGCCATGCCTCAGAGTATTTCCGGCAGCATCCTCTCCGACGGCCCCGAGCAGTCTTGTGTTGGCGCCGAGGGACGCGAGATTGACGGCAACGTTGGCCGCGCCGCCCGGCCGGTCGTCGGTGTCCCGTACGTGAACGACCGGCACCGGCGCCTCCGGCGATATTCGACCGGTGGCACCGAACAGGTACTTGTCCAGCATGACGTCCCCCGCAACGATGACGCGGGCGCTTGAGAAGTCGGGGATCGATTGAGTCACAGGCGGAATCTACCACGGATGCGGGGCGAGACGGGAGCTTGCGTAAGCCCCGGCAACCATGCCTTGATTGTCACGCCCGGCGACGCCATGGTGAGAGCCCCCCGCAACCTGCGCGAAGCGTCTATGACCGGCCCTGTCGAACTCCGCTACCGTCCTTCGTCGAGATTATTGATTCTCGATCCTGCCAACCGCGTACTGTTGCTCAACTTCCGTTTCACGACGACTTCCGGGCATCTGAAGGTTTTCTGGGCGACGCCCGGCGGCGGCCTGGAGGGCGATGAGACTTTTGAACAGGCCGCCATGCGCGAACTCATCGAAGAGACGGGCATTGCCGCGCCCATCGGTCCGCAGGTCGCTCAGCGTGACAGCATCTACGAACTGCCTGACGGGGAGACCGTTCGCGCCGATGAGCGGTTTTTCCTTGTCCGGACGGAGCGAACAGTAGTCAGTAACCAGAGTCAGTCCGCGCTTGAACAACGAGTCATCATCGCGCACCGATGGTGGACGGCAAGTGACATCTCGAACAGTACTGAGTTGATCTACCCGCAGGACCTCGCCGGCATCCTTGGCAGCTTGTGAGACTAGCCAGCAGAGCTCCGCAGTTTGAGAACGGCATCGATCCATACTATCTTGGTCGACGGATACGCTAATTCGAACCAACAACAATGAATCCAGGGGGGATTCGCTAAAAGGGGACAGTCCTTGTTGGTCTGAGCGCGCAAACAGCAACGGACCAGGTAAGTCCGACGCGCGTAACGGACTGCTTTCCAAGGATCTTCGTTCTTTTGAACACTGGCTGGCGGAACTGGATTTCGCATTGCGCTGTTCGCGCGATACATAGGCGGATGTTGTCGGCCCGCGGACTGAAACATAACCGACGTACAGGATTCGATCATGACCACACCCTATCGCGGCAGCTGCCTGTGCGGAGCGATCCGCTTCGAGGTCGATGAGTTTTTGCCTGAATCGGCGCACTGCCATTGCTCGATGTGCCGGAAATTTCATGGCGCCGAGTACGCCACATACGCGTCAATCAAAGAACCGCACTTTCGCTGGACGGCGGGCGAGGACGCACTGCAAAGCTACGTTGCCGAGAACGGGACGACCCGGCAATTCTGCCGCCATTGCGGTTCCAGCCTGACGTTTTCCAGCCCGCGCGCATCGTCGGATGAGGTTGAGATCGCCCTGGCGACTGTGGATGACGACGTACCCATTCGGCCGAACGCGCACATATTCCTGAACTACGCCGCCAACTGGACGGTCATCGACGACGAGTTGCAGTGTTTCGGCGAGGGGCGGCGCAAAGACGTACAGTAGTCGAACTCAGCATGGCCGGCCTTCGCGGAAGCCTTAGAGTTCGCAACCTGTCCGAGCAGTTAAGGAGATAGATATGAGCAGAAAGAGTATCAGCGGGCTTGTCGGCATCGTAGTCGGCGGTGCGTGGCTGGCCAACAACTACAAATACTTCGACGAGCAGGGTTTCGTCGCGATCGGCATGCCGTTGCTGATCCTTGTTGTCGGCATCGTTTTCTTCATCCAGGGAAGAAAGTCATCCTGATGATGCGTAGGCCCAAGGACCCGAGATACATTCGACCGACGACGAGATTGGTCTAAACGCGGGCCTCCGCCGACGATATGAATCGTTTGATCAGTGCGGCAGTCTGCCTGGGCCGTTCGACCATCGGGATGTGGCCGGTCTTCTCCATCACGACGGTCGAACAGTTGCGCAGCGCTTCCTGGAAGATCACCGCGTTGTCGACATGCAATACCTTGTCCTCTGCACCCCAGATCACCAGCGCCTGTGCCTCAATGTTTTCGAGACTTGATGTCAGGTCTGCGCTGGCGAGCGAGTCCTCGTAGGCTTTCTTGTTGGTGCTGCGTCTTGCCGCCATCTTTTCGACCAGCACATCCAGCAGGAAGCCCGGCACGAAGGGCGGATCAGACATGGTCAGCGACATCATGTTCGCGTAGTCCCCCCTGGTGACGAT
Organism: Woeseiaceae bacterium; assembly: GCA_030065915.1. Classification (GTDB taxonomy): domain Bacteria; phylum Pseudomonadota; class Gammaproteobacteria; order Steroidobacterales; family Woeseiaceae; genus UBA1847. The sequence continues at coordinate 35,293 of JASJCQ010000025.1, forward strand.
ATCCAACATCGGGTTTAACCCCGTATTCTTCGCGAGCTCGTCGACATAACTCGGTCTGGCGATCGCCCCGTAGCTGTCGATAAGAGTCAGGGATAACAAGGCCTCCGGAGCCAACTCGGCGAGATGCGCCGCCACGGCTCCTCCCATTGAGCTGCCAACAATGTGACTGCGCCGAATGTCCAGCGCATCAAGCAGGTTCAGTATGCGGAGCGCTTGCGCTTTGGCGCCAAGGTCCAGCGAATCATCGCAGGTGTTGTCACCGTGACCGGCCAGGTCCGGGATGACCAGAGAGAAATCGTCGGTCATGTAGCGCGACATGTGAAGCCAGGTGTCCTTGTCGGCTCCGAGACCATGGATCAACGTGACCGGCGGCGGTCGTGTGTCGAATCGATCAGTGTTCGAGAGAAAAGCGATGTCTCCACCATCGACCGTTATCCAGTCTAAACGCAATTCAGCGCGCCGTCGAAGCGACCGTATGATCGCTTCGAACACGCGTCGTTTCGGCTCCATCCAGCGTGAGACAGCTGCCATTGAATAATCCCTCCAGCGTTCGACCCAGTGCCGACGCCCGATCTCGGACTTGCTCGGGAGCTCATGGTTCCCGGGACCTCTATACTCGGACGAACCCGACGTAGAAGGCGATGGCCGTGCGCTTCCCGGACAGCGTTTCAGGCGGTAACGACAATCTTCCCCATCTGTTGATTGGAGGCCATGTACTTGTGTGCCTGCCGAATCTCGGACAGCGTGAAGACCCTGTCGATCAGGGGGAAGAGCGCGCGCGTCCTGAGCCGGGCATTGATGAAATCGGTGGCCTTCTTCAGGCGAGCCGGGTCTTTTGACGTCTCGAAGATCGTGTAGCCACGAACCGTAAGTCCCTTAGCCAGCGCCGGGAACAGAGGAAACGGGGTCGGTTCCTCGTCCAGCGCGCCATACTCGACAATCGTAGCCAGCGGCGCTGCGGCGTCTGCGAGCTCGGACAGGATGGGACCCCCAATCGGGTCGAGGATCAGATCTGCTCCGCTGCCACCCGTAAGCTCCATTACGGATTCAGCTAACTTGTTCTCATCCGTCGCGATGACGTAGTCGGCGCCGACATCGGAGATAGACCGCTTCTTCTCGACACCGCGCGTGGCGG
>JASJCQ010000004.1 GCA_030065915.1 Woeseiaceae bacterium
CCCCAAAATCGATCTAGGTCCCCGCGCCGATTCGTGGCAACTCCAGTCTAACCACCAACCCGGCGCCATCGGGTGCGTCGGACAGCAGCAAAGACCCTCCGTGAAGTTCGGCAATGTCCTTTGCTATGGCGAGGCCCAGACCACATCCGCTCTGCTCCTTTGGCCCGAGCCGCCGAAAACGACGGAGGGCATCTTCGCGAAGCGGCTCCGGTATTCCCGGGCCGTTGTCAACAACTTCCAGCGCAGCGGCAAGTTCTGCCGGCGAAGTACGGACCGTCACCTCCGACCCTTCTGGACTGTACTGAATTGCATTCTGTATGAGGTTGTTCAAGAGCTCTTCCAAAAGGTCCTGATTGCCGCGCACGAGCAAGGTCTCGGGAGAGCGATCGAGCCCGAGGTCTACCTTGGCCTGCAATGCCCGGGCGACCCAGTTACGAGTGACCGATTCCGCCAGCTGGCCGAGCTCAAGGACCTCAAAGTCCTGCGACCCGCCCGCACGGGCATGGACCAGCAACTGTTCAGCCAGTCGCCCTGTGCGACTGGTAGCCACAAGCAGCTCGTCAAGACTGACGCGCAGTTTCTCCGGGTCGGGTTCATTGGTTGCGAGCTCGAGCTGAGTCTTCAGCGACGCGAGTGGCGTTCTCAGTTGATGGGAAGCATCGTCAACAAACTCCCGGATTTCCGAGAAGCTTCGCTGCAATCGATCCATCAAGCTGTTTATCGCCTCGACCAACACCTTGATTTCCGTTGGCACGTCCAGGTCGATGGGCCGAAGATCGTGTTGCGATCGGCGGCTAAGCGACTCCTCAAACTTCTTCAGCGGCTTGAGTGCGCGACTGGTACCAAACCATGCAATTGCGATTAGCAGAATAATCAGCAACAGGAAACGCGAGCCGAAAGACGTTGTCAGCTCACGTGCAAGCCTTTCTCGTTCGCCAACTGTTTCGGCTACGTAGACAGAAAACTCGAAGTTGCGTGACTGTCGATGAATGCTTCGATCCAGTTTAGCAACGCGAATTGTCTGCCCACGAAACTCCGAGTCGAAGAACGTCGTTTCACCATTTTCTGACTGTGCGTCGGCCTCCGAAGGCTCCGGCAGATCCTTGTAACCGGTGATAAAGGTACCGTTCTCACCCACAACCTTGTAGTACACGTGATCATCGCCGGTGGCCGACAACATCTCGAGTGCGATGTACGGGAGATCGACCTCCAGCGCGGTTCCCTCAACAACAACATGATCTGCGATCGCCAGGGCCGAGGCATACAGCGAATTATCGTGAGCCGCGTTAGCAGATCGATGTGCATTATGGTAGTTCTCGAAAAGAAGGACGCCCGCGGCAAGCAACAAAGGAATGCCCAACCACAGCGAGAAGCTGGCCCGCAGTGACCTGCTCATTCGGGGGGTTCCAGCAGGTAGCCGATGCCTCTCACGGTGCGAAGATGAAAGGAGTCTTTCGGAAGCTGCTTGCGCAATCTGTGGATATAGATTTCGATTGCGTTGTCGCTGCTGTTGTCGTCGAAACTGTACAGATGCTGCGCGAGCTGCTGTTTGCTGAGCACCCGACCGACAGATCGAAGCAACGTCTCGAGCACGCCAAGTTCCTTGGCACGAAGCGAGAGCTCCTGATCGTCAACGTACACCCGTTTCGCCACGGTGTCGTATTTTATGCGGCCGTGGTCGATGGTTGGCTTGGTCTGATTCGCGCCGCGACGGAGGTTTGCCCGGACCCGGGCAAGCAGCTCACTGAGCTCAAATGGCTTCGTCATGTAATCGTCGGCACCGAGATCCAGGCCGACAATCTTGTGATCCAGGCCGCTGCGAGCGGTCAAAATGATGACCGGCAACCGGTCACCGCGGGCACGCAGCTTCCGCAGAACGTCCTGACCATCCATCTGGGGCAGCCCCAGATCCAGGACCAGAAGATCGTAAGTCTCGGTCGACAGGAGCTGATCAGCCGATGCGCCGTTGTCCGCAACGTCAACAGCGTAGTTCTCGCGCACGAAAGCCTGCTGAAGGGCAGTCGCCAGTGGTTGATCGTCCTCGACGAGCAGCAATTTCATGAATTTCTTCCGGTGAAAGGCTCCTGACAGAATCTTTCGTTAGAAAGTCAGTGACGCCTGAGTTTCTACCACGACTCAGGCGAGCGGCACCAGTTCATAAGGACTCGCAGGGCTGGCAGGAACCGCTTTCGATAGCCTGGAAGTCATTGTAGGGGTGTAGACACCAATGTTCGCCCATTCAAACAGTGAACGTCTTGCTGCGATTGCTCTGGCAATACGCGTGACGGCCGTTATCGTCGCCACAATCGGCGTCGCCGCCTGTGAGCAATCTGACACAAACGACGCACACAGCAATGGCGAACGGCTTCACATTCTGATCCCCGGCGGTGCAGGCGGCGGCTGGGATACGACGGCCAGGGCGGTTGGCGAAGGACTTCGGCGATCAGGCCTCGTCCCCGCCGTTTCGTACGAGAACCGCTCGGGAGGAGGCGGCGGAGTCGCGATAGCGCACCTCATTGAGACTGGTGAACGTCAACGAAACACCATCATGGTCGGTTCCGCGGCGCTGGTGGTCAGGTCCCTGAACGGTCTGTTGCCGCAAGGGGTTGGCGATCTGGTGCCCGTTGCGAGTGTTGTCTCGGACTACGGTGCTTTGGTGGTTCGCGGTGACTCGCCCTATCAGTCCTACCGCGCATTCGTTCGAGCATCGTCATTGACGCCAGGTTCGACGATGATTGCCGGGGGATCGGTTCGCGGCGGGATGGACCACCTCGTGATTCAGCAAGTAATGCTCGCCAGTGGCTACGCGCCGGACACCGTCTCTTACGTGGCTTACGACGCGGGAGGCCAGGCCATGACGAGCCTGCTTTCCGGAGAGACACAGGCACTGTCGACTGGCGTCTCGGAGGTGGTCAGTGCGCACAACCAGGGGCAGGTGCGGATTCTTGCTATAACCGCGCCGAAGCGGCTGCCTGAATTGCCAGGCGTTCCGACATTCCGGGAGTTAGGCGTGGACGCACTGTTCGCGAACTGGCGCGGATTCTTCGGACCGCCGCAGATGACACAGGAGGAGCGCGATCGCGTGGCAGGTCTGATCGCCGAACTCGTGCAGCGTCCTGAATGGGAGGTGCAGCGGTCGCGGCTTGCGTTGACGAATTTCCTGTTGTCCGGCGGGGATTTCGAGCGTTTTCTCGAGGAGAACCGCTTGCAGATGCTGCAGATCGTGAACTCGGCACGTGAGCCACTGGACGGGCCGAAGCGATGAACGCCTGGAACGGTGAAACCTATGTCGCGCTCCTATGCCTGGCTTTCTGCGCGTTCTACGGGATGTCGGCCGGATCAATCGACTTGTTCAGCGCAGCGCAGCACGAGGTAATGACCAGCCGGACGTTTCCTTACATTCTGACTGCTGTCGGTGCCGCCTGCTCACTATCGATTCTCTACAGCGCGCTACGCGAACAGGCCGCCTCCGGTCCGGGAAGAGCTCACGAGGTGCGTCACTGGCGCGCTTGCGCGGGACTCGTTGGTCTTGCGCTTGTCTATGCTTTCTTACTCACAAGGATCGGTTTCATCGTGTCGACGGCAGGGTTCCTCGCCGCCGGTATCGTCTACCTCGGCGAGCGACGCTGGCGTTATGTTGTGCCGGCGGCTGTACTGCCACCCCTGATTTTCTGGCTGCTGCTCGAGCTTGGCCTCGACATAAGCCTGCCGTGAATATGAGCTTGGGGATTCAAGCGTGATTGACGGAATTCTTACAGGACTGGAGGTCGCGATTCGCCCAGTCAATCTACTGCTGGTGAGTGTCGGTTGTTTTGCCGGGACAATCATCGGCATGCTGCCGGGCCTCGGTCCGGTGTCGGCCATTGCGTTGTTGGTCCCTGTGACCTATGCGTTCGACCCCGCGAGTGCATTGATTCTTCTGGCTGGCGTCTACTATGGCGCGGTCTTCGGTGGCTCGACGTCAGCAATCCTGTTGAACGCACCGGGCGTAGCCGGAACCGTTGCTACGACCTTTGACGGCTATCCGTTAGCTCAGAAGGGCTTGCCGGGTAAGGCGTTGGCGGTTGCAGCGTATGCTTCCTTTGCGGGCGGCACCATTGCCGCCGTCCTGCTACTGCTGGCAGCGCCCGCATTAGCTGTTGTCAGTTTGTCCTTCCAATCGCCTGAATACTTTGCGTTGATGGTTCTGGGCCTGATATCCGTCACGGCGTTCGCAGGCGAGGACAATGCGGCCAAGGCCGGATTTATGGCCGTACTTGGTCTGATGCTCGGCACGGTAGGCACCGATCGAACAGACGGCGTCATGCGCTTTACCTATGGCCGCCTGGATCTATTGGATGGCATAAGCTTCCTGTTGCTCGCCATGGCCGCTTTTGCACTGTCAGAAGTGCTGTTGAGCGTACTTTCAGGTCACAGCGTAAGCGGAAACGCACGCCGTTCTGCACTGGGGTCATTGCGCCTTAAGCGCAAAGAAGTGAAGCAGGTTGCCCCTGCGGTCGGACGGTCCTCGCTCCTGGGCTTCTTCGTCGGCGTGCTTCCCGGAGCCGGAGCCACCATCGCTTCGTTCATGGGTTACTCGATGGAGCGCAGCATCGCGAAGGGCGAGGCGCAAAAGGAATTCGGCAAGGGTTCGCTTCGAGGACTGGCTGCGCCGGAAAGCGCCAACAACGCCGCGTCGTCAGGATCGTTCGTCCCGCTCCTGACACTTGGCGTTCCCGGTTCTGGCACGACGGCCGTCATGTTGGGAGCGCTAATTTCCTACGGTATAAACCCGGGTCCAACGCTCTTCGTCGAACGGCCCGACGTCTTCTGGGGCGTCATCGTCTCCATGTATATCGGCAACGTCGTGCTGCTGATTTTGAACCTCCCGCTCATCCCGTACATATCCCGGGTGCTGACTCTGCCGTCCAATGTGCTGGCGCCATTGATTGTGTTCTTCTGCCTGGCTGGCGTGTTCCTGGTGTCCTTCAACACCTTCGACTTGTACATGATGATCGGAATTGGCGTGATTGCGGTGGTGCTACGACTCTACCGATACCCAATGGCGCCTATGATTGTCGGCTTCACCCTTGGAGGCTTGCTGGAAACCAATCTGCGTCGGAGCCTGGTGCTCTATAACGATTCGTTCAGTTTTCTTTGGGAACGACCGATAACCCTGGCTATCCTCTCCGCAACCGTTCTGATAGCCGGCATTCCATTGTTTCGTAAAGCATGGCGCAGGGCTGTCGTTGATTAGTGTCTTCGCTGAAAGGCTGGTGAAAGCTTCGCGCTCTAGCCTCATCGTGTCGAAGTCGAATTGTCAGACGACACGGGGGCACCAATGATCCGCGCAAGAAACGTCACTCAACTAAGTTTTGTAGCAATCTCAGTCCTGGGCGTCATGGTCCTGCCGTCCCAGGCACTGGCCCAGGACAGCGATGTCCCAACTGAGGAGATTCTCGTTGTCGGTCAGAAGGCCAGCCAGGCCGCATCAATTGAGCAGGAGCGCGCGTCCGACTCCCTCAAATCGATAGTCGCCTCGGACCAGATTGGTAACTTCCCGGACCAGAACGTTGCGGAATCCTTACAACGCTTACCCGGCATCTCAGTTACCCGGGATCAGGGTGAGGGTCGATTCCCCGTTGTTCGCGGCGCAGACCCCAATTTCAACGCAGTCACAATCAATGGTGTTCGTGTGCCATCGCCAGTTGGTACTGAACGATCCGTGCCGCTGGATGTGATTCCTGCGGACTTGCTCGAGACCCTGGAAGTGACGAAGACGTTGACCCCCGACATCGATGGCGACTCCATTGGCGGCAGTATCAACATACGAAGCTTGACGGCTTTCGATCGCGGCGGGTACTCGCTGCAGTTTCGAGGGGAAGCTCGATACAACGAGCAGTCGGAGGAGATGAGCCCCAAGGGGTCAGTCACCTGGACCAACCTGTTCGATTTTGGCAATGGTTCCGAGAACTTTGGAATCGCAGCATCGATAAGCTACTCACAGCGAGAGGCCGAGAGTGACAACATTGAAGCTGACGGCCCGCCCGAGCTGACGACAGACACTACCGGCGATTTCTTCGCATTCGGCGAACTGGAACAGCGTGCTTACGAAATCGACCGCGACAGGCTTGGCGCAACGCTGAGTTTCGATTACAGGCCGACGGACAGCGCAAGCTACTACCTTAAGTTCCTGCACAGTGACTTCGAGGACGTGGAGACACGCCGGCGCAACGAAGTTGGTTTCGGCCGTGGAGACCTGGTCCCCGGGACGCTGGGCGAGGGCACAGGCCAGTTCACTGATACCCGCGTGGACAGAGAGTATCGAACTCGCAAGATTGACCAGACAATCTCGTCTTACGTGTTGGGTGGCGAGAACGTGTCGGATGACTGGGTCATTGACTATAGCGTCGCATATTCTCTCGCCGAGACCGATGTGAATAATCGAATCGACGCGACGTTTCGCACTGGCGGAATTGATATTGGCTACATTGCGGGAACCACGTCAGCACAGTACATCAACGCCGAGCCGGACTTCTTTAGCGGCGACGCATTCCCGCTGGAGGACCTCGAGCTGCGGCAGCAGGATACCGAAGATGATGAAACGGCAATTCGGCTGAACTTTGAACGCATGTTGGAATGGGGCGGAAAGCCCGCATCGATCAAGTTCGGCGGCGCCATCAGGATGCGCGATAAGTCTGCGAATGAAGACCGCGAAGTGTTTGACGACTTTGACGCACTTGGCGGACCGCCGTTGCTGACACAGTTTATTGAGGGAGAACAGTCTGGTTTCGACCTCGGTGTCTTCGGGCCGCGTATCAGCGCGAGCGGACTTGCCGACTATTTCTTCTCAAACCTCGATACGCTGCGTGCGACTGGTTTGGACACGGGCGGTACGCTCGAGGATTCGAATGTCGGCGACTACTCGTCAAGTGAGGATGTGACTGCCCTGTATTTGATGGGTACTGTCGATCTTAGTGACACGGTTCGTCTGATCGGTGGCGTCCGTTACGAGGACACCGACTTCGAGACCCAGGGCAAGATTGTCGATATCGAGAATGAGACAGTGGCTCCCGCACCCACCGTTTCGAACTCCTACTCCAATGTTCTGCCGAGTTTGCACCTGCGTTGGGATGTCAGCGACACCGTGGTAGTGCGAGCCTCCTACGCCGCTTCGCTGATCAGGCCTCTGTTTGACCAGTCGGCGTCGCGGTTGATTGATGACGACGGCGATGTTTTCGCTGGAAATCCGGAGCTTGATCCTATCGAGTCGCAGGCCTTTGATCTGTCGCTTGCGTGGTACCCGGAAGGTTTACAGGCAGCCGTTGGCATCGGAGTCTTCTACAAGCAACTCGACGACTTCATTGTGCAGGCCGATGTTCTCGGCGTCGATCCCGACTTTCCTTTGTCGACCGGCTTTAACGAAGTTATCAAGGCGATCAACGGCGACGAGGCCGATGTGCTCGGCTTCGAGATCTACTATCAACAGTCGTTCGACAATCTGCCGGCGCCATGGGATGGTTTCCTGATCAGTGCGAACGCCGCGTTCATCGATAGTGAAGCAGACCTGGGATCCATCAGGAATGGCGAAAAGATTCCGCTGCCACGGCAGTCCGATACGGTCGGCAACTTGTCGATTGGATACGAGAAGAACCGGTGGAGCCTTCGCGCCTCCATGGCCTACCGGGACGCGTACCTCGACCTGCTCGAGGACCCGTCGGACTCTGCGGCAGACAACTATGCGCGTGACCACACGCAGCTGGACTTCACGGTCAAATACGATCTGACCGACAGCTTTACAGTCTACCTCGAACACAGCAATGCGAATGACGAAGCTCTAAGTGTTGTCTATGGAGGCGCGAGCAGTCGCTTCCTGCGGCAGTATGAAGTCTACGGCTACACAACGGCCCTCGGCGTTCAGGGCAACTTTTAGCCTGTGCCACAGAAAGGCCCCTCAAGGCCGATCGGACTCGCTGCGATCCTGCTAGCCTGTCTGGTCGGCTTTGAGGCTTCCGGCAGCGATGCGGCGGGCGTACCGCCTTCCATAACACCGCACATCTCCCATGGGCCGATTCTGGGACGTCTCGGTGACGACAGCATTGCGGTCTGGGTAAGAACCTCGCGCCCGACGTCGTTCTACGTTCGTTATGGCAACAATCCGGAACGACTGACCGCTTCTTCACGCGTCGTCACTACGCTGCTCGAGCGTGACAACACTGCACACGTCGTGCTCCCAGAGCTGCGACAGGACACCCGTTATTACTACCAGGCTGTTATCCAGGAGCATCCTGACGTCGCAACAGAGGTGTTTTCGTTTCGCAGCCTGCCGGCGCAGGATGCGCGTCGAGGCCAGCTGAATCCGCAAGGCCTGTTCAATTTTTCGTTCTCAGCGACGTCGTGCGGGAAGCAATCTCCAACCTTGAGTCAGGGCAGAGCACAGCACCGTATGATGCTGGCACGGCATGCCGACGACATGGCGTTTCACATAGCACTCGGTGATTGGCTGTACGAAGAAGACCGGTTGCAGTCGGCGGACCACTGGTTCGCAAGCTCAAGCGAGCCTGGATCAGTACTTCCCGATCTTGTCCGCGACGTCCCTTCCCTTCCCGGAGTGTGGGAAAACTACAAACACTATCTCGAAAACGATCCTGATCTGAGTCGTTGGCACGCTTCGGTACCGTCGATGGCGGTGTTTGACGATCACGAGGTTCTCAACAACTTCCAGGACGCGACCGTCGTCGGTCACAGCGCACGAAACGCACTATTCCGCGATCCTGGTCTGCGCGGCTGGCGAGACTACCTGGGCTGGGCAAACCCCGAACAGGACGAGTCGACCGTCGTGTTCGGACGAGGGCACATCGACTCCGCCAGTAGTACATTGCACGACCCTGATGCGGACTTTCTGGGCCTCGATCTGAAAACCTCGACAAACCTGCACGTCCACTGGGGCGGTCCCTATGCCGGATTTCGAAATACCGATGCAAAGAACCGCTCGGCTATTGACGCATCGATTGACGGCGCGGGTCCGAACGATCCGAATGCCGGTGTGTACAGTATCGGGAAGATCATTGACCGCAACACCGTCGAGATCGACCCGGCGCCGAAGTCAGATGGAGAGTCGTCATACTCGATAGGCGGCCTGCGGTACTTTTTCGGTTGGCAGTTGGCGAATGTCGAGTTCCTCGGCTTGGACACGCGCAGTCGTCGTCGGTCAACGCTCGCGTCCAGCGAGCCCAGCATGCTTGGCGACGAACAGTGGCAGTGGCTGGCCGACCGAGTCGAAGGCAGCAGCGCCGACCTGCTCGTCCTGCTTTCATCGGTCAGCATCGTCATTCCTCACGTCTCGGGCACGCCGCCAGCGGTCGACGACCAGTCTTGGAGCGGCTACCCCGGGGAGCGTGACCGCCTGATTGAGCTGCTTGAGGCGAGTGGCAAAACCGTCGTGATTCTGACGGGAGATTTGCACAACGCTTACTCGATACAGATTTCCGAGAACGTGTGGGAGTTCGCCGTAGGCCCGATCGGTTCGTTGAATCGCACAGTCAAGGAAGGCCAATCACACCTCGTGGGCGCAAACGGTCTTCTTCAACAGGGTGCGTTCGACGCGGATATTCGATGGGGCACCTGGTACCACGACGAGACGCCATCGCGCCTGCGTCGAACGCCCGTCTATACGGTTGTTCAAGTGAACAATGTCATCGATAGTCCGGGCGAGGACGGCGCGTCGCGTTGGGTGGCGTACGAGCGACCTCAAGTAGTAGTACAATTTTACCATGCAGGCACAGGCCACCTTCTTTACGCGGAGAGCGTTCACTTCGGTGATCACAGCGCGGACTAGCAAACAACGAATCACTGCTATTCGCCGGACTCTTCACCGGCTCGCGACAGCTGCAGTCGTTCTGTCGCTCGCCTCGTCTCCGCTCATCGCGTCCGCGGAGTTATATGAATTCCCTCCAGCCGACGGAGCTAGCGGGGAAAGTCGACTGCTGACGGTGTATGGCTCAATGGACATTGCGTCGGCTAGGCCGTTGATCGAACACTTTCTGCGCGAAACGCCCGGCGTTGGCCTTGCGTATCACGAGCTCGACACGCTCGAGATATACGCTGCCGTTGTCGATGGTCTTCAGCGAGATGAAGCGCCAGCGGACGTATTGCTAAGCCCGGCGATGGACCTGCAGGTAAAGCTCGCCAACGACGGCTATGTTCGGCAATACCAACCGAGCAGGGCCGACGCTCTGCCAAAATGGTCACAATGGCGCAATGAAGTCTTCGGATTCAGTTTCGAGCCCGCTGTTGTTGTCTATAACAAGAATGCACTCGACGAAGACGACGTGCCTACTACCCGAGACGAGTTACGCAGGCTGCTTCTGGACAGGGAGGAGATGCTCTACGGGCGAGTCGCCACCTACGATATAGAGCGAAGCGGGCTCGGGTTCCTGTTCTTGACTCAGGACGCCGAACGCTCGGAGGAAATCTGGCAGCTGGTCGGTGCACTGGGAAACAGCTCGGTAAGGCTTTATACGAACACGGCTGCCATGCTCGATCTGATATCAAGCGAACGATTTGTGCTCGGCTACAACTTGCTCGGGTCTTACGCAATGAGCAGGGCGGAAGATGATGAGAATCTCGGAATCATGTTCTCGCGGGACTACACCCTGGCGATGGTCCGAACAGCGGTTCTGCCACGCAATAGCCTGGAGCCAGAACTGGCGAATCAATTCCTGGAGTTTCTGCTGTCACCGGGTGGTCAACAGACTCTCGCGAGCTCCGCCGGTCTATACGCACTGGATCCCGATGTATCCGGAACGTTTACAGCGGCGAACCTGGGCAGGTTGGCACCGAGTATCGTACCGATAAGAATGAGCCCGGCGCTCATGGTCTATCTTGACCGAGCAAAGCGCCAGAAGGTACTGGGAAAATGGCAGAGCGCCCTGAATAGCCAATAGTCGAGACTGTCTATTTTGTGCTAATTCGTTTCAAACGCTGGGAATGCGTTGACACCGGCCGGATGGGACGGCGAACGGCCGATTGGCGCATAAGCGCCCGGGATGAGAGTACCGAGAAGCTTTGACGTACACTGCCTGCTTGCCTCGTTTCGTTGCTCCTTAAGTGGACAAACAGAAGTATCAAGACGTTTACCCGTCCTCGCCGATCCTGGACAGTGCGAAGCACGCGCGTGCGTCCGCAGCCGAGTTGCTTACGCTCGAGTACTTCGAGGCGGAGCCGGGCACCATGCCCACGCAGGTGTTCGACCAGCATCATATTCTCCTCAACCTGAAAGAAGATGCGCACCGGGTAGAGAACTGGCGGGACGGCGAACATCGTGACTTCACGTTTCGCAAGCACGAGATCATCGTCACGCCAGCCGGTGTCGAAAGTGGCTGGCGGTGGCATGCCAGGTCAAAGGTGGTCGTTGTAACGCTGGATCCGGGCAAGTTCGAGCGGTTTGCGCAGACCGAAGTTGGCGTATTGCTCGCCGAAGCGCAGTTGAAGTCTCTGGCGCAATTCAAAGACCCGGACATCTGTTATGCCGGAGCGATGTTGAGAGACGCGTTGGCCAGTGACGAGCAGGGGTCTGAGCTGCTCTTCGAAAGCCTCGCGCGAGTGTTTCTCGTCAAACTCATTCAGAAATACGGCCTGCAGGAGGACGCGTACGCTTTCTCCAGCAGTTTCACTGCGAAACACTACAAACGCGTTCTCGACTTCGTCGCGCGAGACTACGGAAAGACGATTCTCGTCGAAGACCTCGCCCGGGAGGCGGCATTGAGCGCGTCGCATTTCGCTCAGCTGTTCAAGCGGACGATCGGGATGAGTCCAATCCAGTTCGTCATGGCCTTTCGGGTCGAACAGGCGAGGAAAATGCTAGGACGACGCGATACGCCGATGATCGATATCGCGATGTCCTGCGGGTTTGCGGATCAGGCCCATTTTTCCCGCGTATTCAAGCAGGTAGCGGGGGAATCACCCTCAAAGTACCGCAAACGCCTGTTTCCATAGCGGTCATTTCTCTCCGTAGAATCCTTCAAAACTTCCGCAGGCCGGTTCAAGAGCGAGTCACGTCGCCTCGGTAGATTGGTTGCCATGCTCACCACCCCATCAACGAGGACAGTTGTGAAGACATTACTTGCTGCGACGGCGATCGCCGTCATCCTGACATCGAACTCAGCGGAGGCTGCCATGAAGAAGCGCGTCACCTTCGAAAGCGCCGGCCAAACCCTTGTCGGCGACCTTTACCTGCCCGACTCGTACAGCGAGGGCGACCGACTGCCGGGTGTCGTTGTGACCGGCGCCTGGATGACGGTCAAGGAGCAGATGGCGGGCACCTATGCCGCCGAGCTCGCGGATCGTGGCTATGCTGCGCTGGCGTTCGACTTCCGCGGCTGGGGCCAGTCACCCGACGAAGTGCGGTTTCTGGAGGACCCGGCTCGCAAGACCGAGGACATCAATGCGGCAGTCAATTTTCTCGCGAAACGCCCGGAGGTCGACTCAGCGAGGATCGCGGGACTGGGTGTTTGCGCATCCGCCGGCTACATGAGTGACGCCGCGCTTCAGAATGCCAACATCAAGAGCCTGACGCTGGTTGCGCCCTGGTTGCACGATGCGGACATCGTCGATGCCGTTTACGGTGGCGAAGAAGGCGTTTCCGGGTTGATCGGGATTGGCCGCGAAGCCGCTCAGTCGAACGAACCGGTCTTTCTCGAAGCGGCGAGCCTGACGAACGAGAATGCGGTCATGTACCAGGCGCCGTACTACACGGAAACGGATCGAGGTCTGATTCCCGAGTTCGACAACCGGTTCAATGTTGCTTCCTGGGAAGGTTGGCTCACTTACGACGCCATTCAGACGGCCGACCGGCTTGAGAAACCAACCCTGCTCGTGCACTCGGAGGCCGCGGCGATTCCGCAAGGCGCCAGGGAGTACGCCAACCGCATGGGCGAGAACGCAACCGCGATCTGGCTGCCCGAAGTCACGCAGTTTGATTTCTACGATCGTCCGGATGTCGTGAAGACTGCGGCAGACGCTGTAGCCAGGCACCTCGAGGAGACCCTGAAATAGGGAAGACAACCATGAGATACACAATCCAGGGAATACTCATCATGACACTATTATTCGCCAGCCCCACGATCGCCTATGCCGAATCAACGGATGTCGCCGCGATCAAAACCATCGTCGAAAGTGTTGCCGTACTGGCGGACAGCGGGAACTTCGAGGCGCTGGAAGAGCTCTACGCCGACGAGATTCAGGTTGACTACACGTCACTGGCCGGTGGGGAACCCGAGCTCAAGAGCCCAAAGGCATTGATGATGGAGTGGGCAGGCGTTTTGCCCGGTTTCGAACGAACCCGCCACGAGATCTCGAACATCGAAGTCAGCGTAAGTGGCTCCCAGGCCGTCGCGACAGCTGACGTGATCGCCGACCATTACGTTGCCGAGCTCTTCTGGCAGGTCACTGGCGACTATCGCTACGAACTTGTCAACGCCGGAGAGGGTTGGCGCATTGCTGCGGCAACGTTCAACCTGCGAAACGAGCAGGGCACACGCGAAGTGTTCGGCCCTGCCGCCGAAAACGCGGCGGCAAATCCGCCTTCGTACATCAGGCGTCAGCAAACAGCGGAAGCCGTTCGGGTCTTGCTGACCTCTCTCGAAGAGAAGGACATGGAGAAGTTCGCGTCGATCTGGGCTGAAGACGCTGTACAGGACATGCCCTATTCCCCGGAAGGTCATCCCAAGCGCGTGGTTGGCAAGGATGAACTCGTGAAGCTCTACTCGGGTTGGCCGCAAAACAGCGGCAAGGCCGACTTTACATCGCAGCTCATCTTCTACCCGATGCAGGATCCGGAGACGATCTTCGTCGAATTCAAGGGTGACGTAGAGATCATTCCGACCGGGCGCCAGTACAAACAGACCTACGGCGGCCTCTTTCACGTGGTCGACGGAAAGATCAAACTGTTCCGCGAGTACTACGACCCGGCGCCGTTCGCCTGGGCATTTGGTCTGAGCGAATGACGTTTCGTTGAACCTGAGCCTCCGAAGGAAGCGTTCACAGGACGCGCTTCCCGGCTGACTAGCGATTGTCAGGCCGCTTCGACGAAAGTTCGAGCCTTGATTCGGACGAAACGACCAATATATTTTCTAAGCGTACGGGGCGTCCTGTACGGTCACATCGAGGGGCTTACAGGGAACCTGACACAGCATGGATGACGCGAATGGACCGCGCGGCGATCGACCCGGCAAAGTACTCGTGTTGGGTGGCGCAGGTTTTATTGGCCGTCACGCCGTCGCCGCCCTGCTGAACGAAGGCGTAGAGGCCGTCATTGGTACCCGCTTTCCGGGCCCGCTCGGCAAACGAGAGCCTCCGCATCCTGCTGCAGCCAGGTCCCCGCGGCGAAAGGTCAGGCTCGAACGCCTGACCGCGCCCGACGACTGGCTGCCACTCATTGACGACGTCGATGCAGTTCTGAACTGTGTGGGCATCTTGCGTCAGCGCGGCAAAGAAACCTATGACCTCGTGCATCACCGAGCGCCGGCTGCGCTGGCTGAGGCGTGCCGCGAGCAGCAAAAGCGCTTTGTCCACGTCAGCGCGCTTGGCCTCGACAAGCCGGCGCGAAGCCGCTTTCTGACGTCCAAGCTTGCGGGCGAGAAGGCCATCCGCAGGATCGGCGGCGACTGGGTTTTCGCGCGACCCTCACTGCTCGATGGCGTAGGCGGTTTCGGCGCCGCCTGGCTACGCGGTATTGCGCGCTTGCCCGTGTTTGTCGCCCCGGCGGACGCGAAGGGACGTATTGCTGCACTTGACGTCTACGAACTCGGTGAGGCGTTGACGCGGCTCAGTCTCGGCAATGCTGAGGAACTCAGGCTTGAGGATTCGCGGGTATTCGAACTCGGCGGAACCGAATCCTGGGAGTTTCGCGACTATATCTTTGCACTCAGGCGGACGTACACAAACAAGCCCGCGCTCTGCGTTCCGCTGCCCGGCATCCTCGCGCGCGCCGGCGCGCACCTGTTCGACGTCCTGCACTTCTCGCCGTTCTCTTTCGGGCACTGGGAGCTCTTGCGCCGAGACAACGCGCCAACGCGAAACCGCTTGCCCGAACTCCTCGGCCGCGAACCGATATCCGTGGTCTCAAGGAACCTTCTCGACTAGAGGCCAAGGCACTTTGTCGCTACTTCGAAGGTCCGGTCGTCACTCTCGAAATTGTCCGTCGCTGATTGCGGCAGAAGTGTGTGAGTTTAACGATGACTGGAACCCTGTTTCTCGTACTCGGAATCGACAGGGCCAGGATGCGGGTCGTTGGTGTCCCGCTTGCTCTTCCGGTTAATGGGCGGACAACTGTTTTCAGAGGGAAACACTTCAGGCGTTAGGCAACGCGAAGAAACTCACAAGGTCGCTCTCCTGGATCGCGGCCATTTGATCGGAAACCGGTCCCATGATCATTCCAACGCTTGCCCAGTACAGTACCTGGGCCCGCATACCTACGTCGTCGTGATCGCCTCCGATGGCAACCAGCAATTGGCGAACATACTCCATGCGCTTTACGTCTATCCGAGACACAAACCTGGCAACGCTTTTTTTGTCGATTGCCCAACAGCGTACCGCCCTCTCCAACCGGGTCTTGGCACTGAGAGAGGTTCGGACAAGGGTCGCAAGCCTTTGCTCCGCGCTCTCCAGGGTTTCCATCTCCGCGATAATCGAGTCGGTCGTCAACTGCTGCCAACGCTTGAGCACACTGGTCTCAAAGTCCTCGATGTTCTGAAAATGCCAGTAGAAGCTGCCTCGGGACACGCCAAGAACCGAAGCCAGGCGGTTCGCCGATAACGAGCCATGACCGTGCGTCGCTAGCTCCTTCAGAGCAACGACCACCCAATCCTCCCTGGTAAGTCGATCAGTCACAGAAACCTCCATACACCCTTGTATGTTCCTATGCTAACATGCTAGCCTCCATACATACCTGTATGGAGTGGAACAATGATTGCCCAGCATGTGCTCTTTGTAACCGCCGGTGCGGTCGGGGTAGCAGTATCAGTAATCCACGGCGTGCTGATGCAGCGCTTGATGATTGCCCCGATTCTCGCCGGCGGCGACCTGCCCGATCGGAGCCGCAGGATCTTTCCGGCCCTTATGCACTTCAGCACGGTCGTGTGGTTCCTGGCCGGCGTTGCCCTGGTTTTCGCGAGTGTCTACCTGCCTGCATCGACGACGATGGTCGTCGCCTGTGTGACGGCTTTGCTATACGCGTTGGGCGCGTTCGGGAATTTCTGGGGCACCCGCGGCCGGCACTTTGGCTGGATTCCCCTCGCGTTTTCGGTCGCGCTTATCGCATGGGCATTGGTGGTTTGACAGATTCAATGAGGTGGTACAGTCGGTTCGTTCGATGACCACCCGCAAAAGGACCCGGAATCACATGGAATTCGCCTGCGCTTGTGGGGCTACCCACTTTCAAACAGACGGTGAGCCGCTATTCCGTATCCTGTGCCACTGCAGCATTTGCCAGCGATACAACAGCGCCCCATTTGCCGACGTCCTCGTCTTCCGGGCCGAAGACGTATCGATGCCGCCGCCCGGTGCTGTCGAATTCGAAACCTATAAACCACCGCCTAATGTCAAGCGGGGCAAGTGTGCCAAGTGCGCCCAGCCGGCGATCGAGGTTTTCATCGTTCCCGTGTTTCCCAAGCTGGTCATGGTCCCCACGCCAATGCTCAGCATAGAAGCCGAATTGCCGGCGCCGAAAGCGCACATCTTCTACGACAAGCGGGTATCGGACGCGCAGGACGACTACCCGAAGCACCGAGGTTTTCTCAAGAGCCAACTCGCCTTTATGAGTTATCTGCGTTCGGCGAAACGCTAGACGCGACATCGAGTATCCATGTCTGACCACGGCCTGCTGACCGCGCACTTTGAGGTAGACTGGCGGCTCCTGGCTCACAACGGTCGCGGAATGATCCGCATGGCGGGCTATGCAGAAGCGGGCGCTATTTTTTATCGGCCTGGCCATCCTGGCCGGTTTCCTGACCCTGAACTATCTTGAGCCGCAGCGCACGCTGGAGGTGCGCACGCTACCGGTCGATGCGGAAGATTCCGATGCCGCACACGCCGACAGCCGCGACCGACCCAAGAGTGAGCTGGCGTCCGCTGGTATCACGGCTGGCTCTCCGGAACCCGAACCGTTCTCTTCGGTCACCGAATCCGGCGCCAATGAGCCGACCCAATCTCAGACGAATTCAGTGAGCTACGCCGCCTCTACTCGGGCGCCTGCAGTTTCAGAGACCGAAGCAACCGAGGACCTCCCGGATCAGGATGGATCCGGTTCGACCCGGTACGTGCCCAGGCATTGGGATGTGGTTGACGGGTCGGCCGGCGCTACTCTGCTGATGGAAAGTGACTTCGATGAAATGCAGGACGGGCAGGCCAGCGCGTCACTTAGCCTGTCGGGAGCGACCGGTCCGGGACAGTTCGGTGGCATTGTGCAAGCTGTAAGGGCGGAAGGGTTCGCGGATCAGCGGCTGAGATTCTCAGGCTTCCTGAAGCGGCAAGACGCCGAGGGAGCGTCTCCGGTTCTGGGCTCTTTATGGATTCGAGCCGACGATCAAACCGGACGGCTTGTCGCTTTCGAAAACTCGCATGGGCAATTTCTGCCGAGTGAAGAGGTCTGGTTGGAATCGACCATCATCATTGATATACCCACCAGCGCGGAGAACCTGTTCTATGGAGCAACAATCATCGGCGATGGCAGGGTATGGGTTGATAACCTGAGCATCGCGATAGTCGATGACAGCTTTCCACTGACCGCGCCGTTGTACGATCGCCAAACCACCAACCTCGTACCGCGCGAGGCGCTGGATCGACCGGCTAACTTGAGTTTCGAGGATGTCGTCCCGCTCACTGGCGATTGACGGGCTGCACGACGTCTTTCCACCGCTCTCGACAGAGGTCGTCGAGTTGTTGAACCAGACAACAGCGTCTGCCTTTAGTCGTAACGTGCGTTTCGAAACCTGTTGAGACGAGACGCGTAGCCGTCCGGTGTCAGAGTCAGCTAGCCGACTACACACGCGGCAGGCTTCTCGAGTTGAACCGCAGCTTCAAGAAGGGTCCTTGATGCCACCTCCTTTTGAGTTGGCGGGTACGAACTCAATCGCCAAATGGTAAGCGCCCGACTCTAAGCCGCAGCCGCAAAAAAATGGTCCTTCAGAGGCAGCGACGCCGCGCCGATCGCACTCGCATGCCCGCCCGCTTTCGATACGACCAGCCGCGGCAATGCCCGCGGCTTTCCGCGTCTCGAATCGTTGTAGATATCAATGTGCGGGATAACGCGGCGCGCGAGCTCCGCAGGCATGCGACCACCGAGCACGATGGCCTCCGGGTCGAGAATGGCGGCGAGCGCAGAGGCGATCAGTGAGAACGAGCTTCGGGTCTTGGCAATCCACTCATCGATGCCCGGCCACTCGATATCGAAATTCGCGATCATCTCCGAGACGCCGGCATGCTCGATGCCATACTCGCCCAGGGTCTGCCGAAGCGATTCGAGCGACGGGTGCTGGTAGATATTCTGCGGCAGCAACAGGCCGATCTCGCCGCCATTGCCGTTGGTGCCGCGCATGAGTTCGTGGTCCATGATGATGCCGCCACCCAGCAGGGTATCGACGAAAAGGTATGCGAAGTTGTCGTAGATTCGTCCGGCGCCGACGAGGCTCTCACCGACCGCAGCCGCGTTGCCGTCGTTCTCGACCCACACCGGCATATCGAAGCGCTCCTCGAACAAGCGATCGATGGCGACCAGTGCCCAGTCATCGAGCAGGCGAGGCGTGTTGTAGATCGCCCCGGGGCCAATGTAACGGCCCGAGACACTGACGCCCATGCCGAAAATCCGGCTCTCGTCGATGGCATGATCGGCGACCATCTGACCGATGCTTTCTTCAGCGGTATTCAATACCGCGTTTCGCGTCATCGCTGGCAGGTCGAAGTGTTCCTCGTGCACGACGGTGCCCGAGAAATCGAACAGTGCGACGGCAATTGCGTCGGTCATCAATGCGACGCCAAACGAGTAGGCAAATTCGGGTCGAATTCGCACCGCGAGACCAGGTTGCCCGCGGCGGCCACTCATCACCTTGCGGCCTTCGGCAATGGCGTCAATCGAAATCAGGCCTTTGACGATGCGGGATATGCTCTGCTGCGCGAGGCCGGTCGCTTTGGCGAGCGCAGGCTGCCCAATCTCGCCCGACCGGACGATGGTGCCGAGAACTCGCTGCTCCGAGCGCGACATCGGGTTGAGGCCGTGGTCGGCGTAAAACCGCGGGGTCGTGGCGCTTTTTCGAATCTCCAGCACGGCTAATTAACTCCTGGTGGGTGCTAATAATAGCGCTTATTCCCGAAAATTATGCAATTGCCGTCTGAAAAACCCTCGTTTATTACTCATTAAGGGTTGTAATACGGGTTTTAATGTGGCAAAAATACACGTGGGTAGATGGCCCGACATCGGAACGCGATGGATCTCCGGGCTCGACCAATACAACGATGGAATTCAGGGGGATTTCCTATGTTTAGCAAGAGACTACTGTTCCGTTCGGTCAGTGCCATTTGCGCATTGTCGATGTCGGCCTTCGCGTTTGCTCAATCAGATGCAGACGATGAAGAAGTTATTGAAGAGGTCGTCGTAACCGGTACGGGCGCCAGTGTGGCTCGTACCCAGTTCGAGACGCCACAATCCGTCACGCAGTACAACGAAGAAGACTTGCGGTCCTTCTCGTCGTCGAGCCAGGCAGACATCCTGACCCAGCTGCCGGGTGTAAGCGCTGAAGGCGGCGGCGGTGAGGTTGCCACCAACGTCTTCCACCGTGCCCTGCCGTCAGGCGGCCAGTTTTCGTTCACGCCATTGCTATATGACGGCATGCCCGCGTTCACGACGTTCGGTCTGAACTCATCTGCCTTCGACGTCTTCTACCGGAACGACCTCGGTATCGAACGATCTGAGTTCGTTAGCGGCGGTGTATCGAACCTGTTCGGACCGGGATCTGTCGCCGGTATCGTCAACTATCTCAGCAAGACAGGTGATGACGATCCGACCGGCACTCTGCAGATCGAGGTAGCCGAAGAGGGACGCTTCCGCGGCGATTACTTCTTCAGCGGGCCGCTGAGTGAAGATTCCGACACCTATTACGCGTTGTCCGGCTACTATCGCGTCGATGAAGGTCCGCTCAAGTCGGGTCTCGAAACCAAGGGCTTCCAGGTCCGCGGCAACATCAAGCACATGTTCGACGACGGCAGCGGCTCTGTGACCGTCTATGGCCAGGCCATCGATGACAGCGTGCAGTTCTTCCTGCCGCTACCCGTCGACGGCAATTCGCGGGAACGCGTCAGCGGCAACGACGGAGGCGAGGTGTTCACGATGAATACGGTGGACGCTACCGGTCTGTCTTACAGCACGCCGGACGGGCGCTTCGTCACGCCCATCGGCGACGGTGTCGTCACCAAGGGCCAGTCCATTGCTGTCGTTCTCGACAAAGACCTGAACGAAGACTGGACGATGAACGCGAAGATTCGCTACGCGCGTTACGACCACCAGTTCAACCTGTTCCTCGATGGCGACGCCATTGGTCCGAACACGCCGGAGACGCAAGCTGAATACCTGGCGAACCGCGGCATCGACGCCTTTGCTGCGAATGCAGTATTTACCTTCGCCGACAACAACGAAGTACTGCCGGCGAACTACCTGTTGTTCGGCAACCGCACATTGGATCGCTGGCGCGATGCCACAGACTTTTCGGCCGAGTTCAGCGTCGGAAGGAATCTGACGATTGGAGACGCCGAACACGCGATTACAATCGGCGGCTTCTTTTCCAACTCCGAAGCGGATGACATCAACTACATCACGACCTACCTCGGCGAGTTCAGTAACGCGCCAAGACTGGTCAACGTCACGCTGACCGATGTCGCTGACGACGGCTCAGGCGAAAACGTTTTGGTCGCGACCCCGGGGTCGGACTTCATGTGGACGATGAACGGACTTGCGAACGCGAACGGCATGGTTGGCAATCGGCTTCGCAGCGCAAGCCGCACCGCGTTCTACGTCGCCGATCAGATTGAAGCCGGCGACTGGTCATTCGACTTCGGCGCACGCGTCGAACGCCTGGACGGTGATGTTCGCCAGTTCAACACCGACTCGTTCCAGATGGGCAACGACCCGACGGTCAGTGACCTGATCGAGAACGTCAGCTTCACCGACGGTTCGATCACGGCAGACACCCTCAGCGCTACCGAATGGGCATTCTCCGGTGGTCTTTTGTACCGCCTGGACGACACCAAGAACCTGTTCTTCAACGCGTCACGCGGCTTCTTCTTCCCGCAGATCCGCAGTGTGCCGTTCAGCGAAGGCCGCCTGGCGTCCTATGAAGGCGAGATCATCGACACGATCGAGGCCGGTATTAAGTTCGACTACGACAACTGGGACGGTTACGCCGCGTTCTTCTTCACGACGCTGGACGATCGTCGCAACGTCGACTTCGAGAACGACCCGAACAACCCGGGTAACATCATCGAGGTCGTCACGCTGCAGTCGACGGAAGCTTACGGTATCGAAGGCAGCATTACGTACTACCTGAACGACTACTGGTCTCTGCATGGCAACATCACGCTGCGCGACCATGAGTTCACGAAGGCGGGTAGCGCGGACGTCGTCGGCAAGGAGCTGCGCCGGCAGCCGACCGAGATGGTCAATACGGCGGTGCGCTTCAACTACGGCAACTTCGATGCCGCGTTGTTCCACAACTATCACGGCGACAACTTCGCTAACGACAATAACTCGGTCGAGCTGGACGGATACAACCTCGTCAGGCTCGAGGCAGGCTACAACTTCGAATTCGACAGTGGTCAGACGATGCGCATCAGTGCGCACGTCTTCAACCTGACGGACGAGCAGGGCATCACCGAGGGATCGCCGCGACAGGGTAACGCACAGTCTGGCGAGCCGGCGCAATTCTTCGTCGGCCGGCCCATCCTTCCCCGCAGAACAATGCTCAGGGTCACCTACGACTTCTGAATTGCCTCTGCATAGGCCGGCGGGGCTCGATGGCCCCCGCCTCCCCGCCGGCCGATTTTTTTCTTGCGGTAATCTTGTACCGTAACTCGACGCCTGAAGGCTGCTCATGAACGCATTGGATTACACCGTCGTTGCCGCATACCTCGGAGGCTTGCTGCTGTTCGGCTTCATGCTCCGCGACCAATCGAGTGAAGGTGACTACTTTCTCGGCGGCCGCAGCATGGGGTGGTTCCCGTTGACCTTGTCAACAATGGCGACTCAGCTGTCCGCCATCAGTTTCGTATCGGCGCCCGCGTTCGTCGGTCTGCGAGAAGGTGGCGGTCTCAAGTGGCTGACCTACGAGTTCGCATTGCCGCTGGCCATGATCCTGGTCATGTTCGTCATCGCGCCAGCGCTGTATCGGGCAGGCATTGTCAGTATCTACGACTATCTCGAAAAGCGTTTCGGACGGGGTACGAGAATACTGATCAGCGCGTCATTCCAGATCGTCCGGTCGTTTGCCACCGGCATCATGGTGTACGCCATGGGTCTCATTCTCGAGGCCGTGCTTGGCATACCGCTATGGCAGTCCTTGTTCGTCGTCGGAATCATCACGCTGGTGTACTCGACATCGGGCGGCATGAAGGCCGTCGTTTACGGCGACGCCATCCAGATGTTCCTGATCTTTGGCGGCCTGCTCGTCGTCACAGGCTACGCGCTGGCCGAGATCGGCGGCCTCGGCGAGTTCTGGAGTTCGGTCGACAAGGAACGCCTCGTGGCGGTGGACTTCAATTCGCTGGGCTTGAACGGCGACGAGTTTGGCTTCCTCCCGATGCTGTTCGGCGGATTCGTGTTATACGCATCGTATTACGGTTGCGACCAGACGCAGGCGCAGCGCATCATCTCCGCGAAGGACTTGAAGGACACGCGCATCCTGCTGTTTGCCAATGGCATCCTGCGCTTCCCGCTGGTGCTCTTGTACTGCTTCGCCGGCCTCATCGTCGGTGTCGCCTTCTTCAACGATCCCGAGCTACTTGCGAAGATACCCCCTGACAAACCCGACTATATGATGCCGATATTTATCATCGAGCATCTGCCTCACGGCGTTATCGGCCTGCTGCTTGTCGCGATAATGGCGGCTGCAATGTCGTCGCTCAGTTCCGCGGTGAACTCGCTGGCCGCGGTGACGATGGAAGACCTGTCGGTGCTGGGAGCGAAGCCGTCTACCGAGCGAGCCGAAGTCATGCTGGCGAGGGGCGTATCCGTGTTCTGGGGTATAACGATCCTGATCATGTCGTTATTTGCCGGAGCCATCGCGCCGACGGTGATCGAGGCGATCAACAAGGTCGGCTCGGCGTTGTACGGGCCGATCCTGGGCGTCTTCCTGCTCGGTATGCTGACGAAGAAAGTGAATGGCGTTGGCGCCAGCACCGGGTTGCTGGTTGGAATGTTCTTCAACCTCTATCTCTGGAAGTCACATCCGGAGATCTTCTGGATGTGGTGGAACTTCATCGGGCTCGTCCTGACGTCGGTCGTGGCAATCGTCGTCAGCGGGATCATAGGCAAGGTTCCGGAGGAGCTGCCGATCGCAGACCACCGAGCGACGGTGGCCAGCGTTGCACGATCGCCGTACACGATCGCGCTGGTGTCGGTTTTCGGCCTGATTGTCCTCATCAGCACCGTGCTTAAGGACCTGCATGCATGGATCTCAGGGTAGGCATTGACGGGCATCGAGACATGCTCGAGCAGCTGTTCAAGGCCGGCGTCGGTCGTTGCCTGCCGCGCAAGGTGCTGCCGCAGCTGTTGCCAGCCGACGCACCGCGAGGTCGCAATATAGTCCTGGGCGCCGGCAAGGCATCGGCAGAAATGGCCGCCGTCGCGAACGACATACTCAAAGGGACAACCGTAGGCCTGGTCGCAACTCGTCACGGCCACGGTGCGTTTTCATCCACCGGTGACATTGAGGTCATCGAGGCCGGTCATCCGGTACCGGATGCCTATTCCTTTGAAGCGGCCGAGAAGATGCTGAAGCTGGCCGAGACCGCGACGGCCGATGATCGTGTGCTGTTCATGTTCTCAGGCGGAGGCTCTGCGCTGCTGAGTGCGCCAATAGCCGGCATTTCCGCCGATCGTAAACAGCAGATCACGCGTTTCCTGTTGCACAGCGGGGCAAAGATCGACGAGATCAATTGTGTTCGCAAACATCTGTCGCGAATAAAGGGAGGCGCGCTCGCTCATCGGGCTGCCAACGCCGAGCTGATGACCTTCGTGATCTCCGATGTCGTCGGTGACGATCCGTCGGATATTGCGTCGGGTCCATCGGTGCCCTACCAGCGGGACGTCAGGAAGGCCTCCGCCATACTGGAGAGATACAACTACCCGGACGTCAGCGTCGTTGCGGAGGCGATCCGCCAGGCGGAGCAATTCGACGCTCCTGAGCACCCCATCCTCGTTGCGGCAACGGCTACGATGGCTCTCGACGCGATCGCAGCCGAAGCCGAGATCGCAGGCTGGAAACCGATCAGCATCGGCGAGAATCTTGAGGGCGATGCATCAGAGACCGGCAAAGCGCATGCCGAGCTTGCCCTGCGGTACCGCGACCAGGCAGAGCGAGTGGCACTGATCTCGGGCGGCGAGCTGACCGTCCAGGTCAACAATCGTGACGGACACGGCGGACCGAACCTCGAGTACCTTGCGAGCCTGATGCTGAGTCTCGACGGCGCGAACGGCATTGAGGCGCTGGCCTGCGACAGTGACGGCATCGATGGTTCGGAAGATAATGCCGGCGGTTACGTCTCTCCAACGTCCCTGCAGCGCGCCTCCGACAAACACGTTGTGGTAGAGGACCTTCTGAACAACAACGACACGTACACGTGCTTCCAGGCCCTGGGCGATCTGATCGTGACCGGCCCGACACGCACGAACATCAATGACATCAGGGTCATCCTGGTTGACCCGAACGTAAGGAGTGGTGCCAATGCCTGACGAAGTAGACAACAAGGCAAAAGAGATTCTGCGCGCCAACGACAAAGGCGGTTTCACGGTGCCGACCGGTGGTCTGTACCCCTACCAATGGAACTGGGATTCGATGTTTGTCGCGTTGGGATTCGCGACCTTCGATCGATCACGAGCTTGCCAGGAAATCGAAACCCTGTTTGAAGCTCAGTGGAGTGACGGCTTCGTGCCGCATATCGTATTCAGGCGCGAGGATCCCGATTATTTTCCCGGCCCATCGGTATGGCAAGCCGGAGAGACGCTTAAGACCTCCGGTATCACTCAACCGCCGGTCGCTGCGACCGTCGTAAACAAACTATGGTCCGAGACAGAGGATGAGTCGATCAGGGAACGCCTTGCCGCGTTGTTTCCGAAGCTGCTGGCCTGGCACCGCTGGTTTCACAGCTGTCGGGTTCCGGAGGACGTTGGCGCTGCTGTCGTCATACACCCGTGGGAAAGCGGTCGCGATAACTCGCCGGAATGGGATTCGCCTGCAACCGCCATCGACGTGTCCGGGATCGAGCCTTACACGCGACGCGATCTGCAACATGCCGATCCGCACATGCGCCCGACGAAACAGGATTACGATCGCTACATCGCGCTGGTCGAGTATGGAAGGGGTACCGGCTGGGATCAGAAGAAAATAGCCACCGAAGGCCCATTCCGCGTCGCCGACGTAGGTATGACGATGATACTGCTGCGAGCCACCCGAGATTTGTTGGAGTTGGGCAGACGACTTGAGCACGATGACGTTTTGCCGGAAATCGAGGGTTACCTGCGCCAGCTGGAAACGGGCGTTGACTATCTGTGGGACAATGATCGGAAGACATTCTGTTCGCGGGATACGGTGAATGGCCGGCATTCCGGAATGGTCACCAGCGCGTCATTCCTTTACGCCTACGCAGGCGCGGGTAATAAAGAGCAGAGAGAGCACATGATGAAGCATTGGGAACGCATCAGTGCCAGCGCCGAATACACGGTGCCCAGCCAGGACCCTGGCGACGAGAACTTCGACCACATGCGCTACTGGAAGGGCCCCGTGTGGATCGTCGTCAACTACATGGTGTCGCGAGGCTTTGCAGAGCAGGGCATGCAGGAGGCGGCGGATCGCATTCGCACAGACTCCGGACGCCTCATCGAGCAGCACGGGTTTAACGAGGCCTTCTCGCCGAAGACCGGTGCCGGCACCGGTGGCAGTGATTTCTCCTGGACGGCCGCAATGTGGCTCGCCTGGTGCGGCGACGGCGCCTGACCCATGCGACGCGTGGTCTGTTTCGGCGAAGCGCTGATCGATTTTCTGAATACCGGTCAGGAGTTGGCCGACGGGGCAGCGCATAAGGTCTTCACTCAGTTTCCCGGCGGCGCTCCGGCCAACGCTGCCGTGGCGGCTGCCAAGCTCGGCGCGGACGCGGCGTTCGCAGGCCAGGTCGGCGACGATCCTTTCGGGACGTTCATTATCGATGCGCTCGAGCGCTACGGTGTCGACACGAGCCTGACGCTTGTTCATCCGGATGCGCCTACAGCGCTGGCGTTCGTTTTTCTTGATGCGAACGGCGAGCGCAGTTTCTCATTTCGTCGCGACAGAACCGCTGATGTCGTGATGACCGAACAACAGGTCGGCTCCGACTGGTTCGTCGGCAGACCGATACTGCACTTTTGCAGCAACACGCTGACAGACGCTCACATCGCCGGCGTCACTCGGTACGTCGTCGATCAGGCAAGAAGCGGCGAGGCCACGATCAGCTTCGACGTCAATTTGCGCCACAACCTCTGGCCGCGTGGCGTGGCGGACGCAGAGGCCGTCAACAACCTCGTCCGCCAGTCAGACGTTGTCAAATTCTCTAAAGACGAACTGGATTTCCTTTGTGGAGGAGACCGTGATGCTTACCTCGAGTCCGCATTTGCAGCCGGCCTGAAAGCAGCGCTGGTTACGGATGGGCCGGGAGATATCGAGGTCGCAACCGCTGAGTCACGCTCGACGGTATCGCCACCGGCGACGGATGTCGTCGACACGACCGGGGGAGGAGACGCGTTTATCGGTGCAGTCCTGTACGGGCTCAGTCTGCAGGACGACGTTACTGAATTCCTGCTCAACGTCGACAGGCTCACGAGCCTCGTTGCCTCAGCGGCGCGCTGCGGAGCGATTGCCGTATCTCGCAAAGGTGCGTTTCCGTCGTTTCCCACGTTTGACGATGTTGCGAACACATGGAGCGTGCAGTGACCGACTTTCGGAGTCGTGAGTTCCTGCTTGCGCACATCAAGTCGATTCTGGATTTCTACCTGCCGGCAGCGGTTGACCACAGCGGAGGCTACTTTCAGAACTTCAAGGACGACGGCAGCGTCTTTGACCCCGGCCAGCGTCACCTCGTCAGCAGCTGCCGGATGGTGTTCAACTTCTGCAAGGCGTACGAGCTGTTCGGCGATGTTGCCTATCGCGACACGGCAAAGCATGGGCTGGAGTACATCCGGGAGCGACATTGGGACGAGGCGAGGCAAGGGTTTAACTGGACATTGAAAGACGGGCACCTGCCCGATGACCAGACTAACCAGTGCTATGGGCTGGCATTCGTCATGTTGACTTCAGCGGCGGCGCACGAGGCGGGTCTGGACGGAGCGCTTGCCGACATTGAGCGCGCCTGGTCGACCATGGAAGCGCGTCTGTGGGATGCGCCGATCGGGCTCTACGCCGATGAGGCGACACCCGATTGGTCCAGCGTCGACACTTATCGCGGACAGAACGCCAACATGCACAGCTGCGAGGCGCTCATCGCGGCATTCGAGGCGACGAGGGAGGAGAAATACCTCGGTCGCGCGTACGACCTGGCGAGACTCATAACGATCGATCTGGCCGACAAGTCGGATGGCCTTATCTGGGAGCACTTCACGTCGGACCTGAATGCTGACTGGGACTACAATAAGGACGATCCGCGGAACCTGTACCGGCCGTGGGGCTTCCAGCCCGGCCACCAGACGGAATGGGCCAAGCTGCTACTGACCCTTCACGTCCATCGACCCGAAGAGTGGATGGTCGAACGAGCCACACAGTTGTTCGATCGAGCCCTCGAAACCTGCTGGGACCATGAGCACGGCGGCATTTTGTACGGTTTCGCGCCGGACGGCAGGATTTGCGACTCGGACAAATACTTCTGGGTGCAGGCCGAGTCATTCGCAGCCGCAGCCAGGCTGCATCGCCAGACGGGCGATCAGAAGTACAGCGAGTGGTACGAGCGAATCTGGCAGTACGCCTGGGAGCACATGATCGATCATGAATACGGAGCCTGGTATCGGATCCTGACCAGGGACAATCGAAAGTACAGTGACGAGAAGTCCACCGCGGGTGGCAAGTGCGACTACCACACTATCGGCGCGTGTTGGGACGTGCTCCGTATCTCCGACTGACGCGACTGCCGGAAAGCCCGCAACTTCGCGTGCGGCCAAAGCCGTATTCGATGGTTCCTGGTGGCTACCACGCCCGATAGACAATCCGCGGCATTGGCAACTTTGAGCGGTGAGGGTTCTCCCGGCCACTTGTGGTTGCCAGTCGCCGTCGTCGCTATGATCAGCCGATGAATTTGTCGCGGCCACTCATCATTGTCTTCCTTTGCGCTGCAGCCGGATGTTCCGGTGCACAGGAGCCTGTATCAGCTGTCGCGCAGGCTTCGGCTCCACCGGAATTCGTCGGCAGCGACGCGTGCGCCGACTGTCATGCTGACGAGTACACCGAATGGCAGGGCTCGCATCACGAGCTGGCAATGCAGGTCGCGAACGAGCAAACGGTGCTTGGCGACTTCGACGACGCCAGCGTCGACTACTACGGTGCGACCACTCGCATGTATCGGGACGGCGATCGTTTCATCATGCAGATCGGGAACGCATCCGGCGATCTCGAGGAGTTCGACGTCAGTTTTGCGTTCGGCGTAGAGCCGTTGCAGCAGTATCTGACCGACTTTCCGGACGGGCGCAAGCAGGTGCTTCCCTTCGCCTGGGACACCCGGGCGCCCGACGAAGGCGGGCAGCGGTGGTACCACCTGTATCCGGATGAAGAGATCCGTCACGAAGACGTCCTGCACTGGACGGCCCGCTACGCCAACTGGAACTACATGTGTGCGGAGTGCCACTCAACGGACCTGCGAGTAGGTTACGAACTGGAAACGGACACGTTCAACACCACCTGGTCCGAGGTTTCGGTCGGCTGCGAGGCCTGTCATGGCCCAGGCTCAACTCACATAGCGCAGGCGAGTGGCGGTTTCGACGACCGGCATGGTCTGCAGGTCGATCTCGACGATCGCAGGGATGCGGCGTGGATCATGAACCCCGAGACCGGGATCGCCGAACGCAGCGAGTCGGTTGTCACGCAGCAACAGCCCGAGAGTTGCGGACGCTGTCATTCACGGCGCGGCGTCATCGCGGATCCCTACGAGTACGGCAAACCGTTGCTGGACACGCATCGGCTCGCGCTCCTCGAGGAGGGCCTTTATCACGCGGACGGCCGTATCCTCGATGAAGTGTACGTGTACGGGTCATTCGTCCAGAGCAAGATGTATCGAGCCGGCGTCACCTGTTCCGACTGTCACAACCCACACTCCGCCGACCTGCATACCGGACCGGATCCCAACGATATCTGCGCGCAATGCCACCTGCCGACGAAATTTGCGACAACGGAGCATGCGCCCGGCAACGACTGCGTCGCCTGTCATATGCAGGACGAGGTCTACATGGGCATAGACCCGCGACGTGATCACAGCTTCCGGCTTCCTGGTACGCAGTCGGATCCGGACCACTACGGCGCGGCGATTGCCGCCGCACGCAGTGGCCAGGTCGATGTCATGGCCGCTAAGAACAGAGCATATCCTGCAGTCGCTCGAGCGACTCTGCTGACGCTCCTTCGGGCGCCATTCGAAGACGATGAGGTCGCTTTGCTGGACGGTGCGGTACGTGACCCGGACCCACTGCTGCGCTTTGCGGCACTACAGGCCCTGCACGCAGCACCGCCGGAACTTCGCCCATCGCTGGGCGCAGAGTTGCTTGCGGATCCGGTTCGTTCGGTTCGCATCCAGGCGGCGCTGACCTTCGTCGAGAGTCGTGACCTCCTGCCGCTGGACGCCGCCCGCGCGTATGCCGGCGCCGCCGAGGAATACCGGCAGGCTCTGTTGGCGACCGCAAGCGTTCCCGAATCGATGACATTCCTGGCGGATTTCGAGTTTCGCATGGGCGACAACGGTCAGGCGATTGAGTACCTTCAGCACGCCATCCGACTCGATCCGAGACTGGCTGTGGCGCGCCACTCCTATGGCCTGGCGCTGGTTCGAGAGCGCC
This sequence comes from Woeseiaceae bacterium, assembly GCA_030065915.1. Taxonomy (GTDB): domain Bacteria; phylum Pseudomonadota; class Gammaproteobacteria; order Steroidobacterales; family Woeseiaceae; genus UBA1847. Next base: position 30,299 of record JASJCQ010000004.1, read on the forward strand.
GCTACGACGAGGCACTGGCTGAACTCGAGCGAGCTTACGAACTCGAGCCTGGCAATGCGCGCTTCGCGTATGTTTACGCGGTCTCCCTGAATTCCCTGGGCCTGGTGAAGGAGGCCAGGGCGGTTCTCGCGAAGGCAAGCGAGGATTTCCCGGGCGACTCAGACATCCAGTCTTTCTGGCGATTGCTCAATCAGTAGGCGTTGGCTGAAGCCCGGTGATGGTCCGCCATTCGCGGCGCCCGAGGGTCGGCCAGGCGCGGGGCGACGACAGTAGCGTGTCGAGCTGGCACCTCGGTTCATGCATTCAGACAGCGTTGAGCGGGATCTTGAGATAGCGGACGTCATTGTCCTCCGGGTCGGGGAACTGCCCGGCCCGCACGTTGACCTGGATGGACGGCAGCAAAAGCCTGGGCATGCCGAGCTCCCTGTCTCGGCTTTCGCGCATCGCTACGAACTCCTGCTCGCTGACCGTCTTGTTGATGTGTACATTCTCGTCGCGCTGCGTGGCGACGGTCGTCTCCCAGGCGTAAACATCGCGTCCCGGCGCCTTGTAGTCGTGACACATGAAGAGGCGCGTGTCGTCCGGTAAGGACAGTATTTTCTGTATCGATGCGTACAGCTGAGACGCACTGCCGCCCGGAAAGTCGGTGCGCGCCGTTCCAAAATCCTGCATGAACAGCGTATCCCCGACGTAAGCCGTATCGCCGATGACGTAGGTGATGCAGGCAGGGGTGTGGCCGGGCGTGCCCATGACGCGGCCTTCGATGTCGCCGACGGCAAACGCGTCGCCATCCGAGAAAAGTCGATCGAATTGGCTCCCATCCGTTGCCAGGTCGGCCAGGTTGAACACGCCCTTGAAGGTTTCCTGGACGGCCGTGACCCGTGCGCCAATCGCTGTTTGACCGCCGAGCCTGTCCTGCAAATAGGGAGCGCCACTCAGGTGGTCCGCGTGCACATGCGTCTCGAGAATCCAGTCGACACCCAGTCCGTTCTTCTCGAGGTACCCGATGACGGCGTCGGCCGACACCGTCGACGTGCGTCCGGAAGCCGCATCGTAGTCGAGCACAGGGTCGATGATGGCCGCACGGCTCGTCGCAGGATCGCTGACGATGTAGGTGATCGTATACGTCGCCTCGTCGAAGAACGCTTTTACGCTGGGCCTTTGCATAACGGGTCTCGGCCTCGAATCCGGAGCGTACTATTATGGCTTAGACGTGCCTATAAAGAAGAGGAAGCGAGCATGCAGGACTATCCGCACCATTACCGCGCCACAGCGAACGCGGCCGCAGACGCCAACGTCGAAGTTACGAGCCCCGGGCTCGCATCCATCGAGGCTGCCCCGCCAACGGAGTTTGGCGGACCGGGCGACCTCTGGTCACCGGAAACGCTGCTGGCCGCGGCCGTGGCGAACTGTTTCGTCCTGAGCTTCCGCGCAATTGCACGCGCGTCGAAGCTGGAGTGGAATGCTCTGACTTGTGACGTTGAAGCCGTGCTCGATCGCGAGGACCGCGTCACGAAATTCACCCGTATCAACGAGCGCGTCGTGCTCGATGTGCCGGCCGGTACCGATCCGAAGAAGGCCCGGCGCCTGCTCGACAAGGCCGAACAGGTGTGCCTGATCACCAATTCAATGACCGCGGAGGTCACGCTCGAGGCCGAGGTCCGCGTCGCGGGCTGATACGAACGCGCTGTCGCGGCAGCGCGGCCAGCGTCAAGCGCTTTCGGTCGCTGCCTTGCGGCCCGTTGCGAGCTCGTCTGCGAACGCGTGGTTCTTGTCGCGGTGCCCCATTTCATCTTCGCGGACGGCGATGACAACGTCGCGCAAGCGGGCGTTCGCGGGTAGTCGCCAGTAGTCGATGGCGATATCGGGCGCCGGGACGTTTTCCAGGCGGCCGGCATCGATCTCGGCCAGGTAGTCCGTGTAGCTGCGAACGGCTTCCTCTTCGAAGTAAGCAACGATGCGATGAGCCGTCTTCGCGGAGAACAGGTAGATGAAAAAGTACAGGTTGTAGAAGATTGCCTGCGCAACCATGATCAGGCCGCGTTCGAACGCGCTGGGCTTAGCGATGTGAATGAACGTCATCAGGTGCATGCGCTCGTTTTCCGCCTCGTCGAGCAGCTCACGGATCCATCCCTGATCGTCGCGAATGTGGCGAATGGCCTTCAGGTGCTGCAACAGACCGCCCACCATGCCCGGTACGGCCGCGACCGTCTCGAGGACGACCGCCCGGTGGCCGTAGCGGCGCCGGAAGAAGGCGTCGGCGAAAAAGCGCAGCAAACGCGTGAAGCCCAGTGCAATCCTGTCGGACAGGCTGCGTGGCAAGCGGTGTAGAGGGGCCGGGTTGCTCATGAGGATCTCCTGAATACCCTGCCGATATTGGGGCCGGGGCGGGATTTTCACATCGAGTTTTTCTTTCCGAGCGATGAAAAAATCGAAGTGAACAACGCACTCTGCACGGTAACGTTCCGGCACCTTGCACTCCCCCGGGCGCCGGAGTCCTGTAGCCCGCTTCTCGCTGCCCTCAGTTGCCCCGATGGAGGCACGATTGCGGCATCCGGTCCGGCCCGGTAATTCATGTCATGCCGTAGAATGTCTGACGATGGCTACACGATTGATCAGACAAGCTTTGGTCGGAGCATTCCTGCTTGTTTCCGGGTGTGCATCGATTACTCCTGTTGCAGTCATCCCTGTGGAAATCATGCACGGCAACCCGGTCACGTCTGCGAGCATCGGAGACGAACAAATAGACGTAATCGTCGACACGGGTGGCCTCGGGGTGATTGCTGTTTCTCCCGTGGACCTGGAGCGCCTGGCAGTGACGTTCACGGGAGAGACCATCCAACGAACCGATGCGGCAGGGGACACCTTCGAGTCTCGCGAGTTCATCGTTCCGGAAATGCTCCTCGGGGGACACAGGTTCCAGAACGTCAAGGGTTTCGAGCGTATCGGAGCAGCCGGCGGATTCGCGGGCGGCAGGCCTGTGAACGTCCTGGGGAGGGGTCTGCTGCACGACTATACCGTCGTTGTCGATTACCCGGGTGGCGAGATTCGATTGTACTCGCCTGATCAGTCCAGAAGCGTCTGTGGCCCTCCGACAAGCGAACTGATAGAGCGAGACGACGAGATTCTCGCTGTGCCGATAGAAAGCGATGGCGGTCGACTGCTCGCATTGATGGACACAGGCGCTACGTACTCGTTTATCCAAAGCGACGTGGTTGACTCGAGAAATCTGAGCACGACTGACCAAGTCTACAGGACGCGGTCCTTCAGGTTAGGAGGTCGAGACTTCGGGCCGTTGGAAATGGTTTCACTGCCGATAGACGGCGCACCCCAGATTGATGCGATTATCGGCACCAACTTCTTTGCCGGGCACGTGGTGTGTTTCGACTATCGGGATCGGAAGTTCTCGGTGCTTGACTGATCAACAAGCTGGTCCTGACCAATTCAAGTGGGACACCGTGTCACCCACAACGACTCCTTCCGGCCCGAAGAGGATACGGCTGGCAAGCCTGCAAAAAGGCGACTGCTGGTTTCCTGCGAGCAAGTCACGGTGCGCCGCGCGACGATCGTCGCGCTCGCGATGCACATGCAGGTATGACGGAGTCGTCAGTCAAGGTCATAAACGGGCGGGTACCCATCAGGCTGCTTCTTGAAGCGCTTGTAGAGCCACCAATACTGCTCCGGGGCTTCACGAATCAAGTCAGCCAACGAGCAATTGACTGCTTCCAGCGCCGGCCTTGTTTCGAGCGCGGCGATGTCCTGCTCGGCCTGCCGAACCACCAGTTGGTACCCCTTGCCGCCCGGCAGGCGTCTAGCGAATGCGAACAGCACGACCGCATTCGTGCTCTTGGCAAGCCTGGGCAGCAGCGTCATCGTGTAGGCGGGATGCCCGAAGAAGTCTGCGAACTCGCCCTGGCCGGTTGGCGTCTGGTCCGGCATTAGCACAACGAGCTCGTGCTTCTTCAATGCCTTGCCCATTGCCCGTATTCCACTGGCATTAGTCGGTACCAGTTTCGCGCCCACCCGTTCCCGGGCGTCTCGAACGAGTTCATCGAAGCCGGGGCGATTCCTGACCTTGAACATGCCTGTCATCGGATAGTGTTTGGCGATGTAGAAACTGACGGTCTCCCAGCAGCCGCAATGCGGGATGGCCAGGATCACGCCGCGGTCCTGCCGGCGCGCCTCGTCGATCAGCGACTCGCCATCGGATGATGTCATCAGGGTGAGCAGCTTGTCAGGATCGCCCCGCCACATCTTGCCGCCTTCAAGTATCGTCTTCCCTGCCTCGGCAAGCGATTTCTTCGCCAGCTCGGTGCGGGCCTCCTGGTCCAGCTCGGGGAAACACAGGCGAAGATTGGTCTCGACCGTTCGCCGCGCATCACCATTAGCGAGCCAGGCTATCCGGCCGATCAACGAACCCAGCCAATGCACAAAGCTCAGGGGCAGGGCATTCATGAGTGCCAGCGCCGACTTGAACAGGAAGAGCTTCATGAATGGCGCTGACTAAAGGTTCGTATCGACAAACGGCGATCGAGTCACCGGCGTTGTCGATTTTACGCAACAGGGCCGCGACGGTTTCGAGGACGAAAGCCGCCCGCTCGAAGGACATCTTGGCCGAAACGTTTTCGAGAGCCCATTGCTGATCCTGTGCATCTAGGTCACACTTCGCCGCGCGACCATCGTTACGCCTACGATGCAAACAGCGAACAAGGCGCCCTCGACAGAATTCGTTACGATCTGCGTCAACTCACCGAATCCGTTCTCGCCAAACAAATGGCCAATCCGGTCGAGGCGGAAGCGGGTACCGGAAAACTGGCGGACAAGCAGATCCAGGCTGCCGACCATCAACCGCCCGCCCAGCAGGGCGATGACGGTTCCGGCACCAGCGCCGATCAACGCAGCTGCTGCGATGAGACGCTTCGCAGGTGAAGGTCGGGTATCACTGCTCGCCATCCACACAGCAAGGCCGACGGCTCCGCCAAGCAAAATGCCCTCGGCCGCGCCTGTGATGTCTCCGGGCGACTGCCCGAAAAAGAGATTGAACGCATCGATGCCGATCAGCTTCACCGCTGCACCAACGAGCATTCCTCCAATGGCACCCCCGGCTACGCTGGTAAACCAGGAGGGGCGGAACAGCGTAGTCGCCGCAGCGATTCCGAATGCCACACCGGTCCCTCCGATCACCGCCATCAGTATCGTCATAGAGGCTACGACGAGCAGCACCGAGATCGCGCCTGTGCCGGGCTGAAGCGCCTGGGAGGCTGCCGCAAATCCGTAGAGCAGGCCACCGACAACACCTGCTACGCCGCCCCCAGCAATTCCGGCAGTACCGAGCGCGAGGAATCTCTCCCTCGCTTCGTCTCGTCGGTTATCCCGCCTGGTCTGTAATGCGTTTGAAATCTGTTCGACCGGGGCAATAAACCGGTAACCATGCTTTGGAATCGTCTCGATGAAACGCGGGTTCGAGGCGCTGTCACCCAGGCGCTTTCGCAGCGTCTTGACGCATTGGGTGATCACCTCGTCTGTTACTGGTACTCCCTTCCAGACTTCGTCGAGAAAGCGATCTTTCGAGACTAGCTGGCCCCGCTCTGCCACCAACAGCGCCAGTGCATCGAGATAGCGACTGTTGAGTTCGACCTGCGTACCGTCCCGCGTAAGCTGGCGGTTTTCGGTATCGAGTACGAATCGATCGAAAGCAAAGCTGTCGGCCTTCATATTTCAGCGAAACCTCAGAAGATGCTCATGACGTTCACCTGTTGTCCTGGCGAGATAGACGGACTCAAATCAGTCACCGAGGCAAGGCTATGGCAACCGATGATAACAGTAAGGCCAAACCGTCCGAAAACCGGCGAACGAGGGGCATACGAGTAGCCGTCTCGGCTCTCGTAGTGGTGCCTCTGCTCATCCTGTGGGTCCTGGCGGCCACGGACGACGACGGCAACATCGCGCTGATACGCAACGACGTTGTGCAAGGCGATTCCGGCGATCGCGTCTGGCATGGCTCGATGGGAAATACGACCGACAGCCAGTATCGCGAGATCGCTGTCACAATCCGCTTCTTAGACAGCGATGATCAAACCGTGGGCGAGATACAAGGGAGCGCCGACGTGCTCGAGCCGGGCGAGTCATTCGACCTGCAGACGCCGCTGGTGCCGCAGGCGGTGTCGATGCAAGTTTATTCGCTGGAGTGGCGTACCGGTCGAAAAGACAAGAAGACCGACCCGCCGCTGGGACCCTGGGCACCCTGGCCGTTCGGCCACGTGCAGACGCATTGGCCTTGAGCCTATCGCGCTGAAGATGGCGGAAGATCCCTTCCCGGAACCTCTGTCCAGTTGCAGCGGCAGGCCCTGCGCCGCCGGCTTCCGGTCTGTTCCTTTCCTGGTGGACAGCATCAAGACTCGCATCGCGGTTTTCGCTAACGGAAGTGAAGCCGCGGAGGTATATTAGCCGGCGGGTCGGGCAGGCCAGTGCTCGGATCGGGTTCCGCTATACGGACGCAGCAATTGAGATTCAGAACCGGGCTTCTCTTCCAGCTCTTCAAATACACCGTCTACAGCCTGCTGACGCTGAACATCGTCCTTTTCTTCCTCGAAGATCACGCGGCGGTGCTGGTCAAGTCTATGGAAGGCCTGACGCCCGCATTGATACTCGAGGGCTACGCGACGTCGATCGACACTGCGGCCTGGGTGATCCTGTTGCTGGTCTTCGAGCTCGAAACCTACATCCTCGACGATCGTCATTTCACGAGAACCGTGAACCGTCTCCTGACGGCGATCAGGGTCGTCTGTCTTGCGTTCATCGTTTTCGCATTCTACGGCTACTCCCAGACGATGCTGTCCGCCTACCAGCTAAAACCTGCGCCGGCGGTTACGGACCTGTGCTCAGTTGCCGGCACCGGCGACCTGTACGCGATTGACGAGAGTGAGTACGCAGTAATCACATCGGAGAACTGCGCCGCGTTGTCGGAAGAAGAAAGCTTCCAACGTTTCGCTGACTCAGACGCGCTGGCAGACAACATCGTGGCCGTGCATATCCAGAGACTGGCCTGGGCTGACGTCGTCAACGCAGGCGTCTGGATCCTGATCGTTATCCTGCTGGAAATCGATGTCCGCCTGCAGGAGCGCAATCGTTATGAGGGCGTCGCCTTCAGGACCAGCATGGCCCTGAAAGCTGTGTTCTACCCCGCGTTGTTCATCGTCGCGGTGTATTGGGGCATCAAAGGCGACTTCATCGACTTCTGGGATGCCTTCCTGTGGCTCGTGGCATTCCTGTTCATCGAGAACAACATTCTCGAATGGCGCGAAGAGGAGCGCGCTGCGTCAGCCTGATGATTCGCCGGCTTCACCATACGTGGCCGTCGACCGGGTCTCGCGCCTCCGACAGCGCGAGTATGGTCATCTTCCCGGCTCGCAGACATCGCTGAGCCTGCCTTCGCAGACTCAGTATCGGCCGTGCTGCTTGAACACGTAGTTGTTCAGTTCGATGAACTCGTGGTTCATTCGGTGAACGATCCGATGCGTTGAGCGAACGATAGCGCGCATGACCTTGTAGACGAGCTGCGGGTGCTTATCGACTATCGTTTCGAAGTCCGTGCGCGACAGGCTGATGACCCGCGCGCCCGACAGCGCTCGCAGGCCGACCGTATGTGCCTGGCCGTCGACGAAGCCAAGCTCTCCGGCCATATCGCCGGCCTTAAGAATTGCCAGGCTCATTTCATCGTTGCCACCGACGAGCTTGATGACTTCGAGCCTGCCTTCGAGCAGCACGTGCAGCGCATTGTCGCGCGTACCTTCCTTGATCAGGAACTCCCCGTCTTCGAGCGTATGTGTGCTCATGAGTCCGGCAAGCGTCATGGCCTCCTTTTCGGTCAGCTCCCGTCCAACCGATGAATCGCGTATCAGGTCCGGTGTTTCCTTCATTGTCAGAGCCCCTACTGCCAGGGAAAATCTGAGTATTGCGCGTTCAATGAACGCTGAGCAATACGCAAAAGACGCTAGATCAGGCTTCATCCCTGGAGTCGCATTCAACGACTTCAACAGGCCTTTCGAAAACCCATCGATATAGAGCGCGAGAACCAATCAGACCGTTGGCCAAGGCGCGAGAGCCCGCACGCTGGAAGCGTTCGCGGCGCGACGATGCTTACCCGTCGCGCCGCGAGGTCTCGTCAGAACGAGAACTTGACGCCCAGCATTGGCACGTCGACCCAGTCGTCCAGCTTGTAACGATCCCAGTCGAGCGTAACGGACCAATCCGGGGCCAGCTGCCATTCGACACCGACACCGAAGTAGGGTTCGTTACCCTCTGCGTCGCCTTCTACGCGACCGCTACCGCCACTGACCACTTCGACCTCGAGGTCGGCCTGCCAGACGAAGAGGCCGGCACGACCGGTCAGCGCAAAGTTGCTGTCTGGCAATGGCCAGCGTGCCGCACCGCCGAGAATCCAGCCGTCGCCGAGCGACGGATGAACGGCCAGCGTATCGTTGAGAATTGAACTGACCTGGTTCGGCGGAATGGTTGCGCCGAAACGAGTGGTTGCCTCGCCGAGATCGACATAGCCGGTTTCGATGGCGAAGAACTCGTTGAAGCTCATGCCGACAATAATCTTCCATGCCGTATCTTCATCGTCGACACTGGGACTGTTGATCGACCAGCCACGTGCTGACAGATCGCCAACTAGGTCATCGCTGCTGTAGTCGGCGCTGCTCTGGCCGATACCGCCTGCGACATACCAGTCCTGGGCCAGTGTCTCGGATGGCGTGCTGACAAGGAATGCTGCGACCGCAATCGTCAACAATGTCATTCCCGCTGCGGAGCGAACGGCACGCAGCCGAGCAATTGCCGCCGTCAGCAACGCGACCAACGCGATCCAGCCGAGACTGCCCGTGCCGCCGACACCCTCAATGATCAAGTCGATGGTATCGATCACGGAGATCTGTTGCTCGTCACTGGCGGGAGCGCTGAAGTCGCCTCCGATTGTCGCGACAAGCGTCAGCACAGCGGCCTCGCCCGGCGTCGTCAGCACGATCTCGGCAGTCACGGTTGCACCCGCGACAAGGTCGCCGATATCGCAGCTGATGACACCTTCATCGTCGGTGCAGCTTCCCGAGTCTATCGTCACCGAGACCAGTGCGGTGCCTTCCGGCAAGGTCACGCCGAGCGTGACGTTGGTATCGTCACTCGGCCCGTCGTTGCTGACAACCACCTGGTACGTCACCCGTTCATTGATGGATGGCTCAACTGGTGTCGCCGTGACGTTGACACTTGTGACTGCCTGGGGCGGGTTGACAGTCGTGATAACGGACACGCTGTTGTTGGCGGTGTCCGGATCTTCCTCATCGGCTGTCACTGACGCCGTATTCGTAATGTCGATTGCCGTCGTTGCGATTCGCGGCGCCACGACGATCGTAACGGTTACGTTGGATCCATCAGCGATGTCGCCCAGGCTGCAGCTCAACATGCCTCCCATATCAGGTGCAGTGTCACAGCTGCCCGTGCCGCTGGCCGAAGCCGATACGAAATCGACATCGCCCATCGGCAGGTTGTCCGTCAGCACGACGTTGGTCGCATCATCGGTACCGTTGTTTTGTACGGTCAACGTATAGGTCAGTTCAGGACCTCCGGAGAAGACCGGGCTCGGAGCAGCGATCTTGGTCAACGCAAGGTCAGCCTGCGCAGGGCCCGACGGCAGCACGATAACGTCAACGCTGGCGCTGTCGTTGGTCGAAACAGGGTCGGCCTGATCGCCGCTGACCGTCGCGACGTTGGTCACGGTCGTGTTGTCAGCGACGTCCGGTGTTGCCACAACGATGCTGACTGTCGCATCGCCGCTCGCAGCGATAGCGCCCAGCACGCAGGTGACCTGCACAGGGGTACCTGCCGTCGTGCAGGCGGCCCCCTGGCTTGGCGTTGCAGAAACGAAGCTCAGCAGGTCGTCCAGCGTGTCGACAAGCGTGACGCCGGTTGCATCGTCGGGACCGTTGTTGTCCACGCCGATCGTATACGTGATTTGCGTGCCTTCTGTGACAGGACCGGCCGGACTCGCCGACTTGGCCACCGCGAGGTCTGCCGAAGGCACCGCACCCGGCACGAATTCGTCCATGCCGATGTCGACCGTTGCTGTGCCGTCGCCGTCGCCGTCCTGCGGCCGTGCCTCGTTTTCGAAGTCAACGCTCGGCACGAGCGGTGCCGCATTATCGCCGGCGTCGATCGTTGGGGATCCGGCACCCTGCGTCGGGTCGGGATCGATCGCTGTGATGTTCGGCAGGATCGGCGCCTCGTCGATATTCGCACCGGACGTCAACTCAGCGGATGATGCGATGCCGAACTCGGTGCTCGCGCCAGGGAAGCCGGTCAGGTCCGTGATCGCATTGTTGACGAACTGGATGCTCGCCGGAATGTCCGAGAACGGGTCGTTGTCGACGAAGATGTCGCGGCCGGCCGTTGCATCCGTATTGTCGTAGATGATGTTGTTGTAGATCCTTCCGAGGCCGGTTGAGCCGCCGACCGTTATGAAAGCGCCGCCACCTCTACCAACGGCGCTGTTGCCATAGATCGTGTTGTTCGTGATCGTGAGAAATGTGCCGTCCCGCCTGGCATTGTAGATGCCACCGCCGTCGCCGCTTGCCGCGTTGGCGGCAAAACCGGTGTTGACAAGGACGAAGTCGAAGACGCCTTCCCTGACGTGCACTCCGCCGCCGTTTGTCGCGGTGTTGTCCACGAACCCTGCGATCCTGGCTGAGAATGTGTTGGCCCCGACGTCCGCGCCGCCGCCGTTACCCTGCGCCGTATTGCCGGTGAACTGGATATCGTCGAACCCGACCTCAGTGAGCCTCGCCGTAAGAGGATCGGAGGGATCAAGACCTTCGATCTCGACGGCACCGCCGTTTCCCTGAGCAATATTGTTGAAGAAATCGGCATCGGTGATGAACGCACCGGCTACCGTGCTGGCGCCGATGTGGATCGCGCCACCGTCTCCGGTGCCGTCTCCGGCGATACCGCGAGCCTCGTTACCGTCGAAGGTCACGTCGAAAATATTGATCGGCACCTCGGCGAGGTCCTCGATGCGGACAAACAGGGCGCCGCCATCGTCATCGGCGGCGTTGTCGAGAAACACGCTGCCGGACACGGTCACGCCTGCGCCGTTGACGGTGATGGCCAGCGCGCCGCCGTCACTGGGTGTGCCCACGGCGTTGCCGTTGACGAAGGTCATGTTCTGGACAACGATCAGAGCTCCGCCGTCGCCGGTCGCGCCGCGCGTGTCGATACGGAGTATCGGCACCGTGCTGTTACCGCTCAGAATCCGGGTGTCGGAATCCACACCATCGATGGTCAGCGAAAAACCCTCGCCGGAAGCTGCGGTGTAGGTCAGCGGGGACGTCAGTGTGTAGACCGAGTCCGATCCGACGACCGTACAACCCGTTCCGGAGCAGGTTTGAACCTGGATCGTGTCATTTTCGCCATTGGATTGCGCCGTGGTCAGCGCGTTCTGAAATTCGGCAGGGTTTTCGACTGAGAAGTTGTCAGCCCCCACCACGGTTGCTGCAAACAGCAGCAACAGGGAAAAAAGTCGCCACGATTGCATGGGACACCTCCAATTGCTGATTACAGTTCAGTTTTCTGATTGAAGCTAACAACTGGACATAATCTTGTGAATTCGTAGCTTCCCTCTTCTGATTACGTGTAACTCCGAGATTGAAAATCGCGCTTCGAAACAGATTCTTTAACTTAGTTGTGTTCTTCGATAAGACGCCTCGCGCTGAATTCGGCAGCTGTCAGTCGTAGCAATCTTCGACAGGAATCGACGTTCGGGCAGACCGTCGATTGACACCTCGCTGCGAGCGAGGCCATTGGGCGATAGCTCGCCACGAGCAGGTGTCGGCATGGCCGGATCGAACGGGCTCCGACCAGGTCTCTATCAGCGAGAATGCGACGAAGAACGGAACAGGCCGATAGATAAAGTGAACAATGATCGGCACACTGCAGTCACTTAATCAGTACCGTCCAAGTGGAATCGCTTCAGTGACACCCCGCCATCGCCTGGATCATCGAAACACTGACCGGACAACCGGCCGCCGCTTCATCGCTCGATCCCTGGCGCTGCTGGGTGGCGTGCTGTTCGGCATCGCCGCTTCAGCGAGTGAATTCGACCCGCCGATCGAATGTCGGAGCTGCGATTCGTGGAATCAGCCGCAGGACGCCTTCCGGATTCACGGCAACACGTGGTATGTCGGTGTTGCCGGCCTGTCGGCTATCCTGATCGACACGGGCGACGGACTGATCCTGCTGGACGGTGGATTGCCGCAATCGGCACAGCCAATCGCGCAGAGTATCGAGAGCATCGGTTTCTCGGTCGCCGATATCCGAACCATTGGCCTGTCACACGCACACTTTGACCATGCCGGCGGCATAGCGGCACTACAGCGCTTGAGCGGCGCCGAGGTAATTGCGAGTCCACACGCGGCGAAGACGCTGAAGGCTGGCCGCCTCGTCAACGATGACCCTCAGTTCGCTTTCGGCTATGCGAATACCGGCTTCCCGGCTGTCGAGAAGGTCCGCATCGTTCGCGATGGTGACACGGTTGCGCTCGGTGACGTAAACCTCACCGTCGTATTCACGCCGGGGCACACGCCTGGCGGTACCACGTTCACGTGGAAGAGCTGCGAAGCAGGCGACTGCAAAGCTGTCGTCTACGCAGACAGCCTGACACCGGTGACGGCGCCCGGCTTTCGTTTCACCGGGGTGCCTGCCGACGTGCTACGCGAGAGTGTCGAGAAGGTTGCCGCGCTTGACTGTGACGTGTTCCTGTCGCCGCATCCGTTTTTCTTCGACATGGCCGAGAAGCTCGAACGCGTCGGCGATTCAAACCCATTTGTCGACGAGGAAGGCTGTGCTGAATACGCGTACGCCGGGCTTGGCGCACTCGAGCAGCGCCTGAGCAAGGAGGCCTCCGACACCGGATCGGCGGCTGAGCCGTAGTCTTTTTTGGTGTAGAGGCGCTGTTCCCGGAATCACGGCTGCGCCCTGTCACTCGGCGGCGACATCCGCACGGACGTCCTACCGGTCCGCTCGCTTCGGCAGGTTCAGTTGCTGTTGCCAGACGTCGAGCGCCAGTCGCGGGTTCAACGCTTCATCGTAGAGCCCGGTGTCGCGCCAGATGCGGGCAAGCGGGTCCTGCCCGAGCGCACCGTCCCATAGTGCGTCGAAGTCGACAAGTGCCCACCAGATAATGAACTCCGCATCGGCGGCTCGAGCTTCTGCGAACAGTTCGGTCACGTAGTCCGCCTGATTCTGTGCGTCCGCCGCCACGTCGACGCCGAAGGTCGGTATGTCGAGTCTCTCAGCGATCCACGCGGTTTCAGCGACGGCGACCGGTTTGCCGTTGGCGATGGCCTGGATCTGTGAGAACCAGTTCACCGGCAGGTTCGCGGGGTCGCCTTTGTCGGCATGGTCGAAGAATACATACGGGTAAACGCTAACACCGACGACATCGACCAGGTCGATCAACGGACCGATGTTGGCCTCGATGGCGTCTGCCCGGGTCGAGCCTGGCGACTTCAGGGCGACACTGATCATCAGGCGAAGATCCGGAAACTCGGCCCGCAGCGTCGTGGACACCTGCGTGGCAAACGCCACGTAGCGATCGAAGCGCGCGAGGTCGTTGACGAGCAGTTCACTGGCTTCGATCCCGAGGTTGAAATAAGTCGGCTCGAAGCGTGTGATCATGTCGCGGGCAAAATTCGTGTAGGCCGTGATCACTTCCGGGCTGTCAAAGTCGCGTGCATCCCACGGCGCCGACAGGTCCTCATTGGGATCGGCTCCCCAGTTGCCCGCAAGGCCGTCGCGCCCGGTATTGAAAGGACTGATGGCGAGGTAGGTACGCTGGCTCGCGGCCGTGTTGTCGATGCGCCCCCGGATCTCGGCCTCGACGGCCGGGTCATACGGCGTCCCGTCGAGCGCCGCCTGCCAGGGAATGCCGCTGTCGATGTGATGGGCGACAAAGTCGCCGCGCGCCGCGATCTCCGTGTAGACGAAACTAACCGCCGCAACCGTGGCATCGTAGGGCCAGGTCGTAAAACCCATGTCAAACGCGCGGGTGATCGGCACGGGCAGATCCGGCTCGTCCGAACTCGATCCGCCGCCACCACCACCGCCGCAGCCTGAGACCGCGGTCGCTAACAACGCGAAGGCCAGTGTCCTGATCAGTTTCATTCGGTCAATATACGGCAAGCCAGGGTCAGCAGAGCTGACCGAGTGCTCATTTGCGAAAGCTGGCCGGAACGCAATCTGAAGAGCGCTGTTCATATTCGCAGGGATGCGCGACCGCGCTAACCGACGATCTGCACCATGCGTCGCAAGCCAACGAGTTTGGACAAGGGCTTATCGCCGCCCTCTCGTAACTGGGCTCGAAGGTCACGCGGGCTGAGTTCGTAGGCCTCCTTGAAACAGCGGGAAAAATGGAACTGGCTCTGGAAACCGCAGATCTCGCTGACGCGGCTGATCTTGTAGTTCGTTCGCGCGAGCAGCAGCAGCCCGTGGTCCAGGCGAAGGTAGCGCATCAGTTCCTGCGGCGAGACGTCGAGCTCCTGGCGGCAGACGCGGGCGAGGTGTCCGCGTGAGACCCCGGCAGCCTTCGCCCAGGCATCCATCCCCGGCGGCACCTTGTGGCCGTCGCCCCAGATCTGGTGCAGGGCGCGAAGCGCGCGAAGAATCACCGGGTGCAGGTCGCGGGACGTGCCGACCGTGCCCTGTTCGAAGTGTCCGTTGACGTACCAGGTCAAAGCGTGTCGCAGCGCCTGTGCGGCCAGCTCATCGTTGCCGGCGTCGCCGTGGCTTGCGAGCCAGATCGCGTGCCGCAGCAGCGGTCGAAGCACGTCGTTGTCCGATACGATGCGACGACTCGGCATGACGGCGCTGAACGCAGACAGGAAATCGAAATGAATAAATCCATGCCGGGTGGTGGCCTCCGGGTCCCAGTACCACGTGTCCCGCATACCCGGCGGACACATCAGGATGCTGCCGGGGTTGCATTCCTCGACGCGCCCGTCGTGTTCCCAGGCGCAGTTGCCCCGCTCGATCCAGAGAATTTCATAGTCTGACATCGTACGCGGGCCGAGCTGACCGCCGGTCGGATAGTCGGCGATGCCGCAGTCGTTGATGCGAAGGGGCGGGATTCTCAGCATGGCTTCACGCCAACGTCAGCTCGATGCAAGTTTCGCCTGGTCATGCAGTAATGTTACACACAGGCATAAAAAAGCGCACTTTTAGCATTCACCGTAACGCGATGTGTCTCTACGATGCTTGGTCACAAGAGGGGGATTCATGGTTCATCCACAACAACAGCATCGCTGCTGCAGAGAACTGCAGCGCGGTTCAAGGGAACCCGAGAGTCTCCGTATTAGACGCCGGCCGCGCTGTCCGGCCCGGCGACCCAAGGGATACGCAAAGTGACGAACAATGCTGAATGGTGGCGCGGGGCCGTGATCTACCAGATCTACCCGCGCAGCTTCTTCGATTCCAACGGTGACGGCATCGGTGACCTGCCGGGGATCACCGAGAAGCTCGACTACGTTGCGAGCCTGGGCGTCGATGGCTTTTGGGTATCTCCTTTCTTCACGTCGCCCATGAAGGACTTCGGTTACGACGTGTCGGATTACAACGACGTTGATCCGATGTTCGGCACGCTGGACGATTTCGATGCCATGGTCGAGCGAGCGCATGAGCTCGGTCTGAAGGTGATAATCGACCAGGTCTACTCGCACACGTCCGACCAGCACGCGTGGTTCAAGGAGAGCCGGGAGAGCCGCGACAACGACAAGGCGGAATGGTACGTGTGGGCGGATGCCCGGTTCGACGGCTCACCGCCCAACAACTGGCAGTCGGTCTTTTCAATTCCGGCCTGGACCTGGGATGCGCGCCGACAGCAGTACTACATGCACAACTTCCTGTCTGAGCAGCCCGACCTGAACCTGCACCACCCTGACGTGCAGGAGGCGCTGCTCGACGTGGCGAGGTTCTGGCTGGACCGTGGCGTGGACGGCTTCCGGCTCGACGCGATCAACTGCGGCATGCATGACCCATTGCTGCGCGATAATCCGCCGGCGAAGGCGCCGACTCGTAACGAGACGCGGCCGTGCTTCATGCAGACACCCAAGTACAACATGTGCCACGACAACATGCCGCAGGTGCTGGAACGCCTGCGGGCCGTCACCGATCAGTACGGCGAGGTCTTCACAGTCGCCGAGGTTGGCGCTGCGGAGCCACTGCCGGTCATGAAGGACTACACCTACGGCGGCAAGCGACTCAACACGGCCTACGGCTTCGAGTTCCTGAGCACGCCCGACCTGACAGTAGATCACGTGCAAGAGATCCTGGCCGGCTGGCCGGGTGAAGAGGGCGAGGGCTGGCCGTCCTGGGCATTCTCGAATCACGATGCGCCACGGGTCGCGAGCCGCTGGTTGCAGGACCTGGAGCATGCGAGCCGTGTGCGGCTGATCGCCCTGTTGCAGTTCGCGCTGCGTGGCAACGTGTTCGTCTACAACGGGGAGGAGCTCGGCCTGACGCAGGCGTCCGTACCGTTCGAAAAGTTGCAGGATCCTGAAGGCATCAACAACTGGCCCCACACGATGGGTCGCGACGGTGCGCGCACGCCGATGCCGTGGACGACCGACGAAGCGCGGCACGCCGGGTTCTCCGAGGTCGAGCCCTGGCTGCCCGTCGACGAGACGCATCCGTCGATGTCCGTGGCCGCCCAGAACGACGACAGGGGTTCGACGCTCAATTTTTTCCGGTTGCTGATAACTCTGCGCAGGTCGCTGAAGGTGCTGCAGGTCGGCGACCTCGAGTTCATTGACGCGCCGCCGGGTGTGCTTGCATTCCGGCGCTGCTACGACAACACATCTGTACTCTGTGTGTTCAACCTCTTGAGCGACGATGTCGCGTGGTCGCCTGATACAGCCTCGGATTACACGGTCGTTGCCGATGTTAGCGATGTTGGGACGGCCGAGGCGCTTCCAGCCACGCTTCAGGCATATAGCGGCTACATCGGGTTCAACGACAATGACTGACTGGGACGCATCGGATCCGTTCGCAGCAGCGCGCCGGGAGTCCGGCGTGGCCGACGGCGACTTCATCGGCGAACGGATTCCGCTGATCCTGCGCTACAAGGACGTGCGCGCAGCCGCTGCCGACTATGAGACTTACAGTTCCGACGCGCCGTTCCGCGTGCCCATCCCGAGCGAGGAAAGCGTGCGCAACGTTCGCCAGTTGCCCATCGAGACGGATCCGCTAGACCATGGTGACTACAAGGCGATCGTTAAACCCTTCTTCTCGGCGCCGAAGCAGCCGGAGACGATCGCAAAGATCGAAGCGCTGATCGACGAGATGATGCACGATTTCCTTGACGCAGGTCCTATCGACATCGTCGACCAGTTCGCGCTGCCGCTGCAGTCTCGTGCATTGACGATTCTGTTGCGAATGCCGATGGAATCGGCAGACCAGTGGATAAGCTGGGGCCAGCATGTGTTTCACGACATGGATGGTCACAAGGAAGAGAAGGGCACGGTGCTTGACCAGTACCTGCACCGGCAGTTCGACCGAGCCGAGGAAGCGCCGGGTGAAGACTTCTTCAGCGCACTGGGCGAAGCCACGTTTCGCGGCCGACCGCTAACGCGGGACGAGAAGGTCGGTTTCGCCAACCTGGCGTTTGCCGGTGGGCGCGACACCGTGATTTCCAGCGTTTCGCTCGCGATGGCGCATTTCGCGGCACACTCGGAAGACCTGGACGCACTACGTGACAACCCGATGCTGGTTCGCACGGCGGCTGAGGAGGTGTTTCGCATCGCGTCGCCGCTGACGATGATCGGGCGCACCTGTCCGAAAGATACCGACGTGCACGGCTTGTCGGTGCCGGCCGGGGGACGAGTGGCGATTTGCTGGGCGTCGGCGAACCGCGATGAGACCGTTTTCGAGAACCCGGAACTTCTCGATATTCATCGCAAGCGGAATCCGCATGTCGCGTTCGGCGCTGGAACGCACACGTGCCTGGGCGCATCGCACGCCCGGCTGATCGTGCGCAGCTTGCTCAGCTACCTGAGCGCCAGCGCGGGCACACTTCGCTTGCTGGATAGCGATGCGAGAATTGAATCCTGGCCGGCTTACACTCGACAGACCGGCTTCGACCGACTCATGATGCGTTTCGACAGCTGAAGCGCGGGGGGGAACCAATGACCAGACCAGTAGCTCTGTTGATTTTGCTTATTCTGACTTCGGTGGCGCACGCGGAGAAAACGCCGAATATTGTGCTGTTGATCGGCGATGACCACGGCTATCCGTACTTCGGGTTCATGGGTGACGACACCGTCGTGACGCCATCCATGGATGCCATCGCCGAGGGCGGTGTGACCTTTACACAGGGCCACGTGCCGATTCCCTATTGCCGCCCATCGCTTCGCACGATGATCACCGGCCTGTACCCTGCCCAGTACCAGCTGAAGTTGAACGCCCATGTCGAGAAGGAACTCGCTACGGATCAGAAGTACGCGTCGATGAGCGATCGCGACAAGGCGATGTGGATGTCCGTCGCCAAGGCAAACGGTATGTCGCAATTCGATACCTTGCCGAGACTCCTGAAAGAGAAAGGCTACGTGTCCTGGCAGGGCGGTAAGTGGTGGGAGAACTCCTACAAGACAGCCGGCTTCGACGAGGGCATGTCACCGGGCTGGGACATGGAGAAGTTCGGTACCGATGATTTCTTTCACGAGATGATGGGTGCCGAAGGCAACGAGCTCGTTCGCGAAACGATGGATCCGCTCTATGACTTCATCGACCGTCAGAAAGACAATCCGATGTTTATCTGGTTCGGCCCGATGCTGCCGCATACGCCACTGGACGCGCCGTACACCTACTCGAAGTTCTACGAGCACAAGGACCTGACGGTCTCGGCGAAGAAGTACTACAGCAACATCACGTGGTGGGACGATGGCGTCAGTCAGCTGATGGACTACCTCGAGGCTGCGGGCGAGCTCGATAACACGCTGTTCATCTACCTGAGTGACAATGGTTGGGAACAGGACCCCGACGTCGAGTACTGGGAGTCCGGGTTTGTTTTCGGCACGGGCAGCAGCGAGTGGCAGACGGGCGGCTACGGCGGCAAGGGTTCGATGAACGACCTGGGACTGCGCACGCCGATCATCTTTTACTGGAAGGACGGTCTCGACGCGACGTTCAACGACAAGAGTCTGGTCTCATCCGCCGACCTCGTGCCGACCATTCTGGACATCGTCGGTATCGACGCACCGGACGAGCTGCCGGGCCGTTCGCTGAAGCCGTTGCTGACGGGTGAGGGCGACTACGAGGAACGCGTGGAGATGATCGGTTATACCGACAACAAACGCAGCCCCGACGACAAGATGGGTGTACGGTCCGAGGGCTGGGCGGTCCGTACGCACGAGTGGCACTTCTGGTATTACCCGAACGAGGACGAGATGCGCCTGTATGACGTCGTCAACGATCCGCGCGGCACGGTGGACGTGTCGGCCGAGCACCCGGACCTCGTCGATCAGTTCAAGTTGTCGATCAGCGCCTACAAACGGCAGTTTGGCATGCCGGAAGACACGCTGACGGTTTACGAATGAAACCGATCGCCACACTCGCATCGCTGGGATTGCTCAACGTTCTGGCGGGTTGCGCGGAAGACGCACCGGCGCCCGAGGCCGCGCCGGCGCATGAGGCCGCATCGATACCTGAGGTGCATTCCTGGCACGACGAGGTCATCTACCACGTCATGCCGCGCAGCTTTCGCGACTCGAACGGCGATCGGCACGGTGACCTGAACGGGTTTGTCGAGCAACTCGACTACCTCGAGGCGCTCGGCGTCACGGCCATACTGTTCACACCGCTCTATGCTTCGGACTTCTATCACAACTATTTTCCGAGCGATTACGAGGCGATCGATCCCGAGTACGGGACGATGGAGGACTACATCGCGTTCGTTAAGGCCGTACACGCGCGCGACATGAAATTCATCATGGACATGGAGACGCAGTACGCGCCGGAAGGTCACCCGTGGCTCGATGACTCGCTCGGCAATCCCGCTTCAGAGTACTCGGACTTCATCGCCTACGCCGATGATGGCAATCGCTTGCCCGAGCAGTTCCTGATCGAAAGCGGTGAGCCGCTGACGCCTTACAGCGTATGGCCGGACAAGAAGCTTGCGATCGCACACCTCGACCTGAACCATCCGACGGTCAAGCAGTGGATGTCCGACTTCTTTGTGTACTTTGTCGATCCGAACGGCGACGGCAACTTCGACGACGGCGTCGACGGTTTTCGCATCGACCACATCATGGACGATTTGGATCATCGCGGTCAGTTCACCAACCTGTATCGCGGCCTGTGGCGACCAATCTTCGAACGCAGTCGATCGATCAACCCGGCGGTCTTCGTCGTCGGCGAACAGGCAGACTGGGGCAGCACCGGCGCCGAGATGGTTAGCGAGAGCAATGCCGACGCGTCTTTCCACTTCGCGCTGCACGGCGCCATCGGCGGCAACGAGGGCAAGTACGCATTGTTCGATGCCGATAAGATCGAAACCGCGGTGACGAGCAGCCTCGACTACGCGCCGGGATCGCCGTACGTCGTAAACTTCATCGAGAACCACGACACGACTCGCTTTGCCACGTTGGCCGAGGGCCGTGACGGTCCGATGCGCGCCGCCGCGGTGCTGAACCTGTTCCTGCCGGGCGTGCCGGCGATCTACTACGGACAGGAGGTCGGCATGACGGGACGCAAGATGAAAGATGCCGGCGACAGCGACGGCGTCGACATCCCGAAGCGCGAGGCCTTCCCGTGGAGTAGCGACATTGACACTGACGGCATGGCGGCCTGGTACGTGGACTCCGGTCCCTGGTGGGACCAGTCGCTCTACCACGGGTCCGATGTCAACAAAATGACCGTCGTTGTGCAACGCGCAGACCCCGGATCGCTCTGGAACCACTATCAAGAACTGATCGCGAAGCGCAAGTCGAGCGAGGCCCTGCGTCGCGGCGGCTTCGAGCGCGAGGAAACCGATGACGATCAGGTCTTCGCCTTTCGAAGGACCGCTGGCGATGACAGCGTGCTGGTGATCGTCAACCTGTCGAACGAGCCGAAGACGGCAATGGGGCAGGAACTCGATCCATGGGCCTACGCCCTGGTGGACTAGTCCGCCTGACACCAACGGAGTGAATATGAAACGTTTATTCTGGATCGCCGCGATACTGACCGCAGCCACAACTACCCAGGCGACCGAGTATCACGTCTACTATCTCGGCGGTCAGTCCAACATGGACGGCTACGGCTGGAACAAGGAGCTGCCTGCGGCGCACGCTGAAGCGGTGGAGGGCGTGTATATCTTCCACAGTCAGCCACGCTTCGACGACAAGCCGGCGACCGGACAAGGGCGATGGACGAAGCTCAAACCCGGTCATGGCACCGGCTTCAAGAGCGAAGGTGAGGCTAACGCCTACTCAGATCGGTTCGGTCCGGAGTTGGCCTTTGGCCGGGAGCTTAAGACGCTGTATCCGAATCGGCGTATCGCGCTGATCAAGTACGCACTGGGCGGCACCGCCTTGCAGGAGGGTACACCGGCGTACGGCACCTGGGCGCCGGACTACCGCGACATCAATCAGTACGACCATGCGCTCGCAACGATTGCGAATGCAGCCGACGTGACCGACATCGATGGCGACGGCGAACTCGATCGCCTCGTGCCCGCCGGTATCGTCTGGATGCAGGGCGAGGCCGACGCGTACGAAAGCTATGACGCCGCGCTCGCCTACGAAGCCAACCTGAAGCGCATGATGGACCTGCTTCGGGCGGCGCTGCGTATCGATGACTTACCCGTCGTGATCGGCCGCATAACAGACTCCGGACGAGCTGACGATGGCAACGTCATGGACCACATCAAGATCGTCCAGGAGGCGCAGCGACGCTTCGTCGAAAAGGACAGCTGCGCGGCTTACTCGACCGTTACCGACGACCAGTCCTACCCGGAGAACGACGACTGGCACTACGACAGCGCGGCATATCTCGCTATGGGTGTCGACTTTGCCCGGCAGCTAAAGGGTCTGGACGGTCAGTGCCTCAAACCGCAAGTGCAGGAATAGAAGCCCTCGTCAGGTCTCGCCAAGCATCCAGTCCAGATGTTCTCCGACGCGCTCGCGCCATGACGATTCGCTGTGATCCGCGCCCTCGAATTTCTTCATCTTGAAGTCGGTGCCCTCGGTGAACCCCTGTTCAAGTAACCAGGCTTTGACCGCAAGATGCGGCGGCTCGTAGTCCGCATCAAGTCCCTCGGTCCCGTAGTCGAAGAACGGACGCACACCCGATGGCATCGTTGCGCCCGCAGCGATGTCCCGCTCGATGTAAGGCGTAGGGTCAGCCTGTGACGGGTCGCGTCCCATGAACCACTCGAGCATCTGCTCGGACATCGGGAAATGCGACGATACGCAGCCACAGGCGCCGAAGATATTGGGGTGATTCTGGACGAGGTAGAAGGACAAGAGTCCGCCCATCGATGAGCCCATGACGAAGGTATTGCCAGGTCCGGTCTTTACATTGAACTCGGACTCGACGCGCGGCATCAGTTCTTCGATCAGGAACTGCGCATATTTCGGCGCGTCATGCCACGGTGAGTATTCCCTGATTCGCGCGGCCGAGTTCCAGACGCCGACAATGATGGCCGGCTCGTAGTCGCCCGCCTCCACGCCGCGCTGCATGGCCTCGTCCACACCCCAGTCGACGTTTGTGTATGACATCCGGGGATCGAACAGATTCTGGCCGTCGTGCATGTAAATGACTTTGTAGCGCCTGTCGTCCGCTGCGTCGTAGCCGGGCGGCAGCAACGTGACGACGTGTCGCTTCTCGGTCAGGAAATCGGAGGCGACATCTTTCCAGTAAACAAGCTCTCCCTTGGCGCCTGCACCCTGCCAGTCGGCGATGAGCAGCTCCGGATCGACCCTGAAACCGGCAATCTCGGCGGTAAGCTCCTTGTCGCTGTCGATGTCGGCAGTGAATGCGGGCAATAGTGTGCCTGATGGTCCGAGCCCTTCCCGCTCCCAGGAGCCCGCCGTCACCTTGTAGCTCAGTGAGAATCCGTGAGGCACTGAAAGCGTTGCCATGCGCTTCGTCGAATCGCCGGACAGCTCCAGTCCGGCCGGGTGCCACGGTCCGAGTTCGGGCAGGTTGCCGGCCAGGTAGACGGTCGGCGCATCCTCAGGCACGGTCACGGTGATGGTGACCGTGTGCATGACCGGATCGGTTGCCGCATCCGTTGCCGCTTCCGGCGTCGTCTCTTCCTGACTGCAGCCCGCCATTGCGGATATCACAATCATCAGTACAGCCCACCCCAATACCTTCATCTTGTTCCCCTCGTCAGGCGATGACCGCCATCATCGTGCCGTTAATGCTAACGTCTGCGCCGCGTCCCGGCGAGCCTTCTTACGAAGGGCGAGGTTCCCATTCAGCGGCTCGCCAGTTCGAGCGCCACCTGCAGGCTGCGGTCGACGCCGTTCAACTCGTCTTCAACACTGGTCGTTACACGCACGTCCGGGCTCAGGCCCTGGCCGTAGAAGCGCTCCACCGAATCGGAGACCTGCAGGAACCAGGGGACGCGAACGGTGATCTCGCTGTTAGGCAGTTTCAGAAAAAACATGATGCCGGCCGTCGGACCGTCCGGGTTGCCACCCGTCGGCTCGCCAACAAGCACGGTGTTTTTGCGGGACCGAATGACGGTTAGCAATGACGTCGAGCCCGATGAGTTCGCGTTATCGGTCAGCACGACGAGGCGGCGGTCGAAGGCGTCCGCAACCGGTGTCTTCACGCCCTGGTCCATGCCCGGCACGCCCGGTTTCAGAATGAACCAGCCGTCGTCTGTCTGATCGAATGCGGCCGGGTCA
Source organism: Woeseiaceae bacterium (assembly GCA_030065915.1). Classification (GTDB taxonomy): domain Bacteria; phylum Pseudomonadota; class Gammaproteobacteria; order Steroidobacterales; family Woeseiaceae; genus UBA1847. The sequence continues at coordinate 54,232 of JASJCQ010000004.1, forward strand.
GGATCCAGCGCCGCCTGCTCCCAGGTGTTCATGTGCTGCCGCAGGTCGCCGTACTCGATACGGCGTACTCGGATTTCACGGTAGACCCGGAACGGCCTGTCCATCACGTAGCGCAACAGTCCGTTCGCGGCGTCAGAGGACCCGCCACCGTTTCGGCGCAGGTCCAGGATCAGTGTGTCGGCGTCTTTGTCAGCGATCTCCTGGAAGATCGACCGGTAGACCGCGTCGGGATCGACAGGTTTGCGGTAGTTGACGAAGGTGTCGACGGCAAGATAGGCAACGCCTTTCTGCGGAAAGCTGAGGCGCACCTGGTCGTCGTCGCTGAAGTTCGTGTACTGGCGGCCGACCTCGCTATCGAGCTTGAGCCAGTCATCGTAAGTCAGTGCTGCCAGCGTCAGCGTCTGTGCAACCGACTTCGTATCGCGAACTTCGAGCTCAAATGACGTCGACTCGCCGTAGAGCATCGGCAGGAAATTATCGAGCGCGCCTCCCTGCCATTCGCCGTTGCGTCCGAAGGCCTCCTCGCGGACGTAGTCTGTAAACCCGTCGACAGGGATCAGCGGCAGGATATCGCGGATGATGGAGGCCGCCGTGCGTCCGTTGATACTGAGTATTTCAGAGCCGACCGCAAGACGTTGATCGCCGCTGAATCGCACAAACATCCGTCCGTCCCTGACGATTGCATGAAAAGGCAGGTACGTAGGCTGCTCCTTGCGATAGTCCGCTATCGACTTCGGCAGCTCCGCCTTCGTGTGATCGCAGCGCAGCTCAGCCAGCGTGCGGGACACTTCGGTGTACAGCGTGCTGACGTCACTGCCGTCTCGCTGTTGGGTTTCCAGCCGGCCCCAGAACGCCTGCATGTGTGTTTCACTGGTGTAGCGTCCGTAGCCCGGGTGCAAGGTGGTCAGCGCTTCCTTCAGGATCGCGACGTCTTCATTGACCTGCTCGGCGGTCAGCGCAGCATTCGGCAGGTCGGCAGTCGCGGCAGCCGGAAGGAGCAGGAAGAGCAGGAGAAAGCGTTTCATTGGCGTGGTCCATCGTGTGAATCGAGGACCGAAATCTATCGATCACTCCCTCTGTCCGCGCCCCAAAAACTCGATACCTAAGCCGTTTTTATGATTTGGCACCTTTCAGGGCCGTCTTGAACGCCGATGGGGTCTGTCCGGTCAGCTGTTTAAACACACGATTGAAGCTGGTCTTCGATGAGAACCCGGCTTCCAGCCCGATATCGAGCAGCGTTCTCGAGCCCTGTTCGGCGATGGCCTCGCGCACCTCGTTGACCCGGTAGCCGTTGATGAAGTCACTGAAGTTCTGGCCCAGCCTCCTGTTGATGGCGGCCGACGTCGTGGTCGTGTTCGAGCCAACGAGGCTGGCGAGGCGTTTCAGGCTCAGGTCCGGGTCACGGTACAGCTTCTCGCCTTCGACCAGCGACTGCAGTCTTGTTGCAAGCGCCTCAAGGCGGGAGGTGTCGTCCACCGGTTGCGGATCGACTTCCTCCAGCGTTACCGGCATAACGGGATTGGGCAGTGCTGCGTGCCGCAGCGCCTCATAGCCCAGCCAGTAAGTTGCTATTGAGATCCAGACGTAAAAGTAGAAACCCTCGACGTAGGAAACCGGATCGACGAAGCGGTCGTAGAGCAACTCGGCAAGCACCCAGGCCAGCGTGAACACCAGCGCGATGAAGTAGTGCCGGACCCAGGTCGGGTCATGCGTTTCGCCATTGGACACGTTCTGCTGCATCCACATTCGATAGCGAAGCACTCGCCGCCATGAAATGCCGATGGCGATCACCGCGAATGCCAGCGCCAATAGTTCCTGGGCGGGATCGATGTAGGGAGAGTGCACCACGTCGTCCCAGTCCCAGCGTGTGCTTACCGGCAGCGCGAAAAGCACCGAGTAGTACCCGATCTGGATCAGCAAAGGGACGAACAACCAACGCCAGTACGACGGAGGCGATCCGTGCACGAGGCAGTAGCAGTACAGGTAGATCAGTACGCCGTAACCGAGACTCCAGTTGCTCGGCATGAAGGTCAGCCACGGAAACGCCTGGTAGAACCCGGCGAAGCCGATGATCTGCGGTGTCATCCACAGAACGAAGGCAAGGATCAGTGTCGCAACGAAGCGATTCATCGCTCGATTGACCGGCACGCGCCACAAGCCAACGATGGTAATCAGTCCCTGGATGGCGCCTATGAGCAGGATGGCTGAACGCCAGCCTATCGAGATGGACTCCATTGGCGAAGCATGCCACAAGCGCCGACGCCGGTCGTGCCTTGTACCTGCTGCGGCTGACCAGTCGGAATACGTGGGCAGTTTCAACGTACGACTGCAGCGCTTCGAGATTCGTAAGGTGCCTGGGAAAGCCTCGGCTTTCCCGATGATTTGGTATGAATAAATCCGATTTTCCTTAAGGCTTGTCCTGTCTAACCTACATAGCCACTCAAAAAGGACTTAACAGCATGGACTTCAACAAAATCGTCAAGGGCCTCTCCAGCAGCGGCGCCGTATCGGGCTTCGCGGGCGGGCTCGCCGGCAGTGCCCTGGTCGGCGCGGTCAGCGGCAAGAAGGGCAAGAAGATGGCGAAGGGTGCACTGAAAGTGGGTGCTCTGGCGGCCGTCGGTGGCCTCGCTTACAAGGCCTACAACAACTACCGTCAGCAAAACTCGGCTGCGCCGGCGCCGGTCCCAACGCGCGGGCCGGCAATGGGCGCACTGCCGGCGACTCCGGAACAGTGGAACGACATTTCACAGGATCGCTTTGAGGCCGTTGTCGAAGATGACACCAGCCCGGGTTCGCTGCTGCTGATTCGCGCCATGATCGCGGCGGCAGCATCAGACGGACACATGGACAGCGAAGAGCAAGACCGCGTCTTCCAGCAGGCCGAGCAGCTCAACTTGTCACAGCAGGAAAAGGCCGCGCTGTTCGACGAGCTTCGACAGCCGCTAGGCATGCAAGCCCTCGTATCGCAGGTCAACAACCCGGAAACGGCAGTCGAGGTCTACGCCGCTTCCGTCGCCGCTATCGACGAGACGCGACCGGAGGCCAGGACCTACCTTCGGGCACTGGCAGTATCACTCGACATACCCGGCGAGCTCGTACAGTCGATTCACGACGAGATTGACGCAGCGAAGCAACAGGAAGCGGCAGCCTGATTTACCGCCGACCGGTCTCTTTTCCCTGAGGCGACACCACTGACGGAACGCCGGTGGCCGGGTTAGAATTTCCCCATTCTGGCCCGCCATCGGCGGCCCGCTTTTTCAGTTCCGGGGACCCCCAATGACAAACACCTCTGCATGGCCCAAGCTGGACTACGCCAAGTGGAGCGATTCGCTCGCGACCTTACACATGTGGACGCAGATCGTCGGCAAGACCCGCATGGTGCAGTCGCCATGGCTGAACCACTCCTGGCACGTCACGCTGTACGTCACCCCCCGGGGCCTGACGACCGGCAATATCCCGCACGGCGATCGCTATTTCAGCATTGAGTTCGACTTTGTCGAGCACGCACTGTTCATCCGCGAGTGCAACGGCGAGACCAGGACCATCAAGCTCGCGCCCAAGGACACGGCGGACTTCTATCATGAGGTCATGGACGCTCTCGAACAGCTGGGTGTACCCGTATCGATCAACACCAAACCGAACGAGGTGCCGGATCCGATCCCGTTCCCGGAGGACAGGACGCACAAGGCCTACGATCCCGATGCCGTATACGATTTCTGGCGCGCGCTGTACCTTATTGACCGCGTTTTCAGCCGCTTCCGCGCTGACTTCGCCGGCAAGGCCAGCCCTTCGCACTTCTTCTGGGGCAGTTTCGACCTCGCGGTGACGAGGTTCTCAGGCCGGGAGGCGCCCGATCATCCGGGCGGCCTGCCCAACATGCCGCTGTGGGTGGCGCAGGAAGCGTATTCACATGAGGTTAGCAGTGCGGGTTTCTGGCCCGGCGGAGACAGCTTCCCGGAGCCGATCTTCTATTCTTACGCGTATCCGTCGCCCGAAGGTTTCGACCAGGCCGTCGTTCTGCCGGAGGCGGCACAGTGGTCGAAGGACCTCGGCGAGTTCGTCCTGCGCTACGAGGATGTGCGGCTCGCCGACGACCCCGAAGCGACGCTCCTGAGCTTCCTTGAGAGCACGTTCGAAGCGGCGGCGGCGCTGGGCGACTGGGATCTCGATCAGTATCAGCGCCGACACTTCCCTTAAGTATCGATCGGCGAGTATTTGCTCAGGCTTGGGTCGCGGGTTCTTCGCGGGCAGAGGTTGTCCGCGGAGAGACGAGCTTGCGCAGGTCATCGACAATGACGGCCACCGACGGTGTCACGAATAACACCATAAACGCGGAAATGACGATGCCGAAACCCAGGCTAACCGCCATCGGAATCAGGAACTGGGCTTGTGGGCTCTTCTCGAACAGCAGCGGTGCGAGACCGAGCGCGGTCGTCAATGTGGTCAGCAACACGGGACGGAAGCGACGAGCTGCCGAATCTGCAGCGGCCGTGATCGGGGGGCGGCCTTCATCGCGGTACTGGTTGTAGAGATCGACCAGGACGACGGACGCGTTCACGGCAACACCCGCCAAGGCGACGATGCCGAAGATCGAGATAAACGACAGAGCGAACCCGAGCACGAAGTGACCGAGAATGGCGCCCGCTACGCCCAGCGGGATGGCGATAAGGATTGCGATTGGCTGTATGTACGACCGCAGCTGTGTCGCAATCATTGCGAAAATAACCAGCACTACGACAATGAAGGCACGGGCAATTTGCGCCAGGTCTTCGTTCTGCTCGCGGGCCGATCCGGCTCGTATCCAGCGCAACCCGGGGTGCGCCTCCTCGAGGGCCGGCATGACGTCTGCGACGATGGCGTCATTGACGACATTCGGCGTCGATATGCTCTCGTCCACGTCGGCACTGACGGTCACCACGCGGCGCCCGTCGACACGCTCGATTGACGAGTATGCGCGGCTTTCTTCGACACTCGCGACGGTGAACAGGGGAGCGCTGCCGCCAGCGGGCAACTGAACCCGAAAATTATCCAGGGCATCGAGACTGGCTCGTGTGGCCTCCGGGTAACGCACGTAGACCCGGACTTCCTCGCGGCCGCGCTGGATTCTCTGCACCTCTTCTCCAAAGAAACCCTGGCGTACCTGTACCGCTATGTCCGCCTCCCGAAGGCCTGCGGCACGGCCGGCTGCCGTCAGCTCGAAGACGAGCTGGCGTTTGCCGAGGTCAAAGCTGTCTTCGATCTGGTTGACGCCGTCGATGTTGGCCAGGAGTTGTTTCATGTCATCGGAGGCCGCGATCAGCTCAGCTTCGTCCTGATGCGCGAGTTCGAATTCGACGTCGGATCCGAAGCGGACGAAGCTCGAACTGAAGCTCACACGTTCGGCGCCTTCGATCGTACCGGTCTGCTCTCGCCAACGTCGCTCGATCTCTGCCGCCGACGTCAGGCGCTCGCCGTAGGGTGTCAACTCGATGCGAATCTGTCCGATGTTTTCCTGGCTTGTGAAGCTGCTCTGCGCTCCGGGACCGTTGCCTGTTGACGCGCGGCCACCGGCCGTTGACGTCACCGCAACGAGAATCGACTCGCCGGTTTCCTCTTGCATCTGGTCGGCCACTTCGTAGGCCGCGGCCTTCATTCGCTGGATCGCGGATTCAGTACGCTCATAAGGTGTGCCCTCCGGCATGACCAACGATGCGGACAGGCTGTTCCCTTCGACGGCCGGGAAGAAGATGAAGCGAACCTGGCCATTCTGTACAAGACCGATGCACAGGATGAAGAAGGCAATCGCAACGCTAACCGTCGCGTAGCGCCACCTGGACGTGAACGCGACTGCGGGCCGCACGCCGCGCTCCCTGATGAATTCGACGCCCCCGGCGATCTTGAGCTGAACGCGCTTGACGATGCCCCGGGACCACGGACCGCCGCCGCTCAGGTGCGACGGCAAGATACAGAACGCTTCGAGTACGGATACAAGTAATACACTAATCACGACCAGCGGAATTGCCCGCGTGATGTCGCCGAAGGTCCCCCCGGTTACTAATAATGGCGCGAAGGCCGCCACCGAGGTCAGTACGCCGACTATGACCGGCGCGAACATACGTTTTGCGCCGCGCGCTGCTGCGTCCTCTCCGGACCCGCCATTCTCACGCTCCGCGTCGATGTTCTCACCGATGACGATCGCGTCATCGACGACCAGCCCCAGTACGATGATCAGGCCGAACAGCGAGATCATCGTCACGGTGACGCCAAGCGCACCGAACACCATGAAGCCGCCCGCGAAAGCCGTCGCGATGCCCATGCTGACCCAGACCGCCAGGCGAAGGTCGAGCATCAGTACGAGGAACAGGAAGACCAGGGCAAAACCGAAAGCACCGTTGCGCAGCAGCAGGTTGACGCGCTCGCGCAGCAGCTGGGTCTCGTCTCGCAGCTGCACGAGTTCGATGCCCGGCGGTGGTGCGAAATCAGCAAGGTAGTCGTCGACCGCGGCCTTGACCTTCAGGACGTCCTCGGCTTCGGCGCGCGAGACTTTGACGAACACAGCGGGCCGTCCGTTGTACAGGTTGCTGAGCCGCTCACGTACGAATCCGTCGCGAACCGTCGCGATGTCATTTAGCGTAATAACAGAACCGTCCGGCAGCGTGCGAACGACGACGGACTCGAACTCCTCGCCGGTTTGCCGCTTCTGGTTGGTGCGCAGCAGGATTTCACCGGAGCTCGAAACGATCGAGCCGCCGGCGAGGTCAAGTGACGATCGTCGCACCGCGTCGGCGACGTCGGCAAAGGTCAGGTCGTAACGCCGAAGTGTCTCTTCGCTGATCTCGATCGAAATCTCGAGGTCGCGATCGCCTTCCAGCTCGACAAGAGAGATACCCGGTCGCGTCAACAGGTCTCGTTCGATGCTTTCGGCCATCTTTCTAAGCGCCATCGGGCCGACGTCACCAACCACCGCAAGCGTTACGACGCCGCCGGTAGGCTTCGGTGCAACGACGACCGGCTTCTCGGCGTTTTCGGGCGGGAAGTCGCTCAGGCGATCCACGGCGGATTCAACGTCGTCCTTGACGAGATCGACATCGGCGAAGTCACTCGTCTCGACGACGATGCGGCCGACGTTTTCGGAGGCGGTCGATGTGACGCGCTTCACGCCGTCGATACCCAGGACGGCTTCCTCGACGCGCCGTGTAACACCTTCCTCGACCTCGGCCGGCGTCGCGCCCGGAAAGGGAACGGTAACGTCAACGGTGCCCGGCGAAATCGTCGGGAAGACCTGCCGCTGCAGGTTCATAGCCGACAACGCGCCGCCGACAAGCAGCACGACCATCACAAGGTTGGCCGCAACCGGGTTGCGGATGAACCAGCTGATCAGTCCCTTGTTGTCACTTGCCTGCAGCACCAACGACTCCACCGGCGTCAGCAACTGCGCCGTTGTTGATGCGCCGCACCGGCATGCCGACACGAGCATCCGGCGGTGGAATGGCGACTACGCCGTCAGCGGTATCGAAGGCACTAACGATGACAGCGTCGCCGTCCCTGCCAAGCAGTTCGACTCTCCGGTCCGCAAGCGCTTCGCCGTCCACGACCCAAAGCCGATCCCGAGCCGTCAGCGCGGCAGGCGGCAGGATGATGGCATCTGCCGTCGCGGCGCCTTCGATGGTGACCGAGACAAACTCGCCGACCGTCAGGGCCCTGGAGTCCTCGCTGATGACAAACAACGTGCCCAGGCGCGTACGCTCATCCAACGCGGCCGCCTTGCGAACAACCGTGCCCTGAATCTCCTCGCCTGTCGGCGTGGAGATCATCGCCGTACGTCTGGCGACAGAACCGATACGCTGCAGCTCGTCGCTGGAGACCGGGACCGCAATCTCGAGACTCGCCGTCGAGAACATCGAGCCAACAGATCCGGCCATACCAACGACCTGACCGACGTCGAGCTGCGTGTTCAGGATACGGGCGTCGAAGGGTGCGCGAATGACGGTGCGGCTGAGTGCGAGTTCGGCGGTCGCGCGTGCGGCCTCTCCGCTGTGGAGCCTGGCCTTGGCTGCTGCGATCTGCGGTACCCGCGCACGCAGGTCGGGAATCTCCCTGTCCGGCGACGTCGACTGCCAGATCTCGCGTTCGGCGGCCGCTTCGGCTTCGAGTTGTGCCAGCTCACTGCGTGCCACCTCGATATCGGCCAGCGTTCGCTCGACGGCCAGCTCGTAGTCGGCCGGATCGATGCGGAACAGGCTGTCGCCCTCAGCAACCACGGCGCCGGGCCGGAATGCCGGTGCGACCTCGATGACGCGTCCTTCGACCTGCGGGATGATGCTCGTGATCGTGCGAGCTTCGACGACGCCGTTGAGTTCGACAACCGGGGAGTAGGCCGTTGCAACCGGCTTGACCACGGTAACGGCGACCTGGTCCGAGACCGAGCGCGGCCGTACGTCGCGCTCGTCAGGCTTTAGCGATGCGGACAGCAGCACCGCCGATCCGACGACCGCAATGACGAAAGCGAGCTGAAACGCCCCCGCGTGGCGCTTGATGAATGAAGCCATGAGTTTGCACCTTTATGAGCCAATATGGTGACGCATATGGGGCGCGGGGTGTGTTTCGTGTTGTAACTGTGCCCGAAACTGTGCTCAGGTGCCCAGTGCTGCCTCGATCTCGGCGACCAGCTTGTCGTCGTAGGGCTGGGTGCGCGGGCTGAACTCGGTGATCACCTGGCCATCGCGGCCGATCAGGTACTTGTGGAAATTCCACGTCGGGAAAGTGCCTGCAGCCTCGGCGAGGTCTGCGTAAAACGGGTGCGCGTCTTTTTCCTTGACCGTGATCTTTTCGAACATCGGGAAACGGACCTTATAAGTCAGGCGGCAGAACTCCTGGATCTGCTCCTCGGTGCCCGGTTCCTGACCCATGAAGTCGTTCGACGGAAAGCCGAGGACGACGAGACCCTTGTCACCGTACTCGCTGTAAAGTTTTTCCAGGCCGTCGTACTGGGGCGTATTGCCGCACTTCGACGCCGTGTTGACGACCAGCAGAACCTTGCCGGCATACTCGTCCGCCAGGTTTACGACTTCGTCCGAGGCGAGCCGGCGGAAGTCCTGGTCAAGCAGGGCGTCGTCAGACGCGATCGATGTTGTTGCAGACATAAGCAGCAGTATCCCGATGAGTTTCTTCATGACTTGCTCCGTTCAGGCCCGATGCCTGAGCATGGATTTGAAAGACGAACCACCTGCCTAAGCGGCTTCGAATAGCGGCATCGGCCTTTTGGTCCGGATCATAGCGGTTACGAATCTGGAGCGTGAGAATGACCGAATAACCGGTCAACGTGTGTATCGACTTGTAACGATGCCGGTTCCGCGGCGCCCTGGCATCGCCAGCAGCCGTGTCCGGCGCAGCAGTTCCATTTCATCGCCTGCTGAAGCATGCTCGTGACATGGACAAGACCTACCTGTTTCCCCCTTTTCGGAGGCCTGCCGCGCTCGTTAGTGGCACATCGCAGTTATTCCCGGTCAACCGAATCTTCTGCGTGGCCAAGAATTACCAGGCACATGCGAAAGAGATGGGCATGGCGGTCGACAAGGGCGCGCAGAGTCCCAGCTATTTCCAGAAGAACCCGGTGAATCTCGTCGCGTGCAGACCTGAAATCGACTATCCACCGGGCACGTCGGATTGCCACTACGAGATGGAACTAGTCGTGGCTATCGGAAAAACCGGATTCGAAGTGAAAGAGGACGACGCGAACGAACTGATTTTCGGTTATGCCTGCGGCCTCGACATGACGCGACGCGATTTGCAGAGACAAGCTAAGGAGCAGGGCGGGCCCTGGGATACGGCAAAGGACTTCGAGCAGTCCGCCGTGCTGTCACCCATCGTCTCGAAATCGGAAACGGGCATTATCGATTCCGGCCGCGTCGAGCTTCGTCTCAATCAAGAGCTTCGGCAATCGTCCGACCTGTCAATGATGATCTGGAGTGTTCCGGAGATCATTGCCGATCTGTCGCGCCTTTATCATCTCGAGCCCGGCGACCTGATCTACACCGGGACGCCCGAGGGTGTCGGATCTGTTACTGCTGGCGATCTGCTCGAAGGATCCATTGAGCGCGTCGGTGGCTTGTCGTTGCATATCACTGGTCCCTGACGCCGGGTAACCCCGCCAGCCTATTCTGGCGTGAAGCTCTGCTTACCCGCGTAGGCGTCGTTTACCTGTCCATCTTCGTCGCAACCACGCTGTTGTCCGTCGTGCTGATGCGATTTACGGCGCAGTTCTGGTTCGGACTTGTTCTCGGCCTGGCTCAGATGGTGTCGTTGATTCTGAAGCGCCGGGGCGAGCGATACCAGGTACGTGCCTGGGTCAATGTTTCGGCTCTCTGACGCTGGCATTGTCGAGCAGTGTTGCTTTCAGTCAGACGGACGCGCGTCGGTCGCGTTTTGAACGCAGGAAATACGCAGATTCCGGGGATGCCGGGGTGCCCGTTGTCCCGGTACGATAAGCCGGATACGGTTCGGTATCAGGGGGGCGCGCTTGTGAAACAGACTCGCTGGTTTTCGTTGGCTGTCGCTGCCGGTTTCGCGTTGGCGTGTCCATCGGCTGCCGTGTTATCTAACGAGGCCGCTGTTGATCGTGGCGCTGAGATGCTGGCCCCATTCAAGGCAGACCTGAAGGCCGCGCTAGAGAAAGGCGTAATGGCTGGGATTCCTGCAGCGATCAGCGTCTGCAAGGAGGACGCGCCTGATCTCGCGGCATTGTATTCGGTCGACGGTGTCGTCATGGGGCGCAGCAGTCACCGCCTGCGCAACCCGTTAAATACCGCACCGTCGTGGGTCGATGCCGTTGTCGAGGGCTATCTTGACTCCGGCTCTGACCCGCAGCCTGTGCATACAAGCTTGGAGGATGGTCGGCGAGGGTATGTTGAACCGATCATGACCCAGCCGGTTTGCCTCGCCTGCCACGGTGAGACGCTGGCGCCCGAGGTTGCAAGCAAGATTGCGGCCGAGTATCCGGACGACCAGGCGACCGGTTTCGACATCGGCGATCTGCGCGGCGTCTTTTGGGTGGAATATCCTGGCGAGATCGCCGAGTCGCCGGGAAACGATAACGGAGGCTAAGCTATGGCAAATGAGGGCTACCACGAACCTGTAGAAGAATTGTCGGACGACACGAGAGACATGCATAGGGCCATCACTTCGTTGATGGAAGAGCTGGAGGCTGTCGACTGGTACAACCAGCGCGTCGATGCCTGCAAGGATGATTCATTGAAGGCGATACTGGCGCACAATCGCGACGAGGAGAAGGAGCATGCTGCTATGGTCCTCGAGTGGATTCGACGCAAAGACCCGAGCTTCGATAAGGAGCTGAAGGATTTCCTGTTCACCGACAAGCCCATCGCGCATGAGTAGAATTCGCGCCGGGTTTGTCCTGACAACAAGAGCAGGAGTCGGCCGGTGCTGATCACCTTCAAGTCAAAAGCGCACGCCGACGTCGTCATGTTGGGCGACAGTGCGCGCGAGCTGATCCGGCTGATGGGCAAAAGCGACGCGCTGCCAAGCGCCGTCGGACCTGAAGGCATTCCCAAGGCACTCGCGAAACTGAAGGCGGCGCTTGCCGAGCAGGCCGGCGCTCCGGCAGACACCAGTGATGACGGCGACGAAGAAAAGGAGAGCGTTGCGTTGCACACGAGGGCCTTCCCTTTGATCGAAATGCTCGAGGCCTCGGAACAGGCGCAGGTACCGGTCATGTGGGAGGCTGGCAAGCGGTCCTACTAGACCAACCTGCCTATCCACACACGAAACGCGGCCGCGACGGACGTCGGTGACGCTGCTACGCTACGGTTGCTTGTGAGCTGACGGCTGAGGGGCGTAAGACATGCAATGGAACGAAGTGACGAGGCTGGACGTACAGGGCTCTCGGCTGGTCATCAAGGACGCAATGACGATGCTCGCGACCGACGTTTCCGAGCCGGAATGGCCATCGGTGACTTGCGCGCCCGGCGAGTACGTTCTCGAGATCTACGTCCCTGAACCATTCAATGCGCATCGGGTCAGGATCCGGCGAACGGACTCCAGCCCGGAGCTCGGCGATAACATTGGCTCCGTCAGCGTCGATCACGCCTTTGTCGCGTTCGTCGACTACGAGGCTTTCCTGTCCGCCGTGCGTGCCGACGAAGACGCGTACGAGGAATGGACGGCGATGGAGCTCGACGACGAGCTCGCGATAAACTTCTCCGGCGAAATTCCGTTCGAGGATCAGAAGCTCGTTTACGTGAAGTCGGTCGGCGGCGACGGGGTGTTTCCCGTGATTGAGCTCGTCGACGGCGGCGTCACGGTCGGGATGGAGTGCGTCCTCGTTGACTGAACAGGATCAAACGCATTGAGCAATCACGAAGTCTATTCCTACGGCGTCGTCTCCTCGAGCACGCTCTACCGGATTCACGGTCGATTTCCACAGGTGCAGGGCTATGCGGAGATCGAAGACGTTCACTTTATGACCGGCGGCGAGGCGACTAATTCATCCATCGTCCTGTCGAGACTGGGCGCCAGTGTGAAGCTCGACGGCAACTGGCTGGGTGCGGAGCCGGGTGGCGAGCGCACCAAGGCGATCCTCTCTGGCTACGGTATCGACACGTCGCGTCTGCCGCTGAAAGAAGACTATGTGGGCGTGCAGGAGATGGTCGTCGCGGATGCGGATAGCCGAACGATATTCGGAACTTACGGCCGCCTGCTCGAGAACGCTGAGTGGAACGAACCTATAGCAGAGGACATCGTCGGCGCGGCCGTCGTCTGTCTCGACCCGTTCTTTGCCGAGCCGGCGACTCGCGTAGCGAAGATCGCATTCGACGCGCGGGTGCCGGTTGTCACCGTGGACTGCAAGACGGATGCCGAGCTGCTCAGGCACACGTCTGCGGTCGTCATCGCAGAGTCCTTCATCAACGAGCACTACCCGGACCGCGAGCTCGAAGACCTGATCCGCGAGTACGAGGCGGCAACCGACGGCCTGGTGGTTTTTACGTTCGGCGATGCGCCTGTCTGGTACGGCAGGAAGGGCGATGCGATCCGCTTTGTCGAGCCACCCACTATCAATCCCGTCGATACGACGGGCGGCGGAGACGCGTTCCGCGCCGGCGTAGTGTTCGGATTCCTGCAGGGCTGGGATGACGAGAGGATCGTTCGATTCTCGGCGTCTCTCGCCGCGCTGGTCTGCACACGCTTTCCCGGCGTGCTGGACTCACCGGGCCTTAGCGAAGTCGTCACGCTGATGGATGCCGAGGCATCCTAGCAGGGCTTCGGCGACCCCGTCCGTGCGGCTAGATGAAGTAGAACAGCACGTATCCCGTCAGCAATACAGCGATCCAGAGCGCCGTTGTTCCGATAGACCAGGCGCGCGCGAACGTCCCATCCCGACCCAGCTTCGAGCCGAACACGGTCTCCGCTTTACCGCGCAATGCCTCCAACCCTTTAGACACGTTCGCGGTCAGTGCAGTACCGAGCTTCGCGGCCCCCGAGTAGATCGCGCTGGCGCTGCGGAACAGCACCACGCGCCAGATCCAGTCCCAGTCGAGGCTGATGGTCTCCGTACGCTTCATCAGCGGCAGTAGCAGGAAGAAGGCGAGGCCGGAGAACAGCAAGAGCTGGAGATAGAACAGCACTTTGCCGGCCGTGTACGGCACGTACTCGACCGGGTACGGGAGCAGGTCGTACAACAGGTTCGGGAAGACGCCGAGCAGGATGCAAAGCGCACTGACCAGCACCATCGATACCGACATGTTCCACGGGGCATCCTTCGGCCTGAGCCCGGAATCCTTCTGGAAGAACACGAACCACGGGAACTTGATACCTGCATGAAGGAATACACCGGCCGACGCCGCCGCCAGCATGAAGTAAACGAACATGAGACTCTCGTCCGCAGCCGCCTGCGAGATCATCGTCTTCGTCGTGAAGCCCGAGGTCAGCGGGAAGCCGGAGATCGCGAGGGCGCCGATAATGCCGCAGATCGCGGTGATCGGCATCGTCCGGAACAGCCCGCCGAGGTCGGTGCAGCGATGCAAGCCCGTGCGATAAATCACTGCGCCGGCACTCATGAACAGCAGCGCCTTGTACAGGATGTGGGCGAATGCGTGCGAGGCGGCGCCGTTCAGCGCCATCTGCGTGCCGATGCCCACGGCGCACACCATGAAGCCGACCTGGTTGACGATCGAGTAGGCGAGGATTCGGCGGATGTCGTTTTCGAGCAGCGCCATTATGATGCCGTACATGATCATGAACAGGCCGACGCTGACGAGCACCGGCTCGCCCGGGAACAGCAGGATCAGCGCGAGCACAGCGGTCTTCGTCGTGAATGCCGACAGGAATACCGAGCCAGTCGGGCTCGACTCCGGGTAGGAATCGGCGAGCCATGCCGACACCGGCGGCGCCGCGGCGTTGATCAGGATACCGATCAGGATCATCCAGGTATCGAAGTTCGTCGCCAGCATCGGCTGCACGTCTATCGAGCCCGTGTGAATGACGACACCCTCGATGCCGACTTTCAATATGACGCCACCGAGCAGGTGCATGATGGCGTAGCGAATGCCCGCGGCTCGTGCGGCAGGCGTACCCCCGCACCAGACGATGACCGTCGAGAACAGCGCCATCAGCTCCCAGAACAGGAACAGCGTTATCAGGTCGCCGGCGAAACTGACGCCGATGGCGCCGGAGGCATAAACGAAGGCGGCCGACAGTTCATACCACTTGGCCTGGCGGAACGCGTACAGGCCGCCAGCAAACGCCATCAGCGCAAAGATCGTGGCAAACAGGCGCCGTACGGGGCTGCCCTCGACCGGCTCGATCGTGTAATCGAGGAAGCCGACGGTTGCGACGACGCCGTCCGGCACCTGCCAGATGGCCCACAGCGTCAGCAGCGGAGTGCCGAGGACGAACAGTGTGCGTAGGTGGCCGCGCGTAAAGGCAATAAACAGCGCACCCGCAACCATGAGCAGGGCTGGCGACATCCACTCAGGCATTGTCGTCTCCTGAGGCGTAGTAGTCTTCGCCGCGCTTCAGCACGTAGCCGAGCAACTTCGCGAACACGACCATGGCGAGGCAGGACAAGAAGCCGAACACGGCACCGAATCCGAACCAGCCATCCACGGCGAAGTAACCCTTAACGTAGATAAAGGCCTGCGCCAGCACGGTCAGCGCGAGCACGATGGAGAACGCCCACCAGAGCTTCTTGATGGTCTCCGGCCGGGTCAGCCAGTGATTGTCATTCGTATCGTTGTTCATGAGAGTCCCTGCACGAGCTGTCCTTCCAACTTAAGGACCGGACCGTTGAAGAAGAAAAACGCCAGCGTCAGGAATGCCGTGATGGTCAGCGCGAGTACCGCGGCAAAGGGCGCCTCACCGTGTTCCTTCGCAGGCGGCGTGTCTTCCTTCAGGAACCACGCCATGTAGACAATCGGCAGGAAGTAGGCTGCGTTCAGCGCCGTACTCGCGATGATGGCCGCAATTGCCACGTAGTTGTCTGCCTGGAATGCGCCAGCCAGGATGTACCACTTGGACACGAAGCCCGCCGTTGGGGGCACGCCGATCATGCTGAGCGCTCCGACGGTGAATGCCGCCATCGTCCAGGGCATACGTCTCGCGATGCCCTTCAATTGATGCAGCTCGGTCTTCTTCGCGGCTGTGTATATCGCACCCGCTGCGAAGAACAGCGTGATCTTGCCGAACGCGTGGGCAACGATGTGCACGGCAGCGCCGATCTCCGACAGCGGTTTCAGGATGGCCGTCGCCATGACGACGTAGGACAGTTGCGCGACCGTCGAGTACGCGAGCAGGCGTTTCAGGTTCTGCTGCCTCAGAGCAACGACGCTGGCGGTGATAATCGTGAACGCGGCGGCAAACACGAGCCAGCTGCTGCTCGGTTCGGCGAACAGGAACTCGATGCCGAAGATGTAGATGATGACCTTCGTGACCGTGAACACACCGGCCTTGACGACGGCGACCGCGTGCAGCAATGCACTGACCGGTGTCGGCGCAACCATCGCCGCGGGAAGCCAGCGATGCACCGGCATGACGGCGGCCTTGCCGACGCCGAAGACGAACAGGCCCAGCAACAGCCCAACAGCGGGGCCGCTGATCTTGCCCTCGAGGATGCCGCCCGGAGCAAAGGTGCCGGTGCCCGCAGTGACGTGGACCCAGATGATCGCCGGCAGCAACAGGCCAATCGACGTGGTTAGCAGGATGCCCAGGTAGACACGCGCCGAGCGAATCGTCTTCTCGTCCCCTTTGTGCGAAACCAGCGGGTAGGTCGACAGCGTCAGGATCTCGTAGAACAGGAACAGCGTGAACAGGTTGTCGGCAAATGCGATGCCGATAGCCGCCGCCAGCGACACGGCAAAGAAGATGTAGAAGCGCGTCTGGTGCTTCTCGTTATTGCCTCGCATGTAGCCGATCGAGTAGATCGAATTAACGATCCAAAGGCTCGATGCCAGCGCGGCAAACAGCATACCGAGGGGCTCGACCTTGAACGCGATCTCGATGCCGGGCGCGATCTGGCTGACCATCAGCGACGGACGACCGCCCTGCATGACTTCCGGCACGAGGCTCCAGACCGTCCATGCCAGCAGGCCCGCCGTTATCATCGTTGCCGACTCGCGAACGTTCGGGCCGAACTTGCTGGCCGCCGCAATGCCGACAGCGCCCAGCACCGGTATCAGCAGCGACAGCGTTATCAGATCGGCGCCGCTCATGGCAGGTGCTCCAGCAAGGTATCGGCGGCCGAGATCGAGAGGCTGACCGGAATTTCCGGCACGACCCCGAAGTAGATGTTCGCCAGCGCCGCGATCCACGTCACGATCAGCATGGCGGCCGGTGCTTCACGCACGGCAGACAGATCGATCGTGGACTCGCCGAAATAGATGGCCTCGACAATGCGCCAGATGTAGACGACGGCCATCAGTGAGCTGACCACGATCACGGCGATCAGCGCCATGCCGAGCGGGCCCTGCTCAAACGCGGCAACGATCAGGTACCACTTGCTGATAAACCCGGCCGTACCCGGAATACCGAGCAGGCTGAAACCGGAGACGACAAGCGCGCCGGCTGTCCACGGCATCCGCCTCGCGATACCGCCAAGGTCCGTCAGGCGAAGCCCCGTACACTGCGTCGCGAAACAGCACACGGTGAGGAACAGCGCGCCCTTGGCCAGCGCATGGTTAAAGATGTGGACGGCGCTCGCCGTCAGGCCGGCGATGGTGACGAAACTGACGCCTAAGACGATGTAACCGATCTGCGCGATCGACGAGTACGCGAGCAGGCGCTTGATGTTTTTCTCGAATAGCGCCACGGCCGATCCGACCAGGATGGCCAGCACCGCGAGCGGCATCAGGAATGCCGCGAACTGCATGTCGTGCCCGGCCAGGTTGCCCTGGAAGACGAAGAAGTCGAAGCGCATCAACAGGTACAGGGAGACTTTCGTCGAGCAGGCCGCGAGAAAAACCGTGACGGTGTTCGGTGCGTAGGTGTAAGCGTTCGGCAGCCACACGTGCAGCGGGAAGACGGCCGCCTTCAGCGCCAGCCCGACGGTGATGAATCCCGCCGCGACCAGTATCGGTTTCTGGTCGCCGACTTCGTGGATGCGCAGCTCCATGTCGGCCATGTTCAGCGTGCCGGTCATCAGGTAGATCAGACCGATACCGATCAGGTAGAAGGTGGCGCCGACCGTGCCCATGATCAGGTATTTGAAGACCGCAGGCAGCGCTCGACGATCCGGCCCGCCCGCGATGATGACGTAGCTCGCGAGCGACGAAATCTCCATGAAGACGAAGATGTTGAACGCGTCGGCGGAAATCGGGATACCCGACAGCCCGGCCAGGGCGAGCAGCCAGGCCGCATAGAAAAGCGGCTGGCGCGAGCTGTCGATGTCAGCGTCGACACTGCGTTGGCCTGCGAGCAGCGCAAACGTCGACGCTCCCGTTACGACGAGCAACAACAGAGCGCTGAACTGGTCGACCGCGAGCTCAATGCCGTAAGGCGCCGGCCAGCCACCCATCCTGTAAGTGTAGGTGTGACCGTCGAGAACGCCCATCGTCATCGCGATGGCGATAGCGAACGCCAGTGCGCTGGCCGCCGTCGTCGCCAGTCGTGCCAATCCGTCCGGTTTCAAGAGCAGGACGAGGGGCGCGGTCAGCATCGGCACGATAACCTGCAGTGCCGGCAGATGATGCGAGAGGTAGGTCACTGCCGGTCGCGCTCCTGGATGTCGCTTTCCTCGATCGAGCCGTACTCCTCACGTATGCGAACAACGATGCCGAGCCCCAGCGCGGTCGTCGAGATGCCGACGACGATCGCCGTCAGGATCAGGACCTGCGGCAGCGGGTTGGAATACACGGTCGCCGCGTCCTGGAAGATCGGCGCCGTGCCATTGTCGATCTTGCCCATCGTGATGTAGAGCAGGAAGACCGCGGCCTGGAAGATCGACAGGCCGATCAGTTTTTTGACGTAGTTGGATTTTGCAATCACGGCGTAGAAGCCGATCATCAGCACGATCGCAAACACCCAGTAGTAGAAGAGGCCAAGTATGTTCACGACGTCTTGCCCCTGGCAGCAAACGCGTGAAAGATCGACAGCAGCACGCCCGTCACGGTCAACCCGACACCGGCTTCAATCAGGATGATGCCCATTTGCTGCCCGGCGACCGGGTCCGACAGCAGAACGCTGTAGTCGAGGAAATTACCGCCTAAGAGCATGCTGGCAACACCGACGCCCGTATACAGCAACGCGCCTCCGGCGACCATCCAGTGCAGCGCCGACATCGGGATCGCGCGCAGTGCGCGATGTTCACCCTCGAGCAGTGAGTACAGAATCACCGCGGAGGCGATGATGGCGCCGGCCTGGAAGCCGCCGCCGGGACCGTACTCACCGTGAAATTGAACATACAGACCGAACAGAAAGATAAACGGGATCAGGAATCGGCCGACCACTCGCGGAACAAGGTAATGACGCAGCCCCTTGGCCGGGTCTTTGCTCGCGACCTGCAGATCGAGGCGAGCGATCGGGCGGGCGCTCAACAGGAACAGCACGCCAATGCCGGCCGTGAATACAACAAAGACTTCGCCGAGCGTGTCGTAGCCCCGGAAGCTGCCGAGCACGGCGGTGACCGCGTTCGGAATATCGATGAGTTCAGGCGTGTTCTCGATGTACCAGGGGCCGACATGTTGATGCACTGGCGCATCCGGGTCCGCAAAGCGGGGCTTGTCGAACGTGGCGAAGACAATGAGCAGTGTCGGGATCGACACAACGATAATCGCCAGCAGCCCGCGCTTGGCCTTGCTGCTCTCGAGATCACCGGTCAGCGCCAGTGCGCCGAGGAACAGGACCGTCGAGACGCCGGCACCGATCGCCGCTTCAGTCAGGGCCACGTCGGCAGCATCCAGCAGGAAGAAGTTGGCCGCCATCAGCAGGCTGAAGATGCCCAGCAGTATGACCGCGGAGAACAGGTTGTCACTGCGAACGATGGCGACGGCCGTGATAACGAGCAGCGTCAGCAGGAATACGCCAAAGATTACGGTCATTCTTTGGGCTCCGGCGGGATAACCTCGCCTTCCTGCGGCTGGTAGCCGGACAGGATGGCCGCACTCGCGAGCGCGTTGGACGCGGTCGGGCTCGAGAACATCAAAAACGCGAGAATGACGGCGAGCTTGACCGTCGCGAGCGTGAAGCCGGCCTGCAGCATGATGCCGGCGATGATAAGAATGGCCGCCATCGTGTCCGTCAGGCTCGCCGCGTGCATACGGGTGTACAGGTTCGGCAGCCGAAGTGCGCCGAGCCCACCGATAAAGACGAACACGCCGCCAAGGGTCAGCAGAATCCAGCTCAGGATGTCGATAATCATATCCATAGTGCCTAGCTTTCCTTCTCGACGTCTCTGCGGGCGCGGCTGAACTCGAGGACCGCGATAACGCCGATGAAGTTGATCAATGCATAGACGAGCGCGAGGTCGAGAAAGTCGGGTCGACCGGACAGGAACGCGACTACCGACAGCAGCAGCACGGTCTTGGTGCCGAACATGTTGGCGGCCAGCAGGCGGTCGTAAATCGTGGGTCCGCGCAGCGCCCTGACCAGCGCCAGTGCCATCGTGACCAGCGTTGCAATCGTTACGACGTAATACATAGTCAGTCTCCGACCAACGCGGCGACACGTCGATTCATTTCGCCTTTTTCCAGTTCTTTCGCGCCTTCCTCGGTCAGCGCATGCACCGTGATGACGCCGTCATGCACGTCCAGCGACAGCGTTCCCGGGGTCAACGTGATCGAGTTGGCAAGAATGGTTTCTACCACCGGCTCTGTCACGGTTGCCTGGATCTTGACGACGCGCGGGCTCGCCGGCAGGCGCGGATCGATAATGACTTTGGCGACCTGGATGCTGGACTTGACGATCTCAACGAACAGCCACGCCCAGTAACCCACCAGCCGCCGGCCGAAGCGGAACGCGAAGACGTTCGTGTGGAAGTAGTCCATGCGAATCTTGACGTAGACCGTCAGCACGCAGGAGAACAGGCCCAGCGCCAGCAGCAGGGGCTTGTAGAGGCCTGACCACAGCAACCAGGCCGTGACCAGAAAGGCCATCAGCACAGAAACCTGCGCCAGCTTTTTGAGTCCGCTGCTCATGAGCTACGGCTTAGCCGTTCTCGTCGGGGTCGCAGGGATACTCTCGACGCAGCGTCGAAAACACGGCGTCGCGGGCCAGAAGATCCTCATCCAGCACTTTGCGGTTGGCCAGGTCGTTGACGACCTTCTCGACGACGGCCGCCAGCGAGACAGACTCGCCAAGGCAGAAGTCCGCATAGACGGTCGGGCCCCGCAAGTTGACGCGGCTGCCGATGCGGTTGCGGATCGCGCGCTCGGAAAACGACTCATCCTCGTCGAACTCGGTGGCAATGTTCTCGAGTACGCGCGCATCGGTTGCGACAGCGCCGTCGATAAAGCCCTGCACATAGCGAATGCAGAAAATTGCGTCTTTTCCTTCGGGTTCATCGAAATAGAAGGCGCAGTGTTCTGCGAGCTCCGGCGTCGACAGCGGCTCGACGCTGTCAGCGCGATCGGCGACGAGCATGAGTGCTACCGCAGCGATTAACAGTAACTTGATCTTCATTGGACGTTCTCCCCTTCCTAGTTCGTTGACCGCTGCTCGTGCATGACCGCCTGCAGCAGCTCACCGACGGTGCAATGTTCTTCCATGCTGTGTCGCAGGTGCGCGTCAGTCTTGATGATGTAGTGATTTCGGCGGCCTTCCTTGGCGCGCTCGATGACACCCGCTTCCTCCAGCTCGCCGATCAGGCGAAACGCGGTCCTCTCGGTAATGCCGACTTTCTCCGCGACGTCGCGCAAACGCACGTCCGGATTCTCGGCGAGGCACACGAGCACGTGCGCGTAATTACTGAAGAAGGTCCACTGATGAGCTGGATCGGCCACGGATTATCGCTCCGCTTGAAAAACAGGCGGGGCAAAGTATGACAAATTAAGCAGGAAAACAATAACTAGTTTTTTAAAACTAGTTATAAATGTCATGTATTTGTATCTAAATGTTTCTGATGCTGTTGTTTGGCGACTGCGGGGCCGCCCGGCAGGCGATTCACCGCCCGCAGACACCGCTGCAGCTCCACAGGATCAGTCCCATTGAGCATCGGCTAGTTCTGGCTGCAGGGACGCGTATGCGGGTTCAGCTCCGACGCTTCCCGGGCTCCGTCACGACAACGGCGGCAGCGCGGCGAAGTCCTCGGCCGACGCGATGTCGAGCAGCGCATCCGCGAGCGCGGCGACGAGGCTCAGGTTCGACAGGTAGATCTCGCGGTTCACGTTCAAAAGCGTCGAGATCTCGATTCGACTCAGCTCACCCGCGGCGATCTCGTCGTAGATCTGACGATGCAGACGTTCGTGCAAGGCTTCGCAGGTTTTTCGAATGCGCGCGAGCCGCTCGAAGCGAAGGGCCGGCAGGTCGGCAGAGGCCAGAGTTTCCAGCGACCCGTAGAACTCGCGGACGACGTCGCTGAATGCGCGATAGTACGCATTAAAGCGATCGTTGACGGCGCCGCGAAAGCTCTCCAGGTCCTGCCTGATGTCCTTGATGTTCTTTGCCGAGTGCACGCCGTTTCGAATCGCCGGGATGATCTGGCTGATGCGCGCCGAGTCGTCCGGGTCGAGGGCGTGTTCCTGCAGCGACAGGACATAGGCGAGAATCTCGCCTTCGAGGTGTTTCAGCTCGGCGTAGCAGGTCTCGTAGTCCGCATCCTGTCGAAAAACGCGCACGGCGCGACGATCGCTGTCGGACCCGTAGAACGCGTGGGCCGGACGCAAATGCAGGCCGAGCTGGTTCAGCGCCGCGGCCTGGTCGATCAGGCGTAAAGTCTCCTTATCGGCGTTTTCGATCGCCACGTCGGCGACGTCCGAGATCTCCGGCTTGATGTGCCGGGCCGGCGCCGTCTCGTCTTCGGTGAAACGCCTGGACAGCCAACCGCTCAGGACTCCGACAAACGGCAGGAACAAAGTCACGCCGATCAGGTTGAACAGACTGTGAAAGGCGACCAATGCGAACAGCGGATCGCTGATGCCCAGCAACACCGTTACGACGTACAGCAGGGGATGCAACAGGATGAACGCGACAGTGTCCGACGTCAGGTTGAAGATGACGCTGGCAACGGCGACGCGCTTCTTGTCGATCGAACCGACCATCGAGCCCAGCATCGCCGTGATCGTCGTGCCGAGGTCGGCGCCGATGGCGATCGCGGCGGCAGACTCCAGCGTCAGCACGCCCGCGTAAAGCGCGCTGAGCGTGATCATGATCGTCGCCGAGCTCGACTGGATCGCGGCGGTTATCAAGAGCCCCGCCAACAGGAACACAATCAACGGATAGCCGGCCAGTGCCTCGGGGTTGAACAGTCCGGTGGCGGCCAGCGCGCCCGACTTCATGAACTCGAGACCCAGCAACATGAGGCCGAAACCTGCGATAAGGTAGCTGAAGCCGGACCGTCGGCTGCCGTTCGCGGACCAGACGATGCCGAAGCTGCCGAAAGCAATCAGCGGGAGTGCGAGCGACTCAATGTCGAGCTTGAAGCCCAAGGTGGCGACGATCCAGCCGGTCGCTGTCGTGCCGAAGTTGGAGCCGAAGACGATACTGATGGCACTGGATAACGAGATGATGCCGGTGCCGACGAAGGCGAGCACGATCAGGCTGACGACGGAACTGCTCTGCAACGCGGCCGTCGACAACGCGCCGGCGAACATGCCGCTTATGGGTTTCTCCGTGTATTCACGAAGGAAACGTTTGAAGGATCGGCCGGCGAGTTGCTGCAACGACTTTTCCAGCGCCGTCATGCCGAACAGGAACAGACCGAGGCCGGCCGCAAGCCGCCAGATGTCGAATTCGTTGGTCATCGCCGAGGCCGTAGTCCGGCGATGAGAGCACTAACAGTCATCGCAAGCCCTGCGTCGAACGCGTCTCGACAGGGTCGCACGTTCAGGGTGGCGGGCCGATAGGTAGATTCCGCGTCAGGCGCAGAGACGTATCCGGACAGTCGATGGCGGTTTATAGACCGCCGAAGAAGAGATCCATTTCCTTCTCGAGTGACTCGTTGTCGCCTTCCTGTATGGACTCGATCTTCTGAATACGGTCGAGAGATCCCTCGTCAATCGTTTCCTGGCGTGGCTGGACAATCGTCGGCGTAATCAGCACGACGGTCTCCGTATTGGTGCTGGTCTTCTGGCGATTGGAGAACAGACCGCCTACCACGGGAATACGGCCGACGACCGGCACGCCGCGCTTGCTCTCGTCGATACGGTTCTTGATCAGTCCGCCGACGAAGATGGTCGAAGCATCCGGCACGATCATGCGCGTCTTCACCTCGGTCGTCGTCTGCGACGGGATGCCGGTCAGCGGGTCGATGACGCCGGTGCTGACTTCCGGGTGAATATCCAACGTGACCTGGCCCAGGTCGTCGACCGACGATGTGACACGCAGGATGACGCCGGACTCGAGGAACTCGACGCTCTCGGTCGTCACCTGGTTGATCGTCGTCGTCACCGAGTAGCCGCGGCGGTCGCCGACGATGACGGAAGACTCGACGTCCTCGAGGGCCAGCAGTTTCGGCGTCGACAGCGTTCGTACGCGACCCTGGGCCGTCAGGGCATTGAGGGTCGCGGTGATATCCGGCGTCGCGTAGTCGAAGAAGAGGCCGGAGCTGGTCGGGTCGGCGAGTCCCTGAGTACCGAAGGTTCCGGTATCGCCATCGCTGTCGAACAGCTTGCTCCAGTCG
Source organism: Woeseiaceae bacterium (assembly GCA_030065915.1). GTDB lineage: Bacteria > Pseudomonadota > Gammaproteobacteria > Steroidobacterales > Woeseiaceae > UBA1847. The sequence goes on from JASJCQ010000004.1 coordinate 78,491, forward strand.
AGCCCGTAGGAGTCCTCGTCGGTCAGCGTGATCTCGAGGATTTTCGCCTCGATCATAATCTGCGCGGGCTTCTCGTCGATGGTCGCAACCAGCGCCGAGATTCGGCGCAGGAACTCCGGCGTGTCCTGGACGAGGAACATGTTACGCTCGGTAAACTGCGTAATCTCGCCGTAGTCCGACAGGTAGGGCTGCAGCAGGCTCGACATTTCCTCGACGTCGACGTACTGAAGCTCGAACGCGCGAACGTGTGTGATCGCATCCGGCGCGTATTTGCCGGCCTCGTCCCTCTCGACGATGTAGTAGTTGTCGTCGTAGTGTTCGACGGCCAGGCCCGCCGAATTCGCGATCGACCGAATCGCTTCCGGCACCGACATGTCGTACAGGCTGAAAGAGACCTGCTCGCTGCTGTCGGTGGACACGAACACATTGACCCGCTGTTCCCGCGAGATCATGTCCATGACGTCGGCCAGGTCCGCGTCCTTCATCGTCATGCTGATACGGTGTTCTACTTCGTTCGCGCGCGATACCGCCGCTACCAGGAACAGTGCGGCCAGTGCTATCGCTCTTCGCACTGTTGATGCCTTAGTCTTCATCTTCGCTCTCGTTCAGGTGAGGCTTGACGTAAACCGTCAGGCGATCACCTCTGTGCAGGAAGACCGCACGGTCTTCGTATACCTCCACCAGGGTCAGTTCCTCGATCGACTGCCCCGGCCTCAGAATTCTTCCGCCGACGTTGGCGAGCCCCCGGCCGGCAGCGACCATCGTCGCCTGCAGGTCGATCTGCGGGACCGGGCCGTCTATCGATGCAATGACGGTCGAGCCCGGCGGCGGCGCAGAGGGCGGCCGCGTAAACGGATTGCCCTTCAGCGCGGCGACGTCGGCGCCGGCCGCCGACATGCCGAGAAGCAGAACAAAGAGGGACGCCACGCGTTTCATTCGACCGCCCTGTACGATGCGAGGCTCAAGGAAGCCATCAGCTTCGGGTCCTCGTCCTCATCGTCCGAACGGCTGACGCGATACTCTTTGACGACGACATACCCGAGGTCTTCGCGCATTTCGAGCAGCCATCGGTAAAGGTCCTCGTAACGGCCGGCGAGCTGCACGTTGAACAACAGTTCCTGGAAGATCTGGATGCGCTCACCCGTCGCCGGTTCGACGCTCAACAGTTCGATGTCGTTGTCCCACGAGACGCGCTGCAGCCGACCGATGATGTAGGCCTCGACCTGGCGGACCGGCAGATTGGCCATGTCGCCGTCGAGCCGGTAGCGAAGCTCCGCGATGCTGGCATGCTGCTGGTCCAGTTGCAGCTCGAGTTCGCGGCCGTCCCTGGCCGTTGCCTCAAGCAGCTGGATTTCCTTGCGGACGGACTGCAGCGCCTTGAGGTTCGGAACCACAAGTGCCGTCACCAGCAGCGCCATGACGGTCGCGCCAACGCCGAGCATCAGCAGGCGGAGTTCTCTCACGCTGATTTTCTTTAAGAGTTCCTGCATCAGGACTCCTTCAGCGAGTTGTTCAGCACGATGGTCAGGTCGAAGTTCACCACGCGCGTGTTGGCATAGTCGCTACGCGTTGTCTTTCGCACGTTGACGTCCTTGACGTCCTGCTGCTCGAACAGTGACCGGACGAAGCTCGACAGCGCCTGGTGGTCGCGTGCCTGCCCGCTGATCGTCATGTGCGTCTCGACGGACATCGTATTCTCTGCCGGTTGTCCCGGCTCGTCCGCGACGATGATGAAGTAGCCGGTTTCGATGCCGCGCTGTTGGCCGTTGACGATGACACCGGCCCTGCGGAACGTCCAGTCGACGAACCAGAGTTCGCCCGGCAGCAACGATTCGTCGATCAGCGTGAAGATATCCTGTATCGACGCGCCCGCCCGGAGGCCTCGAAGCAGGGACCAGCGACGCTCGTACTCGGCACGTTGCTCGGTCAGAAGCTGCAACTGGTCCTGTTGTTGCTGCGTGACGGCACTTTCGACCTTCAGGCGTGCGGCCGTGTCGCGCATCGTGCTCGTCGTGTGCTTCAGCCCCGCGCCGGCGGCGGCGACGGCAAGCCCCAGCAGGACGATCGACGTCGAGTAGACGATCAGCATACGGCGGCGTTGGAGCCAGTCTCGATAATCGACGGGGATGAGATCAATGTCATTCATCGAGCTCTAGTCCCCTCAACGCCGCGCCCGTTGCGACAACGATATCCGAGGCGGTCGCGTTGTTGACCGGCGCCTGCTTACTGTCGTCGCTCGGAAACAGCGTCAGCGGGTCCGGGATGTTTGCGACGTCCATGCCGGTCAGCGTGCTGAGGAGCTCGTCGGCACCCGGCCAGCGCGCGATGCTGCCCAGCAGGTAGACCTGCGTGACGGCGCCGCCGCGAGTTTCCGCGGCGGCGTACAGGCAGACGCGCTTGATGTCCTCGACGAGCTTTAAGAACTTCGGCTTCAGGATCTCGGACATCGTGCTGGCAAGGCCGGACGCCTCGACCGTCTCCTGCACGTTGCTGTGCGTCGACGATTTCAGCCCGGTCTTGAGGACGAGGTCGCGCGCCATCGGCTCCGGCATGTCCAGCGCCTCGGCCGTCTGCTCGATCAGGCTGTCTTCGCCGAAACTGACTTCCTGGTCGAACAGCAGGTCGGCGCCCGAGATCAACGTCATGTAGCTCGAACGCCTTCCCGAGTTGATTACGAGGACGTTGCCACTCCCGCTGCGCAGCGACAGCGAGCTGACCAGCCGGCACACGGCGACGGGACCGATCTCCAGCGCCTCGACAATCAGGCCGGCCTTGCGGCACAGCTCGAGAAAATCGACCACGGGTTGCTTCTCGCTGACGGCAACGAGCGCCAGGCGGTCATCGCCCTTGGAACGGCTGTTCACCGGCAGGTAGTCGATGACGTAGTCGCCCAGCGGCTTGTCGAGTCGGGACTTCATCGCCTTCAGGATCGCGGCCGCCTCCTGTTTTTTCGACGGACCGGACTGATAGTTGATCGACAGCGTCCGGAACATTCCACTGGGCATCGCGACAACGGCGCCGCGACCCTGGAAGTTGCCTGACTGCAAACCGCGCTTCAGCACCGAGCGAAACAGCAGCGGGCCTTCGAGCAGATCCTGCCTCGAGCCTTCATACGTCGTGCTGGCGCAGGCGCGGACCTCCGGATTGCCGCCGATCTGCCGGTGCAACTGGACGAGGTGTACAGCCTCCAGCGAGAAGTCGACGCCGATGGGGCCGACGCTGCGCGTTGCCGCCGTCGGCTGAAACATCGCTCGAGTTTTCGCGAGCAGGCTCACAATTTCCAAGTCCCGGTCATCGTGGAATTCGCGGGTGCGCGCTTGCGCTTGCCGGGCCGCTCCTGCTTTGCCGTGTATAGTGCGCGGTCGGCGATTCGGTATAGCTTGTTCAGGTCGGCCTTCTCACCGGGCTGGCTTTTCGCAATGCCTGCACTCAGCGTGATCGTCTCATGGCCGGTGAGCTGACCCATGACCGTCTTGGTCTGTAGCTGCAATATGGCGGCCTCGATCAGGGGTGCAACGTCCTCGCCGCGGAAGGCGATCAGGAACTCGTCACCGCCCAGTCGGATCAGGTGTCCGTCAGAGTCGATCAGCTTGTTGAATGTGTGCGCGACGCGCACGAGGATGTTGTCGCCGACCTGGTGGCCGAACGTGTCGTTGATTCCTTTGAAGTCGTCGATGTCGAGTACGGCGATCGACAGGACCTGCTCCTTATCCGCACAGTCGTCGGCGAAGGCGCTGAAGTTCTCGTCGAGGAAGCGCCGGTTCCACGCGCCGGTCAGATGGTCCTGCATCGATAGCGTTTCCATCGCGACGTTCGCCTGCTCGAGCTGATAGCGGGCCTTCAGGTCTTCTTTTCGGATGAACGTATTCTTGCCGGTGACGACGAGGACAACGACGGCCGTTCCGACGATCAGCACCTGCAGCACGAGCAGCGAACCGCTGTCGAAACGTCCCGGCACGCTGTTCAGCGACAGCGAGATCAGGGCGAAGATCAGGCCGACGACGATCGTCGACTCGCGCAATGCCCACGGGATCATCGGTATTGCGACGAGCAGCATGATGACCGAAGCCATCATGCCGACACTCAGGCTGCCGGAGCGGTGCGCGAGCACCGTGATCGCAAGGGCTGCTGCAATCAGGAAAGTCATGCCCAATGCGTGCAGGGTCCGGATATCCTTTATGAACGAAGCCGAAATCAAGACGTGCAGGCACAGCGCCGCGATCAGCAGGCTCATGTAGATGTACAGGGAGTCGAGATCGAAGAACATCGCCAGGGCGGTGATGACGAGCTGCATCGCGAGGGCGAGCACCATCATCGACTGGACGCCGATGCGGGTATCGGCACACATCTGTTCTGCCGCATAGCCGGCGAGGTCGGGGTCACTGAAATCCGTGACCGACCAGATATCCGCCAAGTAGTTGGAGATCGCCAATGTTCTGTCTTCGCTCTGAAGTCTTCTATCTACAGAAACATCGGCGGATGGGACTAAATCTTTAATATCTGGACGATTTTTATTGGGGACATTCTGCTTTTTTCGTCCCAAAGAAGACCGATAAAACAACGAATCGGGGACTAAAAAAGCAGAATGTCCCTATTTAGATCGCAGACGGGCGACCCCGGCTTCGCAGGGAGGACTCAAGGCCAAGGTCTCGGGCTGTCTTCTCGGTCCAGACGTTGTCCCCGTAAGGTGCATTTCGCCGGGCGCAACGCCGCAGAGCCTCGGTTTCAGCATGGTTCATTGGAGTGTCTACCAATGCTTCCCAGTTGCCAGGTTTCGCTACCGGGCTTTTCGTCAGCAGTTCTTCCCAGCGCGGTGAGACGCCGCCACTGATACTGGACCATCGCCAGTCCGAGGCTCTCGCCACGATATTGGCTCTGACCGGGTTTCTTTCGACATATCGCATAACCGTCAGGAGATGACGGTCCTCCTGAATTGGAAAGGCCTTGAATCGACCCTGCCAGACGCGTCCGGACGTCCCGCGTATTCTGTGATATCGCCTGACGTGAGACGTCAGCAGCCATTGCATCCAGCGACTCAGGTCGCCGTCGGCGTATGGCCAGAGCACGAGGTGAAAGTGGTTCGGCATCAGGCAGAAGGCCAACACCCGTAGTGGAAGTCGATCACTGGCTTTCCCGATCAGACTTATGAACGAGCGGTAGTCAGAATCACCATGGTAAACAGTGGCGCGGCCGTTTCCACGATTGATCACGTGGTAGCAGATGCCTCCTTTCGATGCTCGTGCCGTTCTTGCCATCCATGCACTGTGCGCGAGGAGCGACCTTGTCGCACTCGCGTTTTCTGGGCTAACGACAGAAAAAGCAGAATGTCCCCATTCATCTCACGGGACGCACTGAATCTCGACGTTATCGAACCAGACCGTGTCTGTGCCGCCCATGGACGACGAGGTAATGAACCGCACCCGCGTGTTCGACGAGATATAGGCGGAGATATCGTGGCTGGCCGGCTGGTAATTCGAGTCGTTGCCCGATCCGTCGTGGCGCGTCAGCTCCGTCCATGGGCCCGACGCGCCGTTGGCGGAGATCTCTACGCTTGTGTAGTCGCTCGTATTGTCCAGGTTCATGCGACGAAAATCATAGTTTAGAGTCGCCGTCGCCGCTCCGGAGAGGTTCGCCTCACGCTCGACACCCTCGCCGCCATTGTCGTTGTCGCGGGTTCGCAGCTGGAAATCACTGCTATCGTTCATGACCTGGATATCGCCCGACGTCGGGCCGTTGCTCTCACCGACCTCGATCCAGTCGGTCGCCCAGGACAGGGAACCGTTGCTGCCATTCCATGCCCGGGAGTCAAAGTTATCGCGGAAGGTGCCGCTGCAGCTACCGGACCCACCGCCGCCGCCGATGAACGAGCCACCGCCGCCGAGCGCCGCAATCTCTGTTGCGTCGAGCACCTGGCCGTAAATACGCACATCGTCGATCGTGCCGTCAAAAGTATGCGTCGTACCGCCTGCGAAACTTCCCAGGCGCAGGTTGATTGACGCGTCAGTCCGCACACTCCCTGATGGCGAATCCACTCGCGTCGTCGTGACTGGGGCGCCATTGACATAAATGACAGGATCGTTGGCTGTCGAGCTCGCGTCGTAGGCGATGGCTATGTGCTGCCAGGCGTTGAGCGAGACAGCACCATTTGGCGCTTTCCACCATCCACGCCCGCCACTGAAACCCTGGCCGAAATTCAGGGTTCCACCGCTGTCGGTGTTGACGCGAATTACCCAACCGTCGCCTGTGGACGAAGCGGAACTCGACTTGTCGAGCACGCGGCCGTAGCCGTTCTCGCCCCATCCCTCCGGGAAGATCCAGGCGCTGACCGTCGCGCCGTTGCTGAAGACGTCAGTAAGCTCAGCATCGGATGTGAGGTCGACGTAGTCATCCGTACTGTCAAAATCCAGGCCGCCGTCAACCGTACCTGTAGTCCATGTTGGTCCATTTACCAGCGTACCGTCATGGCCGCCGACAGAATCGACGGCGATCGTGCCACTGGTCTCGTCCAGCTTCCAATGGGCAATGGGCATCACCGGCGGTACCGTCGCCAGCTCAGCGATTTCACCGTCGGGCAGGACGCGGTCATAGATACGCACGTCGTCGAGCATACCGGGCCAGTACTCGCCGATAGCAGAACGCCCCAGCCTGATATCGCCGGCGTTGGTTACAGGCTCACGCGTCGTGTTGAACTGGTCGACCAACACACCGTCTACATAAACCCTGACACTGTTGCCGTCGTTGTCAAATGACGCGGCCAGGTGGTACCAGGTGTTTAACAAAAGCGGCGCGCTCGTCGCGTAGAACCCCAGCCAGTTGTCGATGCTGGTTGAAAAACCGAACACCGGGTAGTTTTCCCACGTGCCGAGGAAGTAGTTGAGGTCGGAACCGGTCGTCGCCTTCGAGACGGCCGTATCGTAAAGCGACAGGCTGGTCTTGTTGATCCAGGCCGTCACGGTGAGCGCGTTGGTCAGCGACAGTTCGTCGCTATGAGGTACGACCACGGCATCGACAGTCGAGTCCAGCCGTATCCCGCCGTCAAGCTGGCCCGTCACCCACTCCGTGTTCGACGTCGTACCGTCGTGGCCGCCCTCGGAATCAACGGCCGTCGTACCGCTGGTTTCGTCCAGCTTCCAGTGCGCAACAGGGCCGGGCACGGTGGCGCCCGCCGCCCACTCGAGCGAGCGGCGCAGGATCGTGCGGCCGTCGTCGCTGAGTGAATTGATGTCGAAGTCATTGCCGCCCCACGGCAGCTTCACCCGCCTTCCCGCGGCCGTGCCGGTGTCGGCGAGCGCAGCGCCGGTCTCGAGCGCGTCGAGCATGCTCGTGCTTGACGACGGCCTTTCTGCGAGCACGGCCAGCCCGGGCGCCAGCGTACCGGCGCGCCCGCCCACGGGTTGCGCCGAGGAGGCGAAGGCGACCGCACCCGGGCTGAACGGCAGCGTGATGTAGTGCGTGTTGTCGGTGATGTCGATCGACGACTCCGTAAACGTCGTTTCGCCCGTCGAGATGCCGAACTCGTCAGTGATCTTTTCCTCCTCGATAACGACGCCGATGCTTGCATCGCGTAACTTGGTGCCCAGGGCGCCCGAGTTGATGTCCTCTCCGACAAAGACGACGTCGTTTGCTGCTGCCAAGTTGTCAAACTCGGTCTGCTGCGCACCATCATCGATGATAGTTACGACGTAGTCCCAGGTCTCGAAAAGAGCGATCTTCGCGTCTTCCTGGGTCGACAGGTTGCTGTCGTCAGCGACGACCATCAGTAACGGCGTTGCACCAGTCGCCGCTGTGGGTCCCATCGCCCAGGCGATTGCCCTCTGTACGGCTACCCAGCCGTTGTGGCTGACGTAGTCCAGGTTGATATTGCCCGCATCGCCAAGCGGCACCTGCACCCGTCGGCTGGTAGCCGGATCGCCAAGATTATTCTGAGCGCCTTTCTCAAGCGCTACGATGGCGCCCCCACCGTTCCACGTCGCCAGCACGTTGGCGCCCGGCGCCATGGTGCCCGACGTCGTCGCGCCCTCCATGGCTTCATCAAAGACGTCGAGCGCCCCGGTTGGAAACAATGCGGTGATGAAGTGACTGTTGTCATCGACGTTCACCGTTTGGCCGACCGGCTGGGTCGACCCCGTCGTGAAGCCCATGTCGTCGGTAAGACCCGCTTCCTCGCTGACCACGCCCAACCATGTATCGTTGATATTCTGCCCCAGCGTGCTCGCGCTTACCGTTGCCGAGACGTAGATCACGTCGCCACCGGTCAGGCCGATGTCGAAGAAGTAGCCATCCGCGTTGTCATCGATGAAGTCCACGTCGTAGCCCCAGGACCGGAACAACGACCACTTGAACCAGTCGTCCGGATGTGGACCGAAAAAGTTGCTGATGACCATTTTGATCCTGCCGGAACCCTGCGGCTGCACGCAGACGGTGCCGCACTCGCAGGCGAAGGTGATCGTCAGCGACGGGTGCTGGCCCACAGCCGTGTCGTCGTCGCTGCTCGTGTATTTCTTCTCACTGTTACCGCTGGCCGGGTCGGACAAGAGAATCAGGCCGTGGTTTGGCCAGAGGCCGCGGACCCAGCCGTCTGTGAGTTCCGTGATGTCGACGGTGACGGGCCCGGTCGCCGATGCGGTGAAAGACCCCGCAACCGCGTTGTCGAAATCGCCTCCCGGAGAATCCCACGGGTCGCTGCCATTTCGAGACAGCCAGGTTGCGCCGCCCTCGGTCCAGTCGCGGGTGACGCGATGCGCTTTGACGATATCGGCTGTACCTATCGTTTCGTCGATGTGCAGACTCAGCTCCGCGGAGGTCACGCGGGCGCCGCGCGGAATGCGGCCGAGGTCGAACTCGAGCAGCGCGCGGTACTGCTTGTCGCTCTCCGAGTCGGTCTTGAGGTCCTTGTCTGCCGCCTTGTTGTGATCCTGGTGACCGGATTCGCCTTCGATAAAGGTGTCTTTGCCCTCTGCACCGGGCTTCAGGGTGATGACCTGCGAGGACGCGACGTTGTAGACCGGCACGTCGCTGCGGGTGACCCGTCGGGAAGCGCCGTCGCCGAGACTGGCGATGACGTCGATCGTTGCGGGTGACGCGGCCAGTTGGCCGGTCGTCGTCGTGACTTCCAGGTACGTCCGCTTGCTGGCGTCGCCGTATTCCTTGCTCGAATAGTCGGACAGATCGTTGCTGCCCTGCGACTTGAGCACGAAACCGAAATTCGGCGTGGCGCCGTTGACCCACTGCTGGACCAGCGACGTGACGTCGACGTCGTAAAAGGCGCCCGTGGGAGGGTCCTTGGGGATCACGCCTTGCGTGACGCCGGCGTCGTACGCGTGACTGAAGCTGTCCCAGGTGACGGTGTCCTCGGCCCAGTCGGCGGTAATACGATAGAGATGCACGTCGCTCGTCGACGGTTTGTCGATGACGAACACTCTGGCTACCGCCCTGGAGATCGTCGTGCCGGCCGCGATCGCGGACAGATCGAAGCGATACAGCGCGTAGCGATCTGCGCCGTTGTTGCCGATGACGTTCAACTGCCCGGCTGACCCGAAGTTCTGCGTCGCATTGTCCTGCTGGACGTAGGTGTCCCCGGCGGCAGCGTAGTCGGTGGTCGTCTGCGTGCCGCCACCGCCCGAGGCCATCGTCACCGTTGCGCTGTAGCTGTGGGCGCCGAACGGTACGTCGACGAGCGACAGGTCGCCCGCGCAGGCGTTCTGATCCGCCAGCCACTGCGTGTGCCGCAGGCCGGCCTCGGCGACGTATTCCGCCTGCGCCGCGGCGAGTTCGGAGCTGGACGTGTTCGCGTTCACCGCCGACTGCTGGTTGAGGAGCAAGGCGACGCAGGCGAGCAGGAACAGCGTGACGACGACGCTGATCAGCAGATAGCCGCGCTGTTGTTTTCTCGCCCGCGTCACAACGTCGCACCCAGCCGAACGTCGACGTCGAGACGAACGACGTCGCCATCGCCGCCCGTGAGCTCCAGCGTGAGGCGAACGGTTTCAGTCGTTCCGGACAGGCGCTCGACACGAAACCGGGACACGTTCTCGGCGATGACCGACGTGATGAAGTCCCGCCCGTCCACCGGGCCGTCGGGACTGCTGTTGCCATCCTCGTTCCACGGCACCGGCATGCGTTCGACGAGCCGGTTCTCGTCCAAGTAAAACACCACCGGGTCGTAAGGGTCGTCGAACTGGCCGCCGTCCTCGTCGTCATCGTCACCGGCTCCGCCGTCGACCGCGCCGTTCCGATCGTCATCGACGCCGCAGATCCCGGCACAACCGTCGCCGTTGTTGTCGCTCGGCGGGTCCTCGTCGACGCTGCCGTCGCCGTCGTTATCGATGCCGTCCAACGGGTCTTCGTTGTCGCTGCCGCCCTCGTCATCGTCCGCCCAGCCGCTGCCCTCGTCGATGCTTCCATCCCCGTCATCGTCAACCAGCATGATTCCAGTTGCGAAGTCATGATGGACATCGTTCGGCAGGTCCTCGTCGATGCGGCCGTCGCGGTCGTCGTCCGCATCCGGATAGCCATCGGCGTCGAGATCGATGTCGGCGGGCAGGGTCACGGCCAGCACGGCGGTCGCCAACGTGCTGCTGCCGACCGGCGGCGATGCCGGAATCGTCTGCTCGCGGATGTGCTCCGGCCAGTCGGTGACCGGGTTGTCGGTCAGCGGCAATAACAGGTTGCGGGACTGTCTGACCGTGCGGACCATTCGTTCCATCGCGAATCGTGCGTCGCGCTGCAATTGACTGCGCTCGGCGGCTACGTCCGCGTTGCCCAGTGCGTTGGCGACAATGGCACCGGTTGCCGCCAGCAGCGTCGCCGCCAGCGCGGTCGCCACAAGCAACTCGAGCAACGTGAATCCGCGTGCATTGCCGGGGCGCTGACGCACGATCAATAACCCCGAGCCCGGATCGTTTCGAGTGAGCTTGGTGCTCCCTCTATTTGAACTCGGACCCAAAGCAGGCCGTCGTCGCCGCCGGTAAATGAATCGTCGTCGCTATCCGCGTTGTCGCCATCGTAGAACGCCAGGTAGACGAGCAGGCGGCCAGGCGTGCCGGCCGCCTCGGAATAGCTGCTTAAGGCGGTCGGGCCACCGGCGGCGGTTGCCGCGTCGGCGAGGTCTGTGAATGGCTCGGCCAGCAGTTCTTCGAGTGCCGATGTCAGGCGATAGTGATTGGCGGCCACGTCCGCGTGCACGCCGGCGCCGACGATGCCGGTTTGAAGCGCGCTGATCGCGGGCACCAGCAACACGGCGAAGAGTACGACCGTGACAAGTACCTCGACCAGCGTCAGCCCCAGCTGTTGCCGCAAGCGGTTCACTGGACGGTCACCCGGCCGGTGATGCCATCGAGGCTAACGGAAGCCGTCGAGTTGCCGGCGACCAGGTCCAGCCGGTACGACTCGAGCAGCACGGTCTCCGGTTCGAGGCACCAGGGCGTGCCGTTGGCGTCGAAGTAGACGACGCCCTGTCGATCGCAGGTGCCACGGTAGTCCGGAACATGGACGACCGGGACATCGGATCCGGCAAGATTGGCCGGAAATGTGTAGTCGTAGAGGTCTTTGTCGAGGGGATGGTAGACGTCCCAGACCCAGGTCCACGGCGAGACTGCGGTATCGGCGCTGAACACGCGGATGCGGTACTGGTTGGTCAGGAAACGGAAGCCGTGCGCGTCACCGGTACGAATCGACTCGCTCCTCGCGAACCGGATGGCGTCGGCAAATTCGTTTGCGACCTGTTCGAGCTGCTCATCCGAATTCGTCGACATCGTTGCCGGAATCGCAATCGCAGCGATCAACGCGACCGTGCCGACAACGATAAGGAGCTCGACCAGCGTGTAGCCGTTTCGCAAATGCCGTCGCATGTTCGTCGCTCCCATAAAAAAAGGCACTCCGTTTGTGGCTGGTCTGAACCCGAACCCGGAGTGCCCCATAGTGAATGGGGACATTCTGCTTTTTCCTGCTAGTGCTTGATCCGGGCCACCACAGCCAAGCACTAGCAGGAAAAAGCAGAATGTCCCCTATGTCTTACTCGTCGCCGATGAACTCACCGGTGACGTTGTCGAAGCGCCAGCCACCCGTGTTCGAGCTGGCCAGGCCGAGGATGCCGGTTGTCACAACGTTGACCGTGTTGTTCGGCGTCGTCGTCGCGATCGGGTTCACCGGGATGTCGTCCTTCAGGTACGGGCCGTAGCGGAACGTCGCGTCGGTACCGGTGCAGGCGACGCCAGCAGCGTTCGTATAACTCTGCAGCTGCGCGAGGAAGGCGGCTTCTGTATCCGCGTTACCCGTGACGTTGGCCGAGCCGGCCGGGCAGCCGGCTCCGGTCGATGCAACCGCGCTCGGGTACTCGCCGTGCTGCTGGCGGTACAGGTCGATGGCGGCGCGAATATTGGCGATGTTGGAGTCATAGGCTGACTGCGACGCATCGTCGGTGGCGGCCGTAAACTGGGGCACGATAATGGCCGCGAGGATCGCGAGAATGATTACGACAATCAGCAGCTCAACCAGAGTGAAGCCTCGTTGAGGCTGTTTTTTATCAAGCGAAATCATTAACTTATCTCCTAAATCAGGTAATCGCCATCCGCTGTGTATCAGGTTATCGGCGGCCGGCGGCCAAGCTTTAGGTTCTGGCGCACATTTTTTCGTCCGAGAATCCAGTCCTGACGCGGCTTTGGCGCCTAAGAGACCGCCCGCGACAGCTTGAAGATTGGCAGGATCAGCGAGCTGACCAGCACGCCGACGACGACGCCCATGACAAGTAACATAATCGGTTCGGCCAGCTTCGAGACGGCGTTGAGCTTCTTGTTGAGCTGGACCTCGTAATACTGCGCGACGCGGCCGGTCACGCCGCCGAGATTGCCGGTCTGCTCGCCGGTCGCGATCATGTGCTTCGCGAGCTCTGGAATGAAGGTCGAGTCGGCGAAAGCCGTCGCGACGCCGGCACCCGCCTGGACACTGTCTTCGATCTTCGCAATCAGCTTCCTGTACACCTTGTTCTTCACGACGTCGCGACAGGCGTCGAGGCTCTCCATGACCGACACGCCGTTGATCAGCGACAGGCTCAACACCTGCAAGGACTGCACGAGATAAACCTGCACGTAGATGTCCCTGACAACCGGCGCATGCAGCTGCCAGTGATCGATGCGTTCGCGCCCGCCGGCGCTCGTCGCCCACTGGCGAAATCCGACAGACACGACGGCGATGCCGCCGATCACGAGCCACCACTGCTGGCGCAGCGCGTCACTCATGGCCATCAATGCCTTGGTTGTGCCCGGTAGCTGGTCGTAGATTGACGTGAACATGTTGCCGAACTTCGGGAACACGATGACGAGCACGAACACGACGACGGCGATCGAAAAGGCGACGAGGAAGGCCGGGTAGGTCGCCGCGGAGACCAGCGTATTGCGCAGCTCCTCGCGCTTCTTGTCCATGTCCAGGAGCTGTTGCAGCACTTCGTGCATGAAGCCACCGGTCTCGCTCGCGCGAACGAGGTTGACGTAGGTCGACGAAAAGACCTCGGGGTGTTTCTCGAGCGCGCCGGCGAACGACAGGCCGTCGCTGACGTCCTGCGCGAGTTTCTCTATCGCTTCGCGCATGCGCTTATTCTCGGTCTGCTTGACGATCGTTGTCAGCGCGCCGTACAGGTTCTCTCCTGTCTCCAGGAGCATCGCAAGCTGCTCGGTGAAGAACATCCGGTCGCTCGATTTCGGCGCCGCGTTCTGCCACGGCAGCGGAATCTCGGTCGACAGGCCCTTGTTCTTCGCCTGGGCCGACGGTTGTTCCGGTTCGATGTCGAATTGAATGGCCATGCCGTAACCTAGACGCTCGTGACGCGCGAGACTTCCTCGACCGTGGTCTCGCGCTCGAGCGCGCGGTCGAGGCCGTCTTTGAACAGGTTCCTGAAATCGCGTGCGGCGAGGTAGTCGGACAGCTCGTCGCGACTCGGGTTCGAGATGATCATCTTCTGCAGGTCGCCGTCGGTCTTCAATATCTCGTGGATGCCCATGCGGCCCTTGAAGCCCGAGTCGTAGCAGTCGTCGCAACCCTTGCCTCTCGCGAGCCGCACATCGCTATCGTTGTCGAGGCCGAGCTGCTCGCAGAGCTCCGGCGGCGCGAGGTACTCGGACTTGCACGAAGGACAGATCGTCCGCACGAGGCGCTGGCCGACGACGCCGAGCAGCGCCGATGACAGCAGGTAGGGCTCGACACCCATGTCGATCAATCGCGTGACGGCGCCGATCGCGTCGTTGGTGTGCAGCGTCGACAGCACGAGGTGACCGGTCAGTGCGGCCTGCACGGCGATCTCGGCGGTCTCGCGCTCGCGGATTTCGCCGACCATGACGATGTCCGGGTCCTGGCGCAGCACGTGCTTCAAGATCTTCGCGAACGTCAGGCCGATGCCGCCGCGGACCTCGTTCTGGTTGATGATGTCGAGCTGGTACTCGACCGGGTCCTCGATCGTGACGATGTTCTTTTCGATGCTCTTGACGTGGTTCAGCGCGGCGTACAGCGTCGTCGTCTTACCGCTGCCCGTCGGGCCCGTGACGAGGATCAGGCCGTGACTCGCGCCGAGCAGTCCCTTGAACGTGTCCAGGTTGTCGTCGCACATGTTGAGCTTGTTAACGTCGAGGATCGCCTGGTTCTTGTCGAGGATACGCAGCACGACCTTCTCGCCGTAGATGCCCGGCAGCGAACTGAAGCGCAGGTCCACGGACCGGCCCTGCGTCTTGACCTGAATGCGGCCGTCCTGCGGCATGCGCCGCTCGGCGATGTCGAGATTGGCCATGACCTTGAGGCGTGACACGAGGGCCGGATGCAGCTCGGCCCGTGGCGCCGTGAATTCGTAGAGCAGGCCGTCGATGCGGAAACGGATGCGGGAATGCGTACGAAACGGCTCGATGTGTATGTCGCTGGCGCCATCGTGCACGGCGCGCTGGATGATCGAGTTGACCATGTTGACGACGGGGCTGCCGGCGGCGACCTCGTCGATCGCCGAGTAGTCGTCGACCTGCACGTCCTCGACGACGGCAAAGTCTTCGTCGACGTCGCCGAGCATGTCGAAATCCATCGCATCGGCGCCGGTCGCCTCGTTCAGCGCTTTGAGAATGTCTTCCTTGCGTGCCAGCACCGGGCGCACGACGCACTGCAGGTGTTCCGACACTTCCTCGAGCGTCGGCATGTCCTGCGGTTTTGTCGTCGCGATGAAGATGTCGCTGCGGACGCGAAACAGCGGCAGGATGCAAAGCCTGCGCGCGACCTCGACGTCGACTTTGTGAGCCAGCGCGGGGTCGAACAGCCCGGGACGCACGCGCACAAACGGCACGCCCAGCTGCTCGCCAAGCGCGCGCAGTACGTCGTTCTCGCCGACCCAGCCCTTGTCGATGACGATCTGGCCCATGCGTTTGCCGAGTCGATCCTGCAGCTTCAGCGCCTCGGCGACACGTTCCTCGGAAATCAGGTTGCGCGCGACGAGTATGTCGCCGAGCCGGGCCCCGGGGCCGAAACTCACATCGTCGTTCTCGGCCTGTTCCCGCTCACCGGCCGCGTTCAGGAACGTCACGTAGCTGGAGAGGCCGGTAATGGCGGCGATCTCACGAACGATAGAGCTATGGCCCGTAATCTTGACCCAGCCGCCGATCTTGATCAGCCTGTCCTGCAGGTCCATCAGCGCCGAGATCGCCTGGCTGTCGAGCATCTGCGACGCCGAGAAGTCGATGATTATCTTGCGCTCACCGTCGTCGATGCACTCGTCAATGACCAGCAGCAGGTCCTGCAGCGCCTCGTTGCCGGTCAGCGACGCAGGCGGCGCGACGTGCGTAGCGACGCCGATGCGGACACGGGAGACCGGCTTAGACTGGACTGCTGCTTCGCTCATGCCGAGGCCAGTGCGACGTCTTCTCGCAGGCGATGCATCATGTCGGCGAGCGCCATCGGCTTGCCGATGTGATAGCCCTGCAGATAGTCGATGCCCAGTCCTTCGAGAATCGCGACCGTCTCGGCGTCGCAAACGAATTCGGCGATCGTCGTCAATCCCATCGTCTTTGCGATGTGACTGATGGACTCGACCATTGCCCTCGACACGTCATCGCTGGTCAACTCGAGCACGAAGCTGCCGTCGATCTTCAGGTAGTCGACCGGCAGCGTCTTCAGGTAGCCGAACGAACTCAGTCCGGCGCCAAAGTCATCGAGTGCGAAGCGGCAGCCGAGCTCACGCATAGCCGTGATCAGCGTCGTGGCCTCGTCTACGTTCGCGATCGCGGCGGTTTCGGTGATTTCGAAGCAGATATTCCGGTTGGGGACGCCGCATCGTTCCAGTTCATCGTTAAGGAACGCGAAGAACCCCGGGTTGGTCAGCGACTGGCCTGACAGGTTGATACAGAAGACCGCGCCGGCGCTTTCGATCATCGCCCATTCTTTCTCGATGCGTTTCAGCGCGTCCGAGACGATCCAGCGGTCGATCTGCGGCATCAGCTGGTAGCGTTCGGCGGCCGGGATGAAGGCCGCCGGCGACAGGATCTTATCGCCGTCCTTCAGCCTGACCAGGATCTCGTAGTGCGGTGGGTGGTTCTTCTCGTCGACGGCCAGGACCGGCTGGCAGAACAGGATGAACTGGTCATCGCGAATGGCCTTCTGCAGGCGGCTGATCCACTCGATCTCCTCGCTGCGCCGGATCAGATCGGTGTTGTCGTCGGCGAAGATCTCGATGCGGTTGCGGCCGCCTTCCTTCGCCGCCGTGCAGGCAATCTCGGCGGATGCCATGACACTGACGATGCCATCGCAATCCGGGTTCACCGCCGCAACGCCGATGCTGACCGTGACGTCGAGCTGGCGATCCGCGGAGATGCACTTCAGTTCGCTGATTGCCCGCGACAGGTTCTCGGCGACCGTCTGTCCCTGGTCAATCGTGCAATTCGGCAGCAAGACGGCGAATTCGTCTGCGCCGAGGCGGGCGACCTGGTCGGTCTCACGCAGCGTCTCTTTCAGGATACGGGAGACACGGCGAATGACGTTGTCACCCTCCTGGTGCCCCATCAGGTCGTTGACGGTGTGCAGCTGGTCGATGTCAATCTGCAGCAGACAATACTGCTGCATCGACTGGCGGACGCTTGAGATGGCGGATACAAGTGCCGTCTCGAAGCCGCTGCGGTTCATCAGGCCCGTCAGCGAGTCGTGGTGCGTATGAATGATTCTCGACGCTTTCTTGCACATGACCTCGAGCAGGTTCCGGTCGCCGTTCGAGAAATGGTGATTCGGCCTCGCCGACGCCACGGCGATCAGGCCGATGACGTTGCCGTAGTCATCGACAATCGGGTGTGCCAGCAGGTTTTCCCGCCGTCCGCCAAACAGCCGCTGCCGTTCCTCGTCGTGCGACTCGTTGATGATGACGGCATTGAGCCTGGCCTCGACGCCGTCGTAGACGGTGGATGACAGCAGCTCCATGATCGCCGGCACGTCGGCAAGCCTCGCGCTGCCGTTGTCGGCGTGCAAAGCGAGTTTCTGATCGCGGCAGACGAGTGCGGCGAGCCCGACATTCAGGTAGTCGGCGCAGTTGTGCACCAGCGTGACGAGCGCCTCCTGCCCCTCTTCCAGGTACTCGACTTCATCCTTCGTGTCGTAAACGAGGTTCAGCTCTTCGTAGCGTTCCGTGAGTTCGACGGCGAGCTGGTCACACTCGGCCTGAAGATCGATCTCTTCCTGCAGGAGCAGTGCGGCATCGCCGAAGGCCCTTCGCAGCGCATCCTGAGCGGTCATCAGGGGCACGCTCGACTGTGTGTCGAAGGCCACGACCAGCCGGCCGATCGCGCCGTGGTCGCGCGACATCAATACGCGGCGAAAGACACTACGGTTGTCGCCAGCGTCCCTGCGCTCGATGCGGTGGCCGATATCCGCCCACGTGCCGTCGTCCGGCCCAACGGCCGCATCCGGTTTGTCACCGACGCGCCAGACTGCCTTGCCTTCGAGTTCCTGCAGCTCCATGAGCGATGCGCCCGGGAAGATGCGAGGCAACATGCGCTCGTACTTGGCCATCGACAGAGACTTGATCGGATTCGTCATCATCCGGCCCCTGGGGACAGCGCTGCGGGTGGCAGCATCTCCTTCATCAGTTTGAGCAACTTCTGGATGCTGACCGGCTTTTCCATGAAAAGAAGATTGTCGATCTTGGCGGTCCAGTCGCGATGCTCGAGCTCGGTCCTCGAGGTCAGCACGACAATCGGATAGTCACGGTCCGGGAACTGCTGCTGTATTGCCTCGCAGAGTTCACGGCCATTCATGCGCGGCATGTCGATGTCGGTGACGAGAAAGTCGGGTGTGTCCTGCAAGAGTTTCGTCAGGCATTCCGCACCGTTGCCGGCCGTAATCACCTCGTAGCCCGCAGACTCGAGTCCGAGGCGCATAACGCGGATAACGGGCGCATGATCGTCGACGATGAATATCTTCTGCATGCTAGATCGCCTGCCTCACGCTGACCGCCTCTTTCCAGAGGTTGATGATGAATTCCGTGCCTTCCTCGCGGTCACGGTCGAGTGACAGGGACCCGTGATGCAGCTCGATAATCTGTTTCGTCAACGCGAGCCCGAGTCCGTGACCGCCAATGGCCTGCACACGCTCGTCGCTGGAGCGATAGAACTTGTCGAAGATCTTCGCGGCCTCTTTATCGCCGATGCCGATTCCGGTATCGGATACCCTGATCTGGATCGCGTCGTCGGTCTCCTGGATCTTCAGCTCGATGGTTCCATCGTCCCGGTTGTACTTGACGGCGTTGCTGAGCAGGTTGGTGATCGCGATGCGGATCAGGTCTTTGTCGACGCTGACCGGGTTCATCTCGCGAGGCACGTCGAGCCGGAACACGATCTTCTTGTCCGTCGCGAGACCCTTCGCCTCGTCGAACGCAGCGGTTGCGACGTCGGTCAGTTTGACCAGTCTCTTGTCCGGCGTGAGGCTGCCGTTTTCGATCTGGGTCATGCTCAGCAGGCCCGAGATCAGCGTGCTGAGCCGCGAGACTTCCTCGCTGATGACGTTGGCCGCTTCGACCCGGAATTCCTCGCTGCGACCGGCGTCGGAAAGCATCGTCTCGCTATAGAGGCTCAGGACGTTCAGAGGCGATTTCAGTTCGTGTGACAGGTGCGCGACGAAGTCGGAGCGCGCCTGGCGCGCGAGCGCCTCCTTGGTTTCGTCGCGGAAGATAATCAGCGTGCCGATCGCCGACGACGGCTTGTTCGGTGCGAACAGCGGGTAGGTCTTTGTCACGATCGACTGCTCGGCCTGCGTGTTCAGGCTGAATCGAATCGTGTCGTTGAACGTCGGGCCACGACCGTCCCTGTTCAGCTTCGACAGCAATTGCAGGACGTCCGGGTTGTCGCACCACTGCGGTGGCGCCTGCGACAGGATGCGTTCCTGCGATACGTTGAACATCGATGCGAGTTTCGTGTTGGCAAAGGTGATCGCGCCGGCCTCGTCGAGAATCAGCACGGCTTCCGGCAGCGTCTCCAGTACGGTCTCGATGCGGTTCTTTCGATAGGTCAGGAGCTTCGTCGACGTGATCAACTGCTGCTGGTCGCGTTCGAGTTCGCCGATCTTTGTGCCTGCCCGTTCGACGAAGTGATTGAAGCGCTGCATGAAGTCGCCGAGCTCGCCGGTTGCGGCGATCTCCAGGCGCTGGAAGCTCTGGCCGTCCATAACGCGGCCGATCTCGTCGCTGGCCGCCCTCAGGGGCTTAATCTCCAGGCGCAACAGCGCGTAGAACAGCGGCACGAGCAGGAACACCGGCAGAGCGACCGCGGCGAGGAACGGCACTTGGCTCAGGCCCAGGCCGAAGGCGGGATACCGGTAGCCGAGGCGCACGAAGCCCTGCAGCTCGCCGTCGTCGAGCAGCGGGGCGTGGAATTCGATGATGCGGTCGCCGCTACCCGGCAACGCGTGCGTCCGCTCACCGAGCCAGGATGCCGGCTCGGTGGGTATCTCCGATGCGGGGACCAGCAGACCGTCGGCCGTGACCTCATTAACGGTGCGCCCGTCATTCGCGACGACACTCAGGTACGCGAAGTTGTCACTGTTGGCGCCGTGACGCAAAACGTTAAGGACACTCTGCTGCTCGCCGCCCGGCACCAGCTGGTCCATGGGCACGCCGGCCAGCACGCGGACCAGGCTGACGCCCTGGCGACGCGTGTCCGCGAGGTTGTCTTCATGCTGTTGCTTGAACACCAGGTAGCCGATGGCCGCGATGGCCACCAACGAGGCGGTCACGATTACCAGTCCAATTCGATCCGACTTCAACACTCGCTCACTCACATTTGCGCGCGGCTCCCCGCCCTCGCACTCAAAAGAGCCAGGGGAAACGCTTCCAATCGCCCGTGTTATCGGCCTGTTTCGGCATATCTTAAGCCGGATCTGACTAAATTCTGCGACCGGAGATGGAACAGAAAGCCCATAAAAGACAGGAACTTAAGGGCGTGCCGGTTGCCGCGCGCTCGAGGTCGATTGCCGGGCGTCTGCACTCCCGATCACGAGTGCTGTAACGGTAGCTTCCGCACAGCGGGCGGCTGCCCGGACAGGCCGTCACACACAGAGTGAGCCGGACATCGTCCAGCACAGGTTTCTTTGTGGCATTCGGTGTCAATAGCAGCGGATTTACTCCGCCGATCGACTAAAATGAGCGACAGGGTCACCACATAACAAAAAGGAAGTCCCATGGCCGTCAAATCCGATATCGAGATTGCACAGGCAGCGACGCTCAAGCCCATCCAGGACATTGGCGAAAAGGCAGGCATTCCGGCCGACGCGCTGATTCCCTACGGCAATGACAAGGCCAAGATTCGCGCCGACTTCATCAAGGCCAACGGCGGCAAGAAGAAAGGCAAGTTGATCCTGGTCACAGCTGTGTCACCGACGCCGGCGGGCGAGGGCAAGACGACGACAACGGTAGGGCTCGGCGATGGCCTCAGCAAGATCGGCAAGGACGCGATGATCTGTCTTCGCGAGCCGAGTCTCGGTCCATGCTTCGGCATGAAGGGTGGGGCGGCCGGCGGGGGCTACGCACAGGTCGTGCCAATGGAAGACATCAACCTGCACTTCACCGGCGACTTTCACGCGATCGGTGCAGCGCACAACCTGCTGGCGGCGCTGATCGACAACCACCTGCACTGGGAGAACCAGCTCGACATCGATCCGCGGCAGGTCACGTGGCGACGCGTCGTCGACATGAACGACCGGACGCTCCGAATGATCACTGCGGGCCTGGGTGGCTACATTAACGGAGTCGTTCGGGAAACCGGCTTCGACATTACCGTCGCCTCAGAAATTATGGCGATCTTCTGCCTCGCAACGGACCTCAAGGACCTGGAGAAGCGACTGGCAAGTATCGTTCTTGGCTACACCTACGACCACGAGCCCGTCACGGTCGGGCAGCTCGGTGCAGAGGGCGCAATGACCGCGCTATTGAAAGACGCACTGCAGCCGAACCTCGTGCAGACGATGGAGAACAACCCGGCGCTGATGCACGGCGGACCCTTCGCGAACATCGCGCATGGTTGCAACTCGGTCGTGGCGACCACGACCGCGCTCGGCCTCGCAGACTATGTCATCACCGAGGCCGGGTTCGGTGCGGACCTCGGCGCCGAGAAATTCTTCAACATCAAATGCCGCAAGGCCGGCCTGTCGCCGGACGCGACTGTGCTCGTCGCAACGATCAAGGCGCTGAAGATGCACGGAGGCGTGCCGAAGACCGAGCTGACAATAGAAAACGTCGATGCACTGAAAGCCGGATGCAAGAACCTGGGCCGCCACATCCGCAACCTCGGCAAATTCGGCGTGCCGATCGTCGTTGCGATCAATCGCTATACCAGTGATACCGATGCCGAGTGCGCGGTGATCCGCGACTACTGCAAGCAGCTCGGTGTTGAGGCAATCGAGAGTACGCACTGGGCCAACGGTGGGGCCGGCGCCGTCGAACTTGCGGAGCACGTCGTCGAGTTGTGTGACAAGGGCGCTGCGCAATTCCGGACCCTGTACTCCGATGAGCTCAGCCTTTGGGACAAGGCGCAGAGAATCGCCAGGGAACTGTACGGAGCCGAAGACATCATTGCGGACAAAAAGGTACGCGACCAGTTTCGCGAGTTCGAGACGATGGGCTACGGCCACTACCCGGTGTGCATGGCCAAGACGCAGTCGAGCTTCTCGACCGATCCGCTGTTGCTAGGCGCACCGAGCGGCCATCACGTGCCGATCCGGGAGATTCGGCTCGCGGCCGGGGCGGAATTCATCGTCGTTATCTGCGGCGCGATCATGACGATGCCCGGCCTGCCGAGGAAGCCGGCCGCCGACAATATTCGCGTCGACGGCGAGGGCCGTATCGAAGGGCTGTTCTGATTCAGCCACCGCGGCCCGAGACTACTTTCGGGCTTCCCGAGGAGGTCCCGACTCGACGGTCCGCTGTACTTCGGTCCGTCGCTACTCAACAAGGTCCCAGTAAGGGCGGCCGCCGAAACGCTGCTCGAGAAGTTCGACAAACAGGCGTGTCTTGACCGACAGGTGCTGGTGCCGCGGGTACAGCGCGGACAGCGTCAGCCCGGTGGGCAGATAGTCGGGCAACAGCGTCTGCAACTCACCTTCCTGCAACGCGTCGCCGACGATGAACGTGGGCAACAACGCGACGCCCTGGTTGTGAATCGCGGCGGACTTCAGAACCTCCCCGTTGTTCGACCAGAGCACGCAGCCGATCGTGTAGGTCCGGTCGCCCTCCGGCCCGATCAGGCGCCACTGGCTGCCGGACTCCTGGTAACCGTAGTGCAGGCAGCGGTGCGACTTAAGATCGGTCGGGTGCTCCGGCTCACCCGCTGACGCCAGGTAGGCGGGTGATGCGCACAACACGCGCTTTGCCGGAGCAATCTCCCGAACGATCAAGCTGGTTGAAACGACCGGTTCACCTATCCGTAAGGTCACATCGAATGCTTCCTCGATCGGATCGACAAACCGGTCATTCAGAACAAGTTCTACATGCAGGTCCGTATGCGCCGCCATGAACTCGGCGGCGACCGACGCCAGGTGCGTTGCCCCGAAGGACATCGGTGCGTTGACTCGAAGCGTCCCGGCAGGTTTCTCCTGCAGCTCCCTGACGGCGGAGATGGCCTCTTCCAGCTCGCCAAGGATGCGTAAGCACCGGTCGTAGAACGCGAGCCCGGTCTCGGTCGGGGTGACCGTGCGGGTGCTGCGCGTCAGCAGCTGCGCACCGAGGTCGTTTTCGAGATTGATCACGGCCTTGTTGACGACCGATCTCGACAGCCCCATCGACCGGGCCGCTGCGGCAAAGCCGCCGTCATCCACGACATTCACGAACGCTCGCATACTCTGAAACCGATCCACGCGGCTTATTGTCGCTAATATGGAGACAAAATGTAATTAATTTGACTAATTGTCTTCAAAAAGGATTCGAGAGAGGATGAGCGCATTCGAAATATCGATTGACCAAGGAGGCAGACATGCAGGCAATCAGACATGCTGAAGACCGTGGACTCGCCAATTTCGGCTGGCTCGACAGCCGTCACACGTTTTCATTCGGTCACTACTACGACCCGCAGCACATGGGCTTCGGACCGCTGCGCGTCATCAACGAGGACCGGGTAACACCGGGGCAGGGCTTCGCGACGCACGGGCACAGTGACATGGAGATCATCTCCTACGTGCTGGACGGTGCGCTGGAGCACAACGACAGCCTGGGCACCGGCTCGGTCATCAGACCCGGCGACGTGCAGCGGATGTCCGCCGGCACCGGTGTACGGCACAGCGAGTACAACGCGTCCAAGACCGACCCGGTGCACTTCCTGCAGATCTGGGTTCTGCCGGAGAAGAACGGGCTCGAGCCCAGCTACGAGCAGAAGTCGTTTTCGGACGAAGACAAGCAGGGCCGACTGTTACTCGTTGGTTCGCGTGACGGACGAAACGGCTCGGTGACGATCCACCAGGACGTCGACCTGTACTCCAGCCTGTTGAGTGACGGCGATAAGGTCAGTCATTCTCTCGCCGCCGGGCGGAAAGGCTGGTTGCAGGTGGCACGCGGCAGCGTTGTGCTGAACGGTGAGCAGCTCTACCCGGGCGACGGGGTCGCAATCGAAGGTCCTTCCGATATCCTTATCGAAGGGTCCGACGACGCCGAGATCCTGCTGTTCGACATGGGGCAGTGATGCAAGACGACGGGCACGCCTGACGGGTTCAGGCGTGCTCGTCTATTTTTTGCTCCAGGTGGTCGATGACCGTCCTGATCACTTTCAGGCGCGCGTGTGGTTTATTGTCGCCCTCGACGAGCACCCACGGCGATCGACTCGTACTCGTGTACTGGATCATGTCGTGTGCGTACTGCGCGTAGGCATCCCACTGTTCGCGGTTGCGCCAGTCCTCATCCGTCAGTTTCCAGTGCTTGTAGGGCGACTTCTCGCGCTCCTGGAATCGCTCAAGCTGCTCCTCTTTGCTGATCGCGAGCCAGAACTTCAACAGCAGCGTGCCGTGATCGACGATCTGGTTTTCGAATTCGTTGATCTCGTTGTAGGCGCGTCGCCATTCGTCTTCGGTCGCGAAACCTTCCGCTCGCTCAACCAGTACCCGCCCATACCAGCTGCGGTCGAACACCGTCACGTAACCTGCGTCCGGTAACCTGCGCCAGAAACGCCACAGGTAGTGGTGCGCCCGCTCTTCCTCTGTCGGCGCTGCGAACTGCTGAACACTGACCATGCGCGCATCGAGTGACCAGACTGTGCGGCGGATGGCGCCGCCCTTACCGGCCGCGTCCTGGCCTTCGAAGACCAATGCTGTCGAAAGACCCCGTGTGAAGGCCTCGCGGCCGAGCTCGCCCAGGCGCGCCTGGTATTGCTGCAGTAAGTCCCGGTATTTCTTCTTGGGCACGCGTAACGACAGGTCCAGCGTATCCAGCACGGTCGTTCGCCCGGTGTCGATAAAGCCATTCGATTCAGACGCGCTTGTCTTTGCTGCCTTCCTGCGTTCCCAGGCATCCAGGTGTCGGGACAGTTCCGCCTCGATGATTTCGCCGACGCGAATGTAGCGGTGATTGGGGTCGGCGCCCTCGATGATGTGCCACGGCGTCCTGCCGCGGTTCGTGCGTATGATCAGCTGTTCGCTGACGGCAACGAAGTCGTCATAGCGCTCATGGTTACGACGGTCTTCTTCGGTGATGCGATAGCTCTGCGTCGGGTCGGCGGCGAGTTCTTCGAAACGCTGCTCCTGCTGGTCTTTGCTCAGGTGCATCCAGAACTTAAGGATCAGCGCGCCGTCATCGATCAGCGCATTCTCGAAACGAATGATCTCGGCGAGATGTCGATCGAACTCGAGGTCATCGATTTCGTCATAGACGCGTTGGATCAGTGGCAGTGAGTACCGGCCGCTCAGGTAAAGTCCGGTCCTGCCCTTCGGCGGCAGGTCACGCCAGTAGCGCCAGAAACGCGGCCGGCCCTGCTCCTCACCGTTAGGCGCCCGGTACCCGATCGTGCGCAGGTAGCGCGGGTCCATCCACGTGTTGAGCATGTTGACGGTGGCGCCCTTGCCGGCCCCGTCGACGCCGGCGAAGTCGATAATGACCGGGAATTCGGACAGCTCCAGCAGCCGGTACTGCAGAATCAACAGGCGCGTTCGAAGTTCTTTCTCGCGCTCTTTGAACGTCTTGTTGTCTACGCTCTGGCCCAGTTCTACCGAATCGAACATGGCGTCACTCTCAGTCGCAATCCGGCCATTGTAGCGCTCCCGCCAGCACGCCTCTGTACGCGTTATTCACAATAAGGCTCGCGTATCAGAAGTAAGGTGCAAACAGGCTGACGAAGGAGTCCCGGAGTCGCACGGGCACAGATCGATCCGTCATGCTTTTCTGCGTGACCTGGGTACAGGCTTCGATACTCGTGTCGAAGTGCAAGCGCAGCTCGCGATTCAGCGACGCACTGAATACCTCGATGCCGATCTCGAAATTGAGCCGCAGGCTGCGAGGGTCGAGGTTGGCCGATCCGATCATGCTGTAGTCATCGTCGATGCAGATCAGCTTCGAGTGACAGAAAGGTGCGGGCTGGTAATAGACCTCGATACCCCATTTGGCCAGTTCGCCGAGGACGTTCCGGTTCGCCCAGTGCACGTAGAACAGGTTGTTCTTGCCCGGCAACACGACCCGGACACGGACGCCGCGCAATGCGGCGGAGTGCAGGGATGAGATCAGCTCCCTGCTGGGAAGAAAGTAGGGCGTCATGATGTCGACGGTCTTTTCCGAGCCGGCGATAACGGCGTCGATGGTGAAGGCCAGGGCATCCAGACCCTCGTCGGGGCCGTCCGGGATAACCCGGCACTGTGCGTCGCCGTCGAGAGTCTTCGTCATCCGCGGAGAGAAGTCGGCTTTCTCCTTTGTCGAGAAAGACCAGTCTTCGAAGAAGACCCGGGCAAGGTCGTCGACCACCGGCCCGCGCAGTCCGAAGTGGATGTCGGTGACCTCGCGCGGCCGGTCGGGGAACGATGTATGGTTGTCCCCGATGTTCATGCCGCCGGCGAAGGCCATCCGACGATCAAGGATCAGAAGCTTGCGGTGATTACGCAGGTTGATGAGGAAGCTCGGCGGCAACAGGCGTGGCGGCAGGAAGCGAGCATGCGGGATGCCGCTCTTCTTCAAGAGCTTGGACGAGCGAGGCCGCGAGTACCACTCGCCGATTCCGTCTATCAGCACCTTCACCGTTACCCCGCGTTCATGCGCGTCGCGCAACGCGTCGATAAACTGCTGACCGGTCGTGTCGCTTTTCAAGATGTAGGTGGTCAGCAGTATCTCTTCCCTGGCCGACCGGATGGCCTCGAGCATCGCGGGATAGGCCTCGTCGCCGTTGTACAGGCTCTCGACCGTGTTCCCGGTCGACAGCGGCGTCCCCGTGATGCGAAATCCGATTGAGGACAAGCCCTTTCTCTGTGTGCGCTTCGGTGCAAGGTGCCTGCCGCTGCCCTCATACTCAATATTGAACAGGTGGCGCTTGATGCCGCGGGCGCGCGTCTTGACGCGATTGATGCCGAACAGGAAGTACGCGACCGGTCCGCCGTAAGGTACGAAGATGCAGGCCATGATCCAGCCCATGGCTGCACGCGAGTCACGCTTGTAGAGCAGCGCGTGATAGACGCTCAATGCTGCCGGGGTCAGGTACAGCAGCGCGAGCAACGATAGAAGGACGTTATCGATCGGTGGCACTGGTTGTCATCCCACGCTCAAAGACGCCGTTCTGTGCACAGATTCATCTTTTCATTTTACGCCATGCAACGTTAACGCGCCGCGATCGTCGAACGAATATCGCCTTCGATCGACCAACTCCGGCCGCGTTCACTACCAACCCTGGAAGAAACTTCCGTCGGCAAAGTCCCACAACAGCGTGATGTAGACGCGCTCGTCCCAGGCCTGGTCCGACAGCGGGACTTCGACGCCCAGGTTCAGCGCCACGTGACCGCCGCGAGTCAGACCGATGCGAACCTGTGGCATCGCCGTCCATTCGAGACCCCCGTTCGATGAACGAAACGGAGTCTCGGCAACCAGCTCGAGGCCCGGGTACACACGGCGTGGCCAGGGCGAGTGAACCCAGTGGACGATTCCGGCCAACTCGGCCGCACCGTCGTCCGCGCCTTCAAACGGGAACTTCAGCCGGAGGCTCGACTGGACTATCCAGGACGGCGACAGGATGCGTCCGTAGGCCAGGTAAGTCTGCAGCTCGCCATCGCCGTCAGCTTCGATCGGTACCGCAACGACGGCGGCGCCTGACAGGATATGGGTGTCGCTGAACGACAGCGCCTGCTTGTAGCCGACTTCCGCCTCCGTCAGCTCGCTGACGTCGCCTTCGGATTCGTGAACCAGCTCGAGAATGAGCTGCCCGCGTTTGCCGACACGCTTCTCGAACTCGAGAACGTTCTTCCACGCATCTTCACCGTCCTGCTCCGTAAAGCGACCCTTGTAGACATACTCATCTTCGGGGAAGGCCTTCTTGGTCCGTATCGGCAGGAACAGGTTCATCTCGCCCGGCGGGAAGGCGCTCGTATCGGCCATCGACTTGACGTAGGCCGTGACGTCCCGGATCTCCTCATCGGACAACGCCTCGCCTTGCGCAGGCATCTGCTCCGCGAGCCCGAGCGCGTGGCCGCCATACTTGATCACCATCTCCCAGTCGCCAGCAGGCTCACGGCTGTTAAATAACGCGTCGGAGAAATCGGCAGGCATGACGCCCAGCGCTTTAACCACCGGGTCATCGGCATCGGCCTTTCCGCTCATGCCGTGGCAGGCAATGCAGTTGCTGGAATACAGCTGGCGACCAGCCTCTATGTCGGCCGCGGCCGCGCTGATCGATACCGTTGAAGCCAGGCTCAACAACACGGCTACGACAACGGAGGAACAGGACTTCATGGTCTTCTCCCGGAGACGATCGTATGTATATTAGTAAATGCTAATATAATGACATGCTGGGTGATGAGTGAAATCCGTGCTTTTACTTACGACATCGCGCCGGTCTGGTCTTCCGAGTAGTGTCTGACTGAGCTGCCAACAATGCGTATTCGCGGGGCGACATGTCCGTGATTCAATACGATTGGGAGACGAAGTCGGCCTTCAGTTCTCTCGATCACCAGCAAAATTCAGGAGTATGTTGAATGAGAAAAAAAGCAGCAGCCCTGGTGCTGATACTCATGTCGGGTCTCTGCTTTGCGAGTGACCAGTCGCCTTATGCCGGAGAAGAGAACCGGTCGATCAAATCGTTGTCGGACAGGGAAATTCAGGCGCTCAAGGCTGGCAAAGGAATGGGTCTCGGCAAGGTCGCCGAGCTGAACGAATACCCTGGCCCCAGACATGTTCTCGAAATGGCAGACGAACTGGAGCTATCGTCGTCCCAGCTTGCCGATACGCAGAAGAATTTCGCGGATATGAAAGTGAACGCGATTGCCGTCGGCAAGAAACTGCTGGCAGCGGAAGCGGCTCTGGAACAGTCTTTCCGGGACGGTGCGGTTGACGCTCAGTCGCTCGCAGAAACAGTGCAGAACATCGGGCGTTTACGCGCTGAATTGAGGTTTGTACACCTGGCGGCACACCTTGAACAGAAGCAGATCCTGTCGGATGCGCAGGTCGAGAAGTACGTCCGGCACCGCGGATACCGCAGCGAAAAGCATCACGGCGGCCGGCATCAAAAGCAAGGCGAAAAGCAAAGCCGCCAAGTTGGCAACGGACCACACGAACACCGCAAAGGTCGGGGCCAGGCAGAGTCCGGGGCCGAGTAAGCAAGGCACTTTTCGTCAGTTTGCGTGCACCTGCACGGTGCGGCCAATTTCGTCGAGGATCCGCCTGAGCTCATCGTAGTCCGGGTGCCGGACACGCATCCAGGCGTTGGCCATGTAGCCCGCCTCGACGGCCTGTGTCGGCGTGCCCGGATCGGGCAGGTGCGCCTTGACGATACAGTCGCCGTAGCGGCTGCCGATTTCGTCAAGTCCCGAGTAGCCACTGATACGGCCGTCACTGTCCGGACGCAACGCGATCATGCCGGCGGCGTATCGTCTGGACGGCGGGGTCCCGACGCGGCCACGAACGATGGCGCTGGCCCACTCGTAGTACAGGTCGAACTCGTTCGCCGCGTTGTAGACGTCCCACTGGCCAACGCCCGGCGGACGACAGCCGATCTCCGAGAACTTGAGTCCTTTCGGGCCGAAGAACCACTCCATGTGCGTGGCCGATGTGCCGATGTCGAGGACCTTGATGACGTCGCGGGTCATCTGGCGAACTTCGGCGTACCCCGGCGCGTCGATCCTGTTCGTCGTGACCATCTGCGGCGAGATCCAGCGCTCCCGCATCGCTTCGAGCACGTTCGGGTAGTAGTGCGTGATGAACTCGTGCCGGACTTCGCCATCGATCGTTATCGTGTCGATATAGCCTTCATGGCCCTCGATGAACTCTTCGATAGCGACGGCGTGCCCGGCGCCGAGGCCGGACTCGTCGATGACGTGATCGAGCTCCGCGTCACTTTCGACCCTGAACGTGCCCGCGGCGCCCGCGCCGTCGGGTGGTTTGATGATCAGCGGATAGCCGACCGCTTTCGCAAAATCGCGCGCGTCCTTCGCCGTCTCGGCGCGCGTTGACTGTGCACAAGAGATGCCGGCTTCGCGCAGCGCTTCCTTCATTGCCGGTTTATCGCGACACAGGTAGGCGGTACGCACCGACGTGCCCGGAATGCCGGTCGCCTCGCGGACTTTCGCCGCGGCCATAATGTGCGCCTCGATCGTCGCTTCGAGGCGGTCGACCCACAGCTTGCTCTGCACGAACTGAACCGCCTTGAGCAACGACGCTTCGTTCACAACGGAGTCGATCTGGATGTAGTCGAACAGCCAGTACCGCATATCGTCCGACAGGTGAGACTCGGGCCGCTCACCGATGCCGATGACCTTCGCACCGGTCGCATGCAGCGCGCGGGCAAACTCCCGCTGGTTGTCGGGGAAACAGGGTTCGATAAGTATGACGTTCATGATCGATGGCTCAGTTGGCGAAACAGGGTTCGATAAGCGTGACGCTCATAACCGATGACCAAGTTGGCGGAACAAACTGACGTATTGAGCGCCTTGCCGGTCCCAGGAAAAGTCTTCTCGCATGCCGTTCAGCATGACCTCATGCCAAAGTGCCTTGTCCTGGTAGAAGTCGAGAGCCCGGTTCAGTGCCCAGTCGAGCCCCTGTGCGTTGTAGTCGCGAAACAGTATCCCGTTGCCGGTCCGTTTCGATGGGTCGATCTGCTGCACCGAGTCGGCGAGGCCGCCCGTTTCCCTGACGATCGGCACGGTGCCGTATTTCAGGCTGTACATCTGGTTAAGGCCGCAGGGTTCGTACAGTGACGGCATCAGGAACATGTCGGCACCGGCCTCGATCCAGTGTGAGAGCTCGTTGTTATAGCCTGCGTAGAAGCTGACCCGCCCCCTGAAACGCGACTGCAGCCAGTTGAAGAAGTCTTCGAAGCGACGTTCGCCGCTGCCGAGTACGCTGACGGCGAAGTCACGCCGCTCGAGCAGCGACGGTACAACCTGCTCGACGAGATCCAGGCCCTTCTGCCCGACGAGGCGGGTCACGATGCCGACAAGTGGCCTGTCGAGGTTTGCCTCGAGGCCCGTCTCAAGCATCAGCCGCTCCTTGCAGGCCCGTTTACCGCCGAGGTCGTCGGGACCGAAGTTCGCCGGAATCAACGAATCGGTCTGCGGGTCCCATTCATCGTAGTCGACGCCGTTCAGGATGCCGGCCACGGTACCCATGCGTTCCCGCAGTGCATGATTCAGTCCCATGCCGTAATCGTCGCCGAGAATCTCCCGCGCATAGGTCGGGCTGACCGTCGTGATCAGGTTTGCGTACATGACCCCGGTCTTCAGAAAGTTGATGACGCCGTCTTTGAGATCGTCCTGGTGAAGGAGGTGTTCCGCGCTGCCAAGACCAAGCTGAGGCAGGGTATAGGCCGGGAACATCCCCTGGTAGCCGATGTTATGAATCGTCAGCACCGTTCGCGTGTGTTCGAACAAACGGTCCCAGGCGTAAACCGATCGCAGGTAAAGCGGAATCAGTGAGGTTTGCCAGTCGTGGCAGTGGAAGATGTCTGGCGAGAATCCGAGGTGCTGGCACATCTCGATCGCCGCGCGCGACAACAACACGAAACGCAGGTGCTCGTCCTGGTCATTCGTGTAGATGCTGTCGCGGCCATAGAACGCCGGGCACTGCAGGAGGTAGATCGTAAGGCTCGCATTCGGCAGCCGGGCGCGAACGATCGAATAGGACTGCTCGACGTCGCCTAGACGAGTATGCATTGACGCCAGTTCGGGTATGGGTTCGACGTCGAGCCCGAGCGATTCGATGCGGGAGTAGAAGGGCAGCAGGACGCGGACATCGTGGCCGGCGCGGTCAAGATAGATCGACAGGGCCGATGCAACGTCGGCCAGGCCCCCGGCCTTCGCGAGCGGTGTGAACTCCGAGCTCGCCAGGCAGATTTTCAATGGCTTCGACTGCACAATGACGTCTCGCTTAACGGCGGCGGTGTTATCGTTGGTTGGCCCCCGGAGGCCTTTTAGGGAACGCCGCGCATGAACGTCATCATTCTATCACCCGGCTATCCGGCCGACATGCCGGAGTTCACGCGCGGAATCGCCGAGAGTGGTGCGACCGTGATCGGTGTTGGCGACCAACCGCCCGCCGCGCTGCCGGATAGGGTCCGTCATCACCTTTCGCGTTACGTCGAGGTCCGCTCGCTCTGGGACAGTAAGACTGTCATCGGGGAGTTGCAAAAGACACTGCACGGCATCGACGTCGGTCGCATCGAATGCCTGTGGGAGCCAGGCGTCATGCTGGCTGCCGAGCTTCGCCAGTACTTCGGCGTCGACGGACTGAGTGTCGAACAGGCACACCGCTTTCGCGACAAGG
This sequence comes from Woeseiaceae bacterium, assembly GCA_030065915.1. Taxonomy (GTDB): domain Bacteria; phylum Pseudomonadota; class Gammaproteobacteria; order Steroidobacterales; family Woeseiaceae; genus UBA1847. The sequence continues at coordinate 110,907 of JASJCQ010000004.1, forward strand.
AGGCGATGAAACAGGCTCTCGATGCTGCAGGTATCCGGACCCCGCGCCATGCTGCCGTCACGAGCGTCGCAGAGTGCGTCGAAGCCGTGGACAGGATTGGCTTCCCGGTCATCCTGAAACCCATCGACGGCGCCGGCTCGGCCGACACCTATCGGATCAACGACGCCGACGAATTACGCGACGTGCTACCGAGGCTGCGTCACGTGCCGAGCATCAGTGTCGAGGAGTTCGTCGATGGCGACGAGTACACCTTCGACACGATTACGATCGGCGGCCGGATCGCCTACTTCAACATCGCGAAGTACCGGCCGCGCCCGCTGATCGCCCGCAGCAACGAATGGATAAGCCCACAAGTCATCGCGCTGCGCGACGTCGGTCACCCGAAGCTCGCCGACGGTATCGCGATGGGCAGGGCCGTGCTCGAGGCGCTGGACTTCGACACCGGCTTCACGCACATGGAGTGGTATCGCAAGGCCGACGGCGAGGTCGTGTTCGGCGAGATCGGCGCACGACCACCGGGTGCACACCAGGTCGATCAGATGAAGTACGCCTGCGACTTCGACGTGTTCCTCGCATGGGGTAATGCAATAGCAAAAGGCGAAATCGGACTCGGCATCGAGCGGCGCTACAACGTCGCGACCATCTACAAGCGCGCGAAGGGCGTCGGCCGCATCACCCGCATCGAGGGAGCGGACCATCTACAGAGACGCTTTGGCGAGCACGTCGTCTGGAACACGTTGTTGACGCCCGGCACGCCACGCAGGGACTGGCTGAAGACGCTGGTCTCGGACGGCTTCATCATGCTGCGCCATCCCGACCTGGAACAGACCCTAACGATGGCCGACGCCGTGGGTTCGGAGTTGCACCTGTATGCCGAGTAGGATCAGGTGACTTCGTTGAGGTAGTGCGGCAGCATCTCGCGCCACGTGATCCAGTCGTGGTCCCACTCCGGTCCCCAGGAGTCGACGCGATTCGGTATGCCTTTCGAACCGAGGACGTTGGCCAATCGCCAGGACTGCCCGATGTCTTCCCAGCGGCCCTCGCCGGTGGGGATCAGGATGAAACGCTGCCGGAGCAGCTCGAGCTGCGGGCCTTCGAGGTCCGGCAGGTAGTGCAACGGCGATGAGAAATAGAAGTCGCCGAACATCTGGCCGTGCAGGTACTTCGACAGGTCGAAGGTGCCGCTCATCGCGATCGCCATCTTGTACGCGTCCGGGTGGCGGCAAACCGTGGCCACTGCGTTAAACGCGCCGATCGACGCGCCGGCCGTGATGATCTCGATGTTATCGGACCTGCAGTCGGTGCGAATGGCGGGCGTTACTTCGGAGTAGATGAAATCGTCAAAGGCATTTTGAAACGCGGCGCAGTACTCCGGTGAGTGTTCGCCGGAGAACCAGACGCGCCCGGCGACGCTGTCCGTCGAATACACCTTGATGCGCCCCGCGTCTATTAAAGGCGACAGCACGCCGATCATGTGGAATCGCTCGGCTTCTTCGGCATCGCCACCCGCCGTCGGGAACAGCAGCACCGGCGTGCCGTAATGGCCCCAGCGGACGAGGCTCATGTCCTGGTCAACGCGCGGCGAATACCAGCGCGAGAGTTCCTTTTCCATCGTCAGCCGACGCCTCCCTGGTCGCGCCAGTGCTGGATGCGATTCCAGAACAACTCGGTGAACATGTCGATCTCATGCGGCGGGTACAACGCCATGACTTTCTGGCGAATGGCGTCGAGAACCACTTCGGTGCCGAAAAACTCATGCGCAACCTCGTCGATATGCGACAGGTGCCTGTCACAGAACTCGTGGAACTGGTCGTACTCGAAGTAATCGAACGCGAGCTTCGCGTATTCGTCGAGCTTCTCCTCGAAGGACATGTCCTTTGCCGCGATGGTGAAGTACTTCTCCCAATCCAGGTTGCTGTGCATCGAGCGGTCGGTCGCGGCGCAGTAAACGGACCAGCGGATGTTCGACTTGATCAGCCACGGGAAGTGAAAGTGCAGCGACGTCACCTGCGAATCGGGGCACGCGTTGGCGAAGTCGATCGGCTGCCACAGCCCGTTCGAGCGCAGCGCCTCGCAGGAATTGAAGTCCCAGCCGAAAAACGCGTTGATGACCATCGTCATCTTCGACAAGGTCGCCTCGTCACTCTCCGACAGGAAGTCTGTGTCCATCCGGTAGCGGTCGTGCAGCGGCGCGGACGGGTCGTAATTGACGAACCGCCACTGCGGTCCGAGGCCGACGCAGCGCACGAAGGCGTCGTTCGGTATGACGCCTTTCTGCAGGTGCATCAGGCGGGTGCCGCTCTCGTCGTAGGCCCGTTTCAGTGCGTCGCCGTCGTGAATCGCCGTGACGCCGACCCACGCGCCGCCGTCGTAGGGCTTCATGAACAACGGGTAGCCGATCTGCTCGCCGATGGCTTCGAGGTCGAACAGCTTCGCGTACTTCTTCAGCGTCCGTTCCAGGTCCGGGTTCTCGACATAGGCCTTGGGCGGCACGACCCAGGTGTCCGGCACCGGGAAGCCCAGGCGCATCATTGCCGCATAGGACGTGTGTTTTTCCATGGACTGCAGAGACCACGGATTGTTGAACACGTACAGGTCGTCGGTCAGGATGGCCTTCTTAATCCACTCGCGGGACGTGTGGTACCAGTGCGTCAGGCGGTCGATGACGACGTCGTACTTGACCGGCTGTCGGAGGTCGAAGGGCTCGATCGCGACCCGCTCGACGTCGAAGGTCTGCGTAACGCCGTTAAGGTCGATCTCGAGATCGAGTTTCTTCAGCAGCGCTTCGTAGCAGATGGGCCAGCAGATATCGCCGCCCAGCGACAGGCCGATATGTCTTTGTTGTGTTGGCATTGCCGTATTCTCCAGGCGCGGACTCAGGCCGACGATGCGACCTGCCGCATTCTATTCATAGACCATCCACTGCGGGCCCGGGAATAACCACGACAAGCCGGTCCTCAGGCGGTCGCGCCAGTTCTCCCAGTTGTGCGCGTCGCGAGCTTCCTCGAACAACACGTCGATGCCCTGGCCCTGCAGCTTCGGTATCAGTGAGCGATTCTCGTAAATCAGTGACTCGTACATGCCGCAGCTCATGTAGATGCGCTCCGACGGAATACCCGGCGAGTCCCTGAAGTCATTCATGAATTCCACGACCGGGTCGAACACCGGGTCGCGTTTGTGCCGGCCGATGTCGCTAAACGCGAACGAACCGGACTGCAGCAGCAGTCTGCCGAACAGGCCCTGGTTTCGCCAGGCTGTGTGCAGCGATGCTACGCCACCAAAAGACGCACCCATGATGCAACGCGACCTGGGGTCGTCGATCAGCGGATAGGTATCGTACAGGGCGGGCAGCAATTCGTCAGCAATATGCTTCGCGTGCCGGTCGTCGCCGGCGTATTCGTTGAGCCGATCGGGCGATTGAGTCAGGGCGACGATCAGCGGCGGTATCTCGAGCGCCTGGATCAGGTTGTCCAGCACGGTCTGCAGGGCAGCAAACTGAAGGTAGTCGACGCCGTCATGCACGATGAGCAGGCCGAAGCGACGGTTCTGGCGGAAGCGGGCCGGCAGGTAGATCTGTACCGTGCGTTCGTCGCCGAACACGTCGCTCTGGATGGCCAGGGATTCCAGTCGGCCTTTGCGCGCCTCGGGTTTGTCGAAGGTCCAGTGAGGCCGCTCGTAGCCGAAACCCTGGCAGACCGAGTTCGCACCAAACGGGTCGTGTGCCTTGACGGGATTCAGCGGGTCGAGGATCAGCTCGCCATCGCCATGACGTACGACCTCGAACTTGTACTCGACCCTGGAGCCTTTCGGCAGGTCGATGGTCGCCGCCCAAAGGTCGGTGCCCTCCAGGGCTTCAAATGCCTGCGCCGTGTCCAGGCCGGAGATCCAGATGCGCAGGTAAATGGCGTCGGCTTCTCCACGGAACACGAACGTCACATCGCTACCGTCGACGAGAGGAAAGTCATTCGCCGAGATGAATGTGTCGATCGCCGCGGCGTCCGGTTCGCCGTTCTCGAACAGCTTTTTGAGTGCCGGGTTCATGCGGCCCGGACCCGGGTTAGCTGCCCCTTCTTGCCGAGCCGTTGCGCCATCGATGCGCCCACGATCGACTCGCCGCCGAACTCGACGGATGCGCCGCTGTCGAGCGTCACGCATGTCTCCGGCGCGAATCGGCGAGCCATCAGCCCGATACGCGGCTTGTCGCGCTGCCTCAGGCGCCCCGTCGGGTCGGGCAGAAACACGTGTCCCGGCACGAGGCCGAGGCCGGCGCCGAGTACTTCGGGTTCGCGACGTCCCTGCGGCATCCGGTCGTGGAACAGGACGATGCGGTCAGCCAGCACCATGGCACCGGCCGACCAGGCGATGATCGCGCGGTCGGCCAACAGATTCCCCATACCGAACAGGCTCAGGCGATTCAGCAGTACCGCGATGTTGCCGCCCGTGATGATGACGCCGTCATTTGCGTCGAGAATGCCGACGATCTCCCGACGGTGCTCGTCGATTGCCGGCAGCGTGTCCGCATTCCATGCGCGCGAGAACTTCCTGTGTACCGACGCCGTGCGCTTCAGGTGATGTCGGTCCAATGCGCGCAGCTGTGCCAGCGCATGGCGGCGCTCGGCGGCCAGCAGCTCCGCATCGCCGGTCGCGGTCAGCGTATGTCGCGCGGCAATGGCCAGTTGCTTGAGGCGCAGTCGATACAGGCGCTGCTGTTGCTGCAGGCGGTCCTGACGTGCGCGGTAGTCGCGTGAGAGGTCCTCATGTTCGCGAAACAGCGCCTCGGTTCGACTGTACAGACAGAGGTCGGTCAGAGGCAGTCCGACGGCGCCGCGAATGTCATCGATGTCGTTCTCCGCCTCCTGCCAGCCGGCCGAGATCACGGCTAGAGATCGCGCCCCGATGCCCGACGCTTCGATCGCGTCGCCGAGGTTGATGGTGGGCCGCTGCGGGCCAAGCAGCAGCCGGCGCGGTGTCTCGATACTCATATCGGCCTCACACGCGCGCCGAATTCCTCGGACGCCGTTGCTTCGCGCAAGTGGTTCAGGCCCTCCCATCCGTTCCGGGGGGCGTCAAAGGGACATTGAGGTCGCATAGGCGACAAGTGTAACTGCATTGGTCCGGGCCGTTCATGCGGGCTTTGCTCAATGTTGCCGGCGACGCCAAAGGACGGCGCTCGCCGGCGATCGACTTAAGCCCCTGCAAAAAAAAACCGGCCAGCATTGCTGCTGGCCGGTTCGTTGCTGCTCTCGATGACCTTAGTCGTCGTTGAGATGCATGGACTGACCGGACGCGTCGTAAAGCGGGTCGTAGTCGGTTACGGCATCTGCCCAGAGATAACTGTCCGTCCAGAGGAAAGCGTCGGTCCACAGGAAGCCGTCCGTCCACAGGAAGGCATCGGTCCAGAGGAAGGCGTCCGTCCAGAGGAAGGCGTCCGTCCACAGGTAGCCGTCGGTCCACAAGAAGCTGTCCGTCCACAGAAATGCGTCGGTCCACAGGAAGCCGGCGCCCCAGCCGGTGCTCGTATCCGGCGTCGTGTTGGTTTCCGTCGTTTCGGTCACCGGATCAGGCTGACCCGACCACAGCACGGCGGTGTCCTCGACGAGAATGACCGGTCCTTCCTCGGAACGCGCCATCGCAGGAGACGGCGCCGCTGCTGTGACGTAGCCGCCTGCGGCAATGGCCGCCTCGATATCGAGAACGCCGGCGCCGGCGGCGGTCGGTTCTGCGTCGATGCCGCGAGCCGACGTCATCAGCCTTGCCTTGACGGAACCCGGATTCAATGTCGGGTCCTGCGTCAGCATCAGGGCCGCCGTGCCTGACGCCATGCCGGCAGCCATGCTGGTGCCCGAGATCTCGAGGTACTGCTTCGAACAAACGGCACCACAAGCGGGCTCGCGGTCCGGGAGTTCGATACGCATCTTGCCGTTGCTCGGCATAGCGGCGACGATTCGGTTACCCGGCGCGACGAGGTCCGGCTTCAGGATGTGGTCGATCAGCGTCGGTCCCACCGAAGAAAACGTCGATACGAAGTCGTCGCTGAAGTCGCTGCCCGTGCCCTTGTCGGTCAGCGAACCCACGGTAATGACCAGGGGCGAGTTGCCCGGGCTCGTGATTGTCATGTGCCCATCGCGGCCGTAGTTGCCGGCCGATGCGATAACAACGTAACCGGCATCGACCAACGCCTCGGCGGCCAGCGCCAGCGGATCGCTGGTGACGCTTTCCTCGACCGCCTTGCCGAGCGACATGTTGACAACGCGGATACCGTTGGCGGCGCCGTTGACCAGGATCCAGTCGAGACCGGCGATAAGATCCGACGTGACGCCACTGCCCTGCTCGTCGAGCACGCGCACCGAGTGCAGGGTCGCGCCGGGCGCTACGCCCTGGTACAGGCCACCGGACTGAGCGCCGTTGCCGCCAATGATGCCGGCGACATGCGTACCGTGACCGTAGGGATCGTAGGGGTCCGTGCTAGCGGTAATGGTCAGTCGGCTCGGCATGTTGGCCGCATCGTATGCAAACCACATGTCGTCCTCCGAGTTGCTGCCCACGACGATCTTGACGGCCAGGTTGCGGCCGGTGCCGAAGCTGTGAGCGACGCTGCCAAAGTCGAAGCTGTCCTCGGTCCAGGCACCGACGGCATCCCAGTTGCCGCGTGAGACAGTTGCCTCGGCGATGACGTCGCCGCTGCCGTTGGCGTCAACGTCCATCAGGTAGGCGGTAACCGAGCCTCCTTTACTCGTCTGGAAGTCCTTCACCGCCGTATACAGCGTCAGCGATACCGGGCCGTCGAGGTCCATGCTTGAAGCCGACGTCGACCAGAGCTGGAACTTGGTGCCATCACTCGCTGCGGATCCGACACCACCCTTGCCGATCAGTAGGCCGACCGAGCCGTCGCGCTGCGGATCGAAGTTCGTAAGCGGAGAATCCGGCGCATCGTCTTTAAGCGCTGCATTCGGCGTGTCCGAGCCGTCGCCGGCGCCATCGAGGTAGAGCGTTTGCAGACTGTTGTCCGTGCCGCCCACGAGTTCGATCTGCAGGTTGTCGACGTACAAATAGCGCGAACTCTCCTCCGGGAAGTAGCCGCTCAACGAGAAGCGTAGCTCGGTCTCCGCACCGAGGGCCAAGTGGTTTTCCAGATCGATGCTCATGGTTTGCGGCGAGCTGTCACTCGAGTTCAGGGCGTGGGTGGCCAGCGTGGTCCAGCTGGCGCCGTCACTGGAGCCCTCCAGTGAAACCGACACCGAGCCCGAAGACCCGCCGCGGCGGCGATATTCATATGACAGTGTCGCGCTTGCAGCGCTCGACAGGTCCACCTGGCGCAGGACACCACGGTTGCTGACGGAACCCTCGTCGTCCAGGTTGGCCCCGAGGCGCAGGCAGTAGCCGCTGGCGCAGTAGGAAGACGAGCTGACACGTGCCAAACCGGAAGTGGCGCTGTTGGACTCACCGAAGTCCTGCCAGGCGCTCGCCCAGGGCAGGTCGCCGTCGGAACCCGTGTACGCATAGCTGTTGAATTCGTCGCGAAAGGCACCGAGTCCTGCCGACTCGGCGACCGCGGCGCAGGCGCCGGCTGACGCCACGCAGTCTACGCGCGTGGCGACGTTCAGGTCAGGATGTTCACTGACACCTGAGTCCAGCACGGCGACACCGATCGACGGGTCGACCGGGAAAGAGTAGCTGGAGCCGGTAGCCGGCTGGCGGGCTGTCTGCAGCGACGCCACCGACGTGGCGCTGACCGGCAGGTCGCGACTGACGAAGCTGACGTTGTCGTCGATCGCGAGATCGATCAGCGCAGCGGCCGGCAGGCGGACTGCGCGCATCTTTAGGCTCGCGTAGCTGCGCTCGACCGAGCCGCCGAGGCGCTCGATGCGATCGTCCTCGAAAAGCTCTGGGTGCGTGTCATAGTTGACGATGACTTCGACGAGGGTATCGTCGCCCGCGTCGGCGATTGACGCGAGGGACCGGGTGAGCTTCGCACGCGCCGCTACCTGCAGCTCCTGTGTTTTGGCGGCCGACTCCGACACGCTCGACGAGACGACAGGCTGAACGTCGTAATTCAAAGACATCGACTGAGCATCCGGAGCATCAACGGATGCCTGCTCAACGACGTTGCTCGTCGTTGCAACGGCTGCCCGGGTGGGCGCCGGTGCGGCGACGTCTGCAGATTGCGCTACGTCGATCTGCAACGCGTCTTCAGACGTCCCGGGAGCTACGGCGCCGAGACCGGCAATGGCAGCGAGTCCGGCAATGGCTACAAGAAAAGTCTTCGTCTTCATCGTGTGTTCCGGTTGATGGGTTTATGGCGTTATTTCAGCAAACGGACGCCGATTTGGGAGTTGCACGGCCGGATGGGGTCCCCGGTCGTTGTGTGAACTGGCGCACATAATCCCGGTGTCAAATCAGCGGCTCGACAAGGTCGACTGACGCTGAGGAGCGGTGGCGCGGTTTGCGCCTCGCAGATCGGGATCGATCGTCCCGTGTTGACGCGATACTTCCTCCTCCGCGGGCACGGGCGAAGTTGCTGGCCACAGTGCGGTGCCGCGACCCAAACATGAAAAAAACCGGCCAGCATTGCTGCTGGCCGGTTCGTTGCTGCTTTCGATAAGACTAGTCGTCATTCAGTGTGTTTACCGGGCTGACATCATGCAGCGGCGCCAGGTCCTGGACTGCATCCGTCCACAGGAAGGCGTCGGTCCACATGAAGGCGTCCGTCCACAGGAAGGCGTTGGTCCAGAGATACGCATCGGTCCACAGGAACGCGTCGGTCCACAGGAACGCATCGGTCCACAGGAAGGCGTCCGTCCACATGAAGCCGTTGGTCCACAAGAAGGCTGCACTCCAGGTCGTGTCGCCCCACAGCTGTGCCGTGTCTTCGACGAAGATGGCGTCGTCCGTGTCATTGCGCATCATGCGAGGTGACAGGGCCTGGCCAGCGACCGTGCCGGTCTGGGCCAGCGCCGCGGTGACGTCGAGGACGCCTGCGCCACCGGTGACCGGATCGGCGTCGATCTTGCGCGCCGAGCGCATCAGGCGAGCCTTGATCGTCGACGGGCTCAGCATCGGGTCCTGCTCGAGCATCAGTGCGGCAGTCGCGGACACCGCGCCGGCGGCCATGCTGGTACCTGACATCTCGAGGTAGCGTTCCCGGCACGTGCCTGCGCAATTCGGTTTCCGGTTCGGCAGGTCGCGCTTCATCTTGGACTGGCCCGGTACCGCTGCGATGTAACGGTTGCCCGGAGCAACGAGGTCCGGCTTCATGATGTGGTCGATCAGGGTCGGACCCTTCGATGAATAGGTCGATACATAATCGTCGCTGAAGTCCGCCGTACCGCTGTCCGTTAGCGAGCCGACCGTGATGATCTTGCGCGAGTTACCCGGGCTCGTGATCGTCATGTTGCCGTCACGGCCATAGTTGCCGGCCGATGCGACGACGACGAAGCCGGCGTCCCAGACGGCCTCTACGGCGAGCACCAGCGGGTCGGTCGTGTTGGATTCTTCGAGCGCCTTGCCGAGCGACAGGTTGACGACACGGATGTCGTGCGTCGTACCGTTGTTGAGTACCCAGTCCAGCGCCGCGATCGCGTCGGAGACGCTGCCTACACCATTCTCGTCGAACACGCGCAGCGAGTGGATCGGCGTGTACGGCGCGATGCCCTGGTAAGCGCCGTTAGAGCTCGCGCCGCTGCCGCCGATGACGCCGGCGACGTGCGTGCCGTGGCCGAACGGGTCGTAGGCGTCGTCGCCGATGACCTGGATAGCGACATTGTCGATCAACATGGAGGCATCATCGTCGGTGTTGCTTACGCGGAACCGGATGACGGTATCAGCCGACCCATAGGGGGTCAGGTCCAGGGTCTCGCCTAGAACCAATTGCTCACTATCGTACGTGGCGAGGGGCGCGGACCATGTGATGCCGCCGTCAGTTGAAGCCTCGACGACCCACGCGGCCGAACCTTCGAAGCTCCTCGTATGATAATCGAACGTGAGAATCGCCGTGTTCGCTCCTGACAGGTCGACACGACGCTGTAATTCGCCGTAACGATTACGCGCGTCGAACTCGATGCACCTGCCGCCGCCATTCGGGCACGCCCAGTGTTCTTCAACGGTAATGTTGCCGCTGTGCGGGCTGTTGTTGTCGTCGTATTCTACCCAGGGATACTGGCCCCATTTCAGGGACCCGTCGCTGTTGTTGAACGCGGTGACATCGAAGTTGTCGAGATAGACACCAGTCGCGCCGTCATCGACGTCGGTGACACACGGTGAGGTCGAGACAGACGGAACGGCACCGCTATAGCAGTCAATACGCTGCCGGACGTGCAGGTCACCGTGGCGACCGACACCCGAATCGATAACCGCAACGCCGACCTGCTTGTTCATGACGAGCTTCTTCTCGTACTCCATCTTCGAATCGAACGACAGAGTGTTGGCTGTTGCGTGGCCAGGCACGTTCGCCGTTGCACGAGCCGACGCCGAGAAGCTCTCGATCCGCTCGTCAGGCACGACGAAGGCAACACGCTTCGAACGCTTCAGCCGCTCGATCGCGCGCGGGGGCAGGCTCGCGGAACGCATCTTCAGCTTGCCGAATTCGCGTTTGACCTTGCCGCCGTTTCGACGAACGTTGTCGGACTGTGAGCGGTCGAGCCTGGCCTTGTAACCGATGATGACGTCGATCTTCTCGCCCCTGGCACCGCCTTCCTTTGCGGCGAAAGCACTCGGTGCGAAGCAGAGCCCCGTCATCGCGATTGCGGTCAGTACGAACTTCAGTTTATTCACGGTTCTTTTCCTTGTTGCCGGCGCCGCGCTCATGCCGTCGATAATTCCTTTCGAGCATTCAAACAGTTCGGTAGCGGTGTTGGAGGTGTGCACTCGGTCCGGGTCTGCCGGCCAGGTGTGAATCCGATCACATAACGGCTGTGTGAAATTCATGCCGCCCCCTCTGCCGTTCTCGGCTGGTCGAAATCGGAATTGTGTTCAATGAGACGGCCGTTGCGACGTGCGCGGAACAGGATCGAGGACGGCTGGATATCGTCCGTATTGAAGCCTTCGCTGGTCGCAGCCTCGTCGATACCGAGCAGCCCGACCCACGCGTCTCGCTTGTTCTTCGCCTCGTACATCAGGCTGTCGGCCAGGTTGATAACCTCGTCGAGTCCGGAGTTCTCCGAATGCCCGCTGTACAGCGGGTAGGCCACGAAACCGATGGAGCAGGTTGTACGTACGATCTGGCCTTCCTCGAGCGTGAAGCTCGTCGCCGCGATCTTGGAACGGATTCGCTCGGCCAGTGCCTCCGCTTCGCCCGGGTGGCTCTGCTTCGCGACGACGACGAACTCGTCACCGCCCCAGCGGACGACGAAGTCGGAGCGACGGCAGGTCGACAGCAGGACGTCACGAATCTCGAGCAACATCTGGTCGCCGGCGGCGTGACCGTAGGTGTCGTTGATCGGTTTGAAGTTATCGAGGTCGATCATCATGAAGACGAGGTCGGCCGCGTCTTCCGTCTTCATGCCGTTCATTTCGTTCGTGTGCTTGCGACGGATCGTCTCGAGGTCGCGAGAGACTTCCTCGAAGACGAAGCGACGGTTGCGCAGACCCGTCAACGGATCGCTGAGGCTGCTTTCCTGCAATGACTGGTTCAGCTCCACTAGCTCCTCGCTGCGCTCAGCCAATTCGCGGGTGCGCTTCGAGACTTCGCGCTCGAGACGATGGCTGTACTCTTCCTCACGGCGCAGTCGGCGCTGGTGACCCCACCACAGGAACAGGCAGACCTGGACGAACAGTGCTGCGTACGCGACGTACGCCCACCACGTGTCCCAGGGTGCCGGCTTGACGCGCAGCGGCATCGCGAAACCGGCCTCGTTCCAGACGCCGTCGGCATTGGCCGCCTTGATACGCAGCAGGTAGTAGCCGTCGTCCAGGTCCGTGTAGGTCACGCGGTGCGCGGTTCCGAGGTCGATCCAGTCCTGGTCGAAGCCCTCGAGCTTGTACATGAAACGGTTGTTCTCGGACGAGATGAAGTCGAGGGCAGCAAACTCGAACGTGATGCTGTCATCCGCATAGTCGAGTTCGATGCCGTCGTTGAGGTCGCTCGGGATGTCGGCAGAGCCATCGTCCCCAGCATTGAAAAAACCGGTCAGCACAATAGGCGGAATGGTCGAGCTGACCGGGAGCCCTTCGGGCTCGAATTCGTTAAATCCCTTGGCGCCGCCGAAGAACAGCGTGCCGTCTGCACTCGCGTGATACGCGCCGAAGTTGAACTCTTCGGACTGCAGGCCGTGACGACGGTGCAGCTGCTTCATCCCGCCGGTGTCGCGATCGATCTGAGTGATGCCGTAATTGGTGCTCAGCCACAGGTCTCCGGCGTTATCCGACAGCACGCCATAGACGACGTCGTTGGACAGGCCGTCCTTCTGCGACAGGTTCGTGAACTGAACCTTGTCCGGTGCGCCAGACGATCCGATGACACGGTCGAGGCCCGCGCCACGGGTGCCGACCCAGACTGCGCCCTTGGCATCGACATGCAGCGAGTACACGGTGTCCGAAGACAGGCTGGTTGCGTCGTCCTCGTCGTAACGAAACACGTGGACTGTGCCGGATTCGCGCTCGTACAGGTTCAGGCCGCCGGAGTCCGTGCCGATCCAGATGTTGCCGAGCCGGTCCTCTGCCAGCGCGGTCACACGCGGGCCACTCAGCGCTGTACCCGTCGCAGCATCGGTACCGATGCGAGAAAAGTCGCCGTTCTTCTTGTCGAAGATGCTGACGCCGCCACCGAACGTGCCCGCCCAAATAAGCCCCTGGCTGTCTTCGAACAGCGCCATGATGCCGTTGGCGCTCAAGCTCTTGTCGTCAGACGGGTCGTTGCGGAAGTTCGTGAATTCGCCGGTTGCCGTGTCGAGGCGGCTCAGCCCGCCGCGCATCGTGCCGGCCCAGACAAAGCCGTCGGAATCGACGATCAGGCTCATGACGCGGTCGCCACCGAGGCTTGCCGGGTCCTCCGGGTCGTTGCGGTAGTGCGTCACGCCGCCGTCTTCGCGGTCGCGCGCGATGAGGCCGTCACCAAAGGTACCGATCCAGAGCGCGTCGTCGTTCCCGGTCGCGAAGGAAACGATGTTCGGCTGACGATCTTCCGTTGCCGCGATGCTGCTTGTCTCTTGCAGGCCCAGCGCCCACGTGCGCGGGTTCCACTTGTTAATGCCACTCGTCAGCGTACCGACCCAGATCAGGCCGCTGCGGTCCTGGAACAGCGTGCTGACCGCGTCGCTGCTCAGGCTGTTCGGATCGTTGGAATCGCTGCTGAAACGCGTGAACTCAAGCGACTCTTCGTCGAGCAGGTTCAGGCCACCGGTCGTGGCAACCCAGATGCGCTTGGCTTCGTCCTCGAAGACGTCGGTTACACGATCGTCGGCCAGCGAGCCGGCGTCGGCCGGGTCGTGGCGAAACCGGGTAACGTCGCCCGTCCCGGCGTCTATCTTGTTCAGTCCGCTATCGTAGGTGCCGACCCAGACTCGGCCCTTCGAGTCGGATGCGATCGTGCGGATGCGGCCAGAGCTCAAAGCCTGGTCTGCATCGTCGCCAAATGACTCGACCTCACCGCTCTCGAGATCCATCGTGTAAAGCCCCGCGTCCGTGCCGACCCAGAGGCGGTTGCTGTGATCTTTGTGCAGCGCGAAAACGCTCTCGCCGCCGCCCGCGATGTCGAAGCGCTCGAACTTGCCGTTAGCCGGGTTCAGTCGGTTCAGTCCGTCCTGGCGCAGGCCGACCCAGATCGAACCATCGCTGTCGGCCAGCAGCGAGCGAACGATGTTGCCGGCGATGCTGAACTCGTCCTCGGTGTCGTGACGGTAGGTCGTGAATGTCTCGGTATCGCGATCGAATTTCGACAGGCCGCCGCCCTTGGTCGCCACCCACAATGCGCCGCTCGCGTCCTCGACGAGGTCGTAGACGAAGTCGTTGCGGAGCGCCTCGGCGTTGCCGCGTTCCTGGCGGAAGTGCGAAAACCTGTAGCCATCGTAGCGGTTCAGGCCGTTCTCTGTGCCGAACCACATGAAACCTTCCGAGTCCTGAAGAATGCTGACGACGGTGCTCTGAGAGAGACCGTCATCGAGCGTCAGGTGCTCGAAACGCATCGGATGGGCATCCTCGCCAGCCGCCGCCATGACCGGCCACAACAGGACGGTCAATACGGCGAGCAGGCATTGCTGCGTGCCCCTGCGTATGCAATTCATAAGCTGTCCGAAATCCATCATTCCATCCGCCTTTTGTCCCTTGTCCGCGTTGACCTCTTCCGGGTAATCGCGGAGTTCGAATCAGTGCGGCAATGAGACCACGACGGGCCGGATCCGGGCGGTGACCGGTGGCTTCAGGGACTGCGGTGAAAGTGTGAACCAGTTCTCATAATGAACCGGTTAAATTGGCGGGATTACGGCGTATTTTGCAGCAGCCGGACGACTTCGTCGGGGCTCACGGCGGGCGACAGGAAGAAGCCCTGGTACTGGTCGCAGCCCATGCCACGGAGCATGGCCAGCTGTTCATTCGACTCCACGCCCTCGGCGACGACGGTCAGGTTCAGCTTCTGGCCCAGTGCGACCATGGCCGACGTGATCGCGGACTCGGCGCCGTTCGAACGGAGCTCCATGATGTAGGAACGATCGATCTTCAGGACGTCGACCGGCAGATCCTTGAGGTAGGCGATAGCGGCTTCGCCGGTGCCGAAGTCGTCGATAGACAGCGATACGCCGAGTGTCTTCAGGGCCTCGAGCCTGTCCAGCACATTGGTCTCGGGCGACAACGCGCCGCGTTCGCTCAGCTCGAGGTCGATCAGGCTCGGGTCGACGTCATGTCTTTCCAGGCATCCGCGTACGACGTCGGGGAATCCGGGGTCGAGCAACTGGCATTTCGAGACATTGACGGACATGCGAATCGGATCCAGCCCCTGTCTCTTCCAGCTGTCGAGCTGCTGGCAGGCGGAATCCAGCACGAACCTGCCGATCGTAACCATCAGTCCTGAGCTTTCGGCGATCGGCACGAATTCGGCGGGCGACAGGAAGCTGCCGTCGGCTTGCGGCCAGCGCAGCAGGGCTTCGCAGCCAACGATGCGATTGCTCGCGATATCGACGAGAGGCTGGTAGGCGAGCCGGAGTTCGGCATTGTCGATGGCGGCATGCAGGCGGTTTTCGATTCGGAGCTTGCGCGCGATGTCCTCGTCCACCTTCTTGCTGTGGTGACAGAACTGCGCGCCTCGGCTGCGCGCCTCACGCATGGCCGACTCCGCTTTTCCGAGCAGCTGAGGCAGGTCAGACACTTCTGTCGGATACACGGCGGCGCCGATACAGGGCGACAGGTACAGGGCTTGTCCATCGACAGTCATCGGTGCAGACAGCCTTTCGATAATTGTCCGGCGTAGCTCGTCGAGCTCGGCGGCTCCAGGGGAAACGGTCATCAACAACGCAAACCGGCCCGGATCGATCCGCGCAACCGAGGCCGTGCGCAGACCGGACTCGAGCTGTACCGAGTCGGCCGTCGATTGAAGGCAGTCTCTCAGGATGCCGGCGGTGTCGAAGGCCACCTGGTCGCTCTGCTTGGCGCCAACCGCCTCGGTGATCAGGTTGAACCGGTTCAGGCTGACCACGCAGACGAGCAACACATTGTCGTTGCCCGTAATCGAGGTGGCGCTGCGCTGCAGCAGTTCCCGGAACTTGCTGCGATTCGGCAAGCCTGTCACGGGTTCGAAGGACTCGGACGTCCGTTTTTGCTCGCGGACCCTGTCCGCAAGTTCCACGGCAGAGCGCAGCGAATCACGAGCCTGTTCCAGCGCAGCGTCATTGTCTGCGATCTGTACCGCCTGGCGCACCCGGCGGCTGAGAATCCGCCAGTCGAACGGTTTTCTTGCGACGTCGTATGCGCCATTGTCCAACGCATCCCGGGTCTCGCTGCTCGAGTGGCTCAGCACGATGACCGGCGCCTCGACCGCTTCCGCGTCCAGCACGCTCTGGTATACGGGCCGCCTGCGGCTGTCGCGGAAGGCGGCTTCCGCGACGATGGCGCAGGGATCCAGCGTTTCCGCCGCAAGTACTGAGTGCTCCGGGTCATCCACCAACGTCACCGCGAAGCCGGAGCGTTCCAGCCAGCGAATATCCCAACGCTTCAGCGACCGTGGCCGGCCGAGCAGCAGGACGCGCTTCTCCTCAGGCTGTTGGTCATCGTAGCTCTCGTCATTCGCGACCGACATCAGCGACTCAAGAATGCCGGTCACCTCGGTGAGGTCGTCCGATTCGAAGTGTGTCCCGGCCGGCTTAGTCATCGTTACGACCCTCGCCCGCGGGCGCAGGATTCGCCAGGTAGCGTTGCATGCTGTCGGCGTCCACCGGCTCACAGAACAGGAAGCCCTGCAGGTTGTCGCAGCCTATTTCGGTCAGCGCTTCCCCCTGCTCCCAGGTCTCGACGCCTTCGGCCGTCACCCGCAGGCCGAGCTCATGCGCCATCGCCGTGATCGCGGCGCAGGCGGCCCGGCTCGACGGGCTGTGATCGACCATGGCGGTGAACTTCTGGTGGATCTTGACGCCGGCGATCGGGCTGTCCGCCAGGTAGTCGAATGAGCAGATGCCGGTGCCAAAGTCGTCGACCACGAGATTGATGCCGAGATTCGTCAGGGCGCGACAGGTGGTGAAACTGCGCATCGCGTCTCGAAGCAGCAGGTGCTCGGTGATCTCCAGGTCAACACTGCCGCCGTCGATGCCCGAGTCGTCGAGCACCCGGCCGAGGCGATCCGTGAAATCTTCGCGGGCGAATTCCTGCCCGGAGACATTGACGGCCAGTCTCAGGTCGGGGTGCGCCTCGGACCGCCACGCGGCCAGCTGCTCGCAGGCCGTGGCGAACACCCACTCCCCGATCGGCACGATCAGGCCAGTGTACTCAGCAGCCTTGATGACTTCCTGGATCGGCCGGCTTGCGAACAGCGGCCTTGGCCAGCGCAACAGGACTTCAATCGCAGTCACGCTGCCGTCCGGCTGTGAGTGGATCGGCAGGTAGTTCAGCTGGAACTCCTGGCCGCGCAACGCGGTCTCGAGTTCGACGACGAGGTCCTGTCGCTCCAGGGCGCGCATCCTGACGGTGCCCGAGTGAAACTTGTGATGACTGGTATGGCTGAAGCGCGCTTCTTGCACGGCGACGATGCCGTTCTCCAACAGTTCGGCACTGCGCTCGCCATCCTGCGGGTACAGCGCAATGCCTAAGGAGATGTTGAGTTCGTATTCCTTGGCCTCGATGACCATCGGCGCCGCCAGCAGCCCGGTCAGCCGTTCGGCGACCGCCTGGGCATCTTCGCCCGTCTCGATGTCCGGCAGAACGACGGCGAACTGCGTCTCATCGATTCGTGCGACGGCCGAGTAGCGTTCGTCATCGTCTTCATCCTGCTGGTTCGCGCCTCTGAGCGTACGCGTCAGTCGGGAGGCGACATTCGCGAGAATGACGCGGTACACGCTTTCTCCGTGCGTGGTCTTCAGGTCCTGATCTTCTTCTTCCTCGATGTCGATGCAGATCAGGGCGCCGCGACCCTGGCGCAGCCGAATGCGCTGGATAATGGCCGCGAGTTCACCGGCCAGCCAGTCCCGGTTCGGGAGACCGGTGTCGCTGTCCATGTAAGCCAGGTCGGCGAGTTCCTCAATGGCGGCCTGCGTCGCGCTTGCATCGCGAGCGATCAGCATGACCCGGTCTCGGCCCTGCGGGACAAACAAGAACTCGAGGCAACAACCGCTGCCGGAGTCATCCGTCGACTGGATGCTGTGCGCCTGGCGGCTCTGCAGCGCTTTACGAATATTGCGTTTCACCTGGCCACCCGTCGTTCCGGGCCAAAGTGACTCGACGGCGGCGCCCGGCTCGACGTCGCTCGGCAGCACGCCGGTTCGGTCGGTGCGACTGATCACGCTCTCGACCTTGCCCGCGGACGACACGATAGCAATGAGGTTGGCGTCTGTTCGGTCCTGGTCGGGCGACGGATCCGTGCGTTGCCGCCACAGCTTCAACTCGCGTGCGTCGAACGCCGTCATATCCAGGTCCGACGGCAGTTTGCCGCGTTCCGGGTCTGCCGGTTTCTTGTCTGCGCTGCTGCCCAAGTTGCTGATTCTCCTGCGAGGAATCGACGCCTGCTGCGATCCGACGAGAGGCACGGGCAAGCCTGCCCGAGTCCCGACCCGAGTAACCACGGCGATAATAACGGCCGGGAATAAGAATTCTTGAGAGACGACGCACAGTTTCGTTACAAAATTAACGATTGGTCAAAAAGGCACAGAAAACGAGCGTTTACGGCCGTTGAACCTGTCCGCAGTCGAAAACGGGGCTCGCAGCAGCCCGGTCGTGCAGCCGGCGTCGATTGCTACATGTTGAAACAGTGTTGAGCGGCTTTCTTGGCTAACATCCAAGCCTTCTGTCAGCACGCTCGCGCCCTGGTCTCGGCGCTGGCGTTTCTTCCATCTGTTTCGATACCGGACTTCGCATGTCTACAGCGATTGCATTTCTATTGGCCGCCACTTTCGTGATCTCCGTCGGCGGGCTCGGCCTTCTGATCTGGGCGCTCGTCAACGACCAGTTCACGATGGGTAAGCGTGCGGCGCAGACGATCTTCGGCACTGACGAGGTCGGCCGCGTCGAGGACCCGGCGACGCCGGCTGACACGCGGGCCGAGATGCAGCGCGAGCGCGGCGAGATCGCAGACCGCGGCCAGCAGGGGCTCGAGGACCGTGCCGCCCGAGTCCGCGCGGATCGATCCAGCCGCACGCCGGTCACCTGGTGGCTCGCGTCGTCACTCGTGTGGCTCGTGCTCGGCTCGATCATCGGGCTCATCGTCTCGATGAAATTCCATATGCCCGACTGGCTGGTCAGCGATCCGGCGCTGACCTTCGGGCGGCTGCGACCTGCGCACCTGAACCTGGTCGCCTACGGCTGGGCGTCAATGGCCGGCGTCGGCGTCGGCATCTGGCTGATCCCGCGGCTGTTCAAAGTGACGCTGCAGGGACCGGCGTACGCAACGGCCGGCGCTATCATCTGGAACGTCGGGATATTCCTCGGTACCGCCGCCTTGCTGACCGGCTACTCGGATGGCATGGAGTGGCTGGAATTCCCGTGGCCTATCGACATCACGATGGTCGTCGGCGGCGCGCTGGCCGCCGTGCCTTTGATCCTGTCGCTGCTGAAGCGGCGCGTGCAGCACTTGTACGTCAGCGCCTGGTACCTGCTGGCCGCGCTGATCTGGTTCCCGATGCTGTTCGTCACGGCGAACCTGCCGAACCTGTTCTCCGGCGTCGAGCAGTCGATGTTGAACTGGTGGTACGCGCACAACGTCCTGGGTCTGTGGATGACGCCACTCGGACTGGCGGCGGCCTACTATATGATTCCGAAAATCGTCGGCGCGCCGATCTATTCCTACAGCCTGTCGCTGGTCGGCTTCTGGGCGCTGGCGCTCTTCTATTCGCAGGTCGGCCTGCATCACCTGATCGGCGGGCCGGTACCGACCTGGGCCGTCACGATCTCGATCGTGCACAGCGTCATGATGGTCATCCCGGTCGTTGCCGTCGCGGTCAACCACCACATGACGGTCGCGCCACGCTGGCGCTTGCTGCTGTATTCTCCGACGCTTCGTTTCGTCGTTCTCGGCGCCGTCATGTACACGGCGGCCTCACTGCAGGGCTCGATGCAGGCCTTACGGTCCGTCAATGAGATCACGCACTTCACGCACTACACGGTGGCGCACGCGCACTTAGGCTTGTACGGCTTCCTGACGTACATCATGTTCGGCGCGATCTACTTCATCATGCCGCGACTGACCGGCCGTGAATGGCCGTACCCGAGAGCCATCACGGCGCACTTCTGGCTGGTCTTCATAGGCTTTGCCGTCTACTTCATTTTCCTGAGCATCGGCGGCTGGCTGCAGGGGCTTGCGATGCAGGATCCGTCCCGGCCGTTCATGGAGTCCGTGACACTGACGCTGCCTTACCTCGAAGCACGCTCGATTGGCGGTGCGATCATGACGCTCGGTCATGTCGTGTTCGCCGTGCACGCGTTCATCGCGCTCACGCGCTCCGGGCCGGTCCGCGATGACGCCGCGCTGTTCCGCCGGCCCGCCGCACGAAGCGCGGCAGGAGGTTCGGCATGACGCGCGCACTGGGAATCGTAGCCGCCGCTGCAATGATTCTGCTGTTCGCGGCGTTAATGATCGTCGTGATGCCGTCGATTCAGCTGCAGGCATCCGTTAAGCCACCCGAGGGCCTGACGCCTTACTCGGAATCGGCCCTGGTTGGTCGCGAGGTCTACATCAGCCTCGGCTGCGTCTACTGTCACAGCCAGCAGACTCGCGACCCGTCGCTCGGACCCGATGCCATTCGCGGCTGGGGCAGGGCGGCCGTGCCGGCTGACTTCATCTACGACTCGCCGCACCTGCTCGGCACGATGCGGACGGGGCCGGATCTCTTGAACATCGGCGCCAGGCAGCCGAGCGTCGACTGGCATATGACCCACCTCTACAACCCGAGGGCCGTGATGCCGGAGAGCATCATGCCGGCCTATCCGTTCCTGTTTGAGGTCAAGGAAGAGGCCGGCCCGCGCGACAATGTCGTTAACCTGCCTCAAGAGTTTGCACCGGACGGCGGCGTTGTCGTCGCTCGCCCGGCGGCGAGGGATCTCGTGCAATACCTGCTGGAGCTCGACCGGACCTACCCGGTAGACGAGATCCCGGTCGAGGAGGCGAACTGATGGCAGACGATCGCTTCGACCGGCCGCAACAACGTGAGCGCGATGAGCCGGATGAGCTCAAGTCGCCGATCCCGAGGCCGCTGGCCCTGTTGTCGATTGCATTGCTGGCGTGGGGCTCCTGGTACTACTTCCAGAACACCGGCTATCCGGTCGGCGCCGGCGATCGCCGCACGGCCATCGTCGTGTCGGACACCGTCGACGGTGCCGCGGTCTACGCAGGCAACTGTGTCGCCTGCCACCAGGCGGCCGGACAGGGCCTGAGCGGCATTTTTCCGCCGCTGGTCGCGTCGTCCTGGGTCGTCGAAAACGACGAGCGGCTAATCCAGATCCTGCTGCATGGCGTACAGGGGGAGATGATCGTCAACGATCAGGCGTACAATGGCGTCATGCCCGCGTTCTCGCAGCTCAGTGATGCTGAACTGGCTGCCGTGCTGACGCACATACGTACGAACTGGGGAAACAGCGCTTCGCCGATCACGGCCGATCAGGTCGAAGAGGGCCGGCAGCGCTACCCCGAGGGCCGCGGGCCCTGGAATGGTGGTCAGGAGCTTGATGATGTCTTCGCTCCCGGAGAGGGTGCCTGAAGCTGCCGAAGATCGGCAGGACATACTTGTCATTGATGGCATGTTCTGTGCGGCCTGTGCCGCGAGCGTCGAGGCGACGCTGAAGAAACAACCTGGCGTGCACGACGCCTCGGTAAACTTCGCGGCCGACGCCGCCGTACTGCAGTGGACGGGCGAGGCCGCCAACGATGTCGTCGCTGCCGTGAAAGGGCTCGGTTACGAAGCGCACTTCGTCGGCGACCATCGCGACGTCAAGGCGGACAAGGACGACCCGGCGCGCGACATGATGATGCGCCTGATTGTCGGCGTATTCTTTGGCATGTGGGCCATGCTGCCGATGATGGCGCTGTACCTTGGCGTCGTCAGCCAGACAGTAGCGATGCCAATGGCCATTGCTGCCGGCGTCCTGTCACTGCCCGTCTTGTTGTACTCCGGGCTGCCGTTTTATCGCATGGGCATCGCAACCTTGAGGGCCGGCGTCGCCGGGATCGATGCGCTGATTCTCCTGGGCGTTGCCGGCAGTGTGATCCTGAGCGTTCTGAACCTCGTCCAGGGATCGAGCGAGGTTTACTTCGAGGTAGCGATCGCGCTGATCGTCCTGCAGCTGATCGCGCGCTTACTCGATCTGCGTGTCCGGCGTCGGGCACGCGACGCGGTACTGGAACTACTTGAGATGGCGCCGTCATCGCTGACGCTCATCGATGACGACGGGTCCGAGCGCGAGGTCACGCTGAAAGAGGCGAAAGCCGGTGCGCGCGTCCTGGTTCGACCGGGCAGCCGGCTGGCCATTGACGGGCGAGTTGTCGATGGCCGTGCCGAAGTGGATCGCAGCCTGTTTAACGGCGAGTCGGTCCCGGTATCGGTGGGTGCGGGCGACGATGTGCATGCCGGTGAGCGAGTCCTCGACGCGGCGCTGACGGTCGAGATCACGGCATCGTCCGGCAAGCGACGCATCGACAGCCTCGCGAAGCAGGTGCGTCAGTCGCTGGCGAAGAAACCCGCGTGGCAAAAAGTCGCCGATCTCGCAGCGCGCTATTTTCTGTGGGTGGCGGCTGCTGCGTCTGTCGTTGCTGCCGTCGGAGTCTATTTTTTCACGGGCGACGCCGAAGCCGCCGCCGTCCGCGCGCTGGCGGTCTTCGTCATCGCCTGCCCCTGTGCCCTGTCACTCGCCGCGCCGATGGCGGGTCTTACGGCCTCAGCGTCGGCGGCCCGCGTCGGCATGATCATTCGAGATCTCAATGCGGCGACCGCGGCGGCGAACCCTGAACGCCTCTACATGGACAAAACCGGAACGCTGACCGAGGGTCATCCGGTCATCGTCGCCGTGCACCCTGAGCCGGGTTTCGCCAGGGACGACGTCGTCCGGCTTGCCGCGGCGGCAGAGCGATTCTCCGAGCATCCGATCGCACGCGCGATTGTCGCAGCATCCGATGGCGATGCGCCTGCCGAGGAGGTGAAGACCAACGTCGAGCCGGGCAATGGCATTCGCTGGCGTTCCGGCGAGCAGACGATCGACGTCGGCAAGCTGTCCTGGCTGGCAGCGCTGGGAATCGAATTGCCCGAGATCGTCGAGTCTGGGATGACCCGAGTTGGTGTCGCGCACAATGGCCGCCTCGCCGGCGTTATTGAACTCGACGATCCGGTTCGTCCGGGCATGGTCGATGCGATCGGTAAGCTCCGCGGCATGGGCGTCGATACCTGCATTCTGAGCGGCGATTCAGAAGGTCCCGTCGCGCGTGTCGCCGATGCGTTGGGTGTCGATCACCGGGCCGGCCTGTCGCCAGAGGACAAGGTTTCCCTGGTTGAGGGTGCCCGTGAGGAGGGCATCGTCGTTGCTTTCGCCGGCGACGGCATCAACGATGGACCGGCGCTGGCCGCCGCCGATCTTGGCATCGCCGTTGACAACGCCACCGATGCCGCCCGAACCGCTGCGGCAGTGTCTTTCACGGGCGCGTCGGTTGCCGATGTGCCCAGGCTGGTCAAGCTGACCCGCAAGACCCGTCGTGTGATTCGCCAGAACCTGACGTGGGCGATTATCTATAACGCCGTTGCGATACCGATGGCGATGCTTGGCTTCGTGCACCCGGCGATTGCAGCCGGGGCGATGGCCCTGTCGTCCATCTCTATCCTGTTGAACGCGACACGGTCGCGCCTGCCGTCATCGGCCTGAGTCCTTCTTTCCAACTCACTATCCAACTCATTGCTTGCGGACGCGGTAATAGAGGTCGAAGTTGCTCGTCACACCGGTTCTCGACTCGATGACCAGCCGGTCGTTCAGCTGATATCGCAGCAGCAAGGAGCCCAGCTGATCCACAAGACCGTAGCCGTACTCGACGAGCAGGCGATTACTAAGTCTTTTTCCGGCGACGATACGACTGTCATCGGCGCCGCCCTCGACACTCAGGGTCTCGAGACCCAGTTGGCTCCTGACCCGGGAGGCAACCTGACCGGCGCCGCTCATGCCGAGCGCGAAAGCGGCATTGGCGAGCAGGTCGCCGTCTCCCTCCGATGTCGCCGTCGACAGCGGGCGGCCCGTCAGCAAATAGGATAGTGCCTCGGCTTCGCGCAAGGGCGGATTACTGTAGACAGACGAGCTCAACGCCGAAGGCACGCCCGTCAAATGGATGCCTGCGGTGACGGTGCCGACCTGTCGACTGGCGCGTACGTCCAGCTGCGGGTTATCCAGCGGGCCGTTGAAAATCAGAAGGCCGCGCTCGATGTCCAGGTCCTGTCCGTAGGAACTGTAGCTGCCGTCGGTCAGTTCCAGCCGGCCGAAGCCCTGGAATGGCCGTCCGCGACCGCCTCGCAATTGCACGGAGCCGGTTAAACCCGTATCCAGCCCGAACGCGGCCAGCTTCACGTCGTCACCGAGAGACGCGAGCAGGTCGACGTCGATGCTGCGCCGCACTTCTTCCCGACGCGTCGCGTCGACTCGGTGTACGACCGCATCGGAGGAGGGCCGGGTCGCCGATTGCGGAATCTCCTTGACGCGAATGTCGGCGGCGGGAACATCAAGCGCGCCGGTAATGAGGACCTGGCTCTGGTCAGCGACGATTTGCACATCCGGCGATGCACTCATCTGCCAGTCGGGCAAACGCAGCAATTGGAACCGGTCGCCCGTGATCGACAATTCCGTCCGGAGACCGGTGTCTTCGTCCCGGTAGGTGTCGCCCTCGATCGTTAGCGCGCCGTCGCCGGACGTCGCGGAACCCCGCAGCCGCAAACTGCCGGGCTCTGACTGGCTCAAGGAAAGGTCGACATCGCTGACCTCGATCCCGGCGCGCCGGAGTCCGAAAGAACCGTCGGCCAGGCGAATCTCACCGGTGACCTCGGGCAGACCGGCGCGTCCCCCGATCGTGATGTCGCCCACGATCCTGCCCTGCGGGTTCACCAGGTCGGGGATAAAGGACGTGATATTGGCCAGACTGTCGATGCGCATCGACGCCTTGCCGGAGACGGCGGAATCTGGCAGCGACACGTCGGTCACTTCCAGCTCCGCCATGATCGCCGATACGTCATTCGACGTCTGGATATCGACTTGCGCCGCCAGTCGGTTGCCGAGCAGGGTCGCGCCGGCCGTCGCGACCGTGAAGCCGGTTTCATACTCCTCGCCGTCAATGCGGGTCTGTACCCGACCATCGCGAAGATCAACGGACGAGTTGCCTGAGACCTGCCCGTCAACGAGTTTCGCACTGGCCTCGACGAACAGGCTGCCTTCTGTGTTGACCCCTTCAGGCAACGGCAATTGAAGTGCTGCGACAGGCAAACCCTCGATACTCATCGCCGCCGTAGCGTTGCCGGCGTCTGCGTACTCAGCCTGCAGGCATAGCCTGCCGGCTCCGGACGTGTTCTCAATGCAAAAGGGATCCAGCAAAGCACCGTCTGTCGACGCCGTGAGTGCTGCCGAGGCCGTACTTCGCCACTGACCTGCCTTGGGGTTCCGAATGTCTAACGCACTCAGCTCGCCCGACCAACGCGGTTTGGCGAAACCGCCGCTCGCGGACAGTGACACTGTGCTGTCAAAACCGGAAAGCTCGAAACTAATACGGTGTTCGTCAAGCTGTCCCACGACGTCGAGCGTTCCGCTGTCAATTGTCTGCGCGCCCGACGACAACTGCCGGAACGAAAGATCCGCGTCGATGCCGCCGGCACTCGTCAATGACAACGCTGCCTCTGTGGTATCCACGGAAACAGATGACCATTCGATGCCGCGACCTTGTACGGTCGCGTTGACCGCGGGTGCTTCTCGAGTCCCGCTGACGTCGATGTCTGCCGACAGGTTGCCGGATACTTCGGGAATCAATTCCGATAGCTGATCGAGTGACACCTTGCCGGATACGGCAACTTGCTCACCAACCTGACCGTTAAGCTGCAGGCGATTCGAGCCGAGCGCGAGGTCGAGCGTCTCTACGACCAGCCGGTCGTTCTCGATGTCGACTTGTCCACCGCCGGACAAAGCGACGTCATTGACTGAACCCGAAACGTGGCTAATGAGGGCGCTCAGTGCGTATTCATCGGTTTCGTATCTTCCCTCGGCGTAGCCTTGCAAGCCGACGTTTCCGCTGACCGCAGGGTGAGCGAAGGACGGATCAAGGTCCGACAGCTCGTAGTCCGCTTCGAACGCATAAGTTGGCGACCAGCGGACTCCGCCGCGGGCCGACAGCACACCGATGTCGTTCTGGATCGTCAATTCAAGTTCCTCTATGGCTTCGAGGTCCGTCACGCCCGCAAGCGTTATCGCTGTCACGGGCAGGTCGTCGGTCCGAAGCAGCGCATCCAGCCGGACCGCGAGTTCGCTCACCGGGCCTTCAAGCCTGAGTGCGCCCTCGGCTGAGTGAAGCTCGCGTTCCCCGACGGGCCAGCGAAGATCGGTCCAGCGGTGGGTGAGGTCAACAGAGACCTGTTCGCCGTCCAGTGCGACGCTCCCTTCCGTGTTGACCGGGAACGGGCTTTGCAGGACATGTTCGATCTCGAAGCTCTCGATATCGCCATCGACCTGCAGGTTGCCGGATAAGCGCTGATCGTCGAGTTGCACAGTCCAACGCAACTCCGCTTCGGTCGAGTACTTCCCCGACAGGCGAGAATTGCCCGTCGCATTCACCGTCAGCCAGCTGCTGGCGACGTCGAGGACCTGGACCGTCAGGCGAGAACCGCGCAGGCTGGCCGCGAGTTGCAGCGAATCGACGCGGCGTTCGAGGTCGCCGCGCACAATACTGATGTCTTCCAGGCGCGAGTTGTTGAGCAAGATGTCGACCGGCAGGTCGAGTTCGAAGGGGGCACTGGCGGGTTCCGGTTGCGACGGCTCTGTCGGGATATCGATATGCAGCGTCGACGTCCGGATCTCATCAATCCGCACGACGCGCTGCAGCAGCGGCATAAGGTCGACATGGACAAACAACTCTGTTGCGTTAATCGATGCGGCATCGTCCGACCAGTCAACGGTCTCGAAGACGATGCCTTGCGTCAGTGTGCCGTCCATCTCGCCGAGTGTCAGCGGCGCTGGCAACAAACTGTCGGCCCGTGCCAGGACGAATCTCGCCCCCTGCGGCGTTGCGACGAGCCACGCAATCATGGCCGTCACCAGTACGGTGATTGCGGCGACGGCGAGCCAGGCTTTCCTGCCAAGGGTCACAGGTCTGCTCCAAGTCGCAGGTGCAGCCGCAGCGATTCGTCGCTGTCGCTGACCGGATACCCCAGGTACATGCGAATGGCGCCGACCGGAGATCGCCACTTGAGCCCGATGCCGGCGCCGACCTCGGCCTCGAAGTCGTTGTCGTTGAACGCATTGCCGGCGTCAACAAAAACCGCACCGTAGAAGTTCCCCGTCAGGCGTCTTTCGAACTCCAGGCTCGCGACCAGCAGGTTGCTGCCGCCGACGACGACACCGTCGTCGTTTCTCGGACCGAGCGTCTCGAAATCGAAGCCACGAATGGATTCGTCGCCGCCCGCAAAGAACCGAGCTGATGGTGGCAGGTCATTGAAGTCCGGTGTGTCGGTGTAGCCCGCATTCAGCCTCGCAAGGACCCGGTAGTTCTCGCCGAGGCCGCGAATCCAGCGCGTCCTGAGCACGGTCTGTACGTAGGACGAATTCGAGCCAAGTACCTTTTCGGTGCCGCGTACCTCCGCAGTGAGGCGCAGGCCGCGCCGGGGAAACACGTCCCTGTCCGAGCTCTTATGGTCGAATATGACCGCAGGTACCACTGACCGCGCCGTACGTACGACGGTTCCCAGGTCGTAGGATTCGTTCTTGACGTCGAGCGCGAGCGTTCTGAGCCAGCGATCACTCATTATTCTCGTCCAGCGAACACCGAGCGACTGAATGTCGCTGTCATAGGTTTCAGTCTGCTCGGACGACAGCCCGCCAGTGACGCTGAACCATTCGCGGCGGGGATCGCCCAGTGGAATGCGGTACTCGGCGGTCATGCCCTGGATGAGCTCGGCGATGTTCAGGTCCAGGATAATTCGGTGCCCCGCGCGATTGAGGCGGTTGTTGCGGAAACCGGTCCGCAGTCTTGCACCGATGTCTGTCGAGTAACCAACGCCAGCGCCATACTCGATACGGGTCCCCGGCTCGAGATCTATCCTGATCGGCACGGCCCCTTCCGAGGCATTCTCGACGTCCGGGAAGATGTTGATTGAAGAGAAGTAGACGCTGTCGGTCAGCTCCCGGAAGGCTCGTGCCAGCTTGTCGCTGTCGTAGTATTCGCCGGGGCGCAAGTCGATGTAGGCTGCCGGGATTCTGTCTTTCAGTATGTCCTGTTGTATCGAGATCTCGCCGAGTCGATAGCGAGCACCGCTGTCGAGCAGGAGACTGACGTCTGCACGTCCTTCGTTGGGCCACACGTCCAGTCGACTCTCTG
Source organism: Woeseiaceae bacterium (assembly GCA_030065915.1). Taxonomy (GTDB): domain Bacteria; phylum Pseudomonadota; class Gammaproteobacteria; order Steroidobacterales; family Woeseiaceae; genus UBA1847. Next base: position 139,063 of record JASJCQ010000004.1, read on the forward strand.
AAAAACTCGCGTCGAAGTAGCCGCGATCGGCAGCCAGCGTCTGCATACCTTTCTTGACCCGCTCGTATTCGCTGTGCCGCAAGGGTGAGCCGGGTGTCAGACCGGCAGCTTCGACCAGCGCAAGAAACGGCGGATCGGAAGCGGCCTCTCCGCGCACGTCGATGACGATGTCGCGCAACAGAACCTGTTCGCCCGGCACCACATCGAGCGTCGCGGCCCAGCAATCGCCCCCAAGCGTCAGTGATGAGGTGATGACCGGGTCGTAGTAGCCGAAAGGTTCGAGCGCGCGCCGGGTTTCTTTCTCGAGCGAGCGAAAGCGGCGCCGGACTCGCCAGTCCTCGGCGTCGCAGGATTCCGAGGCAAGCGCAGCAAACGACCTGACGTTACGTTCCAGCTCTCCATCGAGGCCGGTGATTGCAAGTTCGGCAGCGGCCAGTGAGGGCAGCAAAAGTGCAACGGCGAACCAGCAGCTTGTGCAACACAACTTCATAGTTGCGGACTATAGCCATTTATCGATCCTGACGAGTGTTCCGAACGCCTTGCCTGACCAAAGTTTCCCTGCCTCTGCGGGACAGCGCCGTCAATTCGGTCGATTCGGGTACATCGGGTCGGGTTGCGGGTCGATGGACTGTCCCATCAGTGCTGCAATGGTCCAGCCTGTCAGCGGTTTGAACTCCTCGTCCGGAACCGGGAAGCGGATATGTTGCGTCGTATCGACGGCGAACAGCACGAGGTTGTTGGGGTGCTTCTCACTGTAGGCCTCAAACGTGAACTCATCGGTCAAGTTGTTCAGCTTGATCTGCGCGCCTGACTTCAGATGCCGGATCAGCTCGTCAATATTGACCTTGTCGTCGAACAGGTGGCGGCCACTCATCTCGCCGCTGACCTTGTGCTTCTCGTGGTCCTTCTCACGGGTTGTGCTCATCACGAACACGTGATCCCGGCCGAAGTCGCTCGCGAACCGGACGCAGGCAAGTTCGTTGAGCCCGGGCTGCCGGGACACAGCCAGCAGGTTGCCGAGGCCTGCCGTGTCGAGGTTGTCCTCCGAGTAGGTGGAAATCGGGCTGCCGTAGAAGGTCGGCAAGCCCATCATCCGCGCCTCGCGAATGCCTGCCCAGTGCGAGTCGGCGAGGCGCACGCTCAAGCCCGCCTCCATGATCGCCTTGGCGAGCGTTCGCCCGAGCAGGTTGGAGCCGATGACCAGCACGCCGGTCGGGTCCGGTTCGGCGACGCCCAGGAGTCTTGCGATCGGTTTCGCCGTCAGGCTCTGCAGGACCACGGTGCCGATGATCAGGCCGAAGACGAGCGGCACGAGCGCCTCGGCGTCCGGGTAGCCGATGTCCCTCAAGCGCAGTGCAAACAACGACGACACGGCGGCCGCGACGATGCCGCGCGGGAAGACCCAGCCGATAAAGAGCTTCTCTCTCCAGCTGAGCCCGGCACCAACGGAACTGACCACCGAACGCGCGGGACCGGCGAGCAGCTGCAGCACCAGAACGACGATGATGCCGCCCAGGCCTAAGGCGGCGAGCGCCTCCAGGTCGAGCCGGGCGGCCAGCAGGATGAACAGGCCGCCGATCAGGACCAGCGTGAGGCTCTCCTTGAAGTTCAGAATGTCCTCGAGGTCGACGTCGCGCATGTTCGCGAGCCATACGCCCATGATCGTAACGGCGAGGAACCCGGACTCGCCCTGCAGGTACTCCGCCGCGGCGAAGACCAGCAGTACGGCGGCCAGCCCTGAATAGTCGCGCAGGAAGTCGGGGATCACGCGTTTTCTCAACGCGATGCCATACGCGTAACCACCGGCCGCGCCGAGCAGGGCGCCGACGCCGACGATGATCCCGAACTCGGCCGCGATGTGAGAGAACCCGGACTGCTGCTGCGTCGCAACGATCGCATTAAAGACCAGTAGCGCGAAGATGGCGCCGATCGGATCGATCAGTATCGATTCCCAGCGCAGGATGCTGGACACAGCGGGTTTGGGACGCACGGCCCGCAGCAGCGGCATGACAACGGTCGGTCCGCTGACCGTGACGACGGCGCCAAACAATGCCGACAGGTAAATGTCCCAGTTCATGACGTAGTAAGCGGTCAGGGCGGCTACGAGCCAGGTCAGTACCACGCCGACCGACACGAGGTTCCGGACGACAGAGCCGTGACCGCGGATCTCGGATAGCTTCAGCGTCAGGCTGCCCTCGAACAGGATGATCGCAACGGCAACGGAGACAATGGGAGTCAGCAACTCACCGAACAGCGCATCCGGGTCGAGAAAGCCGAAGACAGGTCCGGCCAATACGCCGGCGAACAACAGGAACAGGATCGCGGGCAGCTTCATGCGCCAGGCCAGCCAGCTGCAGGCGAAACCGACGACGGCGATGCCGCAGATGAGGACAATATCGTGTGCGTGCATGTGCCGCCCCGATGTTCACCCGTCGCTACGGCAGGTGAACCACATGAGTGATGCCTGCGAGAGTATCAGGCGGGGCGTGTTTTTCTAAGCCGGAGTCGTTGCCCTTCCGGAACTATCCGCTCTTCGGTTTAGCTCGACTCGGTCTTCATCGAGTTGTGGAGGATGACCTCGCGATGCGGGTACGGAATCTCGATGTCGTTTTCCTTGAACGCGTACCACAATTCGCGCAGCACCTTGCCGCGGATATTCGTCAGTCCCTGCTGCGGGTCCGCGATCCAGAAGCGCAGCTTGAAGTTCAGCGACGAGTCGCCGAACTCGGTCAGCCAGCAGACCGGGGCCTTCTTGGCCGTATCGACACGATCCACCTTGCTCGTGGCCTCTATCGCGATGCGGCTGACCGTGTCCGGGTCAGAGTCGTAGGAGACGCCGAAGGTCACATCGAGCCTGACGTACTTGTCGGAGAACGACCAGTTGATGACCTCGTGTGTAATGAAGTCTTCGTTCGGTATCAGGTACTCACGGCCGTCTCGCGTCACGACGGAAACGAATCGCGCGCGAAGTTCCCGTATCCAGCCGAAGGTGTCGCCGAGAGCGATCGTATCGCCGGGTTTGATCGACTGGTCCAGCAGGATGATGATGCCCGAGATGAAGTTGGACACCACCTTCTGCAGGCCGAAGCCGATGCCGACGCCGACGGCGCCGGACAGTACCGTCAGCGCCGTCAGGTCGATGCCCATGCCGGACACGACGAAGAACCCGGCGAAGACGATGAGGGCGATCCGCGTGATTTTTCCGAGCAGTACGCGCAGCGACGGCGTCAGTTCTTCGACCGTCTGGATCCGGTTGTCGAAGAAGTTGCCGAGTTTCAGGGATGCCCACAGCGCAACTGCCAGGAGCAGCACGCCCTGTAGAACACTGAGCACGCTGATACGAATCTCGCCGACGCTAAATGCCGCGCTGTCCAGGAACTGGGAGACGTCGTCGACGACGCCTAAGATCATAGCGGCGACGTAGAACCAGGCGGCAAACGCAAAGAACCGCCTCGCGGTGCGACTGCGAATCGCGCGCGACGACACCGAGATTATGAACCAGGCCCCGGACAACAGCATGACCGCATAGATCAGGTTGTTACTACCTGGCCACTCCAGGGTGCTGGTCACCGAGTAAGCGATGACAAGGAAGAGGATGAAGAACAGCCATTCCAGGCGCCGCAGGAACGCAGCAAAGATGCGCAGTAATCCCGGCATCCCGGTGATACCGCGGGCCAGGTGTTCGACTCTCGGTTCGACGCGATTGGAGACGATCCAGGCGAGACCGAACAGCAGCACCATCATGACCAGCTGCACCCAGATCGCCGTCTGCGACAGGTAGGCTACGGCGTTCGCCAGGTGCTCGTTAGCCACCGCGATAATGGCGTCTGTGTCCATGCTCTCCCCCAAGACCCGTCGATCGGTTGTTGACTACTTATACAGTTCGGCCGCGCGTTTCCAGTTTGCCAGCTTGTCGAAGAAGACGTCGACATAGGCGACCCTATTGTTCTGGAAGTCCAGGTAGTAAGCGTGTTCCCAGACGTCGATCGTCAGCAGGCAGAGCTTGCCATCGACCAGCGGGGTCTCGGCGTTCCGGGTCGACACGATCTCGAGCGCGCCGTCTTTCGAGGCAAGCCAGACCCAGCCGCTGCCGAATAGCGAGGCCGCCGCCGACTTCATCTGGTCTACCAGGGCCTCGAGGGAACCAAACTCGCGTTCGATGGCTTCGCCCAATGCGCCGCCGGGCGCCTCGACGCCGTCGGGCGTCATGCTCAGCCAGTACTGGTCGTGATTGAAGATCTGTGCCGCGTTATTGAAGATGCCCTGGTCGCCAGAACTGTTGGAGTCGATGACGATCGCCTCCAGCGTTTTGCCGGCGTAGTCCGTGCCTTCGATCGCGTTGTTCAGCTTGTTGACGTATCCCGCATGATGCTTGCCGTAGTGAAACGACAACGTGTTGGCGGAAATGTGCGGTTCGAGGGCTGCCTGCTCATAGGGCAACGCCTGTAATTCAATAGCCATCGGGTACCTCCGTGTTCAGGACTAGGGGATGGTATTGCAACCAATGCGCCAACGCCACGGGATTGAAGAGCACTGGGGCCTGCCGGCGCCGGAATTGCGTAACCCAATGAATTTCCAACTTATTTCCAATGGAGATAATACAGTTCGTTACAATTGGTGACGCTTGAAAAGCCAGAAAAATTACCCAGATCGGATATTCGGCCAAAAACGGACTGACTGGAGGTCTAGCTATGTTCAAGCGCGTCGCGCTTTTTCTTGCCACAAACATTGCGATTCTCGTCGTGCTCAGCGTCGTGCTGCGTCTGCTCGGCGTCGACAACTATCTCGACGAAAATAACGTCGGAATCAATTACGAAGCCCTGTTGATCTTCTCCGCCGTCATCGGCTTCGGTGGTTCCTTCATCTCACTGGCCATGTCGAAATGGATCGCCAAACGTTCCACGGGCGCAAGGGTCATCGAGCAGCCGTCGAACGCGACCGAATCCTGGTTGCTGTCGACGGTACAGCGGCAGGCGCAGCAGGCCGGCATCGAAACACCCGAGGTCGCGATCTACGACTCCCCCGACATGAACGCGTTCGCCACGGGCGCACGCAGGAATGCCGCGCTGGTTGCGGTCAGCACGGGTTTGTTGAGAAGCATGCAGAAGGACGAGGTCGAGGCGGTGCTGGCGCACGAAGTCTCGCACGTCGCCAACGGCGATATGGTGACGCTGGCGCTGGTCCAGGGCGTGCTCAACACCTTCGTCGTCTTCCTGTCGCGCATCGTCGGACACTTCGTCGACCGCGTGATCCTGCGCAACGAGCAGGGCTTCGGCGTCGGCTATTTCGTTGCGTCCATTGTTGCGCAGATCGTGTTGGGCATCCTGGCGAGCATCATCGTCATGTGGGTGTCCCGCCAGCGCGAGTTCCGCGCCGATGCCGGCGCGGCACGGCTCAACGGCCGCGAGCCGATGATCCGGGCCCTGGCTCGCCTCGAGCAGAGCGTGCCGGGTGAGCTGCCTGAAGCCATGCAGTCATTCGGTATTACGCCGGGCGCGAAGAAGGGCTTGAGTCGACTGTTCATGAGTCACCCGCCCATCCCGGAGCGCATCGACGCGCTGCGGCGGATGGCCTGAGCGACGTAAGGACCGAAAAGGCCCCTCATCTGAGGGGCTTTTTTTATGGTTTTGCCGCTGGCGACGTTATGCTCAGGGCATGAAGGAATACACGCTCGACAACGACGCGGGTATGGCGGTACGCATCGCCGACATCGGTGCAACCATCACCGAGTTGCACGTACCGGACCGCGACGGCCGGATGGCCGATGTCGCGCTCGGCTTCGACTCCCTCGACCAGTATCGCAACAACACGCCGTCATTCGGTTGCGTCGTCGGCCGCTACGGCGGGCGCATCGCGAACGGCCGTTTTGAGATCGACGGTGTCATCTATGAACTGGCCACGCGCTCCGACGGGCACCACTTGCACGGTGGCGACGCGGGTTTCGCCGAGATGACGTACTCAGCCAGGCAGCACGACGGGAAACTGACACTGACAGCCGAGAGCCCGGACGGTGACGAGGGATATCCCGGTGCGCTGAGCCTGTCAGTGACCTACACCTTGACCGGGTCGAACGAACTGATCATCGACTACGAGGCGACGACGACACGACCCACGGTGCTGAACCCGACCAACCACTGCTACTTCAATCTTCGCGGACACGGCAATGGCGACGTTCTGGGTCATGTACTGAGCGTTGCGTCGGACAGGGTGCTGGCCTGTCATCCGGACAACATCCCGACAGGGAAGATCGACGACGTAGCCGGTGGCCCGCTGGATTTCCGCGAGCCAGCGCGGCTGGGCTCACGAATCCCGGACACGCTGTATCAACTGGATCACTCGTTTATCACCGCGGATGATATGCTCGAAGAGCGCGTAGAGGTTGCAAGGCTTCTCGAGCCTGACAGCGGCCGTGTTATGGTCGTCGAGACGACCGAACCCAGTGTGCAGGTGTTCACGCCTGACGTCATGGCGTTTGACGGCCCGGCCAAACAGCAGGCCGACTACGCGCCGTATGGCGCCATCTGCCTCGAGGCTCAGCACTTGCCGAATTCACCGAACGAGCCCACGTTTCCCAGCACGCTGTTGCGACCCGGCGAAACATTCCGCAGTTCGACCAGCTACCGGTTTGAGACGACATGATCATGAAGACGATATCCCGAGCCAGGTTTCTGCTGCCTTCGCTGGCACTGCTAACGATGACCGCCCCGGCATTTGCTGACGACGAAAAGAAACTCGAGAGCGAAGCGAAAAAGGCGAACGCCTGTATCCCGGTTCGACCGCGCATGTACTTCCAGTCGATTGGCAACGACTTTGTCTATGTCGAAAGCGCGAGCGACCGATTCCTGATGACGATGGCTCGCAGCTGCCCGGGGCTCGAGCGCGGCTACAACATCCGGTTCAAGACGAAGAAGCGGCGCGTTTGTTCGAACAGCCGGGCTGCGCTCGAATATGAAGACCTGCAGATCACGATGCCTGCCTGCCGCATTCGTGTCATTGACAAAGTCGAAGACTGGCAGGACGCGCAGGCCCTGATGCTCGAGAAGAAGCAGGCGAGGGAAGCTCAGAAGAAGAAGTCGGAAGCGGATCGAAAATCAAGGGATTGAGCGGCGGCGCCGCGCAGCCGATACGGCGGACTGCAACCGTATTCATTCAGAGATCACGCGCGTCAGCTTGCACCGCTTTCCATTTCGTCTTTTACTGTCGGGTCAACCGGGCGAAGAAACATCGGCGAAGGGGCCATCATGAAGACACAGAGAATCAGCTTGCTGGCGGCATTGGGCGTACTTGTCGCAGCGTGTTCGGGACCGGATGCGCCACAAGGTGACGAGGTCGCTGCACTGTCGACCGATGGCAAACCTGCCGAGCCGCGCATGGCGTTTGTGCACCTGTTCGAGTGGCCCTGGCCGGCTATCGCAGAGGAATGCGAGAGCTTCCTCGGACCCAACGGCTACGCGGCGGTGCAGGTATCGCCGCCGCAGGAACATGCGACCGGTCCCCAGTGGTACACGCGGTATCAGCCGGTGTCCTACAAGCTCGAGAGTCGCGGCGGAACCCGCGAGCAATTCGTCGACATGGTCGCGCGCTGCAAGGCGGCTGGCGTCGATATCTACGTCGATGCGGTGATCAATCATATGACCGGCGTCAGGCCGGACGCGGTCGGCGTGGCCGGCACCCCGTACGGCGAGTATGACTATCCACCGTTGTATTCCTTTGACGACTTCAATCACTGCGGTCGGCACGAAGGCAATGACATACAGGACTACAACGATAAGTGGGAGATGCAGAACTGCGAGCTGGTCAACCTGGCCGACCTCAAAACCAGCTCTGAAAAAGTTCGCGATACGCTTGCGACCTATCTCAACGATCTGCTGGAGGTCGGCGTGGCGGGCTTCAGGATCGATGCGGCTAAACACATGCCCGTCGAGGACGTCGAGGCGATCATGTCGCGAGTGGGACCGGAGTACTACGTGTTCCAGGAGGTGCTGACCGGGGATTCCAGCGTCGTCGATCGGGCGGCCTACGCCGAGATCGGCCCGCTGACCGAGTTCCAATATGAGAGTCGCGTTGCCGACGCGTTCAAACATGCCGATGTGTCCAGGCTGCGCGACCTCGGTGAGACAGTCGGCATGCTGCCGTCGGAGGATGCGGTGGTCTTCGTCGACAACCACGACTCGCAACGAGGTGACCATGTGCTCACCTATAAGGACGGCCTGGACTACTACGTCGCGAACGTCTTCATGCTGGCGCATCCCTACGGTTACCCCAAGGTCATGTCGAGCTTTGCGTTTGACCAGCGTGACCAGGGCGCACCCGAGACAGCACCGATTGCGAGCGGCATGACCGAGTGCGCGGACGGCTGGGTCTGCGAACACCGGAACCCGGGAATCGTCGCGATGGTGAAATTCCGCAATGCGATGCACGGCGAGCCGATGGTGCACTGGCAGGAGCACGAGGGCGGTCTGTCATTTGGCCGCGGCAGTAAGGGTCACGCCGTTTTCAATGTGTCCTCAGAACCGGCCGAGTTCACGGTCGATACGGACCTGCCAGCCGGCAGCTATTGCGACCTGCTGTCAGGCATCGGCAACGCGGACGACTGCGCGGCCGTCAACGTCGTCAACGGCCAGATGACCGTGTCCCTGCCGCGGATGAGCGCGGTTGTCGTGCAACGCGACTGAATCACTGTGCGGAAGTCGCAGCGCGCCTCGCGTACTGTCCTCGACCGTGGTGCTCGGTCCTGTCAGTGCGCCGACCCGCCGGTCACGGGCGTATCGTCGTGCACGTCATCTTCGACTCGCAGCCACGCGAGGGCCGAAATCGCGATAGAAACCGCCGAGATGACCCAGATCGAACTCTTGTCGGGAATCTGGCTGATCAATGCCGCTATGCCGAGGCTGACGGTCAGCTGCGGCAGCACGACGGACAAGTTGAACAGACCCATGTAGAGACCCATCTGATCCTCGTCGACCTTCTGCGACATGATCGCGAATGGCAGGCTCACGATCGATGCCCAACCGACGCCGACAAATCCGATGAGCACGTAGACCATCATCAGCGTGTTGCCGAACAGGTACCCGGCAACATAAGCGGCGGCCATGACGAACAAGGCATAGGCATGGACGTGTACCTTGCCGATGCGATTACTCAGCGGGCCGAGTACGAAAAGCGGAAGGAGGGCGCCAACGGCATTCAGGATCAGGAAGCTTAGAGACGTTGCCCGTCCACCGTCGATGTCGCTCAAATCGGGGAACTGCTGCTGTATGAACACGACCATATAGACGAAGGTCGTGTGAATACCGATCCAGCTGAACGAGTGGGCGGCGAGAACGCGCTGAAACTGCTGGGCATGCCGGGCCGAGACGCTGTCGTCGGCCGGTTTATTAAACAGTGCCTGTGCGACAAGGATCAGTGTGAGAATGCCGCAGACGATTTCTGCGTAGAAGTTTTCGACTTTGATGCCGGCGAGACGCAGGGTCATCGCATACGTGTCATAAATCAGGAAGCCCCACAGCGGCTTGATGTTCATCAGCATCTCGATGAACGAAAACCGGGCGGGTTCCTCACTCTCCGTTTCGATCTCCCGCGGCTCTTCGATGAACAGCGGCGGCAGCACAGCCATCAGCAGCACGCCGATGGCGCCGCTGTAAATCAGGACGTAGTTATCCCAGATCGCGCCGATGGCATAGCCGCCGACGCCGATAGATCCTGAGATCGTCTGCATCCACGTGTAACCGCGGGTGCGCTCATCACCGGATTCGGTAACGTCCGCGATGATCGAGCGGGTCGGGTTGAAGCCGACATTGACGGCGAAGTCCAGCGTCAGCGCGATGATCAACGCGATACCGACAACGGACTCGAGACCCATGGCATCCGAGATCACGCCGATCTGTGGCAACGCGAGCAGCGACAGTGCGGCGAATACGCCGCCGATCAGGATGAACGGCCGTCGCCGTCCATTCCAGAACCAGGCGCGGTCCGACAAGCCGCCGATGATGACCTGGCCGAAAATACCGGCCAGCGGACCGGCCGCCCAGACGAGGCCGATGTCGTGCACGTCCAGCTGGTACTGCGTGGTCAGGATCCAGCTCAGCGCCGACAGTTGTACCGTCAGGGCGAGCCCCATCGCGGTTGAAGGCAGGCTTAGTACGCCGAAAAAGAGCCGCGTCTTATTCTTCTGATATGCAAGCATTCCGCCCCCCACAGCGTGCCTGTCGATATTGTTAGTCGCCTAGTATCTACACTGGCGTTGCCCAAGCCCAGCGATGAATACGTATTCATGGTATCCGATTTTACGTAAGTCGGCGTTTTCGCTGTCTCCGATCAGAGACAAAAACCTGAATTTAACCTCGCCATTACTGTGATTTAGGTCGGCATTTTGACAGGCCAAATGTGACCTGAATCACACGTAAAGCCCAAGTGTTCTGCTGTTTCCAGCTGCTTTGTTATTAAAGACGCATGAAAACACAACACGGCTTAAGCCTAATTGAACTTATTGTCACGATGGCCATTGCGGCAATCGTGCTGGGTGTCGGCGTACCGACTTTCGGCAACGTCGTTGCTGACAATGCCATGGCATCGAATGCCAACCGCTTTGTCGCATCGATAAACCTTGCCCGGAGCTCGGCGATTCGTTTCCAGCGCGACGCGGTCATCTGTGCCAGTGCCAATTACAACGCGGCGACACCGACCTGCGATACCAACACCGACTGGTCGGCCGGATGGGTCGTCTACGTCGACAAGGATCGCGATGGCGCGATCGATGCCGACGAAGTGCAGTCTGTCTTCGAACCGTTCTCGGATGACGTGACCTTCGCGAGCGGCACCGTGAGCCGGTTCACCTACGATGCCCGCGGTTTTGTCGACAACGGTGACACGTTGACGCTGTGCGACGATCGTACCGGCGAGATGGGCCGCCAGGTTCGGGTCAACGGCGCAGGCCGCGTCAGTGTCGTACGGCAGGCTTGTGGCTAATGATCCGCTCAGCACGAAAGGTCGCCTCGCAAAAGGCGCAGGCCGGATTCACGCTGATCGAAGTCATGATCGCAGTGCTCATTCTGTCGGTCGGCTTGCTCGGCCTTGCCGGTCTGCAAGCGGCTGCTCTCCAGACTAACCAGAGCGCGTTCACGCGCTCACAAGCGACGGCATTTGCCTACGACCTCGCCGACCGCATGCGCGCCAATGTGCCCGGCGTCGCGGCGGGCAACTACAACCCGGCAAACGCTGCCGTGACCGCCAATTGCACGACAACGACCGGCTGCACGGCACAGGAGCTGGCCGAGAATGACATCGCCGAATGGAATGCGCTGCTTGCGTCTTACCTGCCGCTGGGCACCGGCACCGTCTGCATCGACAGCACGCCGGAGGACGGTACGGCGGTCGGAACCGCCGAGTGCGACGGCACGGGCACGCAGTTCGCGGTCAAGATCTGGTGGGACGACAACAAGGACGGCGCGATCACCGTATCGGCCACTGAAATGGAGCGGCTGGTCATCAGCTTTCAGTTGTAATGATGAATATCGGGATGCACAAGAAACAACGCGGGCTGACGTTGATCGAGATCATGATCGCGTTGCTGCTAGGTTTGATTATCACCGCCGGCATGATCCAGGTATTTTCTTCGACACGGCAGTCGAACCGTGTGCACGATGCGATCGCCCGGATGCAGGAAACCGGGCGCATGGCGCTCGAAGTCGTTGCTCGCGATGTTCGCATGGCGGATTTCTGGGGCTGTGCCGCGGACATCGCCAACGTAACCAACAACCTCAACACCGCGGGTACCGGTTTTATTGATTTCGGCACGGGCGGCATTCTCGGCACCGACGGTGGAGGGCTCGTGCCAGACACGCTGGTCTTGAGAAGCGGAATCAATCGCGGCATCCTGATTCAGCCGCCGTTCGGACCGGCGACGTCCGCAGACGTCACACTTCCAACCTCCAACGGGCTGTCGCAGGGCGATATCGTGCTGATCAGCGACTGCGAGAATGCCGATATTTTCCAGATCACGAATGCCGATCCGGACTCCACGGGCCTTATCGGACACGACACGAGCAACGCGGTTGAACCCGGCAACGTCAACATAACGGATCCCGGTTGCGCCGGTGCGAACGCGCATTGCCTGTCGAAGGTCTATGCTGCGGACGCCAATGTGTTCGGCACGCAGGAGGTCAGCTACGCCATCGCGACAGGTTCGGAGGGCGAGCCGGCCCTGTTTCGAAACGGCCTGGAGTTCCTCGACGGCGTCGAAAACCTGCAGATCCTCTACGGCGAAGATACCGACGGCGATTTTGTCGCGAACTATTACGTTCCGGCCAACCAGGTCGTCGACATGCTGCAGGTCATCAGCATTCGCTTTGCCGTCGTCGTGCGCTCAGCAGCCGACCGCCTGACGGACGGCGCCAACCAGACTTATGCCGTGCTCGGTACAAACGTGACGGCGGGCGATACGCGCCTGCGGCAGGTTTACACCAGCACGGTCACCGTACGTAACCGACTCTAGGGCACGGAGACGATTGTGCAGACCCCATCCTCGACCTCTTTCAGAAAGTCCCAGGCCGGCGCGGTACTCGCGGTCAGCCTGGTGTTCCTGGTGATCCTGACGCTGGTCGGCGTCAGCGCTATGCAGAACACGCTGCTCGAAGAGAAGATGGCGGGCAACGTCAAGGACCGTAACCTCGCGTTCCAGAACGCAGAGTCTGCCGTTCGGGAAGCGGAGCTGTTCATCGAAGGAGTCGTCAGCCTCGGCAACTTCACCGGCTCGGGCGGGCTCTATGGACTGACAGACGCGGAGCCTGATTACGGCGCCGCCGCGACCTGGAACACAGCCGGCAACCACGTCCAGTCAAGCAACGATTTCGGGGCCTACGCTTCGCCACGCTACTTCATTAAGCATCACACGATCGTCTCGGGCGCCGAAGCGGCGCTGAACCTGTCCGGCTACGGAGACAACAAGGGCAGCGGCGATATCACGATCTTCAACATCACCGCGCGGGGAACCGGCGGCGGCCAGGACACAGCGGAAGTGATCCTGAGAACCTACTACGGACGTGCGTTCTAGGAACGCCGGGAGCCAAGCATGACGAATCTGAGGAAAAAGGCGGGACTGATCGCGACGAGCGCACTCGTCAGCAGCGCGCTACTGTCGCCGGCGGTTGTCGCTGCGCCGGGCTCGCTTTCTGAGTCGCCGTTGTTCCTGAGCAACGCGGTCGAGCCGAACATCCTGTTCACGCTGGACGACTCCGGTTCGATGGACTGGGGCCTGATGACGCAGGAAGACAGTGGCGTCACCGTTGAGCGAGGCTGGACCTACTACTACACCCTGCCGGCGGCCGACAACGACTACTTCTGGATCGTGCCGGATGAGAGCGCACTGACCGCGGCCGGCGCTCTCGCCAATTATCCGGGCTGGTGGCGTCCGTGGAACAAGGACTACAACGCGCTGTATTACAACCCGGAAGTGACCTACACACCGTGGCCGGGCGAGAACAAGAACGATGTGCAGTACACGAACTCGGTGCCGACCGCGGCGCTGATCAATCCGTGGGACCCGGATGCGGGCACGATCGACCTGACCAGCGACGTCGACTACGACACGGCCTACGTCGCCGATGACAATATCGCGTACTGGCTGGAGGACAATATCTTCCATCCGGCACGCTACTTCGTCTGGACCGATACGGACGGTGACGATGTCGTCGATCCGGAAGACGGGCGTACGTTGGTCGAGATCGTGCCGACGACAGTAAGCTATACCGGCAGCATCGACCGTCGCGACTGCGCAGCCGCGCCGACCTGTACCTACGCGGAGGAGATCCAGAACTTCGCGAACTGGTATACCTATTATCGCAAGCGTGAGCACGTCGCGAAGGCGGCCTACGGGCAGGTCATCGCGCTGGCCACCAACTCGCGTATGGGCCTCGTGACGCTGCACAACAACAACAGCAACAACATCGCGATCGCGTCGATGAACGCGGACCCGAACTCCGGCAACAAGGACGATCTCCTCGAGAACCTGTATGACTTTCAGTCGGCCAACGGCACGCCATTGCGTACGACCCTGGACAACGCAGGCAAGTATCTCGGATGTACGACGAACTCGTTCTTTGCGTCCTGCCCGGCGCTGGCCGACAACTCCGGCGGCGAATGCCAGCAGAACTTCAACATCCTGATGACCGACGGTTTCTACAACGGAACGTTCACGGGTGTCGGCAATGCCGACGGCGACGACGACACCGAGTGGGACAGCGGTACGGCCGGACCCTATGGTGACGCGACGCCCAATACGATGGCCGACATCGCGATGGAGTACTACGAGAACGACCTTCGCCCGGCCACCGACGACAACCTGCGTCCCGCACCCGGTGGCGTCGACAGCAATGAAGAACAGCACATGGTGACCTACTCGGTGGCCTTCGGTGTCGACGGCGATATCGACGACATGCCGGCCGATAACACGAGTCCGTTCGCCTGGCCGGTGCCGACCGGAGATCCGCTCGCTCCCGAGAACTTCACGAACGCACAGCGCATCGATGACCTGCGCCACGCCGCGTGGAACGGACGCGGTGAGTTCTTCAGTGCGCAGAACCCAAGCCAGCTGATCTCGAGCCTTCGCGGCGCCCTGAGTTCGATCCAGAGTCGTATGGGCTCCGCGGCGGCGGTTGCGTTCAACTCCGGATCATTGAGTACGAACTCCGAGGTCTACCTTGCGCTGTTCAACAGCGAGCGATGGAGCGGCAACCTGCTGGCTTACCAGCTGGACTCGCTGACCGGTGACGTTAGCTCGACGCCGAAGTGGCGCGCGGCCAACCGCCTGAATACCCGCGACCTGTCGACCACTCCACGCAAAATCCTGACCTACGACGGTACAGACGGAATCGCGTTCCAGTGGGCCTCTCTGACAACGGCGCAGAAAAATGACTTTCGAACGAATCCGAGCGGCACGCAGGATGACGAAGTCATAGGCATCGCTCGCCATGCCTACCTGCGCGGAGACCGGGGCTGTGAGATTTCCTCTGGCGACGCCTGCAGCCACACGGATGGCGTCGACACGTTCACGGCGAAACAGTTCCGCGAACGTTCCGGCCGGCTGGGCGATATCGTCCACTCCGGACCGGTCTTCGTCGGTGCCCCCGAGTCGAACTGGCGCAACATTTCCCCGTTCCCGAGCGCCTCGGGCGAAACCTACAACGAGTTCCGCCAGGCGCAGGCCAGCCGTCCCGGCATCGTCTACGTGGGCGCGAACGACGGCATGCTGCACGGCTTCAGTCAGGCCAACGGCGATGAGGCGATCGCCTACGTGCCCGGATCGATGTATTCCACGGCGGCCTCCGAAGGGCTGCACTACCTGACCGACCCGGCCTACGTGCACAAATACTATGTCGACCTGACGCCGTCGGTCGCCGATGCCTACATCAAGACCTCGCCAACCGGCTCGACCGCCTGGCGGACCGTGCTCGTCGGCGGCCTTCGCGTTGGTGGGCGAGGCCTGTTCGCGCTGGACGTTACCGATCCGACCGCATTCTCCGAATCCGGAACCAGCCCTGCCAGCACGGTGCTGTGGGAATTCACGAGCACCGACGACGCAGACCTTGGCTACACGTTCAGCAAACCGTCCATCGTCCCGTTGGAGGGCGCGGGCAATACCATCCGCTGGGCGGCTGTCTTCGGCAACGGTTATAACGACCTCGGCAGCGGCGAGGCCAAGCTGTTTATCCTGTTCCTCGAAGAGGGGCTGGACGGTACCTGGTCGGCCGGCGACTACCTCGAGATCACGACGGGCTCTGGCGACACCACGACCCGCAACGGCCTGTCGACACCGGCGGTCATCGACTCCGACGGCGATGGCCTTGCCGATCGTGTCTACGCCGGTGATCTGTTCGGCGAGATGTGGGCCTTCGATTTGTCCGGTTCGAACACCAGCAACTGGAAGGTTGCATACAAGCAGGGGGCCACGCCGAAACCGCTGTTCACTGCCCCGGCCAACCAGCAGATCACGAGCGTGCCGGTTGTCGTTCGCAACAAGGCGGTTAATACAACGGGTACAAACGCACCCAACACGCTCGTCATCTTCGGTACGGGCCAATACCTGACGACGGCCGACATCACGACAACGAACATGCAGGCTGTTTACGGCATCTGGGACAGCGGTACCAAGGAGATCGACCAGACGTCTCTCGTCGAGCAGACCATCGGATTCGGTTCGAACGCGGACGGTGACTTCGGCCGCACGCTGACAAACAACTACGTCGACTACACGACGAAAATGGGCTGGTTCATGGACCTGCCCGATTCCGGCGAGCGCCAGATCACGAGCCCCGTGATTCGAGGCGACCTGGTGTTCTTCAACACAATGACGCCGGATGCGAACCCTTGTAATTACGGCGGTACCGGCTGGCAGATGGTTGCCAAGTGGGTCAACGGTGGGCGCCCGGATGAGGTCTCCTTCGACTTCAACGAAGACGGCGACCTGGACGCCGAGGACGAGATTTCGGATGAAGCTGCGGCAGGCACCGAGATCACCGGCCTGCCGACGTTCCCCGTGAACCTCGCGAACAAGCGCTATACGGCTACGACTGAGACGACCGGTGGTGACTCCATCGTCGTGACCGACATCATCGACCTCGGCGGCAACCGGACCGGCCGCCTGAGCTGGGAGGAGCTGACACCATGACCACGATCTTCAAAGGAGCCATCGTGAGCAGGCTCGTCGTTTTGCTGCTGTTGCTCGGTGGGACCGCGTCCGCGCAGTCGCTGCCGAACTACTACCCGAAGGGCCCGCTTGTTCAGACTGCGATCATCGATGCGGTTTTCCTCGACGAGAACAGGATCACGATCGGCGACATCACCTATCGTATGAACCCGCGTCCTATCGTGCGCACCCGGTCCTCGTCCTATGACTCGATGACCAAAATCAAGAAGGGCGTGCGCGTTGCCTTCCGTGTCGATAACAACGGCGAGATCGTCGAGTTCTGGATTTACCCGAAAAACTATCGGCCGCGGCGCTGAACCCGGTTGGAGCACTGAAGATGAGCAAGAGCAAAGGTTTTACGCTGATTGAACTGATGATCGTCGTCGCGATCATCGGCATTATTGCGGCGGTCGCTTACCCGTCCTACCAGGAGCAGGTCAACAAGTCCCGACGCGGTGACTGCACCGGCGCACTGGTTGGCCTGGCGAACGCGATGGAGCGATTCTATACCGTAAACAGCACCTACCGGGGTGCCGCGGACGGTGGCGCCGACACCGGTGCGCCGGCCGCAACGCTGTTTTCAGCCACGTGTCCAGTCGACGGAGGCACACCGGTATACAACCTGACCATTGCGCAGGCAAACGCGTCGCAGTTCACGCTGCGTGCTACCCCGACCGGTGCACAGACCGGTGACCGATGCGGGATATTCACGCTGACGAATACCGGCGTAAAGAACATAGCGAGCGCCGCAGCAGGTGTCGAATGGGAGGCCTGCTGGTAAGCGCGACACGGAGCGATAGCAGGTTTTTCACCGCGCGGATTCTGACCGGCGTCGGCAACGACCATTGTCTGCGGCCCTCCGAAAGCGGGCCAAAAACAACGGTCGACTATGTTCTCCTAACAGCGCAAACTTGAGCGCACCCAAAAGAATCGGACGCAGTCTTGAGCGACGACACGCCTTCGACTAAAGCTGACCTGAAGTATTTCAACGCGCCGAGGTACCTCTTGCGCCGCTACTGCGTGCGCAAACTGCTGGGTGCCCGCAGCAGCGGATCTGTGCTCGACATCGGTTGCGGGGCGGGTGACCTCAGCTATACGCTCAGCCAGAAAGGCTTCAACGTCACCGGGATAGACTTCTCAGAGGCGGCGATAGAGGCATGCAAGCTGCGTTTTGCCGAGAGCGTCGCCACCGATCGGCTGAGCTTTCGAAAAGACGACCTGTTCCGCATCGAAGAGAAGTTCGACGTTATCGTCATGATGGAAGTCCTCGAGCACATCGAGGACGACCTGTCGGCCATGAAGGCCGTGCACAATCTGCTGTTGCCCGGCGGAACGGTGTTGCTGTCGGTGCCCGCGAACAGCCACTGGTACGGCGCCTACGATCGATACGTCGGGCACATTCGCCGCTACGATCGTGTCGACCTCGAATCTGTATTCGCCAACGCCGGGCTCGACGTGCAGCAAACGTGGTCCTATGGCGTGCCGCTCGCGAACCTGACGGAGGTTGTACGTAACCGCCTTTACGCGAACAAGCCCGTCATCGAGACGGAGCAGGCAACCAAGCGAAGCGGCATCAATCGGGCGCTGGAGTACCCGATTCGGCACCTGTCCAACGACATTGTCCTTTTCCCTTTCCTGCAGTTGCAGCGGCTGTTCTTCTCGACGAATCTCGGCACCGGCCTGATCGTCAAAGCCGTGAAGCGGGACACGGTGTAGTCCTGGCATGACACTGAAGGTCTTCAGACTGATCGCCGTCGGCTTCCTGCTCGCAGCCGTCGTGTATTTTCTCGGCGCCAACGCGTCTGAATTGTCGGTTCTCGCCGAGCTTCAGCTATCGACGCTGTTGCTGGTCGCGCTGATCATCCTCGTGGCGACCGTGCTCTACGCGCATTCGATGTACGTCTATCTCGAGGAGCTGCTGCCGTCGAAAATGAGTGGTCTGCAATGGCAGTCCCTCGTTTTCGCATCACGACTGTTGAACTACACGCTGCCGCAGGGCGCGAATATCTACCGGGGCGGGTTTTTGAAGACGCGCTACGACTTGCCTGTCGCGACCTACGTCGGCGTGGTCCTGTTCCATTCATGGATTTTCGCGACGCTGACTTTCTGGGCCGCCGTTCTGCTGTCCGCGATCATCGGAGCAGAACAGAAGATTCTCATCGCCTGCGTGCTGCTGGCGGTCGGTGCGACACTGGTCGCGCCGCTGCTTGCGATCAGGTTTCCAGTCAACGCTGAGCACCCGGTCGTGTCGTGGGTCGTCTCACGCCTCCGGGCGTTGTCGGAGACGCTGGCTCGCCTCGGGCGGCACTGGGCGGCATCGTTGAAACTGGCCCTGATCGTCATCGTCACGTTCCTGCTGACCGTCGCGTCGGTCTACCTGTTGCTTGCAGAGCTCAACCGTGCAGCCGATATCGAGGCTGCGGTGTTCCTGTCGATTATTTTCACGCTGAATCGCTTCGTGAACGTCGTCCCGGCAAACCTCGGCTTAACCGAGTTGCTGACGGGCGCCGCCTACGAGTTTCTCGGTGGCAGTCTCGTCGCCGGGATTCTGATCAGCGGCGTGCTGCGGGTCCTCGAGTTCATCGTGGCGATCGTCCTGGGTGGCGCCGCAATCTTCTTTTCCGACCATCGGCTCAACGTTGCCGACGAAAAAGGCACTACCGGGCGATAAGCTCGAGCCGTTCTGCGAGTTCGCGCGCCGTGTATTCAGGCCGCGTCCTGGCGGCCAGAGCATTCACGATCTCAGCGGCGGGATCGCTGGCTTCTGACCCGAGCAGCTCCGTGACCGCGTTGACAAGCGCCGCCTCATCGCCCGCCGGTACCAGTCGCACATGCGGCGCCTCTGCAAGAAATTCCCGCACCGGCGGCGTATCGGCCGTGACCAGCGGCCGGCCGCAGGCGACGATCTGGAAGACCTTGTTAGGGATCACTCGCGCCGCCTTTTCGGTCAACCCGAAAATTCCGAGACAGACGTCGGCGGCGTGAATCTCGTCGGGCAGCTGCTCGTAGTCCACCCAGTCGACCCACTGGATCGACTCGCAGCCGAGGTCGGCGGCGAGCTTACGCATGCGGGCGTGCTCCTGGCCGACGCCAATGATTCGAAAGACAAGGCCCTCGGCGCGTGCCGCCGCGCGGACAATCGTGTCAATGCCGTGCAACGGAATAAACTGGCCGTAGAAAAGCACGACAGGTGCGGCGTCTTTTCGTGGCTCCCGTGGTGCCCGGGTCGAGAAACCGGCTTCGGCGCCCACCTCGGCGACGATGAACTTCTCCGGGGCCACCGAGTATCGGTCCGAGAAATACTCTGCGTGCGCACGGGTGTCCGTGACAACGATGTCGGCCGCCCTCAGCGAAAGCCACTCGATCGCGAACAGGATGCCTCGCAACGGATTGATTCGAGACAGCATCTCCCGGTCCTCGACGACGGTGTTGTACACGCTGATAAACGCGTCGAGGATGAGCGGCTTCCTGCGTATCCTCGCGAAAGACCAAAGCACCAGTATGTCCAACAAGCCCGGATACCCGAGTAACACGGCGTCGAAGTCGTCCTTGCGCAGGAACCGGAACAGCAGGCGCGGATATGCGGTGATGACCTGCCAGAAGATGCGCAGCACTCGCGACGCGCCCGTTACCTGCGACTTGTCCTCGATGCCGCTCCAGACGGCGACATTGCAGGTGTCGACCTCGATACCGTTCTCGCGCAGCCCCTCAAGCAGCAACCTCAGTCGCGGCTTACCGAGATCGAACGTTCCCCAGGCCAGCAGCTTCATCGTTCCGAGAGCGCTACTCGCCCGGCCCCGCGAAAGAGACGGGAATCAGCAGCGGGTCGTTCGTCTCTCGATTGACGCGGAAGACACGCGCGGCGTCGTTGCCGCTTGCCGACGCTACGGCCGAGAGCAGAGCTGCATCGCTCGAGGCAATCCACACGTAGTCGGTCGATGAATTGACCGCGAGGTACTGTGCCGTATCGCTGACGAACGACTCGTCCACGAGATCGACCGACGCGCGTCCCGGCGTCAGCTGGTAGCGCATCATGTGCCTTATGAACCCGTTCGGGTCGTTAAAGTCCACGAATACCTGCAGCGAACCGTCGCCGATGGTGTTCCGGACGCTCGCCGTCGTGGGCTCTACCGCGAAGCGCAGGTCCGGAGAACGATGCGTCGTGTAAAGAAACTTCAGGTACGGCGTCTCGAAAACGATCAGCAACAGTGCCAGGGCCGCAACAAAGCCCAGGTTGGTGAGCGACTGTCTGTCCGGCTGCGAATCCGCGCGAGACTCGCCGGCCAGCACCGGCAACGCGATCGCTACCAGCACAACAATCAGTGGCAGGATCAGCGAATGACTGTAACGAATGTAGGAGGAGAGGATCAGACCGTTGTCGCTCTCGCTGATATAGACGTAACCGACGTAGAGCATCCCGAGATACGCGATCGTCGCGAGCCACAGCGTTGCCGCGCAGGCCGCCCAGCCCAGGCGGATGTCGGAGCCTGCGAGCCTCGCGTAAGCCAGCGGAATAAAACCCAGGCTGATTAGCAGCAGCGTCACGGTCGTCAGCCGGAAGGAGTCCGTGTACAGCGGCACGGCTTCGTAGTTGAAGGCGTGAAACTGGCGGGATACCTCGTCCTTAGAGATCTGCTGGTTCATGACGACGTCGACGAAGCGCGCAGAAATGAGAGCCCGCTCCGTGTCAGAGAACATGCTCTCGCCGCTGGTCAGGTTGGCGACCATGCCGTCGGTCGACGTCCCGGTAGCCTCGATGCCTGCCGCCCCCCGGTCCAGGTGCCAGGCAAGCGTCGCAACAAGCGCCAACAGCACCGCTGCCGATGCGACCCCAAAGCTCTTCAGGGGCGTCGGCGACCGGCTGGCAAGCCAGTGCCCAAAGCCGGCCATGATCATGCAGCCCGCCGCGACGAGAACGAAGAAGATGCCGACCGTTTTTAGCAGGCACATGGCCGCGACGGGTGCGGCGAGCCACAGGAGTTCCCAGCCGCCCCCCCGGCGCAGCATCGCGATGAATGCGACCAGGCTTCCGGCGACCCAGGCGCCGAGGATGTGGTCGACGTACACGGACTGGATGCCGTGCCCGAAGTTGAACAACAGGATCGTCAGCAGGATCGTAATCAGGACGACCCAGATCGCCATGCGATCGCGGATGCCCTCGTAGAGCACCATCAACGGCGCAATCAACAGCACGAACTGGGCGTGAAATGCCGCGCCTTCCATCGCCGGAGAGAAACGCGCAAACACGTACTGCCAGAGCGTCGGCGCCGGCGGATACTTCGGGTGAACGGAATTGGTATCGGCACCCCAGACCGCATCGGTGGCCAGCATCTCACGCAGGAAGATGCCCCAGTGCGAGAAGGCGTCGAAATAGAAGAACGTTGCGTCGTTGTGCGCGATCCAGAAGACGACACTGAGCACGAGAAAAACGATCAGCGGGAGAGGCGGGCGATTCCTCACGGCATAGAGTCGGTAGCTTTCATAGAGCATTGCCAGTACGCCGGCGGCCAGGATCAGAACCGTCGCTGGCAGCAACAGGCCGACCAGGGCGCCGACGAACAGCACGAACACCACGAGGCTGGTAGCGACGAGAAGCGCGATAGACGGCAGCAACCCGGCGCGTCGAGACAACATCAGCGCAAAGCCCAGGCAGGCGAGGACAGGCAGATGCTGCAAAATCGTCATACTTGTTGTTTCCTGGCCGCGTGAGGGCGACATTGTAGTCGAAGCTGGCTCCTGGAACGCCTCGGTTTGCGGAACGCCAACTGTGTCGTGGTTCGCTGACAATAACTGCTTGAGCAGGTAGATTGTGTGCGCGCGGTCAAGAATCACGCACAGCCAGAGACTTCGGAGACTCGAGAGCGATGAAACTCATCATTCAGATACCCTGCTTCAACGAGGAGGCCAGCCTGCCTGTGGCTTTGGCGGACCTGCCGAAGACGGTCGAGGGATTTGATGAGGTCGAGTGGCTGATTGTCGATGACGGCAGCTCGGACAATACGGCGGCCGTCGCCGAGGACAACGGCGTCCAGCACGTTGTGCGCCATGTGCACAACCAGGGTCTCGCTCGAGCGTTCATGACCGGGCTGGAGGCCTGCGTGAATCACGGCGCCGATGTCATCGTGAACACCGACGCGGACAATCAATACAACGCGGCCGACATTGAAAGCCTGGTCAAACCAATACTTGAGCAACGCGCCGAGATGGTCATCGGCGCGAGGCCGATCAACGAGACGAGCCACTTCAGCATGCTGAAGAAGATGCTTCAGCGACTTGGCAGCTGGGTCGTTCGCATCGTCAGCGGCACGACGATCGAGGATGCGCCGTCAGGTTTCCGCGCGATCAGTCGCGACGCTGCAACGAAGCTGATGGTCTTCAACGAGTACACGTATACGCTGGAGACGATTATCCAGGCAGGGCAGAAGAACATTCCGGTCGTGTCGGTGCCCATTCGAACCAACAAGGACCTGAGGCCCTCGCGACTGGTGCGCAGCATGCCGAGCTACGTGGCGAAGTCGATGATGACGATCATCCGGATCTTCATCATCTATCGCCCGTTTCGCTTTTTCATGACGATAGGCGTCATCATCTTCGCGATAGGCACACTGATCGGCTTGCGGTTTGTCTGGTACTACCTGACCGGTGACGGTAGCGGCAAGATCCAGTCGTTGATCCTCGCGGCCGTGCTTCTCGGAATGGGTTTCCAGACCATCCTTATTGCTTTCGTCGCGGACCTGCTCGCCGCGAACAGGAAGTTGCTGGAGGAACAGCGACAGAAACTCAGATCCCTGGCATCCGAGTAGGCGCGGCCATGCGTGTCGCGCCGGACTAGCCGGCGCTGCGGGACGCGTCGTCCTTCAGGCGCATGACGGCGCCGCGGCTGACGTGCAGCAGGTCGCTGATCTTCAGCACCAGCGAGTCTTCGTACTTGTCGAGACTGCCGTCGGCGTAGGCGACCTTCCACAGCAATTCGACAATGCGTGCCTTTTCGTGTTCGGCGAGATGACCGTGCAGGATGTCGGTAAAGCTGTGCAGTGACACGAGCTCTTCAGCCTCTTCCGACGCCTTATTGACGAGTTCTGCGGCGACCTGCGGGTCCAGCTGGAAGTGCGTCTCTATCAGTGAAAGCACGCGGTCGAACTCAGACTCATCGAAGACGTCGTCCGCCTGCGCAACGTCCACCATCAGCACGGCGGTCGCGAGACGAATCGCTTCGTCCCGGTCTTGCGATTGTTGCGGGGCATCGGTTTCTTCGCTGATCGCGCTGATAACCTGTTCGAAAAGTCTCTTGATCATGGCGTTCCTGTCTTGTCGTGCCCGTGCTTTGACGGAGCTTAGCCCTCACAGTTTCAAAATTGTGTTTCTTTTTGTATGGGCGCGGGGCTTTTGCTGGATTTTCCTAGGAGAATCATGGACATTGATGTTTTAATCTCCCTTATCAATGTCTGGTATCTCATTAAAACATGCGCGGTTGCTTCTCGCCGCCGCCAGGCACTCCAGTGTTACCGGCGCAGCAACGGCAATCAACCGTTCGCAAACGTCGGTAACGAAGAGCCTGCACGATCTCGAGGCCGATGTCGGTGTTGAACTGTTCGACCGGTCGGCCAAGGGCATTACGCTGACCGCGTATGGCAAGGCGCTGGCCGAGGGGGCTGGCCTTGCCCGCGACGCGTTCGCCCGAGCCCGGGAAGCGATTCCCCAACCGACCATCTCGACAACACCCAGCGTCGGCCGGTTCTTCGAGATGGACGTCTCGGACCGGTGGCTGGACGCCTTTATCGCCGTTGCCGAGCACCAGGACACAGAGGCGGCCGCCGACGGCCTTGGCATTACCGTTGCCGCGATCCTCGTCAATATCCGAAAGCTCGAGGACATGCTTCACCAGCCGCTGTTCGATCGTTTGCCGAACGCCACGGTACCGACGGCGTTCGCCACCACGCTGGTCAGCGAGATCAAGCTCGCGCGCATGCACCTGCGGCACGCAGTGCAGGAAATCAACGCGATGCAGGGTGTACAGTCCGGCCGGATCCGCTTTGGCAGTCTCCCGTTTTCACGGACATTCATACTGCCCACCGCCATCAAGCGCCTGCTCAAGAAGCACCCCGACATCGACGTCACGACGGTCGAGGCGCCCTATGCGGAATTGCTGGCGGCACTGCGTTGCGGTGACGTCGATTTCATTGTCACGGCCCTGGACAGGGACGAACTGGACAGCAGCCTTACCTGCGAGGCGGTCATCGACAATCGAGTCTCAATCGTTGTTCGCACCGGCCATCCGTTGACGAAAATAAAGAATCCGGCGTGGTCGGACCTGGCAGGGTACGACTGGGTCTTGCCGAACGAGGATTCTCCGACGCGGCACCTGTTCGAGGATGCGTTGGCGGAGCACGGTTATGAGCTGCCCCGCCAGGTCGTCGAAACCGGCTCGCTGCTGATCACCCGGGGACTGCTCGAAGACACGGACATGGTCACTGTCCTGTCAGCACACCAGATCCACTATGAGCAGAAGCTCGACCTGCTGACCACGGTGGACCTGCCCATCTTCGACAAGACTCGACCGATCGGGATCATTCGACGCGCGCAGGGCAGCATGCTGCCCGCCTCCGAGGTGCTGCTGGACGAGATTCGGGCGGCCGCCAGGGAGCTGGGGCCGGCCGTCTGACGGAGGCCGTGAAACCATTTCGCCGTCTGGCGCATCTCAATACAGAGATGTGCGCCAATCACGGTCCCCCCCGGGTATTCGGTGCGAGCGACCTCGACGGGCCTGACTGTCGGGGTCGCCATCTCCTTTCACGCTGATCCGCTCTCAGTCGGACTGCAATGCAGACACCGGGTCGAGCCTCGCGGCTGACATGGCCGGGTAGACACCGAAGCCGACGGCGATGCAGACGCAGACTAAAACGGCGATGATGATTACGAATATCGACCAGGCCACCGCCCAGCCGGCGAACGCTGCGATGACGTAGGCCAGGATGATACCCAGCAGCACGCCGATGCCGGCGCCGATCAACGCGATGACGGACGCCTCCACGAGAAACTGCCTGACGATATCGATCTCGCGCGCACCGACGGCTCGCAACAAGCCAATCTCGGACTTTCTCTCCATGACGCTCGCCAACATGATGTTCATGATGCCGATGCCGCCGACCAGCAGCGAGATGCCGGCAACCGCTGACATGACGATCGTAAAGATCCGCTGCGTCTGCTGATGCTGGGCCAGCAGCCTCGCCGGAACGACCAGCTTGAAGTCGTTTTGCTCACTATGGCGCCGCGACATCAGGTGGTCGATGGCTTGCGCTGCCTGAACCGGTTCCGTGCTGTCATCCAGCCTGAGCTTGATCGTATCGAGCTCGGCCGAGAGCTCTTCTCGCTTCAGCCGCGCAAGTCCTGTCTGCAGTGGCAGGTACACGTGGTTGCTCTCGCCGCCGACCTGCTGGCCTTCGAACTGGCTGTCGGGGAGTTGTCGGTCGCGCAGCACGCCGATGACTTCGAGCCACAGGTGATTGACCTTGACGTACTTGCCGATGGCATCGCCGTTCGGGAAGAGGTCCTGCGCGGCGGTACTGCCGAGCACGATCACCTGGGCGAAGGTCAGGTCGTCCGTATCGCTAAACACCTGGCCGCGGCTGGCCTCGAGGCTCGACAAGTCGAAGTAATTCGGGCTGACGGCGAAAACATCGGCGCGACTGTCTCCCTCGCGGCTGAACAAGGTCCAGGTGCGAAAGCGGCGGCTGCCGGCCCAGTCTTCAACGAAGGGCAGAGTGTTTGAGATGGCCTGTGCGTCACGGACATTGACTCCGGCGGAGTATCGCCGGACCTGTTTCAGGGTCTGGTCGTCCATTTCTCTCGCTTCAACGATCAGGTTCCGCAGACCCATGCCCTCGATCAACTCCAACGCCTGCTGTTTGCCACCCTCGCTGACCGCGAGCATTGCGATGACGGCCCCGACGCCGAAGATCATTCCGAGCAAGGTCAACGCGGTGCGCAGCCGGTGATGTGCGAGCTGCCCCAACGCCTGGCGCATGTCCAGTAGCAGGTTTCTTACGCGAGGATTCAAAGCGTTGCGTCTGCCGGGGCGATAAGACTGATGCGTTCGCCCGGTTCGACGCCGGACACGAGTTCGATCAGATCGGGGCTGCGCATCCCGAGCGTCACCTGGCGCTCCTCATAGCCGCCACGGTTCATCACGAAGACGTGCGCATTGTCGCCGTCCCCGTAGACCGATTGCGCCGGCACGATGACGTTGTCGTCTACGCGGCCCGTTACGATCTCGGCTCGCACGCGACTGCCCACACGCATCAGGTCGGGATCCACATTTTCGATCGTCGCTTCGACGATGAAAAACTTCTGAGGGTCGGTCTTGTTCTTCGGGCTTGCCACCGGCGAGACGGTCTCGACAGTTGCGGCAAACTCCCGATCGCTGGCGGCGTCGAGCCGGACCCGGACGGGTTGCCCGACGCTGATTCCAACGGCGTCGGTTTCCGGTACGTACAGCTTGGCCTTGACCTTGCCGCGAATCGGCATGAACGCGACGGGCCGCCCGGGGAACACGGTCTTGCCCTTGCCCAGTTTCTCGCCCCATCCCGTCCGAGCATACACCAGCGTGCCGTCGGCGGGACTCGTGAGCTCCATCATGTTGAGCGCTTTTTCCTGCTTCTCGAGTTTTGTGACCTCACCCTGCCGCTCGGCCTTGATCAGGTTCCGCTCAGCCGTCGTTCGCTGATCGAAGGTATCCTCCTGCCACTCCAGGTAGGCCGCCTCGACATCGAGGTAGTCCAGGTCGGACAGCGCGTCGATCATCTCGTTGCGACTCATCAGGCGTTCGTCAACCGTCGCAAACGCTTCCGAGATCTCGCGCTCGCCGTCGACGCGAATCGTTTCGTGGCCGATGCGCTTGCGTTCGATGTCTTCGGCACGGTCGGTGTTGGCAAGCTTGAAGTCAGACTTGGCGACGGCCAACCGTGTCGTTGCCTGGTCCAGCCGGATCTGGACGTCGTCAAAGCGCGCGATGACATCGCCCTTTCGAATCTCAGAGTACTCCGGCGCGATCCACGAGATGTTGAATGCCATGCGAATCCCGCCCGGCATTATGATCGGCAGGGATTCTGACGCGATCAACTCGCCGCGCGCAGGGACCAACAGCTCCGTGGAGGTCCTCTCGGCGACAATCGCGGGGGCTGTCGCCTGCTCGGACGAGCAGGCGGCCAATGCCGTCGCCGTGCAGACGACCAGTATTCGTTTGATCATCGCAGTGCCACCCTGTCGCCGGCCTCGAGGCCGCTTTCGACAATATGCAGGCCGGCGCTGGCCCGGCCGATAACGATCGGGCGCCATCCGTCGCCCTTGACGACGACGCCGGGTTTGCCGGCTCGATACTGGATGGCGTCGTCAGGCACAGCGAGTGCACTCTTCTGTGTGTCCACCTCGATTTCAAGTTTGACCGACATGCCGGGTCGCAGCGTATCGATGACGTCTTTCGGCAGCGAGACGGACACGTCCCGGACCATTGCCTGGGAGAACTGCGACTGCCGGCGCACGATGCTGCCGACGTCGACCACCTTTCCGCTGATCGGGGTACCACCGACGGCATCGATGACCGACACGGCGTTCTGACCCACGGCGATGCTCGTCGCGGCAAACTCCGGTACCTCGGCGCGAATGACGAGGTCATCCGGATTCGCGAGCTCGACGACGGTGATACCGGGGTTGGTCTGGTCGTTGACGCTCAGTTTCTGTCCCTGCTGGTCCGTGCCGACGATCACGAGGCCATCCCTGGGCGCAGTGATCGTGAACGACGCCAACTCGCGTTCCGCGCCAGCAACTTCGCTCTCGAGACGCCTGATGTCTGCCGCAAGCTCCGCTTCCTTCGCTTCTCGTACGCGGCGGTTCAGTCCCTTGCGCTCTTTCTCGCGACGGTACAACTCCGCTGCGATGTCCCGTTCCTCGAGCAACTTCCTGTATTCGAGGCCGGCGTAGACTTCTGCATTGGTATCGGCCTTGCGCGCCGCCTTCTCAGCGGCGCTTTTCGCTTCGGCGAGCGTGACCTTCTCCTCTTCGATCTCCCGCAGCTGAGTCTCCAGCAGCGACTCGAGCTCGGAACGCTTCGCGTTTAGCTGGGCCTTCCTGTCCCGCACGCGATCGTCGGTCGAACTCGCGTCGAACTGGGCCAGCACGTCGCCGGCCTTAACCATCGATCCCTCGCGGGCGAGATTTGTGATCGTTACGCGCCAGCGTCGCGTCGCAGGGGGACCGAAGCGAATCGAATCGGCGGATACGACGATGCCGCTGGCCGAGACGGTGATGGGGCGGTCAACCGGTTCGAGTTCCGACCATTGCTCCGCGAAGGCACTACCGGCCAGCAACAGTGACAACATGATAAGTCGCTTCATCGGTTTTCCGCCGTCCGTGAAATCAGGCCCATGACGCTCATCCCCG
The DNA here is from genome assembly GCA_030065915.1 of Woeseiaceae bacterium. Classification (GTDB taxonomy): domain Bacteria; phylum Pseudomonadota; class Gammaproteobacteria; order Steroidobacterales; family Woeseiaceae; genus UBA1847. Next base: position 168,179 of record JASJCQ010000004.1, read on the forward strand.
GCATGATACTGGCGGGCAGCTCGGTAACCGGTTTGGCCAATGCTTCGAAGTAACCGCTGTCGCTCCAGTCCTGTTTTTCGACCGCCTGGCTTGACGTCCAGATCAGGTTGGCGAAAAACGGGGACGAGCCCTGTGCATCGGCAGCAACTTCGAGTTGCTGTCCCTCGCCGAGCTCGAGGATATCTGCTTCGTGGACCCAGAACCGGATCTGCAGGTCCTCGCGGCTGGCGACGGACGCGATCATGAAACCCGAATACAAGGTCTCGCCCGGGAATATCTTCTTGCCGGTGAAGGGATTGTCGCCGTAGATCATGAAGCCGGCTTTCTCGGCGCGGATTTCGGTCGCCTCCAGCGCGAGCCGGATACGTTGGTAACTCGACTCGGCCTGCTCGATTTCGAGCTCGGTCTCCGCGACAACGTCGCCGAGTTCGGACTCCTTGTTCAAGAGTTCGGCCTGCGCACGCACCAGTGTCTTCTTCGCGGTCGCAAGCGTCAGCTGGTAGCGTTCATAGTCGAGTTTCGGAATGGTCGCTGCCGGTATGACGGCGTCGAGCTCCGCGAGCCGTACGTCGGACGCTGCCCTTGCGACGGCCTTCTCGCTATCCATGACCTGTAGCTTCAGTTCGTCGATTCTGCGCGCCGCGGTCATTCGCACCTTCTCGAGGTCGGTCCGCTGTTGCTCTTCCCGGGTGATCAGGTCGCCCGGATCGAGGCGCACGATCAGGTCGCCGACTGCGACCTCTTCACCTTCATTGACCATCCAGTCGATACGGCGCTGCCAGCTGCCGGGCAGTGAGGGCATCTCGATCGTCTGCGCGCTGCTGTCCTCGACGACGCCCGTAAGTAAAGTTCCCGCGCCTGACACGCCCGGCACGACAACGGCCGCCAGCAACAGGATTCGAAGTCCGCTCAATGTCTTGCCTCCATTGGTGCCTGCTCGTTACGCACTGTGTCCTGCTCGATTTTACCGTCTCGCATACGGATCAGGCGCTTCGCATAGGCGGCAATCTCTTCCTCGTGCGTGACCATCAGGATCGTCTGGCCACCGTCGTTGAGCTCGGTAAATAACTCCATGATCTCGACCGAGGTCTTGCTGTCGAGGTTACCAGTCGGCTCGTCAGCCAGCAGCAGTGGCGGCTCGTTGATCAGGGCACGAGCGATAGCGACGCGCTGTCGTTGTCCGCCGGACAGCTGGTTCGGGCGGTGGTCCATGCGGTCGGACAGGCCGAGCCTGTCCAGCAGGCGCTTGCCCCGGTCCTGTGCCAGCATCGGATCGACGTCGGAGAAGCGCAGCGGCAGGAGCACGTTCTGCAGCGCCGTCAGCCGCGGCAGCAGATGAAAACTCTGGAACACGAAACCGATGTGGCGGTTGCGCGTTCGTGACAGCGCCGTGTCGTCGAGCTCGGCAACTTCCTGGCCGATCAGCCGGTAGCTGCCTTCGTCCGGGGTGTCGAGGCAGCCGAGCATGTTCATCAGCGTGGACTTGCCGGAGCCGGACGGACCCATGACGGCCACGAAGTCGCCCTTGTCGATACTCAGATCGACATGATCCAGGGCGTGAACCAAGGTGTCGCCAACGTGGAATCGGCGGCAGAGATCGGAAGTGCGAATCATAGGAGCCTGTCAAATAGTTAGAACTTGCTGCTGACAATTATCGGTGATGCCGGCAGCGGAAAGTGTCCGAGTTACAAATAAATACAGGTATTCGGACCCCGTCGCGACGCACAAGGTTCATGGTTTGCAGTTGCCGCACGCGTTGCGAGGACCACTGCGCGTCAGCTCACAAACGTCGCCGACCTCAGTGGCTGGTCATGAGCAACACACGCTCGTTTCATGCCTTCGGAATTCCACCGTGCGCACAACTGTCCGTCGGCCGTTGCGGCGATCGCGCCGGCGTCGCCGCCGAGTCGCGCCACCTCGTCCAGCATAGACTGAATGGCATCTTCCAGGGACGCCCCGCCTCGATAGGCCAGTGCGACGGCCAACGCGCCGCCGGACCGGATAATGTGCTCACCGACACCAGTACAGGATACGGCGATCTGGTCATCCGCCCACGTCCCGGGCCCTATCAGCGGGGTGTCTCCAACGCGTCCCTCGAGCTTGCCGAAGGTACCGCCTGTCGACGTCGCGGCAGCCAGCCGACCGTGCCGGTCCAGCGCGACGGCGCCAACGGTTCCGTGCGTGGGAGCTTCTGTCTCCGACGCTTCGACGCCGACCGGTAGCCGGTAGTAGCTGCCGGGCTCGGGGACCAGCTCGAAACCACGCTGCTCGGCGAAGGCCCTTGCACCGGTACCGGCAAGCATCACGTGATCGGTTTGTTCCATGACGCCCCGGGCCACCGTAATCGGGTAAACAACGTCCCTGAGACAGGCAACGGCGCCGGCCTCACGCGACGCGCCGTTCATGATGGAGGCGTCCAGCTCCACGTAGCCGGCGCTGTTCGGGGCCGAGCCCCGGCCGGCGACGTACAAGCCGCTGGCTTCCATCGCGTTGACAGCGGACTCGACGATGTCCAGCGCTGAGCGCCCGGCGAGCGCCTGTTTGCGCGCTGCCTCGGCAAGCACGGAAAGGTGCTGCTCGGTTTCTGAGTAGTCACGTCCGGCACGCGGGCCGGCGCCGCCGTGCAGGTAGATCGCAAATTCCGTCATGGCTTATTCCTCCACCGGGGCGAAGCATAGCCCAGCGAGACCCTGTCCGCCCCCGGATGGCGCGACAAATTTCAACGTTTCGCCATTTCTGAGCATCTAAACAATAAGCCTCGGCCCGCCGAACGAAGAAAACGGAATAGAACCTTTTCGCGGAGCCTCGTCTAACAAGAGGCAAACCGGCTGGAAGGCGGCGGGCGAGAGGCTCGTCAGTGGGGATAGATTGACGCCAGCGCGTCATGTACGAACAGCCATTGGGGATAACAATGAGCAAGAAACCGCTTTTGATCGGCGCAGGTCTGATCGTCATCGGTATCGCGGCGGCAGCCATTATCAAGAGCGGCGGCGACGAAGAATTGATGACCGTCCAGACTGCCACGGTTGCGCGCGAGACAATCATCGAATCGGTCAACGCGACCGGAAAAATCCAGCCCAAGACCCAGGTTCGCATCAGCGCGGACGTCAGCGCGAAGATCATGGTGCTGCATGTCGAGGAGGGCGAATGGGTCGAGTCCGGCAAGCTGCTCGTGGAGCTCGACAGCGAGCGCTACCAGGCAGCCGTCGAGCGAGCCGAGGCCAATGTTCGTTCCGCCCAGGCCAACGCCAAGCTCGTGCTGCAAAACATGAACAAGGCCGAGAAGGACTATGATCGCTCCCGCGATCTCGTTGCCCGCAGGCTCGAGTCCCAGTCCGTATTGGACACCGTCGAAGCGGCTTTCCAGGTCGAGGTCGCGCGTTACGAGGCGGCACAGGACAATGTCGAGCAGGCCAGGGCGACGTTGAAGCAGGCCCGCGACGACCTGTCCAAGACGCTGATCTACTCGCCAATGGACGGGACGATCAGCGACCTGAACAAGGAGCAGGGAGAGATCGCGATCGGATCCCAGTTCCAGGAAGACGTCATCCTCGTCGTCGCCGACCTGACCGAGATGGAGGCGCAGGTCAACGTTGACGAGAACGACATCGTCAATATCGAGATCGGGCAGGAGGCCGAGATCGAGGTCGACGCACTGTATGGCCAGACCCTGAAAGGGACGGTCTACGAGATAGCCAACACCGCGAACTCGACCGGGCAGGGAACGACCAACCAGAAGACCGAATTCGAGGTGAAGATCGCGATCGTCGACGAGACCGAGAAGCTGAGGCCGGGTATGACGGCGAGTTCGGACATCTTCACCCGGACCAAGACGGACGTCGTTGGCGTCCCCATCCAGAGCGTTGCAGCCCGCACGATTGACCAGCTGGTGCTCGATGGCGAAAGCGTCGAGGACGCCGAGTCCAGGTTCACTGCGGACGCTGACGGCTTTGTCGAAATTGTATTCGCCGTCAGAGATGGCCGTGTCGAGGCGCGCCAGGTCGAGACCGGCATCCAGAGCGACAACCTGATCGAGATCGTCTCCGGGATCAACGCCGAAGAGGAGGTCGTGACCGGCAGCTATCGCGCAATCTCGACGGACCTCGCCAACGGCGCCGAGGTCAGGACCGAGAACGACAACGAGGCCTGACGGGAGCCCGGTGTGAGCATGAAGAATTCAGGTGTGCTCGAACTCCGCGATGTCGTGAAGACTTACGACATGGGTGCAGAGCAGGTTCACGCCCTCGCCGGCGTGTCGCTGGATATCGGGGTCAACGAGTACGTCGCCATCATGGGGCCGTCAGGTTCCGGCAAATCCACGTTGATGAACATCATCGGCTGCCTCGACGTGCCGACGTCGGGCACCTACTGCCTCGACGGCGAGATGGTGGCGAACAAGTCGGAGGCGGAGCTTGCCGAAATACGCAACAGGATGATCGGCTTCGTCTTCCAGACGTTTAACCTGATTCCACGCGCCAATATCCTGCACAACGTCGAGCTTCCGCTCATCTACGGCGGTGTGAGCAAGCGCGAGCGAAGGCAGCGAGCCGAGCATGCACTCGAGCGAGTCGGGCTCGCGGACAGGAGGTTACACCGCCCCAATGAACTGTCGGGCGGTCAGCGCCAGCGCGTCGCGATTGCAAGGGCACTGGTCTTCGACCCGTCGATCATCCTCGCAGACGAGCCCACCGGTAACCTCGACAGCCGAACCGGGGAGGAGATCATGGGCATGTTCGACGAGCTTCACAACGCCGGGCAGACAATTATCCTCGTCACTCATGAAGACAACATCGCGGCGCACGCGAACAGGACGATTCGTTTACGCGACGGCGGTATCGAGAGCGATGTCGTACACAGCGAAACGGATTCGGCGAACGTGCTGCCGACATCGGCGGCCGAGGCCCTGCGCGGAGTATCGGCGGGCTTATGAAGGCGCTCGTCGACATTCGTGAGTCCATCAACATCGCCTTCGGGGCGATACTCGCGAACAAGGCGCGCGGATTCCTGACGACACTCGGCATCATCATCGGCATCGTCGCCGTTACGACGACGATGACCGCGTTCAACGGCATGAAGACGGCGTTCATGCAGGCATCCGGCTCCGTCGGCGCCGACGTCATCTACGTGTCGCGCATGCCGTGGATCATGATGAACAACTTCTTTGAGTTTCGTAATCGCCCGAACATCACGCTCGAGGAAGCGAGCGCGCTCGAAGATGCGTTCCGTGGGCGGGCCATCGTCAACCCGACCAAGTCATCGCAGCGGCCGGTCAAGTACCTGTCGAGTTCGATGGAAGGCGTAGCCATCATTGGCACGACCGAGCGTATGCCGATCGTGTCCGGCCGCATGCCGGAGTTCGGCCGATTCCTGACCGAGTTCGACGTCACGTATCGGAAGCGCGTCGCGATCATCGGCTTTGGCATCGCCGAGAGCCTGTTCCCCGGGCTCGATCCGCTGGATCGGGAAATCAACATAGGGCCGCACCGGTTCCGCGTTGCCGGCGTCATGGAGGAGCAGGGCGGCAACACCTTCGGCGGTCCGGACTTCGATCGGCAGATCTTCGTCCCGGTGTCGACCTACGACAAGGTCTTCGGCAGCCGTCGCTTCGAGAACGTCGACATCGCCGTCAAGGCGCCGTCGATCGCTTCGCTGGATGACCTCGAGTACGAGGTGGTCGGCGAGATGCGCAAAATTCGGAAGCTGAAGCCGCTCGAGGACGAGAATTTCTCGATCAACAAGCTCGATTCGCTGATGAGCGCATTCAACAACGTCGTTGGCGCCGTGCTCGCCATCGGATTGCTCGTCACCGGAATCTCGCTGTTCGTTGGTGGGATCGGTGTCATGAACATCATGTTTGTGTCGGTGACCGAGCGGACGCGCGAGATCGGGATTCGAAAGGCGATTGGCGCACGCCGCCGCAGCATCCTGATGCAGTTCCTGTTCGAATCGGCGGTGATTTGCCTCGTCGGCGGCCTGGTTGGCATCGCCATCTCCGGCGGCATCGCTGCGCTGTTTAATTCGATGGACCTGATGCCGGCGAACCTGTCAGCGGGGATCATGCTGGCATCGGTCGTCATCGCGATGCTGGTCGGTGTGCTGGCTGGTTTCGTACCGGCCTACAAGGGCGCGCGACTCGATCCTATCGAAGCGCTGAGGTACGAGTAGATCCATGCAAAGACTCGATACACTGGTCATGTCCCTGCAAGCGATTCGAAGCAACAAGCTTCGCTCGGGGCTGACGCTATTCGGTGTCATTCTCGGTGTGGCCTCGATCATCGCGGTGATGACGGCGATCTCGGTCGTGCAGGGCACGATGGAAAAAGAAATGACCATCCTCGGCGCGCAGACCTTCCAGGTTCAGAAGTGGCTCAGTGGCCCGACGACGGAAGAGGAACGTCGCCTGGCGAGGAACTGGCCGCCCGTGACGATCGAAGAGGCGGATGCGATACGGGAGCAGGTCGACAGCGTCGACATCGTTGGCCCGGAGCTGTGGAATTTCCAGCTCAAGGCCGAGTACCGCGGAGAGATGATCGAGAACGCGATCGTCGTCGGTGGTACGCCCGAGTATGCCCCGAATAACACGCACTTCGTCGCTTATGGGCGCAATGTGTCCCGCATGGATGTTCGCAGCGCGCGCAAGGTGGCCGTCATCGGTTCCGCCATCGCCGAGCGCCTGTATCCTTTTGTCGATCCTATCGGTCGCGAGATCCGGGTGGACGGCCGTAACTACGAAATCATCGGCGTGTTCGACGAGAAGAAGTCGGCGTTCAACAGTGGCTATGACAGCTACGTCCTGATCCCTATCACGACCTTCATCGATACCTGGGGCATGCTGCAACCGAACGGTTTCCCCCGGTCCGTCAATGTCACCATTCACGCGAAGACGCCGGAGCTGATCGACGATGCGATGGAGGAGACTCGTGCCGTGTTGCGGCGAATGCGAGGCCTGCCTCGGTCGGCGCCGGACAACTTCGAGATGTTCAACAGCGAGAGTTCCATCTCGCAGTTCAACGAGATGACGGCAGGCGTCAAGCTCGGCGCCTTCGTGATCGGCGCGATCGCGCTGGTTGTCGCCGGCATCGGCATCATGAACATCATGCTGGTTTCGGTGACGGAGCGAACGAAGGAAATCGGCGTCCGCAAATCGCTTGGCGCCAAGCCCCGGGATATCCTGCGGCAGTTTCTGCTTGAGGCCATTGTGCTTTGCAACGTCGGTGGCGTTATCGGTGTCCTGATCGGTTTCGGTTTCGGCAACCTCCTCGTCAAGCTTGGCATGTCGCCGAGTTTCGAGAGCGTCGTGCCGCTGCAGTGGGCCGTTGTCGGGCTGCTGTTTTGTACCAGCGTCGGACTCCTGTTCGGCATGCTGCCGGCGATCAAGGCGTCCCGGCTCAACCCGATCGACGCACTTCGCTACGAGTAGCCGCTCGGCATTTCTAAGCCGAGGAATCGGGTGATTCCCTCGCTCCCGGTGCCGATTTTGAAATGCGCGGTGAAGCACCGCCAGAACCGGCCTCTTCCCTGGCCAAAACCAGGGCTCACAGCCTCGGCCGGCAGGTGGTTCGGGAAGCGGTTTGATGTTAACTTTGACTGACAAAAAGAGTGTCAGCAGACCAGCCAACCCCTTCGCTTCAACGCGTACTGAAATCCCTAAATCCCGGAGAACCTCCCGCTGTGCCACGGCGAAAGGAGGCGAAAACGCGTTGTGTTGTAGAAACACAACGTTTGGCAGATGGATATAAAGATAATAAATACAATAGCTTATGAATTAGACTGGGTCTAGTTCGAGTCAAGAATCCACTTTCTGCAACAGGAATTTGAATTATCAGGGGAATCGCGCGATATTACGTCGCACTGGTAAACATTGTTTGCCTGTCGACGGCTCGATTCAGGCTCTCTGGGCCTGGGTCGGCGGTGTTGGTGGAGTAAGCCCAAACTTGCTTCGCCGATGCCAACAATAAATGCGAAAACGAAAGGGGAATAACATGACTAACCTTCAGCGCTTTCAGCTGTTAGGACGAGGCTGCCTCGCGTTCTTCGCTTGCGCGCTAATCGTCACCCCCGCTGCTGCTCAGGATGATTCTGACGGTGCGGACGATGACGATCAGATCGAAGAGATCGTGACCACGGGTTCTCGAATCAAGAAGGACACGTTCTCGACGACAACGCCTATCCAGGTGTTGAGCACGGAAGCGGCCGAGCGTATCGGTATCACCTCTATCTCCGAGCTGCTGCAGAAATCCACTGCGGCCAGTGGCGAGACCATCGACGCAGGCATCAGCACGAACGCCGGTCAGACGAACGCTTCAGAAGCGCCGCCTGATGGTGGTATCGGCTCATCCTGTATCAACCTTCGCGGCCTCGGCTGTGAGCGCACCCTGGTACTTGTTAACGGCAAGCGCCTCGGTGTATCCGGTATTCGTGGGGCCCCCCCGCAGCCGGACATCAACGCTCTCCCGATCGGCATGGTCGAAGGCGTTGACCTCCTGACCGGTGGTCTGTCTACTGTCTACGGTGCTGACGCTGTAGCCGGTGTCGTAAACGTTCGCCTGAAGCGCGATTTCGAGGGCCTGTCTTTCGTCGGTAGCTCCGAGCTCACCGACGACGAAGGTGGCGAGATCTACCAGGCAGCGTTGACCGGCGGCATCAGTGGCGACCGCGGCAACATCACGTTCGGCATGGAATACTCGCGCCAAATGCGCGTTCGCACGGGCGATCGTGATTTCTCACGTTGCATCCGTCGTGGTGCACAGAACGTCACGCGCAGCGGGCAGGTTATTTCAGCTTGCCGTTCGGACTTCCCGGACAACTGGTTCATCACGGCTGACAACCTGTTCACGCCCGTTGCAGACGGCGGTGCAGGCTGGCAGCAGGTTGGCGGTGACGGTCCCGTGCCGCACCCGACAGATGCGACGCGCATTATCTTCACGCCGGGCAGCAGCAACATCCTCGATGCCGGTGGCAACCCGGTCGAGAACTTCTCGACGTTCGCCGCGCTGCCGCAGACCAACGACCCGAACCTGGAGCAGTTCCCGTACGACAACAGCGGCACAGGCGGAGCGGCTCGTCCGTTTTACCTCGACCGCTTCCGCTACGCGAACAACCTGGCGAACGACCAGATCGACCGCCAGAACGCTGACATGTGGCGTCCGTACGAGCGCTTCTCGCTCGTCATGAACGGTTACCAGGAGCTGGACTTCGGTCTGAATACGGAAGCCTACTTCGAGGGTTATTACTTCAACCGTCAGAACGACGTCATCGGCGCGACCGAACAGATCTTCCCGACGGTCCTCGGCCAGGTGCCGCTGGTAGACAGCAGCAACAACCCGGTCCTGGATTCCGACGGCGCGATTCAGCTGGTCGATAACCCGATGAACCCGTTCCCGACGGACGTATCGCCGATCCTGACGCTGGACGACATCCCGCAGACGTTCACGACCGAGCTGCAGCAGACGCGCCTCGTCGCCGGCCTGACCGGTGACCTGCCGATGGGCGAAAGCTGGTCCTACGACGTCTCGGCATCGTACGACCGCGGTGTCGGCTTCGTCTCACAGCCGGTGTTCCTCGAGAACAACCTGTTCTTCGCGACGCAGAACGTCGGTGTCGTAGAAGGCACGGGTGAGGTCATCTGCGGACCGCGGATCACGAGCGACCTCAACGGTCAGTTCACGTTCCCGGACTGCACGCCGGTCAACTTCTTCGCCACGTCTATCGCTGGCGATAAAGTCACTGGCTCTGGCCGCTTCGCGACGCAGGCTGAGCGCGATTATCTCGTACAGAACCGTACCAACCGTACCGTCACGGAAATGACGTCTCTGCAGGCCTACCTGTTCGGTGACCTGTTTGACGTTCCGGGTGGCGGCACCGTCGGCACGGCCTTCGGCGTCGAGTATCGCCTCGATGAGATCGACTCGCAGAACTCCGCTCTCGGTGTTCTCGGCCTGAACGCCGCGGAGAACCCGCTGCAGGAAGGCGAGACGCGTGGCGAGCGCACGACGTTCGACGTCTACGGTGAGGTTTCCGCACCGATCGTCGTCGATGCCGACTGGGCTGACATGGTCCAGCTCGACGCCGCTGTTCGCTTCACCGACGACGAGAACTTCGGTAACGAGACGGTCTACAAGATCGGGGCACTGTGGGACATCAACGAGTACCTGTCGGTCGCGACGTCGTTCAACACGTCGTTCCGCGCACCGAACCTGCGTGAGCAGTTCCTTGCTGACCAGGCCGGCGCATTGCCGGGTGGTTCCGATCCCTGCCGCCAGCCGTCGATTGCACTTGCAACGCCGGGCCCGGCGCTCGATCGCCTGATCGCGAACTGTATCTTGAGTGGAGCAGACGTCACCGTCCTCGGCAGTAACTTTACGGTTGCCATCCCGACGTCAACGGGTGGCGCAGCTGGCCTGAACCCGGAAACCTCAGAGTCTCTGACAGCGACGGTTTCATTCAGCCAGCCGTGGACCGATCGCTACGGTTTCGACGTTGCACTGACCTACTTCGACATCGAGATCGAAGACACGGTCCGCGCACTCGATCCGGGCACGATCGTTGCTCGTTGCTTCAACGACCAGCCGAACCTGGGGAGCCCGTTCTGCGATCGCGTAGAGCGTAACCGTCCGTCGGCGCCGCCGGATCTGAACTTCATCAGCTTCGTCCGCGCCGGCTTCGTCAACACCGGTGAAGAGACCGTTAGCGGTTTCGACCTGACGACGCGCTTCAACATGGAGATCGGTAATGCGAACGTGAACTGGTCGACGGCTACGTCACTGCTGCAGGAACGCCTGTCTCAGGAGTTCCCGCCGACGGAAGCTGATCCAGATGGTTCCGCCATCGTCGACAACGTCGGTCGCATCGGTAACCCCGAGCTGACCTTCCAGTCGACGCTGTCCGTCGCGATGGGTCCGTGGGACATCATCTGGCAGGCTCGCTGGTTCGATGACACCCAGTTCCCTGAGGGTGTTCCGAACCCGATCATCACCGATGAGAACGGCCTGCTGAACGGCCAGGATCCCGCTGATGTGTTCGAAGAGTTCACGGACTACGGCTTCTTCAACTCGAGCCAGTTTGTTGACAGCCTCGGCCCGCTGCGTCCGGTCACGGAAGCGGAAGGCCAGGTTCACCACGATCTCGCAGCGACCTACAACATGGATAACCTGCAGATCTCGGTTGGTATCAACAACCTGACCAACGAAGAGCCGCCGCTGATCGACCAGGCTGCCGGCCCGAACCGTAACAACGCTGTTTCGTCAGCGCGTTACGACCTGATCGGCCGTTCGTACTTCGTACGACTGGTCGCTGGTTTCTGATCAGCAGTTCAGAAGCAGTACAAAGAACCGGAGCCTTCGGGCTCCGGTTTTTTTTTGGCTTGCGGTTGTTACACTGTTCGTCCAGAGCTTAGACCTGCGCCTGCGGGGGACATAAGAATGAAAAAACTAGGTTTGGCGGGCTTGCTCGCTTGTACACTGGCAACTGCCGCGGCCGCTGACATCGGTGATCAGCTGAAGATCTGCGCGGCCATTGAAGATGCTGATGCGAGGCTAGCCTGCTTCGATGCGATCGGCCGTGCGACACCTGCCGAGGCTCCGACAGAGGAAGAGGCGCCTGTGCCTCCCGCTGTCGAGGCAGCGCCACCGGCGCCCGAGGTCGACGAGACGCCTGCCGCTACAGCGGTGCCCGCCGTGTCCGAAGAAGCGGTTGTCGAGGCTGTAGAGCCGGCGCCCGCTGAATCAGCGGCAGAGGTTGCGCCGGCGGTCGAGGCCGAAGATGACTTCGGTTTGGACAGCATGACCGAACGCGAGAAGGAGCGTCTTGCGCGGGAAGCCGACAAGGCCGAGGCCGCAGCGAGGAAACAAGCCGAGAAAGAGGCTCGTGAGAAAGAACGCAATGCGGTCGTCAAAGCACGCATTATTCGGGTCCAGCGGCACTCGGATGGACGCTTCTCCGTCACGCTGGATAACGGCCAGGTGTGGCGTGAGACACAGGGCAGCCGCGTCGGCATTCCGGGTGAAGGCGCGATGGTCGAGCTGACGAAAGGCAGGTTCGGCGGCTACCGGATGAACATCGACGGTCTCTACCGAACCGCCTGGGTCAAGCGTACGAAGTAGCTTGAATCGTCCGCTTGCCCTCACCTTGGTCCTGCTGTGGGCTTCGACGTCGTCGGCGTCCGAGCATCTGCCCTATGTCCTCGAGTGGCCGTCATCCACCGGCGATGTCTTCATCGCGGAGACCAGCACCTACCGGTTGCATCGCTACTACCGGTTGGATGACGGAACCGTAGCCGTCGAAAGCAGGCCGATGTCGATCGGACAGAACGGTGCCGGCAAGCGGCGAGAGGGCGACCTCAAGACGCCTTACGGTGTCTACTTTGTCGTCGACCGACTCGACACGTCACCGTTACACCCGAAGTACGGGAGTGCGGCATTCCCGCTGGACTACCCGAGCGCGAGGGACCGGCAGTTGGGCCGCACTGGCAGTGGAATCTGGCTGCACGGGGTTCTTCCAGGCACGGTCACACCGATCCCGCGTGACACGGACGGCTGCATCGCGATCAACAATGACGAATTGACCGCGTTGATACCCAGGATCGACGTGCTGTCGACGCCGTTTATCGTTACCAGGGCCATCAAGAACGACAACGAGGGGGCCAGTAGCACCCGGGATGAGCTGACTGATGCTGTAGCCCGATGGACGGACAGCCTGTCTGAAGGGCGTCTGGACAACCTGCTCGAATACTACTCGACCGAGTTTACCTACCAGGGCCTGGGTCTCGATGATTTCGCCGTGCTGCAATTCGACGAAATGCGGAGCGCGGAGGTCGCAGGCGTATCTTTTAAGGACCTGTTTATCGCCGAAGATCCCTCCGACGATGGCGTCTTTGTCAGTCGTTTCAAGATTGCAGTTAAGCTGACCGACGGCGGCCTGCGCCAGCAGCGCAAGCGACTCTATTGGCAGAGGGACGAAGCGGGCGTCTTCAAGATCATCGCCGAGGACGAGGCATAATAAAAGCCCGGCTGCTTTCAAGCAACCGGGCTTTGTCTGTACGACAGCGTCGCGATTAACGAATGGCTTCGCGTGCCGTAAGCTCGTCGATGATCTCGATCAGCTTCGTGTAGCTACCCGCTTCGGAACCGCCGGTACGGTATTTGCCGTTGACGACGATCGCCGGGACGCTGGCGATGCTGTAACGACGTGCCAGGTCCTTCGCTTTGCGGATGTTCTGGTCGACCTCGAACGAACTCCACGTCTTGTCGAAATCTTCCTGGCTGATGCCGACACGCTCAAACAGCTGGTAGATCGCCTTCTCGGACGTCAGGCGATTGCCGCGACGGTGGTACTCCTCGAATACCATGTTGCGGAAGCTGGCCGGATCTTCGATCTGGCCGTTACGCGCCAGGACTTCTTCTGTGTAGAAGAGGCGAGCGTGCAGTTCGAGCACCGGCTGCCACATGGCCGGGATCTTGACGAAGCGGACGTTGGGATCCTTCTGTGCCTTCCAGCGATTCAGGTACGGCTCGAAGTCGTAGCAGTGCGGGCAGCCGTACCAGAAGAACTCGACGACCTCGATCTTGTCCGCGCCGCCCCAGGTGGGCTGGCTCGGGACCATGCGCGCGAAATGCGTGCCTTCCTTGAACTGCCACTCACGCGCTGCCGCGGGCTCAGTCTGCTGCGCGAGTACGATGGGCTGGTCGTCTTCCTCGACAACGTCTTCGGCCGCCGATTCCTCGACGACCTGCAACGCTTCTTCCGCGGCCTCTTCGACCTGCTCGGATGCGGCTTCTTCTACGGGCGCCTCTTCAACAGCCGGTGTCTCCTCAGTGATTGCCGGCGTCTCGGCCTGCTCGCCGGAGCAGGCGACCAGCGCCAGCGCAAGCAGGATCAGGAAACTGTTTTTCATAGTGATTACTCTCTTTCAGCTGCCGTAATCAGACCACGGCAGGCTCAGGATGTTCAGAATCGGGAGTGCTTAGCGCAGGCCCTGCACGTAAGACGCGACGGCTACGATATCCTCTTCGGTCAGGCGGCTTGCGATGTTCTGCATGACCTGCTCTTTGCCGCCGGACTGCCGAGCACCGGATGCGTAGTCGCGCAGCGTCTGCGCCGTGTAGGTCGCGTGCTGCCCGTTCAGGGCCGGGTAGGCAGCCGCCGCGACGCCGCGGCCTTTCGGGCCGTGGCAGGCGATGCAGGCGGCAATGTCCCGGTCCTTGTCACCGCCGCGGTACAGGGCTTCTCCGCGAGGAATCAGGTCCGGGTCGGCGACCGGCTGCGCGGCAGCTTCCAGGCCCTCAAAATAGACCGCCAGGTTCTTCATATCGTCTTCGGACAGCATCATGGCCTGGCCGTTCATCAACGCGTTGTTGCGCTCACCGTCCTTGAATGCCTGCAGCTGTTCGACGATGTACTTGGCGTGCTGCCCGGCAAGGCTCGGCCACGTCGGATTGACGCTGTTGCCGTCCGCGCCATGACACGCTGCGCAGGTAATCGATTTGGCTTTGCCCGCCTCTGCGGAACCGTCAACGAGGCTGTCCGCCGTCGCCGGGCCTGCTGCGAGTACGACGCACAGGAGTGCGCTAAAGCTCAATTTGTTCATATTGTCTAACCGTTATCCGATTTCGACGGCCCTGGCCATCGACCTATCACAGAGTCTGATCGGGGAACGCCGGAGGGCGTCTTGCCGCGTGAGGCCGAACCGGTCAAACTGCCCGTGGCCGCGCCTCGCGGGGCTGAATTATACACACAAAGCCCGAGGCATACCGCCCATGTCATTGTATCCCGACGCAGTTTTCATAAAGAGCGCAAACGCTTTGTCGCAGTTCGTGCCGGATACCGGCGGCGAGGTTGCCTTTGCGGGCCGATCGAACGCCGGGAAGTCCAGCGCGATCAATATTATTGTCAACCGTCGGCAGTTCGCCCGGACCAGCAAGACGCCGGGACGGACGCAGCTCGTCAACTTCTTCAGCCTCGACGGCGACCGGCGTATCGTCGATCTGCCGGGCTACGGCTTCGCACGCGTCGCCGATGCGATGCGGGAACACTGGGGAAACCTGATCGCCGATTACTTCGAGACGCGGAAAAGCCTGAAGGGACTGATACTCATTGTCGACATCCGGCGCCAGCTGACCGACTTCGATCGCCAGATGCTGGAGTTCGCCGAAAGCGTCGGCCTGCCGGTACACGTGTTGCTAACCAAGTCCGACAAGCTAAAGAGAGGCCAGGCGGCCAACGCATTGCTGGCGGTCAGAAAGGAACTCGGCGACCGCGCCAGTGTGCAGTTGTTTTCGGCGCTGAAGCGCAGCGGCGAGGACGAAGCGCGTCGGGTTCTGGAACGGTTCCTCGAGGCTGCATAAAAAAGCCCCGGGGTATTCGCCCGGGGCAATCGGTAAGTCACGGCCGGCTTGGGGCCCGGCCGCACGCCTGTTTAGGGAGGAAACAGGCAAGTGACTTATGCACTCAGAGATTTAGAGTCTGGACTCATTCTAAAGTTCCAGCGCTGACACAAGTAATTGATTTATCTAGGTATTGCGTGCCGAAATCGAAAATCACCACGTGAATCTTACAAATCGAGGAAAGACGCGGGCGGAGAATCCTGTTCCCCGCCTGGCCGTCTTCGGGGGGGGGCTAGGCTGCGTGCGTCATGTCATAGACCATTTTCTCGAGCTGACGGTAGTCATCGGACCATGCATTGAACATGCCTTCGCTGGCTCCGTCCGGGAAGATATCTGCATGTCCCGCCTCGATGCCGGCGAGGATGTTGGCTGCCGTCTCCTCCGGTGAGGTCTTGTCCATATCGATGTCGCGCGCCATGTCGGTGTCGATAGGCCCGGGATTGACGGTCTGTACCGAGATACCTTTCGACGCAAGCTCGATGCGCAATCCCTGGGACGCCGACCACAAGGCCGATTTCGAAGCGCTGTAGCCGCCGAGCGCCGGGAAACTGACAAATGCCGCAATGGTGACGACGTTAACGATACCGGCATCGGGCTTGATCTCGAGGACGGGGACGAACTCGCGAATCACGTCCAAAGTACCGTAGTAGTTCACGTTCATGTCGTATTCGAAATCGGCTTTTCGTGCCGTGATCAGGCTGCCCGGGGATAACACGCCTGCGTTGTTGATCAGCAAGTCCGTGTCACTTGCGGCCTTGGCTGCGTCCCGAACCTGGTCTTCGTTCGTGATGTCGAGTTCGAGCGGCAAGACGCGGTCGTCGCCAAAGTCAGGCAGTGACGAACTCCTGCGCGCGGCGGCGTAGACCTTTTTGACGTCCTTCTCCAGGAGTCCTTCAACGAGTGCCTTGCCAATGCCGCGATTAGCGCCTGTGACCAGTACGGTTTTGTTCTTCAATGTCATCTCTCTGTCTCCAAATGTGGTGGGGTGTTGAGGCAAAGTATCGACTGTGCATGAATGGTCGTAAATAGTTATTATTGACAATCATATGTGCATAAATGCACAGGTTGGATTGGACATGAATTGGGACGACTTTCGCTACTTTCTCGCACTTTGCCGCGACGGCTCCGTGAGCCGGGCGGGGCAAACGCTCGGCGTTACGCATACGACGGTCGCGCGCCGCATCCAGGCCCTTGAAGCGGCGTTGCAGACTCGTCTGTTCGACCGGACGCCTGACGGCTACGTCATGACGCAGGCTGCCGAGACTGTGTTCGAGGACGTCGAGCGCATCGAAAGCCGCGTGCACACAATTGACCGCCAGGTTGTGGGACGTGACCTCGACCTGAGCGGACCGCTAACGATCACGACGCCCTACGACTTCGCCATTGCGGCCCTGCTGCCCGGGTTCAAAAAGTTTCGACGCCAGTACCCGCGTATCAATCTCACCTTGTCGACGACCACGAGCTTCGTCGACCTGTCGGCGCGCGAAGCAGACATCGCCGTTCGCCTCACAGCCAAGCCGCCGGAAAACCTGGTAGGTCGCCAGGTCCTGCCGCTACGCCACGGCATCTACACGACGCGCGCTTACCTGCGATCTTCAGGAGAGGGCCCTGAGTTGATCCTGTTCAGCCGCGGCGACGAACGCCCCGACTGGGCAACGATGCATTTCCCGAATGCGCCTGTTGCGCTGCGGACGGACAATGTCGCGACAATGCGCGCTGCCGTCCTCGCCGGTATGGGTATCGCCCGAATCCCTTGCTTTATCGGTGACGCCGACAAGCGCCTGTGCCGCCTGGACCTGGAGATGCCGGTGTCCGACTGGGGGATATGGATTTTGAGCCATGTCGATCTCCGTTCGACGGCGCGAGTGCGCGTGGCGAGAGAATTCCTCGCCGATACAATCCTCGAGAAGCGGGCGCTGATACTTGGGGAGGAATCTCGGTACGCTTGAGCGCATTGCCCACACTACGTTTGCTTCCCAACATCGATTCAATATCGCCATGAGCAAAGGACTCTCCTTTTATACACCCCGGTCAGCAGCGGCTGCTTCTGGCCAATTGCAGCCGCTCGAGCGACGTTCTTAGGGTTGCTATGGACTACTGCTAATGACCCAAATCAGACGCTCGCCTCAGGGGCGGGTTTGGGTCAGGTCTTGCCTCTGTACATCGATAGAATCGGAGGCCACATACGTGCAATAACGACCCTTCGAATACCAACCTAGCCCGCGTCAATCGGGTGATGGACCAAGAATTTCGCACTCGAACACTTAGCCCGTGCCGTCATCATCTTCCTGAGAATTTGTCTCGTCTAATTGGGAATTACCCTCTTTCCAAGCGTTGCGGATGAAGTGCTTGTAAAGGTGTCCGCTCTTCTACCCGTGTTTTGCCCAAAAGAGCAAGAAAAGGTGAGACGACACCGATGAGAGTTAAGTACCATGAAGTCACCCCATGAGAAGTCGGACAATGAACTGGCGAGAGCGAATGGACGCGGCGGTTGCGTACATCGAAGCAAACATAGAACGTCCGCTTCGACTTGAGGATGTTGCCAAAGTAGCGTGCTGTTCAAAATACCACTTTCATCGAATGTTCTATGCCAGTGTTGGCATTACCTGTGCGGAATATGTCAGGCGGCGAAAGCTCACGTTGGCCGCTGTTGAGATACTGAACAGCGAAAGAAGCATCGCCGACATAGCGTCGACGTTTGGATACGAATCTCACAATGCTTTTACACGAGCATTTCGCAGTTTTCACCGAGTAAATCCCGGTACCGTCCGAACGAGTTCAGCTTCGCTTTCTTCTTGCAGCCGCGTCACCTTTCCTGGAGTTAGAATTGGAGAAAAGATGGACTACAACATCGTCAAGAAACCTGAACTGAAAATAGTTGGAAAAGCCAAGAGCTTTAGCTTCGACGAGTTCGTCAAGGATGGGCGTAAGTTCTGGAAGACGTATGTTGGATCGCGCGACTATCAAAGCCTCTATGACCTGAATGGCGGCAAACCAGGTCCAATAGTCAACGCACCCTTGCTATCAGCGTACTTTCCGAAAGAAGATGGGAGTCGAGACGAATTCGTCGACGTGCTGGCTCTAGAGGCGGAAGCAGGAATGGACTGCAGTGGATTCGAAGTCCACACGGTCCCTGCGGCGACGTACGCCGAGTTCACTTGCACTTACAAGTCCTCAATGAACACAAACCGCTACATCTACGGAACTTGGTTCTCATCAACCGGGTATGAACGAGATGGGAGTAAGCCGGATATCGCTGCATACTTCCCAATTCCGTTTAGATCTATGAGCGATATGACGGTTCGATGGTGGATTCCGGTAGTAGGTGAGAACTAGATCAAAGTGGCGACTTCGCTATAGCGAATGCTCCTCACCAAACCACTGGCCAGCGGCCATTCTTGACCCAGAATTGCCGCTCGCGACCGTCCGCTTCTGGCCGAAAGCTAGCACTCTTGCCGCGTTTGCCCCAATGGCTGCTTTCAAAGAAAGCGGACGGAGGCTGCTAAGATATCAAGCACCTGCGGTTTGCGGAGAAGTGGAACATGAAGGCGTCGATCCTGGCCATCCGGCTCATGGCCATAGTAAGCCTGGCCGCCATTCCGGCAGCATGGGCGCAACATGCAGATCTCGTTGCAAGAAACGGCAAGCTGTGGACTGTCGACGATGCCAATCCGAGCGCCGAGGCGCTGGCCGTAATTGATGGGCGTTTCGTTTACGTCGGTTCCGATGCCGGCGTCGAGCAACACATAGGTCCCGAGACCGAAGTCATCGACCTCGAAGGCGCTCTCGTCACCCCGGGCTTCTATGACAATCACGTTCATTTCGAGTCGACCGGGCAGCTGCTGTACGGCCTCAACCTGCTCGATGTTGCCGACGAATCCGGGTTTGTCGAGCGAATTCGTGACGTTCATTCTCGCTATGCATCCGGCACGTGGATTACCGGCGGCGACTGGTCGGCGTATGAGACCTGGTCGGAAGGCGACGTCGGCGCAGCGGGTCGCCAGGCAATCAGCGGCTACGGCAACATGTTCCTGCCACACAGAGACATGATCGACGGCTTCACCGCCGACCGCCCGGTACTCGTAAACCGCTTCGATCGCAAGGTCTATCTCGCCAACGGTGTCGCTCTCGAGCTTGCCGGCATTGTTGAAGGCATGCCCGATCCCGAAGGCATTATCGTCGAGCGGGACGAGGACGGCGAACCGACAGGAGCGCTGTTCAATCCGCTGAAAGCCAGCGTCGAATCGACGTTATTCGTCCGTGACAACGTGCGCGCATTGTTCGATGCGCTGATCCCGGAGCCGTCGCGCGAGCAGCGCGTCGCCGAGACTCGTGAAGCCTGGCGAAAGATGGCAAGCGTCGGCGTCACGAGTTACTGCGACATTACGTCCGATCCGGTCTATGTCGACATCTATCGTGAGCTCCGCGATGCCGGGGAGATGACGGCGCGCGTCCGCGTGCGACCGCCGCTCGATCGCTGGGACTCGATGGCCGAACTCGGTATCAAGGTTGGCTTCGGCGACGACTGGATCCGCTTCGGGGCGACCAAGGCCTGGATCGACGGCATCATGGGCAACAGCTCGGCACGTTTTTACGAGCCGTACACGTCCAACCCGGACAGCCGGGGCATCTGGCGCGACATCATGTTCCCGTTCGAGCGCAGCCCACATGACCCTGAGGACATGCAGAGCAACCTCGAACGGCTCGCGCTGAAAGCCGATGCCAACGGCATTCAGCTGACCGTGCACGCGATCGGCGACGAGGCGAACGGTTACCTGTTGGACATGGTCGAGCGGCTGGTCGACGAGAACGGCGAGCGTGATCGCCGCTTCCGGCTCGTACACGCGCAGGTGATGACCGATAGAGATATCGAACGCGCCGGCGAGCTCGGCATCATCACCGAGGTCCAGCCCTTCCACACGTCGGACGACATGCGCTGGATGGAAGTGCGAATCGGCCGCGAGCGTTCCAAGGGCGCCTACGCGTTTCGACGCCTGTGGGACTCCGGTGCCGTCGTCAGCTTCGGCTCCGACTCACCCGGCACGAACGCATCCCGCTACTATCTGAATCCGATGCTGGGCCTGTACGCGGCCGTGACGCGCATGACGTTGTCGGGCCAGCCTGAAGGCGGGTGGTTTCCGAACGAGCGCCTGTCGGTAGAAGAAGCGATAAAAGCCTATACACTGAACACGGCGTATGCCGGCTACGAGGAACACATCAAAGGCTCGATCACCGTCGGTAAACTGGCGGACTTCGTTGTGCTCTCGGAGGACCTGTTGACGATGGACCCGCGAGGGCTCAAGGACGTTAAGGTCGAAGCGACGTTCGTCGGCGGCGAGGCTGTGTATCGCCGCTAGCCATTCAAATGTTCCACCCAGCTGGAGAAGAGAATGCCAATACACTACCTCGAAATCGTAGCGACCGATGCGGACGCCGTCTGCTCAGCGTATGCAGCAACTGCCAGTCTTGAGTTCGGTGAACCGGTGGCGGAGCTGGGCAATGCAAGGACTGCCAGAGTCGAGCAAGGATACCTGTTGGGCGTCCGTGCGCCCATGCATGACGCTGAGGAACCCGCGACACGGCCCTATTGGCTGGTCGACGACATCGAATCGGCCGTCGCGGCGGCGGTGAACGCTGGCGGAGAGCTTGCTCTTCCGCCGATGGAGATTCCCGGCCGCGGCATGTGCGCTATTTATTTTCTCGGCGGCGCGCAGCACGGCCTATGGCAGCTGTAACCAATATCGAACTGCGGGAGTAAGGCAATGAGCTACATCGACGGATTCGTTTTGGCGGTACCGACCGCCAACAAGCAGAAGTTCATCGAATACGCCAGATCGGTTGACACGATCTTCACCGAGCTGGGTGCAACACGGGTTGTCGAGTGCTGGGCGGACGACGTATCCGAGGGAGAAGTGACGGATTTTCCAAAAGCGGTCCAGGCGACCCAGGAGGAAACGGTCGTCTTCTCGTGGATTGAATGGCCGGACAAGCAGACTCGCGATGCCGCTATGAAGACGATGATGTCCGAGGACTTTAAAGACGACCGCATGGACCAGAGCAAGTACCCGATGCCGCTCGATGGCAAACGCCTGATCTACGGTGGATTCGAGCCGATCGTCGAACTGTAGATACAGGGTGTTTGTCGAATCGACCGCGACGTAATTCATTCAGCAAAGACGCGGTGAATGACGGTTACAAGCAAACACGTGGTCAGAATGAATGACGGAGAGCGCGCAATGTGAATAGCCTTTCCAAACGGCACAAGACCGATCACCTGTTCTTTTCCGGCCTCGCTTTACTAATCAGCGTAGTCGGCCTGTCCGGTTTCTGGTTTACCTATTTTGGGCCGATTATCGGTAAGACGTATCCACCCGCGGGCGTGCCTTTGCATCTGCACGGCTGGAGTTTTTTTCTGTGGCTGGTGTTGTTCCCGCTACAGGCAATACTGATCGGTCGTAATTCGCACAAGCTGCACAAGACACTTGGCAAGCTGAGTGTTTTTCTCGTATTGGTGATGACGCTGACGGGACTGCTTGTGTTGTCCGTACGTGCGGATGAAGCTGCGAGGGAAGGCGAGCCCCTCGTGTGGCTCCTGTACGGACCGCTATTCCTCTCCAACTTGGTGCTGTTTATTGGCTTTTACGCGGCTTCCATTCGCATGGCGTTGAAACATCAGTGGGAAGCACACAAACGCCTGATGGTCGTCGCAAGCGGTATCGGCGTTGCCGCCGGATTAAGTCGCTGGGTAATGATCGTCAGCGGTTTCCATCCGCTATCCATACCGATTGGGGTGTTGTCGTGCAGCATCTTCCTGTTGATCGGTGCGGCCTACGACGCAGTTACACGGCGCTCAATACATCCGGCCTACTGGGTCGGACTCGCGAGCTTTGTCGTCGTCATGATTCCCTTGCTACCTCAGGTGTCAGAAGGCAACGTTGAATGGGTCAATCAATGGTTGGCGGCACTCGGAGAACAGCTCGGGTTTCTCTACGAACCAGAGCCGACCGTTGAGTTCTGATTGCCTCCAAAACCCGGCTGCGCAGCAATCCGATCGACGGCCCGGTTGGGGACTTTACTATCTCGTCTCCCGGAACCTCGATGACGAGTCTGTCGTGAACCTTCAAGATCATCCAGGTTCCAGGGGCTGAGTATCCGACAGGATCGTCGAACTGCAGGTTTTCCCGAGATCTCGAATTGTCCGACTTGGCTCAGGCCGCACGAAGCCCGCAATCAGCAAGCTGAGCGCATGCATTTCGCAGTGCCGTACGCAGCCCTTCTTCCACAACCGGATGGTAGAACGGCATGGACAGCATGTCGTTGATCGTCAATCCCTGCTGGTGCGCCCAGGCGAGCAGATGCCCGATATGCTCGGCGCTCGGACCGATCATTTCGGCGCCGAGAAAACGGCCTGTCGTTGCTTCGGCATAAACGTGCAACAGGCCCTTATTTTTCAGCATGACGCGACTGCGGCCCTGGTCCTCAAACGACACACTGCCGACAACGATGTTGCGGTGCTCCAGCTCCTTGTAAGTCGATCCGACCATTGCAATCTGTGGGTCGGAGAAAACCACCCCCAACGGTGACCGTCGGAAACCTTCCTCGACGTTCGGATAGCGACCGGCATTACGCCCCGCGATTCGACCTTCGTCAGACGCTTCATGCAGCAGCGGCTTCGTATTCGTGGCGTCACCCGCGAGGAATACGTGTGTGTCACCGATTTGCATGGTTCTCTCGTTTACGACGGGCACGCCTCGCTCATCCAGGAGCAGGCTCGTGTTCTCAAGGCTCAGGCCAAAAACATTGGGGCGTCGGCCCGTCGCTGCGACGAGGTAATCCACGGAGATCGTCTGCTCGTTACCCTCGTCGTCCAGATAGCCGATCGAAACGCCTTTGTCCGAGCGCTCAATGGACGTCACGTTCGCATCTGCGTCCAGGAAGAACTCCTCGCTAAACGTCTTCTCCGCGTACGACCTGATCGCAGGATCCGTCAGCGGGCCGACGATGCTCTGAATCCCGAACATATGAACCCGCACCCCGAGCCTGTGCAGCGCCTGGCCTAACTCCAGTCCAATGACGCCCGGACCGAATACTGCCACGCTCTCCGGCAGGTCCTGCCAGTCAAAGACGTCGTCGTTGACGATCAGGCGGTCCTCGGCGGCCTCCAGGTGCCTGGGCCATGCCGGTGACGACCCGGTAGCGATGACAATGCGTTTCGCTGACACGCGCGTGTGGTCACCGACCATGAGTGTGTTGTCATTAATGAACACGGCGTTTCCGACAAGCTTGTGCTCGGCGGGAATGTTGTCTACAGACTCAACAACGAAACCGACGAAGCGATCGCGTTCGCGGCGAACACGGTCCATAACGGCAACGCCGTCGACCGCCACGGAGCCCGTGTTTACGCCAAACTCAGATGCCTGCTCACTGGCATGCGCCGCCTCGGCGGCCGCGATCAGGAGTTTGCTCGGCATACAGCCAACGCGTGCGCAGGTCGTGCCGTACGGGCCGCCCTCGATCATGACGACGTTCGGCGTCCATTCGAGGGCGCTTCGATAAGCGCCCAGCCCGGCTGAACCGGCACCGATTACAGCTACATCAACGTGGCGTTCCTGCATGTCTATTCTCCAAAAGCGGTGAGACCTCGGAAGGTGTTGACACGAAAGCTATCAGGCTACAGGTAATCGGTAAATAAGAATAAAAAGGTTATTACGATCTAAAAAATAGGAGATTGGGCGATAGAAACACTGTCTGGTCCGACCTGCGGAGCGGATGCTCTCAGTGCGCCTCGTCCCAGTTGTCTCCGGTGCCGGCGTCGACCTTCAGCGCGACGGAGAGTTCGGCGGCGCCGCTCATCAGCTCGATGACTTTATCCGTTACCTCGTCCATCTCGTTTTCCGGCACTTCGAATACGAGCTCATCGTGGACCTGCATGATCATGCGGGTGCCCAGGCCAGAGTTCACGAGCCAGTCATGCACGGCCAGCATCGCGCGCTTGATGATGTCGGCGGCCGTTCCCTGCATCGGCGCGTTGATCGCGCTGCGCTCGGCGTACTGGCGGCGTTGCGCATTCCGGGCGTTGATCTCCGGCAGGTAGAGCCTGCGGCCGAACACCGTCTCGACATAGCCCTGCTCGCTGGCCTTCTCACGGATCGTGTCCATGTAGTTTTTGACGCCCGGGTAGCGATCGAAGTACAGGTCGATGTACTCCTGCGCTTCGCCGCGACTGACCGACAGTTGTTTTGCGAGACCAAAGGCGGACATGCCGTACATCAGGCCAAAGTTGATGGCCTTTGCGGAGCGGCGCTGGTCGCTGGTCACGTCGTCCAGCGTCGCCTCGAACACCTCGGCGGCCGTTGCGCGGTGAACGTCCAGCTCCTTCGCGAAGGCATCCTGCAGACCTTTGTCCTCTGACAGGTGCGCCATGATTCGTAGTTCGATCTGCGAATAGTCGGCCGCCAACAGCTTGTGTCCGTCCGGCGCGATGAATGCCTGGCGGATGCGGCGGCCTTCCTCGGTACGAATCGGGATGTTCTGAAGATTCGGATCAGTAGAGGACAGTCGACCCGTCGCAGCGACAGCCTGGTGGTAGGACGTATGAATCCGGCCCGATGTCGGCTGTATCTGTGTCGGCAGCTTGTCGGTGTAGGTGCTCTTCAGCTTGCTGACACTGCGGTAGTCAATGATGACGCGCGGCAGATCGTAGTCGTGAGAGAGTTCTACAAGCACGTCCTCTGCTGTCGAAGGCTGGCCCTTGGGCGTCTTCCTGATGATCGGCAGACCCTGTTGCTCGAACAGGATTTCCTGCAGCTGCTTCGGTGACCCGAGATTGAACGGGCCGCCGGCGAGCTTGTGCGCTTCCTCCTCCAGCGCGAGCATCTTCTCGTTGAGCTCGTGACTCTGGTCAGCAAGCATCTGCCGGTCGACGAGCACGCCGTTTTCCTCCATCTCGAGCAGGACAGGTACGAGTGGCTGTTCAATCTCTGTGTACACGCGTTTCAGCGGCTCGATCTTGTTGAGTTCCGACCAGAGCTTCTCATGCAGCTGCAGCGTGATGTCCGCATCCTCGGCGGCGTAGGGTGCAGCCGTCTCGAGATCGATCTGGTTGAAGGTCAGCTGCTTTGCGCCTTTCCCGGCGACTTCTTCGTACTTGATCGTCTTGCGATCCAGGTAATGGTTGGCCAGCGAATCCATGTCGTGCCGCGACGCGACGCTGTTTAACACATAAGACTCCAGCATCGAGTCGTAACGCATGCCCTTCAACTGAATGCCGTGGCGCGCCAAAACGTGCGCGTCGTACTTCAGGTGGTGCCCGAGCTTGGCCCTGTCCGGGTCTTCGAGGAAAGGGCGCATCTTCTCCAGCACCTCGTCACGTGCCAGCTGGTCCGGTGCGCCGGGATAGTCGTGGGTGAGCGGTATGTAACAGGCCTTGCCGACTTCTACCGCGATCGACAGCCCAACGACCTCGGCCTGCATGTAATCGAGGCTCGTCGTTTCGGTGTCGAAAGCGACGATGTCCGCCTTGTCGATAGCTTTCATCCATCGGTCGAATGCCTTCCAGTCGAGCACGGTCTCATAGTCGCCACCTTCAGCTTCTTCCTCGACGGATGACTCGGAATCTCCGGATTCGCCGAGTTGCCGGAGCAGGCTCTTCAGTTCGAAGTGACTGTAGATGCTCTTGAGCTTGTCGAGGTCGCCATCGTTCTTCTCAAGCTCGTCGACGCGCTGCGGCAGCTCGACATCGGTCTTGATCGTGACCAGTTCCCGCGACAGTTTCAGTTGTTCGATGTTATCGCGCAGGCTCTCACCGATCTTGCCTTTGATGTCCTCGGCGTTCTCGATGATCCCGTCGACGGAGCCATAGAGGTTCAGCCACTTGGCCGCCGTCTTCGCGCCGACGCGCGGTACGCCCGGGACGTTGTCCGACGTGTCGCCGACGAGTGCCAGGTAATCGACGACCTGTTCCGGCGTAACGTCGAACTTATCGCGCACGCCGTCGCGATCCATGACGGTATCCGTCATCGTATTGACCAGAGTCACGTTGCCATCGACGAGCTGCGCGATGTCCTTGTCGCCGGTCGACACCAATACGTTCAGGCCCTTTTGCTGACCCTCGCGGCACAGCGTACCGATGACGTCGTCGGCCTCGACGCCTGGAATCCTTAGTAGCGGCAAGCCCATCGCCTCGACGGCATCGAGTATGGGCTGCACCTGCGAACGAAGGTCGTCCGGCATCGGTGGACGGTTCGCCTTGTACTCGGCATACATATCGCTGCGGAACGTCTTGCCCGACGCGTCGAAGACGACCGCGACGTGAGACGTCGGCTGTTCACGGACGAGCTTGTTGATCATCGACAGTACGCCGTGCAGCGCGCCCGTCGCTTCGCCTTGCGAATTCGTCAGGTTAGGTAGGGCGTGGTAGGCCCGGTAGAGGTACGACGAGCCGTCGACGAGGACGACATCAGCCTTCAGATTCGTCGGCATCTTCTTCCGGTTCGGGTGGTTGCTCCGGCGGCGGTGCGCTCATGACCTCGCTGGGGTCACCAGGCAGGTACAGGGGGCCGCTTTGTCCGCAGCCAGCGAGCACGCCGCAAAGCGCGAGCGCCAGGATGATTCGCAACATGATCGGATCCTCTGGGATTGAGGGCCAATTATAGAGCCGCCGCGCGGACAGGCATAGTCACAGCAGTGACGAGCTATTTCGCGTAACGTGCGGCGACCTGGCGGTAGGCTTCTCGAAACGGGAGTCCTTCCTCCGTGACCAGGCTGTAGGCCTCGGACGTCGCGAAGATGCCCTCATCGAGTCGAATGTTCTCAGGCCGAAACTCCATGCCCGAGATCAGGAACGCAAGAATGTCGACGCTGTCGATGGTCAGGTCGATAGACCTGAACAGCGGTGCCTTCAAACGTTGCAGGTCCCGGTGATAACCGGACGGCAGCTTGGCTGTGATCATCAGCGCCTCGTCGAGGCAGGCGTGCGCCGTCGCCGACGACGCGCGCAACAGCTCCAGGACATCCGGGTTGCGCTTTTGCGGCATGATCGACGAGCCGGTTGTGACCTCGGGTGCGAGGCGGATGTAGGCAAGTTCCTGCGTGTAAAAAAGCAGCAGGTCGGATGCGATGCGGCCGATATCCATGAGCAGCAGCGTCAGCTCGAACAGCAGGCTGCTTTCAGCTTTGCCGCGAGACAGCTGGACCGCCGTGACCGGCTCCTGTGTCGATGCGAAACCCAGCTTGTTCGTTGTCAGCGCCCGGTCGAGCGGCAGGCCGGGCGTTCCGTAACCGGCCGCGCTGCCCAGCGGGTTCTTGTCCGCTCGGCGACGCGCTGCGCGCAGTCCCTCGGACGCATCGAGAAACGCCTCGCGAAAGCCGCTGCACCACAGGCTGACCGAGGAGGGCATCGCATGCTGCATGTGTGTATAGCCCGGTAGTTCGACTTCGCCCTGGCGCTCGATCAGCGCGTCGAGTTCGGCGTTGAGCCCATCTACCCGCTCGATGATGTCAGCCGCCGCATCCTTCATGTACAGGCGGAGCGCCGTCAGCACCTGGTCATTCCGCGAGCGCCCCAGGTGCAGACGCCCACCGGCCGGTCCGATCGCATCGGTCAGGCGAGTCTCCAGCGCCGTGTGCACGTCTTCGTCGGCCAGCGAGATAGACCACTCACCGTTTTCAAAGGATGCGAGCAGGTCATGCAGCCCCGCCGTGATGCCCGCGCAGTCCTGTTCGCTGATCAGTCCGGTCGCCGCGAGCATCTCGGCATGGGCGATGGAGCCGCGCACGTCGAAGGCAACCAGCCGTTCGTCCAGCAGGTGATCCTCGCCCGCCGTGTAGCGCAACACGCGCTCATCCAGCGGCAGTCCCTTCTCCCATAGACGGCTCACGCGGAGTCGCCCTGTTCAGCCGCGGACAGGGCCGCGATGTCGTTGACGACCAGCGTGCCGTTGCCCTCGTTCGTGAATACTTCCAGCAACAGGCTGTCGGGCAGCTTGTAGGAGATCACGTGCACGCGCTTGACGCCGTTGGCCAGTGCATTGTCGATGGCCGCGGCCTTCGGCAGCATGCCGTCGGCAAGTTTGCCTTCGGACTTCAGTCGTTCCAGGTCCGCGCGATCAATGTAGGAGATCAGTGATCGCGGGTCGTTGACGTCCTCGAGCACACCCGCGGCGCCGGTCGCTAGAATCAATTTCTCGGCGTCGAGCTCGGCCGCGATCGCAGCCGCGACCGTGTCGGCATTGATGTTTAGCAGCGTGCCGGTCTCATCGCAGGACAGGGGACTTACGACCGGCATCAGGCCGTTGTCGAGCTGCTTTTTGAGGATGTCTGCATTGACGCCGTCGATATCGCCGACGAAACCGTAGTCCACCGGCTCGTCGTCACCGCGTTCGACCGGTGGCCGACGATGCGCCTGGATAAGGCCGGCGTCGACACCGCTGATACCGACCGCGGGCACCTGCAGGTCGCGGCAGACCGCGAGAATGCGCGTATTGATCTGACCATTCAAAACCATGGTCGCGACGTCCAGGGATGCGTCGTCGGTGACGCGGCGGCCGTCAACGAAGGTGGTGCTGATGCCCAGCGCGCTGGCGAGCTCGGTCGACTGCGGACCGCCGCCGTGAATCAGTACAACCCGAATGCCGACCTGGTGCAGGAGGCCGACCTGTTCGATGAACGCGCGAGTATGCTCCGCGTCGGCGAAGACCTCGCCGCCGACTTTCAGAACGAAGACCTTGCCTTTGAACAGCCGGATGTAAGGTGCCGCGTGTTTTAGCGCCGATACGACAATGGCGCGATCCCTGGACGTGCTCATGCGCCGGCTCCCATCATCTGGTAGAGGACCGCCATCTGCGCGAGCATGCGATTGCGTGCCTCGTGTATGACGACGCTGCGCGGGCCGTCGAGCACCGACTCGCTGACCACGACACCACGGCGCACCGGCAGGCAGTGCATGAAACGACAGTCGTCGGCTGCGTTGTCGAACCACGGGTCGTCGACGCACCAGCTCTCCAGCCCGTTTCGCAGCTTCTGGTCGGCGATGCGGTCGCCATAGTGTGCGGTCGATGACCAGGACTTGGCGTAAATCACCTGTGCGCCTTCCATCGCTTCCGTACGATTGTCCGTCTCGATGACGGAACCGCCGGCAGCTTCGGCCGCGGCCCTGGATTTCTCTATGATCGGCCCCGGCAGCTCGAAACCCTCGGGACGCAGTACGGTGACATCCATGCCGCGCCGCGCGGCCGTGTATAAGGTCGACGCCGGCACAGCCAGCGGCAGCGCCTTCGGATGATAGGCCCAGCTCAGGACGAACTTGCCGTTGGACGGGATCGAGAGGTCGTCCATCGTCTTCCAGTCCGCGAGGTTCTGGCACGGATGACCCATTGCCGATTCCATGTTGATGTAGGGCGTGTCGATAAGGTCCGTCAGCGAGCTGAATTCGGTCTCCGCCATGTCGGTCTCGAGGTTCTTGCGCTCGGCGAACGCTCGAATGCCGATCGCGTCGCCGTAAGAGGCAATGACTGGGACTGCTTCGCGTATATGCTCGGCCGCCGTACCGTCCATGACGATGCCGGGGCGGGTTTCCAGGCCGTGGATCGACATGTCTGGCGAGATGACGAAAGAACCGCCGCCGAGGCGAACCATCGCAGCCTGGAAGGAGGCGAGCGTCCGCAACGAAGGGCTCAGGAAGAGCAGCGACAGCACTTTGCCCTTCAGCGCTTCCGGCTCCGGGTGTTCGTCCAGTCGGTTGGCCAGCGCGAGCAGCGCGGCGATTTCGTCATTGGAAAAGTCGGCGAGATCGTTGAATGCTTTCATTCGTAGTTCCTAGTGATTGCCCGGCGGAATCGACGCGAGCGCCTCCGAGAGATGGTTTACGTGTTCGGGCCCGATGACCAGCGGGGCGAGAATCCTGAGCGAATGCGGGTCGGCGCTGGTGCCCGCGAGTACGTCGTGTTCCAGCAGCGCGTCGCGCACCTCTTTGGCCGGCCGGTCGCAGATCAGGCCGAGCAGCAGGCCCATACCCTGGATCTTCTCGACCGGTCCGAGTACGCACTGCTCGCGGATCTGCGCCTCCCGGTCGCGCACGTTCTGCAGCAGATGTTCATTTTGTATCGTCTCGATGACCGTCGTGATCGCCGATGCGGCCACCGGCCCGCCGCCAAAGGTTGTGCCGAGGTCACCGACGCCGAACGCGGACGCAACGTCCTTCGACGCGAGTACGGCACCGCAGGGAACGCCGCCGCCGAGCGACTTCGCGGCGGTCAGTATGTCCGGCTCGACGCCGTGCGCCTGTACGGCAAAGAAGTGGCCCGAGCGACCCATGCCGGTCTGCACCTCGTCGGCAATCATCAGGACGCCGTGTTCTTCCGTCTCCTGCCGGATCGTCGACAAGAATTCTGTCGACAGGTCATAGCCGCCGGCGACGCCCTGTATCGGTTCGACGATGACAGCGGCGATGTCGTCATCGATCATCTGTATTGCCGCGTCGCAGTCGTCTCTCGGGATGAAGTCGACCTCGAAGGGCTTCTGCGGGAAGCCGTACCATCGATCGGAATTCCAGGTGACTGCCGCCGCGGCCGCGGTCCGGCCGTGGAAGCCGTGCGTGATTGAGAGGATGCGGTCGCGTCCGGTCACGCGACACGCCATGCGCAGGGCATTCTCGTTCGCTTCGGCGCCGGAGTTGACGAACAACACGCTGCCGAGCCTGTCTGGTGCGACCGACAACAGTTTTTCCGCCGCCTCGGCACGTACGGCGAGAGCGACGGCATTACTCTGGAACAACAGGTTCTCGGCCTGGCGGCGGATGGCTTCCGTCAGAGCAGGGTGGCCATAGCCCAAAGCGGCTACTGCGTGCCCGCCATAGAGATCGAGGATTCTTCTTCCGTCGTCCGTGATGATGTCGCAGCCGGCCGCGCGCACGGGAACGAACGGCAGCTGGCCGTAGACGGGCATCGTGACTGCGGCTTCGCGGGGCCTAGGGTCCATATCTGCATTCATGCTGTTACGTCCACGCCGGCGCTGCGGCCTCGAGGCCCCGGGCATCGTCAAGGTCCCAGAGCCGGTTCATCCACTGAACGGCGCCTCCGGCTGCGCCCTTGACCAGGTTGTCGATCGCGACCATCGCCACCACGGCCTCGTCATCTACGGCAACACCGATCTCGGCGTAGTTGCTGGCGACGACATTCTTGAGTCTGGGCGTTCCGTCGACGAGTCGAACGAATGGTTGGCCGGCGTAAGTCTGTTCGAAGTGCTTGAGCAGGTCGTCACGGCTGGCCTGTGATTTGAGGCGCGCGTGAATCGTTGCATGAATGCCACGTGCGTACGGCCCGGAGTGCGGGACAAAGTGCAGCTTCGGCAGCGTACCGCTTGCCGCCTGTGTCATCGCGGCAACTTCCGGCGCGTGGCGGTGCTCCAGGGCTTTGTAGGCGTACAGGTTGCTGTGGCGTTCCGGGTGATGCGTGCCCGCCGTTGCATTTCGACCCGAGCCGGTGCTGCCGGTGATGCCGGAGATGAACAGGTGCTCGTCGACGAGGCCACTCGAAAGCAATGGAACCGCGCCAAGCAGCATCGCCGTCGCGAAGCAGCCCGGGTTGCCGATATGTGGTGTCGGTTTTCCGGACACATGCTCGGGCAACCCCGAGGAGAACTGGTCCAGCAGTTCCGGCGCGCCGTGTTCCATCGCATAGACGGCCGTGAAAGCATTCCGGTCGGCATAGCGAAAGTCCGCCGACGCGTCGACGACGTGTGTCGTGATGTTGCGCGAAGCGGCGCGCGAGATGGCCTCGGCAATCATCGCGGCCGACATGCCGTGCGGGGCCGCTGAGAACAGTGCCAGTGATGAGCCCGAGTCCAGCTGTTCGACCCAGTCTTTATGAGACGCGAATATCGCGTCCGGGTAAGCGCCTTTCAGGTGCGGAAACGTAGCTGCGAGCGCCGTCTGCGCACGGCTTTCGGATACCGCTGCCGCCAACTCGAAGTCGGGGTGAGCCGACAGCAGTCGTAACAGCTCGCCGCCGACATAACCGGTCGCGCCAAGTACCGCGGCCTTGATCGTCATTGCGTCGCCTCCTTCAGCCCCGCAACAACGTGATCGCCGAGGGCAACGCTGTTGGATAAGGCGTTGATGGCGGGCAGTCCGGCCTTGTCGAGTATCTGGTCAACGCCGACGGCGTTATCCGTCGCCGGGCCGGTTACCACGGAGGGCTCGATGTTATAGTCATCGCGCAGGATGCGGGCGCCGCCCCAGGCGGATACCGGGTCGTTCGCGCATAGTACGACGACCGTAAGCGCTTCGCGGACCGCCTCGTCGGACAGGATCGCGTCGACGCCGTAGGCGCCCAGCAGGCCGTCGCCGAGTTCGAGGACGATGACGTCCGGGTGCTTTGCCGACAGTGAGCTCAGCAATGCGCGCGTCAGTGCAGGTCCGTTCAATGCCGTGGTCGTCACGACGCCGAAATCCGAGAAGATCATCGACGACTCGGCACCGGCATCCTCCATCGCGAGAATGTCACGACGCAGCGAGACGCCGGTCGCCTTGCAGGCGGCAACGTGCAGGCCCTGGTGACGTAGCCGGCTGACGATCGCGCAGGCGGCGGCCGTCTTGCCGGAGTCCATGCAGGTGCCCGACAGCGCAACGACGGGTACGCCGTGCATGTTGAGCTCGCCGTCCTCGTCCAGGGCGGTTTCACCGACCTTTGCCGGAACGCCAATACGCTCGCCGAGGTAGGGGAAGTGCAGCACCGTCCCAAGCACCTCGCAGTCGAATGGCGGACCGACATCCGGATTCGCAGAATCGCAGATCCCCATGACGCCACCGATGTTCAGCAGCTGGATCGTATCGCCGACGGACAGGCTAGACGGCAGATGACCGGAGTATCCGCGCAATGCCTTGCGATGCCCGAGCGCGCCGACGATGACGTCGCCCTGCTTGACGGTGGCCATGCGTCCGGTCGTCAGCTCGAGCTGGTTGTAACGTGACTTGTTGTTCAATACGCGGGCCGCAACGAGCACGCCTTCTTCGCAGGGAATGTCTTTCGATACGCGCAGTTCGTTGCCGAGGTTACTGTGCTGGGCAACCGATGCGATCTTGTCGACGATGACGGTTTTCATGTCTCGCCTGCCCGCGTCTGCAACGTGCCGGTCAGCGACAGGACTTTGGCATAGCCCAGCGTATCGGCCGCGGTCCATTCACCGGCCGATTCGCCGTAGACGCCGCGCGTCGCCGCCAACAGAGAATGTGGCGACGTGACGCCGTCGATGAACAGCTGCCCGGGTCGCAGCGTGAAGCTGACGGTGCCGGTGACCCTTTTCTGTGACGAGCTGAGCAGCGCCTCGATGTCGTTGCAGACGAGGTCCAGCTGTTTGCCCTCGTGGACGAAGTCGCCATAGCTTGCCGCGACGCTGTCCTTGATCCTCGACTGCAGACCGCTGAGCGTCAGCTTCTCCAATTCGCTATGTGCCGTGATCAGCGTGATCGCCGCCGGTGCTTCAAACGCGACCCGGCCCTTGGTACCCAGGACCGTGTCGCCCAAATGGATGCCGCGGCCGATGCCGTATCGTCCGGCCATGACCTCGAGCGCCTCGATCAGTGCGACGGGTTCCATCGCCTCGCCATCGAGGCTCGCCGGGACGCCGGCTTTGAATTCCAGTGAGTGCTGTGACGGTTCCAGCGGATCGGTGAATGCGTCAGGCGACAGCACCCATGCGGACTCGGGTATCGAGCGCTCCGACGTCAGCGTCTCCTGTCCGCCAATCGTAATGCCCCACAGTCCCCGGTTAATCGAGTAGGCGGAGCCCTGGGCGGGCAGGGGGAGACCGTGTTCTTCGAGGTAGGCGAGCTGGTCTTCGCGGACCCAGCTGTTGTCGCGTACCGGCGCGAGAATGTCGAGGTCCGGGTTCAGCGTGCGGAGCGCAACCTCGAAGCGCACCTGGTCGTTGCCGGCGGCTGTACAACCATGAGCAACTGTCGTCGCGCCCCGTTCCGTCGCGATCTCGGCGAGCTT
The DNA here is from genome assembly GCA_030065915.1 of Woeseiaceae bacterium. Taxonomy (GTDB): domain Bacteria; phylum Pseudomonadota; class Gammaproteobacteria; order Steroidobacterales; family Woeseiaceae; genus UBA1847. The sequence continues at coordinate 202,551 of JASJCQ010000004.1, forward strand.
CTGCGCCTGCAGGCCACGCTCGGCGCCGACGCAAAGCGGATACGCATTGCCACGCAGTACGTTGCCGTAGATCAGGTAGCGGATGACCGTGTCGAAGAACTCGGACTTGGCGTCGATAATGACGTGCTCAATCGCTCCCAGTGCCTTTGCACGAGCCTCGAGCGCGCTGGCAGCCTCGCTGTCGATACCGCCGGTGTCCACAGTCGCCGTGATGACGTCTCGTCCGTAGGTTTCCCTGAGCCAGGGCACGCAGAAGCTGGTGTCGAGTCCGCCCGAAAAGGCGAGAATGATGGGTGATTGATTACTCACGGTGTCTCCAGCGGGCTCAGGCGCCCATTGCACGTTCGATCTTGGCGATCAGGTTTCTAAGTCCCTGGGCGGAATCGGTGGCGACGAAAACGGTATCGTCACCGGCAATGCTGCCGACGACCTCGGGCCAGGCACTGCGGTCCAGCGCGAGCGCCACGCGCTGCGCCGCGCCTATCGCGGTCCTGAGGACGAGCAGGTGATTGCCGGCCGGGCTCAAGCCACGCAGCAGTTCGGCAGCATCGTCCAGTGCCTGGCTTACGGACGCGTCGTCGGTTGGCAGTTCGTAGCCGCGCGCTGTCTTGATGGCGCCAATCGTCCTGAGGTCGCGACTGACCGACGACTGCGTCGCTTCGAACTTCTGCGCGCGCAAGGCATCCACCAGTGACTGCTGGGTGGCGATAGGCCCTCGTTGCAGCAGGCTGCAGATGGCTTCCCTGCGAAGAGACTGTTCGGCGTTGGTCGGCATAGCTGGCTCGAATAAATATGCGCATAGAATGATAGAAATGCGCATACGATGTCAAGCCGAAAATCGGCTAAACTCGCGCCGATTCGAGAAGGAGCCCCCAATGACAGACCCCGTCGTCATAGAAACCGCCAGCGCACCCACTGGCAGCATCATCTGGCTGCATGGACTGGGCGCCGACGGCCACGACTTTGAACCCATCGTTCCCGAGCTGCGGCTGCCTGATTCCCTGTCGTTACGCTTCGTGTTTCCGCATGCGCCGGTGCGTCCCGTCACGGTCAACGGCGGCATGGCGATGCGCGCCTGGTTCGACATCCGGGATTTCGGTAAAGCCGGCGTCCCTGACATTGAAGGCATCGAGGCGAGCTGTGCAACGCTCGACGCCTTCGTCGAGGCAGAGATCGAGCGAGGCGTGCCGCGACACCGAATCGTGCTTGCCGGTTTTTCGCAGGGTGGGGTTATCGCGATGCATACGGCACTGCGCTCGCACGAGCCGCTGGCCGGATTGCTCGCGCTGTCGACCTGGCTGCCGTTGTCAGACCGGCTCGCCTCTTATCCCGACCACGCGTCCCTGCCTGTCTTCATGGCGCATGGACAGTTCGACCCGATGCTACCGCTTCCCATGGGTATGGCGTCGCGCGATGCGATCAGGAGTGCCGGGTTGGACCCGGAGTGGCAGGAATACCCGATGGCCCACGCCGTCTGCCCCCAGGAGATCGCGGACATCAGCCGGTGGCTGCAGTCTGTCTACAATGCGGAGTAGCTGACCCGGTCTTCTCCGGTCGGATGACCGTCGGCGCCGAAGCGCCGCTCGAGGATGGAGATATCGCCGCCACTCGCGAGCCTGACGACGCTCATGCTACGCGTGCCGTACGCCGACCCGACGATGAACGGCGCCGTGATCGCGTGGGCCAGTTCGGTCGGTAGCTTACCCGGCTGCACTGACTCGATCGGAGCACGCTCCTCATTGGCGAGCAGCTGCATTAGCGACTGATCACTGGGCAGACCCTGGCCAATCAGTACGTTGAACGCCGACTTGGCGTACTCGACCTTGTGCCACGGCGTGTCGAGCACGGCATTGCTGACCGCGTAAACCCCCGGGTTCAGCTCCCTCGGCCCCGCGCCTCGATTGCCACCGTAAGCGACCGATTGGCCGTCGCTGATGACGAGATTGAAGCCTGCGTACTGAGATCCTTCGATGCCTTCCAGAAAGGCCATCGGCGACAGTTTGGAGTCCAGGAAATCGGTGACGAGCAGTCCACGAGAGCGAAGCCCAGGATCAGGCGGCTCGGCATCACGTGAGTTCGTCACCGTCGCGAAGCGACCCCGTCTGCTGGCGGCCAGCCAGGTGCCGCCGGCCTGTGCGTCCCGGCCACCGACGATGTCCGGCCGGTCCCGCCACCAGCCGAGCGGCTCGGTCGGTCGCTCATGGAACTCGTCGCGGTTCCCGGCAAGCACCAGGACGTGCTCGTCATCGGGACGTACGGCGAATACGATCAGGCACATCCTCTACGCGTCCGGTGCGTTGAGCCAATGGTCAACCAGGCGGCGTGCGATCGAGATCCTGAACGGCAACTTCGGGAATTCGGATCGCAATTCGTCGCGCGTGAACCACCGGGCGTCTTCCAGCTCACCGTCATTGAGCTCGATATCGTCTGAGAGTCCTTCCGCCTGGAATCCCAGCATCAGCGACGACGGAAACGGCCAGGGTTGCGAGCTGTGGTAGTGGACGTCGCCCACGTGCACATTGGTCTCCTCGAAGACCTCACGGCGAACGGCGTCCTCCAGCGACTCGCCCGGTTCGACGAAGCCCGCGATCGTCGAGTAACGGGCCTCCGGCCAGCTGGCCTGCCGGCCAAGCAGGCAGCGGTCGCCGCGGGAGACCAGGACGATAATCGCCGGGTCGACGCGCGGGAAGAGCGTCTTGCCGCAGTCAGGGTTGCTGCAGACGCGCGCATTGCCTGCGTCATGGCTCCGGGCTTTCGAGCCACAACGGCTGCAGTAGATATGCGAGGCATGCCAGAGGACCAGCGCACGCGCGTGCGCAGCGAGGTTGGCCTCGTCAGCCGGCAGCTCGGTGCCGATGAAGCGCAGGTCCTGGAACTGGCCGAGGTCGGCAAACGGCGGTGTCTCTTCCCGCTCCAGCGCGATGGCGAACGCGGGGCGGTCCCTGAACAGGCCGAGGAATATCGCGTCCTCGGGGTCGAAAAGGCCGTCGACGCTGTTGCGTTTCAGCAGCCGGCACTCGGGCTTGTCTCCGCTCACGAGGCAACGATCTCCCCACACCGGCATAAACAGGCTGTCCGGCGCCTGGATTGCCTTTTCCATCCAGTCAGGGTCTTTTCGCTTTTCTCCGATCCGGTCGACAAAAGCGCCGGCAAACACGTTCTGCACAGGGAATTCCGTAGGGTGCAAGCTGGGATCGCAGTGTACCCGACGACGGTCTCCATGAGACAGTCAGGGGCCGGTTAACGCTACGGGTATGCACGCTGTTGTCCCAGAGAGAGGGCGTCACTGGGCGTTGCTCGTCGTTCTTTTGATAAGACCAGACGTCACCCCTCGCGCCCGCACCGACGCTCTTCCAGGGACTACCCGAAGGGCCGGACCCATCGTGTCAACAGGCCCCGGTCACCTCGCAGCAAGGGCAATGACCGGACGGGAGTGCATAGGCATCTTCGACATAGGCGCTGCCGCAACTCTTGCAGGTCGCGAGGTAAAGCTCGTCGTTGTAACAGATACTGAGCAGCAGGTTGCAGGCCCACTCGAAGCTGAACAGATGAGGGTTGTGCAGCAATTTGTAGGTCTCGAAAGCGCGGCACAATCGATGCCCGGACTCGATGTCCAGCCGCGGCCAGCGCGGGTGAACGCGATTGTCTTCGCCTAATCGAATCAGTCGGCCCGCGCAGAAGAGCGCAACCAGCGTTGTGGATTGAAGGCGGTGTTCAGCGCTCTTGACGAAGCGTGAGACCTGTCGAGGAGACTTTCCCCGCCGGCGTCGGACCGACGAGCCGGGTTTGAAGTAGGTGCTGAAGATCTTGCGAATCCGGTCGTCGGACAGACCGGTACACTCTCTGATCGTCCGGGTTCGCGCTTCATGCCCGATCATCCGGATCGCCAGCTGGAATTGCCGCTGTTCATTGGCATAGCGATTGTCGGTTGCTCGCATATCTCCCCCTTTTATGTACAAAAAAGACCATATATATTGTCTTTTACTATATATACTCACATTTGGTCCCAAAATAAACTCCAGTTTTCAACAAATAACGGTGATTTCGACCAGGGAGGAGTCGATGCAGTACCCATGTCCCGAGCGTACCGATCTCGATGAGATTCGGGCTCTCAACTCAGCATTTCTTAACGTCTGTGCTCGCGCGCCCATGCCGGACGGCGTGACTGCGCGCATCGCGTCTCTCAACTATCCGGAGCGCGAGTCGCTGTCTGACGCCCCTTTCCTGCTCTTCAGCCTGCAGGAGGACCAGACGTCGCTCTGGGACCGGGTGTTTGCCGCAGAGCCCGATTTCCTCGATGAGCCCACGCCACCCGAGTGGGTGCCGATCACGACGGCCGCCGTCGCCCTCGTATGGCACCTGGCCAAACGTGCTCCACACGATGCGCGCCTGTTCGCGGCAATCAGTTCTTCCTTGAGTCGACGTCTTGTCGAGCATCCGCTGATCTCCGTAACCCACCGGGCCCTGGCCGTCGGCATAAGTCCCCGGCCGCGTTTCGCGGCGCAGCCCGGTACCTGGGATATATTGATCGAGGCCTGCAGCGCATCCGACTCCGACCGGATGAACACCGGCGCAATGATCGCCTTGCAGCGACTGCTGCTGAAGTCCTCCGAGACCGAAACGGAACGGCTCGCCGCCCGCCGCATCGAGTCCGTGCCCAGATCGGTCGCGGAATGATCGACGCAGCCGCCTGACGCCACGGGCGCGCAGGAAGTGTTGCGCTATGCCGTGGCCGCACTGCCGTGGTTAAATACGCGGCCTTATGAAAGCCCTCTCGATCAAAAACCTGACCAAGACTTACGCGAATGGCAACCAGGCGCTGAAAGGCATCAACATCGATGTGGAACCTGGAGACTTCTGTGCGCTGCTGGGTCCGAATGGCGCCGGGAAGACGACGGCTATCGGAATCATCAGTTCGCTGGTTAACAAGACCAGCGGCAGCGTCGAGATCTTCGGCCACAGCATCGATACCGAGCTAGAGGCGGCGAAAACGCACCTGGGGCTGGTGCCGCAGGAGATCAACCTGAACCTGTGGGAGGGCGTAGCGAACATCGTCCGGACGCAGGCCGGGTATTACGGGTTGCCGCGAAAGCTCGCCGACGAGCGGACGGAGAAGTACCTGCGTGAGCTCCGACTCTGGGATCGGCGCAACGACGCCGCACGTTCGCTGTCCGGTGGCATGAAGCGACGGCTGATGATTGCGCGTGCGCTGGTGCATGAACCGCGCCTGCTAATCCTCGACGAGCCGACAGCGGGCGTCGACATCGAGATTCGTCGGTCGATGTGGGACTACTTGCAGAGGATCAACGCCGAAGGAACGACGATCATACTGACGACGCACTACCTCGAAGAAGCTGAGAGCCTGTGTCGACATGTCGCCATCATCGACGGCGGCGAGATCATTGAAGATGCACCGATGAGTTCGGTCTTGCGGCAGCTGCAACGCGAAGTCTTCGTCCTGAACATCGATGGAGAGCTACGCGAGGCGCCCACACTCTCGGGTTTCGAAACCAGCCTTCGAGACGATGGCGACCTGGAAGTCGTCACCAGCAAGGACCGGCGACTGAATGACCTGTTTGCCGAACTCGACAGGAACGACATTCGCGTCGTCAGCCTTAGAAACAAGGCGAACCGCCTGGAAGAGTTGTTCATGGGGCTGGTCGAGAACAAGCCGGGGCCCGCAGAATGAATCTCTCGCTCAACCTCGTTGCGATCAAGACGCTGATCCACAAGGAGGTCAGCCGCGTCTTCAGAATCTGGGTGCAGACGATCGTGCCGCCGGCGATCACGATGACGCTGTACTTCATCATCTTCGGCAACCTGATCGGGCGTCGCATCGGCACAATGGATGGCTTCGACTATATGCAGTACATCGCGCCGGGACTGATCATGATGTCTGTGATCACCAACTCGTACGGCAACGTCGTGTCGTCGTTCTTCGGCGCCAAGTTCGGGCGGCACATCGAGGAGATGCTCGTATCACCGATGTCCAATGCGGCGATCATCATTGGCCACGTTGCCGGCGGCGTCATTCGCGGGCTGGGTGTCGGACTGCTCGTCACCGTAATCGCTTTGTTCTTCACGCGGCTGGACGTCGCGCATCCGCTGATCATGCTGTCGATGGTCGTGCTGTCGTCGACGGTCTTCGCGTTGGCCGGTTTCATTAACGCGCTGTTCGCGAAGAAGTTCGACGACATTTCGATTGTTCCGACGTTCGTGCTGACGCCGTTGACCTACCTCGGCGGCGTCTTCTACTCCATATCCCTGCTGCCTGAATTCTGGCAGGGCGTTTCGAAAGCCAATCCGATTCTCTACATGGTGAATGCATTCCGTTACGGGGTACTCGGTACGTCGGACATCAATATTGTGCACGCGTATGCAATCGTTCTCCTGTTCGTCGCCATCCTGTTCACCGCCTGCCTGATGTTGCTGAACCGTGGCGTAGGGATACGCGAATAGCATGTGCGGGCGATTCGCGTTCTACTCTCCGGCAGAGGCGACCGCGGCGCTTTTCGGCGTTGATGGAGCGCCGACACTGGAAGCCCGTTACAACATCGCACCCACTACGCAGATAGCCGCTATTCGAAATGACGCGAACGGCAGTCCGGAATTCACAATGCTCAAGTGGGGCCTCGTACCGTTCTGGGCCAAGGACAAATCCATCGGCAATCGCATGATCAATGCGCGTGCGGAAACGGTAGCGGAAAAGCCTGCCTACCGGGCTGCCTATCGCCATCGTCGCTGCCTCGTGCTGGCCGACGGCTTCTATGAATGGCGCAAGGAGGGCGCGGGCAAGACGCCTTACTTCATCTCACTCGCGAGCGGTGAACCATTCGCCTTCGGCGGCCTGTGGGAAAGCTGGACCGACAAGGAGTCGGGTGAGGTTATCGACTCGGCCACGCTGATTACAACCGAGGCCAATGAGTACCTGGCGCGGATTCATCATCGCATGCCTTTGATCCTCGAGCCGGACAGCGGGGCCCGCTGGCTGTCGGGCGACACACACATGCTGGAGGCAATAGAGACGCCACGCCTGCGGGCGTGGCCCGTCGATCGCCGCGTCAACAACGCACGCAACGAAGGAAGCGACCTCGTCGATCCGGCGGGACCTTCCGTAGACGAGCAATCCGGCTAGCACGCCGGGCGTGCCCTGTTCCTCAACCAGCCGGTACCGGCAACGCCCGCGCCGGCTGCACGGCGACGACCAGCGTCCCGGGACCGCCGTGCACACCGAATGCCGTTCCGAGTTCAGAGATGGTCAACTGCTCGATGTTGTCCACCCGGCCGCGCAGAGTCTCAGCGATAATCTCGGCGTCCTGTGGCGCGACGGCGTGCCCAATCGCGATGTTGACGGGCACGTCCTTCGGCGCGTGTTTGCCGACGTAGTTGGCGAAACGTTTTGCCCGCTGCCGCTTCCCGATCAGGAATGCCCCGGATGCAATGCGGCCATCCGGCACGGTCTTGATGATAGCCAGCAGGCGCAGCAGGTCGGCAACGACCTTGACCCAGCCGGGCACGCGGCCGCCCCTAACGGCGAAACGCAGATCGTTCAGGATGCCGAAGGTCTGCGTCTCAGCGCGCAACTCGTCGAGCTGTTCGAGCGTCGTCTCGATATCAACGCCGGCCTCCGAGCAACGTGCCGCGTACACGGCCAGCAGGCCCTGGCCCAGCGACGCGTTTCTCGAGTCGAAGGTATGCATCCTGCCGTGGGCATTGACTCTCTCGGCTGCCGCCTCGGCCGCCTGCATCGTACCGCTCGCTTTTCGCGTAACGTTAATCGACAGGACGTCGGGGTAGTGGCTTGCGAGAAACTGGAACTGTCTCCTGAAGTCACCCGGTGCCGGCTGCGACGTCGTTGGATGCGTCGGGTTGCTTGCCAGCTCCTCGAAGAACTCTTCCGCAGTGATGCTGACCTTGTCGAGGTAGCCTCTTTCGCCGAACTGGATCCTGATCGGCACGACATGAATGTCGTGCTGTTCCAGTAAGTGTTCCGGGATGTCAGCAGCCGAATCCACGACGACGGCAAATTTGCGGCCTCTGTCGTGGCTGCCATGAACCTGCCGATGCATGTCGTCGGCTTTCTCGGCGCTGACGGCGCCGAATTGTCTGGCGAGCGTAAAGACGTCGTCCGGATCGTTGACATGGATGTGAATCCTGGCCTTGCGCTTGGTACCGGCAAGCACGAGTGAATCGCCCATTTCTGCGAGTGACTCGCGCAGCTTCCTTCGATCGATATCGTCGCCGGTGACGATGCACTCCGTGCAATAGCGGAACTTCGAATCGCTGGCGTCCCCCGCGGTGATGATGTTGGCGTCGGTGATGATCTCGCTCAAATCCGGCTTAGCTTCGATCTCGCCGCTCATGACGTAATCCGTCATGCCGGAGAACAGGGCGACGAAGCCTTTCGCACCCGCGTCGACGACACCCGCTTTACGCAGCACATCGAGTTGGTCGGGCGTCTTTTCGAGTGCCGTTTGCAAGCTCTTGAGCGCCTCGGGCATAACCGATGAGAAGCTCTGTTCGTTATTGTCGATGGTCTGTTTGTGCAAGCTCGCGGCCAGCGCTGCGATCACCGACAAAACGGTGCCTTCCCGCGGCTTCGACAAAGCGTCGTGCGCGTAATCACTACCTTGCGCGATAGCCTTGCCGAAGGTGTACGGCGTGAAGCGCGACGTTTCGCCTGCCGAATCGCTCATGCCCTGGAAGAACTGGGCCATGATCGCGCCGGAGTTTCCACGCGCGCCATCCAGCATAGCGTCAGCCAGGGCTGCGAGCATCGTTCCGAGATGCTTTTCGCCGTCGGCGTTCAGGACGGGCAGGCCGGCGCCCAGCGACAGGCTCATGTTGGTGCCGGTATCGCCGTCAGCTACCGGAAACACGTTGATGCTATTGAGGTGTTCCTGTTCCTTGATGACGCGGTGGATCCCCGACGTGAGCGCGTTTGCAAGTGCGTCGCCATCCAGGTGGCTCTCGACGAGGTCATTCATCGCTGATTACTGGCGGGGAAGCAGGAACTGTCGTCCGCGATAGTCAAGTACGACGCCGTCCGGCGTTATCTGGTTGACTGACAGGCCATCGGACGTCGTAGAGCCTTCTCGGTGTTTGACCATGTTGATGAAGACGAATCGATCGGCCGCGACATCGCTGTAGACGTGAATATCGAGTCTCAGCTCGCCAACGGGCAGTTCACCGCTGGCTCGAAGTTGATCGACGTCCGGCAGTCCGCGCGGTGTTTCGGCAGCCTTACTCGCCGGCAGGGAAGCGGCCACCGGCACAGGCTCCGGTTCGGCGGCTTGCACAGCCGGCGCGGTCGTTTCCGCGACGATGGTCGGTGTCGGCTCCGGCTGCGCGGCGATCGTTGCCGCCGGCCGTGTATCGGGTGGTGCTTCCTGCATCGCCATCTCGATCTGCTCCGCAAAGCCTGACGTCTCAGTCGCAGCGACTGGCAGCCGATCCTGTGCCGGGCGCAGCAACACGCCGGCGAGAACGACCAGGTTTATAGCCAGCAAGGCACCCAGCACCCAAAGCCACAGTGGAGGCCTGGCTGATTCCCGGCTGACAGGCACCTGCGCGAACTCCGCGCTTCCCTGTTGCTGGCGCTCGCTCTCCGATTTCTTCAGGGCATCCAGGATGAACGACATCAGCTAGTCTCGTGCCAGTCGCGGCGTGGCCAGTCGCGGTGTATCGGCAGGCGCCAACAGCCCATTGATGATGATCTGCGTCTGGCTGCCGGCAAAACCATCGACCTCCAGCCGATTGTCGCGTTGAAACTCGCGAACCCGTTGCTCGAGGCTTTCGTCGTAAGCGGTCGAGTTGGCTGGTGTCGACGCGTACCGCGGATCGATCGCGGCGAGACTCTGTCGGAGCCAGCGCACATTGATGTGATCGGTGCCGGGAAACAGAGCGATCGCCTGACCGTTGGGCGGGCGCCACAGTACCAGGAACTGTCCGCGCCAGAAACGGCTGACGTCGGAAACGGAATGACTGACCTCGACGCCGCCAACCGACAGCAGTGCCTGGTTGCCCTGTAACGCTTTGAGCAGGACATGGTGCGCCTGCCCTGCGTCGTCGATCAGTTCGAGAACGGCGGGCCGATCGAGCTGGCGCAGCATGCCCATCGAGCCCCGCTGCCTAAGACACTCGAATCCCCGCGAGCGAATCGTGTTGCAGTCGCCGGCTTCCGCATCGACGCCCCAAAGCGCCTGCAACTCGGCATAGCTTCTCGCTGCGGTGGTCAGTGCGCTGGCCATGACCAACTGCTCGCCGAGTGCCGGAGCGGCGGGTTCAATCGTCTCGACCGGCGGCTCCAGCTCCTCCGGCTGCTCCGGTTCGGGTTCCGGCTCGGGTTCAGGTTGAGCCTCGGCAGCGACGACAGTTTCAGGGAGGCTCGCATGAATCGGAGTACCCTGTTGGCTGATGAACCAGTACAGGCCGGTACCGATCGTCAGGATGCTCAGTACGCCAAACGTCGGCGCCATCCAGTGGCGCCACATCGCGATGTCCTCGGTGCCGGCGATTTCCGAGGCGGCGCGGCGAACGATCGAACGTGTCACCCGCCTGGACTCTCGCGCGTATGCGCCGAGCAGAGCCCGGTCACAGATGACGTTGATCAGTCTCGGAATGCCCTGCGACAACTGGAACACCGTTCGCATGGCTGCCGTATCGAACACATCATTGAGCGCGCCGGCGACCCGAAGTCGATGGCGAATGTACGCCTCGGTCTCTTTGCGGCTCAGCGGTTCGAGGTGATAGCGGCCAGTGATCCGCTGCGCGAGCTGCCGCAGGTCGTTCCTGGCCAGCAACTCCCTGAGCTCAGGCTGCCCGATCAGGATGATCTGCAGCAACTTCTGTTTGGCCGTCTCGAGGTTAGTTAGCAGGCGTACCTGTTCCAGCACGTTGGGCGACAGGTTCTGTGCCTCGTCGACGATCAGAATGACCCTTCGACCCTCTGCGTGCGCCTTCAGCAGGTAGGCGTTGAGGGCGTCGGTCATCGACTTGATGCTGTCGATGTCTACGTCGTTGTCGACGGCGAGTTCCTCGGCGATCGTCGCGAGAAACTCCTTCACGGAGATCTGCGGATTCAGGACAACCGCCACGTCTGCATTGTCGGGGAGTCGGTTCTGCAGCAGGGTCCGCACCAGCGTCGTTTTGCCGGTGCCGACTTCGCCAGTGAGCTGCACGAAGCCACCGCTCTCGGTGACACCGTAAACGAGGTGTGCGAGCGCCTCGCCATGCCGCTCGCTCATAAACAGGTAGCGCGGGTCCGGCGTTATCGAAAACGGCTTTTCATTGAGACCGAAGAAGCTCGTGTACATATTCTTATCGACTTACCCTCGGGTCGGCCGCTCATTCTAACCTATTCGGAGGCCCTCATTGCCCGTCGGGCCCGGAAGCTCCGATCCGGAGCGATCGATCGTACCAGAGCGGCCGCGGGTCACCGGTTGCTCATGGTTGAGTCTATCGCTCTATGGCTGCCGCGAGCTACCCGTTACTGATGTCGAGTCTGTCGCTCAACCCTTGCCGCGAGTCAACGGTTTCTTACGATGTGTCTATCGTACGGGCCCGCCCGAGTGCTTTGTCGCCAAATCGTTGCCGGATCTCGTCGACGGTACTGTCTACTCGCGTCGAGGAAGGCTGCGAATCCGCCGAGAAAAGATCCTGTTGCGAGGCTTCGACGAGCTTCGCGCCGCCAATACCGAGCAGTCGAATCCTGGCCGACGGGTTGCTCGCTCGCCACTCGGCCAGCAGAGAGCGACCGGCCGCATAGATGACGTCCGTGCTGTTCGTGGGCGGTCGCATGGCCCGCTGCCGGGTGCAGGTTGTGAAGTCTGACTCGCGGATCTTTATGTGCACCGTTCCCGCGCTAAGCCCGGCTTTTCTCATCCGGCTCGTGCATCGCTCAGTCAGGGCGAGCAGGGCTCTTTCCATATCAGCCGTATGCTCGAGGTCCCGATCGAAAGTCTCTTCGGCGCTGATCGACTTCTCTTCACGATCCGGCTGGACCGGCCGCTCGTCGATGCCGCTCGCTCGGGCGATGGTCTTCGCCGTGTATCGACCGAAGATCGGGCGCAGTCGATTTTCCGGACAGGTTCTAAGGTCGCCGACCGTGGAAATGCCCGCCGTGCTCAGGCGGGACAGCGTTTCCCTGCCGATGCCCGGTATGACGGACACCGGCAACGGGTCGAGCACAGCATTCACGCGGTCAGCGGGTATGACGACGAGACCGTCGGGTTTGTCGAGGTCAGATGCGATCTTGGCGACGAGCTTATTGGCAGCAACGCCGACCGATGCGCAGAGCCCGGTCGTCTCGAACACCTGTTCCTTTATCGCAGCGGCGATGCATTCGCCGCTGCCAAACAGCCGCAAACTGTCGGTTACGTCAATGAACGCCTCATCGAGCGACAGACCTTCGACGAGCGGAGAAAAGGATCGAAAGACGTCGAAGACCTGTTTTGATATCTCCTTATAGACGTTCATGCGCGGCCTGACGCGTTCGAGCTGCGGACAACGACGCAGCGCCTCCCGGATCGGCATAGCAGATCGCACGCCGAACTCACGAGCCTCGTAGCTGGCTGCGGCCACGACGCCCCGGTTACTGGTCCCGCCTACGGCGACGGGTTTGCCACGCAGCTCCGGGTTGTCGCGTTGTTCAACCGATGCATAAAACGCATCCATATCCACGTGCAGGACGCATCGGGTATCCACTAGTTGCGTCGCTCCACGATGAAGTGTGCGAGCCAGCGCAATGGCTCTGCTGAGTCGCCGAAACGGTCGATAGCGGCCAGCCCCGTACTCATGAGCTCGTTACATCGCTGGTGCGATGCTTCCAGTCCGACAATCGATGGATAACTGGACTTGTCGAGCTTCTTGTCGCTGCCGGCCGGCTTGCCGATGACCTCGGTATCGCCCTCGACGTCGAGAATGTCGTCCCTGATCTGGAAGGCCAGCCCAAGCGACTCCGCAAAGGTCCGGATCGCCAGCCGCTCGTCTTTGTCTATGTCTGGTGACAGTGTCGCCGCAGACATCACCGACGCTTCGATCAGCGCGCCCGTCTTGAGCGCAAACATCGTCTCGATATCCGCAGGACTCAGTTTCTTGCCCTCCGCGTCGAGATCGAGCGATTGCCCGCCGGTCATTCCGAGAGAGCCACAGGCCGTGGCAAGGATGTCTATCAGTCTGAGGCGCCTTTCCGCGGGTATTCCGTCTGCACGCGCGAGCACGGCAAAAGCCAGCGGTTGCAATGCATCGGCGGCGAGAATCGCGGTTGCTTCGTCGAATTTCCGATGCACGGTCGGCTGCCCGCGACGGAGGTCGTCGTCATCCATGGCGGGCAGGTCGTCATGCACGAGCGAGAACGCGTGAATCAGTTCGATCGCAACGGCCGGCGCATCGAGGAGTTCAGCCTCGACACCAAGACTCTCACCGGCGGCGTACACCAGCAGCGGACGCACACGCTTACCACCGTTGAAGACGGCATAGCGCATGGCCTCATGCAGTCGCGCAGGCGGTTGCCGGTCGCCGGGCAATGCGTCGTCCAGCCGGTCATTGATTCGCTGGGTGTATTCCCTGATGCGCTCGTCGAACAAAGGTCTCTCCTGACAGATGGCGTAGCGTACACGATTGGCTGCCGCGACCCGAGTCCCGGTGGGCTATAATCGCCTGCTTTCGCAAGCGGACAGAATCATGCGGGAAACGGCGACCGCCCAACCCAATATTGCCCTCATCAAGTACTGGGGAAAGCGCGATACAGAACTGAATCTCCCCGCTGTCGGATCGATCTCGATAACCCTATCGGACTTGTTCACCAGCATGACGGTGGAGTTCGAGGACAACCTCGAACAGGACGAGCTGCACCTCAACAACGAGCAGAACGACAAGCTCCTGCCGAGATTGAGCCATGCGATTGATATCGCCGCAGGCGGAGATCGGCCCAGGGCCCGGATAAGCAGTGAATGCAACTTCCCGATTGCCGCCGGCCTCGCGTCTTCAGCCTCGTCGTTCGCCGCCGTTGTCGTGGCCGCGAGCGCGGCGATGGGAATCGAGCGTTCCGTCGGTGAGCTTGCCAACCTCGCCGGCCGGGCCTCCGGCAGCGCCGCGCGGTCGCTCTACGGGGGCTTCGTTGAGCTCGAGAATAGCGGGGACGCTGTCGTTGTCAGCGAGCTGTTGCCGGCCGACGCCTGGCCGCTCGACGTGGTCGTTGCAGTGACTGAAACCGGACCGAAACCCGTTGGCTCGACCGAGGCCATGGAGATCAGCCGCAGGACATCACCCTTCTACGAACGCTGGGTGGGCGACCAGGCCGACGATCTCGCCAGTGCCCGCAACGCAATTGCGGCCAGAGACTTCGCCGCGCTTGCGTCTGTCGCGGAACACAACTGCCTCAAGATGCACTCCGTCATGTGGTCGTCGAGACCACCGATCGTGTATTGGAACGATGCAACCCTGGCCTGTCTGCAAACCATCCGGCAGCTGCAGTCCGACGGCGTCGACGTGTTCTTCACGATAGACGCCGGCCCGCAGGTGAAAGCGGTTTGCGACACGGCGGATACCGACACGGTAGAAACAGCGCTGCGCGCGACCGACGGTGTACGGGACATTCTGCGAAGCGGTCTCGGCGAAGGCGCAAGGCTCAGGTAGATGCGTCGTTCGATCGTCGCCAGCGCGCCAGGCAAGGCCGTCCTCTCGGGTGAGTATGCCGTACTCGACGGCGCGCCGGCTGTCGCAATGGCCGTCAATCGACGCGCGGTCGTACGCGTCGAGCCCGGCGACGAAGATCATCATATCGTCGAAGCACCCGGCTTCTCGGCGACGATCGGTCGCTTTACAATCGAGCCGTCAGGGCTTCGTTGGCTCGACGGAGGTGAGGACTACGCGCTGTTTGAGGCGGTGCTGACCGCCGGCGGTGTACGCCTGACCGACACCTGCCGTTTCACACTCGATACCGAGGCGTTCCGCGACAAGGACAACGGCGACAAACTCGGTTTGGGATCCAGCGCTGCTTTATCGGCTGCGCTGGCGTTCGCCCTGTCCGAATGCGATGAGCAGGACTCGCACCCGATGGTCGCGGCAGTGGGGGGGCATCGCGAATTCCAGGGTGGCAGCGGCTCGGGCGTCGATGTTGCCACGTCCCTTGCCGGTGGTCTTATCGAGTACCGGATGGGTGAGTCGGGCTGGCTCTTGCTGGACTGGCCGGAGGATCTCCATGCCTGCTTCTACTACTCGGGCGTTTCCGCGGACACACGAGCGCGTTTAGCGCGCCTTGGTTCGGCAGCCAAGGACCCGACGCGACTCGACCTGGCTGAGGCTTCATCCAGGCTCGTCGAGCGCTGGAGGACGTCGCATGCGGAGTCGATCCTCACCGAGCTCAGGCGCTATGTCGACGCGCTCAAGCACTTCAGCGATGCCCACGAGCTGGACATTTTCGGTGCAGGCCACGACCGGATGGCGGAATCGGCGCGAGAGCTCGAGCTCGTTTACAAGCCAAGCGGTGCCGGCGGTGGCGACGTCGGTGTCGTGTTTGGTAGTGACCGCATGAGCGTCGAGGTGTTCTCGTCCGTTGCCGAGTCCCTGGGATTTCACCCACTCGATATCGAGCTTGACCCGCTGGGCGCCCGTGTGTCGCAATGACTGACATGAAAGGATCCAGGGTTCGCGGCCTGTACCGCATGAGCGTGTCGGAGCGCATTGATGTGCTGCAGGAGCAAGGATGGCTCGACGAGGCGTCCGCGGATGCGCTGCGGGACGGTCGCCACCTGATCTCGCCGACGGCTGCGGACAAGGTGATCGAGAATGTCGTCGGTTGTTTCGCGCTGCCATTCGCCGTTGCGCCAAACTTCATCGTCAACGAGCAGGACTACATCGTACCGCTGGTGGTCGAGGAGCCATCGATTGTCGCCGGGCTCTCCGCCGCGGCGCGCCTGGCGCACCGCACCGGCGGCTTCCATGCGCATTGCGATGAATCGATGCTGGCCGGTCAGGTCCACGTTAGTGAGCTCAAGGACTCGCGCTTTGCACTGCAGTGCCTCGAAGCGGAGCGCGACAAGCTGCTGAAAGCGGCCAATGCCGTGCACCCGCGGCTGGCCGAGCGCGGCGGCGGCGTGCGGGATATCGAGTTCCGCGAACTCGAGCTCCCGGACGACAAGCCGGCGGTTACGGTAACGGTGCTGGTCGACACCTGCGATGCAATGGGCGCGAATCTTGTGAATACGATCTGCGAGGCAATCGCACCGGACATCGCGGCGATCAGCGGTGGCGAGATCGCGATGCGCATTCTGTCGAACCTGGCGGATCGTTCCCTCGTTACCGCGAGCGTGACCTATCCATTATCGATGTTGCTGGCTACCGGACGATCGGGGACAGAGCTCAGGGACGCGATTGTGCTGGCGAACGATATCGCTCGTGCTGACGTCTACCGGGCAACGACGCATAACAAGGGCATCATGAACGGCATCGATCCGCTGGCGATCGCGACCGGCAACGACTGGCGGGCGATCGAAGCGGGCGCGCATGCCTACGCGGCCTCCAGCGGCCGGTATCAGCCGTTGACACAATGGACCGTTAGCGATGATGGCGACCTGCACGGCGAGATCTGCCTGCCGCTCAAGGTGGGGACGGTGGGCGGCACGCTGGCCGCCAATCCGGCCGCAGAGATGGCGTTGGCGATGACGGGCGTTCGCTCGGCCGGCGAGTTGGCGAAGCTGATGGCCGCCGTCGGCCTGGCGCAGAACTTTGCCGCGCTGCGCGCGCTGGCGAGCAGCGGCATACAGCACGGTCATATGCGACTGCACGCGAGGAGCCTGGTGGCTGCTGCAGGGACGCCCGCACACCTGTTCGACGAGGCCAGCGCCAAGCTGGTCGCGAGTGGCGAGATCAAGGATTGGAAAGCTGCGGAAATTCTCGACGAGCTGAAGGCGCGCGAGCAGGCGGACTCGAAGCCCGGCGCGTCGGCCGCGGGCAAGGTGATCCTGCTCGGCGAGCACGCCGTCGTTTATGGCAAGCATGCACTTGCGGTCCCGGTCCGGGATGCCGTGTACGCGCGGGTCGAGCCGGCGAAAGGGCGCACGACCGTCGAAGTGCCCGACTGGAGGGCGCGTGTTGAACTGTCGGCGGATCCGGCCGCGGACGAGGGTGCGGCCGGCGCGATTCGTTGCGTTATCCGCGAGCTCGGCGTCGAAGACCGCCACTACCGGGTCGTCATACGTTCGTCGCTGCCGCGCGCCATGGGGCTCGGCTCGTCGGCGGCGGTTGCCGTTGCTGTCGTCCGGGGATTCGACGCGGCGTTGAAGCTGGGCCTCGACGACACCGAGGTGAACCGCATCGCCTACGAGTGCGAAAAGCTCGCGCACGGCACGCCGTCCGGTGTCGATAACACCGTGTCGACCTATGCAAAGCCGCTGTTGTTCCAGCGCAAGAAGGGCTTGCAGATTCGTGAGCTGCACCCGGCCGAACCGATGGATCTCGTCGTGGCCAGCGGTCATCAACGAGGCTTGACGCACGAGGTCGTCGCCGGAGTCCGGCGGCGCTCGGAGCTCCCCGGTTCCCGCTACTCGAAGATCTTTGACGAGATCGACGCGCTGGCGCTGGCCGGCGCCGATGCGATGGCTGCGGGTCATCTCGTCGAGCTCGGGCAGCAGATGAACGTCGCGCATGGACTGTTGAATGCCATCGAAGTCTCTACACCCGAGCTCGAGCGCATGGTCGCCACGGCCCGTCGCGCCGGTGCGCTGGGCGCGAAGCTGACGGGCGCGGGTGGCGGCGGTTCTATCGTCGCGCTGTGTCCGGAACGGCAGGGTGAGGTTGCCGCAGCGCTTCGCCATGCCGGTTTCGACTGTATAGAATTGACCGTCTCGTAAGCATCCGAACCCCAAATGCAAAGCGCTAATCGAATCGTTTCATCAGAGGCCGAAGAGCTGATACTGGTGGACAGTAACGACAATCCTGTAGGACGGTTGTCGAAGGCGGCCGCTCACGACGGTGACGGACGGCTGCATCGTGCCTTTTCGGTGTTTCTTTTTAACGCCAGGGGCGAGCTGCTCCTGCAGCAACGTGGGCGAGACAAGCGCCTGTGGCCAGGCTTCTGGTCAAACAGCTGTTGCAGCCATCCTCGTGTCGGAGAGTCGATGGAGGTGGCCACGCGCAGGCGCCTCGATGATGAACTGAATCTCGAAAGCGAGCTCGAGTACGTCTACCGTTTTAAGTACCAGGCGAACTACAGCGAGGCGGGATCGGAACACGAGCTGTGCCACGTGTTCGTCGGCAGGATCGATGACGAGGTCGTGCCCAACGCCAACGAGATCGAGGCCGTGAAATTCGTTCCCGCAGGGACGATGGCCGACCGGCTGCAGAATGACCCTGACAGCTACACGCCGTGGTTCAAGCTGGAATGGCGGACGCTTCTGGACGAACACAGCGATGTGCTCGCTCGGTACATCTAGCGTCGCCCGGCGGAAGCGCTGACTCAGGAAGCGTAGCGGTAGTACTCGATACCGTAGTCGGCGAAGTGCCGTTCCTGGCGATGACCGACGCCGGCAATGACAAACTCCCGGTTGGGAACGTAATCGATTCCCTCCGGCCGACCGCCTTCATGCATCGCAATGTACTGTTTCTCGTTGAGGTCAATCACCGGTGTCATTGCTTCGGAGAACTGGATGGCAGCCGACGCTTCCCGCCAGCCGTGCGCCACGTAGAACGGAATCACCTCGGCGGCGTCGCCGGACCCGTAACCCAGCGTCAGAATTTCCTCGCCGGTCTTGAGGCTGTCTTCCTCCAGCGCCTGCTCGAACCCGGCGGCCATCCATGCCGGCAACGCCGCCGTGTACAGGTTGCCCAGGTCCAGCATCGTGTCACTGCCCAACGAGAGCTTGTCGAGAATTTCGCGACGGTAATGGCGCGAGGCGCGGAATACCCGATAGACGGCCATCGCCTTCGGATAGGCCTCTAGCTGGTGCTCCTCGATGTTGGCGAGCTTCGCGACGGAGGGCTTGTTCGCCATCTCGTCGACGACCTCCTGAGGATCGATGCCGGCCTCGTAACAATACGACGCCAACTCGGCGCGATCGGCGTCGCTACCCGTCGACAAGGCAAACAGGTAGGAAATCGCCCAACCGGTCTCCGGCATGCGCCGGTAAGGACGATGCATGAACACCGTCCGGAGCGAGCGAAGGTATTCGGCCGGCGAGAGCCCTCGCTTGCTGTACATGTCTTCCAGCGCGTGCAGCGTCTCGTCGACATAGCAGGTTGTCGAGTACTTACCGTTGAAGACCGGAAAGTCCTGGACGTGATGCGTGTCGGTCATCCCCTGCGACTTGAACCGTAGCATCGGTTTGCGGAAGTCCATAACCCGGTAGTCCGAGGCCGAGCCTGATCCGATCAGGTCAACTACGGCGAGCTTGGGGTTCTCCTCGAGCAGCATCGCAACAGCGCCTGCGCCCTGCGTGGGCTCGCCGCTGCTGCCGAGTGCGTACTCGGCGATGTCGGCACAGACGACGATCGCCTGGCTGCCGGCGCCATCGAGAGCCAGGTGGCGAATCGCCCCCTTCATGCCGTAAACGCCGCCGAGGCAGGCGTGCTTGAACTCCGGCACCTCGCAGCTTCGCGAGATCGGCGGCATGCCGCGCTCTTCGAGCGCGCGATCGATCATGCCCTTTATGATGATCGCGCCCGCTGAGTTGTCGGCGCTCGATTCCGTACCCAATCCCAGGAACTTCACCCGTGTCGGGTCGATATCGTACTGATCGATGAGGCGCATGACGGCCGTAGCAGCCATCGTATAGACGCTGTGCTCCGGCCCGCGCACACGAAAGCTCCGGCCAACGACATCGCGGATCTTCGGCCATTTCTGCCCTGTCCAGTCGCACCAGTCTTCGAGCCAGACTCGATAGGGGGGCACATACGCGGCGAGGCCGCTAATGCCGATCTGGGGTCTTGTGATACTCATGAGCGTTCGAACTTCCTCGGGCCCGAATTTTAGATGGCCCGAGGAGGGCACTCAACTGTTATTCCACGGTAATTGTGATCGGGTCGGAGTAAACCGGCGGTTCGTGCGGTATGTGGAGGTAGTCTCCCAGCAGCATTTGCAGCATGTAGGTGCCCGGTTCCAGCTCCAGGCTGGCGCTGGTGCTGCCGTCCCCGAAATGCCGGTAATTGTCGTCTGCCGGGATCGGCTGGTCCAGCGGAGGCAGCTCAGCATTGATGATCAGGTGGTGGTGGCCTGAGTGCGTAGTGTCCTGACCTGCCGGAGCGACCTCCATGTTTTCGATCCCGAACTCAATGGCAACGGGGCTCTGCACCGTATCGCCATCGGCCGGTGTAATGAAAAATACGCGGGCTCCCTCCGGCGATGCGCTGCGAGGCAAAGCGACCGGGGTGCCTTCGGCTTCGCTGCCGGCCTCGGTAACACTGTCGGCGACCGGCTCTTCGGCGGGTGCGCTGGTTTCCGACGAACAGGCTGACAGGGCCACGAGCGTCGCGGCAAGTAAGGGCAGTGTTCTGTACATGGGGCTTCCTTGGACTGGCTGGCCCGATATTAGAAGGCGCGGCCGTGGCCCAAGTCAAATGAGCCAGTGGTGTTCGCGGGTCGTTCGGTCCCGTCAGATCGAGAAGGCGGCGATTGCGAAGGCGCCCAGCATCGTCGCAGTGAAACCGGCTGCGTATACGGCGAGCAGCACCAGGTACTTGAGCAGCGTCAGGAGGAAACCCTGTCCATAGACCCGGCGCATCGACTTGAACAGGTATACCGGTATGTAGAACGAAGACACGACGACGGGAAGGATGCCGATCGCGTCGTTGAGGTTCACCATCGCGATCGTGCGTATCCAGAGTATCTGCAGGGTGAGTAACAGGAAGAAGAACGCGTGAAAGTGCACAAAGAAAAGCAGGTGTTCCACGTAGTAGCGGCGCGACAGCGGGTACAGCGCTTTTAGCGCGAAAGCCATGAGCGGCAGCAACACAATCAATGCAGCGGGGATATTGTCGAGCACGTTTTCGAGCAGCTGCTCGCCGTCGTCCATGGTCGCCTGCTGGCAGATATGCGTCAGGCGCTGCTTTGTCAGTCGACGTTGCAGCCAGCCTGGCATATCCATCATGTCTTCATCGTCGATCTGACAGTTGCCGTCCTCGACGGGCTGACCGCCGACGAGGACATCGAAGTCCGGTTCGTCGTCTTCGTCCTCGGCATCCTCGTCGCCGAGCGTGAAATCGAACTCCGTCCCGCCCGTATCGGCCTCTGTGCTGCTATCAGAATCCGCAATCTGCTCGGGCACCGGGTCTTCCGCATAGAGGATGGCCAGGTCCTCGCGCGGATCGAAGAAAGCGACGACAAAGAACAGCAGGCTGAGTACGAGGTAGGTGCGAAACGGCGGCATGAAGCGCGCGCGCTTGCCCTGCAGGTAGTCAGCGGTCAGTCGGCCCGGGCGGATGAGTAGCGGTCCCAACGTCTTCCACAGCCGCGAGTCGAGTTCGAACAGGTCGCCGAACGCGTCGGTGATCAATTCCCACAAACTAATCAGGCGACTCTGCGAGCGCTGGCCGCATTGGGCACAGTATTGTCCCCTGAGCGGTGTCTCGCAGTTCAGACAGATGTCCTTGCCTGGAATGTTCTGGCTTCGATCCTCACGCAGCACCCGCGAACTGTGAGAAACGGCGGTTCCGGCCGCGGCCTCGTCGATATCGTGTTCGAGACCCGCCAGCCTGGCCACCATGAACTCATCGATGGCTTCATCAGATTCGAAAGAGAACTGCGCGACATGCGACGTCCGCTCGCCGGTGGCCGCGGTGAACAACTGAACATCGACGATTCCGGCATCAGTGCGAAAGGCGGACAGGTAATCGCCGAGCCAGGCCTCGAGCCCGACCGCCGCCTCGTTGTCGACGACGATCGTAGTCTCGAGAATAGGCCCCTGGCGGCGCGTCATGCCGTCAGTCTTCGGATACCTTCCTTACCTTCTTCGCCGCCGTCTTCTTGCGTGGCGCCTTCTTCCGTTTGGCCGCCTTCTTTGGCGCTGTCTTCTTCGTGGCCTTATTCTTTGTGGCCGCTGGTGTCGGCGTTGGAGGAGTCTGCGAGCGTGCCAGTTCTTCCGGCGCAAAGTCGTCCACTGCCAGCAGTGCCAGCACCTTGTCGTGGAAAACGCGCAGCTTGCCCGCTTCCTCGTCGTTGACCACGCCGGCCTTCGCGGCATCATCAATCTGCGCGCCGAGGTACTCCGACTTGATCAGCCCTTCGCGATGCGCCTGTCGCAGGCGTTTCTCGAGCGGCTCCATCTCCAGTGACATCTGCAGGGCTTCCTCGAGCAGGCCGAGCGGATTACCGGGTTCCAGTGTCGTGTACGCCAGCTCGCTCAAACGGTCGCGGGCTTCTCCCGGCATGGTCATCAGCTTGACGATCTGCGCCGAGATCTCATCGGAGGGCGCCGAGTAGGTGCGGCCACGCGGGAAGATCAGCACGCGCAGGAATCCTGCGACCCAGCGATTCGGGAAGTTCCTTAAGAAAGCGTGCAGCGCTTCCTGTGCCTGGTACATCAGCGTTCGTACCGACCACTCGACGAGCGGAAGATCGACGGCTCGCCGACCCTGGTTCTCGAAGTGCTTGAGCACGCAGGAAGCGAGATAGATCGAACTCAGCACGTCGCCGAGGCGCGCCGAAAGCAGCTCTTTCTTCTTCAGGGCGCCACCCAGTGTCAGCATCGCGAAGTCGGAAGCGAGCGCAAACGCGGCGCTGTAGCGATTGATGTTCTGGTAGAAACGACGTGTCGGCGTATTCAGCGGCACCTTGCTGAACTTCGCGTGAGTCAACGCCATCGTGAATGCCCGCGCCATGTTGCTGATCGCGTAGCCAATGTGGCCGAACAGCGCATCGTCGAACTCGATCAGCCCCTGGTCCGTGTCTTCGTCCGCCGCAGCATGCAGCTCGCGCAGCACGAATGGGTGGCAGCGAATCGCGCCCTGCCCGTAAATGATCAGGCTGCGGGTCAGGATGTTGGCGCCTTCAACGGTTATAGCGATCGGCGTGGCCATGTAGGACCGACCGAGGTAGTTGCTCGGACCCATCATGACGGCCTTGCCGCCGTGCACGTCCATCGCATCGTTAGACACTTTGCGGCCGAGTTCGGTGCAGTGGTACTTCAGGATTGCCGAAGGCACCGCCGGTTTCTCGCCCCTGTCGATCGCGCCCGCCGTGACCGATACGGCCGAGTTCATGATGTAGGCATGGCCGGCAATACGCGTCAGCGCCTCGCCGATGCCTTCGAAGTTGGCGATCGATGTGTTGAACTGCTTGCGAATCACGGCATAGGCGCCGGTCGCGTAGGCTGCGGCCTGGCCACCACCAGCGGCGGTCGACGGTAGCGTGATCGCGCGGCCGACGGACAACAGCTCGACCAGCATCTTCCAGCCTTTGCCAGCCATCTCGGGTCCGCCGATGATGTAGTCCAGCGGAACGAAGACGTCTTTGCCGGACGTCGGGCCATTCTGGAAGGCGATCGTCAGCGGGTAGTGACGGCGCCCGATCGTTACGCCTTCGGTGTCGGTCGGGATCAGCGCGGCGGTGATGCCGTACTCGTCTTTCTCACCGATCAGGTGGTCCGGGTCGTAGAGTTTGAACGCCAAACCCAGGACAGTCGCGACCGGAGCGAGCGTAATGTAGCGCTTGTCCCAGTTCAGCCGAATGCCGGTAATCTCTTCGCCTTCCCACATGCCCTTGCAGACGACGCCGGAATCGATGAGCGATGCGGCATCGGACCCGGCCTGGGGCGACGTCAGTGCGAAGCACGGTATTTCACTGCCGTCGGCAAGGCCCGGCAGGTAACGGTCCTTCTGTTCCTCGGTGCCGTAATGCAACAGCAGCTCGGCCGGCCCCAGAGAATTCGGTACGCCGACTGTCGATGAGGCTGTCGAGCTTCGGCCCGCCAGCTTCATCGTCACGCAGGCGTTGGCATAAGCGGAAAACTCGAGGCCGCCATAGCGCTTCGGGATGATCATCGCAAAGAAGCGATGTTTGATGATGAAGTCCCAGACTTCCTTCGGCATGTCGGCCCGTTCGTGGCAGATGTCCCATTCGTCGAGCATGCGACAGAGCTCTTCGCACGGTCCGTCGATAAAGGCCTGTTCTTCCTCGGAGAGTTTCGGTGCCGGGTAGCTGAGCAAACGGTCCCAGTTCGGCATACCGGAGAACAATTCGCCGTCCCACCAGACGTTGCCGGCTTCGAGTGCCTCCCGTTCGGTATCGGACATCGACGGCAGCATGGTCCGGTAGACGTCCAGCAGCGGCTTCGTAATCTTCTCGCGCCTGAATTCCACGATATTCGGCAAGACCATGAGCCCGAAAGCTGCCCACAAAAGGAGCAACCAGAGGAAACCTCCGTCACCGAGGAAGGTGTAGGCGACGAGCGCTGCGCCCGTCAGGAACGTTGATGTCTTAAGGTCGATTCGCTGGTAGGCGAGAAACAGGCCTCCGCCCACGAAAAGCAGAAACCAGAAAAGGCTGACTGCCATCACTGAGTGCACCTCGAGTTAAGGATTAACCCTTCAACCCTAACACCCGCCTGCCAGACGCGCCATTGAGTATTTAACGTATTCGATAGCCCGTTTCGGGGCCTCACGGGGCCCCGTTTTTGGACCGCCCGGTAAGAGACCGTCAGGTCGTCAGGGTCAGAGCAATTCCTCGATAGCCGCGCGTTCCTCACGCAGTTCCTGCTCTGTGGCATCCATGCGGGCCCGGCTGAAATCGCTGATTTCCAGGCCGTCGACGATCGTGTAGCTGCCGCCGTCACAACGCACCGGGTAGCTGTAAATGACGCCCGGCTCGATGCCGTAGCTTCCATCCGACGGCACGGCCATCGATACCCACTTGTCGCCCGTGCCCAGCGCCCAGTCGTGAATATGGTCAATGGCGGCCGAGGCGGCGGATGCCGCGGAAGAAGCGCCACGCGCCTGGATGATCGCGGCGCCGCGCTGCTGGACCGTCGGGATGAAATCATCGACGAGCCACTGCTCGTCGACCAGTGACGCGGCCGCATTGCCGCCAACGGTGGCGTGGTGAATATCCGGGTACTGCGTCGCCGAGTGATTCCCCCAGATAATCATGCCCTCGATGTCGTTGACGTGGCTGTCCGTCTTGTCGGCCAGCTGAGCCATCGCCCGGTTGTGGTCCAGTCGGGTCATGGCGGTGAAATTCGCGGCCGGGATACCGGGTGCATTGCTGCTCGCGATCAGCGCATTGGTATTCGCCGGGTTGCCAACGACGAGTACCTTGATGTCACGGCTGGCGTGGTCATTGATCGCCTTGCCCTGCACGGAAAAGATTGCCGCGTTGGCTTCAAGCAGGTCCTTGCGCTCCATACCCGGTCCGCGCGGCCGTGCACCGACGAGCAAGGCGTAGTCGGTGTCCTTGAACGCGACATTCGGATCGTCGGTGGCTACGACGCCTGAGAGCGTCGGGAACGCGCAATCGTCGAGCTCCATGACAACGCCATTCAACGCCGGCAGCGCCGGGGGGATCTCGAGCAGCTGGAGAATGACGGGCTGATCTGAGCCGAGCATCTGGCCAGAGGCAATTCGAAACGCGAGCTGGTAGCCGATCTGGCCAGCCGCTCCGGTGATCGTGACGCGAACGGGTGATTTCATGATGGTGTTTTCCTGCTTGCTGGCGCTCCAGCAGCGCCTGTCCGCCGGATTCTAGCATCCGTCAGGACGCTTATCATGATCACCGGTATAGCGGTTTAACGAACTTGAAAATCCGGAAATTCGGAGAATAGCCTCGTGCGCTCGGACGCCGCCTCGTCGAATTTGCCTTCCTCTTCGAGTCGCAGGATGCACTGGTACCAGCTGCTGGCGTCCACCGTCTCTGTCTCCTCGCAGAAGCGCGGCTGAGGCGCTCGCTGCATCCGGCCGAGTTCGGCGGCTGCGCCGAGTTCCGCCGCTGGCTCCGGCGATACGCTGTCCGCTGAGTCCTGTTCGACGATCATCGCCTCGACTTCCTGAAGCTTGGAACGTGCGCTCGCGGCTGGAGCGAATGTCGACATGTCGCTCAAACCAGCACTGTCCTCGTCTTTTCTCGGCGCGCCCACAACCGCTTCTTCTTCGACTGCGACGTCATCCTCGTAGATCAGGGATTCCGTGACTTCCTGTTGCTGTAACTGGAAGACGATGGAGACGGTAAGAACAACGGTCGCGGCCCAGGCAAGCGGTTTGATGGCCAGTAGTCTCGACAGGCTTTTCTTAGGGGCGCCGGCCTGCGCCATATCGAGAATCGCCTTGTCGAGCTGCGGGCTTGTCTGCTCCGTCGAGAGGGCACGATACGTTTCGCTCACGTGCTGGTCGCTAGCGATGTCGTTTATGCGATCTTCGCTCATGATGTTCGCTCCTTGTCCCCGATCGCAGCCTTCAGTTTCTGGTTCGCGTATCGGAGCCGGCTCTTTACGGCCTCGCGATTACTCTCGGTCACCGAGGCTATCTCATCGAGGGACAGTCCACATTCCTCGTACAGCAGGAACGTGTCTCGTTGTTCGTCCGGCAACGTCCCGAGTGCTGCCTCGAGTCGTCGTCTCGCCAGGTTTCGTTCGGCTTCGTCATCCAGTGCGGTGCCGCCGGCTTCGTGCAGGTGCTCGTTGAACTCCACGCCACCTTCGTGACGTTTGTTGCGCCGCAGGTAATCGATGAAGCAGTTGTGGGCTACCCGGTACAGGAAGGTCGTGAACTTCGCCGTCGGCCGGTAGTTTGCCCTGGACCGGATCAACTTGCCCCAGACTTCCTGGAACAGGTCTTCGGCGGTTTCCGTGTGCCTGCAATGGCGCTTCAGGTAACGGAAAACGGGATCCTTGTGTCGGCGGTAGAGGGTCTCGAACGCATCAACGTCCCCGTCCTGCGCGTAGCGCAACATCAAAGCGCTGTCCTCTGTCCTGACCATGTCCCGAGCATAGGCCAGTCCACCGTACTTGCACAGCGCCGGCCGGGTTTCCGGGCCCTCAACGACGGGAACCGCGACCGCGGTGAGGCTGCTGAAACTCGATTCACTCATTGGACGTTCCGTTCGAAATTACTTAAGTGGCTGTTTTTAAAAGGGTTTAGGTTTCCGCCTACCCATTTATAACGCGGGCATCGCAAAAACTGGGTTCGTTGGGTCAAAAAAAGCTTGCACAAAGCTTGTTTAGTGTTATAGTTGACTACAACACCACTTCACCAACAGGAACAACGGCTATGCAAGCGTTCATCAAGCAATATTTCAGCGAGGTCATCAGTTTTGCGGTGATGCTGCTGATGCTGGTGGCGTTCGTTCATGGCCAGGTACTCGTCCGGACCAGCACGGTTGCTGACGTTCCGGCATCGGGTTTCGAGGCAGCCGCTGCCGACAGCGGGCTGGATCGTTAATGGCGTCTACGTGTTTAAATTCCGTCAGAAAGGCGAGTAAAGTAGCGACGGACCTTCCGCGCCGATCTCCAGGGATCGGCGCCTTTTTAATTGCTGCGAGCACGGGTCACCGCGGGTGAGTTTTGCCGCATCCGGAGTCCAGATGGATCCGAAATGGAATGAAGATCAGCCGATCTACCGGCAACTGCGCGATCGGGTTATCACGATGATTCTCGAAGATATTCTCGGCGACGGAGACGCGTTGCCATCCGTTCGAAACGTGGCCGCGGAGTACCGCCTGAATCCGCTGACCGTACTCAAGGGTTACCAGGAGCTGGTGGACGAGGGGCTGGTCGAGAAAAAGCGAGGTCGCGGCATGTTTGTCACCGAGGGCGCGCGAAAACGGCTCATGAAGGATGAACGTCAGAAATTCATTGACGTCGAGTGGCCGAAGATCCTCGAGACCATTGAACGACTCGGACTGAGCAGCGAAGAACTGCTCGCCAAGAGAGGCTCAGCAGAAGGCCCGGAGAACAAGAATGACTAGCCTGGTAACCGCTCGAAACGTGTCGAAGCACTTCGGAAGTACGCGTGCTGTCGATGACGTCAGTTTTTCCATCGAAAAAGGCCGCATCCTCGGCCTCATCGGCCCTAACGGCGCCGGCAAGACGACGCTCCTTAAAGCGCTCCTGGGCCTGACCGACTGCGATGGCGATCTCTCCGTGCTGGGACTGGACCCGTTCAAGCAGCGCAAGGAACTGATGCAGAACATCTGCTTCATCGCCGACGTCGCCGTTCTGCCGCGTTGGATTCGCGTGTCCCAGCTGCTGGACTACGTCGAATCGGTACACCCGAATTTCTCCCGCTCCCGAGCCGAGGAATTGCTGTCACGCACGAAAGTGCGGCACGACAAGAAGGTTCGCGAGCTTTCTAAAGGCATGGTGACGCAGTTGCACCTGTCGATTATCGCGGCCATCGACGCGAAGCTGCTTGTCCTCGACGAGCCGACGCTCGGCCTCGACATCATTTTCAGGAAGGAGTTCTACAGTAACCTGCTGGCGGACTACTTCGACGAAGAACGAACGATCCTGGTGACGACTCACCAGGTCGAAGAGATCGAGAACATCCTGACCGACGTGATGTTCATCGTGGACGGGAAGATCCTGCTCGATGCGCCGATGGAGACCGTCTCCGAGAATTACGTCGAGTTGCTTGCCAGTGGGGCTAACGCCGAGAAGGCGAGAAACTACAAACCGATCCACGAACGGGACGTCTTCGGCAAGAAGGTCATGCTGTTCGAAGGGACAGACAGGAGCCTGCTGGCCGAGCTCGGTGAGCTGCACACACCGTCGATCGCGGATCTTTTTGTCGCGAAGGTCAAGGGGGCATCAGCATGATGAGCAACCAGCCAGCCCTGATCAAGCGCGAAATCTGGGAACATCGCTCGATCTATATCACTCCGGCCGCCATCGCCATCGTCATGCTGCTGTTAGCGCTCACCGGCCAGGTTGCCATCTCGGCGCTCGGTGCATCGGTCGATCTCGCGATGATGGGTGCCAATGAGCTGCCGCCTGAGGCGCACAAGGCCATGGTGACCGGTTTCGTTGCCGGCCTGGGTTCGATTTTCGTCGTGGCCATGTGGATCCTGACCATCTTCTACAGCCTCGACTCACTGTACGCCGAGAGAAAGGACAAGAGCATCCTGTTTTGGCGCTCGCTGCCCGTGACTGATGCGGAGACGGTGGTCTCCAAGCTCCTGGTCGCGATTATCGTGATCCCGCTCGTGACTTTCGTCGCGATCGCCGTCACGCAGATTCTGAGCCTGATCTTCGCCAGCATCTGGCTGAACGCCGAGGGGGGGAACGCCGGGCTCTTGATCTGGCAGTCCCTCGACCTGGCCGATATCTGGGGCGGCACATTTATTTTCATCATTGCCCTGCCGATCTGGTTGGCGCCGTTTGTCGGCTGGTACCTGTTCGTCTCGGCGTGGGCCAAGCGCATGCCGTTGCTGGTTGCCTTCTTGCCGTACTTCATTTTGCCGATGATAGAGAAGATCGTGTTCGGTACGGGCTTCCTGGCAGACGCGTTCTTCGAGCGGACGGCTTCCCTGCCGTTGTTCAACATCGGTGACAACACGTTCGCGATGTTTGAGCTGGAAGACATGCCGTTCGATGAGAACATGATCAGCCTGCTGGGCATCATCGACGTCGGCAAGTTCCTGAGCAGTCCAAGCCTGTGGGCGGGACTGATCGTCTGCGGCCTGTTCACGACGGCGGCGATTTACGTGCGCCGCTATCGGGACGAGTCCTGAGCACGGGACATGGACCGCCCGCGCGTTGATCGGTGAATCGACGGCGGTCTGCGGATTACTCCGGTCGCGTATCGATGTCGTGTTTCTTCAGCTTGCCGCGCAACTGGTGATAGGTCAGGCCTAACAGGTCGGCCGCGATCTTCTGGTTAAAGCGGGCGCGGCTCATTGCCGCCTCTATGCATTCCTTCTCGCTCTCACGCATGCGATCCGTCAGGTCCATCGGCAGCAGGGGTGGACGACGTTGTGCCGCAGGGCGCGGCGTTGCACGGGCCGTTTCTGCCAGCTTGAACGGCGAGTCGAACGGGTCGAACGCGATGCCTTTGAGCGGCTTTCGCGGTTCCGTGGAGCGGTAAACGGATCGCTCTATCGTGTTCTTCAGTTCGCGCACATTGCCGGGCCAGTTGTGCTTCAACAGGGCGGATGATGCCTTCGCCGAAAAACCCGGGAACAACTCATATCGGAGTTCTGCTGCCATGTTCACCGCGAAAGCGAACGCCAGCGGCAGAATATCCTCTGTTCTTTCCCTCAAGGGCGGCACCGTGATGACGTCGAAGGCCAGCCGGTCGAGCAGGTCCTGGCGAAACCCGCCATCGGCAGCCAACTGACGCAGGTCGGCGTTCGTCGAGCCGACGATACGTACGTCGACGCGTATCACGTCGCTGCCACCCACGCGCTGAATCTCACCGTACTCGATTGCCCGCAGAATCTTCTCCTGCACCCTTAAAGAAATCGTCGCGAGTTCATCCAGCACCAGCGTGCCGCCATTGGCTCGCTCGAAATGACCGACATGCGCCTTGATGGCGCCGGTGAATGCTCCGGCCTCGTGCCCAAACAGTTCTGACTCCAGGATCGACTCTGTCAGCGCGGCGCAGTTGACCTTGACCAGCGTGTCTTCCCAGCGATCAGAGAGGAAGTGCAGTCGCGAGGCGATCAGCTCCTTGCCCGTCCCGCGCTCGCCGACGACCAGCACCGGTTTGCTGAGCGGCGCCACCCGAGACACGTGTTCGAGCATCTCGAGGAAGGCCGGAGCCTCGCCAATAATCGTCTGAGGCTGTAAGTCTCGGCTCATTGTCGCCAGTTTCGCCAAAAGTTGGGTGAATATACAAAAAATTGGTCAAAATAGCCAAACTAGTATCTCAGTTCGGGGCCCCTTGTTCCACGTTAAGCTATTGTTTTTAAGGGATTTAGCACGTATTCGGCAAAATTGGCACGGAAGCTGCAACGATGTGGCTGTAATCAACACTCAGAGGAATGGACATGGGAATTTTCACGCGATTCAGTGACATCGTGAACTCGAACATCAACGCGATCCTGGATAAGGCCGAGGACCCCGAGAAGATCGTTCGACTGATGATCCAGGAAATGGAAGACACGTTAGTTGAGGTCAGGTCGGCCGCAGCACGTTCCATTGCCGACAAGAAGGATCTGAACCGTAAGCTCGAGTCCCTCGACCGCGAGTTGCGCGACTGGGACGAGAAGGCGGAACTGGCCGTGCGTAAAGGACGGGACGATCTCGCCAAAGCTGCGCTCGTGGAGAAAGCACGCGTTGCCGCTGCAGTCGATGCCCTGAAGCAGGACTACATGGCTGTCGATGAAGGGCTTGCGAAACTGAACGACGATATCGCACGACTTGAGGCAAAGCTGCAGGACGCAAAGGCTCGCCAGAAGGCGCTGCTCGCCAGGCATAAGACGGCATCGAGCAGGTTGGCCGCACGAAAGCAGATTCATGACTACAAGATCGACGACGCCATGGTTCGATTCGAGCAGTACACGCGGCGAATCGATGACGTGGAGGGCCGTATTGAGGCGTACGACCTTGGCTTACCGAAGAATCTGAACCATGAGTTTGCGAGTCTCGAGGCAGAGGAATCCGTGCAGAAAGAGTTCGATGAACTGAAGCGTAAGGTATCGGGTGGCGAGCACCAATAGCAGGGACTTGAGCGATGAGTGACTTGGTAATAGCTCTTGCCGTCGTCTTCATTGTTATCTGTCTGCCACTGATCATCGTCATGCACTACGTGACCAAGTGGAAACAGGGCCGGGAGATATCGGGCGACGACGAGCAAATGCTGGAGGATCTCTGGCAGATGTCAAAAAGAATCGAGGATCGGATCGAAACACTTGAGCGAATCCTCGACGACGATTCGAGAGACTGGAGGAATAAGGAATGAAAAAAGACACCTGGAATATCGATCTCGACTCCCTGCGCGGACTCTACCGCGACCGGGAAAACGGCTGGATATTTGGTGTTTGTGCCGGGCTTGCCGACAGGTTCGATCTGCACGTCGGCACTGTACGTCTGGTTGCCGTCATCACGCTGGCGCTGTTTTTCTGGCTGACCGTGATTCTCTACCTGGGCGCCACGCTGATCATCCGTGAGAAGCCGTTGATCTATTCGGGAGAGCGCGCCGAGTTCGAGTTCTGGCGGCAGTCACGACGCGACTACAGGAGCTGACGATGAGCGAGTATTCGACGACAAGGACACAGCTTCGGCGCAGCTCCGACAAGGCCATTCTCGGCGGTGTGTGCGCGGGTGTCGCGGAGTATTTCGGATTCAATCTACGCGCGACCCGCTTCCTGACGCTGCTGGCGTTCATCTTCGCCATGCCGATGACGGTCATCGCCTACATTGCCGCGGTGATCCTGATACCGGCGGCGCCGAGCCAGAAGCCGGCCGACAAAGAGTTCCGGCAGTCGCTGCGGAGTTCGCCCAAGCAGACGATGGGCGACGTCAGGGGGCGGTTCAAATCACTTGACAGGCGCCTGGCGAGACTGGAGAAGTATGTGACGTCGAGGCGATACCAGCTGGACCGGGAATTTCGTGATCTCGAGAGACGCTAAAACAAGATTAAGGGAGTCTTGATGAATGTATTCCACATGGTTATCTGGATCGTCGCAATCGTGTCGGTTGCGAGCGTTCTGGAGAAATACCTGAAACAACGAGCAAGAGAAAAGAACAATAATGACGTCAGCGACGATACGCTGCAGCGGATGGAGGCAATGGAAGAACGCATCCAGGTCCTTGAGCGCATCGTTACCGAGAACAAATTCGATCTTCGTAAAGAGATCAACGATCTTTAATGACAGAAATTGAGCCGGAACTCCTCGACCTGGTCACGGAGCGATTGCCCGGCTGTGACCGTGTGCTCGTCGTCGGCCCAGTTGCCGTACCCGAAGGCCATGCAATCCTGACGGGACCGGCGTCATTCAGCAGCGTATTAGAGCTCGATTTTAAGACGCGATACGACCTGGCGCTCGTTTTTGACCCGGCGCCGAATCATGCACCGGCAATCTCACGACTTAGAGACCTGGGTTGCCGGCGGGTCCTGATCCTGGGACACGACCCGGCCTGGACTACCAACGATCTGCGCGCGCTCGGGTTTCTGCCGGTCGACGCCTATGGAGATCGTTCGGCGTTTCTTCATGACAGTGATTTGTTGAACCAGCCGCGAGAGTGGAACAACTCAAAGCACTGGGCCAATCCGGAAAATTTCGATAAGTATCGCTGGTGACGCCCGGCAGCTAGTTGCTCTTGGCCTTGTATGCGCGTACCTGCTCATTGAATTCGGCCGCAACGATTTCCATTTCTTCAACCGCAGCGTTGTGCTTCTTGGAGAGCATTTCGTCGCGTTCCTGAAGCGTCTGTGCGTCGGGCTCTACGAGCTCAGCGCGCGCCGTCTGCTCTTCTTCTTCGAGACAGGCCAGGTACTCATCCATTGCCGCCATGTAGGCTTTGACAGATTTCTGGCTCGCGATCATCTCGTCCTTGGTCGCCGTGGCGCCGCTTACGATTTTCGCGCGGGACGGGTAGTCGCAGGCTATTGCGATAGGTGCAATTGCCAGCGACAGTACTAGGGTGGCCGGGATCAATAGTGTTTTCATCGTTATTTTCACTGCTGCCTGGATTCCTGATTCGAAGGGTTCGGGTTTTAAGCTTGCCTGATTAAAGCACTTCGCTACGCGCAGGTGAAGGCCGGGGCTGTTTGGCGGCGAGTCCGGATCGACGCTGTAACGACGTCAGCCGAACAATGCCCGGTACTGGTCAGTCCCCTCGGATTGGGCGAGTAATAACTCAAGGTAATTATCACAGCTCATCGGATCGCCGAACAGCAGGCCTTGCGCATAGGTACAACCGAGATTCTGCAACAGTGCCAGCTGGTCCTCGGTTTCGACTCCCTCCGCAACGACATCCATATTCAGGTTCTGGCCCATCTGTACGATGGTGCTGACGATAGTCGCGTCCCCGTCGTTGTAGGCAACGTCCCTGACAAAGGACTGGTCGATCTTCAGGGTGCTGATCGGGAACTGTTGTAACGCGCTCAGCGACGAATAACCGGTACCGAAATCATCGATCGCGAGATGCAGACCGAGCGCATAGAGTTCATCGA
Source organism: Woeseiaceae bacterium (assembly GCA_030065915.1). Classification (GTDB taxonomy): domain Bacteria; phylum Pseudomonadota; class Gammaproteobacteria; order Steroidobacterales; family Woeseiaceae; genus UBA1847. The sequence goes on from JASJCQ010000004.1 coordinate 236,589, forward strand.
GCAGTTTGATTGTCCGCTCGGTGTCTTCCATCAGCGTCGTCTCGGTGATTTCGAGCTCGAGTGAAGTGGGCGACACCTCGTGGCCGCGCAGGATAGCACTGAAGCGCTCGGCGAAATTGGCCTGTCGCAGCTGCTTGAGCGACAGGTTAACCGACACGCGGCCCGGCGATGAGACCGAGCGCTGCCAATACCGGAAGTCTTCGCAGACCTTGTCGAGGACCCACTCGCCGATCTCAATGATCAGGCTGCTTTCCTCGGCGATCGGGATGAAATCGGCGGGCAGGATGATGCCGCGTTCCGGCAGCTCCCATCGGACCAGTGCCTCTGCGCCGAAGACCTCGCCCGTCTCAAGGTTGTATTTCGGCTGGTACTGAACAAGTAACTCATCGCGTTCGAACGCGCGCTTCAGCTTGCTCTTGGTCATCAGCCGCTCGACAGCTGCCTCATTCATCTCGGGCCTGTATCTCGCGAACTGGTTGCCGCCGTGTTTCTTGGCGCTGTACAGCGCGGCATCCGCATTCCTGATCAGGTCAATGACATTCGTGGCGTCTTTCGGGTACTGCGCAATTCCCATGCTGGCTGTCATGAAGACTTCATGGCCCTGCACGAAGAAGGGTTCTGCGAGCCGGTTGAGCAGCTTCGCAGCGAGTTGCTCGCTGATTTGCTTAGGGTTCCCCTCCGCATCCGAGCACTCGACAACGGCCGCAAATTCGTCACCCGCGAGCCGGCCCACGGTCGACTTGCCGGGCACCGATTCCGTCAGCCGTTCCGCAACGGTCTCGAGTGTCGTGTCGCCGGCCAGGTGTCCGAACGTGTCGTTGATTTCCTTGAACTTGTCTATGTCGAAGTAGAACAGGCAGAGCTGGCGATTGCTTCGCCTCGCGCGCGCTATCGAACGCTGCAGCAGGTGTTGAAACTGCATGCGATTCGGGATCTTGGTTAATGCGTCGATCCTCGCCAGGTAGCGAATCCGCTTCTCGGCGCGACGCCGTTCCGATATGTTTTGAGCGAGGTAGATCCTGTCGCCGGATTCCGCCTCTTTTCCCTCCAGCAGCGAGCATGAATACGACACGGGGACCGATTCGCCGGTCTTGCTGACCAGGAATGCCTCCCTGGGACGACCGGTCGGCGGTTCATCGAGCAGTGAGCCGCTCTTCTTGGTGTTGACGAGCAGCTCAATCGATGTCTGCAGGAGTTCATCGCGTTCGAAGCCCAGCAGATGCGTTGTCGCCTTGTTGACGCGTTTGATCGTGCCGTCGGCCGACGTCACGATAATCGCATCGTGCATGCTGGCAAGGATCGAATCGACGTAGTCCCGTGACAACGTGGTCAACCGAAGCTTGTCCCGCATGTCGTTGAACACGGCGGCCAGTTCACCCAGCTGGTCGCCGCTACGCTCCGGTAATCGTTCACCGAAATCCGAGTCCCGCAGTTTCTCGGCCTGACGCCTTAGTTCGCCAATACGTCGACGCTCCTCGCGGTCCAGGATGGCAATCAGTACGCCGCCGATAAACAGCAGCAGGGCGGTGCTGACCCCGGCGGCAACCAGCGTGCGTGGCAGTTTGTCGGAGAAATGGGAGGCGTCAAGCAGGAAAAACGTGCACAACAAGACGACGAAGATCGCGGTGCTGGATGCGATCAGATACAGCAGATAACGGTGTACCTGGCTGCGCGTCATGTGTCATGCCTCTCGTGGCTGCTGCCTGTTCTTATTGATCTCGATGTGGCAACCGGGGCGCGAATACCCGCGGCAAACACCCGTCCAGTCTAGCATCCGACAGAAGCCCGCCGCAGCCGATAAAACCGGGCAAATAGTTTCTATAGAAACTATTCCTTGCGCTTTTCGGTAAACGACTGGGGTTCGCTGTCGGTATTGGTGCTCATCGAGCCTTCGACAACCGCGCCCTCGGCGACAGCAATCTCTGCTGCCGTGACGGTGCCCGTGATGCGTGCCGACGCGCCGATTTCCACGCGGTTCTCGGCAATGATGTCGCCATCCACGCTGCCAGAGATCACGACGTTGCTGGCCTTGATCGTGCCGGACCAGCGGCCCGGCTGTGTCAAAGTGACGGTCCCGGATACGTCGCAGTTGCCGTCGATCTCACCGTTGATCAGGAAGTCACCATCACCCGATATCAGCCCGCTGAACAGGCAGCCCTCGCTGATCAACGTCGCGCCTGACGAAGTCCGGTCACGAAGACGGCGTTTGGGGGTATCAGTCATTCCGGTTGCTCCTGTGTGAGAGACGCGAGTGTAGCCCTGCGAAACCGGACTGTCAGCCGCCTAATCAGACGATTCACCCGGACGCTGTCTGTAACCGTAGCCGATGGTTTCGATCTCAACGAGGACGGAATTCTCAAATCTCAATCTCTGCATCAGCTTGCGCGGCCCGAAATTGTAGACAAGCTGCGTGACGCGAACGTCTTCTATGAAATAGCCGTCCAGGGACGGCCGCCCCAGGAGACCGCCTCCCCTGTGCCGATCGACGTACGGTACCCGTCGCCACCCCAGGTCCTTCCTCTCGGCAGGCTCGCCGCACAGGGCAATAACCTCGCTTTCAGTCATCCCTTCCTTGACCAGCTTCTGGCCGCAGCGAAACGCATAGGCGGACTGGCTGGCAAGCAGTAGCAGGCAGAGGACGACAGTGATTGAGCGAACGGTCATGACGATAGTCTAGTGCAATCCCGGTCAGTGCTGAAATACTCGCTAGAGACCCCGCCACAGGCTGCGTTTCTTATGGAAAAACGAGCCGCAGCGCCCCGGCTCTTGTAGACTGCGGCTGCCGACCCGCACACAGAGACTTTAATGAGCCACGATTTCGAACAACGACTGAGCAGCCTGATGGCGCGGGCTGCCAGTCCTCTGTCGGGATCGATGCGAGGCATCGAGAAAGAATCGCTGCGGGTGGATTCCGACGGCAGCATGTCAAAGCTCGCGCACCCGCGGTCGCTCGGCTCGCCGCTGACCAATCAGTTCATTACCACCGACTTCTCCGAGGCGCTGCTCGAATTCGTCACTCCCGTATTCGGTACGACGTGGGAGGCGATGCGATCCATCTGCGACATTCATCAGTTCGTCCAGAACGCGATCGATGATGAATTGTTATGGCCGGCAAGCATGCCCTGTCTCCTGCCGAAGGACGAAGCCATTCCGCTGGCACGCTACGGCACCTCGAACATCGGCAGGATGAAGACCACGTACCGACGCGGACTGGGGTACAGGTACGGTCGACAGATGCAGACGATCTCCGGCGTGCATTACAACTTCTCGCTGCCGGAGGCATTCTGGCCGGAGTACCAGGCCGTGCTCGAAGCGACGGACGAAGAATGCGATTTCCGCTCGACCCAGTACCTGGGACTGGTCAGGAATTTCCGTCGCATGGGCTGGATCATCCTGTATCTGTTCGGCGCATCGCCGGCGCTTTGCCAGTCGTTTGCACAGGGTCGGGAGCTGGACATGCCGATGCTCAATGAAACGACGTACTTCGAGCCTTACGGCACGTCTTTGAGAATGAGCGACCTCGGTTACAACAACAAGAACCAGTCGAGGATCGCGATCTCACTGAACAGTCTGGACAGTTACATTCGGGACCTGACGGCGGCGATTCACACGCCGGAGCCGGACTACGAGAAGATCGGTGTGCTCGTCGACGGCGAGTACCGGCAGCTGAACGCGAACCAGCTACAGATCGAGAACGAGTACTACAGTTCGGTGCGGCCCAAGCGCGTTGCGCGTTCCGGTGAGCGACCGACGGCCGCGCTGCGTCGAGGCGGCATCGAGTATGTCGAAGTACGCTCGCTCGATTGCAATCTCTATGACCCGGCGGGAATCAGCCAGAACACGATGCGCTTTATCGAGCCGTTCCTGGTCTATTGCCTGCTCGAGGACAGCCCCATGTTCGATCAGGACCTGCTGGCCGAGTGCGTTGCAAACCAGGCCCTGGTGGCGCGCGCCGGACGAGATCCCGAGCTGCGGCTCAGCGACCGCGGCGAGTCCCGACTGCTGACCGAATGGGCCGACCGGATTGTTGAAAAGGTGGAACAGGTTGCCGCAGTCATGGACGACGATTCGACGTGCTACTCGGAAGCCGTCGCAGAGATGCGCAAGCGCATTGAAGATGCGTCCCTGACGCCGTCCGCGCGGATTCTCGAGGACCTGCGTGAGGAGGGCATGAGCTTCTTCGAACTTGCCTTGGACGCCGCGCGGCGACACAAAAAGTACTTCAGGCTGCTTACGCCGTTGAACGAAGAGGTTGAGGCGAAACTGCAACAGGAGGTGTCGGATTCGCTTGCTCGTCAGTCAGACATCGAGGCGGAAGACACCCTCAGTTTCGAGGAATACCTCGAATCCTGGTTCGACGCAGACTAGCGCAGGCGCTGGCTACTCTATAGGAGTACCGTGCTCGTACGCGAAAGCCCTGTGCAACTGTTGCAGGCGTTCGGTAATCGCGCCCCTCGCACCATCACCAACGACTCGGCCATCGGCCTCGAGGATCGGTGTCAGCTCGCCCATCGTACCTGTCGTGAACGCCTCGTCCGCCGTGTAGAGCTCGGTCAACGACAGGTTACGCTCTAGCGCCGGGATCCCGTTCCGCTCGCACAATGTGAGGATCATCTGCCTCGTCAGACCCGGCAGGCAGCTGTCGGCATGTGGCGTCATGACCTCGCCGTCCCGGACGATGAATAGGTTGGTGTCGTTGGTCTCGGAGATAAAACCCTGCATGTCCAGCATGACGGCGCTGTCGACGCCGGCGACGTTTGCCTCTATCGACGCGAGTATGTTGTTCAACAGGTTGTTGTGGTGAATCTTTGAGTCGAGGCAGGATGGCGTGTTGCGGCGTGTCGACGCTGTGACGACGCGAATCCCGTCGTCGGTGTAAACAGGCGGTTTCCATTCGGCTAGTACGATCAGGGTACAGCCCGACTGGTTGAAGCGCGGGTTCATGCCGGACGTAAGTTTCTCGCCGCGAGTCAGCGTTAGCCGGACATGTGCCCCGTCCGTCATGTCATTTGCCTTCAACGTGTCGAACAGGGCGGACCGGATCGTCGCTTCGTCCGGAACCTGTTCGAACGCAAGCGCCCTTGCCGAGTCGCCAAGACGCCGCAGGTGTTCATCGAGGGCAGCAATGCGCCCGTTGTACACACGCAAGCCCTCCCAGACCGCGTCGCCGCCCTGGACGACGCTGTCGAACACGGAGACTCGCGCTTCGTCACGCGGCTTCAATCCGTCCCCTACGAATACCTGCAGGTTCTTGTTCCTGGGATCAACGCTCATGGTGCTCTATCCGGTTGAATAGCGACGGCGATCAATTTGTCATACCAGGGCTTGCACTGTCCAAGCAGGTCGTTCAGCGACTCCGGAAACTCACCCTTAACCCGCGGAGCATGAAAACCGCTGCTCTGGTGAACCGCGTGATACCAGTGCGGCGCCCACACCCCGTCCTCGGCCCGCGGACCCGGTTTCCAGTGCAACATTGTCGGATCATATGCGACGCCAACGCGCTCGCAGAGGCGTCTCATTACCGGGCCCGGGTCTGATAGCAGGATTCCCGAGTCGACGACCGCGGGGTCCTGCCCGCGATTCCCAAGATCATCGTAGAGCCGCCATTGCTGTTCGAGCCCCGTATCGCTTAGCGTCGCCTCGGGAATCTGCACGGTCAGGGACGGCAGCATGTCCCTCGGGTCCCGAATCAGCAGAATGTTGTCCATCGCGTCGAGAAAGTTCGTGTCCAGCTCGAGCAGATGATGCGCCATCTGTTTCAGGAACAGCCGACGATCCTTCATCGTCGACTGGTGTCGCAACAGCGCGCGCATGACGGTATTGCCATCGGTCTCCATCGAGGCGAGCACGTCGTCGCGACCCGGGTGTTCGAGCCCCGTCACGCGCAGGTAATGGCCGTACAAGGGTTCATCAACCACGTCTATCGCCGGCAGCTCGGCAAAGCTGTACATCATGGCCGTCGACACGTTTCGCGGCCCGGACCACAGGCAAATGGGACGATTTTCAGCCATAAACGGTTTGTTAGTGTAAGGAGTGCCGTGAGGAGCCTGTGCGGTCCGTCACAGTTTCCATTCATTCTAGTGTGAGGAGCAAGGCAATTTAACTAAACTTGTGCGAAGCCGTGAATTGAACTCGGGTTGGGCGTACGACAGTGTTTAAGACATTCATATTTGGCATCGTATTGGGCGTGGTCGGGACGATCGTCGCCGTGTTGTTCGTGCCGGTCGTCGACCAGGCACGTGAGAACTCCGTGGTCACGGTTGCAACGAACGGCGGCAGCGCCGAGGCCTTCCATATCAATATTCCCACCGACCGAATTGTTGTAGGCGCGCCGGGCGATACGCCGACGCTGCCACCCGGTTTGACGTGGCCCGATGAGCTGAGCACTGCCAGCGCCGATATGTACAAGTTGCGCAATGTCCACAATGCCGTTATCGGCGTTGCCAGCCGAGTCGTTTTGAGCGATGCGGAGCAGGGCGACGTCGTCGAGTGGGTATTGCATTTGCCGGCTCGCGGATCGCTTTATGTCGGTATGGATGTCGACAACGTGCAGGACGGTGCCCGATTGGGCACTCTGCATCGTGGAACGCGTGAGTTCGCGAAGACGCAAGGCGCCTTCAGTGAGCGCTGGGTAGCCGGAGACAGCAACGATGAGCTGAATCGAGGAAAAATCGAGCTGGTCTCCCGATTCATGAGCGTCGCAGAGCAAACGAGCGCGGTCCAGTGATGAAGTACGTACTCGCATTGATCGTTGGAGTGCTTGTCGGCGTGCTGGCAGCATTTGCGCTGCTCGTTTATAACCCGCTCGCGGGTAATCGCGGCCTGACGCCTCTCGCCGTCAGCGACCAGAGCCTGATGCAGTTCAACTACTCGGGCGTTGCCGCAGCATCCATTGCCTATACGAATGACGGTGAGTCGACGACGAAACCACACCCGGCGAAGGTTCTGCAGCTCTGGGAAGCTCCCGTGCGACGGACCGACGCGATGATGACGGTCTTGTCGGATGCGCGCGGTCGAATCGTCGGTCTTGGTATCAAGTATATGTCCGATTCCGAGAAGACCAACATCGTCAATGGCGACGCGATCGTGGACAGCGTCTGGCACATCGTCGTGCCCGGTCGCGGCACACTGTTCGTGGAGCAGACAGAAAACCACTGGGGTTTCCTGCGCGATGTGGTCCTGCCGGCGCACCTGAGTGCCGCGGACAGCTGGAAGGGTAACTGGAGCGGCGACATGACGGCGGGACCGGGAGCACTCGGTACCGCGAGGGTCATCGGTGGCTCAGGCGAGTTTGCTCAGCGAACTGCAGAAGCGGTTGAATCCAGAACGGCCAAAGCCTATTCGACCCGACAGGGTGCGATTTCCGTGGAAGGCCGCATCATGATCGAGATGCAGGCACTCGCAGCCGATAACGACGCGCCCTAGCTCGCGTCAACCCTGCCGCATATCCCGCATCGTCAAAGACGTGTCCTTAAGCATCGCGGGATCGATCCGGCAGGCGTCCTTGATCAGGGGCTTCGACATCATGAAGTCTCTGGGCGAGTTGATGCTGTCAATCGCGATCAGTTTTCCATCACGCAGGTAGGCGCAGGAAAAACTGCCGCCGTCCGGGTCGCCCCGCAGCACGTAGTCATCGAATCCCTCCGAAAGACCCGCAATCTGCAGCTTCAGGTTGTATTGGTCTGACCAGAACCACGGTACGTCGTCATATTCCTCATCGCCACCGGCGATGTTCGCCGCTGCGGTTTTTGCCTGCTCGAGCGCGTTTTGCACGGACTCGAGTCGAAGGCTGCGCTGGTAAATCGCATTCGGATGTCGCGTGCAGTCACCGATGGCAAAAATACCCGGGTCGGATGTCCTGCAATGGCTGTCTACGACGATGCCGTTGTCGACGTCGAGTCCGGCCGCCCGGGCCAGTTCCGTGTTCGGCGATATTCCTATGCCGACAATGGCAATATCGCCTTCGACGCGATCTCCGTTCGTTGTCACGGCAGCCTCGAACCTCTGGTCCCCCTCGAACGACTGGAGACCGGTGGAGAGTTTCAGGTCGACACCATGCTCGCGATGCACACGCTCGAAGAACGCAGACACCGGCGGTGACACGACCCTGCTCATGACACGATCCGCCGTCTCGAGAACGACCACGTCAGACCCCATCTCGCGCATGACGGCGGCCACTTCCAACCCGATGTAGCCAGCGCCGATAATGACGACGCGAGCACCGTCATGGGCGTCTTCCCTGATGTTGTCGACGTCCTCGATGCTGCGCAGGTAATGAATGCCCGCCAACTCCGAGCCGGGGCAGGAGAGGCGATTGACCTGGGCTCCTGTCGCGAATACGAGCGTTGTGTACTCGATCGACTCCCCGGTGTCTGTCTCTACCGTGTGTGCATTCCGATCGACCGCCGTCACGCGAGTGCCCAGGCGGACGTCGATTTGCTGATCGTCGTAGAACGCCGCCGGCTTTACGAACAGCCGCTCGGCCGGCAATTCGCCAGCGAGGAATTTCTTGGACAGCGGTGGTCGCTGATAGGGCAGGTAGGGCTCGTCGCCGAGTAATACAATACTGCCGTCATAGCCTTTCTGCCGAAGGCTCGTAACGAGCTGTCCGGCGGCGTGACCCGCGCCGATAATCACCGTTTGCTTGTTCATGCTCTTATACCGGCTGCAGCGGCCAGAGAATCGGAAGAAGCAGCATGACAGCGATAAAGACGACGATTGTCAACGGGACACCGACTTTCAGGTAGTCAACGAAGCGATAGCCGCCGGGGCCCATGACCAGGATGTTAGCCGGGTGCGAGATTGGGCTCGTGAAGCTGGCTGAGGCCGCCATGGCGACCGCCATCATCGCAGTCTCCGGCTGGAAGCCCATATCGCTCATCGCGGACATGACGATAGGTGACATCAGGACCACCAGTGCCGCTGTCGGGATGATCATCGTCGCCGCTGCCGTCAGGATATAGAGGCCGACAATGACCGGCCACGGCCCTGCGTCGCCGAGGAAGCTCATGACCTGGTCCGCGAGGTAGGTTGCGGCGCCGGTATCCTGCATGGCAATGCCCAGCGGCAGCATGCCGGCGATCAGGAATATCGCTCTCCAGTCAATTGCCCGGTAGGCCTGTTCCATGTTCAGGCAGCCGGTCAGGACCATGATGGTGCCCCCAACAACGGCGGCGACCGAGATGGGTGCCCAGCCCATCATCACACTGAAGACGACGCCAAACATGATAAGCGCGGCGAGCGGTGCGCGACGCGTGTCCGGCGGCGTGCTGCCCAGGTCGGTCAGTACGAGGAAATCGGGGTCATTCGATAACAGCTCGAGGCGATCGCGCGGGCCCAGCATCAGTAGCGCGTCACCGACCTGCAGGCGCTCGTCCCCGAGCTCCGTGCCGAGGGTTTCGCCCTCGCGCCAGATGCCGGCCAGTTCAATACCGTATCGCTCGCGGAAATTGAGTTCGCCGATTGCCTTGCCGGCCAGGCTGGAGCGCGGGTCGAGCGTCGCATCCATCAGCGACAGGCGTTCGGATTCGAAGGCGCCGAGATTCGACGGCACGGATGTGTCGATCTCGAGATCCTGCAGGCCGCGAAGAACGTCGAGGTCGGCGGGCTGGCCCTCGATCAGCAGCAGGTCAGCGCCGGACAGGACCTGGTCTCCGCGTGGCATCACGATCAGGTTGCCTTCGCGGAAGATGGCCTGGACACGAAAATCGAACGCCTCGCCAATCCGGCTGTCGGCCAGCGTGGTGCCGACGATCTCGCTTTCCTTCGGCACGCGAACGACGAACAGGCGTTCGTCCGACTGGTAACGCTCGGCAATCTCCGCATCCGAGAAAATGCGAACGTCCGAGAAGTCGCTTTCTCTCTCCAATTGTTCGATCGCGTCGCGTTCACCCTGGACCAGCAGGCATTCGCCCGATCGCAGCGGGACGTAGGACAGGTTGGTCAGGCGGTAGCCGCCTTTGCGTCGCAGGCCGACAACGGCCACATCGAAGCGTCGACCGAAGCGAGCATCCCGAACGAGTTGGCTGACAAGCGGCGAGCCCTCGGCGATTGTCGCCTCGGCGTAGACCATCTTCGCTGCGACCATGGATTTGAGAACGGGCGATTCACGTTCGATGACGAGGTCGCTCCAGCGCCGCAGTTCGCGGAACTGGTCCACGCGCCCCTGCACGAGGATGCCGTCACCGCCGCGCAGCACGGTCTGTCGTCCGGGTAACGTGTCACTTCGTCCTTCCCGCATCACGGCGAGGATGATAAGGCCTGTCGAACTGCCGATTCGAGACTCGGCCAGCGTCTTACCGACCAGCAGGGAGTCGCGAGGCACGCGCAAAAGGAACGTTCGTTCGTGCAACTTGTACTGCGCACGCAGGCTGCGTTGCGATACGTTGCGGTCTTTTTCGACCGGCTTCGCCGGCAGCAGCAAGCGACCGAACAGCACGACGAACATGACTCCGGTAACCATGACAATGCCGCCCAGGGGCGTGAAATCGAACAGCGCGAAACCGGGATAGCCGCTCTGTACGAGCGATTCGCTGATCAGCAGGTTGGGCGGCGTGCCGATCAGTGTCATCAGTCCGCCAAGTAACGTCGAGTAGGCCAGTGGCATCAGCAGCCGGGACGCGGGAATCCGTGTGCGGCGCGCGACGTCCACGACGACGGGCAGCATCAGCGCGGCCACGCCGATGTTATTCATGAAGGCGGAGAGCACGGCGCCGGTCATCATGATGACGAAGATCAACGGCATTTCCTTGCCGCCCGCCAGGCGCATCACCTGCGACCCGATGATGTCGGCGATGCCGGTGCGAGTCAGGCCTTCGCTCAGGATGAACATCGCCCAGACGGTAATGACGGCGCTGTTGCTGAAGCCGGAGAAAGCCTGTTTGCTGTCGACCAGGCCAGTGACAGCCAGCGCACCGAGCACGATCAGCGCGACGACGTCCATGCGGATGACCTCGCTGATGAACAGGATCAGCGACACGGTCAGGATGCCCAAGACCAGTGCAATCTCAAAGGTCATACGAAGGCAGCTTCTTTGGTCATCGCAGGCTCGGGATTCACGCGGTATTTATACACCAGAGCGGGGCGCACCGTCAGCATAAAGGTTTGAGTTGCCTAAGGTTTATCCGCAGACTCCGGTGTTGCCGGGCGTGATTCGCGCTTGCTGATGCAGGAAGCCATGGCCTATGAAGCAATAAGCCCTGTCCGAACGAGTATGGTCGAGATTCGCGGCGTCGACCTGAACGTGAATGAATGGGGCGACAAAGACGCGGAAACCCTGCTGTACCTGCACGGTTGGGGCGATACCGGCTCGAGTTTCCAGTTTGTTGCAGACGAACTGGGCGATCGATGGCGGGTGATAGCACCGGACTGGCGGGGTTTCGGCCGCTCGGCGTGGAACGCGGCGTCGTACTGGTTCCCGGACTACCTTGCCGACCTGGATCAGCTGGTCGCCGCACTGGGTATCACCGAGCCGGTCAAGCTGATCGGTCACAGCATGGGCGCCAACGTCGCTGGCCTTTACGCGGGCGCCGTGCCTGCGCGCGTCTCGCATTTCATCAATGTCGAAGGTTTCGGACTACCGGAGACGAACCCGGCTGATTCGCCCGCCCGCTATCGCGACTGGCTGCAACAGTCGCGCGAGACGCCGGCGTTTCGGCCGTACCCGGACTTCGGCGCGCTCGCGCGACACCTTAAGGGCCGGAGCCCGCTGATGACCGACGAGCGGGCTGAATTCGTGGCTCGACTGTGGGCCAGGGCAACAGGCGACGGCATCGAGCTACGGATGGACCCGAATCACAAGCTGCCGAATCCCATCCTGTACCGGCGAGCCGAGGCAGAGGCGTGCTGGCGGGCGGTCGAGGCTCGCGTGTTGCTGGTCATCGGCAACAAGAGTCGCTTCGCGAGACGCCTGAAAGCGGACGAGGAATCGGGCGGCGGACAGCGGTTTTTCCCCGATGCCGAGACGTTGGTCGTCGATGGGGCTGGCCACATGATCCACTTCGAGGCCCCGGAGACGTTGGCTTCGGCCATCGACCGATTCATGCGCTTGTAAATTTATCCAGTACTGTATACAAATACAGTTTTTACGCGAGGACCGTCGTGAGCGTCGCGGAGTCGTATCTGGATAAACTGAACGAGGCGCAGCGCAGGGCCGCCGTGTTCGGCGCCGAGTCGCGCGACCCGCTGCTCGTGATTGCCGGGGCCGGGACCGGCAAGACGATGACACTCGCGCACCGCGTCGCCTACCTGATCGACAAGGGTGCGGACCCGGAGCGTATCCTGCTGCTGACCTTCACGCGGCGCGCCGCCGAGGAGATGACGCGCCGCGTCGAAGCCATCGTTCGAGAGTCCAGGCCGGGACAGCGCTGCGAACTTCCCTGGGCCGGCACGTTTCACTCCGTCGCTAACCGGCTGCTGCGACGGTTTGCGCCCAATCTCGGTCTGGATCCCGGCTTTTCGGTCCTGGACCAGGGCGACGCCGCGGACCTGATGGATGTCGTTCGCCACGAGCTGGCGTTGTCTTCGACGAGTCGACGATTTCCCGGCAAGGCCGCGTGCCTCGCGATGTATTCGCGCTGCATGAATACGATTCAACCGCTGGAAGTCGTCATTCGCGACAGCTTCCCCTGGTGCGTCGACTGGCCGCAGGAACTCGCGACGCTGTTTCGTGCCTATGTCGAGCGGAAGCAGACCAGCCAGTCGCTGGACTACGATGACTTGCTGACTTACTGGAGCCACCTCGTGGCGGATGCCGGTTTCGCCACCGAGATCGGAGACTGGTTCGATTTCATTCTCGTCGACGAGTACCAGGATACGAACGTCGTACAGGCAAACATCATTCGCGCGATGAAGCCCGGTGGCCTGGGCGTCACGGTGGTCGGTGACGATGCCCAGTCCATCTACTCTTTCCGCGCTGCGACGGTCGACAACATCCTCGAGTTTCCGGACCTGTGTTCGCCACGCGCCGAGGTCGTCACCCTCGAGCAGAACTACCGTTCCAGCCAGCCGATTTTAGACAGCGCCAACCTGCTGATCGCCGACAGCGAAAGACAGTTCGGCAAAAGGTTGTTCTCGAACAAGCCCGGCAGCGCCCGGCCGAGGTACGTCACCGTCGAGGACGCCGATGCCGAGGCGGACTGCGTCGTCGACGGCGTTCTCAAGAATCGTGAAGCCGGCCTGTTGCTGATGGACCAGGCTGTCCTGTTTCGAAACTCTCATCACAGCGATCGTCTCGAGGTGGAGTTGGTCAGGCGCAACATCCCGTACGTCAAGTATGGCGGGCTGAAATTCCTGGAAGCGGCTCATGTGAAGGATGTGATTTCGATCCTCAAGTGGGCGGACAATCCAAAGAACGAGGTCGCAGCCTTTCGCGTGCTGAAACTGCTGCAGGGCATGGGGCCGCGCTACGCAGCTCGCTGCTATGCGCATCTTCAGTCGGAAAGTTTCGACATGACGGCCCTGCGGGCATTCACGCCGCCGCCGGCCTGTCGCGACGAGTGGCTGCCGTTTTGTTCGCTGATGGAGCAACTGGCAGACAGCAAGCCGGAAGTTGCCTGGCAGTCCCAGTTCGCGCCGTTATCGACCTGGTACCGGCCGCAGCTCGAGCGCTTGTACGAGTCGGCCGAGACGAGGCTGGCGGATGTGGAACAACTCGAACAGATATCGGCGCGTTACGCGACGCGAGAACGGTTCCTGACGGAGCTGACGCTTGACCCGCCGTCGTCGTCCGGCGACCAGTCCGGTGCGCCAATGATCGATGAGGACTACCTGATCCTCTCGACAGTGCATTCGGCCAAGGGCCAGGAATGGGAGGCAGTCTTCGTATTGAACGTGACGGACGGCAACTTCCCGTCCGAGTTCGCAACCGGTGACCCGGCGGCCATCGACGAGGAACGACGGTTGCTCTACGTGGCGATGACGCGGGCAAAACAGTCGCTGTCTTTGTTATCGCCACTGAAATTCTTTGTCACGCAGCAGCACCGTCACGGCGATCGCCACGTGTACGGCGCTCGCAGCCGGTTTATGACCGATCGACTGATATCGAGCTTCGATGAGTGTTACTTCGGCGATTCGGAACGGCCTCGATCGCTCAAGCCGAGGACGGATCGGAAGATCGACGTACAGGGCGCACTCAAACAGATGTGGTGAATAAAAAAGGGCGGTGGAAGCCCACCGCCCAATCCACGAAACAAACAGCATAAGGGAAGTTCAGTTTGTTACGTCAACGCGCTTCGAGTACCGGTTTCCGCGCGCGTCTCTCCTTTCGCTTTGAAAGATCACGGCTTTTTCGGTAATCGTTGACTATTTGATGCGTGAGCGGGCAGATTGGTTGCAATCAAAAAGGAATAAGTTCTTAAGCGTTCAAGCATGACCGGTCGTCCGGTCATAGCGGGAGATTCAAAATGACTACGAGTGATGAAGAGCGCCAACTGCGAGTCGATCTCGCGGCATGTTATCGCCTGATTGCGATGTTTGGATGGGATGACCTCGTCTTTACGCATGTCTCTGCGCGCATTCCGGGTAGCGACGAGCACTTCCTGATCAATGCCTACGGCATGATGTTCGAAGAGATTACTGCGAGCAGCCTGATTCGAGTCGATGCCGAGGGCAACAAGGTGTCCGAGTCCGACTTTCCGGTCAACCCGGCCGGATTTGTCATTCACAGCGCCGTCCACGCGGCCCGCCCCGATGTCGCCTGCGTGCTGCACACGCACACGAAGGCGGGCGTCGCCGTCTCGGCGCAGAAAGACGGCTTATTGCCGTTGTCGCAGACCTCGCTGTTTCCCTACGCGTCGCTCGGTTACCACGATTACGAGGGCGTAGCGCTCAACGACGATGAGAAACCGCGCCTCGTCGCCGACCTCGGGTCGAAGACCTGTCTTATCTTGAGGAATCACGGTTTGCTCACGGTCGGACCGACGATCGCCGACGCGTTCCTGATGATGTACGTGCTGGAGACTGCCTGCCAGATTCAGCTGATGGCGCAGTCCACGGGCAACGAACTGGTGCAGGTACCGTCGCCTATCGTCGCCGGTATACAGGCACAGGCCGAAGAGGTGACCAAGGGTCTCGGCGGACAGCTCGTCTGGCCGGGGCTGCTCAGGAAACTGGACCGGCGAGATCCTTCTTACCGCGATTGAACGCTATCTCAATGGGCACTATCTCAGGAAGATCGCGTAGGCCGGATTCTCGGTTTCTTCCCAATGGGGATAGCCCAGTCGCTCAAGGTGGGCTTCGAGCTCGTCCATGTCGTCTTCGGGCACGTCGATGCCAGCGAGTACGCGCCCGTAGTCGGAACCGTGATTGCGGTAGTGGAACAGGGTGATGTTCCAATCTGAGCCAACGGCTGCGAGGAAATCCAGCAGTGCCCCCGGCCGCTCCGGAAACTCGAAACGATAGAGCCGCTCGTTCTCGACGTCGGCCTGTCGCCCGCCAACCATGTGCCGCACGTGCAACTTGGCCAGCTCGTTGTCGCTCATGTCTTTCGCCCGGTAGCCGGCGTCGGCGAGCTGCTTGAGAATATCGCGGCGTTCGCTGACGCCTTGCCTCAGCTCGACGCCGGCGAAAATGTGCGCCTGGGCGGAATCGCCGTACCGGTAATTGAATTCAGTGATGCTTCGCTTGCCCAGTGACTCACAGAACTTCTTGAAGCTGCCCGGTTCCTCGGGAATCTCCACGGCGATCAGCATCTCCTTTTCTTCGCCGACCGCGGCGCGCTCGACAATGTGCCTCAAGCGATCGAAATTGACGTTTGCTCCGCAGCTGATCGTGACGAATTGCCTGCCCTTGATGCCGTTCTCCGCAACGTACTTCTTCAGGCCCGCGACCGCGAGTCCGCCTGCCGGCTCGACGATCGAACGGGTGTCCTCGAAGATATCCTGGATACCCGCGCATATCTGGTCCGTATCGACCGTCAGGAACTCATCGACATAGGCTTGGCACAGTCGGAATGTCTCGTCACCGACTCTCTTGACGGCCACGCCGTCGGCGAAGATGCCTACGTGCGATAGCGTGACCGGAGCGCCCGCCGCGATCGACTCACGCATCGCCGCGGAGTCTTCCGGTTCGACGCCAATGATCCTGATACCCGGCTCGACCGATTTGATGTAGGCTGCGATGCCGGCTATCAATCCGCCGCCCCCGATCGGGACGAAGATGGCATCGACGGGTCCGTCCAGCTGCTTCAGTATCTCGGCGCCGATCGTGCCTTGCCCGGCGATGACGAAGGGATCATCGAAGGGGTGTATGAAGGTATATCTTTCCGACGCTTCCAGCGCTCGCGCATACTGTTGTGCCTCGTCGTAATTGTCGCCGTGCAAGACGACCACTCCCCCCAGTGCCCTGACCGCTTCCACCTTGATGCTGGGTGTCGTTACCGGCATCACGATGACCGCTCTCACACCACGCTCCCGCGCCGCCAACGCGACGCCCTGGGCGTGATTGCCCGCCGAACTACAGATCACGCCCTTCCCGAGTTCGTCCTCTTTTAGGGACGCGATCTTGTTGTAGGCGCCGCGCAGCTTGAACGAGAAAACGCTCTGCAAATCTTCGCGCTTCATCAGCACCCGGTTGTCCAGGCGAGCGGACAGCCGCTCGGCCGTTTCAAGCGGCGTTTCGATAGCGACGTCATAGACGCGAGCGTCTTCCGTCAGCGTTTTGTAGTCGGCATGCTGCATCCTGATCGCGGTTATCGCACAGCGGTCGGTTGCTCGCAAAAGTTTCATCATGAACAAGACGGGCTGCCGTCGCCCACCAGTCCCGAATCTGATTGCAGAACCGGGAGCCAGTGGTACAGTGGACGGGGGGATCAGGCACTGGTTGAGGCCAGCCGTGAGCAAGCTACTGATAAAGAACGCCCGACTAATCAACGAGGGCGAGATTCGTGACGGCGACCTGCTGGTCAACGGGGAGCGCATCGAGAAAATCGCGGCGGAGATCCCTGCTGACGATTCGATGCAGGTCATCGACGCCGGGGGCAAATACCTGATGCCCGGGATGATCGACGACCAGGTTCACTTCCGCGAGCCGGGCCTGACGAACAAGGGCGATCTCGCGACAGAATCGGCGGCCGCGGCGGCCGGTGGTATCACCAGTTTCTTTGACATGCCCAACGTCAACCCGCAGACAACGACTCGAGAGGCGCTGGCTGCCAAGCACGAGCTGGCCAAGGGTCGCTGCACGTCGAACTACGGTTTCTATTTCGGTGCGACGAACCGAAATATCGAAGAGGTCAAAGCGCTCAAGGTCAACGACGGCTGCGGCATCAAGATCTTCATGGGCGCATCGACCGGGGACATGCTGGTCGACAACGAGGAGACGCTCGACGCCGTGTTCAAACACGCGCCGATCATCGCCGTGACCCACTGCGAGCACACGCCGACGATTCGTGACAACGAGGCATTAGCCAAGATGCAGTTCGGCGACAACGTGCCGATGTCGGAGCATCCGAAGATCCGGTCGGCCAATGCCTGCCTGCTGAGCTCGAGCAAGGCGATAGAACTGGCGCGACGGCATGACGCGCTTCTGCAGATATTGCACCTGACGACCGCGGTGGAGATGGGCCTCTTTTCGAAGGCGCACCGCACGGAGAAGCGCATCACGGCCGAGGTCTGTGTCCATCACCTCTGGTTCGACGAGACCCACTACGATGCGCTCGGCACCAAGATCAAATGCAACCCCGCGATCAAGACCACGAAAGACAGGGATGCGCTGCGACAGGCGATCGTGGACGGACGACTGGACATCATCGCGACGGATCATGCACCGCACACGGCCGCAGAGAAAGCGCGCAGCTATTTCAAGGCGCCGGCCGGATTGCCTCTGGTACAACATGCCGTTCTTTCGCTGTTCGACCTGGCAGACCAGGGTGTGTTGACGCCGGAGCTGCTGGTCGACCGGGCCTGTCACGCGGCGGTCGACATCTTCGGCGTCGAAGAGCGCGGTTATCTGCGTGAGGGTTATTACGCCGATCTTGTCATCGTCGACCCGAACCGCCCGTACCGGGTCCAGAAGAGCAATCTGCTCGCGAAGTGTCACTGGTCACCTTTCGAGAATCACGAGTTTTCGGCGACCATCGACACCACTATCGTCAACGGCCAGATCGTCTACGCCGACGGTGAGTTGACCGGAGCCATCCCCGGTCAGCGCCTGCAATTCTCGCGCGCACGCTAGGCAGATATCCACATCGCATAAGGGGTTTACTTTGAATGCGATGTAGTTATGCTTCAGCCATTGATTGTTATCGGGATGTTTATCCGCGCCGCGGGGGTAGCTTGGGCGCGATAGATACATGAAGCCGACCGACACTTCCAATCCAGACTACTTCCACAAAGTCGTCGACTGTCAGTGGGCCTGCCCCGCACACACCGACGTACCGCTATACATTCGTCTCATCGCGCAGGGCAAATTCGGAGAGGCATACCTCGAGAACCGCAAGTCGAATGTGTTTCCTGCCATTCTGGGCCGCGTCTGTGACCGCCCGTGCGAACCCGCCTGCCGTCGCGGTCGGGTAGAGGAAAAACCGGTCGCCATCTGTCGGCTGAAACGCGTCGCTGCTGACAACCGCGGCGACATCAGCGAACACCTGCCGAAGCCACCCGTCGCCGAGAATGGCAAGAAGATCGCGCTCATCGGTTGCGGGTGTGCGTCACTGGCCGTCGCCAACGATCTTCGACCGATGGGCTACAGCGTGACCATCTTCGAGGCGCTGCCTGCGACGGGTGGCCTGATGCGAACCAATATTCCTCGCTTCCGTTTGCCGCCGGAGGTCCTCGATGAGGAGATCCAGACCATCCTCGACACCGGGGTCGACCTGAAGCTTAACCACCCGATCGAGAGCATGAAGGCGCTGCTCGACTCGAAGGAATTCGACGCCGTGTTTGTCGGTACCGGTGCGCCGCGCGGCAAGAATCTCGAGATCCCGGGTCGTTACGACAGCGACCGAATTCATATCGGTATCGAATGGCTGGAGTCGGTCGCGTTCGAACACATCGAAAC
The DNA here is from genome assembly GCA_030065915.1 of Woeseiaceae bacterium. Classification (GTDB taxonomy): domain Bacteria; phylum Pseudomonadota; class Gammaproteobacteria; order Steroidobacterales; family Woeseiaceae; genus UBA1847. Next base: position 255,585 of record JASJCQ010000004.1, read on the forward strand.
GATTGGCGAACGCGTCCTGATCATCGGCGTTGGCAATACGGCGATGGACTGCTGCCGGACCTCGCTGCGCCTGGGCGCAAAGGACGTCAAGGTCATGGCGAGGAAGCCCCGCGGCTTCTTCAAGGCGTCCGACTGGGAGCTCGAAGATGCCGAGGAAGAAAACGTCGAGATTCTCGTCAATCACTCACCCAAGTCCTTCGTTATCGAGGACGGCAAGCTGACCGGCATGACCTTCGAACTGATGGAGTACCAGGTCGATGACAACGGCAGGATAGACCGCGGAACCGTCGTCGGCGAGACCGTCATTCCCTGCGACGACGTTATCCTGGCGATCGGCCAGGACAACGCCTTCCCGTGGATCGAGCGTGACATTGGCATCGAGTTCGACCAATGGGACTGCCCGGTCGTCGATGAGAAGACGATGATGTGCGGTCGAGACGGCGTCTTCTTCGGCGGCGACGCCGCGTTCGGGCCCAAAAACATCATCTGGGCGGTGGCACACGGCCACGAGGCGGCTATCTCCATCCACCGGTACTGCCAGGGTCTCGACATCGAGGACCGACCGCCGCGCGGCGTGACGTTGAGCAGCCAGAAGATGGGCATGCACGAGTGGAGCTACTCCAACTATTACGAGGGTGCCGAGCGGCGCATCATGCCGCACGTCGACTTGAAGGAACGATTCAAGAATCTCGATATCGAAGTCGAACTCGGCTTCACCGCCGAACAGGTCGCCAAGGAAGTCGAGCGCTGCCTGAACTGCGACATCCAGACCGTGTTTACCGACAAGCTGTGTATCGAATGCGACGCGTGCCTCGACGTCTGCCCGGTGGACTGCCTGACGATCACCGAGAATGGCGAGGAGGCCGACCTGCGCACCCGCCTCCGGGCGCCGGCACCGAACCACGAGCAGGCCCTGTACGTGTCCGGCGAGTTGCCGCACACGAGGCGCGTCATGGTCAAAGACGAGGACCTGTGCGTGCACTGCGGCCTGTGCGCCGAGCGTTGCCCGACGGGCGCGTGGGACATGCAGCGTTCAGCGATACGATTGCCCTATGCGTCTGATGAAAGCGAGTCGGCCGCGACCGATACCGCTGCGTGACGAGGAAGCCGTGGCTAAAGTAAACGACGTCGTTATCAAGATCGGGACCGTTAACGGAACCGGCTCAGCCAGCGCCAACGGACTCTTGAGAAAAGCGATATTTCGCATGGGCGTCCCGGTCGTCGGCAAGAACTATTTCCCGTCCAACATCCAGGGACTGCCGACCTGGTACGAGATCCGGGTAACCGGAGACGGCTACCAGTCCCGGGCCAATCGGGTCGACATCATGGTTGCGATGAACGCGCAGACCTATGCGCGCGACATGGCGGAGGTATCGACCGACGGCATCCTGATTTACGACTCCACCTGGCCGCGCAGCAGCCTCCTGGACCGCAAGGACATCAACGTGCTCGGCGTCCCGCTGTCCCGGCTTTGCAACGAGCATTTCGACGGCGCCCGGACGCGGATCCTGATGAAGAACATCGCCTATGTCGGCGTCATCGCGGCACTGCTGGACATCGACCTCGACGTCATCAAGGGCCTGCTGGAAGAGACCTTCGCGGCCAAGCAGCACCTGATCGGCTCCAATATGGATGCCATCAAGCTCGGCTACGACTATGCGACAGACCATTTCTCGTGCCCGCTGCCCTACAAGGTCGAGGCGATGGACGCGACGAACAACCACATCGTCATCGACGGCAACACGGCGGCCGGACTGGGGTGTCTCTATGCCGGCGCGACAGTCGGCGCCTGGTACCCGATCACGCCGTCGACGTCGTTGATGGATGCATTTCGCACTTTCTGTCAGGAGTACCGAAAGGACCCGGAGACCGGTAAGCGAACCTACTGCATTATCCAGGCCGAGGATGAACTGGCGGCCATCGGTATGGTGCTGGGCGCGAGCTGGAACGGTGCGCGTGCATTCACGCCCACGAGCGGCCCCGGCATTTCACTGATGAGCGAATTCATCGGGTTCGCCTATTACGCCGAGATCCCCGCGGTCATTTTCAACGTGCAGCGCACTGGCCCATCGACCGGCATGCCCACCCGAACCCAGCAGTCCGACATGATGAGCTGTGCCTATGCCTCGCACGGCGATACCCGGCACGTGCTGCTGTTCCCGTCGGATCCCGGAGAGTGTTTTACGATGGCGCCAACGGCATTCGATCTCGCCGAGGGTCTGCAGACGCCGGTCATGGTGCTCTCGGACCTGGACATCGGCATGAACGACTGGATGGTGCCGGCCTTCGAGTGGGACGAGGACCGCACGTTCGACCGGGGCAAGGTCTACACGGCTGAGGACCTCGAGGAAATGGAGGCCTTTCATCGCTACCTCGACGTCGACGGTGATGGCGTCCCGTATCGAACGCTGCCAGGCCAACATCCCAAGGGTTCCTACTTCACCCGTGGCTCCGGTCACACGAAGCTCGGCGCCTACACCGAGGATGCCGACGAGTACCAGGAGGTCGTGGATCGGCTGCTGGTCAAGTGGGAGACGGCCAGGGAGAAGGTGCCCGAGCCGGAAATCGTCTACTCCAAGTTCAATACCGCCGCCATCCTGACGGTCGGCAGCGGCGACGCCGCCTGCAAGGAGGCGATGGACCGGCTGTCCGAGCAGAACATCGGGCTCAACTACCTTCGAGTCCGGGCATTCCCCTTCAGCGACAGCGTACGGGAGTTTATCGATCAGCACGAGGTCATCTATGTCGTGGAGCAGAACCGCGATGCGCAGCTCAGATCGATGTTGATGCTCGACCTCGATGCGGACCCGAAGAAGCTGAAGCCGCTGCTGCACTACAACGGCATTCCGATCAATGCTGGCTTCGTCGTCGACGGCGTACTCGAAGAGATTGCAAAGGGCCGTGCGGCCTGAACGGACGGGGGAGTCTGATGAGCTACATTCCGAAGCCGAAAGTTACCCACCCTCGCGCCGCGAGGAACGCGCTTGGCCTGACATCGAGAGACTATGAAGGCGCTGTGTCTACGCTCTGCGCCGGTTGCGGCCACGATTCGGTCACGGCGGCGATCGTACAGTCCGTATTCGAGCTGGACGTGGAGCCCCACAAGCTGGCCAAGATGAGCGGCATCGGTTGCTCGTCCAAAACGCCGGCCTATTTCGTTAGCCAGTCGCACGGCTTCAATTCGGTCCACGGGCGCATGCCGTCCGTAACGACAGGCGCTTATGCGGCCAATGCGGACCTGATGTACATCGGTGTCTCAGGGGACGGCGATTCGCTGTCGATTGGCGTCGGGCAGTTCGTCCACGCAATTCGACGCAACCTGAACATGTGCTACATCATCGAGAACAACGGGGTCTACGGCCTGACGAAGGGGCAGTTCTCAGCGTCCGCGGATATCGGCAGCAAGCCCAAGAAGGGCCTGCCGAACCAGCAGGAGCCGATCGACCCGGTCAGCACCGCAATCAGCCTGGGCGCCAGCTATGTCGCTCGAAGCTTCTCCGGCGACAAGGAACAGCTGGTCCCGTTGATCAAAGGTGCGCTGTTGCACCCGGGCTTCGCGCTCGTCGATGTCATCAGTCCCTGCGTCACATTCAACGATCACGAAGGCTCGACCAAGAGCTACGAGCACACGCGCCAGTTCTATCACCACGTAACCGACATCGACTACATTCCCCCGGCGAAGGAGATTGTCGCGGAGTATGACAAGGGCGCGGTCATGCCCGTCGAGTTGCATGACGGTTCACGGATTCTGCTTCGAAAGGTCGATGACCGCTACGACCCGACCAGCCGCGCCGCCGCCTTCAAGTACCTGCGCGAACACTTCAATGCGGGTGAGATCACGACCGGCCTGCTGTACTTCGACGAGCAAAGAAAAGAAATGCACGAGTTGATGGGCAACGTCGAAGTCCCGTTCGCGGAGTTGCCGCTGGACAGCCTTCGGCCACCCAGCGGCGAGCTGCAGAACATCCTCAGCAAATACCGGTAGCCGCTAGCCCGAATTTCTCACCGATTCGTGGGTAAGATCGGTAAGCCCATTGTCTGCACAAGGGATTCTCCGATTGAGCGGAATACCAGGTTGTGTTTCCGAGTGAGGAAAAGGTCCTGTACGGACAATGGGCTAGCGAGAGCCCGCGCAATCGGTGAGATATTCGGGCTAGTTCCAGATCGTCTTCCACCACGGCTCGTCGACCTGCTGCGGCAGCCCCGGGATCTGTGCGCGGATGTCGTTGATATCCCAGCCCGTCAGGCTCGCCAGCATCTTCGCCTCGCGTTCCTGGCGCTCGATGAGAGAAGCGCGATACTCCTCGGCCATGCCGCAGGTATCGGCACCTTCGAATGCGTGACGAACAATGTAGCGACCCTGGAAGTTCTCCCGATCGCCCGTCTCCTGCAGCATCAAATCCTCGGGGAAGTGCTCCGCGTCGTAGCGAACATGGAGCCGTGTGACAAAGACGTTCTGCGCCTGCGGTGCCATGCCTCGACGAGGAGAGTTCCCGGTCGGCTTGTCCAGCCAGAATACACCCAGTGATCGCAGTTCATCCGCGGTCAGCGGGTCCGCCGCACAGGGGTCGCACCAGGCCATGTCCCACGCATACTCGAGGAACACGCCGCGCTCGTTCGCCAGCTCGGTCTGCTTCGCAAACATCGTGCGGTAGAAGTCGCCGAACTGTCCTTTAACATGCACCGGGAGCTCGACGTTGCTCGGCAATCGTACCGTGCGGTAGTTCGTCGTCTCAACGCGACCGGTGCGCGTCAGCGTGTAGACATACATGTCCTGCTTGCCTTTTGCGTTCAGCGTACCGAGGCGTATCGGCAGCATGAATTTCTCCGACTCGAAAGCGACCTGTAACGGACGGAGGTTGGAGAAACCGGACTTCTGCTGTTCTTCGAGGTTCACCTTGGCGACAAAGAAGCGCATGCCCTGCTTCAGGTAGCTGCCGATCACGCGTTCGGCGCCAGCCGGGATTCGATACTGGTTCTCATTCAACCACCGGATCAGGCCATCACTCTCTTTGGCCGACAGGATCAGGATGTCGTACTCACCGACCGTGTAGCTCGCTTCCACCGTGACGCCCAGTGACTTCTGGCGCCTGACGGCGGCCTCGTCAAAGTCCATTCGCGCACTCGGCGCTGCCATCTCGTAGACCACACGATGACAGGGGTCGGAGTCGAAGTACTCGACCAACCGGGGTGCCGTGTAGGCGTCGAGGTGGTCGACGACTGCCTGGTTGCCGACGTTGATCTGCTCACGCTCGATGAAGGTGGGCACGGGTACGACCATGGCGAACTCGCTGACGTCGCCCTTGAAGTCATTGACCATCGTAATGACGGTGCGTTTACCGTCCCTGACCAGCACGACCTGCGACGCTTCGTTGAATAGTTCGCTGTCCGCTTTCGCGACGTAGAAACCGCAGAATGCCTGTGCCGTAGCGCCGACAAAGAACGTGAGCAATGTCACGGAGACTAAAACAAGGCTACGCATTGGAGACTCCTTTCGATGTTTGAGAGATCGCCGTCGATGGCCGCCATTGGTAGTGGAGACCCTTCGACAGCAGGTCGATCAGGGGAACCAGCGGCGCGGCGAAAGCCAGCGCAATGACCGCTCCGTTGGGTATGAAGAAGACGAACTGGATGACGTAGGCGAGCGCGGCGACCAGCGCGGCATAGCACCAGCGCCCGGTCGCGGTATCCGGCGTCGTTTTCGGGTCCGAGATCATGAAGAACGCAAACACCAGCAGCGCGCCGTTTTGCAACTGGTGTAGGGGGATGCTCATCGGATCGCCGAGCCAGACGGCACGAGCTAATAGCAGTGACGAGAACGCGACGAGAAAACCGATCGTCGTTTCGGCACGCTTCGCCCGGGTCAACACGAGGAGCCCGAGACCGATCAGCAATACGGCGGAGATCGTCGTGCTGCCCCACTGTCCGGATGAAATCCACGCGCGGTCGCTCGAGAACATCAGTGACACGATGGCGATGTTGGCCGGGTTGAACACGTGCTTGCCACGCACGCGAATAACGAACTTGCTCGCAATCGCAATGAAACCTGCGAGCGCGGCGAGCAGGGCGACGTCAGTGCGGAACAGCAGCGTCAGCGACAGCGAGGTTATGATCGCGCTCAGCGGATCGAAGGACGATCGTGTCAGCAGCACGGTGCCGAGGTACTGGGTGGCCAGTGCAACCACGACAATCGACAGCGCATTCTCCCAGTGGATGCCGAAGCCCAGTGTCGTGGTTCCATAGACGACCAGCGTGCTCAGCACGGCGATCTGGTAGTAGCGTGGATCGATGAACGGGATTCGAGGGCTCATGGTCGTGCTAACGGCAGGCGGACCCGTTCGGGGTTTCGATTCGGCTAAGAGCTGCGTGTAATCCGAGTGCCACTGGCCACTGCTGGAAGCTATAAGTTATTGTTTTATATGGTTAGGGAAATAATTGCATCCAAAACGACTATTCGAGCCATCTATAGGCTGACAGTGCGGAAAACCCGCCAACAAGGAGTTTGAAGATGAGTCCAGCAACACTAGATGCCCTGATCCCTATCGTCCTATTTGTGTCAATAGCGGTCGTCGTCGGCCTGTTCCTGTATTTCAAGAACAAGTCAAAGCGAGAAATGCAGAAAACCATGCGAACTGCAATCGAGAAGGGTCAGGAACTGACGCCGGAAGTGATCGAGCGTCTCGGCTCGCCGCCTGCGGCGAAGAACCGCGACCTGCGGCGAGGCATTATCAGCCTGGCCATCGGTGCCGGCTTCATCGCGCTGGGCCTGGCGATTCCCGAGGAGGAAGCCGTGCGAGTGATGCTCGGCGTCTCGTCATTCCCGATCGCGCTCGGCCTCGGCTTCCTGTTGATGCACAAGCTGTCGCCGGCTGAATAACGGCTAACACGTGACCGATGACACCTTGCTCGTCGCGCGGGTCGTCGCCAGCCAGGATACCCGGGCTTATGGCGAGCTGATCCGTCGGCACCAGTCGCAGATTCGGAATTTCCTCCGGCGGCTGACTCGCGACGATGCGATGGCGGATGACCTGTCGCAGGACACGTTCCTGCATGGCTGGAACAAGATCCACACCTACTCGGGCAAGGGGTCGTTCATCGGCTGGTTATTGAAAGTGGCGTATACGACGTTTCTGCAGAGCAAGAGAAAGACTGACCGTTACCAGGAGGTACTGGCGGAGGTCGGCGAGTCTGGCGGATCTGTCAGCTACACGACACCTTCGGACGAGGCGACCGACCTGGACAAGTTCATGGCGGTACTGAACGAACAGGAGCGTGCTGTGATGGTTCTATCCTATGCTTGCGGGCTGTCGCACCGGGAGATCAGCGAGACAACCGAGCTCCCGGCGGGCACCGTCAAGTCGATAATTTTTCGTGCAAAAGATAAGATTCGAGAACAGTTTGATATCCAACATCATCAACATGGCTGATAAGACGACTGACAGAGAGGACCGGTTGCTTGCGTCGCTGTTCGCGGCAGAACCCGTCGAAGACGACGGATTCAGCGATCGCGTGCTTCGCAAGCTGCGCGTACGCATCTGGATCCAGCGACTGACCTTGCCGGTCGCAGCGCTGATCGGATTCGCTGTCGCGATCAATCCGCTCATGGACCTGCTCGCATTGATGCCGTCGCTCGCGTCCCTGGTCCCGGCCCGGTTTGCGCTCGATATCGGCTCGGTGCTTCCGGCGACGCAGTCGCTGGTCATCGGCGGGCTGCTGCTGGTCGCGGGCCTCGGCGCGTTGCAACTGCTGGACGACTGAAGCCCCAAAATCCCTGCTCGTCAGCAACCGACGTCGCGCTTTGTCGAATAATGGCACTGTGTCGTTGTTTCGGCCCCGGCGCTCGGCTACAGTGCATGCATGTCACTTCGAGACCAGGTTGAACAACTGCTGCCGAACTGGGAACGCTGGTATCCCAGCCTGTTTGATGCAGCCAGCGATCTCGGCATTATCAAGGCCGAGGTCTGCGATCCTGACTCCCTGTTGCTGACCCGCCGACACGCGAAAATAAGACAGCGCGCCGAAGACGCGCACCGTGAGAAGTGGGGCGGAAAAGCACAGGACTGAGCGCGCCGCGCCAGGCAACTCAATATCAACATCACGCCCGGGGGGAGGGTGTATGAACCCAGATGTCGACGCGATTCGCGCTCGTTTTCCGTCGTTGTCCACGCAGGACAACGGCGTTTCACGAATCTATTTCGATAATCCCGCGGGCACGCAGGTCCCGGCCAGCGTCGCAAAGGCTGTCGCGGACAGCATGATCGACTCTTGTGCGAACCAGGGAGGGCCGTTCAGGACATCCCGGTTGGTCAACGAGCTGATCAAGGATGCGAGGCACGCGATGGCGGACCTGCTGAATGCGGAGTCCGTTGACGAGATCATTTTTGGCCAAAGCATGACGGCGCTGACGTTCAGCCTGTCACGATCAATCGGGCCAACGCTTGAAGCCGGTGACGAGATCGTCGTGTCGCAGATGGACCACGACGCGAACATCACGCCATGGGTCATGATGGCCCGCGATCACGACCTCAGGATCCGCTGGTTGCCGTTTAGCACGGAGACCTATGAATTCGACCTCGCTGACCTCGATGAGTTATTGACCGATCGCACGCGCATGGTCTGCGTCGGCGGCGCGTCCAACCTGACCGGGACGCTGCACGACATCAGGACTATCTGCGCGAAGGCGCGCGACGCCGGCGCGATGAGTTTCATCGACGGGGTTCAATCGGTTCCCCATGTGCCGACGGACGTTCAGGACATCGGTTGCGACTTTCTCGCATGCTCGGCCTACAAGTTCTTCGGTCCGCACCAGGGCGTACTCTGGGGTCGTCGAGAGGCCTTCGCCCCGCTGACGGCCTACCAGGTCCGCCCGGCGTCGCCGGTCATTCCCGGCAACTTCGAGACCGGCACGCCGAGTTTCGAACTGATGGCCGGCACCAAAGCGGCGGTCGAGTACTTCGACTGGATCGGCACGAGCATGGCGGCCGATTACCTGGATCGCTACAAGCACCTGGCGGGTCGTCGTCAGCGACTGCACGCTGCCATGGCTCTGTTGACCGACTACGAGCAGGAGCTGTCATCGCACCTGATCGCAGGGCTGCAGTCGATCCGTGGGATCACCGTGCACGGCGTCACCGACGCCGACGCGATGCGACGGCGCGTGCCGACGGTCTCCTTCACGTCTGGGCAGAAAGACCCACAGACGATCGCCGAGGCGCTCGCCGAGGAGAATATGTTCGTCTGGCACGGGCACAACTACGCGGTCGAGGTTGTGAAGACGCTCGGCCTGGACGATAGCGGCGGCGTTGTCCGCGTTGGGCCCGTTCATTACAACACGCAGTCCGAACTGGATCGGCTGCTGGACTCACTGGAGTCCCGCGTGCTCAGAGCGTAAATAACTGATTTTTATGCTATAATTGCCCTATGTGGCGTTCAGTCACCTAACAAAAAAAACTAAGGGGATAACAATGAAAGCATTGGGGATAGCGCTCGGCGCTTGCGTCCTGACCGTGGCGCCGGCCTGGGCCGATAATGAAGAAGAAAGCGAAGGCCGTGAGTTCGTGCCGGTAGAGACCTACACCTGTAACTACCTAGACGGCAAAGGTCCCGAAGACCTGAACGAAGCGACGGAATACTGGAACGATTGGGCGGACAAGAACGGCCTCGACAGTTACTACGCTATTACGGTCACGCCCGTGTATCACGGCGCAGAGACCTTCGACGTCGGCTGGCTGGGTGTATGGCCGAGCGGTGCGGAGATGGGCAAGAGCGGAGACCTGTGGATGGCCAAGGGTAGCGAAGCCGCCGCCAGGTTCGCCGAGGTCGTCAAATGCGACACGCACAGCAATTTCGCGACCACGCAGATGAAGGCGCCGCCCGACACCGATCCGGATAACTTCCTGCTCGCGTTCTCGGACTGCGATGTCCGCGATGCGGCTGCCTGGGACCAGGTCATGGGCGGGCTCGAACAGTGGTCCGCCTACCAGGCCGAGAACGGCTATGAAAACGGCACCTGGATGATGTTTGCGGCTTACGGCGGCGGCGACGAGGAATTCGACTTCAAGCTGGTCGAGACCTACGACACGATGACGGATCTCGGTGAGGCTTACGACATGTACGGCACCGGCGGTGACTGGGCCGTGCGCGGAGAGATGATGGGTGATTCGTTGTCCTGCGACGCATCCCGACTCTACATGGCGACCGTCAGGCGGCGCGCTGCAGAAGAGTAAACCGTTCCGGCTTGGTCTCAGGCAAAAAGAAAGGCCGCGCACTGCGCGGCCTTTCGTGAGATTGGTACCTGAAAACCGGTCAAAGGACGGAGAAGAGTGACTCCATCATCCGGTCAAGACCCTGCGGTTTTTCACGTACCTCAATAATCTCACTAGACATGGATCACCTCCTTTCAATAGTCAGCCCAACGCAAGTATCGCTTGGAAGCTACTGAAAACCAAGAAAAAATTTTCTAGCAAAAGTCTGTGTTCAACGCGGCAATTCTCGGTTATGCTTGAGCGCTGCCCCGAAAAAAGCCACCACCCAGGCGGAATGAAGAACAAGGCGGGTAATGTGAGTAACGACGCTACGACTGCGCTGCCGGACGAGCCAGAGGCTCCCGCGCCGATTCGTTCGTCCGAGCGTTTTCAATCCATGGATACGCTGCGGGGAGTCGCTGTCCTCGGCATCCTCGTCATGAACATCTACGCGTTCGCGATGCCCTTCGCGGCCTACAGCAATCCGCTAGCCATGGGTGGTACTGACCCGCTCAACATGGGCACCTGGTTCGTCACGCACATCCTGTTCGACCAGAAGTTCCTGTCGATATTCGCGATGCTCTACGGCGCGGGTATGGTCATGATGACCGATCGAGCAGAGGCGAAGGGAGCGAAGATAACCCGCGTCTTTTATCGTCGCAGCTTCTGGTTGCTGGTTATCGGAATCCTGCACGGCTACCTGATCTGGGTAGGTGATATCCTGTTTGCCTACGCGGCGATCGGCATGCTGATGTTCCTGCTGCGAAAGCGCAGTCCGACGACGCTGATTGTCATCGGGGTGCTGATGCTGCCGATGGCGAACGTGCTGGGGGCGCTCGGCGGAGCTTATACGATAGAGCTCCGGGATCAGGCCATCGAGCTCGAAGCGCGGCAGGCGGCCGGCGATGAGCTGACCGACTCAGAGCTTGCAAAAATCAAGGAATGGAACCTGTCGGCGGCATTCATGGCGCCGGACGCCGAGGACATCCAACGCGACATCGATGCTTATCGAGGGACCTACGCCGATGCGCTCGAGTACCGAATTCCGGTCATTGCGATGCTGCAAACGCAGGGCACGTTCTTCTACCTGCTCTGGCGCGCAGGCGGCCTGATGCTGATCGGCATGGCGTTAATGAAGCTTGGCGTGCTGAAGGCGCAGCGTAGCAGCCGGTTTTACCGCAACATGATGCTGCTCGGCTATGGCATCGGTTTGCCGATCATGGCGTTCAGCGCCATCGATCTCTACAACCATGACTTCGACGGTCTGTACGCGTTCAAGACCGGCATGATATCCAACTACTGGGGCAGCATATTCGTCGCGCTGGGCCATGTTGGCCTCGTCATGAGCCTGGTTCGTGCCGGCGCACTGGTGGCGCTGCAGAAGCGCTTCGCCGCCGTGGGGCGTATGGCTTTCACCAACTACCTGATGCATTCGCTCGTAATGACCACGATCTTCTACGGCCACGGCTTCAATCTGTACACGGAGGTTCCGCGCTTCTACCAGATGGGCTTCGTCGTCGCGTTAATCGGGCTGCAGCTGCTATACAGTCCCTGGTGGCTGCAGCGGTTTCGCTTCGGGCCGGCAGAATGGCTCTGGCGTTCCATGACTTACTGGCGGCTGCAGCCGATGCGACAGCCGGCTGGCCAGGGGGCTGGCTAGGGGCTGGCCAGGGAGGCGCGTCGCCGGCGACTACGGGCCGGATAAGGCGGGCACGAGCCCCTCCTGCTGCGGCCTGATTCTTGGCGCCGCGGCCATGACAGCAGCCTAATCCCGTGTATACTTTGACCCTCGCTTCGCTGTGCGAAGTGACTCGAATAACCAAAACGACAAGAGTGAGAATCTAATGGCAATCGCAGATCTCAAGAATGTACTGAGTATTTTCGGCGGCTCCGATATCGGCGAGGACAAGCAGAATGAATTGTTCAAGGAAGTGCTGCTGATGACGCTGGCGCGCGCAGCAGACGCCGACATCAACATCCAGTCCGCTGAGGTAGAGCGAATCCAGGAGATTCTCAAGGAAAAGACCGGCGAAGAATTCAGCTCCGCCGACATTCGCGTTGCCGCACGTGACGAACTGTACGCCGTCGCGGGTCTTAGGAAATACCTGTCAACCTGCGTGCACAAGTTGAAAGACGAGCATCGGGCAGCCGTCGTTCAGGCGCTCGCGGATGTCTTCCGCAGCGACAAGAACGTTGGCGTGCTGGAGATCGACTTCTTTAATCGCGTCGCTGAACGACTGCAGGTCACGCCGGCCCAGATTGCGGGCCTCGTCCCGGGCGACGTCGAGTAACATCACCCGCCCGTCGCGTTAACGCCTGGCTCTCAATCGCACACGACGCGACAGCGTAGCCGCTGTCGCCGTCAGCGCGCGCATGTAACGCGCCGCCATCGGACTGCCTGCCTCGCGATAGGCGACAAACAGACCCGACCCGGCAATGATCAACGCCCCGACAACGGTGGACCGGTCCGGGACCTCACCCCAGATGAGGAATCCCGCAATCGCGCCGGCTACCAGCGCCGTGTACTCGAAAGGCGCAAGCGTGGCGGGTGAGGCTCTCCTGTAGCCGCCTACTATACCGATCCACGCCAGCACCGAGCAGACGCCGGCAACGACAAACAACATCCAGCCGGCCATATCCGGCGCCGCCCAGCCGGAGCCCGACATCATTACGATGGCGATAAGGATCGGGCCGGACAGCACGTAGAACGACAGTGACAGGCTTGATTCCTCGCTGGCCAGAAAGCGCGATGTGATCGCAAGGCACGCGTAGCAAAAAGCAGCGAAGAGAATCGTGATCGACGCGAAGCTCCAGGTCTCTGCGCCCGGCCTGAGCATGATCAGCACGCCGGCAAAACCGACGAACACAGCCGTCCAGCGTCGCCAGCCGACCTTGTCTTGCAGGAACAGGGCCGATAACGCCGTCATCATCAACGGTGCCGTGTAACCCAGCGTCAGCGCGTCGATCAGGGGCATCTGCGACAGGCCGTAGAAAAACCCGAACAGCGCGCCGCAGGACAGCAGGGTTCGAAGCGCGTGCCAGCCATAGTTCTTCGTGCTGAGCGTTTTCAAGCCGCCAAACTGCGTCGAGATCATCAACAACAACACGGCGCCGATCAGTGTCCTTACGAAGACGAACTGTTCCAGCGAGTAGGTCGCAAGCAGCTGCTTGGCGCACAGGTCCAGGCCCAGCCCGGCCATGACGCCGCCAAGCAGGTACAAGATCGCTTTGCTCTCCTGTGCACTGTTTGCCTCACTCACCATAATCTCCCGTCTCGCTGTCGCGGATCATCGCACGCACGTATTCATTATTCAGCTTCAATTCATGCGCCCTGCGCTGTAATCGAATCGTGGAATAGCGAGGAACACGTCATGAAGACTCAGTTTTTACCTGGCGCCCGCCTGTCGGCGCTCATTCTTTCCCTGACGCTGGTCACGGCGATGTGCGCACTACAGACGGCAAAAGCCGATGACGGCGAGCGTGTCGTCGAGTCGACGCATTACACGTCGGGCGGCAGAGACGCGAGACAGGTCATCAGGACGTCGCGCGACACCTTTGCCGCGACACAGGGCGTCGACAAGTCGGTGAAACGCGATGTCGCCAAGAGCGGCCAGCAGGCCAGCCAGTCAGCCAACCAGGATTTCTGGTTCTATTCGGCGGACATCATCCTGTTTGGTGACGCCGATTTCGACGGCTTTTATTCCGGCATCGATCTGCTGTTCGACGCCGACACCATTTACGCCGAAGCCGACGTATATGCGGTTGTCTATCTCAGCTTCGAGGGCGGAGCGTGGGAGGAATACGCTGTCACGGACACGTTCACGATTTTCGGGGCATCGGATAACGACGACTATTCGGTCGTCACGGACCTGGTATCCGGCTACCCGACCGGCAGCTACGATGTCCTGATCGAACTCTTCGATGCGTTCAATGACGATTTCCTGGCCTTCATCGGCCCCGATGACACGTCGGAACTGAGCTTCCTGCCGCTCGAGGACATCGGTCGCGATACGCCTCCGGAAACGACCGTCGTCATCAACAACGAAGGCGGTGGCGGTTCGGCCGGACTCTTGAGCCTGTTCGGACTCTGCCTGCTCGTCCTCCTGTCTCGTCGGCTCAGGCCGACGAGCTCGAGGCGAGTGGCCGTTTCTGCGCCGCGCGCTTGACCTTACGGCCCCAGGCGGCGAGCGAATCGAAGTAGATGTACAGCGCCGGGACAACAAGCAGCGATACGACCGTCGAGAACGCAAGGCCGCCAATGATCGCCCGGGCCATCGGGTAGTAGGGCGGTCCGCCATCGCCACCGACCTGCGTAGTGCCCATCGCCAGAGGCGTCAGGCCCACAATCGTCGTCGCGACCGTCATCAGGATTGGCCTAAGCCTGTCTCGCCCGGCCTCGATGATCGCGTCGTTCCTGTGCATTCCGCCGACCCTGAGGTTGTTTATGTGATCGACCAGAACGATACCGTTATTCACGACGACCCCGATCAGGATCATGATGCCGATCATCGCCATGAACGAGAATGTCGTACCGGTCGCAGCGAAGAACAGGAATACGCCGAAGATCGAGAAGACGATGGACCCCAGGATGATCGAGAAGGGCAGCAACAGCGACTCGAACAGGGCTGCCATGACGAGGAATATGCAGGCGATACCCAACATCAGATTGGTCATCATGACGGCCTGGGTCTCGTCGTTGCGCTGGAAACCGCGACCGAACTTCCAGCTGTAGCCTGGCGGCAGCTCGATCTGGTTCATCAGTTTGTCGACGTCGGGCCGGACACTGTCCATCGTCGCGTCATCCGCGAGTGTTGCGTTGATGACGACAGAGGTCTGGCGGTCCATTCGCCGAATCGTCTCCGCTGATCGGCCGAATTCGAGCCGCGCAATGCTGCCCAGCGTGATGCGTTCTCCGCTGGCCGCAAACAACGGCATGTTCGTCAGCTGATCGATGTTCTGCCGGTCGTTCTCCCGGAACGCCATGCGCACGCCGACCTCGCCGTCGTCACCGCGGAATTCACTGAGGTTTTCCCCACGCATGGCGATACTGATCATCTGCGCGATCTGCTCTCCGGTCAGGCCGACATTCGCTGCACGATCACGATCGATGACGACCCTGATCTCCCGTTCACCGGACTCGGCGTCGGTGCGTGCGTCCTTGAGGCCTTCGAAAGACTCGAGCAGCCTGACGACCTCGTCACCGATCTCATTCAGCACCGTCGTAGAGTCGCCCGAGACCTGCAGGCTGAAGCCTTCGCCACCGCCCTGCTGGTTGCGTTCGAAGCTCGGCTTGCCGATCGCGATATCAGGCAGCCCCTCTTCGATCTTATTGATGATCTCGGTCGTCGAGAGCGTGACATCGTCGTCCTTGCTCAGCAGCAGGATCGTGTGTGCGTATTCCTGGTTGTAGAAACTCAGCATCGATTCGATGTCCAGGTCTTCCTTGTTGTCGTCAAGATAGGCTTCGATGTCGTTGACTGCCTTCTCGACGGTCTCGAGAGCATGTTGTCCCTCGACCTGGTACGGCATGTACAAGCGTCTCCGCTCATCCCTTGGCCACATGTCGACCTTGACGAGCTCAAGCACCATCGGGCTGATGCCGATGACGCAGATCATCAGGATTCCGAGACCGCTCCAGCGCGGGTGGTTGACGACCCATCGCAGTGCCCGGGCATAACCGTCCGTCAGTTTGCCCATCCAGTTTCCTGGTTTGGCGGTCGGCGGATTCTTCAGTCGCGCTGCCAGCATCGGTACGAGCGTCTGGGCGATCGCCAGCGATGCGATGAGTGCCACGATGATGGTCACCGCCACGTGTGTCAGGAATACCATCATCTCGGATTTCACTCCGACGATGATCGGTGCGAAGACGATGATCGTCGTCGCGGTTCCTGCCACGACGGCAAGGCCAACCTCATTGACACCGGCGAGTGTCGCCTTCTCCGGATCGTCCGGATGCTTTTCCCGGTAGCGGAAGATGCTTTCCGAGACGACGACGGCATTGTCGACGAGCATGCCGACGGCGAGCATGATGCCCATCATCGACAGGATGTTCAGCGACAGTCCGGCGAAATACAGCGCGCCCAGTGTAATCAGAAGGGAAAAAGGCACCGCGGCGATAACGATCAGCGTCGTCGACAGCTGGCGCAGGAACAGGTAGAGCACGATGATCGCGAGTAGTCCGCCGAGCAACCCCGCATTGAACAGGTCCGACAGCGATTCCTTCACGTTGTCGCCCTGGTTATCGACTGGCAGGAAGTTAATGCCACGCATCTGTGGCAGCTGCTGTATCTCTTCAAGCTCCTCGATGACGGCATCGGTGACGGCGACGAGATTGGCGCCGGTATTCTTGGTCACTGCTACCGTCACGGAGTCCTCGCCGTCCAGGCGGCGCCCGTAGTCCCGTTCCGGAGCGATCAGTTCAATTTCCGAGACGTCGCCGAGGCGCAGACCCTGGCGATTGATCACCAGCGAACGAATCTCTTCGATCGACTGGAACTCGCCCGTCGGGCGGACACTGAACGTCTCGTTGGACGCCGTCAGCTTGCCGGCGCTGACTGAGAAGTTGCTTCGTGTGAGAAGCTCCCTCAGCGCCAGCAGGTCCACGTCGTAGGCTGCGAGGCGATCCGCCTTCAACAGTATGCGCACCTCTCGCTCGTCCACGCCCCACAGATCGACTTTCGAGACGCCGTCGATTCGCTCGAGGCGCCGCTTGACGAACTTGTCGAGGAGTTCATAGCTGTCGGCGAGGTCCCGCTCGGCGGAGAGAATGACCTCGATGACCGGCTGGTCGCCGATCGAACCGGTGTAGACGAACACGCGGCGCACATCCTCAGGCAGCAGGTGACGGATACTGTCGACCTTGGCCCGGGCCTCGATGCCCTTGGCTCCCATGCTCTGGTCCCAGCTGAACTCGAGGACGATCTGGGAGCGGTTTTCACTGGAGTAGGAGCGCATGCGCTCAACGCCTGACAGCGTCGCGAGCGCCTCCTCAATGGGCCGCGTGATCGTCCGCTCCACCTCCTCAGGCGTCGAACCCTCGTACGGTACCTCTACATAAATCCCGGGCCACTCGATGTCCGGGAACATCTCGAGCGGCAACAATCTCGACGCCAGGAGCCCGATGAGCGACAGGGCGACAAATACGACGACGGTCGTTACCGGGCGCTTTAGCGCGATTTCTGTGTGCTTCATGTGACTACCCCTGCGCCGGCGCCGTGACGCCAACCGGCCAGCGTTTTCTGTCCATCAGTGAGTACACGACGGGGATGACGATCAGCGTCAGCAGCGTAGAGACGGTGAGGCCGCCGATGACCGTGATCGCCATCGGTGCGCGTATCTCGGAGCCTTCGCCGAAGCCGAGCGCCATCGGCAGAAGGCCGAGTGCGGTCGTCAGCGACGTCATGAGGATTGGCCGGAGCCGAGCCCGACCCGCTTCGAGGATCGCATCGGTCTTGTCTTTGCCCTGCGCTCTAAGCTGGTTGATCAGGTCGACAAGGACGATCGCGTTATTCACGACGATTCCGGCGAGCATGATCACGCCAATCAGCGCAACGATATTGATCGTTGTACCGGTGATGAACAGCGCGACGACGGCCCCCACCAGCGCCAGCGGTATCGTGAAAAGGATAACGAAGGGGTGTATCAGCGACTCGAACTGCGACGCCATGACCAGGTAGACGAGGAACACGGCCAGCGCCAGTGCAAACTGCAGTGACTGGAAGGAGGCCTGCATTTCCTCGCTCTGCCCCGACACGACGGCGGCGACGTCGTTCGGCATGGGTATCTGGTTGAGGATCTGGCGCGCCTCATCGGCCGCGGCCCCGAGGTCGCCGTAGGATACGTTCGCCGAGATGACCGCAACGCGTTCCTGTGCGATTCGTCGGATTTCCGCGGGGCCCATGGCTACGCGGACGTCCGCTATGGCGTCCAGCGTGATCGGGCGGTCCGAGCTGGGGTTGACAATCAGTGATCGGACTTCTTCGATACTCGACTGCCGGGAGTCGATACTCCGGACGAGTACGTCGATCTTCTTGTCACGCCACGTATATCGGGTCGCCAGTTCGCCGCGGACGTTCGCAACGACGCGGTCTGCGATGTCGCGTACGGACAGGCCCAGTTTGGCGGCGCGCTCCTGGTCGAACTCGATCTGAATCTCGGGGTTGCCGCCTTCGACGGTCGTCTTGATGTCGGCGAATCGCGTCGACGCATTCATCGCGCGAACGATCTCCGAGCTGACGCGCTCGAGGTCGTCCAGGTCGTATCCGGACACTTCGACCTGCAGCGGGCTCGAGAAACTCATCAGCGACGGTCGAGAGAACTCATACTGCAAGCCCGGTACGGTCGCGAGTCGTTCGCGAATGGTATTCATCGCCCGCGTCTCGTCTTCCCGCGTGGCGCCCGGCGCCAGCGCAATACTCAGCGTACCCGTGTGATCGCCGGCATCCACCGGGTTGGCGTCGAGCCGGTTACCCGTACCCGTCACGGAGTAGTCGAGTGAGACCGATTCAATCTCACTCGCAGCCTGCTGGGCCGTCTGCACGGCACGATCTGTCGCGTCCAGCGGTGTGCCGGGCGACAGCCTGAGTTCAACGTTGAATTCGCCCTGGGACAGCTGCGGTATCAGTTCTGTACCCAGCCGAGGCACCAGTGCCATGGTGCCCGCGAATATCAAAGCTGCGAGTCCCACGACCGCACCGCGATGCTCGAGCGCCCAGCGCAACATCGGCGCATAGATCGCCGCCGCAGCGGCATTGAATTTCTGGAACAGCCACGTCGGTGGGGTCAGTATCAGCCGGAGCACGATTCCGACGGCGCGGAACAGGAACATAACAATACGTACGGTCCAGACGACGATGAAGTTGAACAACCAGCTGATGAAACCGAGGATTCGCTTGACGATTCGGCCAAACCTGCTCTTCGGCGCCCATTCCGGCGAGCTCGTTTCCGGATCGTTGCTGTAACGGCCAGCGGTGCCAGTCGACGCGAGCATCGGTATCAGTGTCAGGGCGACGACGAGCGAGAACAGCAGCGCGAACGTCACGGTCAGCGCCTGGTCCTTGAACAACTGGCCGGCCACGCCCGGCACGAAGACCATCGGGAAGAAGACGGCCACGGTCGTCAGCGTCGCTGCTACAACTGCGCTCGCCACCTCGCTGGTGCCGTTCTGTGCTGCTTTGAGTATGGATTCGCCCTGTTCTCGTTTTCTGACGATGTTTTCGAGCACGACGATCGAATTGTCGACGAGCATACCGACGGCCAGCGCGATGCCGCCCAGGGACATGATGTTTAGTGACACCCCATTCATATACATGAGCAGGAATGTGCCGATAACCGACACCGGGATTGCGATTCCGATGATCGTCGTCGCACGCGCGTCGCGAAGGAACCCGAACAGGACGACGATGGCGATGATGCCGCCGAGAATCGCCGCGTTCTTCACGTTGGCTACCGCCGACGAAATGAAGCGCGACTGGTCGTAGACCTTCTCGAGTGTGATGGTCTCCGGCAACGATTGCTTGAGACTGTCGAGACGGCGTTCGATGCGGCTGGCAACCTGCACCGTGTTGGCATCACCCTCCTTGTAAACGGCCAGCTCCACAGACTCGCGTCCATTGACTCGCGTGATTGCCTCGCGCTCCTTGTAGCCTCGAGTGACGGTCGCCACATCACGCAGGTAGACGGAGCGCCCCGCGACGTTGGCGACGATCGCATCGCGGAACTCATCGACCGTCTCGTACTCATTCAGCGTGCGAACAAGGAAGCGTTGGCTGCCTTCCTCGAGTCGTCCACCGGACAGGTTGACGTTCTCCGAGCGAATCCGGTCGGCGATGTTCTCGATGCTCAGGCCAAGCTGCGACAGCTTCTGCTGGTCGACCTGTATCTGTACTTCATCCTCGAGGCCGCCGCTGACCTTTACAGCCGCCGTTCCTTCGATGGCTTCGATATCCGTTTTCAGGCGATCTTCGGCCAGGCGGCGCAGTGATTTCAGTTGGTTTTCACTGGCCGCGATCGACTCGTCGCCATACATCAGCCCGAGCCGCATAATGGGTTCGGAGGACGGATCGAAACGCAGCAGCAATGGTCGCGATGCCTCCAGCGGAAGAAAGAGGATATCCAGCTTTTCGCGGACATCGACGCCGGCGATGTCCATGTCGGTACCCCACAGGAACTCCAACGTCACATCGGACTGGCCGGATCGTGAGACTGAACGAACGAGCCGTACGTTGCGGATAACGCCGACGGCCTCTTCGATCGGTTTCGTAATCAGGTTCTCGATCTCGACGGGCGCCGCGCCGGTCAGCTCGGTTCGTATCGTCAGCGTCGGGTAGGAGATGTCCGGCAGCAGGTTCAGGCTCAGGCGCGACAGCGAGACCAGGCCGAACAGGACGATTGCGACCATGAACATGATGATCGTAACGCGACGCTCGGTCGCGATTTCAACGAGGCGCTTCATGATTCGACGTCTCCGGAGGCTTCGGCGACGGCCTCATCCACCGACTCCTCGTTGGCCTCTTCGTCGGCCTCCTCGTCCTCTTCGCCGATGACACTGACCCTGGCGCCCTCTGACAGGCCCAGTTGGCCAACGGTGACAATTCTCTCGTCCTCCGATATTCCAGAGACGATCTCGATCATGCCACGATCGCTATAACCGATCTCGACCTCCCGCTGCGATGCGACGCCGTCTTCCACAACGTAGACGCTTGTCGTCGCATCGTCCTCGAGCAGCGCGCTGCGAGGTATGCGAAGCGTGTTCTCACGCTCGTCAACCACGACGCCGATGCGGGCGAACATGCCGGGTTTGATGCGGCGCGTCTCGTCCGAGATTTCAATGGTCAGTTTGAACGTGCCGGTCTCCGGGTCGATAACGGGACTCATGCGCGTTACCGAGGCGAATATCGTGGTGTCACCCAATGCGTCAATCTGGATGCCGACGGGTTTGCCGGTTTCGATGCGGCGATACTCCCGCTCCGGTACGAACAGGTATGCCACCAGCGGGTCGAGGCTGGTCACCCGGAACAACGGATCGCCGATCTCGACCGTGTTGCCCACCCGGACGAAGCGTTCCGAAACCACACCTGCTATGGGTGCGCGTATTGACGTGTAATCGAGTTCGAGTTTCGCCAGGTTGTACGAGGCCTCGAGTGCTTCCAGCTCATATTTGAGCTTGTCGAAGTCGCCCTCGCTGATCAGTCCCTTCTCTCGAAGATTGACGTTGCGCGTAAAGTCACTCTTCAGTTTGTCGAGGCGGGCTCGGGACTCGCTGAGCTCCAGGGCCAGGCGATCGCCGTCGAGTTTTGCAAGCACCGCACCTTCGCCAACAGATTCGCCTTCCTCAGTCAGTAGTTCCCGGACCTCGCCGGCCACTTTGGCAACGACATCCGCCTCCGCGAACGCCTCGATCGGCGCCGTTCCGCTAAACAGGTCGTAGACGTCGCCACGATCGGGCAACGCTACTTCGACAGGTATCGGGGGAGCCTCGTCTTCTTGTTCTTCTTCGTTCTCGGCGGCTGATGACTGCTCGTCGGAGTTCTGGCTCTCCGAGTCCTCGCCTGATCCACAAGCAGCCAGAAGCAGTAGCCAGGCGAAAAGCGCTAGGCCGGTCATGCGAGACATGTTTTTCTCCCTTATGCCGCCGCGATCAGAAGGTCACGGCGTTGAAACATGCTGGAATTATCCAGTGAAGCGATCGGATGCCGGGGTCTGAGCCAGCACCCGGGCGCCGTCGCGAAGTGAAGAATGCCCTACAACGACGACCTGCTCATCGGCGGCCAGCCCTTCCAGGATCTCTACGTCATTCATGTACTTGATGCCGACTCTGACACTGCGTCGTTCGACTTCGTTGTTCTTGACGACAAAGACGTAGCGTTCGTCGTCTTCCTCCACGATTGCCTGCTCCGGGATCGTCAGCGCGCCATCGTGTTTCTCGTAGGCGACGGTGAACCTGCCGAACATGCCCGGCGCCAGCAGCCCGATTGTGTTGTCGATGACGACTGTCGCGCGGAATGTGCCACTCCGCGTATCGATCGTCGGACTTATACGCCGGACGACTGAATAGAAGGGCACGTCCGGCAAGGCATCGACACTCAACATGGCCTTATCACCCATGTCGAATTTGCCAAGTTCGCCCTGCGGAATCTGCAGGTAGGCGACCAGCTCACTGGTATCGGCAATCTGGAATGCGAGCTGATTCGTCGCCAGCGTCTGCCCAGCCTTGATGTCACGTGAAGTGACGACCCCGGAGATCGGCGCACGAATGCTCGAATAGTCATAGTTCAAGGCCGCCAGTTTGTAGACGGCCTTCAGCGCTTCGACGTCGTATTTCATACCTTCGTACATCGATGCGCTGATCAGCCCACGGGCGTGCATGGCCTGGTGTCGCGCGTATTCGTCACGTGCCTGGTCGAGGTCAGCCTTGGCCGCAAGCATCTCGAGCCGCAGCCGCTCACCGTCAAGTACGGCGAGGACGTCACCGGCGGCAACAAACTGGCCTTCTTCTACGACGATGTCGACGACCTGGCCAGGGACACGTGCCAGCGCGTTCGCGACGTTGTCAGTCTCGATCGTGGCGGTCGACTCATAGGTCGCGTAGAGATCCGTACGTTCCGGGCGAGTTACCTCCACCGGAATAGGCAGGGTCGCGTCGCTGGCCTCGGCCACGCTCGCTTCGCCCACGCCGCAACCCGTCAGGATGCCCGGGAGCAGGAGTGCCAGTACCGCAATGCCGTGTTGTGTTTTCATCCTCGAGATCTCTAGATGTCGGTTTAGTGTTGTAGTTAAGTATAACACTAGATAACTATAACGCAACAAGCTGTTCTCCAATTGCTGCTTGAGCAATAAAAACAACAGCTTAAAGGATTTTGACCTGATTTCCCCTAACGCGAACTGAACCGGTTCTAGGTTCAGACAGGTAATTCTCACATCGGTTCTGGTAAATCGGGAACAGTCCGCCTTTCACCCTTTAGATGCGTGCGGGCGGGATTTGGATGCAATACCGGAGAATTAAAGTGGAATGTGTATCGGAAGGATCCCGATTATCTGAAATATTGGGACAGAAACGGGTTCAGCAGTCGATTATCCGCGTCCAGCTTTCGCCGCATGGCGACGAAATTATTCAGCGCGTCGCCGTAAACGCGTTGCGCATAACCGGAGCGAACGGCCCGTGTCTGGTTGAATACCGGCACTCCGCCATGGGCCTCGGCGAAATCGGCGAGGTCGATGACGAAATCCTCCCAGCCGTCCGTCCGAGTCGAACTTGTTTGCAGGGCGATCATTGCCCGTGACCTTGATGGCGACATCAGTGCGCTTGGGTCCTTCGCAACCCGAAACCCAACGGTGGGCAGGTCCGCCCGGTAGCCGGTTCTCTCGAACAGCGACTGGCAAAACTCGATGTAGTCCTCGGCTATCTCACTCGCGCGTGATGCGGAAAATAGCCAGGTCGAGTAGTTTGCTGTGTCAGACGTGCTTCCGGTCTGGCGGTAACCGGCCGCTACCGAGTACGAGCCGGTCTCGAACAAGCGACTCTGGCTCAGATCCTTGGTGATTCCCGAAACACCATCGATCAGTCGATACCGAAGCGTCGGCATCGGTACGACTTTATTCAGCGACCGGAAGATCGTCGGCAGTACGACGGTTTCCCCCCAGTCTTTCGCTTTCCAGAACCTGTCGTGGATGCTTCTTGTCGACTCGGTCTGTCGGAGCACCTCGAGGTACGCTCGATCCCGGTGCGGCAGCACAAAGAACTTCAGGCCGATCGGCAGATCGGCGAGTGTCTCGAGTGTCCTCAGCAACTGCTCATGCGAGACCTTCTTATAGGTGCGGTCGAAGACTCTCTTGGGCCGCACCCGGAAACAGACTTCGGCGATGACGCCCAGCAGACCGTAACTTGCGCGAAACAGCGGCATGAATCGGCTGTCGTCAGCCGATATGGAAACGAGCTCACCGGAAGGGGTTACGATCTTCATACTGATGATCTGCCGCGCAAGGCTGGCGGCATCTTCGCCGACTCCGGGGCCGAAGCATGGGGCGGCAACGGCGCCTCCAACGGTGTGGCGGTACAGATCGAAGCAGCCCGGCAGCTCGAGTCCGAATTCGTCGAGTGCGTTGACGAGGTCCTGCAGTCGTACGCCGGCTTCGACGGTAACGCGCTGGTTGTCGGGGTCGATGATGAGAATGCGGTTGAGCCCGGTCGTCTCGATGACGAGCCCCCCGGAAGACGTGTTGCAGTCGGTGGACGCTGTGCAACCGCCACGGGGTCTGAGCGGGAAGGGAACGGCAACGCCGGGGTCGATACACTGTTGAAGTTCGTCGATGCTCTCCGGTCGGAGTGCCTTTGCCAACGAAACCCGGTTCGCCTGGTAACTTCTTGCCGCTGCCGTCATCCCTGTCTCCTGCGCATAAATCACAACAAAGACAGGCGCCGGTAGCGCTAAGTATCGGCGGCCCCGCTATCCAGGTTGTAACTTCACCCTGGACCGGAGGCTTTGCGACACTGCCTTACGACAGCTGTGCCTTTGTCGAACCCGGTCGATGCTGCATGCATCGGTCAAGGCTCGCAAGCCGACGAAAGCGCAGATGACATAATCCCGGACTGTCGCTGCTAAGCGACTGATTCCAAGGGAAGTGCCGGATGCCGTGCAACGTCGCTCTGCTGAAGCAATCGCACATAATCTTGTATCCTGCGTAAGCCGTACCGAAGCACAAGGCGGGAGAAACCAGACAGTGATCGACCAGGCAATGACTCCGGACCGGGTAGCCGCAGAATCGAGGCTTGCCCTCGACCGGATTGGATCGTTGGCGAGGCACACGCCGCTCGCTATCGCTCCCTGGCTGGCAGCGTCGCCTGGCAGCCAGGTATTCCTGAAACTGGAGAACCGGCAAACGACCGGGTCGTTCAAGCTACGAGGGGCGCTGAATCGATTGATGACGCTGACCGACGAACAGCGACGTCGCGGTTGCGTCGCCGCGTCCAGCGGAAATCACGGAGCGGCCGTCGCATGGGCGCAGAAGAACCTCGGTATCCACGGGACCATATTCGTACCCGAACACACGTCGTCGTCGAAGATCGACAAGATCAGGGAGTTCGGTGGAAAGGTACAGACCTTCGGCACGGACGGTCTCGATACCGAGCAACACGCGCGAGCCTATGCGGCCGAGCACGGGCAATTCTACGTGTCTCCCTACAACGACCCGCAGGTCGTCGCAGGGCAGGGCACGATCGGTGTTGAGCTACTCGATGACCTGCAGGACATTGACCGGGTCTTTGTCGCTGTGGGCGGCGGCGGACTGATCAGCGGAATAGCCAGCGTGTTGCGTTCGGCAAACCCGTCTGTCGAGGTTATCGGCTGTCAGCCAGCCGAGTCTGCCGTCATGGCGGCATCGGTGGATGCCGGTCGCATCGTCGAACTCGAGAGCGGGGAAACGCTGTCCGACGGGACGGCGGGTGGCATAGAAAGTGACTCGGTCACCTTTGCTCTGTGCCGGGAACTTGTCGACGAGTTCATTATCGTCGACGAGAGCGAGATCGCCGCCGCCATGCGTGACTACCGGGCAGCCGAAGGCGAGCGTGTAGAGGGTGCCGCCGGCGTTGCGATCGCTGCCGTCAAAAAGCACGCTGGCGACGTCAGCGGCAACTCGATCGTCATCATTTGCGGAGGCAACGTGTCAGATGCGACATGGGCGAGTGTTACCTCGAGCGAGGACTCGTGAGGCGAGATAGAAGGTTCTGGTCAAGAGTCGAACGGACCCGCCGCCACGAACGCAAGGGAAAGATGGAACTTGCCCGCGAGCAACTGTTCAAACTCCAGCTCCGGAGGTCGACAATGAAGAAGTTCCTGTTGCTCGCATCGCTGGCACTGCCGGCAGCCTATGCAGAGACAACGGTCTTCGTGAATGTCAACGTCGTGCCAATGAGTGACGAGTCAGTCGTCGCCAATCAAACCGTCATCGTCGTCGACAAGCGCATCGAGTCGATCGGGCATGTCGACGAAGTACCGGTACCCGAAGGCAGCGTATTGGTCGACGGGACTAATCGATACCTGATGCCTGGCCTCGCTGAGATGCATGCACACATACCGCCAGCGAGCGCCAATTCCCTGGAGCGAGTCCTGGCGCTGTTCGCGCTGAACGGTGTTACCACGGTTCGGGGCATGCTTGGGCACCCCAGTCATATCGAGCTTACGAAGGCCATCGAGTCCGGCGAGGTTTTTGGTCCGCAGTTATACACCTCCGGACCGTCACTGAACGGAAACTCCGTATCGGGGGCGGCCGATGCGCGGCAGCAAGTCAGGGATCAAAAGGCCGGCGGCTATGGCTTTCTGAAGCTGCATCCGGGCCTGAGCCTCGCAGAATTCGATGCGATTGCCGAGACCGCCAGGCAGGTCGGCATCCCGTTTGCGGGACACGTCTCGGTTGCCGTCGGGGTCCGGCATGCGCTGGCATCAGGGATGGCGAGCATCGAACATCTTGACGGCTATTTCGTCGCCTCGCTGAGTGAAGGGGCCGAACAGTCAGGCGGATACGGCGGGTTTTTCGATGTACTGCTCGCCGCCTACGTGGACCCGGACAAGATCGCCGCGCTGGCCGCGGAGACGGCCAGCACAGACACATGGAATGCACCGACCCAGGTCTTGTTCGAGAACGTCGTCTCCGCGGAGTCGGCCGAAGACCTCGGCGGTCGGCCAGAGATGCGCTACATGCCGATGTTCGTTGTCAACGGCTGGATCAGCAGCAAGCGTCAGTTCCACGCGGACGATTACGATCCGGACGTCGCAGCGCGTTCTATCGAACTGCGCAGGCGACTCATCAAAGCGCTGCATGATAACGGCGCGAAGTTGCTGCTGGCTTCTGACGCGCCACAGATATTCAACGTGCCGGGTTTTTCGATTCACAGGGAGCTCCAGAGTCTCGTCGATGCCGGACTCACGCCATTCGAAGCGCTGCAGACCGGCACGACGAACGCCGCGCTCTTCCTCGATGGGAACTTCGGGCGTGTGGAGCCCGGCTACCGCGCCGACCTGGTGTTGCTCGACGATAATCCGCTGGAAGACATCGCCAACACGCGACGGGTGCACGGAATCGTCCTGAACGGGACATGGGTTTCTTCGCCGGAGCGGGAGCAGCGTCTCGAATCCTTCCGCCGCTCGGACCAATAGGCACCGACACGATGCACAGACTAGAGACTTGAGTAACAGAAGGTACAGGTGAGCGAGATGAGGATTCTGATTGTTTCCATCGTATTGGCAAGCGCGGCCGTCTGGGCCAGCGATCGTGACGATGACTATTCGGAGGACCGGGTGCTGGCCGTCGACAGCGACGGCGTCGAGCTGCTCGACATCGACGCAGGTGCAGGCAGCCTGAAGATCGTCGGCACCGAGAGCCCCGACGACGGCATCGTCGTCCTCGCCGTTGTCCGCGTGGATACCGACGACGAGGATAAAGCCAGGGACTTCATCAGGAAGCGACTCGAGCTGACGCTTGATCGCGACGGTGACAAGGCCAGGCTCGTCAGCAGGTTCAATACGGGACTTCGCATGTGGAGTCCGAACGGACGCATCGACCTGGAAGTGAAGCTGCCAAAAGGCACAGCGATCAACATCGACGACGGATCCGGCAGTCTCGTCGTAGACGGCGTCGCCGGCGATCTCAGGATTGATGACGGCTCCGGTTCGCTAAGACTCGGCAACGTCGGAAACGTCGAGATCGACGATGGCTCCGGTGGCATCGAGGTGTCGAACGTGACGGGCGACGTTCTGATCGACGACGGCTCCGGTGGCATGACGGTCAAGTCGGTCGCCGGCAACATCACGATCAGTGACGGGTCCGGTGGCATTACCGTTGACGACGTGCGGGGGGACCTGACCATCGAAGAGGAGGGCAGCGGTTCGGTTCACATCTCGAACGTGGATGGCGTGGTCACCAGGAACGATGAGTGACCGCGTTGGCCGCCGACTGTCTCCCGGGCTACACTGAGAGTGTCATGAGAAAGCTAGCGGTCCATCTTGTCCTGGCGTTCGTCATCCTGGCGTCGACACCTGTTGGAGCCGACGACGAATCCTCGCGAGTCGTCATCGGACCGTCGAATCCCAACCTGTTCGATGGGGCAGCGGCACTGATCGCCGGCGACCCGGAGACCGGCGTGCGGCTGACTCACCTCGGCTTGAGCATGGCGACCAATCGCAGGGAGAGACTGGTGGGTTTATCCAACCTGTGTGCCGGCTACCTGTTGCTGGAGCAGTTGGACGTCGCACTGGATTTCTGCAACCAGGCGCTCGAGATCAATGATCGTCACTGGCGGAGTTACAGTAATCGCGCGTTGATTTATCTGAAACTCAAGCGCTACGAAGAAGCCGAGCAGGACCTGGAGCGAGGCCTGACGATTGCGCCGGATTCGGCGAAACTGAAGACGGTCAGGGCGCAGTTGCTGGATGAGATCGATCCGGTGTCGCCGCGCATCACGATCGATGAGCGGCGCGGCGAGCCCGATCAATGAACCTGCGC
Source organism: Woeseiaceae bacterium (assembly GCA_030065915.1). Taxonomy (GTDB): domain Bacteria; phylum Pseudomonadota; class Gammaproteobacteria; order Steroidobacterales; family Woeseiaceae; genus UBA1847. Next base: position 284,324 of record JASJCQ010000004.1, read on the forward strand.
TGGACGTTGCCGCTCGTTGTCAGCGTATTCGGCCTTCCCGCATTGACCATGGCGCAGTCCGTGGACGAGCCCGTCGTCAGCGAGATCGAACGAGTACCATTGCACACCGTTGTGCCTGAGTACCCGAAGGAAGCGCGCCGCGACCGAATCGAAGGTGAGGTCGAGGTCTGTTTCAACGTTGATCGCAAGGGTCGGCCATCGCGAATAGGGGTTCGACGGAGCACGCATCGCGTATTCGAAAAGGCCGCCATCAGAGCCGTTCGGGCATCGAGATACATCCCGCTCAAGCGTTCAGAGCCGGTACCTTCGATAAAGACCTGTCGAACGTTCAGTTTCTCCCTGGAAAAGGGAGCGCCCAACGGCTAGATCACTGAGCTAGTCCGCAAGTCCGGCCCGAGCCGATCGAAGCGTGTTGTGCATCAGCATGATAATCGTCATCGGACCGACACCACCCGGGACCGGTGTAATTGCCAGCGCTTTCTCGCTGGCCTCAGCGTAGTTGACGTCTCCGACCAGCACCGACTTCTCTTCGCCGTCTACGACCCGCTCGACGCGATTGATGCCGACGTCGATAACGACCGCACCGGGCTTGATCCAGTCGCCACCCACCATCTCCGGCCGGCCCACAGCCGCGACCACGATGTCAGCTTCACGCACCACCGCCGCGAGGTTCTTTGTCCGACTGTGCGTCACGGTAACCGTCGCATTGGCGGCGAGTAGCAGCGCCGCCATCGGCTTACCGACAATATTGGAGCGACCGATGATGACCGCCGACAAGCCGGAAAGGTCGTCGCCCAGCTCACGTCTGATCATCAGCATGCAGCCGGCGGGGGTACACGGAATGAACGCGTCGTCCGTATCGCCGGTGCTGAGTTTGCCCACGTTGACGTAGTGGAAACCGTCCACGTCCTTGCTTGGATCGATCGACTGAGTGATCGTTTTTTCGTCAAGATGCGAGGGCAGCGGCAGCTGAACGAGGATGCCGTGAATGTCCTCGTTGCTATTCAACTCATCGATTAGAGCCAGCAGGGAATCCTGGTCCACGTCGGCGGGTAGCGAGTGCTGGACCGAGTTAAACCCACAGCTCTCGGCGCGGCGTTTCTTGTTTCGGACATACACCTGGCTCGCCGGATCTTCGCCAACGATGACAACCGCGAGGCCGGGTTTGATGCCGTGCTGTTCGAGTAGCTCGCGGGTCTCAGACGCAATGGTCTCTGACATTTCGGCTGCAAGGGCTTTGCCATCGATTCGTTTGGCGTCAGGCATTGGAAAGTCTCGGCGTTGGAAGGCTCGGAATGGTACCGTTCGGGTCGACCAGCGTAAACAGGATGACCGCGCCGCAGGCAGCACAATGCATGATGAATGGTTGAATCGATGGCAGGAAGGCCGGATCGGATGGCACGAGGCGGCGGGCAACCGCGCGCTCAAAACGCACTGGACCGCGACCGGCCGCAATGTACTCGTCCCGCTGTGCGGCAAGTCGCCGGATCTGATGTGGTTGTGCCAGCAGGGCAACACCGTGACCGGCGTGGAATTGTCCTCGATTGCCGCGACCGAGTTCTTCGCGGAACACGGACTCGAGCATCGTGAGAAAGACGGGGTCTTCGAGGCGCTCGACAAACCGCTGCGCATCGTCGTCGGTGACTACTTTGGGTTTAGCGAGACGGGCTTTAATGCCCTCTACGACCGGGCAGCGTTGGTAGCGTTGCCGGGCTCAGTCCGGCCGGCGTACGCGGCCCATACGCAGAAGCTGGTCGATGACGGCGCCTTTCATTTGCTGGTAACGCTCGAATACGACCAGTCGCGCGCGGCTGGCCCGCCATACTCGGTAGGCGGCGACGAGCTCGCAGCCTACTGGCCCGAACTTCGTCGCATCGAGTCGAGGAGCGATATCGAAAACAGCCCACCCAAATTCCGTTCTCTGGATGCGCTGGACGAAGTCGTGTGGCTGGGCGGTTCCTGATACCGGTCAGATACCCATCTTGCCGAGAGAATCGATGATCACGCGGGCGATGCGCTCGGCAACCGGATGGTTCGCCGCAAACCGGGTCTCGAGTTCCTTGGCCCTCTCCAGCGTCGAGACGTGATTGCCCTTGTCCAGATCGCTGTTGATCTCCTTCAAGAGCTGTCTGACCGCAGGGTCCAGTTCGCCCGCAGCCTGGAGTTCCTGACGCAATTCCGCCAGTAGTTCCCGTGTCTTCTCGTCACTCATCTGCGTGTCCTTTCCTCTGTCCGGCCTTACGGTTCCCGTAATCCCACGCTAACGTAACGCCGCCAAGCGGGCAAGCCGTTTGCCCTCTCCCAGCCGAAGGTTCAGACTACGCAGCCTGTTGCACGTTGTTGAGCCCACCTGTTGCGAAATATCCGCGGAATCATTGTCTTTACCGCCTTTACGGTGAACACGCTGATCTGGTTCACGCCATTGTTCTTACTGGCGATCGTCAAGCTGATCATTCCGATTTCGGCGGTGCGCCGACCATTGACTTCCGTCTTGATGTCGATCGGCGAAAACTGGATATCAGTCAACGCCATGATTTTGTCGCCGGTAGGCAGCGGTGGGTGGAACACGAGCTTGAGCGAGCGTATCAGGGATGATGGGTGGTACCTCGTCATGTCGAATCACCAGACCTGGGTCGATATTGTCGTGCTGCAGACGGCCTTCAATCGGCGTATCCCCTTCCTGAAGTTCTTCATCAAGCAACAGCTGATCTGGTTTCCGCTCCTGGGAATCGCCTGGTGGGCACTGGACATGCCGTTTATGAAGCGGTACTCGCCGTCCTATCTTGCAAAACACCCCGAGAAGAAGGGCCGGGATCTCGAGGCAACACGAAAGGCCTGCGAAAAGTTCAAGGACAAGCCGACGTCGGTGATCAATTTCGTCGAAGGAACCCGGTTTACCGCGGAGAAGCGCGACAAGCGGCGCTCACCCTACCGGAACCTGCTGATGCCGCGCGCCGGCGGCATCGCCGTTGCCCTGGATTCTATGGGACACATGTTCGACGCAGTCCTCGATGTCACCATTTACTATCCCGACGGCCCCCGGTCCTTCTGGGAGATGTGCTGCGGCGATTTCATACGAGCGGACATACATGTCGAGGAGCGTTCCATCGATGACAGCCTGCTCGATGGTGACTACACGAATGACCGGCATTTCCGGAAACAGGTTCACGCGTGGCTTGCCGATATCTGGGCTGACAAGGATGCAAGGCTCGATCAACTCGCGGGGTCACTTCAGGTGAACGGGCATTCGCCAAGCGATACCCCCGTATCGTAGACTGTCAATCGTAATTTTTTCGAGGATCGCCATGTCGACAGACCACCACTACGACACCGTCGCCTTCGACGTCCGAGACAACACGACGATGTTGTTTTTCGCCAAGACCGCGGAACCTGGTGATATCAACGACTATCTTTTACTGATGCGTACGATCGGCGACGATTTCGATGAGACGCTCACCATCGAGATCAACGAGGAGCAGGTCAGTGGCCCTGAGCTGATTGAGGATGCTCAGCTGATCGGCAACACGCTGAAGCTGACGCTGGATGATTCAGTCTCAGACTGGAAGGGCGCCCGGGAACTGGTGTTGACCTTCGAGGAAACCGCCGAGAATTTCGCAAGCATCGAGGCCGGCGCTTTCCGTGTCCTGGGTGATTCCCTGTCCGGAGGCCATGCCTGACGGCTCGCAAGTGCCCGGTTGTTACAGCCTCTATATCCTGAGCTGTGCCGACGGAAGTCTGTACACCGGTATCGCGCTCGACGTCAGTCAGCGGCTAAGGCAGCATGAAGAAGGCCGTAATGGCGCGAAGTACCTGCGCGGTCGACAGCCCTTCAAACTTGTCTTCGAAGAGGTCATCGGTGATCGCTCCGAGGCGAGCAGGGCGGAGTACAGGCTCAAGCGCCTCAGCCGCGCCGACAAGCTTTCCCTGATCGCAGGCTCAGTGAGCCTCTCCGAACTGGCCGTGACCTGAGAGGGTTGGCAACTCAGGCTTCCGGCGCCTCCCGCTCATACAGCACGAAGGTCTCGCCAAATCCCGGCAGGTAGAGGCTGACGTCATTGTCCCAATATGACTGAAACTGCTTGAGCCAGCCTACCGTCTTTCCGAAGTCGTCAACGAAGCGCGGGAATAGCCGGACCTCGCCGAACGGCTGAGTGTAGTCGTCGAAGTGCATCGGAATGACGGTGTGCGCGCCGGTCGATGTCACCATATTCAGCCAGTAGGCTTCGGCGTACTGCCGGCCAAGGCCTTCGAGCATCCCGGTGCCCATCATGACGACGTCAGCATCGACGTCGGCGAGTGCCCCATCCGTAAAACCTGCGCTGGTCTGTACCAGCGTTGTACCCTGTGGGTGCACGATGACGATCGTAAAGTTCTTGCCGACGCGCCAGGCACTGGCAGGAGCCGGGCCGATGATCGGAGACTCGATACTGCCATCGAAAGGCACGGAGCCGCGCCAGCCGAACGGAATGTGCGGCGTTTCAATCAGAGTCACTGAAAACTGGCCGAACTCGCGGGTCGCGGTGTCTGTAACGATAGAGATCTGATCCTCGGGCACTCCGGCACCGCGTGCGAGCTCGGCAGCGGACGGCGAGCCGAAAATGACGGCGCCTGTACGGGCCGCGATTGCGGCGGTATCCAAAGCGTGATCGAAATGCGTGTGCGATGGCACGATCGCCGCGACCCGATCCATGCGAAACCGGTTGATCGCCCGATTGACGTCGGCTGCACTGCTCTCGATCGGCCGACTCAGCAGCAGGTCCGCAAGTGTCGGTCGACTCATGAATCCGTCAATCAGTATCTGGGTGTCACCATCGTCGAACAACAAGGTCGTCACACCGAGCCATGTCACGGTTACGCTGTCCGGTGCGCGATCCCTGGTCGGCCAGCCTGGCAGCGGCACATTCTCGACGTCGTCCCGCTGTTGCCATGCCCAAGCCAGGAAGCCCGCGACAAGCAACAAGACGAATGACCCTATGAGCGCAGCGCGCTTCGCCAGCATCTTTAGCCGGTCAATCGTCATGGTTTCGACTACTGCCCTGCCGCGATGCGAGCGAGATGGGCGGCCAGTGGCGCGAGGTAATTGCCGAGGGCGTACCCGAGCAGCGCCATCAGTATCGAGACGGGCACGAGGCTGGGACGATGGTGGGCGGCGACAATCGGTGCCGATGCTGCCGCGCCGATATTTGCCGCCGAGGCGATAGCGACGCTGTGCACGTCGACCCGGAACAGCCAGGCGCCGGCGAGACAGAAGGCCCCGTGAATCGCGATCCAGATGAATGCGCCCAGGACAAAAGCCGGGGCCTCCGCCAGTCCCGAAATGGAGGCACGTGCGCCCATGGCGGCGACGAACAGGTACACCAGCGCCGTGCCGATGGCTGTCGTGTTGGGAAGCTTCGAGATTGGCGTTGTCGACAATATGAGTGCGATCGTCGTTACGACCAGCACCCGGACCGTAGACTCCGAGAAGACGGGCTTAAGGAACTCAACATTATTCGCGATGCCTGATGTGATCGCCGGGGCGATCGTTTGTGCGAGCCACGTCACGCCGAAGACGATGGCGGCGATGAACAGATAGTCGCGCATCTCCGGCGCTTTGTCCGCTTCGACATGCATCTGCGCGGCGGAGTCCATCATGCTCAGGCGCTCCGGGTGCACCCGCGCCCATCGATTGAACTGGTCGGCGAAATTGCGGGACATCAGCAGTATCGGCAACCAGACGACATAGATGACATTGTCGGCGATGACGGCAAGCCCGATTTGCTCTTCGGACGTACCGAGCATCTGGCTGGTCGCGAGCAGGTTGGAAGTGCCTCCGATCCAGCTGCCGGCCAGTGCACCGTAGCCTTTCCACGCATCGTCAGACAACCATTGGTGCACGATCAGGTAAGAAACGACGGCGCCGACGACGACACCGGCTGTACCCATCAGCATAACGAGTACGCCACGCCCCATGACGCGGACGACGGCGGGAATGTTGACCTTGATCAACATCAGGACAATGAAAGCCGGCAGGGCGTACTGGCTGAGACCCGAGTAGACGACGGATGAGTTCGGGATCATGACGCGGGACTCGCCGCCCCAGCCGAATTGCAGGTTGCCAAGGATGACCGGTGTCGCGTAGATGAACAGCAACGGCGGCAGGTAATGAAATAGCCTGGCGTTGGTCTGTTTTTCCAGCCAGAAGAAGAAGCCCGCGATAAAGGCCAGCATAGAGAAGACGCCCAGCGGGCTCTGGATGACTACGCTCGGATCTACGGACGTCATTGGCGAGGCTTTGCTATCAGCATCCCGGCCGAGTATAGATCATCGACGACCCGGGCCTCTAACAGAAACCGATCTGCGCCTGGTAGTCCTTGCGGGTGTCTTCGTCGGTTATCGCAACCTCGCCGAGTCTCCGCCACGCGCCGTTGACGTCGTCGATGGCATCAGACTCTCGTACGTACTTGTCGATCCATGCCGAGAGGTCTCCCAGCCGTATGACGTTCGACATCGTTTCGGAGACTATCTGCGCGGGCCCGGTAAACACGACGAGGTTTACCACCGGCACCGATGGGAGTGCCGATGACAGCCCACGGCGACGTCCTTCGTTCTGTATCAGCGGGTTCAAAAACCTGCGCCGTCGACCACCGCTGACGTGAAACCATTGCGCGTCGTCAGCCGAGCCGAACACTTTCCCGTGCTGATGCGCCGCCCGGATGCAGACCAGGCCGGCCGGTGTCAGCAGCGCATGGTCTATTTTCGACAGTCCGCCGTAGGCGCCGGGTACGATGAAGTCACTCATCAGGTACTCGCTGCTCCCGAGCAGCGTCTTACGCAAGCGATACTCGCCGACGATGTCCGCCAAGGCGTTCAGAAGACGGAACGCTGCCCGGCGGAACAGCAGGGTCAGAATCAGAGCGACCGCGACCGCGAACAGCGCCCCGGCAAGCCCAATGCCGTCCGCCCCGTTCATGCCCTGCGCGACCATGGCAGGTGTCATGACCAGCGGGAGGGCTGTGAGCAGGGTTGCGATCGCACGATACATACCCTGAGCATAGGCTCGTCAGTTCCCTGTAATCAGGATGCAGATCACGTTTTAAGACATTGATAAATAGGGTCTTCTAGCCTGGGTAGGCGAGATAATGGCCGTCGATTTCGGCCACTGTGATGGGTGTCTCATAAACCTCCGACAGCAAAGTGCCGGTCAGCACCTCTTTCTTGCTGCCATCGGCCGCGATTTCGCCGTCCTTGAGAACGACGACACGGTCGATCTCGGGCGGCACCTCGTTCAGGTGATGCGTCACGAGGATGACATTGCAGTCCTGTAATCGCCTGATTCGACTCAGAAAATCGAAGCTCGCGGCGAAATCCAGGCCGGATGTCGGTTCATCGAGTATCAGGGTCTTCGGTCGATGCACCAGCGCCCTCGCTAGCAGGCAGCGGCGCTGCTGGCCCGTCGACATCTTCTTAAGCGGCGTTTCGTGGTGGTCGTGCATATCGAGGTCGTCCAGAACCTCGGCGGCCCGAGACCGCTGATCATCGTCGACTCTGGAAGCGACCGTCCCGTGCACGCCAATGCTCGAGTGAAAGCCCGACGTCACCACGTCTATCGCTCTCGTCCCCGGCGGATAGCGCTGTTGCAGGTCGTGCGACAGGATGCCGATGTGCTTTCTCAAGTCCCAGACGTTCCAGTCCGATCTGCCCAGGATTCTGACGTACGAGTCCGGCTCAACGACGGGATAGATCTCACGGTTGATGGTCTTTAGCAGCGTCGTCTTGCCGGAACCGTTCGGGCCGAGGATGGCTATGCGTTCGCCTTGCCGGATCGTCAGATCCAGTCCGCAAAACACGCGCGTTGAGCCACGCCAAAGCGTCGCGTTGCGAATTTCGATGAGCGGTACGTCTTGCATCGGCTGCCCAGGGCTTCAGATCATGGTCGTGCGCTGCGAAGCTTGGTCGGCGGGCACGACCGCCGACAGGCAGTCTAGCCGAGAGCGCGAACCGGCGCGATGCGTGGCATCGCTGTGCCGATATGCCATGATGCGATGCGTAGTCGCCTCGGGAATACATCGTGCCTTCCGGTTTGCTGCCTGTACTGATACTGATCGCGGTGATCGTCATCTACGTCATCGCCAAGGTCGTGACCTATGCGCGAATCAGCGAAGAGCAGTGGAAGCAGGTCGACAAGAGCAAGTTGAGGGAATGGGAAGACGACGACTGACCCCGGCCCGGGCACCCGCACCTAAAGTCAATGTTCGCCGCCGAACCCGGCACGGCAGAAAGCGTCGTGCCGGCGATCGTTCAGGCACGAACGAACGCAGCCCCGGTGGCACGAATTCCAATTCGTAGCTCCGAAACTGCGACTGATCCCTCAAGGCAGGTGCGAAGTCCGTTGACCGGCAAACCTACTTCGGATCTTTCGCGTCCTTGCCCGACTCGTCGCCGTCGACCGTAAACTTGTCGGGCAGACCGTCTCCTGCTCGCCTCAATTGCAGCAGCCTGCGATTGGGGTTTGTTCGCTGCCGGTCAGCCAACTTGTTGGCATGATCGATCGTACAGATTTTGCCACCGTGTTTTTTCGCCATAGCTCCACTCGGGTGCCTTTCGATGGCACCTTCATGATCTAGAAGCGCAAAAGGCGATCAAATCGCCTCACACGGATGAAAAAAAACTACTGTTCGTCGCGAGCCCTGTTAGCAACCAGCTCAACCGCTGGTCTCTCGATCGTCGCGCTGGCAGCCTGAGTATCGTTGTCGCCGTTGCCCATCATCATCGTCGCGGCAATGACACCGAGCACCGCTCCGCCGAATCCGCCAGCGGCGGCGGCAATTGCGGTTGTTGAAGGTGGAGGCGGTTCGCTTGCTTCTGGCATGGTAGCAGTCCTTTTTCTGAAGACATCAAAACACCGTGCCAGTCTAATTGCAGACAGGGTGGCCCGCCAGTCTGAGCACGTCATTGCGGTGCTTTGACCGATTTGCTATCAAGATGGCAACCCGGTTCTTGCTGACGTTCAACAAATGACTTCCACTCCTTCTGTCACGACGCTGCTGCGAGCATGGTGCTCGGGTGACAAGGAAGCTTTGGACGAACTTACGCCGCTGATTTACGACGAACTGCGGCGTATCGCGAACCGTCACCTGCAATCGGAGCGCTCCGGACACACGTTGCAGGCAACTGCGTTGGTCAATGAGGCGTTCGTGCGCTTGTCCGATGCGGAGCTGGAAATCCAGGATCGCGCGCATTTTCTGTCTGTCGCAGCGCGAACAATGCGTCGCATCCTGGCTGACTACGGCCGTGCGCGGCGAAGTCAGAAGCGCGGCGGCGGCCAGTCGCCCGTTACCTTGCATGAAGAGATCGTTGCCGATGGCAGGGCGGCGGACATCGTAGATATCGATGACGCGCTGAGCAGACTCGAACAGGTCGACGCCCGCAGATGCGATGTTCTGGTTCTGCACTATTTCGGTGGTATGACATTCGAGGAAACATCGCAGGCACTGGGTATTTCGGCGGCAACCGTCGACAGAGACCTGCGATTCGCAAAGGCATGGCTGGCCAATGAGCTCAAAGACATCTGAGCTGGATGCAGAGCGCTGGCGTCGGGTCGCCGACGTTTTCGCGCATGCCGTCGAGCTCGAGCCCGGGCGCCGGGAGGACTACCTGAACTCGGCCTGCGGCGACGACGCCGGGTTGCTTGAGTACGTCCGGGACCTGCTGCGTGCGGACGCCACGGTCGAGACCGTTGTCGAACGAACGATAGTCAATACGGTACGCGATGCGTTCGTCGACGACGCCGCAAGACCTGAGCAGATGAAAGGGCAGATGATCGGTCCTTACCGGGTCGAACGCTTGCTCGGTTCTGGCGGTATGGGAATGGTTTACCTGGCGCGGCGCGCGGACGACCAGTTTGACCAGCAGGTCGCGATCAAGCTCGGTCGCCACCGCCTCGCAGATCCGCAGACGGAGCTTCGCCTGCGCCACGAGCGACAGTTTCTGGCCGACCTGGACCACCCGAACATCGCTCGTCTCTTCGATGGCGGCACGACCGACGATGGTGTTCCGTACCTCGTCATGGAGTTCATCGACGGCATACGCATCGACACCTATTGCGACTTGCATCGCCTCAATGTGACCCAGCGCCTGCGGCTGTTCCAGACGATCTGCCGGGCTGTCCACTATGCGCACCAGAACCTGATCATTCACCGGGACATCAAGGCAACGAACATACTCGTTGCAAACGACGGCACGCCCAAGCTGCTGGACTTCGGGATCGCCAAGTTGAGCGATGCTGAAGGGGCTGCAACGGACGGGCTGACGCGCGACGGGGCCGTCATCATGACGCCGTCAAACGGTGCTCCGGAGCAGATCAACGGCCAGAACATCACGACGGCTACCGACGTCTATGGACTCGGTCTGTTGCTGTATGACCTGTTGTCCGGCCTGCGGGCCTATGACACAGAAGGGCTTACGCCTACCCAGGCAGCACGCGTCATCGTAGAGGAAACGGCGCCTGGTCCAAGTCGCCGACTGGCGCAAAAGAAGGCAGCCGTTCACGACAGCAAGGATACTGCGTCGCTCCGCGAGCTTGAGCAAATAGCGTCCGACCGCAGTACCAGCCTGGATCGTCTCCGGCGCCAGCTTCGCGGCGATCTTGACGTTATCGTATTGAAGGCCCTGCGCAAGGAGCCGGAAAGACGTTATCGATCTGCGAACGCGATCGCTGACGACATAGACCTGCACCTGAGGGCGATGCCGATCGTCGCGCGTACCGACTCATGGGGCTATCGCGCGGGCAAGTTCGTGCAACGACATTTCGCCGCTGTGGGAGCGTCAGTGCTGGTTGTCGCCATGCTCGCCGCGTTTACGGTCTTGCTGTCTGTGCAAAACAGGACGGTAATAAAAGAACGCGACACCGCCCGGGAGGTTATTCAGTTCCTCGAGGATATCTTCATGGCCCACGATCCGTCGCGCGCTCGTGGCGTCGAAGTGACCGCAGAAGAGATCCTTGCTGAGGGCGCGACGCGAATTCGCAACAATCTGAGCGAACGTCCCGAGATCCAGTCTTCACTGATGGGGACGATAGGTCGCGTTTATTACAACCTGGGAGAGTACCAACCATCGGAAGATATGCTGGAGCAGGCGCTCGAGCTCCGGCTCAGAACCTACGGAGACTCGCATCCCGCCGTTGCGGCAGCGAGAAACGACCTGGCCGAAGTCCTGATACGGCGTGCGCAGTACAGCCGCGCTACCGAGCTATTGCAGAAGTCACTGGCGGTGAATCAGCTCAGCAATGACGGAACGTCTCCGCTGGTCGCCACCAATCTCTTCAATCTTGCCAACGTTCACCTGGCGACCGGCAATCTCGACGAGGCCGAATCTGCTGTGCGATCCAGCATCGCGATTTTCCGACAGATTCGCGACGAGTACAGCCTCGACCTCGCCGAAGCCGTAGGAGCCCTGGCACGGGTGCTGCAGGTACGGGGTGAACTCGACCAGACGGAGGTGCTGTTGCTGGAGGCGATCGACATCATCAACACGTCGCAGGGACCGGACCATCCCTACATGGCTTACTACCTGCAGAATCTCGGCGTCTTGCAGCGGTCGAAAGGGGACCTCGACGCCGCCGAACAAACCTTCCATTCGGCGATCAATGCGATCCAGCGCATACTCGGTGACAAGCACGACCTGTTAGCAGTCGCACTGGTCGATCAGGGCAGACTGTTGCACATGAAGGGCGAATACGATGAAGCGGAGCGCATGATTCGTGAGGCGCTGGATCTCGGTATCGAGATTCACGGCACCGCGCATCCTCGACTCGGTCTTCACAAGACGATTCTCGGCATGCTGCTTCACGACAAGTCCGAACTGGGCGACGCCGAGAAGGAACTGCGGGAGGCACTCACGGTCTTCGATCAGGTGCTCGATGAGGATCATCAGTACATTGCGTCGGCACTCACCGAGCTCGGGGCCGTACTCAATACGTCGGGCCGCGCGGAGCAGGGTCGCGAGCTGCTCGAGAAAGCGCTGCAGATGCGACTTGACGATTACCCGCCGGGCCATGTGCTGGTAGCCGCCACTCAGGTTGAGTACGGCGACTCATTAACGCGACTCGGCCGCTTCGAAGAAGCCGAGCCTTTGCTCACAGAGGGATTCCTCGTACTGAACGAGACCGTCAGCCGGAGGTCACGGCGCGCCGCCGAAGCGCTCGAACGTTATCGAACACTGGCGGCGAATTCCGACCTGATGCGCTAGGCTCGCAGGACTGTACGGTTGGTTTCCATGAGTTCGGAACTTCGCCTTCCAAGGTCTCGACCAGCAAGAGCAGAGCCTGAAGTGTTGCCATGAAGTTGTTTCCGTCCGTCATTGAAGCGCCACTGCCTGAACAGGCGCTGTTAAATGAGTTCGTCGAGCGTGGCGAGTACACGGATTGTTTCGTCACGCGTGTTGACCGTGTCGCCACATTCCCGGCGTTTGTCGAGTCGTTCTATACAACTCGCTTGTTCAAGCTGGAACGGCTGATACTGAAATGGCTGATTTCCCGGCCATCCTCAGACGAAGAGGCCCGGCAACTCGCGCGGGATGAGATTCACGTATTCGCCGCGTGGCACGAACACAGTCGCAGCGACGATCAGCTCATAATGATGGATTTTCGGCAGCAGACGTGCTCCTGGTTCATGCTGGTAGGCGATGAGCGCGCCAGCCACCTGTACTTCGGTTCCGCGGTCATGCGCGATGTTGACGAGTCGTCTGGCAAAAAGATGAAGTGGACATACCGCGCCCTGTTGGGCTTTCACCGACTGTACTCGCGAGCGTTGTTACACGCAGCGGCCCGGCAGCTCAGTCGATAAATCGTGCCCGCCGGGCTCGCCTCGCGTCACTGCAATGTTGACTGCTGCTCGTAGGCTTTCCGAGCTTCCTGGATAACAAAGGCTTTCACGGCGTCGCCATCCTCCTTGGAGAAGATGGTGCCAAAGGCCGGCATGCCTCTGCCCTGATACGCCCCGCCCAGCACGATGCCATCCCACGCGGCGAACGTATCGTGTGATGAATAACGCAGGTCGGGGACGACACCGCCGCTGGCGACGTCCGCACCGTGGCATACAACGCAACGCTCGTAATACTTGTCCTTGCCAACAGCAATCATCGCGGCATCTGCATCACTGTCCGGCGGCTCCGGCACCGGTGCTTTTGCCGTGACTTCGACCGCAGGCAAACTGGCCTCGCCACCAATCTTGAATGCAAGGACGCGGCTATAGTTCTTGAAGTTGGCGGCGGCCAGCGGCTTGCCTCCGAACATCGGCACGAGCGTGCCAAAGCCAGCCGCAATAGCGACGTGTTGTTCGCCGCCCACCGCGTAACTCACCGGGGCCGCCGCAATACCCGTCTGCGCCGGATACTGCCAAACACGTTCGCCGCTGGCGGCGTTGTAAGCCGCGAACTCACCGATCAGGCTGCCCTGGAAAACCAGGTCGCCAGCCGTGGCCAGCATACCGCCGTTCCAGATGCCCGCGTGCGGGTAGCGCCAGACTTCGCGCTGCTCGACCGGGTCCCAGGCGATGACCTGGCCTGACATGGATGCGAGGATCTCGCCGACGACCGCCGGGTCATCCGGCATGTGCAAACCTTCGAATTCGGTGCCGCCATTCCAGAATCCCGGCGTGAATTCGAAGTCCGGTTCCTTCATGTAGATGGCGGGCAGGTCCTGTGCGGGAATGTAGACGAGCCCGGTGTTCCGGCTGTAGGCCATCGAGTGCCAGTTATGTCCGCCGAACCCGGTCGGCATCATCAGGAAAGCTTGTTCTTCGTAACGAGCGCCCGGCACCTCGATCGGCCGGCCGGTCTCCTTGTCGATCCCGGTCGCCCAGGTGACTTTGACGAAGGGCTCGGCGTCGATGAACTCGCCGGTGACTCGATCGAGCACGTAGAAGAATCCGTTCTTCGGCGCCTGCATCAGCACCTTGCGCGTCTCGCCGTTGATCTCGAGGTCGGCCAGCATGATGTGCTGCGTTGCCGTGAAGTCCCAGGAGTCGCCAGGTGTCGTCTGGTAGTGCCAGACATACTCACCGGTGTCCGGTCGAACTGCGATGATGGAGGACAGGAACAGGTTGTCGCCGCCGTCCGGGCTGCGCACGTCGCGGTCCCAAGGCGAGCCATTGCCGACGCCGAAATACAGCAGGTCCAGCTCCGGGTCGTAGGCCATCGAGTCCCAGACGGTGCCCCCACCACCATAGGTCCACCATTCGCCAGTCCAGGTTTCGGCCGCATTCTTAAGCGTCTCGTTCTCGAAACCGTCCGCAGGGTTGCCCGGCACCGTGTAGAAGCGCCAGTCGAGCTCGCCCGTCTCCGCGTCATACGCACTGACGTAACCGCGCACGCCCATGTCAGCGCCGCCGTTGCCGATGATGACGCGACCTTCAACAACCCTGGGTGCGCCGGTGATCGTGTACGGCGGTTGTCGGTCGATCGTATCGACGCGCCAGTTCACGTCGCCCGTCGCGGCGTCGAGTGAGACAAGGTGGCCATCGAGCGTGCCGACGAAAATGGCATCGCCCCACGCAGCGACACCGCGATTGACGACGTCGCAGCACGCATACTGCGCCCATGGCTTAGGAACTTCAGGGTCGTAGCGCCACAGCTCTTCACCGGTCGCCGCATCGAGCGCGTAGACGATGCTCCAGGCGCCTGAAACATACATGCGACCGTCGACAACGATCGGTGTCGCCTCGATGCCGCGCCGGGTCGGTATATCGAAATACCACGCTAGCCCCAGGTTGCCAACGGACTCGAGGTTGATGTCGTCGAGTGGACTGAAGCGCTGTTCGTCGTAGGTCCGGCCGTGGCTCAGCCAGTTCTGCGCCTCGTCGTCTGCAGTCACGATGCGAGCCGCAACGACTTCGGTGACTGCCGGGCCTTTCGCATCAGCGCTTGCACCCGGCTCTGTCGGTGCCGGTGACTCGTTGCTGCAGCCGGCTGCGGCAGCAACAGCGATCAATGCAAGAAATGGGTGTGTTTTGTTCATCGCCGTCTCCCCGGGTACGCGCCGTATCGATCAGCAGCATCGTCGACCCCCGTACGACGATGCCAAGGCGCATGACGAATTCTTCGTCCGTATCCTACCAGTGAGAACTCCCGTTCGCCCGGCGTCGGCAGACCTTCGGAACGAAGGAGCTTGGCTCGAGAGGTTTCCAACGTCGCCACGCCCTGCACAGGGCGGCGGCGCTCGCTACGCTGCGTTTGCTTGCAGTATCGCGTACAGCTTGTCTTTCAGCGCAACGCGCCTGAATTTGAGCTCTTCGGCATGCTCGTCGGTCACATTGGTGCCATTCTCCTCGATCTCATAGATCTCCGCGTCGAGCGCCGTGTATTCATCCATCAGGGTGGCGAAGTCCTGATTGGTCTCATGCAGCTCCTTTATCAGAGCAGCATGCTCCGGGAACTCGGTCGGCAGATCATGGCGGTCACCAAACATCTCGATCTCCTTTAGCGTTGTTGTGATTTCTGGCCAGGAACGACGGCGCGCTAGTTACATCCCCGCCCCGGGTGCGTCACAACCATGATAAAGCCGGCAGTCCATGGCTGCATTGCGATGACTACCTAGTTTCATCCAGTCAAGAGAGTCGTATCGTTACATATCGGTTAACAGGCTCCTCATTAATTGCCAAGAACGACGGAGGTGTTGATGCCACGTTATTCCTCCACTGCGATCCGCAACATCTGCCTCGTTGGCCAGAGCGCTTGCGGCAAGACCACACTCGTCGAGGCCCTGCTCGAGGCGGGCGGTGTGATCAAGACCCCCGGCACGATCGAGCGCGGCAACACGGTCAGCGACTTCGATCCCCTCGAGAAGCAGTACCTGCACTCGCTCTCGTCGAGCGTCGTGAGCTTCGACCACGACGATATCCACATTAACCTCATCGATACGCCAGGAATGCCGGACTTCATCGGTCAGGCCATTGCCTCGTTCCCGGCCGTCGAGACCGTCGCCGTCGTCATCAACGCCCGGGAAGGTGTCGAACTCGTCTCCCGACGCATGCTCGAGTGGGCGGCCGAGCGCAAGCTCTGCCGTATGATTATCGTCAACCAGATCGATGCCGATGACGTGCATCTGCCGGCGCTCGTTGACTCGATTCGCGAAGAGTTCGGGTCAGAGTGCCTGCCCATCAACCTGCCAGCGGACGGCGGCAGCCAGGTCGTGGATTGTTTCTATCAGCCTGACGGCGATGCCGACTTTTCATCGGTCGCAGAGGCCCACTCGACGATCATCGACCAGGTCGTCGAGGTCGACGAGGAACTGATGGAGTTGTACCTGGAGCAGGGACAGGACCTGAAGCCCGACCAGTTGCACGATCCGTTTGAACAGGCACTGCGCGAGGGTCACCTGGTACCGATCTGCTTCACATCGGCGAAGACCGGTGCGGGGGTGGATGAGTTGCTGTCGTTGTGCGAACGCCTGATGCCGAACCCGATGGAAGGCAACCCCAGGCCATTCCAGATCGGCGAGGGCGACGAGGCCACCGATTTCGCGGCGGAGCCGGACCCCGACAAGCACGTCGTCGCGCATGTCTTCAAAGTCATGGCGGATCCCTTCGTCGGCAAGCTCGGTATTTTCCGGATTCACCAGGGGACCGTGACCAAAGAAAAGCAGCTGTTCATCAACGACGGGCGCAAGCCGTTCAAGGTCTCGCACCTCTTCAAGCTGGTCGGCAAGGAGCAGGTCGAGGTCGATGCCGGTATCCCGGGCGACATTTGCGCCGTGGCCAAGGTCGACGGACTGCATTTCGATGCCGTGCTGCACGATTCGCACGAGGAGGACTACCTGCACCTCGTGCCGCTGCCGTTCCCGGTCCCGATCTTCGGGCTCGCGGTCGGCGCACGCTCCCGCGGCGATGAGCAACGCCTGTCCAGCTCGCTGGAGAGAATCGCCGATGAAGATCCGTGTCTCGTCATCGAACACGACATCCAGCAAAACGAAACCGTATTGCGTGGCATGGGTGAGCTGCACCTGCGCATCGCGCTCGAGCAGATGAAACAACGCTTCAAGGTCGATGCGGACACGCGGCCGCCGCGCATTCCGTATCGCGAGACAATTTCGTCGAATGGTGACGGCCAGTACCGTCACAAGAAGCAGACGGGAGGCGCGGGACAGTTCGGCGAGGTCTGGCTGCGCGTCGCGCCCCGCGAGCGCGGCGCCGGCTTCAGATTCGTCGACCAGGTCAAGGGCGGTGTCATCCCGCACCAGTTCATCCCGGCCGTTGAGAAAGGCGTCCAGCAGGCGATGGCCGAGGGTGCCGTCGCCGGCTACCCGATGCAGGACATCGAGGTGACGGTCTATGACGGCAAGCATCACCCGGTCGACTCCAAGGAGGTCGCATTCGTCGCCGCCGGCAAGCGCGCCTTCCAGGCCGCGGTCGCGACGGCGAAACCGCTGGTTCTGGAGCCTCTCGTCAACCTCGAACTCGCCATACCGGCCGACGCAATGGGCAACGTCTGCGGCGACATCACGTCCCGCCGCGGCCACGTCATGGGAACGCGGGCATTACCGCGTGGCGACCTGAGCATCAAGGCGCTGGCGCCACTCTCGGAAATCAGTGATTTTGCGGGCCGCTTCAAGTCGCTGACCGGCGGCCACGGCAGCTACACGGTCGTTTTCAGCCACTACGAGCGCACTCCCGATACGCTGCAGGCGGAGCTTGCCGCCGAGTGGTCGGGACACGCTGAGGAGGCCTAGACGGTCGGCGTGCCGGCACTACCGCTGCTGACGTGGCGGCAGCCCCGTGTGCTGGGTGAGCAGTTTGCCTTTACGAACGCGTTTCCTGTGCGCTTCCTTCGTGTTTTTCCGGCGCGATGACTTGGCCCGGTAGCCCTTTGGCTGCTGAGCGGGTACGAGCTGTTCCGGCCCGCTGCCGATCAGGTGCTGCAGCTTCATTTCCTTGAGCGCGTCACGGATCATCGGCCAGTTGTCGGGGTCGTGATATCGAAGCAGCGCCTTGTGCAGTTTCCGCTGCACCTTGCTCTTGACGATGTCGACTTGCTCACTCGAGTACGTGACCTTCTTCAGGGGATTCTTCTTCGAGTGATACATCGCCGTGGCCGTGGCCATCGGCGACGGATAGAACGCCTGCACCTGGTCGGCTCGGAAGTTGTACTTCTTCAGCCACAGCGCGAGGTTGACCATGTCGAGATCCGTTGTTCCCGGGTGCGCGGCGATAAAGTACGGGATCAGGTACTGCTCCTTACCGGCCTCCAAGCTGTATTTCTCGAACAGCTCCTTGAATCTGTCGTAGGTGCCGATGCCCGGTTTCATCATCTTGGTCAAAGGGCCACGCTCGGTGTGCTCCGGCGCGATCTTCAGGTAGCCGCCGACGTGATGGGTGACGAGTTCCTTAACGTACTCCGGGTCCTCGACGGCGAGGTCGTAGCGCAGGCCGGACGCGATCAGGATCTTCTTGATGCCCGGCAGAGCACGCGCCTTGCGATACAGCTGGGTCAGCGATGAGTGGTCGGTGTTCAGGTTGGGGCAGATCCCGGGGAATACACAGCTCGGTTTGCGGCACGCCGCTTCGATCTCCTTGCTCTTGCAGGCGAGCCGATACATGTTCGCCGTCGGCCCGCCAAGGTCGGAGACAACGCCGGTGAAGCCAGGCACGCTGTCTCGGATCTTCTCGACTTCTTCGAGAATCGATTCCTCCGAGCGACTCTGGATGATGCGACCCTCGTGTTCGGTAATCGAGCAGAACGTGCAGCCGCCAAAGCAGCCGCGCATGATATTCACCGAGAATCGGATCATTTCGTAGGCGGGGATGTTCGCGTCGCCATAGGCCGGATGCGGTACTCGCGCATATGGCATGCCGAAAACGTAGTCCATCTCCTCGGTCGTCAGCGGCACGGCGGGGCGATTCAGCCACAGTTCCTGCTTGCCGTGTGCCTGTACAAGTGCGCGCGCATTGCCCGGGTTGGTCTCCAGGTGCAGCACGCGATTCGCATGGGCATACAGCACTGGGTCGTTACGGACCTTCTCGAACGACGGCAATCGGATTACCGAGCGTGAGCGGTTTTTCTTCGCGTCCGGCACGAATCGCAGCACGTTCGACGGATCGGCTTCCGTCTGTTCTTGCTTCGACGCGCAGGCTTCCGTGTCCTTCTTGTTGACGTAGGGGCTTACGATCGCATCGATTCTGCCCGGCCTGTCGATGCGCGTGGAATCGATCTCCCACCAATTCGCCGGTGTGTCGTGTCGGAGAAAGGCGGTGCCGCGTACGTCGGTAATCTCGCTGATCGACTCGCCGCGTGCGAGACGGTGTGCCAGCTCGACAATGGCTCGCTCGGCGTTTCCGTAAACCAGCATGTCGGCATGCGCGTCGACGAGGATTGAACGCCGGACCTTGTTCTGCCAGTAGTCGTAGTGAGCGATACGACGCAACGACGCCTCGATGCCGCCGAGGATGATCGGAACGTCGCCGAAGGCCTCACGACAGCGCTGCGAGTAGACCAGCGAGCAGCGGTCCGGTCGCTTGCCGCCAATACCGCCCGGCGTGTACGCATCGTCGTTGCGGACTTTGCGATCAGCAGTGTAGCGGTTGATCATTGAGTCCATATTGCCGGCCGCGACACCGTAGAACAGGTTGGGCCTGCCGAGCGCCTCGAACGCCTGGCTCGAGCGCCAGTCGGGCTGCGCGATGATGCCGACGCGAAAGCCCTGCGCCTCGAGTAAGCGTCCGATGATCGCCATGCCGAATGACGGGTGGTCCACATAGGCGTCGCCGGTGACGATGATGATGTCGCAGGAATCCCAGCCCAGCGCGTCCATCTCCGCGCGCGACATCGGCAAAAACGGTGCGGTCCCGTAGCACTCGGCCCAGTACTTGTCGTAGTGGTAAATGGCGGTCGCGGACTTCATCCGGCCGATTCTAGCGTTTTCCGCGTGTGTCCGACGGTTTGATCCCGAATGTGCGAGGTATGGCCGCTCGAGCAATCGCGGTCGAAAAGCCCCACTCAACAGGCAATAAAGGGCCGAGCCGCTCCTGCGGCTCGGCCCAAGGGTCAGCAAATCGTCAAAAGGCGCTGCTTTGAGAGGGTTCCTCCGTTGCGGCGGGACTGACCGTGAACCAGGTGCCGTAAACGCCGTTCACATCCGTGGTTGTCGCGTCGCCTGAGAAGAAGTACAGCGGATCGCCCTGGTAGGTCCACTGGCGTGAGCCGTCCTCGCGGTCAATGATTGCAAAGTCACCCTGCGGTTTGTCGCTTGCGCCGGCGTAGAGCGGCGGCCAGGTCACGGCGCACCCGCCGTTGCAGTCAGAATCGCCCGCACCGTCGCCATCGGCGTCATTGCGGTCGTTATCGAAGCGATACAGCGTGAAGCCGGTGCGGTCGCTGAGCGTTTCTGCCCGCTCACCGTTGTCGTCGACGTCATAGATCATGCCGCGCGCCTCGAAGATCGTTCCGGTCGAGTCGTCGGTGACGGCCTGCAGCGGTGCCGTGCGAGCGAGATGCCAGACGCCGCCAACTTCGTCGCCGGTGACGTCGCCCGGCGCAACGTCATTAGCGAAGAAATAGAGCGGCTCGGCTTTGAAAGCCCATTGGCGGCTCCCGTCGTCGCGGTTCACCAGCGAGAAGTTGCCGCCTGGCGTTGCGCCTGCGTCGGCAAAAACCGGCGGCCAGGTCACGGCGCATCCGCCGTTGCAGTCTGAATCACCGGTGCCATCGAGGCCCGAGTCGTTGGCGTCATTGTCAAACACGTACAGGCTGAAGCCAGCCAGCTCTGCACGGTCGAAGGTCTTCTCGCCGTTGGCATCTACGCCCGGGACGGATGTCGCGCCAGAGAGTATCGGGCCGAGCGACGAGTCGGATGCCTCGATCGGCGCCGGACGGGCGACGTACCAGACGTCGCCGGCGCCTTCGCCGCGTGTTTCGCCGGGCGCCTGGTCCGGTGCATAGAAGTACAGCGGCAGTCCGTTCAATGCCCACTGCCGAGTCCCGTCGTCACGATCGACGATCGTAAACGCACCACCGTCGGTTGCGGCCGCATCGGCATACAGCGGTGGCCAGACTTCGGCGCAGCCGGCGTTACAATCGGAGTCGCCGGCGCCGTCACCGTCGGTATCGTTGCGATCGTTCTCAAACGTGTACAACGTGAAACCCTCGCGATCGAGTCGCTCTGTCGCCTGCCCGCCGGTTCCGTCCGTGTTGAGGACGCTGCCGCGACCGACAAACAGAATGCCCTTTGCCGTGTCGTCAACGGCGGCCTGTTGGTACGGGTTCGGCCGCGCGACAAACCAGGCGTCGCCGGAGCCTTCGCCGTTGACATCCCCACTCGCGGAATCGCCCGAGAAGGTATACAGCGGCAGTCCCTTGAACGCCCACTGCAGGCTCGTACCGTCGTCACGCGTAATGATCGTGAAAAAGCCCTCTGCAACCGAGGTCTCGTCGGCCAGCAGCGGTGGCCACGTCGTTGCGCAGGCATCGTTGCAGTCGGAGTCGCCGTTACCGTCGCCGCCCGTGTCGTTACGATCGTTCTCGAACGTGTACAACGTCAGGCCGTCGCCGGCCTTGCTGAATACGTCGCCGATCGTCGTCGCGGCAGTCGTGCCCGGCGCAGCGACCTGCGGTGTGTTGGTCAGGGTCGGCTCCGGGTCTTCCGCGGGAGGGGAGTTGCCGGAGTCGTCCGAAGAGCTGGAGCAGCCCGTAAGTACCAGGCTCAAGCCGGCCGCAAGAAGCGCCAGCGGGCGCAGTGTCGAAACAGTCATGGTCGTGTCCTCTTGGCAGTATGCGAGCAGCACTCGCTGTTGTTGATGCCTGCGTTAATGCGCTCGAACGAGAAAATGGTTCAACGCGAGACGGCTGTTGTTGTTTCAGGACGTTTCCGTGCGAACCCGTTGAACCTTTTTCCTGAATACGGGTACGTACCGTGCAAGGAAGACACTGGAATGGCACGATGACGGCACTGTCATTGGCAAATACGGACCACGCTTTGGGCATGACGGCCGCGACGACAGACAATGATGAGCGTTCCCTGATCGCCCGCATTGCAGATGCGCGTGACACCGCCGCGTTCGAGCGGATGTATCACGACTACCGACGTCGGTTGGGCCCGTTCGTGTATCGAATGATCCGCGACCCGGCCGCCAACGACGAGGTGTTTAACGACGTCATGCTGGCCGTCTGGCGAAATGCGGCGAGCTTCACCGGCAAGTCGAAGGTGTCGACGTGGGTTTTTGGCATCGCATACCGGCAGTGCCTGAAGCATCTACGTGCTCGCCGGTCCACGGTGGAACTCGACGAGTCCATGCACGACGGCGTCGACGAACGTAAGACGATCGAGCGGCAGGATCTCGTATTGCGCGCCGTCGCAGGTTTGTCGCCTGAACAGCGGCTGGTTATCGAGCTGTCGTACTTCCAGGGCAACACCTACGGTGAGATCGCCGAGATCGCCGGCTGTCCCGAAAACACCGTCAAGACGCGGGTGTTTCACGCACGCCGTCGACTGAAAGCCATCATGGTCGAGCTCGGCGAGCAGGCTCCTTAAGAGGAACAGTGAAGATGAGCAACAACGTAAGCCAAATGCACTCACGCGAAGCTATCGATAATGAGCTGGAACTCGTCGACTACGCGGCCGGTCGCTTGAGCGACGAACAGGCAAGAGCGTTCGAGGCGCGTTTGGCGGTTGATACCGAGTTGGCTGGCAGGCTCGAAGATGAGTACGCATTGCGCGAGTCTCTTGAGACGCTTGAATCGACCGGTATGCCGCCAGCCAGGTCTTTCGACGCGATCGCAGGCAAGCTCAACGCGGAGCCCAGGCGCTCTTCATGGCTGCCGGCAATCGCGGCAGGTATCGTCGCCGTCATTGCGATTGCTTTCGTGATGCAGACCCCGAATGAATCGACAATCGTCCGGGATGGTTTCGAGACTTTATCGAATGACGGCGCAATGCCTGTAGACGCTGGCAGCCGTATTCGCATCGTGTTTGCTGACAACGTCGATGCGTCCTCTCGCGATGCTGCTGCCGTGGCTCTTGGGTTCGATATTGTGTCCGGTCCCGGCACGGGCGGCGCTTTCGTCGTAGAGACATCGCAACCGGTGAGTCGCGATCAGCTGCTCGAATGGCGACAGGATGAGCGCATCGAGCTCGCCGAGCCCATACGCTACGATTGAGACCATGATCAGCTTCCGCTCCATCGCCGCCCTGATTGTCGTCGGACTGCTCGTCGGTGTAGCTGACATGCGGGCAGTCATTGCAGACGAGGCTGACGAATCCAGGGCGGACGAGTGGATCGTTGTTATGACCGACACGCGGTCGAGCCGGCGCAAGGGTTGGTCGTCCGGCGTCGGCTACTCCGGCAGCTACAACTATGCCAATGATCCGAAGCTCAAGCGTCTTGCGACGAAACTCGCCAGTGACTATAAGCTCGAAGTCCGGAATCAATGGCCGGTACGTGCGCTTAACGTGCACTGCGTGGTCGTCAAGATCAGCGACGACGTGCAGGCTACCGTCGCGGCGCTCGAGGAAGACAAGCGCGTCGAGTGGGTCCAGCCCCTGCACGAGTTCGAAGGGCTGGCGGTTGCAACGGGTGAAGCGGCTCCCGCGGCGGAGCCTTATCGGCACCTTCAATCGTCGCTGGACATCATGAATATCACCGCGCTGGACGATGGATTAAGTGGTGCCGGCATACACATCGCTGTCGTGGACTCGGGTGTCGAGCAGGATCACCCTGACATACAGCATGCGTTGGCCGAGCATCACGACTTCGTCGGTACCGGTAGCAGCTCGGAGCGACACGGAACCGGCATCGCCGGGGTCCTCGTCGCGCATAATCGTAACGGCGTTGGGATCAGCGGGGTCGCGCCGGGCGCGCAGCTACATGCCTATCGGGCGTGCTGGGAATCCGACGACGGTAAGACACGCTGCAACAGCCTGACACTGTCACTGGCGCTGGACCAGGTCGTAGACGCCGCACCGCATATCGTAAACCTGAGTCTGACGGGTCCGAGAGACCGCCTGTTGGACAGGCTCGTCGACCGTATCCTCGAGAACGGCTCGATTGTCGTCGTTGCCCATGATGGAACGACACCGGCTAACAACCGGTTCCCGTCACCACGCCCGGGCATCGTTACCGTTCGCGACGGGTCCAAGACAACCAACAATGAACGCGGCGTATTCGCGCCGGGCGACGCCGTGCTGACGGCGCAGCCCGGACACTCGTATGACTACATGACCGGAACCTCACTGTCCGCTGCGCACGTCTCCGGCGTCGTGGCGCTGATGCTCGAAGCGAACCCCGAGGTAGACGTCGTCGAGGCATCCACGATGCTGGCCGACAGCATTCGCTCGAACGGGGAGGGAGCCAGCATAGACGCCTGCGCAGCGGTTAGTTCCGCCACAGGCAGGGTGCGGTGTCGCTAATACACCAGGTAGCTTAGACGCAGCGCGAACGTCGTTCGGCCCGTAACGAAAATGCGCTCAGACTCTTCGTCAACGGCGCTCAGGCCCAGCGACACATCGAATCGACCTGCGCGATAGCCGATACCCGCTTCCGCGTAGTAGATGCTCGTATCCCAGGGACCTGTCAGGTAACCGACTCCGCCCGCGAGCAACAGGTACGACGATACCGAAAGCTCGGGCCGCCAGTTGCCTGAAACGATGACGCTGTCGGCGTCCCGGCCGTAATAGTCAGGCGACCACGTTAGCGATGCGGACAACTCCGGGTTCAGGTGGTAGCTGCCGCGGAGCTCCGTGTAGTCCCAGTTGGAGATATCGAGGAAACGGCTTCGAGCGACGGATAGCTCGACAGCACGATCTCTGTCGAGTTCGTGAAACCAGCCGACGAAGGCATTCCAGTTCCGCGTCCTTGAAGCATCCAGCGGCGACTCGTTTGAGTAAAAGCCGCTGAGACCAGCGAACCAGCCGGCAGGTGCGTCGTAGCTTGCGCTTACGCCAAGCGCCGGGCCGCCGTCCGTCAGGCTCTGGCCTCGCTCAACAACATCGGAGAACAGGTGTACCTCAGCGGACAGCTCAGCGGAGGCGGGTTGCCACAGCCAGGCGAACAGGAGCAGTGAGCAGCGTTTGAGCATGGTGTCGGCAGTATAGTACCCGTACTACCTGCCGTCCCCGAAGTGATATCGGCTTGACCATGCCTCGGTCTCGCCCGGCGCGATCTTCAATCGTATGAAAGGCTCAGGGCAGGCCGCGCGCTCGACGGCCCAGAACACCATGCGAGTGACGGGTGCGTCGCCAATGAACTCAATCGATGCGCCGCTCGGCTCGTGTTTGATCAATGCCCGGTTGTACTCGACGCGCCCTGCGCCTTCGAATAGCGGAATCCACAGCGACCGGTCGCCCAGTGGCTCCGGAACCTCGACCGTGTTGCCGCGGAACCAGGCGAACTGATTGATGCGTATCGGGATCATCGTCGTGAACGGGAATTCGACGCGGTAGTCCGGGCCGTAAGGCAGGTTGTCGATCAGGCTGAAGTTGTGATTGTAGTTGTTGATACTGATCTTCTTTTCGCCGGAGTTTTCCAACCTGTGAGCGATGATCAGCTCGGATTTCCCGGGCACGAGTGCGATGGTTTTTGTATAGGTGTAGCCCCATCCGCGATCGCCAGCGAGCTCCTGGGAGAATTCCACACTGTCCGGCGCGTGCCGGATGTCCCACTCTCCGGCTCGAACGATGCGATAGTCGCCTGCGAACTGGTACTCGTCGTCGTTGCCTTTCTCCAACAGGCCAACGCCGATCTTGACGAACGTCTCCCCTCGGCGGGCCTCGGCAAACCCCATTGGCTCGAACATCGCGAACTCTTCGGCCGGTCCGCTGACGCAGTCATGGCGCATTGGATCGTGAGTCACGTGCAACGGCGAGTAAAACCGATGCCTGGCCGTTTCGACGTGCTCGATCATGCCGGACCAGTCGAAGCGCGGCCCACGGTAATAGCCATGCTCGGCATCCGGCACGTAGACGGAGACGCGAAGCCTGCCGTTATCCAGTTCGAGTCGCGGGTAGTCCGTTGCCGGCATTGTGGCGCGAGTGAGAAAGCCGTTTAGCGTTCGTAGACGATGTTGCCGTCAACGATCGTCATCAGGATCCTGCCGTTGAGTAGCCGGGCGGGGTCTTCGTCGGCTAGCACGAACGGATCGATATCCATGACCGTCAGGTCGGCCCAGCGACCCACCTCGATGATGCCAGTGTCGTCCTCGCGGAAACTCGCATACGCCGACCAGTTCGTGTACGCACGCACCGATTCGTCGGCAGTCAGTCTCTGTTCCGCGTACCAGCCGCCCTCGGGCTCGAAGTTCTTGTCCTGTCGGGTGATAGCCGAGTGCAGCCCGTAGAAGATGCTGTGGTCCGAGCCCGGGTTGTCCGAGTTAAACGTGATATCTGCGCCGGACTTGCGCAACGAGCGCCACGCGTAGGCGCCCAGAATCCTCCGGGGCCCCAGGCGGGCCTCGGCCCATGTCTTGTCTTCCATCGCATGAGGCGGTTCCATCGAAGCGACTATGCCCAGCTGCCCCAGGCGAGGAATATCGTCCGGGTGTATGACCTGCGCGTGCTCGATACGGTGACGATTGTTTCGGGTTACCGGGTCTTCTTTGAACACGCCTTCGAGGATATCGAGCGCTTCGCGGTTGCCGGCGTCGCCGATGGCATGAATCGCGACCTGGAAACCAACCTTCATAGCTTCGGCATTCAGCGCCTGGTCGAAGCCGTAGTCGTCGCCGCTGACGCCGCGATGGCCGGGCATGTCGGCGTAGTCGTAGAGAAGTCGCGCGCCTCGCGAGCCCAGAGCACCGTCGTAGTAGGCCTTTACTGTACGTGTGACCAGCATGCTGTCGTTGTCCGTGTCGGGACCTTTTTCGATCCACTTCCGAATCAGTGGCTCATCGCGGAGCGACAGCATCGCGTAAACGCGGATCGGCAGCCGATCTTCCTTCTCGAGCTGTTCGAGGACATCCATCATGCGCGAGTCGAGGCCCGCATCGTGTACGGCGACGTAACCATCTTCCGCCATCTGTGTCAGAGCGAGCAGGACGCGGTCTATCAGCGTCTCTCTTGGAGGCGGCGGCACGATGGCGTCCAGCATCGTCGTCGCACGGTTTATGAACAGCCCGTTGGGTTCGCCGTCTTCACCGAGACGCATCTCGCCGCCGACGGGGATCTCGCTGTCCGCGGTGATGCCGCCGGCGTCGAGCGCCGCCTGGTTCGCCCAGGCCGCAAAGCCGTGCAGGCTGTCGAGAAACACCGGGTGGTTCGGGACGGCGGCGGTCAACAGCACCTTGTCCGGGTATCGATTGGCCCACGCGCCTTCGTCCCATCCGGCGCCGATGATCCATTCACCGTCGGGGACAGACTTCGCTCGCTCTGCGACCAACGCGACCGCCTCTTCTTCCGTGTCGATGCCCGTCAGGTCGACCGTGTCGAGCTTGGCGCCGAGATCGAATATGTGCGTGTGCGAATCGACGAGGCCCGGAATGAGTGTGGCACCCGCCAAATCGACGACGCGGGTAGTCTCGCCCGCGAGTTCCAGCGCCGCTTCATTGCTGCCGACGAACAGTATTTCGCCGCCCTTCGTCGCCACGGCCTCGGCGTCGGGTTCCCATCCCCCATCGGAGACCGGCGCGTCGTCGGCGACTTCGCCGCCCGGCCCGGGTTCTCCCCAGTCCAGCGTGTAGACGCGTGCATTGGTCAGTACGAGGTCGGCGCTATCCGCGGCGGGAGATCCCGTTTGTTCGGAACCACATCCGGAGAGCAGTATCGCAAACGCGGTTACGATCAGGAGTTTCCGGTGCGTCATTGTTCTTCTCGTTGTGGCGACGCCACAAACTTAACGCAGCACCGATCGCTTGTCAGTTATTGGTGAACTGACGGTCGCAGTCCCATGCGACCCGGCAACAAAGCGGTGCTGCGGCCGACCACCCCACGCGCTCGATGGCGGGAATCAGGCCGCCTGCTGAATCAGCGGTAGCTCAAACTCGAATCGTGTGCCGACATTGAGTTGGCTGGACACGGTAATTCGACTGTCGTGCAGATCGAGAATGCGTTTGACGATGGCAAGGCCGAGACCGGATGAGTCGGAACGTGCCTCTTCGCCGTCGAGCGCGCGATAGAAGCGATCGAAGATTCTCGGAACGTCCTTTTCAGCAATCCCTGGGCCGTTATCCGATACGGCTACGGCGACTGTCTGCGGTTTCTCCGCAATCGACAGCGTTACTACGCCGCCTTCGGGCGTGAAGCGAATGGCATTCCTGACCAGGTTCTCCAACACGCGCTGGATGAGCCCGATATCGCCCACCGTAAATACGCTGGCGTCACTGACTTCGATTTCCAGGTCGATGTCCTTCTTGCTGGACTCGATCGCGAATTCCTGTGAGACATCCTGAATGAGTTCCGGCAACGAAAAACGCTCGAGCTTGGGCGTCACGCTGGTGGAGTCCAGCTTCGAGAGTTCGAATAAGTCGCCGACCAGCACGCCGAGGCGGACGACGTGTTTGCGGGCGATGCGCAGGAAGCGACCACGATCGGAGGCCGACATCGACTCGCTCTTTATAATCAGCGTCTCGATATAGCCTTGGATTGCCGCCAACGGCGTACGCAAGTCGTGCGAGATGTTGGAGACGAGCTCGCGGCGGATCTTGTCGGTTTCCTTGAGTTGCTCTATCTGGCGGCGAATCTGCGATGACATGTCCAAAAACGCCGCGCCGAGCTCGTCGATCTCGTCTCCTCCGTCGGCGGGCCGGGTGAGCGTGGGCTCGACTGCAAACCTGGCTTCGGTGAGCCGCTGCATTTCGCAATTCAGGCGTTTCAGGCGCCGCGTCAGAACGCGAAAGACGATAAGCCCGATCGCAACGGTCAGCAGCACGATTGAGGCCATCGCGACGGCGCTCGCTTTCGCTGTGTAGGTATCGCCGATGTTGTTGGCAAGCGTCTCGTAAGTCTGACCGCCGAGCACGACGTACAGGTAACCCTCGAGGCCTGCTTCGGACCGTACTTCTGCGGCCGAAAAGACTTTCGCACTGTCGACATTGCGCGGGTCCGTACCCCGAACCGGTGGCTGCGCCTCCCCGCTGATGAGCATGGTAATAGGCGCAAGGTCGACGCGCGTGCCGAGCACCGCATCCGGTGGCTGGTTGTGCCCGAGTATGTCGCCCTCGGCGTCCAGCAAGTAGATCTCCGCGGTCGGGTTAATGACCATCGCGTGACTGGCGAGGTCACGCAGGCTGTCGAGGTCGGCAACGCCGTTCTCGATAAGCTGGCGCTGCTCCGTGACATACATCGCGATGGGCGCGTTCAGGTGCTGGGACAGCTCCTCGTAGTAGACGCGAGTGTTCACTCGGTCCACGACGTAGAAGGCAACGCCCATGAGTCCCACGAGGGCGACCAGCGCGACGGACAGCTTGGCCAGAAGGCTGTTCACGCCCTGGCCTCGAATTTGTAGCCGACGCCCCAGACCGTGACGATCATCTCGGGCTTCGACGGGTCGCGCTCGATCTTCGCGCGCAATCGGTTGATGTGCGAATTGACCGTATGCTCGTAGCCCTCATGCCCGTAGCCCCAGACCTGGTCGAGCAGGTCAGCACGACGGAAAACGCGTCCCGGATGCCTCGCGAAATGCTCGAGCAGATCAAATTCGCGGGCGGTGAGGTCCACTGTTTCGCCCGAAAGCTGCACTTCACGCCGTGACGGGTCGATCACCACGTCGCCGCTCTGTATGGCTTGCGGTGACTCGGTCTTGGAAGCGGGTTGGCTGCCCAGGCTGTCGACACGCCGAAATATTGCTCGAACGCGGGCCGCCAGCTCCAGCACGCTGAAGGGTTTTGTCAGGTAGTCGTCTGCGCCGGATTCGAGGCCCAGAATGCGGTCCAGTTCAGCGGATTTGGACGTCAGCATGAGCACCGGCTGGTAAGGGCGTTCCCGCCGCACCGTGCGGCAGATCTCCAGGCCATCCGGGCCGGGCAGTCGCAAGTCGAGGATGATCAGCGACCAGTCTCCAGTCGTGGCCAGGCGCATTCCGTCGTAGCCATCGCGAGCCACGACGACCTCGTCGCAAACGTCGGCCAGATGCAGGGCCACGACATCCGCAATGTCGTCCTCATCTTCGACCAGCAAAATGCGCCGCTGCGTCACTTGTCGCACCTTGGAGCTTGCATGAATCGCCGCCTCCCTCGTATGGGTGTTGGCAGAGTAGACCGAAAATTTCACAGATTTATCACAGGGGAATGGGGAGGCACGTCCCTGTGCCTCCCACTGGGGATGAATCAGTTGATGCGCTCGATACGAAAAGCCGCGACGGAGTTGTCGAATCGGTGCTGTCCCGACAGATCGGACATTGCGAGTCCGTCATCCCGGCTGACGACACCGGTGTGCATCGTGACGCGGTCCGCCAGGTCGTCCCTCGCGGCGTTGAAGCCCTCGCCACCACCCGCAGGCCCGGGGATTTGGATGGCGAGCTCCGTGTTCGCCTCGGTGCCCGAGTCATAAGCGATGGTCCTCTGAGACATCACGTCTCCGACGGCCATGTCGCCGATGGCGACACCGTTCGATCCCGTGATCGCGTCGTTCGTATTGACCAGCATCGTGCTGGTACTCAGCAACAAGCCAGCGAGCTCGCTCTCGAGGACCTCAATCGTGATGGTCTCGCTGCCAGCCGGGCCAATCGGCGCGGTGCCTGAGGCCGTTGCCAGCACCAGTGCATCGGCATCGGCCTCACCGATCAAAGCGGAGTTGTCGCCGCCTTCTGCCAGCGTCTCGAGGCCGACCGTTGCCGGCATGCCGACCGTGAAGACCGCGTAGCCGTCCTGGTGAGCGATGACCGCAACCGGGGACAGCGGCTGGGCGTTGGTCAGGTTGCTGACCGTGACCTCGAACGTCGTCGTCGCGGGCGGCGCCGGCACGGGATCGGGAACCGGCGCCGGGTCGTCATCGCTGCTGCTACAGCCTGCGATCAACAGAGCGCTAGCGACGATCTTGGTTATTGCGGGTAGTTTGCTTCGGATCAATGACATGACGTTCTCCTATCGCACCGTGAGCGTTACGCGCACGACCGGGTTTAGCCAGCGGTGTACGCGGTTATCGAGGTCGCTGCTGCCCCCGGTTGCATCGCTATCGCCCAGCGCACCCCGATGGATGTGGACGTTCGTGTTCGTATCTGCGGTTGCGGCTCCGGTGCCGTTCGTGCCGGTCAGGCCACCCGGATCAGCCGGCATACCGGGCGCACCCGGCGCGCCGCCACCGGTCAGCAATTCGTCGTTGGCCTCGGTGCCGGCGTCATACGCGGGAACGTCGTAGACGTAGGTGCCGGGTTCCGTTGGAATTTCGATCGCGTTCAGTCCGGCAAACGCGTCATTAGTCGGCAACAGCATCGCGACGATGGTCAGGCGATCGTTGGTTGTGCCATCCGTGTTCAGGGTGAACGTTGTGCTGGCTGCAGGCGGGAGAAGGCCCGACGCCGGATTCGCGACGAAGGTCGCGCCGAGCGCGGTTACGTCGTCAACGAGGCCATCGATGCTGCCACCCTCTGCCATTGCCTGCAGGTTGGCTGACGCCGGTTGGCCGGTAACGAACAGGTTCGTGCCGGCAGGATGAGCTGCGGCGAGGAACGGTGTGAAATAGATACCGTTCGTGAGGTTGGTAATTTCGACATCGAAGTCGGTGGCATGTGCAGCAGGCAGGGTCAGTGCAGATGCCGCGAGTGCCGCAGCAATGAGTGTTCTCTTCATCGGTTTCTCTCCTGAACGAATGCATTGGAATCAGGAGAGAGTTTCTGAGCGAGATGTCACACAGAGATCACGGCTTCTTCACGAATTGCTTGTGAAAGCGTTGTGTATTGCTAACCGCGCATCCGGGAGCCGGAACACGCCAGACGGACCAGCCGCAGGTCAGGTCGATTTGAATCACGTCCGTCGATGTTCATGGCGCCGCATCGAACGTTCCTTCGGCCCAATAAACGAAGGGCTCGCCGTCGGCGGTCTGCAGGCGCTCGGCGACGTAGGGCGTGGGCTCGTACCGGGTCGTTGGCACCGGGCCGGGCATGTGGGTACCAGGCGCTCCCCGGATGCCGAATTGCATCAGACACAGGTAGCTGTGTGCCTGCGTGGCAATGGACGGGTCGCCCTCGGCACTCGCAACCACGTCACCGGAGAACGCGCCGTCGACGATTTCTATCGTGGGGCTGCTTGCGGACTCTCGCAGGTAACGGCCGTCGGCGTCCTTGAGCCAACAAAATACGGACACGCGCAGCACATCCGGGTGCATGTCCCGAAGCGATACCGGTATGGTTATCTCGATTGGCGCGGCTGTAGCTCCCATCGACAGAAGCATCGAACATGCGCCAACCAATAACGTAAATAGCTTTGCTCTGATCATGTTCCCTCTCCCTCATTCATAACGTTTCACTTCTGCGGCCCGTCATCGTGAATGTCGTGTCAACGCGATACCGGATCGGCTCGAACTCACGCGTCGCGAGGTCCGCGAGTCCCGTCATGCGGAACTCGACGGGTAGCCGCACGCGAAGCGGTTCCCAGCTCGTCGTTTCAGCGCCGCCGGTACCGGTCATCGTGAAGGCCGTGCCCAGACGGTAGTGCAGGGGACCCTCGCGCGGCTCAACCCGAGGACTGTCTGCTTCCTCGGCCGCGGGCTCAGGGTCTTCGATGTCAGCTTGGTTGGGCACATCCGTATCAGGTGGTTCGGAGGCCTGTCTCGCTGCGCCGCTGCCGGGTAGCCCGATTACTCCCGCCTCGAGAGGGCTGGAGTCCGGACCTCGAGGAGTCGGCGCAACGCGGATTGAAGCCAGGCCACGGTCCGCCAGAGCTTGCCCCGCCGCGGACCATCGCCGGTAGATCTCCGCGCGACGTTCGCCGTACTCGCGGTTGAGTTCGTCGATCGCCTTCTGGCGGCGCTGGTTGACCGCCGCTGCGTCCTTGCTGTTGTAACCCTGCTTCTTTAGCCTGGCGAAGTCCTTTTCTGCGTCGTTCTGAATCTCTTCGAAACGCTGTTGCCATTCGGACTTCAACGTCTCCAGCTGGCGATCGCGATCGGCATTCAGCGCTGCACGATCTTCGGTGCCACTGGATTGCACGTCGGCGCCGGCCGCCGGCAGTGACGGGCGCTGCTGGGCATTCGCGTGCACGCACAGGCAGGTCAGGAGCAGAAACGGGACGATCAGTCTTTCGTGTCGGTCGATCATCGATGTGACTCTCGCGGGATGCACTTTCGCTCAGGACTCAGAATGATGTGCAGACAATCTCGACCTCGATCGCCTGCAGGTCCGACTCCTCGAAGTTGTACGGCACATCTCCGCTGAATCGGAATCGATTGCCGTCGAGTTCGCTGTTGTCTTCGCCGGGCTCGAGAATGATTTCCCACTCGCCGTCTTCGTTGTTCGAGAAGTAGAGCTCCATGCCGTTGTAGGCATCCTTGTGGACGCTGATACTGACTTCGTTGTGATGCTCGGCAACTATCGCCTGGTTGCCGATGCCGCAGCTGCCCGGGACGGTCAGCTCGTAGCTGCCGGAGGGCACCGTTACCGCAATCTCGAGGTCCTGTTCCACCTGCACGAGCTCTGCGGCAACGTCCGGCGCCGAGTCGGAATCCGTTGCATCGCCTTCAGCCATACAACCTGTCGAAAAGACACATAGCACGGTGCCGAGATAGACGAGGATTTTTCGACTCATTGCTTCTCTCCTTCCATAATCCTTCCTGCTGATGGGCCCGGTGAGCTTTTGTCCCTACCATCCTGGCTCTGCCCTGAAGCAAGCCCGCCAGCGATGGCAGCGGTTTTCTAGCCGTCACAGGTGTATACGCAGTTGGTGCCCCGGATGGAACAAAATGGCCGGACGCGGGCTGCGGCCCGTCGTCCCGCACGGCGATGGTCTCGTCTACGCTAAAGCCCGATGCCCGGCATGATCCAATCCGTCGTCGCCCTGCATATGACATCTCAGGGATAGGAGTAAGACAGAACCTCATGCGAGACCTCAGGCCTTTACTGGTTCTGGTACTTATCGCGGCGTCAGCCGATGCCGATGCCGATGCCGATGCCAATGCCTAGGCCGTTCCGGTTCCCGGCGTCAGCCCGCCAGAAGCGACGGACGCGCCGGCGTCCGCTCTCAGACTTCAGATTGACGAGATTCGTGAGTCAACGACTCTCGCCATAGATGATCTCGACGCCGGCTTCGACCTCGATCGAACCGAACTGAAGCATCAATTCGACATCGGAGGCTGCACGCGCCGATCCGGCGCCGGTCTACTCGTTCGGCGGACGAACCTCGATTGCCGCCCCGTCGCCCGGTGCGTCGCCCAGCTGCTCGAGCTCCAGCGCCTGTGCCGCATCGATCTGAAAGATCTTGTCGATGACACAGCCGCGTATCGTGTCGAAGCGCGCACGAATCACGTTGCCCTCCCGGCGCACGTCGGGCGTTATGCGTGAGCTGTCGTAAAGCGCGTAGCAACGCTGACGGAATTCCACGAGAAAATGGCTGTCGCGGGTCCGGAGCAACGCGAACTCTTCGTTAATCGGGTTGAGACCTGGCGTTTGCGTCGGTCGGTAACGAACCTGGTCCGTCTCCGCGAGTTCCGCCGCGGCGATGAAGTCGCGAACCGCTTCGGTTTCCACTCGCGTCTTCGGCGCCGTGCAGGCCGCCAGGAACGCAATACAGACCGCTGCAGTGAGATAGCTTAGTCGCATGATCAAATTTCCTGTGTCGCTCGCTAGTCGCGCAGGATTGTTCCGTTGCGGTAGCGAATCTTGCCGCCGAGTATCGTCATGGTGACCTCGGTATCCATCAGGTCGTCGTCAGACACGGTCAGCAGGTTCTGCGACAAAACAGCGAGGTCGGCGAGCTTGCCCGGCGTGATTGAGCCCTTGATGTCTTCTTCGAAAGCCGCGATCGCGTTGCCCATCGTGTACGAGTACAAGGCGAGCTCGCGAGAGTAGGCCTCCTGGGGTTGGAACAGCGTGCCATCCGGAAGTTCACGGGTCACCGAACAATGGAAGCTGCCGATCGGGCTGATCTCGTCCACGGGCGGGTCCGTGCCATTCGTTGGCACGAGACCGGCCTCAGCCAAGGTGTTGAAGATATAGCCACGTTCCCGCGTGCGCTCTTCGCCCAGCCGGTCTACGACCCACGGTCCGTCCGAACAGGCAAAGATCCCCTGCACGGCGGGAATGACACGTAGCTCGACGGTCCGTGCAACATCGTCCGGATGAATGACCTGTGCGTGCTCAATGCGCCAGCGGAGGTCGGTCTTGTCGGGGTGCTTCTCGAACTCGGCCTCGTAGATGTCCAGGAGCTCTCGATAGGCTCGATCGCCGATGGCCTGGATGGCCATCTGGTAGTCGTACTTCATCGCCAGCTCGGCCGACTTCTCAATTTCCTCAACCGAGACGACATTCAGGCCGTAGCTCTCCGGCATGTCCGCGTAAGGTGCGAGAAGCCAGCCGCCGTGTGTGCCAAGTGCGCCGTCGAGTACCTTTTCGCCGATCGTTCGCACGGTCAGGAAGTTGTTGCCGTAACCGACCATGCGGTAGTCGCCGAGGCGGCCTTCCATGTCAGCGGCCTGTTCCTCGAAGGCCATGAACAGGCGAACCGGCAGATTGCCTTCATCGGCCATGGTCCTGATCAGGTCGACCTCCGCGAATGTCGTGCCGAGATCCTGGAAGGAGGTGATGCCGTGACGCAGCGACTCCTCGCCGGCCAGCGTGATCATGCGCCGTAGCTCCGCTTCGGCAACGCCCGCCGGGCGCCGGCCCTGGTGGCCCGAGTAGGCGACACGAAACGCGTCCTGCGCCGCCTCACGCATCATGCCCGTTGCCCGGCCGTTCTCGTCGGTGACGATTTCGCCGCCGGGCGGCGGTGTTGTGCTGCCGTCGATTTCGACGAGGTTCATCGCGCGCTCGTTGACGAATACGGCATGCCCGCTGGTGTGAATCAGCATGACCGGATGATCGGGGGTCGCCTCGCTCAATGAGTCATGAATCGGCAGCCCCTCGACGAGGACTTCTTCCTTCGTCTCCCACTTGTCCTGGTGCCAGCCACGCCCGACGATCCATTCGCCGGCAGGCGTCTCGGCTGCGGCGTCGGCGACCATCGACACGATCTCGGCGAAACTCTTCGCGTAGCGGAAGTCGAGGATCAACAGCGAACCGCCGAAGCTCGTGTAGTGACCGTGTCCCTCGATGAAGCCCGGAATGACCATCTGGCCGTCGAGATCGATAACCTCGGTTTCATCGCCGATATGCTTCGACAGGTCTTCAGACGTACCGACTGCCAGAATGTGTTCGCCCTTGATGGCGACGGCCTCGGTATCCGGAACGTCCGGGTCGACCGTGACGACGTCGGCATTGACGAGCAACAGGTCGGCGATCGGATGGACTGCTTGTGAAGCAGGACGGTCGCAGCCGGCAAATATCACAAGCGCGAGAATCGTCAGGCATCTAATCGTTTTCATTGCGGGATTGTACGCTTTTCTTTGCACGGTCATCTCATACCGACGCTACTTGGCGCCACAGCTGTCCATCAGCTCTGTGTGCCAAATGGTGCAGCGGAACTCCTCTCCGACCGCTTCGTCGAATCGCAGCCGTAATTCCTCACAGTGCTTCACCGCCGCGGCCGGTCACGAGGCCGCCTCGCTGAACCCGGTCATTGCGCTCGGGCAAAGCCGCTCTCGCGGTCGAAGCGGCCCGAGAACCACTCAACCCGGCGCGCGGAGCCGATTCGGTCTGAACGATGTAGCCTCACACCAATGGGTCGGCGCGTGCAACCAACAACGTCGGCCGGATCGATCCAATTGAAACCTGATGTGGCAGAAAACAGATTCAGTTGCTCTCGACATGACCGCGGATTGCATTACACTGCATCGATGATCATTCAACCAATGACCAAATACGTGCGCGCCTCGGCGGCGCTCGCCCTTATCTGGGCGCTGAGCGCGTGCTCCGGCGACAACACCGATTCAGCCGAACAGGCGGCCGCTCGCGACAACCTCGATGCGATGTCTGAAGTTCATGCGACGGATACCACCGAGGCCACGCCGGCCGTCGAGGAAGCACCGGCTCGCGAAGTTGTTGCCGAAGTCTTGCCGTATGCCGAAGTCGGCAACGACCTGATCTATGGCCACTTCGCGTTTCCCGAGGACATGATCGAACCACTGCCGGCCATCATCGTTATCCATGAATGGTGGGGTCTGAACGACAATGTGCGCGCCATGGCAGACCGGCTTGCGGGAGAGGGATACATCGTCCTCGCCGTCGACCTGTTCGGTGGCGAGGTTGCAACCACCCCGGTTGAAGCCAGGGAGAAGATGCAGAAGGTCATCGAGAATCCCCGGCAGGCGGTCGACAATCTGCGGCAAGCGCTGACCTTTGTCGATGACGTGGCCGAGGCACCGAAGGTGGCAACGCTGGGCTGGTGTTTCGGTGGCGGCTGGTCGCTCAACGCTGCGCTCGAGTTCTCCGGGCAGCTGGACGCGACGGTTATCTACTATGGACAGGTGACCAGCGATACCGAGCGCCTCTCGGCACTCGAGAGTCCGGTGCTGGGCATTTTCGCCGCCGAGGATCGCGGAATCAGCGTCGATTCGGTTCGAGGATTCGAAGCCGCTATGGATCAGCTGGGCAAAGACGGATCGATCTATGTCTACCCTGGCGTCGGCCACGCGTTTGCGAATCCTACAGGCCGAAACTACAACGCCGAAGCGGCTGACGACGCCTGGGGCAAGACCCTCGAGTTCCTGCGTCAGGAACTCGTCGTTTCTTCTGGAGAGGCAGACGCCTCGGACGACCCGTCGGGCTCGTCAGTCGAAAGCTCTTCCGGAGGCTGAAGACAGGCCAGCTCCACGTCGAGTGGCGTGGACTGGTACCTGATCGTCTGCGAATTCCCGGCTTTACAGGTCAGCGCGATCTGAGCCGTGAACACCGAACGCACCAGCTGGGTAACGCCGTAGTCGCCCGATATGCAGAAGTCTGCCATCACCGGTGCCGTCTGTTTCGCTGGAATCACCAGTGATTCCTCAACCGAAATACCGTCTTCGTCGGCTGACCATGATTTCCTGACGTCCGCCACGTTGAGGCTGACCAATGCTGCCCGGGCTGGACGCGCGCATGCCGCGTCGAGCCGAAACGGGAACCTGAGGGTCGGCATG
This sequence comes from Woeseiaceae bacterium, assembly GCA_030065915.1. Taxonomy (GTDB): domain Bacteria; phylum Pseudomonadota; class Gammaproteobacteria; order Steroidobacterales; family Woeseiaceae; genus UBA1847. Next base: position 322,422 of record JASJCQ010000004.1, read on the forward strand.
TCTTTTTGTTGTGTGTCCGACACGTCGATCTCTGCGATCGCCGGCTGCGCCCTGAACAGGACATAGTGCCCGTCGTCCGCATGGACTTCTGGTGCGAATGCAAGCAGCACGAGAGCAAGTCGTGGTTTCGGCATTAGAGGGTTCCAGTGATTCACGTGTCTTGCACTATCGTACCGGTTCGCGGTCTACTGATGCACGATGATCTTGAAGACTATTCACCTGACTTACAAAATGGCGCGGCGCATCGTCATCCTCGTTGTGGGCGCGACGGTGATGCTCGTTGGCGTTGTCATGATTGTGACGCCCGGTCCCGCCTTTGTCGTTATTCCGCTCGGGCTGGCGATTCTCAGCATCGAGTTCGCGTGGGCGAGACACTGGTTGCGTAAGCTGCGTGAGCAGATATCCAACGGCGCAGCCCAACTTCAATCCAACAAGATCGAGCAACGGCGCAGGTAGCGGATTCGACAGGCGAAAGAATTCGTCTGAGAAAAAATTGGCGCCGGAGCACTGAATCTAGTGAGTTTCAGCGGGCCGATCCGACACGGAGCGGACTCCGGCGCCAAGGGGTTAACGGCAGGGGTATGCCGCCGGACCTTTAAGGCCCGTATTCGTCACCGACCGGCTGGTCAGTGATATCGACAGAACACCGACTCACAAGGGGGGGAGGGTAGAGTCGATATTCCGCCGAAACGAAATTTCATTATTTGTGCGTCAGGAGGAAATTCAAGCTCTCATCCGAGAACCTGAAGCTCGCCTGTTCAGGATTGCGGCCCTCCGAACGCCATGCCGACAAAGATCGCGAAACCAACGAAGAGCAGGGCGCTCGCCGCGATCGTCGCAACCTGTGTCCAGATTCGTGTTTTCACGTTCAATTCCTTTGCCCAAGAACCAGTGCGCACGTGGCGCATACACTGCTACACATTGCACGATGCGTGCCAAACTAGAAAATTTAAAAAAAACAATAACTTGGATATTGCAAAATTCTACGAAATTTCGTAAATAACGAAAAAACGTGAATGCTATTACGAAAAACCGTAAATTTTGGCCATGAGTGATCGAGATCATTATCGGTGGTTGTTCCGGCGTGCGCCGGCGATGGCGACGTTTATCGGCGAGGACGGCAGCTACCTCGACGTCAGCGATGCGTTTGCCAAACGGCTGGGCTATTCGCGAGACGAGATACTCGGCCAATCACCCGACGCGTTCATGACCCCGGCCAGCGCCGATCGGGCGAGAACGGAATTCCGTCCGGCGCTACGCCGAACGGGGAAGCTCGAACGAAAGCCGATCAGCTTCGTCTCCCGTGACGGCGAGACCATCGAGTGCATAGCCAATGCCATCGTTGAGCTGGACACGGACGATGTCTTCGTCCGAACGGTCGCGATGTACCAGGAGATATCGGACGAGGCGCGAGCCAACTTCAAGTATCGCGACCTCTACCGTGAGACGCCGGCCATGCTTCATACACTGGATCCGGACGGCAGGCTTGTGACCGTAACGGACCGCTGGCTCATGAAGCTTGGCTACGAACGAGATGAGGTCATCGGACGACCGGTCATCGAGTTCTACAGCGATGCCGATCGGGAACGTTGGGCAGAGGGCAGACTCCAGGCGCTGATCAACGCCGGCGACTTCAATAATCTCGAACGCCAGATGGTGACCAAGGACGGTCGGGTACTGGACCTGGTGATGTCGGCCATTGCGCATCGCGGTGAGGACGGTGACGTTGACCAGCTGCTGATCGCGTCAAAGGACCTGACTGAACGAAAGGCGGCCGAGCGCGAACTCCGCAAGACACTGGAAGAAAACGCGCGCCTTCGCGAAGAACTCGAGCGTGAGCGCGACTATCTCCGAGAGGAGGTCAACGTCGCGATGAACTTCGGACGCATCGTCGGCAACAGCCCGTCGCTGAAGCGGATGCTGCAACGTGTCGAGGCCGTCGCTGAGACCCCCGCGAGTGTTCTGCTGCTCGGCGAGTCCGGTGTTGGCAAGGAGCTGGTGGCTCGCGCGCTGCACGCGCGCGGACCAAGGTCGGAGGGGCCGCTGGTCAAGGTGAATTGCGCGTCGATCCCGAAAGAGCTCTTCGAAAGCGAGTTCTTCGGGCATGTGAAAGGTGCATTCACCGGTGCGCATCGCGACCGAATCGGCAGGTTCCAGCTCGCCGATGGCGGCACGCTGTTTCTCGATGAAGTGGGCGAGATTCCACTGGAACTCCAGGGCAAGCTGCTGCGGGTACTGCAGGAGAGTGAGTTCGAGCGCGTGGGCGACGACGAGACGCGCCGCGTCGACGTTCGGGTGATCGCCGCGACGAACAGGGACCTGGCTCAGCTGATCGAGGCTGGCGAGTTTCGCGAGGACCTGTACTACCGGCTCAGCGTCTTCCCGATCGATGTGCCGCCGCTGCGCGACCGCGGAGACGACGTCGTGCAACTCGCGCAGGAGTTCCTCAAGCAGACCTGCCAGGAGTTCGGCCGCGAGGGCCTCTCGCTGACGCGGGCGCAGGCCGACCAGCTGATGCAGTACGACTGGCCCGGCAACGTCAGGGAGCTAAAGAACGTCATCGAGCGTGCCGTCATTCTGTCACCCGGTAACATGCTGCGGCTGGAAGCTTCCTTACCGACCACCGGGCGTCGTATGCTGAAGTCGGAGGCGCAAGCCGATCTGGATTCAATCATGACCGAGACGGAACTGAAGTCTTTGCAACGTCGAAACACGATTCGTGCGCTGAAGGCGACCGCCTGGCGGGTGTCGGGCAAAGGCGGAGCGGCAGAATTGCTGGGTATCCGACCGACAACACTTTCCGACCGGATTCGGTCCATGAAGATCGAGAAACCCGGGTCTTGATGTCGAGACGCCAGGCTTACCGGCTTATCCTGCTTGCGACGCTGGTGGCATGCATAGCGCTGATTCAGTTTCTGCCGATCAGGGACATGCTCGACACCGTCACGAACTTCGAGGCTCGATCCCCGCTGCTGGCCGCTATCGCCTACGTGTCGCTGGCCGTCCTGATGATCGTTCTTTTGTCGCCCGGGTGGATCATCATGATGGTGGCCGGGCTCATGTTTGGTGTTGTCAAAGGCATAGCGTTGGCGACGATGGCGGTGACGCTGGGGGCATTGGCCGCTTTTTTCGTCGGCAGGACCCTGGCACGGGATTCCGTTCGTACCCGCATCAGCGGCAATGCGCGTCTCGAGGCTTTGGATCATGCGATCGGCAACCGCTCGTTTCGCATCGTGTTTCTGACCAGGGTCGCCCTGGTGCTGCCGTTTAATCTACTCAACTACGTTTACGGTGCCACCCGCGTGTCTGCCGGAACGTATGCGGCGGCGACGGCGATCGGTATGCTGCCGCCGATCGCGTTGTATGTTTATCTCGGCAGTTTGAATGATGACATTGCGCAGATATTATCGCGGGAGCGCTCGCTGGACGCGTCGAGCTGGGTCGCCATTGGCGTCGCGATCGTTGCAATCGTGCTCGTCGTGCGGGTCATTCGTAAGGCAGCCGACGAGGCACTCAAAGAGCGACTGAGCGAATAAGGGTGATTGTGTTTCGATACGTATTTTGTTGGATCCTGTTGCTGGCCGCCCCGGCCTGGGCGACAGACGACCCCCTGCCCGCGGGCGTCCGCAGCGTGCTCAATGTGCGGGATATACAGGACAATGAGATCAGCCTGTACGTTGCCGACATTGAGAGCGGCGAGGTCATGCTGGAATGGAACGCCGATGAGCCACGCAACCCGGCCTCGACGATCAAGCTGATTACAACCTTGGTCGGACTCGACATCCTGGGCCCGGCGTACACGTGGACGACCGACGTTTATGCGCTGGGCGAGATAGACAATGGCCGCCTCGACGGTGACCTGCTGATCAAGGGACACGGCGACCCGTTCCTGGTCACCGAACGCGTATGGCAGATGCTGCGCCTGGTTCGCCAGTACGGCATCCAGGACATCGGCGGCGACCTGCTGATCGATGACTCGTATTTCCAGGTGCCTGACTTTGATCCGGCGGCGTTCGACAACCAGCCGCTGCGGGCCTATAACGTCGGCGCCAATGCCTTGCTGATGAATTTCAAGGTTGTGCGCTACTGGTTCGAGCCGGATTTCGACAAGAATGCCGTCCGCGTACTCGTGGACCCGCCGCTCGACAACCTCAAAGTCGAGAACAGGTTATCCCTGAAGCCAGGCAGTTGTCGTGGCTACCAGCGGGGCATCAGTATCAGCGCGAACGAGTCCTTTGACGAGATCGCTCTGTCAGGACGTTTCCCCAGCGGTTGTGAGCGATATGCGATGGACCGGACCGTGCTGGATCACGCGGAATTCGCCTACGGCCTGTTCTCGTCGCTGTGGCGGGAGCTCGGCGGCCAGTTCGACGGTGATTGGCGCAGGGCGACGGCACCAGAGGACGCCGAACCTCTGCTCGAGTTTCGATCGCTGCCGCTGGGCAACCAGATCAAGCGCATCAACAAATACAGCAACAACGTCATGGCGCGACAGCTGCTGTACACGCTCGCGGCGGAGGACGAGAAGCTGCCGCCGACCGAGGCAGCGGGCCGCCACCTGATCCGGTCGTGGCTCGAGGAACGCGAACTGGATGGGGAGGGATTCGTGCTCGAAAACGGGGCGGGCCTGTCTCGTGAATCGCGTATCAGCGCCCGGCAATTCGGCCGCATTCTCTCCTATGCCTGGAAGCAGCCCTACATGCCGGAGTTTCTTGCATCGATGTCGCTCTCCGGCCTGGACGGCACCGCCCGGCGCCGCTTTAAGGATCCATCCCTGTCCGGGCTCGCGCACCTGAAGACCGGCTCCCTGGATCACGTTTCCGCCGTTTCCGGGTACATGCAGTCGAAATCCGGCCGACGATTCGCGCTCATCGTCTTGCAGAATGCTCAGGATATTCATCGCGGCCCGGGTGACGAAGTTCACATCGCGTTGATGAAGTGGCTTAACGAGCAATGAGCTTGGGTTACACTGCGCCGATGAGATCGATAGCCTTGATACTGCTCGCGCTACCCGCCCTGGCGTCGGCGGAGACGGTGTATGTGACCGACTTGCTGCGACTCGGCCTGCATCAGGCGGAGGACACCAGTGACCGTGCGTTCCGTACGCTGGAAAGCGGCCAGGAAATGGAAATCCTGTCGAGGACGCGGCTCTACGCACAGGTGCAGCTGCCGGACGGCACGCAAGGCTACGTCAAAGCAGCCTACCTCGTGTCAGAAAAGCCAGCGAAGCTGATTGTCGCGGAATCCCAGGCGGCAACGGCACTGGTTCAGCAGGAGCTGGACGACGTCAAGGCGGCACTTGCTGAGCCGGCGCAGACCATCGATGCGCTGCAATCCGAAGTGGCCGGACTGACGGCGTCGCTGGCCCAGGCGAACACGGCGCTGGACGACGAAAAAGCGGAACGGCAACGACTGGAGTCGCGCCAGGATCGGTATCGCTACAGCCTGCCGGCGAGTTGGGTGCTCGCCGCCATCATCGCTTGCCTTATCGGTGGCTTCCTGCTCGGCCTCTGGTGGGTCGACCACCGAAGCCGCAAGCGTCACGGTGGCATCCGCATCTACTAGCCCGTTACTTCACGGCCTCATTCGCCGTGGCACGGCGAGCAAATACCTGCCGGTTATAAGCGGATAAGATTCCGGTCGTTCCCTCGGTCGACCGACCCCGCCTATTGTTGCGCTCCGAGACACTGACACGATATCCGTCGGAGACCTGAATGAGCGCAACGGCCAGTCCAACGCCGAGTTTTCCTCTCAATGACGCAGAGGCACAGACGGTCCAGTCCGCGCTGAGCGGGCTCAACGACTCGCAGCTTCTGTGGGTGAGCGGCTACGCCGCCGGGCTCGCGGCGAGGTCGACGGCCCCCGCGGCTGCAGCTCCGGTCGCCGGTAGCACCTACACGATTCTCTACGGCTCCCAGACGGGCAACGGCGAGGCGATCGCCAAAGCACTGGCTGCCGAGGCGACTCGCCAGGGTTTCGAGGTTCGACTGGTGAGCATGGCCGACTACAAGCCGGCAAGTCTGAAGCGTGAGTCTGTTGTCAGCTTCATCGTCAGTACGCATGGCGAGGGCGACCCGCCGGACGATGCGGAACTGCTGCACGAGTTCCTGCTGTCGTCGAAGGCGCCGCAGTTGTCGGATCTGAAGTTCAATGTCCTCGCACTCGGAGACAGCAGCTACGTGAATTTTTGCCAGACGGGCCGGGACATCGATACACGGCTTGCCGAGCTGGGCGCCGAGCGACTCGGTCCCATCGTGGAATGCGATGTCGACTACCAGTCAGACGCGGACGCCTGGTCGGCGGACACGCTAGCGCTGTTGCCCAAGCCCTCGCAGCAAACGCAGGACGTTTCCTACCTGAGGGCCGTACCGGACGCCCCTGTTTTTGATCGCAAGTCACCGTTTCTCGCCGAGGTCCTGGTCAACCAGAAGATCACCGGGCGAGATTCGACCCGCGACATCCATCACGTCGAGTTGTCGCTGGCTGGTTCGGGCATCCGCTACGAGCCGGGTGACGCGCTCGCCGTGCTGCCCGTCAATCCGCCGCAACTGGTCAACGAGTTCCTCGATGCGCTCAAGCTCGACGGCAGTACGACGATCTCGATCGGCGATGAGGACGTGGAACTCAGGAAGTCACTGGATCACCGGCTCGAAATTACGTCGCTGAGTCTCGTGTTTCTCAAGGCCTGGGCCGAAATTGCGAACAGCGACGAGATTCGGGCGCTGCTCGAGGACTCGGCCAGGGTCGAGCTGGGCCAGTTCGTCGACCAGCACCAGGTCATCGACGTCGTTCTCCAGTATCCGGCCAGCGTCGACGCACAGACGTTTGCCGACAGCCTGCGAAAACTGGAGGCACGCTCCTACTCAATCTCATCCGGTTTTGAAGCCAACCCGGACGAGGTGCACCTGACCGTCGCCGCCGTCCGCTACGAGGCCTTCGGCCGGGAGCACGTCGGCGCGGCGTCCAGTTACCTGGTCGATCGCGTCACCGAGGGCGACCAGGTGGCCGTGTACCTGGTGCCCAACTCGCGTTTCCGACTCCCGCAGGATCCGGCCGCGCGCACGATCATGATCGGCCCCGGAACCGGCGTCGCGCCATTTCGAGCGTTCGTCGAGGAACGCGCCGAATCAGGCGCGAGCGGCGAGAACTGGTTGTTCTTCGGCGCCCGAAACTTCTCGTCCGATTTCCTGTATCAGCTCGAATGGCACCGCCACCTGAAGCAGGGCAATTTGCAGCGGATGGATGTCGCCTTCTCGCGCGACCAGGCGAGCAAGATCTATGTGCAGGATCGCATACGCGACAAGGGCAGCGAGGTCAGTCGCTGGATTGATGAGGGCGCCCACGTCTATGTCTGCGGTGACGCGAAGCGGATGGCAGCCGACGTGCATGACGCATTGCGCGATGTGCTGGTCAAGCACGGCGGTCTGGACGAAGAGCAGGCAGAGGCCAGGCTCAAGGAACTCCGCCGCAGCGGCCGCTACCAGAAGGACGTGTACTGATGGCGTTGTCGGACGTCGAACGCATCAAGGCCGCGAGCAGCAATCTTCGCGGCTCAATGATCGAGAGTCTCAACGATCCACTGACGGGTGCGCTTGCCGACGACGACACTCAGCTGTCGAAGTTCCACGGTATCTACCAGCAGGACGATCGTGACAGCCGCAGTGAGCGGAAGCGGCAACGGCTGGAGCCTGCCTACAGCTTCATGATCCGGGCCCGGGTGCCGGGTGGGCTGTGCACGCCGGCGCAGTGGCTGAACATGGACCGCATCGCGACCGAGTTCGCCAATCAGTCCATTCGGTTGACGACGCGCCAGGCGTTTCAGCTGCATGGCGTTATCAAACGCGACCTGAAGGAGACGGTCGCCGCGATCAACGAAGAGATGATGGATACGCTGGCCGCCTGCGGTGACGTCAATCGAAACGTCATGGCGCCGACGCTGTCGGGACTGACGGACGTTCATGCCGAGGTGCAGAGGCACGCGAAAGAACTGAGTGATCACCTGACGCCGGCGACGCGTGCGTATCACGAGATCTGGCTCGACGGCGAGAAGCTCGACACTCGCGAAGATGAGCCAATCTACGGCGATACCTACCTGCCGCGGAAATTCAAAACGGCCTTTGTCGTCCCGCCGCAGAATGACACCGACGTGTTTGCCCAGGACTTGGGCTTCATCGCGATCGTCGAGCAGGGCCGACTCGTGGGCTACAACGTGACGGTCGGCGGTGGCATGGGGATGTCCCATGGCGAACCGGCGACCTACCCGCGACTCGGCAGCGTGCTCGGGTTCTGTTCGACCGGAGACTTCTTGCAGGTTGCAGAAGCTGTCGTAACGACACAACGAGACTTCGGTGACCGGACGAACCGCAAGCACGCACGGCTCAAGTACACCATCGACGATCGCGGCGTGGACTGGTTTCGCGATGAGGTCGAGTCGCGCTGCGGATTCGCGCTGGAAGCTCCGCGAGCGTACGCCTTTACCGGCAACGGCGATGCCTACGGGTGGCAGCGCGGTGATGACGGCCGCTGGCACTACCTGCTGTTCGTCGAGAACGGCCGCGTCTCTGACAAAGGGGACGCGAGGCTCAAAAGCGGCCTCCGGTCCATCGCGGAGGTGCACAAGGGTGAGTTTCGGCTGACGCCGAATCAGAATATCGCGATCAGCAACGTGGCCGATGCCGATCGATCGTCGATTGAGGCGCTACTCGAGCAGCACGGTATCGAAAACTCGAACCAGGCGAGTACGCTGCGCCGCCACTCGATGGCCTGCGTTGCCTTTCCAACCTGCGGACTGGCGATGGCAGAGAGCGAGCGCTACCTGCCGTCGCTCGTCGACAAGCTCGAGGCCATGCTCGCCAATGCCGGACTGGACGACGACGCCATCACGATACGCATGACCGGCTGCCCCAACGGCTGCGCTCGTCCCTATATTGCGGAGATCGGCCTGGTCGGCAAAGGACCGGGCCGCTACAACCTTTATCTCGGGGCGGCGTTTGCCGGGGAGCGTCTCGGCCGACTGTATCGCGAGAACATCAACGAGGCCGAACTGCTCGAGGCTCTGCAACCGCTGTTCTCGCAGTACGCCAAGGCGCGCGAAGTCGACGAGCGATTCGGTGACTTCTGCGTTCGGACCGGAATCATACGCGCCGTCAGCGAAGGCAGGGACTTTCATGAGGAGGTGCAATCGTGAACGAACTAGGCCCGGAACGTAGCCGGGGAGCGGCTCGAACATTCTGCGAGTCGACGCTGGCCGCGATGACCGCGGAAGACAGGATTGCCTGGGCGCTTGAGACCCTGCCGGGTCAGCACATCGTCTCGTCGAGTTTCGGCGCGCAGTCTGCGCTGATGTTGCACCTGGTGACGCGCGCAAAGCCGGGCATCCCGGTCGTCCTGATCGACACCGGCTACCTGTTCCCGGAAACCTATCAGTACATCGATCAACTGACCGAGCAGTTGTCCTTGAACCTCAAGGTCTTCTCGTCCTCTCGATCGCCCGCCTGGCAGGAGGCCCGGGAAGGTCGTCGCTGGGAACAGGGCGTGGACGGTATCAGCGCCTATAACCACGAGAACAAGGTGCAGCCGATGGAACGTGCCTTGCAGGAGCTCGATGTCTCGACGTGGTTTGCAGGCTTGAGACGCAGCCAGTCGAGCTCCCGCGGTCGCACACCGCTGATCGAGTCATCCGGCGAGCAGTGGAAGGTGCATCCCGTGGTTGACTGGTCCGATCGCGACGTCTATCGCTACATGAAGCAACATCGCCTGCCTTATCACCCGCTGTGGGAGAAGGGTTTCGTGTCCATCGGCGACACGCACACGACACGTTCGCTGAACGATGTCAGCTCAACCGAAGAGCTTCGGTTCTTCGGACTTACGCGAGAGTGCGGGCTGCACGAGATGTCTTTCGGCAAGTCCGGGTCGTAGCAGCCTGCAAACGGGTCTTGCGGGACTTACACATGCGGTGGAAAGTCGGTTAAGGTCACTGTCGAGAGCGATCGCCACAGAGTCGCCAAGCCGGACAATAACGGAGAGAGGAAGAGATGACTGACGACAAGAAGCCGGAGACATCAGAGACCGAGCCCACCGCGGAAACAACCACTGATACGTCAGGCGGCGAGAGCACCGAGAGCAACAATCAATCCGGCCCGACGTTTACCCAGAGTCCCGACCCACTGGCCGGCGTGAAGAAGAGCGCGAACGACGTGCTGGACAGCATGGAAGGCAAGACCGTGTCGATGAAAGTCTATGTGGGCTCGATCATCGGCGTCATCTTGCTGATGATGCTGGCTCGCTGCGGCGGGTAACGGGCATACGACGCGCACGCCTCGGGACTGCGTGTCCTGACATACCAGGCGGGTTGCAAAAGAAGCGCTTCAGGCCCGCTCGTCTTTCGGCGATGCCAGGCAGATATGCGAGGTAATGCTGTTCACGTTGGGCATCTCGCCCAGGACGTTGGCGTGAAAGTTCTTGTACGCTGCCAGATCAGCGACTTCGACTCGTAGCAGGTACTCGATCGATCCTGTGACGTTGTGACATTCCCGGACCTCCGGGGCCGCGAGCACCGCCCGTTCAAACGCCGCGGCGGACGCGTGGCTCTGGTTACTGAGCCCGACCGAGACAAAAATCGTGAACCCGCCGCCCATGGCCGCCCGATCGAGGATCGCCCGGTAGCCCTTGATGATGCCGCGAGATTCCATGGCCTGGACGCGGCGCAGGCAAGCCGAAGGTGACAGCCCCACGCGTTCCGCCAGCAGTGCATTACTGATCCTCGCGTCGCCGTCCAGGATCTGCAATATATGAGAGTCAATACGGTCCATAACGTAATAATATTGTGTAAACGACTATTTATAGAACATAAATAGCAGAAAAATTGCTGACACGCACAACTATCATGTGACCATCCCGCACGATTTACCTGGAGAGATGGTCATGCAACTTCGCCCGCTCGAGTCCTATGATGTTTCCCCCGAACGGGGTTTCTTGTGCAAGTACGATCCGGCGCGCGTCGCGCTGCCCGATATCCTGCAGCCGGTCCGGTCGTTGTCGTTGTCATTGCCGGAGCGCATTGTCGCCGGTCGCGCACGACGTGATATCGAGTCGCTTGAACCCGTATCGCTGAAAGCTCTGAATGAACTGCACGACGACGCCGTTCTGCGAACAGCGCTCGTTCACTACTCGTTTCTGGCGCAGGCCTACGTCTGGTGCGAGAACACGGTGCCGACGTCACTCCCCGCGACTGTCGCCCGTCCCATGTGGCTGCTGGCGGACCGCCTGGGCCAGCCGCCAATCCTGACCTACTCCCAGTACGTGCTGGACAACTGGTCGCTGATCGACAAACCGGGGCCGATCGACCTTGGCAACATCACGATGCCCCAGCACTTCGTGGGCGGGATGGATGAGTCCTGGTTTGTGCTGATCCACGTCGGCATCGAGGCAGAGGCCGGCCGTATGCTCGGACGCATCCCCGACGCTATCAGTTCGGCGAATGATGAGGATACGCAGGCGTTGACGCATCAGCTCGACGAGATGATCGGGGTATGGGGTCGAATGCAGGACGTATTCAATCGCATGCCGGAACGTTGCGATCCGTACATGTACTTTCAGCGGGTCCGACCGTGGATTCACGGCTGGAGAGATAATCCGGCTCTGCCGAACGGCATTCTCTATGAAGGTGTCGAAGAGGCGTTGGGCAAGCCGCAGTCCTTTCGCGGACAGACCGGTTCACAGTCGTCGATCGTGCCGGTCATGGACGCCTTCCTGAGCGTCGGACATGGTCTCGACCCGCTGCGAGGTTATCTCGATGAATTGCACATTTACCGGTTGCCAAAGCATCGGGAGTTCATCGACGAGGTGCGGGCGGCGAGCACCGTTCGCGAGGCTGTCAAGCGGGCGGCCGACCCGTCTCTGACCGAGGCCTACAATGAATGCCTGGAGGCGCTGACGCGCTTTCGCACACGCCATCTCGAGTACGCGGCGAGCTATATCGCGAAGCAATCGCGGGCGGGTGCTGGCAACGCGCCGGACGTCGGAACCGGCGGTACGCCGTTCATGAAGTACCTCAAGAAGCACCGCGACGAAGCTGACGCTCACCGACTGTAGTCGTCCGTCGCGCCAGCGATGGCGCCGCGCAGGCTGCCGTCAGGCGGCGGCAGTGACGCCGTCGCTGCATCCGCTGCGCATCGGCAGTTCGGCGTCGGCGAATAGCGTGTCTACATCTGCCTGGTTGCGGGCTTCGATCGTCTGCTCCAGGTCTCGATCGCTCACGTGCGGCGCGAACAGCTTGATGAAATCGGCCATGTAACGCCTGAGTACCGCATCTCGGCGGAACCCGATCCAGGTCGTACTTCTCGGAAACAGGCCGGTCGCATCGATTGACGTCAGGTCCTTTCGGTCGGCGCAGTCGTCCGCCATGCTGGCGACAATGCCTACACCCATGCCCATCTTCACGTAGGTCTTGATGACGTCGGCGTCGCGAGCCGTGAAAACGACGTCGGGTTCCAGTCCCTCGTCGGCGAACGCACGCTTGAGTGAGGATTCGCCGCCGAAGCTGAAGACGTAGGTGACCAGCGGATGCTCGGCGAGATCGTGCAGCGTGATCTTCCTGTCGATCTTGGTCAGCTCATGGTCATTGGGCACGACAATGGTCCGTTCCCAGTGGTAACTCGGTACGAGCAGCAGTTCATCGAACAATTCCCGTGAGCCTGTCGCGATCGCGAAATCGATCTTGTTCGAGGCGATCATGTCTGCGATCTGCTCGGAGGTTCCCTGGTGCAGGTTCAGGCTGACGCGCGGGTAACGTTTGCGAAACTCCGCGACGATATCCGGCAACACGTAGCGGGCCTGGGTATGCGTCGTCGCGATAGACAACGAGCCTTCTTCCTCCTCGAAAAAGTCGGACGCGAGGCTCCTGATATTGTCGACCTCCTGCATAATGACCCTGGCACGGTCGATCACTTTGAGACCGGCCGGCGTTATGCCGTCGAGGCTCTTGCCCTTGCGAACGAACAACTGCAGGCCAAGCTCTTCTTCCAGCAGCTTCAGCTGCTTGCTCACACCGGGTTGGGATGTGTACATCCGCTCAGCCGCCGCCGTTATGTTCAGCCCGTTATCGACAATCGCCAGCAGATACTTCAGTTGTTGTAGTTTCATTGAGTGCCAGATCGCATAGCGTCTTCTGCTGAGACCCTGCGTTTACCTGATTTGTTTCATCGAATTTCGCAAACCTGCGAAGTCTGCTCGCCGGGCGCCCGAATACATATAACACAGTGTAATAAAGCCAGAAACAAGGCGTCTTTTTTGCGCGCTGAGCCTGTCGCTATATTGCGGCTCTCAACTGAAGAGAACCGTGTTGGACTATTTCCCTGCATTCCTCGACCTCAAAGGCCGGCCCTGCCTGCTGGTCGGCGGCGGCGCCGTCGCGTCGCGCAAAGCCAGGCTGTTGCTGTCGGCGGGGGCCGATCTTCGCGTGGTGTCTCCGTGGCTGACCGCGGAGCTCGCCGAGCTGCGTGAACAAGGGCGACTGCGGCACGAGGCCCGCGAGTTTAAGCCCGGCGATGTTGACGGACACTGGCTCGTTGTCAGCGCGACCGGGATTCCATCCGTGGAGAAGCGCGTGTTTTCGATCGCCGAGCAACAGAGGGTCTTCTGCAATTCGGTCGACGATAAGGCGAGTTGCAGCTACATCACGCCGGCGATAGTCGACAGGAACCCGATAGTGGTAGCGATATCGTCGGGCGGCAGCGCACCCGTCCTGGCGCGCAGAATCCGCTCACGGATCGAGACGATGCTCCCGGCCTCCATTGGCCAACTGGCCTCGCTGGCTGCCGGATGGCGAGACCGGGTCAAGCATCGCCTCGAAGACTTCGGGCAGCGGCTTCGGTTCTGGGAGCAATTCTTCGATCGCCCGTTCAGTCCGCAAGCGTCCGCTCTCGGCGAAGAGTCGCTGGAGGCCCTGCTGGACGACTTCGAGGCGGAGTCCGACGGTGAAGCCTGGCTCGTGGGTGCTGGACCGGGTGATCCGGACCTCGTGACGCTGAAAGCGATGCAATGCATGCAGGCTGCAGACGTCATACTGCACGACCGCCTCGTGAGCCCGGCCGTCCTCGAGCTCGCACGACGCGACGCCGATCGAATCAGTGTCGGAAAGCAGGCCGGGTGCAAAGGATCGACCCAGGAGGAGATCAACGCGTTACTCGTCAAGCTGGTCAGCGAGGGGAAACGGGTCTGTCGCCTGAAAGGTGGTGATCCATTCATCTTTGGGCGCGGTGGCGAGGAGGCCGACGCGCTGGAGGCTGCCGGCCTGCGCTACAGCGTCGTTCCGGGGATCACTGCGGCGGCTGGCTGCGCGGCAGCCGCAGGAATACCTCTGACACATCGGGAATCCTCCCAGTCTCTGATGCTGCTGACGGCGCATGGCAAAGAGGGCAGTGACCGACAGGACTGGCCTGCACTGGCGCGAGACCGGCAGACGCTGGCCGTTTACATGGGCGTGTCACGCTTTCCGCACTTGAGCCGGCAGCTGATTCAACATGGTCGGACCGCAGACACGCCGGTTGCGATCATCGAAAACGGTACACTGCCGGGACAACGCGTCGTACGCGGCACGCTGGGACAGCTGCCCTTGCTATCGGCCGCGCATCGTATCCAGTCACCCGCTATGCTGATCATTGGCGAAGTCAGCGCCAAAGGCAGCCAGGCACAGACCGAGAGCACCGGCGCGCGCTTGCACCAGGACGTCAGGACTCCTGCGGCACGAACACTTACAAATTAGGCAAAGGAACAGGTAATGATCTACGACAACATTCTGGACACGATCGGACGGACGCCGGTCGTTCGACTCAATCGCTTGGGCCCCGACAACGTCACCGTGTACGTCAAGGTCGAGTCCTTCAACCCGATGGCGTCCGTCAAGGATCGCCTGGCCTACGCGATCATCACGGACGCAGAGCAACGTGGCCTGATCAAGCCGGGGCAGAGAGTCGTCGAGGCGACGTCCGGAAACACCGGCATCGCACTGGCAATGGTCTGCGCGGCAAAAGGCTATCCCTTTGTCGCGACGATGGCGGAGTCCTTCTCCGTCGAGCGGCGCAAGATTATGCGCGGTTTGGGCGCGAAGGTGATCCTGACGCCGGCCGCCGAGCGCGGCAGCGGCATGGTCCGCAAAGCCGAAGAGCTGGCTGAGAAGCACGGCTGGTTCCTCGCGCGTCAGTTCCAGAATCCGGCCAACCCCGCCTACCATGCAAGCACGACCGGGCCCGAGATTCTCAGTGACTTTGCAGGGCAGCGCCTGGATTACTGGGTCACCGGCTATGGAACCGGCGGCACGATGAGCGGCGCCGGCAGGACGATCAAAGCGGCGCGTCCGGACGTGAAGATCGTCGCGACGGAACCCGACGGGGCCGCACTGCTGTCAGGTAAGGACTGGGCGCCGCACAAGATCCAGGGCTGGACGCCCGACTTCATACCTGACGTTCTCGATCGCGACGTGTTTGACCAGCTGCTGACCGTAACGGACGACCGTGCCATCGAAGTCTCTCGGGAACTCGCAGCCAGAGAAGGCATCTTCACCGGCATCTCGGGCGGCGCCACGCTGGCGACCGCGCTGGACGTGGCCGACTCTGCCGAAAGCGGCTCGGTGATTCTCGCGATGCTGCCGGATACTGGCGAACGCTATCTCAGCACGCCGTTGTTCGAAGGCGTCAACGAGGGGTCCGACGACGACTGGCTGGAGTCGCTGTAGTCCGTCTAACGCCAGGCTTGAGGCCCCGTCACGCAAGGGGATCACCTGCCGTACCCGAATAGGGTCGGCGCATTGACGGTGCCTGCCTGAGACCCTAGTCACACCTAAAGATCTTACCAGCTGGCATGCTAGGGCCTGTTCGATAACCCCGGGGCTCGCGTGACAGCAGACCTGCACCATCTGAATGCCATGAAAAACATCGGCAAGGCCAGGGCCTTGTTGCACGCGCTCGTTCCGCGTGCACAGTGCTTCTGCTTCTACGATGGCGAACGGCAGTGTGTCTGGAGCAGTGACGGTGCCGAGGATTACGAGGTCGACAGCTTCATCGCGGAGCTGCCGGGTACCGTGCTTCGCGGCGAACAGGATGACGAACCCTACCTGCGCCGGACGCTGAAATCGGGGCGCACCGTTTTTTCCATGCCGGTGTTGACGGCCAACGAATCTGCCCTGGGTCGCCTCGTCGTCGTCTTTTCGCGGAATGCCGGCAAGTCATCGGCGTTCAATCCGAGCGTGCTCTACGATATTTTGAAACCCGCGGTGGATGTCGTTGCCGAGGGTCTGGACACCGAGAGACGGCTGCAGCGCGCGTTGTCGGAAACCCGCGACTCCGCCAAAGAACTGCGCCTCGTTTACGAAGTCGACGAAAAGGTTCATGGCAGCTCCCACAGCCATGCTGGCCTCGCGCAGCTGGTCGGTCAGAGCGGGCGGTTCCTCGAAATTGCCTATAGCGTGCTGCTGATTCCGGGCAAACGAATTCGGATCAGCGCGACGCACTCATCATGGAAAGGCGTTAATCGTAAGGTCCTTGATCGATACCTTATTGATCACATGATGCCCAAGCTCGACGGCCGCAACTACCCGGTCGTTTTCGAGATTCCGGCAGCGCCGGAGGCCGGGCCGCAGCAGGATACGGGCTACCAGACATTGCTCTGCCCGATTCTCGATCGCCACGGCAATACCGAGGGCGTGCTGGCACTCCTCGGTCGCGTCAACAACAGGAACTTCGAGGACAGCCACCGGCGCTTCATGGCGCACATCGCCCGCAAGGTAGAGCTGGTCATCCAACAATCGTTCGACACGATGACCGGAGTGATGAACCGGGACGGATTCGAGGCTCAGATGCAGGAGTCCTGGAAGGCGCTGTCAGACGACAAAGACGCGCATCAGCTGATCTACTTTGACCTCGATAACCTGCAGCTCGTCAATGACAAGTTCAGCCGAAACGCAGGCGACGAGGTCATTAAGCGACTTGCCGTACTCCTGGAAGAAAACCTGCCACAGACGGCGGTGCTGTCCCGGCTTGGCGAAGACGACTTCTGCATTCTGCTGACACACGCGAACACCGACCAGGCAATGGCGTTGGCATCCGGTGTCCGCGCGCGCAGCGACCAGCTGCGATACCTGCAGGGCGATTCGAGCCTGCAGGTGACAATGAGCATCGGCATCGCCGAGTTCAACCGGGCGAACGGCTCAGACAATGGCGCATTGACGCACGCACGTATGGCGTGTGAGTCGGCAAAGGAACACGGCCGGGATCGCGTCGAAGTCTATGATGGCGACAATCAGAGCATGGTCAGGCGCTACGACGACATGAATCTCGTCGCCGTGCTGCAAAAAGCGCTGGACTCCGATGGCTTTGTGCTGATGGCGCAGCCAATACTCGGATTGTCCGAAGCCGACGACGCCATCCGTTACGAGATCCTGCTGAGAATGCGTGAGGTCGAGGGCGAGGACGTCCCGACCGAGTCCTTCCTGTCGGCCGCCGAGCGCTACCAGATGATGCCGCAGATCGACCGATGGGTAGTGTCGAGTTCGTTGCAGCTGTTGGCCGAGCACCCCGACATGCTGTCGGAACGCGACGCACGATTCTCCATCAACCTCTCCGGCCAGTCGCTGTCAGACGACGAGATGCTCGACTTTATCGAGCAGGAGCTGGACGCTGCCGACCTGCCGTCGTCATGCATCGGTTTCGAGGTTACCGAGTCATCGGCCGTTTCCAACCTGAAGCGCGCCCAGCACCTGATCGACACGCTGCACGAGCGAGGCTGCAGTATCTCGCTGGACGATTTCGGTGCGGGCCTGAGTTCCTTCGCTTACCTGAAGAACTTCAAGGTCGATGCGCTTAAGATCGACGGCGGGTTCATCCGCGACATCACCGACAATCGAATCTCCGAATCGATGGTCGCGGCGATTACGCAGGTCGCCAAGGTCATGGAACTGGAGACGGTGGCGGAGTACGTTGAGTCGGACGACATCCGCGACCTCATCGAGCGGCTTGGTGTGGACTATGCTCAGGGTCACGCAATCGGCAAGCCGGCGCCGCTGTCCGACGTGCTCGATCAACTCGAAGACCTGGACAAGACCTGGCTGGCCTGACGGCCTGGCAGTGTGTGGAAGAAGCCTCAGCCGGCAAGTTCGGCGCTGGCTTCCGGCTCGAAACGCCTATGTACACCGCGCTTTTTCACCGAAAACCGCCTTGTCTCGCACCCGCCTGAGACTCTTTCAACACACTGCTAGTAGATTCCGGCCTCCAGCCCGGCTGCGAGCGTCATGCCCAGCTCCCTGCACTCGGGTAGTCGGGACTCATCAAAATCACCCGCCATCAGTAGCGGCTCCTGTATCTCGCGAACCGCGAGTCCTGCCAGGATGCGATGCAGGCTCGTGATTGCGCCGGTCCCGTCGTTGCCTGCCCGAATAAACAGGGCGTAAGGCTTGCCTTCGACCTTGCCTTCGCACGGATAGAAAACACGATCCAGGAAAGTCTTCATCGCGCCGCTCATATAGCCGAAGTTCTCCGGCGTACCGAGTATGAACGCGTCGGCCGACTGCAGGTCTTCCGCCGTCGCTTCCAGGGCATCGCGAACGACGACGTCGACCCCATCGATCGCATCGTCGCGAGCGCCTTCGATGACGGCCTCGGCCATACGCGCCGTGCTACCGGACTGGGAGTGGTAGACGATCAGAAGCTGTCTGGACATAGTTTCGGCCATCAATAATCTTGCCACCAGTTTAACGCGAATACCCTGATTTACCCGGGTGCGTTACACGGTAGACTGCGACCATGGAGCGGGGCACGCTACAAACGGACAGGCTGGATCCTTTGCTGGCGCTGGCAGTCGAGAACTGGCGCGAGCGATTCGACGACGCGAACGGCCCGGACAGTATTCCCGAAGAACTTTCGGACTACGTGCTCCGTGCGGTTGCCGCGAGCGAATTCGCCGCTGGCGTGACCGTCAAACAATGGCCGCGCTTGTGTGATGACCTCACCCGCGCGCAAGCGCTCCCCGGACTCATCGACGACTTTGTCAGCCGGCTTGTCGATTCCGAGCACGACGTCGCCGCCGCGAAACGGGAGCTGCGTCAGTTCCGGCACCGGATGATGTTCCGAGTACTCGCCGACGAGCTCAACGGGCGCGCATCAACCGTGGAGACGCTCGAATCGCTGTCCTTGCTCGCCGATCGGCTGATCGACGTCGCCATGCGTCTCGCAAAGGCTTACACGGCACAACGATTCGGTGAATTGCTCGACCCACACGGCGTCTCTATTCCGCTCATCACGTTGGGTATGGGCAAACTCGGCGGAAAGGAGCTGAACTTCTCCTCGGATATCGACCTGATCTTCCTGTTCCCGCGCGAGGGAGAGAGCAACGGTCGTCGCTGTGTTTCTGCTCAGGAATATTGCATGCGCTGGTCGCAGCAGGTCGTGGGACTGCTCGACGACAACACGACCGACGGGTTCGTGTTTCGTGTCGATACCCGGCTACGACCGTTCGGCGACAGCGGGCCGCCGGTCACCAGTTTCGCCGCGCTCGAAGGCTACCTGCTGCAGCACGCAAGGACCTGGGAGCGATACGCTTACGTCAAGGCGAACATCGTGGGCACGCCGCCGGCCGATGAGGACAGGCGAACGCTGTTCGACGAGCTGCTGCGGCCGTTCGTGTATCGACGTTACCTGGACTACGGCCTGTTCGAATCGCTGCGCGAGATGCACCGAATGATCGACGCAGAGCGTCGGGGTCTGGGTGACAACGTCAAGCTCGGACGTGGCGGCATTCGAGAGATCGAGTTTATCGCCCAGTCATTGCAGCTGTTACGAGGCGGTTCCCGGCCCGAGTTGCAGACGCGAAGCCTGCGCTCCGCACTGAACTGCCTCGCCGGAGATCGCGACCTTTCGCTCAGATCCTCGACGCGCCTGGACGACGCCTACCTGTTTCTCCGAAAGCTGGAGAACTTTATCCAGGCACGCAACGATCGTCAGACGCACGACATGCCGAGGACGGAGGCAGACCGCGCTGCGGCGGCTTTTGCCATGGGTTATGAGAACTTTGAGCAGCTATCCGCCGCGCTCGAGACACACCGCGAGGCGGTTGCCGAAGAATTCCAGTCGGTCGCGCATGTCGACGACGCAGCTATCGACAGCGACGACACCGTGGATCTCTGGGATGCGATCGCGGATGAACAACGTTGGCTTCAGCTGCTCGAGGATAAGGGGTTGCCGGGAACGGAATCCGTCGCAAAACAGCTGGCGGCTTTCGGCAACACCTGCAGGCGACTGAAACCCGACACCGAGTCGCAAAGGCGGCTGGCCATCTTCCTGCCGCGCCTTCTCGAACTCGCGCGCGAGGCACGGTCGCCGTCGGTGGCGATCGCACGTGTGCTGACGATACTCGAACAGATTCTGAAGCGAAGCGCTTACATCGCGCTGTTGAACGAGAATCCTGCTACCGCCGAACGGCTGATGTCGCTGTGTGAGCGCAGCACGTTTATCACTGAGCAGCTCGCGCGTTACCCGGTGCTGCTCGATGAGCTGCTGGACCCGGAAGTGACCATCGAAGCCTACAGCAAGGAAGCGCTCGCTGAAGACCTGCGCCTGCGGTTGAGCCCGGTCGATCCGTCAGACGCCGAGCGCGTTACCGAGGAGTTGGCTCGATTTCAGCGCGTCAGCCTGTTCCGCATTGCCGTCGCCGATATCGGCGGCGGACTGCCACTAATGAAAGCCAGCGACAGCCTGACCTGGCTTGCGGAGCTGGTACTGGACGCCGCATTGAATGTTGCCTGGGCTGACATGGTATCCCGTCACGGGGAGCCCACGTTCATTGACGGCGGCGAGCGGCAGGCGGCCGGTTTCGGCATCATCGCCTACGGCAAGCTCGGCGGCCTGGAGTTGTCCTACGGCTCCGATCTAGATCTCGTGTTTCTGCACAACTCGCGTGGCGAGAAGCAGGTAACCGGCGGCGAGCGACAGATCGACAACGCCGTGTTCTTCGCGCGACTGGTCCGGCGTCTCGTTCACATACTGACGACACGCACCAGCTCCGGCGTGCTGTATGAGATCGATACACGACTCCGGCCGAGCGGTCACTCCGGCCTGCTGGTTACCAGCCTCGATGCGTTCGAGCGATACCAGCGTGAAGACGCATGGACCTGGGAACACCAGGCCTTGCTCAGGGCGAGGGCGGTGGCTGGTGACGTGAACGTCGCCGAGCGATTCGCTGCCATCAGGGAACGAACGCTGCGAGAGTTCGTTCGTCGCGACACGCTCAAAGCAGACGTCGTCTCGATGCGGCAGAAGATGCGAATGCAGCTCGACCGGAGTGACAGCCAGGCCTTTGACCTGAAGCAGGGTGAGGGCGGTATCGGCGACATCGAGTTTATCGTGCAGTACCTGGTGCTCGAGCAGGCGGACCTGCATCCGCCGTGCATTGAGTTCTCCGACAACATTCGACAGCTCGATGCGTTGGCCGAAGCCGGCGTGCTGGAACTCGAGCAAGCGACGCTAATCCAGGACATCTACCGACGTTATCGGCGCGTGCTGCATCATCGAACGCTGGACGGTGCCGACAAGCTGGTCGCCAGTACGGACTTTGCCGAGGAGCGCGCGGTCGTCGCAGATTTGTGGCGATCCATTTTCATTGCCTGACAATGGATGCCGCAACTGAACGGCGTATAATCCACAGCCAGCATCCAGTAACCGAGAGCTTTCGTGTCAGCAAAAATGGGAACAGCGGATCAGGATCTGATCCCTGCAAATGCACAGCATCGCTACCGCGTTCGTCACTCCGATCTTCCGTTGTCCTGTCCGATGCCGGGCATGTACCTGTGGAATTCGCACCCCAAGGTCTACCTGCCCATCGAGGAAACCGGACAAGCGAAGTGCCCGTACTGTGGGGCGCAGTACTATTTGAGCGACGACGAGAGCTAGCCAGGGGTATCTATGTACATTGTGACCGGAGGTGCCGGCTTTATCGGCAGTAACCTCGTCAAGAGCATGCTCGATGCGGGCTATGACGACATTGTCATCGTCGACGACCTGACTGACGGTCACAAGTTCGTCAACATCGCCGACCTGGAGATTGCCGACTACCTGGACCGGGATGATTTCCTGAAACGCATGGACTCCGACACGAAGTTTGTCGACGACATCGAGGCCATACTCCACCAGGGCGCCTGCTCGGAGACGACCGAGTGGGACGGCCGTTACATGATGGAGACGAACTACGAGTACTCGAAACGTCTCCTGCATCACTGCATGGACCGCGATACCCCGTTCATCTATGCCTCTTCAGCAGCGGTGTACGGCGCGTCGCCGGAGTTTACCGAGACTCCGGAGAATGAAGCGCCGTTGAACGTCTATGGTTACTCCAAGTTGCAATTCGATCGCTACGTTCGCCGTCTCCAGCCCGAGTCCCAGGTCGTCGGCCTGCGTTATTTCAATGTGTATGGCCCGCGGGAACAGCATAAAGGTTCGATGGCGAGCGTCGCTTTCCACTTCAACAACCAGGTCATCGAAGATGGTGAGGCGCGACTGTTCGAGGGAGACGACGAATACGATGATGGTGAACAGCTCAGGGACTTCGTTTATGTCGATGACGTCTGCGACGTCAATCTCTGGTTCCTAGAGAACGGCGACAAGAGCGGTATTTTCAATTGCGGCACCGGCGTAGCGCAGGCGTTCAACGACGTCGCCAACGCCGTCATCGATTGGCACGACAGCGGCGAGATTCGATACATCCCGTTTCCCGAGCACTTAAAGGGTGCATACCAGAGCTTCACCGAGGCTGATCTGACAGCGCTTCGCGCGACTGGCTGCGACGTCGAATTTCGCGAAGTGGCTGACGGCGTGGAAGCCTATCTCGACCAGATCGCCGACTGACGACATGGCCGTGACCAGGATACTCGTTGTCGGCCCGTCCTGGGTCGGCGACATGGTCATGGCGCAGTCACTGTTCAAAACACTCAAGCGCCAGAATCCCGACGCCATCATCGACGTCGTTGCGCCCGGTTGGTCGCTGCCTATCGTTGCGCGCATGCCGGAGATCCGGCGAGGCATTGCGCTGGACGTCGGGCACGGAGAGTTCGGCTGGAAGACTCGACGGGCGCTCGGCGAATCGCTCAAAGAAGAGCGATACGACCGCGCGATCGTTCTGCCACGATCGCTGAAGTCTGCGCTGGTACCGTGGTTTGCGAATATCCCGGTAAGGACAGGCTTTCGCGGTGAGATGCGGTATCGGCTCATCACCGACATGCGACCTTTCGACAAGACGCTGCTCGACCAGACCGTCAAGCGGTTTGTCGTGCTGGGTCTCGAAGCCGGCGATTTTCCGGACAACTGTGAGCAACCGGAACTCAGAGTTGACCCACAGAAGCGGGCCGAAGCAATGCAACGACTATCGTTGCTGGCCCAAAAACCGGTCGTTGCGATGATGCCCGGCGCGGAATACGGCCCGGCCAAGTGCTGGCCGATCGAATACTTCACGCGGCTGGCAGTCGAGCTCGACGAGGCCGGCTACGAAGTCTGGGTCCTGGGTTCCGATAAGGACCGGCCCGCGGGTGAACGCATCGCCGTGCAGAGCGCGGCGAAGAATATCTGCGGACAGACAAGTCTCGAGGATGTGATCGACCTGTTATCGATGGCAGGCCAGGTCGTCAGTAACGATTCCGGCCTGATGCATGTCGCGGCCGCGGTGGGTTGCCACGTGCACGCAATCTACGGGTCGTCGTCGCCGGGGTTTACACCGCCACTGACTTCGCGCCGGGACATACACTACCTGGGCCTGTCCTGCAGTCCCTGCTTCAAGCGGGAATGCCCGCTGGAGCACCTGAACTGCCTGCGTCAGATCGAGGTCCCGCAGATATTCGCGTCAATTGAGCGTAATGCGTCGGTATCAGCGTCTATCGTCGACTAAATGTCCATTGTTGGAATTTGCCTACGCGAATCGAAGATTGACGAAATGCGTCGATCGTGCGACTAATTGTGGTTAAAAGTAGAGAACAAGAGAGCCGCCTGATATTCAGGTTCGGCAGGATCGGATAGTGCGCATTTCTGGCCAGAGTAATTCAAAAATGCCGCTATCAGTCCTTAATTGTCTATTAAATATCATTAAATGCGCCGAAAACCGTCAAACGGCTACAGATCGGCTGTTCGGCCGTCTCCAGTGCTGTCACTTACGATTTTCGGTCCAGTTTGAGCCGCTCTTGGACGAAAATATCGCCTATTTGTCGATAAATAGTATCTAAAACTCGACAAAAGACGCTAAATCAGGCTTTCTGAAGCAGTTTGTCAATCTTCTGCGCCACGTCGTCGATAGAGATCATCGTCATCGCCTCGGGATCGCGCACGCGTTGGCCCCAACGCACCTCGTCGACGTCAAAGCCCATGTAGTGCCGGACGGCGTCCGGGTATCGGTTGGCAACCCACTGACGAGAAAGATACGGGCCGGTACGATCCGGGTTTGATGTCGCATACAGCCCGACGACCGGAACGCCGGCTGCTGTCGCCATGTGCGCAGGCCCCGAGTCCGGACAGATGACGAGCCGGGATGCGCGCATGACGGCAATCAACTGCTTCAGAGAGGTCCGGCCGATGAGGTTAGCCGCTCGGCAGGCCGCCGCAATTTCCGTCCCGTATGCTTTTTCGATCGGTGTGGGTCCGCCCGTCAGAACGACATGCAGCCCGCGCTGCTCGAGGAGGTGAGCGATATGGACAAAGCGATCTGCCGGCCAATTGCGGAAATTCCGTGCCCGACTGCTCGTGCACGGACTGATCACCGCGAACGGGCCTTGCCGGGAAGCGAGGTCGCTGGCGATAGCTTGGTCTTCGTCGCTGATCGGGATATCCCAGCGCAGCGGTTTTTCCTTAGCACCGATCGCAGCCGCGAAGCCCATCATCGCTTCCATCGCATGCTCTTTTTTGCCGGCCGGGATGCGTTGATTGGTGAACAGCCACTGGAAGTCGCGGGCCCTGGCCTTGTCAAAGCCCAAGCGTAGCGGAGACTGGATCAGCGGATAGAGAAAGTTAGCTCGCATCGACGCATGCATGCACAACGCGACGTCGAAGCGGCGGTCCTTGAGTTGACGGCGGAGATCGCGATAGGCGCGCAGCCCGGCTGACTTGTCGAAGATGATAAACTCGACGCCGTCTATTCCCGCCATTAAAGCCGCTTCTGTCCGACCAATGATCCAGGTAATTTTCGACCCAGGCCAGTTGTCCTGCAGACGGCGTACGACCGCAAGCGCGTGGCAGGTATCACCGATGGCAGAGAGTCGCACGACGCAGATCGTGCCGGGTTGGGACGCTAGCATGTGGACTTCACCGGGGCTTACGCGTTGACCGAAACCGTCATCAGGACAGACACCGGGGCCATCCTATACGACCAGGCCAATATCAACCAGATATCGGATGAGCAGTTCACGGTGGGCGGCTGGCGTCACGCCGAGCCGGTTACCGGACGGCTTCGCTCGGCTGGGCGCGGCACCACGAACTTCGTCGGCAACGTCCCCCGCCAGTTTGTGTTGCGTCATTTCGTTCGTGGCGGCCTGATCGGGCGCATCGCCCATGACAGATATCTGTTCACCGGAGAAGATGGCACGCGCTCGTTCGCCGAGTGGCGACTGCTGGACAAGCTCGCGTCCAACGGGCTTCGCGTTCCCCGGCCCGCGGCCGCTCGCTACCAACGCAGCGGACCTTTCTATCGCGCCGACATCATCACGATCTGTATACCCAACGTCGAGCCTCTGTCGATGCACATAGCGGACGTCGACCGGGATCATGATTTCTGGGCGTCGGTCGGCGCCGCGATCGCCGAATTCCACAACCTGGGCGTGCTGCATGCCGACATGAATGCCTACAACCTGCAGATCGACACCGACGGGGATCTCTGGATGCTCGACTTCGACAAGGGCAGGCTGGCTGCTCCCGGCGCATGGAAACAGCAGACGCTCGCGCGGCTGCATCGATCGCTGGATAAGATCAAGTTGATGGACCCGTCCGTCTACTTCGACGACAGCGACTGGAACGCGCTGCTGGATGGCTACTTCAGCGAATCCAGGTCCGAGTGAGTCGGGGTTAGCGTCCTGCTACTTCAGCGCACCCAGGTCTGAATAATAGTCTGCATAAAGGGCCTGCTACTTCAGCGAATCCAGGTCCGAGTAATAGTCAGGATAAGACGACGGCAGATTCTTGAACTTCTTGTGCACCCAGAAGTACTGCTCGGGCGACCTGCGGATGTGTTCTTCCAGCACGGCGACATATGCCTTCGTGTCTTGCACCGGGTCGCCGCTAGGGAAGTCCTGCATCGGCGGAAGGATCTCGAAGACGTAGCTGCCATCCGGTTTGCGCAGCGGGAAGAACGGCAGCACGGTTGCCTTGCCGAGTCGGGCCAGGGTCGACGTCGCCGTCGTGTGCATAGAAGGGACGCCGAAGAAGTCGATGACCTCAGATCCCTTGCGGTCGTAACTCTGGTCCGGTGCGTACCAGACCGGCCTGCCTTGCTTCAGACTCCTTACCATCGACTTGATGTCTCTCTTTTCTATCGTATTCGCCGCTGCCTTCTCACGTCCCGTGCGCAGAATCTCGGTGATGAAAGGGCTGCGGTTACGTCGATAGACGGCGTCAAACTCCCCGCACTCGAGTGCCAGCACACGACCGCTGATCTCGAGCGTCGTAAAGTGAGCGGACAACAGGATTACGCCCTGGCCGGACTCCGTCGCTCGTGACAGGTGTTCCTTACCTTTGAGCCGGGCGATCTTTTGATGGTGAGCATCGCTTGCGAATCGCGCGAGCCCCATTTCGATCAGCGACATGCCCAGCGCTTCGAAATGCTCAAGGGCAAGCTTGTCTCGCTCGCTGTCCGACAGGTCCGGAAAGCACAGCTCGATGTTTCTTCTTACGATCGCTCGCCGACTGCCCGCTGCCCGGTGCGCCAGCCGCCCGATGCCGCGCCCGATGCCGAGCGCGACCCCGTGAGGCAGCAGGCAGACCAGTCGCAGCACGCCGAGGCCAAACCAGACGGGCCAGGTCGAGGGCGCGATAAAGCTGCGCAGAGGTCGGCGTGATTCAGGCATGCGCCGGAAGCTTATGAACCTCTCGGCCCGGTGTAAAGCGAGATGGGAACAACCGTGGCCCGTCACAGTCGAAGCTCGTTGCCGTTGTCGGCAAAGCTTTATAGCATGCCGTCATCCTTTCGACTTGAACCTTCGGTGACTGAACTGTCCAGATTCCTGTTTGCGCTCATCGCGCTCCTGTTCATCATGCATCCCGCGCGAGCGGAGGATTTCCCGCAGCCGCCCGAACTCAAACCGGATGTCGATTTCTGGGTGTCGATATTCACGCGCTACAGCACCGGCGAGGGCGTATTGCACGACAGCCGGAACTTGAGCGTCGTGTACGAGCGTATCGATGTGCCGCCGAAGGCCAGCCGCCGCGAAAGGAATCGAATCGTCGGCCAACGGAGAAAAGCCATCTCCGCCGTGCTCGAACGGCTTGCGTCCGGCAAGCGCGAGAACCTGACTGCGGAGGAGGCGAGGATACTCGGCCTCTGGCCCGACAACGTATCGAATGCCACGCTCCGGGCGGCGAAGGGCCAGATCCGTTTCCAGCTCGGCTTGTCGGACCGGTTCAGAGAGGGGCTGGAGCGATCGGGCCGCTGGCGCTCGTTCGTTCAATCGGAAATGTCGTCGCGTGGCGTGCCGATCGATCTCGTCGCGCTGCCGCATGTCGAGTCCTCATACAATCCCGATGCGAGGTCACATGTCGGGGCGTCCGGGATCTGGCAGTTTACTCGCAGCACCGGGCGTCGTTTCATGCGAGTCGATCACGTCGTCGATGAGCGCAACGATCCTTTCTCAGCCACCAGCGCCGCCGCCGAATTGCTGTCTTACAACTATTCGATCACCGGCAACTGGCCGATGGCCATCACCGCCTACAACCACGGGCTGGCAGGCGTACGGCGGGCAATGCGCAAGTTCGGTGACACGGCTTACGTCGACATCCTGCGCAATTACAAGGGTCGTACCTTTGGCTTCGCGTCGAGAAACTTCTACGTCGCTTTCCTTGCGGCGCGAGAGGCGGACCGCAACGCAGACAAATACTTCCCCGGGTTCAAGTACGAAGACCCCGTTGCGTACTCGACGACGAAACTGTCCGGCTACCTGCCCGTCGCGAAGTTGTCATCGGCGACCGGCATCAGTGAGAGGCGCCTCGCGAGGTACAACCCGTCGTGGCAGCCGACGATCTGGCAGGGCAGCAAGCACATCCCAAAAGGGCAGACGGTGCGTTTGCCGTCTGCGTCCCTCAATTCGTCGTTGGATGAGTTGTTGTCGTCGGCCGGCGATGGCATCTGGGCAGATGAGCAATTGCCGGACATGTTCCATCGCGTCGCCCGCGGCGACACGCTGTCGGAGATTGCGGAGACGTACAAGACTCGCGTATCGACGCTCGTCGCCCTGAATGGGCTGGGCAGTCGGCACCGAATTCGCATTGGTCAGCAGATTCGCCTGCCTGCCGCCGGACCCGCGCCGGCTGTCGTCGCCGCCGAGGCTCTGCCCGCGCCCGTGCCTGAGGTCGATGCCGAGGCTGCCGCCGTCGAGAGTGTCGAGGTCGCCGATGTCAGCGAGCCAGAGCCGACCGTGATGAGCGGAGAGACGGTCGAAGCTGTCGCCGCGACGAGCGCAGCAGCGTCAACTCAGACGGAGCTGCTTTCAGATCCGAGCGACTACACGGTCGCGGAAGACTCAACGATTGAGGTCCATCCGCAAGAGACATTGGGCCACTACGCCGACTGGCTGGGGATTCGCACGCAACGCTTGCGCGACCTAAACGGTATGGCTTTTCGCACGCCGGTAGAGGTCGGCAAGCGGATTCGCCTGCGATTTGACGATGTCGACCGAAAGACCTTCGAGAGCCGCCGAATCGCCTACCACCGGCAACTGCAGGACGCATTCTTCCGCGAGCACATGATCACCGGCGTCGCAGAGCACACGATACGCCGCGGCGAGTCTGTCTGGGTGCTATCGCTGCGAGACTACGACGTGCCCATCTGGTTGTTCCGGCAATACAACCCGGGGCTGGACCCCAAACGCGTGCAGCCTGGCACGAGAATTCGTTTCCCGGTATTCGCCAAGCAAAGCTGATGCCAATGACCCGGCAAGGGCTCGTTCGGCTGCTGCCACTGCTGCTCGGCGTCATCATCATCGGCGCCTGGTTTGCTGACGTGCAGCAAAACGGCCCCTACGTTATAAGAAACTTGCTGCCGCCCGCGTTCGTCGTTGTCCTCGCCGCGTGGGTTCTCATAAAGTCGGGTGGCACCTGGCGCATTACAGACTGGCGTTTGCCCCTGGCGACAGTCGGCTACGCGATACCTGCGATTGGCTTGTCGACCTACCTGCATTACGCGTTTGCGGTCAACCTCGACGGGCTGTTCACCGATGCTACGCAGCCGGGCGAGTTGTTCCGGTTCCTGCCCGTCTACACGATAGTGGCCGGCCTGATCGGCTTCGCGATCGGCTGGATTATTGGCAGAAACGTGTGAGCCGTCACAAAGACGGGTTGCTTTTGCCGCATCGCAGGCTTCAAGAGCCGCGAGGTTTTGATATTCTTCGCCTGTGAAGCTTCGATACTGCATCGCTGGTCTGCTCGCTCTCATTCTGTCCGCCCCGACCGCGGCGACAGGCGGGTTTCCCGTTGCGGACTTTGTCCTGGTCGAAAAGGCCGAGAGAAAGCTCCATCTGATGAGAAACGGCGAAGTCTTCAGAACGTTTCCCATCGCGCTCGGCATTCGACCTACGGGCCACAAACAGTCCGAGGGTGATTTTCGAACGCCGGAGGGCCGCTACACGCTGGACATGCGGAACCCGGACAGCGAGTTTTTCCTCTCGATTCGTGTCTCCTACCCCGACGCCAATGACCGTCGTGCGGCGGCACGGCTGGGCGTCGACCCGGGCGGCCAGATCATGATCCACGGCCAGCCCAATATCCCGACCAAGTCCGAGGCGTACTACCGCACGCAGGACTGGACGAACGGCTGCATCGCGGTCTCGAATTCAGACATGATCGATATCTGGCTGATGACCGGCGAGAACACGCCCATCGAAATCACGCCCTGATCTCGTGCTGCACCCGAGAGATATGCACTTCGTCGATGCCGAGGTATGGCCTGAGGGCAGCCTCGAGGTCCTGTCGCAGCTGGAGGTCGACCAACTCCGCAGCAGCGGTCAAAGCGGGCTGTATCCGCTGCTTCGCCGATGCATGCTTGCGGTACTGAACTCCGGCAGCGAGAGTGACGACACACGCGAAGTGCTGGAGAAATTCAAGGATTTCGAGGTCGGCTTCATACAGCATGACCGCGGCTTGAAGGTGTCGCTCAAATCGGCGCCGTCGATCGCATTCGTCGACGGCAACATGATCCGCGGAACTCGGGAGCTGCTGTTCTCGGTACTCCGGGACATCGTATTCACGCGCAACGAGATCATCGAGGATCCGCGATTCGATCTTACGGACTCGTTGAGCATCACTAACGCTGTATTCCACATACTCAGGAATGCGCGCATGCTGACCGGCCCCGTCGACACGAACCTGGTCGTCTGCTGGGGCGGTCACGCCATTGCCCGCGGAGAGTATGACTACACCAAACTCGTCGGCTACGAGCTCGGGCTTCGGGGCCTGGATGTTTGTACCGGCTGCGGGCCCGGTGCGATGAAGGGCCCGATGAAAGGCGCCACGATCGGGCATGCGAAGCAGCGCGTCAGGCATGGCCGTTACCTCGGTGTTACCGAGCCCGGCATAATCGCGGCTGAATCGCCGAACCCGATAGTAAACTCACTGGTCATCATGCCGGACATGGAGAAGCGACTTGAGGCTTTTGTTCGCCTGGGCCATGGCATCGTTGTCTTCCCCGGAGGCGTCGGCACCGCCGAGGAGATCCTGTACCTGCTGGGCATCATGCTGCATCCGGACAATGCCGGTCAGCCGATGCCGATGATCATGACCGGACCGTCGTCCGCCGCTGCGTATTTCAAACAGATAGACGAGTTTGTCGGCAAGACAATAGGACCGAAAGCACAGTCGCGCTACCGGATCATCATCGACGACCCGCCGGAGGTCGCGCGGACCGTTCACGCGGCGATGAGAGAGGTACGTGCGTTTCGCCGCGAGCATGGCGACGCGTTTTATTACAACTGGCGGCTGAAGATCGACGAGGAGTTCCAGCGACCGTTCACGGCAACGCATGATTCGATGAGCGCGCTGGACATACGAGAAGACCTGCCGGCACATGAGCTCGCCGCGAACTTGCGACGTGTCTTCTCCGGCATCGTATCCGGCAACGTTCGCGAAGATACGGCCGCTGCGATCGAGCAGAACGGGCCGTTCATGATCAACGGGTCGGAACGCATCATGAAGTTGCTCGATGCGCTGCTCCGCTCGTTTGTCGATCAGCAACGCATGAAGCTGTCAGCGGCGGACTACCAGCCCTGTTATCGCGTCATCGCCTGATACGCCGATCGCTCGAACGAGTTTCAGGAAACCGTGACACAGGTCCCGGGAGCGGCTGCTTATTAAGTAAAAACGGGCGTAACCTTTTGTTTTAGATAACAAAAAACAGCGATGACGTTGTGACTCAGTTCCTGTCCTTGCTTGTCCCCGTTGCTTAATATTTTGTTACACGGGATGACAGAGCAAGGGATATGCCTGAAAGCAAGAACCTGGGCTGGCTGGGTAACTACCCGGAACAGGCCGAAGAACCGGCGGAAGCAATGACGCCTGATCAACCGGCCGCTAACGACGCCGACGGATGGCAGCAGTATCGTCACTGGATCTCCAAAGCACCGGCACCGAGTTCACGACGCGTGGGCATCGATCCGAGTCTTTATACCTGGCGCAGCTATCGCAGCTGGACCGAGGACGTGAAGCGCAATTGGCCTGATAAAGACGACGATTGAGCGACACTCGAAACCCAACTTTCAGACGCCGGCGACACGCCGGCGTTTTTAGTTAAATGCAGGAAACCTCGCACGTGTCAGTTCGCAGGATCCAACCGGAACTGCGTCTGATTTCCGGTCAAATTTCGCCCTGTATCTGATTTTGTGACTGAAGCTGTGAACCGCCTCACGGAGGGGTCACGGCGATGCTCCTATAGTCCTCCAAACACACGTTACAAACTGGATGTAACCAAGAGTATGTCAAGCAAGCATGACAACACGGATGTTCGCGGCGCAATGCTGAAGAATGAATTTACACGCCAGCGCTGGGAGCTGTTCCATCGCGCGATCGCACATGCCAAGCAGTCCAATGACGCCTCTCTCGAGGAATCGGATATGGCGTCCAGCAAGAGCAAACCCTCCGGCCCCATTCTGACGATAGTGCGTTGATGCCATGGAGTGCCTGCTGCAGTACTGGGATGAGCTCGACGACCTGTTCTGGTTGGTGCCCGCGCTGAAAGAGCGCATACGACGCGGCCTTATTGCATTGATCAGCCTCGCAGCGATCGCCGCCGTCGCCGGCCTCGGCGTATTGGCGGCTGTCCAGAACCCTTCTTCAGCCCTCGTTATCGCCGCTGTCATGGCCTACGGTCTGCTGCTTCGTACGACCTTCGGCGATCCCGACTTCGAGCAGGCCTGAAACGGAACCTTCCCGCCCTTGAAATAGGGCGTTTTGCCGCCATCCTCCCTCCCGGAACACACCGGTTTTGAGGGTACGATGAGCGACACAGTCGAAGAATCCAAACAACACACAGACGGTGCGCAAACGCACGGATTTCAGACCGAAGTCCGGCAACTGTTGCACTTGATGATCCATTCGCTGTACAGCAACAAGGAGATCTTCCTCCGCGAGCTGATTTCCAATGCGTCAGATGCGGCCGACAAGCTCAGGTTCGAGTCACTGTCGCAGCCCGATCTCCTGGGCGATGACGCAGAGCTCAAGATCCGTATCGAATACGATCAGTCGGCCGGCACCGTGTCGGTTGTCGACAACGGCATCGGCATGTCCCGCGACGAATTGATCGAGAACCTGGGCACGATTGCGAGATCCGGAACTGCCGAGTTCCTGAAACAGATGTCCGGGGACAACAAGAAGGACGCCAGCCTGATCGGGCAATTCGGCGTCGGTTTCTATTCCGCTTTCATCGTCGCCGATCGCGTGGTCGTCGAGAGCCGCAGGGCAGGGCTGGCTGCTGCCGACGGTGTCCGCTGGGAATCCGACGGGCAGGGCGAGTTCACCGTATCTCCCGTTGAGCTCGAGCGGCGCGGCACCCGCATTCAATTGTTCCTCAAAGAGGACGAGAAGGAGTTTGCGGACGCCTTCAGGCTCGAAAACCTGATTCGTAAGTACTCCGATCACATCGGATTCCCGGTATCGCTGGCGGGTGGCGACGAAGAAGAGAAGGTCGTCAATTCGGCGACGGCACTGTGGACCCGCTCGCGTTCGGACATCACCGACGATGAGTACAAGGAGTTCTACAAACACCTGTCACACGACTTTGCAGATCCGCTGACCTGGAGTCACAACCGGGTCGAGGGCAAGCGGGAATACGTAAGCTTGCTGTACGTCCCGTCCAACGCACCGTTTGATCTGTGGAACCGCGAGGCACCTCGTGGCCTGAAGCTCTACGTCCAGCGCGTCTTCATCATGGATGAGGTCGAGCAGTTCCTGCCGTTGTACTTGCGCTTCGTCAAGGGCGTGGTTGACGCGTCCGACCTGCCGCTGAACGTCTCCCGCGAGCTGCTTCAGCAGAACCCGGATCTGTCTTCCATGCGCTCTGCGTTGACCAAACGCGTGCTCGACATGCTGCAGAAACTGAGCCAGGGCGACGATTACGATGCGTTCTGGACGCAGTTCGGCCAGGTTCTCAAGGAGGGCGTCGTCGAAGACCCGGCGAGTTCGGACAAGCTGCTGAAACTCATGCGCTTCTCGTCGACGGCTCTCGACGATGATGCGCAGACACGCTCGCTCGAGCAGTACTCAGAGGCGGCAGCCGATGGCCAGGACAAGATCTACTACCTGCTGGCAGAAAACCACGCAACGGCCGCGGCCAGCCCGCATATCGAGAAACTCAAGGCGGACGGTATCGAAGTATTGCTGCTGACCGATCGGATCGATCCCTGGCTCGCGGACAGTATGAGAGAGTTCGAAGGCAAGACCTTCGTCGACGCCGCCAGTGAAAAAATCGAGCTGCCGGATTCCGCGGGAGAGATGACACAGGAAGCCGCCAACGAGGAGCACAAGCCGCTGCTCAAGAAGGTCAGAAAGGTGCTGAAGGATCGTGTCGAAGCCGTGAACATCAGCCAGCGCCTGGTTGACTCACCGGCATGTGTCGTCGCGGGCGAGAACGACCTGAGTCCGAGGCTCAAGCAGATGCTCGAAGCCAGTGGGCAGGAGCTGCCGGAATCGAAGCCCGTCCTGGAGATCAACATCTCACATCCGTTACTGCAGCGGCTGGATCGCGAGACCGACGATCAACGCTTCACGTCGTTGTCCAATATCGTGCTCGATCACGCGCTACTGGCCGAGGGCTCTCAGCTCGACAATCCCGCGGAATACGTCAGTCGCATGAACAACCTGCTGCTCGAACTTGATTCCGACTCAAGCCACAGCTGATACTCGCACCGAGGAATATCGATGACCCAGGACAACGACAAAGCAGCAATCAGGAACAAGCTGACGCCGGAACAATACGAGATCACGCAGAACAAAGGCACCGAGCGCCCGTTCACCGGGAAGTACGTGGACTACAAGGCCGATGGAACCTATGCCTGCGTTGTCTGTGGCAGCGAGCTGTTCAGCTCCGAGCACAAATATGACTCCGGTTCCGGCTGGCCCAGTTTCTGGTTGCCGCTCGCGGGCGAGGCCGTCAAAACGATCCGCGATACGAGTCATGGCATGATTCGCGAGGAGGTTGTCTGCAGCAGCTGCGGCGCGCATCTCGGTCATGTATTCGAAGATGGGCCCCAGCCCACGGGTCTGCGCTACTGTATTAATTCCGCGTCGCTCGACTTCAAAGACGACGATTCGACATCGTCTTCCTGAAAACCCCAAGGAGTACCATTATGAAGAACCGCCTGACCGGTCTGGCAGCCTTGCTGGTCCTCGCTGCCTGCGGGCAGGGAGAACAGCCCGCCGATGACGCTGCAACCACGACTCAGCAGAAACCCAACGCATCCGCTGAGCCGGTAGAGCTTGTGCCGGGATTAACCTATGTGACGATCAGGAACGGCAGCGGCCGCATGGCCGTACCCGGCGACGAGGCAGAGGTTCATTACACAGGCTGGCTTTTCGATCCCAATGCCGAGGACAATCGCGGCGAAAAATTCGACAGCTCGATCGACCGCGGTGCTCCGTTTCCCTTTAAGCTCGGCGCCGGCCGAGTCATCAGCGGCTGGGACCAGGGCGTTGCGGGCATGCTGATCGGCGAGAAACGCGTGCTGACGATCGCGCCGGAACTGGCCTACGGTGAGCGCCAGCGCGGACCGATTCCGGCGAACTCGACACTGATCTTCGAGGTTGATCTGCTGGGTCTCCGGAGTCCCAGCGAAGAGGCCACGGAGCCGGAGTGATCAGTCGCGGCGGTCGATCGTGACCCGCCGGTTCAGGTTCCGACCTTCCCAGGTTTCATTCGAGGCGACCGGTTCGCGGTCGCCTCGACCCTCCCAGGCCAGCTGCGACTCGGCCACGCCCAACGCCAGCAGGTAGTCCGCAACGGCCTCCGCGCGTTGTTCGCTGACGGTCTGGTTTCTGGAGGTCATGCCGAAGGCATCCGAGTGTCCGACGATTCTGACGTTAATGCCGGGGCACCGCCTCAAGGTTGAGGCAAGCCGGCTAAGGCGCCCATAGTATTCGGTCTTCACCGACGAGAACGTTCGCCTGAAAAGCAGTGGCTCATCGCTCAGGCTGGCGAACAGCGCGTCACAGACGGCGGTCTTGTCGTCATCGGCAACGACACCAAGCTCTTCGGCGACAGCAAAACCTTCCGGCAGCGCCTCTCGCAGTGCCGCCATTGCGTCTGCCCAGTTCGCGTCTTCGCTCACAACTGCGCGAATGCGGAGCTCGCTACGTGTCAGGCGAAATTGGCCAGACTGCGCCGTATCTGCCAGTCGCAGCAGGGCGTCAGCGGCGGGTGACCACCAGTCCGGCAAGACGATATGCCGGGAATACTCAACGTCCGAAATGCTAATGCCATTGTCGGCAGCCTCGGAGAGGAGGCTGTCCCTGGCGCGGTCGGACAGCAGGTGACCGCGAATACCGACCGCGTGGCGGGACTTTTCGGCGACAAATCCCGCGGAAGGCCACTCACTGACCGGCGTGGCAAGCGCTGCGTTCCCCAACAGCAGCAGGATGCCGGCGAGGCGCTTCATCGTTCGTCGCCGGCACCCAGCAACTCCGCGGCCTGTCTCTGCCAGTTAGCGGTTTGGCCGCGCGCTCCCTTTACCGTCTCTTCGATGCGCTCGAGGTCTTCATCGCTCGCATGAACAATATCGGCTAGGTTACGAAAGCCCAGTTTGGAAAGCCGTCGGTTGGTGGCCGGACCGATCCCCCGGATGAGCCGTAATGAATCCTCCGGTTCTGCCGCAACCATGTCGTTCGACGCGGCCTTACCGGTATCGGGGTCGCCCGGCGGATAGGCGCCGGCTCGCGTCTCATCGAATCGAGGCTGCTGTTCGTAGCGAGCAATGAGCGCCTGCGCTTCTGCCAGTTCGTCCTCCAGACGTTTGGCATCCGCATCGCGCTGCCGAAAGCGTTCGATGACCGGCGGCACACGCTGCTGCCAATTCCGGATCTCGTTCTCGAGCTTCGCGATGCGCCTGGCCGTCAGCTCATCGGCCTGGGCCTTTTTCGTATCCTGCGACACGACGGATTCGGTTGCTTCCTCAGGTGGTGCAGAAGGAGCCTCGGCTGCCGGCTTGGCAGCCGTCTTTTTCTCGCTGCTGCCTCGCTCGTTGATCCTGAGCTGTAGCTCGCTGACCTGCCGCATCAGCGACCGGTTCTGGTGCTCGATCCTCTTGCGCTCGGTCGCCTGCGCATCGAACTGATCGCGCCAGCCACTGTTGATTGCGGCCTTTTCTGCGCGACTTCGCGCCGCCCTGATCAGCCAGCCGATAATGCAGCCAGCGGCGAGGAAGCCGAAACCGATCAGGATTGTCAGTGTGTCAGGCAAGTCGCTCAGCTGGCCATCCGTATTTCGTCCATCTCGGCGATGACGTCGCGTATCTGCTCGAAGGCCCAGTTCACCTCGGCCTCGCCGATGATCAAGGGCGGCGCCAGCCTGACGACGGTCTCATGTGTCTCCTTGGACAGCAGGCCCCGGGCCATCAGCGCTTCACAGACACTCCGCGCGCGACCGTATCTCGAGTCGATCTCGATGCCGATGAACAACCCGCGTCCGCGAATGTCCTTGATCAATGGGCTGTCGATCGTCGCCAACCGCCCGATCAGGTGCTCGCCCAGTCGCGCACTGCGATCTGCCAGGCCCTCGTCGACGAGGATATTCAGCGCCTCGAGCCCCACGGAGGCTCCGAGCGGGTTGCCGCCGAACGTGCTGCCGTGATCGCCGGGACGGAACACCTCCATCACCTCGCGCTTGGCCAGGAACATGGACACCGGTAGCACACCGCCGCCAAGCGCCTTGCCGAGAATGAGGCCATCGGGCAGGACGTCCTCGTGGTCGCAGGCGAGCAGCTTGCCCGTGCGGCCGAGGCCGGTCTGGATCTCGTCGGCGATCATCAGGACGTTGTGGCGTTCGCACAGTGCGCGAACGGCCTTCAGGTAGCCATAGGGTGGCATGATGATGCCTCCCTCGCCCTGGATTGGCTCGATGATGACCGCGGCCGTGTTTTCGTTAATGCTGCGCTTCAGGCTCTTGATGTCGCCGTAGTCGGCGATCCGGAACCCGGGCGGGAACGGTCCGAAACCATGCTGATACTGTGGCTCGTCCGACATGGCAACGATCGCGATCGTACGGCCATGGAAGTTACCGGACATGCCGATGATCTCGGCCTTGCCTTCTGGCACGCCTTTAACCGTGTAGGCCCACTTGCGTGCGGCCTTGATGGCCGTCTCCACGGCCTCGGCGCCGGTGTTCATCGGCAGCGCCATGTCCTGTCCGGTCAGTTCGCAGGCGCGCTTCAGGAACGGCCCCAGCCGATCCGTGTAGAACGCGCGTGAGACGATGTTCAGGTTGGCGACCTGCTGTTGCACGAGCTTGACCAGTCTCGGGTGCGCGTGGCCGTGACTGACCGCCGAGTAGGCGCTCATCATGTCGAGGTATTTCTTGCCGTCTTCGTCCCAGACGAAGGCGCCTTCGCCGTGTGTCAGAACGACAGGCAGCGGATGGTAGTTGTGTGCGCAGTACTTCGCTTCGAGGTCAATCGCTTTGTTCATGACGCCCCCCGGTCAGATGTCACTCAGGTCCGCCAATACTACGCCACCCGGTACCGCCCAAACCACCCAAGACTGCATAACCCGGCTTTAACTTGCGGCGTTTTGCCGATAGTGTTGCGCCGTCAATCAGCGAGTCGAAACATGTCCGGACGCCCAACGAGAGAAACCCTGTTCATTGACGGCCCAGTCGGTCGGCTGGAGGCGATCGTGGAAACGCCCGCCGGAGATTCACTGGCCGGCGCTGCGGTCGTCTGTCATCCGCACCCGCAACACGGCGGCACGATGCACAACAAAGTCGCGCACACGCTCGCAAGGGCGTTCAACGATTGCCAGCTGGCCGCCGTTCGTTTCAATTATCGGGGCGTGGAAGCAAGCGACGGTGAGTACGACGACGGGATCGGCGAGGTTGCGGACGCGTTGGCAGTGGTCGAGTGGACCCGGTCGCGCTTCGACGATCCAGCGCTCTGGTTCGGCGGCTTTTCTTTCGGCGCAGCCATGGCTATTCGTGGCTCATTTGATGCGCAGCCTGACGGGCTTGTCAGCATTGCCCCGGCCGTCGCTCGGTTTGCCAACGAGCTGCCGTCACAACCGACGTGCTCCTGGCTCATCGTGCATGGGGATCGGGATGAACTTGTGCCCGTCGACGAGACCGTGGAATGGGTTGATTCGTTGTCGCCGGGGCCGGAGTTGCTGGTCATGCAGGGCGCAGACCATTTCTTTCACGGAAGGCTCGTCGAGCTGCGTGCGCATATCGTCGAGTTTATTGCCAGGGCCCGAGCGGCGAGCTGACGGGCAGGCGGGTGGGGGTGAACCGAAGCCTCCGGCACGCCGGAGACTTCAGCTCGGTCAGCCTCAGACCATGTCTTTCAGGCCCTTCAGTGCAGAAACCTTGACCACCTTGCTGGCCGGCTTCGCCTTAAACATCATTTCTTCGCCGGTGAACGGGTTGACACCCTTGCGAGCCTTGACGGCAGGCTTCTTGACAACACGCATCTTCAGAAGACCCGGCATGGTGAACAGACCAGGACCTCCACGACCGCCGAGGTTCTTCTTGATCTGAGCGTTGAGGGAATCGAATACAGCTGCCACGTCTTTGCGGGTCAGCCCGGTGTCATCAACGATCTTCGCATAGATTTCCGACTTGGTCGGCGGCTTCTTGGTGTTTGCGGCCATGAAAAACTAACTCCTTAAAAAAAGAAAAAACGGGCAGAACCCGCGACAAAAGCTGCGCGACCATAGCACAACTTTCGCGCTTTGGTAACGCTGAAATCCTTTAAAAATAGTGGTACGCGAGAAAGCGGAGATCAGCCGCTGCGCGTCATGCCTGAGAGGCGGGGTTGGAGATCAGTTGTCGGTGTAGAACTGTCGCTGAAAACGAACGTCGTGAGACTGGCTGCTGCCCTCGGGTGTGATGCTCAGATCGAAGATCAGGGTTTCACGATTGGCGACCGGTGTGATGCCAATGTAGTAGATCGCATCGCCTTCGTTGATCTGCCGCATCGTCACGCTCTTGACCTGGCCCGTCAGGTTCGACGTCTTGACGACGACGTCAGCGGTTACTGCCTTGTTGTCCTCGCGACCGAGTACGGAGACATTCAGCATTGCGCGATTCTTGCTGCGAACGATGTTGTAGACCTTGGCGATGTCAGCCGACAGCTGATCCGTCGCCAGGGCGTTGAAGTGAACGACGTGATCGCCGATCTCTGCGAAGGAGGCGTCAGCCGGTTGAGCCGGCGGCGCGTTCGTCTCACCGCCGCCACCACCGCCTCCACCGCAGCCAGCAAGTGTCAGGACCAGAACCAGGGCGATCATCGTTCGTGCATTAATCATGGCGGCTTCCCGTTGCGGTGGCGTCTGCTCAGCTTCGCTAACTATAGCCTAGTTATCGCGGCAACGCGTAGTCGGCAGCGCTTCGCCGCGCAATGCGATCGCGCTAGGGTGAAATGTTGATCGGCCGGTATTCCGCGAACACCATCATCGTCGCCTGTAGCAGGATGATGACAATAACCGGGGACACGTCGATGCCTCCGAGCCGCGGGATGATACGGGAAAAGGGATCGAGCAGCGGCCGAACCAGCATCGTCAGCAGGGCAACGGCCGGGTTGTAGGCGCCGGGCGCGAACCAGCTCAGGATGACGTAGATGATCACGGCGAAGAAGAACAGCACCGCGCTCAACAGGCCGAGTTCGAGGATGGCCGTGATTGCTATTGCCGCAGGGTCCATCGGCAGGTTCCTGATGGAGAGCATCAGTACCAGGGCTGCCGCCTGGATAGCGAAGGCGACGAGGACGGTCGCCGTGTCCAGCCGGCCGATAGACGGGATCACCCGCCTGACCGGGATGACGAGCGGAGACGTCAGTTTCAGGATGCCCTGGGCCAGCGCATTACGAAAATCGGCGCGCACCCAGGGCAGCCAGAATCGCAGCAACAGCACAAGCAGGTACAGCTGCGTCAGTTGGTCAATGATGAATACGATTGCTGATCTCACGATTTGGCCCGTTCGTCCTGCGCTTTGTCCGCCAATTCCACAGCACGGTCCCGTGCTGCCCGAAGTGCTCGACGGAAAATAGCATGAACGTCGTCATTATCGAGGCTGTCAAGTGCTGCGGCCGTCGTGCCGCCGGGCGATCGGACCCGCGCAATCAGCTCGTCCATGCTGTCGTCACTCTGATCGGCGAGCATGGCGCTGCCGGTTGCCGTCTTGACGGCGAGTTGTCTCGCCCTGGGGGCATCAAGACCCATGGAGATACCGCTATCGGTCAACATCTTGATCAGAAGGTAGACGTAGGCAGGGCCGCTGCCAGAGACAGCCGTCACGACATCGATGTCCGATTCGCGGTCGACCTCGACGACGTCGCCGATCGCCGCGATGATGTCCGTCGCGATCGTCTTGCGAACGTCTGTGGTCGCATCGTTGGCATACAGTCCCGAGATGCCCTGTCGAAGCAGTGCCGGCTGATTCGGCATGACCCTGACGATCGAGTGCCCGCCTCCCAGCCAGTCATCGATGTCCAGGGTCCGCACGCCGGCGGCAATCGAAATGATCAGGGGCCGGGTGGCGCCGACCTCTGTGGCGATTTGCGTGCAGACCTCAGCCAGCACCTGCGGCTTGACCGCGAGCACCAGCGTGTTCGATCGGGACGCAACCAGCTGGTTGGATTCAGTGACGTGGCAGTCCGGAAAATCGGCACGCAGGCGCTCCTGCTGCTCGGCGCCGGGTTCACTGACGAGGATGCGCTCTGCTTCCATACCGTCGTCCAGGAGTCCGCGGATAATTGCCGTGGCCATGTTGCCGCCGCCAATAAATCCCAGGTAGGTGTTACTCATAGGTCTCAGTCTTCTTCGCCGGGCGAAACGGCCGCAGGGATAACGCTCAGGACCTACAGGTTACTACGCAGGCCGAAACGACTGTAGCGGTATTGCTCGCTAAGTCGGCCTCGGCCCGAACAAAGCCGTGCCGACGCGAACGATCGTGGCGCCCTCGAGGATGGCGGCCTTGAAGTCGCCGGACATGCCCATCGACAGCGTGTCCATGTCGATACCGGTCCTGGCGAGCTCGTCTTTGAGCTGACGCAGCCGTGCGAATGGCCTGCGCTGTTCGTCGAGGTTCTCGCGAACGGCAGGAAGACACATCAGCCCGCGCAGCCGCAGTCTAGGCATTTCAACACACGCGGTCGCAAGCGCCTCGAGCTGGTCCGGCCTGACACCGGACTTCGACGCCTCATCGTCGATGTTGACCTGCAGGCAGATATTCAGGTCACCGAGTTCCTCGGGTCGCTGGTCGCTCAGGCGTCTCGCGATCTTGACCCGGTCAACGGCGTGCACCCAATCGAAATGCGTGGCAACGGCCCTGGTTTTATTGCTCTGAATGCTGCCTATAAAATGCCAGGTGATAGGAAATTCCTTCAGGCTCGGCAGCTTGTCCAGTGCTTCCTGGACCTGGTTTTCGCCGAAATCTCTGTGTCCCGCGGCGGCGAGCTCGACCACCCTCTCGAGGGGCTGACGCTTGCTGACAGCGAGCAGCCGGACACTGTCCGGATCCCGCCCAGCATCTTTCGCAGCAGTAGCCAGTAAATCTCGGATAACTGGGAGGTTTTCCGTGACTCTAATCACGTTTTGGTCCGGGGGCTCCGTTATACTAGGCTTCAATTCGTGCCGGGTTATGGTAAGTCCGGCCCCAACTGTATTGAGGGAGAAACATGGCCGTCGACGTTGCCCAGCTATTGTCGTTCACGGTAAAGAACAACGCATCTGACCTCCACTTGTCCGGTGGCGTGCCGCCTATGATCCGCGTCGATGGTGACATCAAGCGAATCAACATGCCGGCGCTGACTCACAAAGACGTCAATAGCATGGTGTACGACATCATGAATGACAAGCAGCGCAAGGACTATGAGGAGTTTCTCGAGACCGACTTCTCCTTCGAAATTCCGAAACTCGCGCGTTTCCGCGTCAACGCATTCAACCAGAACCGCGGATCGGCTGCTGTGTTCAGGACGATTCCCTCCGAGATCCTGACGCTCGACGATCTTGGCGCTCCTGCGATCTTCAAAGATGTGTCGATGCACCCGCGCGGTATCGTTCTGGTCACGGGGCCCACCGGCTCCGGTAAGTCCACGACGCTGGCGGCCATGGTCGACTACATCAACGAGAACAAGCCGGACCACATCCTGACGATCGAGGACCCGATCGAGTTCGTTCACGAATCCAAGAAGTCACTGGTCAACCAGCGCGAGGTCCATCGTGACACGCTCGGGTTCAACGAGGCGCTTCGTTCAGCACTGCGTGAAGACCCGGACGTCGTGCTCGTCGGTGAGCTTCGCGATCTCGAGACCATCCGTCTCGCACTGACCGCGGCCGAGACGGGCCACCTGGTCTTCGGCACGCTGCACACCAGTTCCGCAGCCAAAACGATCGACCGTATCGTCGACGTATTCCCGGCGGCAGAAAAGGAAATGGTCCGCGCCATGCTGTCGGAGTCACTGCGCGCCGTTATCTCGCAGACGCTGTTGAAGAAGGTCGGCGGCGGCCGCATTGCGGCGCACGAGATCATGATCGGTACACCGGCCATCAGGAACCTGATTCGCGAGGGCAAGATCGCGCAGATGTATTCCGCTATCCAGACAGGCCAGCAGAACGGCATGCAGACGCTTGACCAGAACCTGGCCGAGCTGATGGCGAAAGGATTGATCAACAAGGAAGAGGCCCGCTTCAAGGCGGTCAACAAGGAAAACTTCTAGCGGTCTGAGCGAGACCGGGAGAGTCTAGAGATGGAACGCGAACAAGCGGTACGACTGACACAGAATCTTCTGCGGAAGATGGTCGAGCGGAACGGGTCTGACCTGTTCGTCACGACCGGTTTCCCGCCGGCGATCAAGGTCGACGGAACGATTCACAAGGCAACCGACGCGCCGCTGACACCCGAGCAGTCAGCAATGATGGTGCGCTCCATCATGAACGACAAACAGATCAAGGAATTCGACGCGACGAAGGAATGCAACTTCGCTATCTCGCCGCAGGGTATCGGCCGATTCCGCGTCAGCGCGTTCATCCAGCAGGGCTGTGTAGGCGCCGTGCTGCGTACGATTACAACCGAGATTCCGACCTTCGCCGAGCTGGACCTCCCGCCTATCCTGAAAGACGTCGTCATGAACAAGCGAGGTCTCGTCATCGTTGTCGGTGGTACGGGCTCCGGTAAGTCGACGACGCTCGCGGCGATGATCGGTCACCGCAACGAGAACTCTCGCGGTCACATCATGTCGATCGAGGACCCGATCGAGTACGTTCACCCTCACCAGGGCTGCGTCAT
Source organism: Woeseiaceae bacterium (assembly GCA_030065915.1). Taxonomy (GTDB): domain Bacteria; phylum Pseudomonadota; class Gammaproteobacteria; order Steroidobacterales; family Woeseiaceae; genus UBA1847. The sequence goes on from JASJCQ010000004.1 coordinate 366,612, forward strand.
CACGCAGCGAGAGGTCGGTGTCGATACCGAGTCCTGGCATGCTGCATTGAAGAACACGCTGCGCCAGGCGCCCGACGTGATCCTGATCGGTGAGATTCGTGACCGTGAGACGATGGAATACGGCATCCAGTTCTCGGAGACCGGCCATCTGTGTCTCGCGACGCTGCACGCCAACAGCGCTAACCAGGCGCTGGATCGCATCATCAACTTCTTCCCCGAGGAGCGCCGCGAGCAGCTCCTGATGGACCTGTCGCTGAACACGAAAGCGCTGATCTCGCAGCGCCTGATACCGCGTGAAGGCGGAATCGGCCGTATCGCGGCGATGGAAATCATGCTGAACACGCCGCTGATCCAGGACCTGATCTTCAAAGGCGAAGTCGGCCAGATCAAGGAGATCATGGCGAAGTCTACGCGCCTCGGCATGCAGACCTTCGACCAGGCCCTGTTCGCACTGTACGAGGAAGGCACGATTTCTTACGAAGAGGCCATGCGCAACGCCGACTCCAAGAACGAGCTGCGCCTGCGCATCAAGCTCGAGAGCAAGCGTGATTCTGCGATAGCCGACCAGCAGTCCGAGAGCCTGCACATCATGGAAGAAGATACAGCTCGACATTTCTGAGTCGACTCACAGGAAAGCCCTTTAGATGAACGTAAAACCCCTGTTCAAGCTCATGGTCGAAAAGAAGGCGTCTGACCTTTTCTTCGCACCGTTCGCGCCGGCCAAGATCAAGATCGAAGGCAAGATCATGCCGGTCAACAAGCTTGAAATGACGCCCAAGATGGTCAAGCAGGCGGCGATCGAGCTGATGGACGAGGACCAGCTCGAGTACTTCATGAAGGAACTCGAGATCGATTTCGCTATTTCGGAGCCCGGTCTCGGGCGATTCCGCGTCAACGTTTTTCACCAGCGCGGCAACGTCGCGATGGTCTTAAGGTACATCACGTCAGAACTGCCGACGCTCGAGAGCCTCGGTATGCCCCCGCAGCTCAAAGACCTGACGTTGTTGCGACGTGGCCTGATCCTGATGGTCGGCGCCACCGGCGCCGGTAAGTCCACAACGCTGGCGGCGATGGTCAACTATCGCAACGAGAACACGTCCTCGCACATCATTACCGTCGAGGATCCGATCGAGTTTCTGCACCCGAACATTCAGTCGATCGTCAACCAGCGCGAGGTGGGTCTCGACACCAAGTCCTACGCGCGAGCGTTGAAAAGTGCCGTCCGAGCGGCGCCCGACGTAATACAGATCGGTGAAATCCGTGATCGCGAGGCCATGCAGTCCGCACTCGACATGGCGGGTACCGGTCACCTCGTGCTGGCAACCCTGCACGCCAACAACTCGGCCGAGACGCTCGACCGAATCATCAACATGTTCCCGAAAGAGCAGCACGCACAGGTATTCATGGACCTCGCGCAGTACCTGAGCGCGATCCTGTCGCAGCGACTGGTGCGCTCACGCACGGGAAAACGCGTTGCCGCTGTTGAGCTGATGCTGAACACGCCACACATTCGCGAGCTGATCCTCAAGGGCGATATTTCCGGCGTGAAAGAGGCACACAAGGAATCCGGCGAGTCCGGCATGCAGAACTTCGACGATGCGCTGCTCGAGCTGTACAAGGCGGGTACAATTACGCTCGAAGAGGCGATGTCGCATGCGGATTCAAGGGCCAATCTAGAAGCCAAAATCAACTTCGGGGGCTGAAACGCCGTCAGTTAGCGCGATACGGCGTTGCACTCCTCCTCAGGCTGCTCACGTACTTGTCAGTACGCTGCGCGCCTTCGTCGTCGTGCGCCTTGTCTCGCACTAACTGACGGCGTTTCAGCAAACAGAGCGAGATACAGCGTTGCGCTCCTTCTCAGGCTGCTCACGTACTTGTCCGTACGCTGCGCGCTTTCGCTCCAATTCGCCTTGTCTCGCACTAACTGACGGCGATTACCGGCGGTGCTTTCACGGGTTCGTCGGTGTGTAGACTGACTTGAAGGCAGGTTGCCAACTCTGCCCGTAGTCATCAGTCTTCTCGATGAGCATCGTGCGCTCACCAGCAATCAAGGGCACGCTCAACCTGAATCCACGCCAGGTATCAGCGCCAACCGGAAACAGCGTGCCACTTTCCAGGTTGGTCAGCACAAGCGTATCGTCAACGATGTTTCCCTGATAGATATCCATCACTCCCCACACGTCATCGATCGCTGCCTTTCGAAAGACAGAACGATACTGATCGAACGTGAGGTAGGTATTCATGTGGAATCCTTGTTCCGCCAGTTCCACGGGTAGCTCTTCGAGCAACAAGTCATTGTGGCGCAAGCGCAGCTGTACTTTCTGAGCAGGCCCTGCCTGCCAGGTCTTGCCACCATCATTACTCACATGCACGACCAGGCTGTAGTCGCCTTCCAGTACCTTGAGGCGCTGCATCTGGCTCCTGGCATCCGCCCCCGGATCGACGTCCTCGGCATTGATAGAAGAACCGACAAACAGCCCGAGCGTGAGCGCGATCCCGATGCGCAGCAGATGCGGTACGTTAAATGAGACTACTTTCCTCAATATAGCTTCCTCTTGTATGTGGTGTCGGTAGGTGCCGGTTGGCGCTTTCGACTACCTGAGCCGACCGCGCGCTTTGAGCCATCAGCCGTCAGTTTACCTCAGCGGGACGGGGCCTCTGCCAGCCGTTCACCGGCGGCCGGTAAGCGCGAATGCGCTGACGGAAGACCGGGGAAACCTGCGCCAGCGATGGTGGGACACTCCAGCGGCTGTCCAGGAACGGGCTTTTTGATCTATCTTTCGTAAACTCTCGCTGCAGGATGCCCGCATACTTGAGTTTTCTGACATGACCATAAGCTATCGGATTTCCACAGCCTCCGCGAACGACGCAGTGGCACTCGCAGAGATCGCCAGGCGAACGTTTTACGACGCTTTCGCCGCGGACAATGAGGCGCACAATATCGGCGAGTACATCGAGGCGTCCTTCAACGAGCAGCGTGTTCGCGAAGAGCTCAGCGATACGTCGAATACGTTTCTGCTGGCGTACCGCGACGACGAGACCGCGCCGGTCGGCTATGCCAAGCTGCGGGTCGGTGGCGTCAGGGGCTACGCCTTGCCAGAGAATTCGATAGAAATCGAACGCATGTACGCTGACCAGGCGGCGACCGGGCAGGGGATCGGGTCGGCGTTGATGCAGGCTTGCCTCGATGCGGCGGCGTCAGCGGGCTTCGAGAACGTCTGGCTCGGCGTCTGGGAGCACAACGCGGGCGGCATCCGGTTCTACGAGCGATGGGGATTTCGCGAGTTCGGTAAAAAGGTCTTCTACATGGGAACGGATCCGCAAAACGATCTGATCCTGTCGCGAGCACTGCAAAGTGACGACGTATGAGTAGCGGGTTGTTTACTTGCGTTTCGATTGGATGTCGGAGGGGAACGTGACTGCGGGATTGTTTGTGTACGGCTCACTTCAGCCAGGCAAGGAAAATGCCTTCCGGCTGGAACGTATCGGCGGGCAGTGGCTAGAGGGCAGTATCCGCGGCACGTTGCTGGATCGCGGCTGGGGGGCAGGTATCGGCTTTCCGGCTTTGTTGCTTGATGAAGGCGGGCAGGAGGTCAGGGGTTACCTGTTTCAATCGGATGGTCTTGAAGCGGCCTGGCCTGAACTGGACGAGTTCGAGGGTGCAGATTATCGGCGTGTGCCTGCCACTGTCTCGCTCTCGAATGGCGAGTCCGTCGAGGCCTTTGTCTACGAGCTTCGGCAGGCCTGAGTCGCTGCCGGATCCGTAACGACTCGATGCCCGAGATCCCAGACTCTTCCGCTGCCAGCCCCGCGGCGGCCGCTCGCCTGGACGACTGGATAGCTGCCGCGCGCTACGAGCCCTTCGACGGACATCGGGTCGCTGTCTGGACAGCGGGCGAAGGCCGGCCGTTATTGCTTGTGCATGGTTATCCCACCTCGTCCTGGGACTGGCACCGCGTCTGGGCGCCGCTCGCCGAGCGAAGGCAGCTGATTGCCTGCGACATGCTCGGTTTCGGTTTGTCCGACAAACCGGCATCCGGCTATTCCATTCACCGTCAGACCGACCTGCAGGAAGCGGTTCTCGCGACACTGGGCATCGACGAATACGATGCGCTCGTTCATGACTACGGTGTGTCCGTGGGTCAGGAATTGCTGGCGCGTTCGGATGAAGGCTCGGCGCACGCACGGCTCGGTCGTATCGCGTTCTTAAACGGCGGGCTGTTCCCCGAGCAGCACCGAATGTTGCCGATCCAGAAACTCGGCACGGGCCCGCTCGGTTTTCTCGTTGGCTGGCTCATGAACCGCGAGCGCTTCGGCAACAACTTTTCCACGGTGTTCGGCACCAACACGCAGCCCACCGAAGCTGAGCTCGATGACTTCTGGCGGCTCATCACGCGTCAGAACGGTCACCGTCTCGCGCACAAGTTACTGCACTACATTGCCGATCGACACCAACACCGCGAGCGCTGGGTAACGGCCCTGCAACAGTCGACCGTGCCGATCAAGCTGATCAACGGCGGCGCAGATCCCGTCTCGGGTCGACACCTGTACGACTACTTCAAGACCATGGTGCCGCGGGCGGACGCCACTTGTTTCGATGACATCGGCCACTATCCCCAGACGGAAGCGCCCGAGCGCGTTCTCAAGGAGCTGGACGGGTTTCTCTGAGTCGAACGCCGGAATCTGCGCTGTCGCTCAGAGCGTCCGGCGCAGGAACCCTCACAACTTGCTCTGTGCCAGTAACGCTTATCGCGACGGTTCGTTGTCCCTCAACCCGAGCAGCACGGCGGCCAGGATCATGCCCGTGCCCGATGCTCGCTCAACCCAGGCTTTGTGCCTTTCCTTAAGTCTCGTGGCGATCCAGCTCGCGCCCTTGCCGTAGGCGGCGAGAAAACATCCGTCGATGAAAATGTAGGTGACGCCGAGAATCGCGATCTGCGGCGCCAACGGGTCTTGCGGGTTGAGAAACTGCGGAAACAGGGCCGCGAAGAACACGACCGCCTTGGGGTTGGCAGCCGACGTCACGAAGCCGCGCAGCCAGAGTTGCTTCAACGAAATGGTGGCAGCCGCTGGCGAGTCACCGTTTCGTCTGAATGACGCAATGATCTGTCGCAGGCCGATCCACACGAGGTACAGGACGCCGGCCCATTTGATGATCGTGAAGCCGTGCCTCGATGCAATAACGACGGCGGCCAGACCGAGTCCTGCCAGGAGGATCTGAATCGCGTTGGCCGTCAGGTCCCCGGCCGCCGTCGCCAGCGATCGCTGAAATCCGTTCGACATGCTGACAGAAAGCATGAGCAGGTGGCTCGGACCCGGCGTACTCATGAAGATCAGGACGGTACCGACGTAGAGGAGCCATATTTCGATTGTCATAAGGATGGCCCTCTGCCGCGGCGCACAAAGCAATAGTTTAAAGAGTAGTCAGCGCTGCGCCTCGACACAATCACTCCGACCATAAAGCCGGGTCGCGCCACGGGTCGGGGACCCACAGCTTGCCCTTCGGCAGAGATGTCGTATCGCACAGTTCCTGTGATTGCCAGGCGCTTGCCCACGCCGCGGGCAACGGATACGGGGGCTCGACGCGCGTTTCTGTCTTGAATCCGAGGCGGCCATAGAACGCGGGGTCGCCCAGTACGAACACAGAGCCGAGTCCCTGTTCGCGCAACGACTCGAGTCCGGCGCGAATCAGTGCACTGCCAATGCGCTGACCATGATGCGACGGCATTACCGCGAGCGGAGCGAGTAGCGCCGCACCCGTTGTTGCCTCGTTGACGCCGCAGTCGGTGAAGATGATGTTCCCGACGACACTGCCATCAATCTCCCCGACCATCGACATCGCGATATTCGGCTCTGCGAGCAGGCTGCGTACCACCGGTAGAAGATCTTCGTCCGGGAATGCCAGCGGATAGATGGCTTCGATCCCGGCCAGGTCTGCGGGGGTACCCTGGCGGATGACCAGGCGCTCCGTCACAGCCTTTTCTCTGGCGGGACCGTCTTCGGAAAACGTATCCTGACGGCCATCGTTTCGTCAGTCGCGCGGAGCCGCTGCGCGCCGCAGTCGGTCGTTTATGGCCTCGCCGAGTCCTGTGTCCGGTATCGGCATGACGGCAATCCTGTCAACGCCCAGGCTGTCGGCCTCACGCAGCAGTCGATACAGATTGGCGGCGGCCTCGGCCGTGTCGCCCTTCTTCGAGAGGTTCAGCGAGTTGACCGGCGCTCTCGGGCCGAAGCCTATTAGCACCTCGTCTTTACCGCGCCGCTGGGCGTTCAGGCGCAAGGCTGCGTTGGGCGCATAGTGTGAAGACAGCTGACCGGGGGCGCTAATGAGCCCCGACTCGTCGTCGCTCAGATATCCGACGACCGGTGTCAGTTCTTCCCGGCTGATCGCCCCGGGCCGCAGCAGCCGCAGCGGCTCGCCGGGTATCACGCCGATGATTGTCGATTCGACGCCCAGGTGACTGCGACCGCCATCGATCACCAACGCCACCTCGTCGTCGAGCGCCAGGGACACGTCTTCCGCCGAGGTGGGGCTGAGTTTTCCGGACGGGTTCGCCGACGGTGCCGCCAGTGGAACGTGAAGCACTTCGAGCAGCGCGCGAGCCACAGGGTGAGCGGGTTCGCGCAGGGCGATTGTATCGAGGCCGGCTCTTGCGAGCTCGCAGGTTTTGCCTTCCGGGTTCACCGGCACAACGAGAGTGAGCGGTCCGGGCCAGAACGTATGCGCAAGCGTCAGCGCCCGATCATCCAGAAGACCTTCCTGGCAGGCCATGTCGATGGACGACACATGAGAGATCAGCGGATTGAACGCCGGCCGGCCTTTCGCCGCATAGACGCGTGCGACGGCCTCGGGGTTCGTGGCGTCGGCCGCGAGGCCGTACACCGTTTCGGTCGGCATGCCGACGAGGTGCCCTTCGGCGATGGCGACGCGCGCCTCTTCTATCGCCGAGGCGTCGTGTGTGATGGGGAAGTGATCGTTCACAGTGCCGCGATTATCACGCACTTTTCCTGTGAAGACCAAAGATCGGCGCGGCAGCGACAGAATCGACCAGCCAGGTACGAATCGGGTCTGCGATCAGGCGGCGGCCCAGTCAATCGAGTAGGCATCGAACACCGGTCCGTCGACGCAGACGCGTTTCATAGCCGGGCCGTCGGGCGTATCGATACGGATCGCACAGCCGGCGCATCCGCCAACCGCGCAGGCCATGTACTCTTCCATCGATACCTGGCAGGGTAGGTCGTGTCGAGCCGCGAGGTCGGCGACGGCCTTCAACATCGGCGTCGGTCCGCAGGCGTAGATCATGACCTCGCCTCTTGCTTTTTCGTCGAGTGACTGCAGCCAGTGTTCGGCAAGGTCTGTGACGTAGCCGCGGAAACAGCCCTCGAAACCAGCGAGCGACGTCAGCCGTGTCTGTGTGCCCCAGGATTCGAGTAACGCCATCGTGCTGTCGATCTCGGGGTCGATGCCGGCAACGTCCTGTCCGGACTTCTCGAGTGCGAACGGGAACGGGATTTCGGACCCGAGGATCGCAAACGGACTCCAGTCGGCATCGCTCTGTTGCAGCGCATCGGCGACGAACACCATCGGCGGTATGCCGACGCCACCACCGATCAACAGTGGCCGGCGGTAATCCGGGTCGAGGTCGAATGGACGACCGATCGGGCCCATAACGCTAACGGAGCCGCCGGGTCCTTTTTGCGACAACAGCCTCAAGCCCTCGCCGACGATCTTGTACAACACCTCGATCCAGTCGTCGCCCACGCGCATGATCGACAGCGGCCTTCGCATCGGCAGGCCCTCGTCGCAGGTGATGTGCACGAAGCTGCCGGCCCTGGCGGCCGCGGCGCACTTCGGTGTGCGGATGCGCTGAATGAACTGCTCGCCCTCGTATCGATCGATCGAGACGATCTCGCCGTCCTCGACGAAGATCGTGTTCCGGTTCCGTTGCGCGTGCCGCTGTGCGTCTGTCGTCATCGCGACTCCAGCGATTTGACCACACGCTGCAGCACCGCCATGCGTACCGCGACGCCATTTGTGACCTGTTCGGTAATAACGGAGCGTTCGCTGTCGGCGAGTGAGCCCTCAATCTCGATGCCGCGGTTCATCGGTCCGGGGTGCATGACGATGGCATCCGGCCTGGCCGCCTTCATCGAGTCCTCGCTGACGCCATAGGTCGCAAAGTACTCGTCGATACCGGGGATGCCGTCGAGGTTGCCGATGCGCTCGCGCTGAATCCTCAGCGCCATGACGACATCGGCATCGGCCAGGCCCTCTTCCAGGTCCGCCGTCACGATGGCGCCCGGGAAGTCGCCCCGTTCCGGCGCCAGCGGCGGCGGTGACACGAGGCGCAGTTCCCCGACGCCGAGCGTTCGCAGGCCCTGCGCTGCGGAGCGCGCCACGCGCGAATGCCGGATGTCCCCGACGATCGTGACGTTTAGGCCTTCGATCTCCGGCTTATGGTTGCGAATCGTCAACAGGTCCAGAAGGCCCTGCGTCGGGTGCGACACTTCAGCCTCGCCGGCATTCAGGATGCTGACATGATCCTTGACGTGCCGTGCGATGTACGCCGGGACGCCCGCGCTGGCGTCGCGTACGACCATGACATCGACGCGCATCGCCTCCAGCGTGTAGATCGTGTCGAGAATGCTCTCCCCCTTCTTCCTCGACGAGGTGTTGACATCCAGGTTCAGGACATCCGCGCCGAGACGCTTGCCGGCAAGATCGAACGAGGCGCGGGTGCGAGTGCTGGGTTCGAAGAAGAGATTGGCCACGGTCCTGCCTGCGAGCGAGGTATTTCTCGCGGGCAATTCGCCCACCGGCGTCAGGAAGCGGGCCGCCTCATCGAGCAGTGACTCAAGCGTCGGCTTGTCGAGTCCATCCAGGGTCAGCAGGTGCCGTAGTTGGCCGTCGGACGTGAACTGCAGGGCCTGCATATCGGGGGTCGAATCGTTCATTGCGGGGGATTCTAAGGGGTCGGGACGAACAAAGCACGGCCGTTATCGCCTTCGCGACTCGTTGCATTCGCCGGCCGGTAAAACTCAGTCGTCAGCAGACAGGAATCGCTCTGCAATCAGGACCGCTGCCGCTGCGTCGATGTCGGCTTTGGCGATTCGCCGGCGATGGCCGGCCGCCCTGGACCGATTCAGAATCTCGGTCGCCTCGACGGAGGAATAGCGCTCATCGGTGGTCGTTACCGGCAACTCGTATCGTTTGAGCCAATCGGCGAAGGCAAGGGCCGCCTCGGTCATGTCGCTGGGATTGCCGTCCGCGTGCAATGGCAGGCCGACGATCAACTGGTCCGGAGACCATTCCCGAATCAGGCGGTCAATGGCCGCCTCGTCGGCGCCGGCATCGCTGTTCCTGATTGTGCCGGCCGGGCTGGCCGAGCCGGTGATGTCCTGGCCCACGGCGGCGCCTATGCGTCGCAGCCCGTAATCGAAAGCAAGGATGGTTCTTGGATTTGAGTCAGGCACGGCCTGCGTCTGGTGCGATGCGGCTGATATCAATGCCGAGACTCTCGGCGGCAGCCGTCCAGCGCTGGGCAAAAGGCGTCTCGAAGATGATCTCCAACGACGCGGGAACATTGAGCCAGGAGTTCTCCATGATCTCCTCCTCGAGCTGCCCGGCCTGCCAGCCGGCATAACCCAGCGCCACGACTGAGCGCTCCGGGCCATTGCCCTCGGCGAGCGCATCGATCACGTCTCGCGACAGCGTCAGTTGTATATCGTCAGAGACGCGTAGCGTGCTTTCGAAATCCTTGTCTCCGTCGTGCAGGACAAAGCCACGCTCCGGACCGACCGGGCCGCCCATCAGTACGGGGTTCTTCGCGATGATCGGATTGTCGGTTTCGATGCCGAGCTGGCGGAACAGGCCGCCCATATTCAGCGACAAGGGACGATTCAGGATGATGCCCAGCGCCCCGTCTTCATTGTGCTCACAGATCAGGGAAACGGTACTGCTGAAGTTTGGGTCCTGCATGCCGGGCATGGCAATCAGCAGCTGATTCACAAGTGACGTGCTGTCGTCCATACCCCCAGTATCCGCCTTGCGGAACGCTGAAACAACTCCGGGTTTGAGGGCTGCTAGTTGGCGGAGGCTACCGTTGTCGCCATCTGACCGTCGCCGAACAGCCATTTGTAAGCGAACCGGAGCTCGTCGTACTCGGCGCGGACTTCCGGCGGGAAGGGATCGAAGGGTGAGGCGCGCTCGAGAATATCGAGGGCTGCTTCATCGAGTATTCGTGAACCCGAAGACTTCCTGATCACGACTGCCGACAACTCGCCGGAAGCATCGATACTCACTTCCAGTGTCGGGCTGCCGCTCAAGCCCGCCGCGACGTCGGGGAAGTACTGTTCGCCGACACGTTCGATCCGGCGTTTCCAGCTGTCGAGATACGCCGCAATGTTCGACTCGCGAGTGTCGGCGCTGATAATCAGCTGCCGCTTGTCATCGTGAATTTTCAGCGTCGCGTCCGGTTCCTGCGGCAGCGGCAGCGTGATGTCCTGGCCGGACTCCAGCATCTGGGCCGTCAGCTGCTCGGGCTTCGGATCCATGCGGTTGTCGTCTCGGACCCGCTGTGAGCTGGGTGACTGGGCGGCAATCAACTCGTCCGCGCGCTGCTCCAGCGTGCGCGTGTCGATGAAATGGTTGCCGTCCTCGTCGCCGAGATTGTCGAGCGGCGATTCGTTTCTTAGCGGTGCCGAGGCGCGCGTCTGCTCCATCGTATTGCCGCCGCCTTCCTGGCTCGCCTGCGCAAGATACTCGGCGCGATCCGGGCGATCGATGACCTGGTCAGGATCGGCAACGATGGTGACTTCGAGCGAGATCGCTTCAGCAAAGTGTCTGGGCAGTTCCGGATTGAAGCCAATGCCGATGATCAGCACGCCGTGAATAAGGGCTGCGAGGAACAACATCGCCGGCAGGCGATCGGGCGTCTGCACGGTCGGCAAGCGCAGCTCGTCCATCGGGTCCGGTATAAACGCTGGTTTGGCCATTCAGTGTTCGCTCTTACACGCGCGCATGATCCGTTATTTGTCACGCATAAACAAGGGCTTAGGCTCACAAATAAACGGTTTTTCGATTTGCGGCCGAAAAACCAGTCTACCGGCTCGAAACCCCGGTGGATGAGACCTGTGTCACCGCTTTGAGCTGTCGGTATCCAGCGTGCTCGCCGATTGCGTCGAGACCGTCGAGATTATGTCGTCAGCCAAGCCTGGCTTCGATCGCGTCGAAGAGCAGGCCTGCGATGTTCAGCTCGAAGGCATTGTCGAGTTCTCGCATGCCGGTCGGGCTGGTGACGTTCACCTCCGTCAGGTAGGCACCGATCACGTCGAGACCCGCGAACACGACGCCGGCCTCACGGAGCTTCGGCCCGACGATCTCGCAGATGCGCCGGTCCTGTTCCGACAGGGGCTGGGCCTTGGCCGTAGCCCCCATGACGAGGTTGCCCCGGTTGTCGTCCGCTGAAGGGATTCGCGCGAGGGCGTACGGCACCGGCTGGCCATCGACCAGCAAGATGCGCTTGTCGCCTGCCTTGATCTCCGGAATGTAACTCTGCGCCATGGCGAATCGTCGTCCGTTGTCGGTCAAGGTCTCAAATATCACGTTCGCGTTGTTGTCGCCCTTTTTGATGACAAAAATCGACTTGCCGCCCATACCGTCCAGCGGCTTCACAACCATGCGCTCATGCTCCTTCAGGAACGCTCGCATATCGTCCATGGACCGCGTCACCAACGTTGTCGGCGTGCACTCGGGGAACCACGCCGTGTAGGCCTTTTCGTTCATGTCGCGGAGTGCCTGCGGATGATTGACGATCAGTGATCCCGCAAGCTGTGCGCGGTCGAGGATGTACGTCGTGTAGATATATTCCATATCGAACGGCGGGTCTTTTCGCATCAGGATCACGTCCAGGCTGCCGAGCTCGATGTCGTCGGTCTCACCGAAACTGAACCAGCTCTCGTTGTCGTCACGCACGGACAGACGTGTAGATCGTCCACGAGCAGTCCCGGTCTCCAGGCGCAGGTCTTTTTGCTCGAAATAATGGATATCGGCGCCCCGTCTCGACGCCTCCAGCAGCATTGCGAAAGAGCTGTCTTTCTTCGGTGTGATCGACGCGATCGGATCCATGATGATTCCGACCGAGAAACTGTTCTTGGACATGCGAGAGGCGCTCGGTTTGAAGAGCGGACAACTATACCGTGACGCACCGGAATGCGTTTGATTTTCGAAGCTGCCGGAGGCGTCGTAGCGAGCTTTATGTCATTATGGTACAAGTCGCGTGTGAGGGGATTCGCTGCCGACAGCTGGCGATTTTTCAAACGCTTGGGATTGACAACACAAGAGTCGCAATGACTCGGACTCGTGAGGTACGCCGGTGTCCAGTAATGAGCTGAATGGCCTGAGAATTCTCGTGGTCGATGACAGTAAAACCATTCGTCGGACAGCGGAAACGCTGTTGACGAAAGAGGGTTGCCAGGTATTCACGGCAATCGACGGTTTTGACGCGTTATCCAAGATCGCTGACCACCAGCCGGACCTGATCTTCGTTGACATCATGATGCCCCGACTCGACGGCTACGAGACCTGCTCGTTGATCAAGCACAACAAGATGTTCAAGCAGACGCCGGTGATCATGTTGTCGAGCAAGGATGGCCTGTTTGACCGGGCGCGCGGGCGCATCGTCGGTTCTGAGCAGTACCTGACCAAGCCGTTTACGAAAGACGAACTCTTGGGCGCCATCTCCAACCAGATAACCAGCACTGAGATGTAAAGGTAGACCAATGGCTGTTGTTCTAATCGTCGACGATTCACCGACCGAGCTGCATTTGTTCCAGAACATGCTCGAGAAGAATGGTTTCGACACGCTCGTGGCCGATAGCGGCGAGGATGGTATTCGCCAGGCGACCAGTTCGCGGCCTGATCTCATCCTTATGGATGTCGTCATGCCCGGCATGAACGGATTCCAGGCCACGCGCAAGCTTACGCAGGACCCGCGAACGTCCACGATCCCGGTGATCATGATCACGACCAAAGACCAGGAAACGGACAAGATCTGGGGCATGCGCCAGGGCGCCGTCGAATACCTGGTCAAACCGGTCAGCGAGAAGCAGCTCGTGGCCCAGATCAATGCGGTGATGGCTGGCTGAATGAGCGCCGAGCTAGCAAGCCTCGTCGAGACCCCCTTCGAGCTGCTGAAGGCGATCGAACAGCGCAGCATTGAGGCACAGTCAGGGACGGCGGCAGGCGGGCTGTCCAACGAGTGGGTCGGGATCGGTTTTCGAATCGGCGAGGACCAGTTCGTTGCCAGCCGTGACCAGGTGAAGGAAGTCCTGATGCTGCCCGACACGATGACGCGCGTGCCCGGTGCGCGACGCTGGCTGCTGGGGATAGCCAACTTGCGCGGTCACTTGCTACCGCTTGCCGACATCAAGCTGCTCCTGGGCAGCGGACGGACCACCCTGCGACGAAACACTCGCGTGATATCCGTCAACCACCGGGAAATCCCGGCCGGCCTCGTCGTGGACGAGGTCATCGGGTTTCGTCGCTTCGGCGACCAGGAATACAAACGGGAGAGAACGGACACGGTTGTGCGCTGCGACCGGTTTCTGAAAGGAACCTATCAACGCGGCAGCGACCAGTGGCCGGTCTTCGACCTGTTCGACTTTGTAGAAAGCAACCTGTTCCTGCAGGCCGCTGAGGAATAGCGGTGGAGCCTGATTTATGGCTTTCCATGCCTCCGGGAATAGTTGAGAGCGAAAGAAAATGACAGAGACACAAGAAACTTCCAAGATATTCAGGGGCGTCGCGATCACGGCCGCATTGCTGCTCGTCATCGCTATGGCCTTCGTCTACTTGCAGTCCACCGGCGAGCTGGCCGAGGGCTTCCTGGCAATGCCGTGGGTGCCGATGGCGCTGATCCTTATCGGCATGATCATGCTCGGGGTTCTGTTCCTGCTCAGCCGAAAAATGGCGACCTTCGAAGACGCCGCGCGACAGCAGGCGGAGCAGAACGAACGAAACCAGCAGGCCATTCTGCGATTGCTCGACGAAATGGGCAGCCTCGCGGACGGCGACCTGACGGTCGAGGCGACCGTTACCGAGGACATCACCGGGACGATCGCTGATTCATTCAACTTCGCCATCGAAGAGCTTCGCAAGCTCGTCGCCACCGTTAACGAGACGGCGATCATGGTTGAGGCAGCGGCCAAACAGTCAGAGAGCTCCGCTGTGCACATGTCCCGAGCCGCCGAGAATCAGACCAAGGAGATCAACGCGGCGACGGAGTCCATCGTATCGATGGCTGGCTCGATCGAGGAAGTGTCCGGCAACGCCGAGCGTTCCTCGGACGTTGCGCGTCATTCGGTCGAGGTCGCGCACAAGGGCGGCGAGGCCGTGCGACGCACCATCGACGGCATGAACACGATCAGGGAAACGATTCAGGACACGTCAAAACGCATCAAACGCCTTGGCGAGAGTTCGCAGGAAATCGGCAACATCGTCGAACTGATCAACGACATTGCCGAGCAGACCAACATTCTTGCGCTGAATGCGTCTATCCAGGCGTCGATGGCGGGCGAGGCCGGCCGTGGCTTCGCCGTGGTAGCCGACGAAGTCCAGCGACTCGCCGAGCGCTCCACGAACGCCACGAAGCAGATCGAGGTCCTCGTCAGCACGATTCAGGCCGATACGAAGGAAGCGGTTGTGTCGATGGAACGCAGCACGACGGACGTGGTCGGCGGCGCGCTGCTCGCCGAGAATGCCGGTGCGGCGCTCGATGAGATCGAACAGGTATCGAACCAGATCGCGAGCCTCGTACAGAACATCTCCAGTTCCGCCCGCCAGCAGGCTGGCTCTGCGGCCGACGTGACCCGACGCACGACCCGTCTGCGCGAGATCAGTGACCAGACCGGTAAGGCAACGAACGCGACGGCCGCGGCCATTGCGAAGCTGTCCGAGTTCGCATCGCAGCTCAGGAAGAGCGTCTCCGGATTCACGTTGCCCGAGGGTATGCAGAAATCCGTGCCCGCACCGACAGCGGCGCCGGCGCCAAGGCCGGCACCGGCAGCACCGGCGCCCGCAGCAGAAAAAGAGCAACAGGCCGCTAGCTGAGACCCGGCATCGCTATGAACGACCAGACGATTGTGAGTGAGGACGATCAGGAGACCCCAATGGGTCAGACTGGCAACGCGCTCGCGATCGTCAGTACCGAGCTCATGGAGACGATACGCACGGCGCACGTGGCGCTGGAAGACTGTGTGGACGGTCACGGCGGCGCCAAGTCGCTGGAACGAGCCGCCGATCTTCTTCACCAGGTACGCGGCGCCTTGCAGATTACAGAGACCTACGGTGCCGCGTTGCTCGCCGAGGAAATGGAGCTCGCCTGTCGCTACCTCAACAGGCTGGCGCCTGGCAAGGGACGCGAGGACGGCCTGGACGCCGTTACGCGGGCCATGGTGCAGCTACCGTCTTACATCGAGCGACTGCTCAGCGGGGGCAGGGACATTGCGCTCGTCTTGCTGCCACTACTGAACGACCTGCGTGCGGCACGCGGCGAACCGCTGCTTTCCGAAGGCACATTGCTGTTGCTGAACCTGGCGCCGGGCCAGACTTCGCGCACGAGGCCCGAGCACCCGGAAAATGACGATGAACTGATCGCGATGGCGACACGCTTGCGGCCCAAGTACCAGCTCGCACTGCTGGGCTGGATCAAGGGCGGCAACGACTCGAAGCGTCACCTGGAGACGCTGTCCGCCGTGGCGGGCTCGCTGGAAGCTGCCGCATCGCGCGACGACCTGTACCAGCTGTGGTGGGTGACGGGCGGCGTCCTCGAGGCGCTGCAGCAGGGCGGTCTCGAAACGTCCGTCGCGTTGAAGCGGCTGCTGGGCCAGACAGATAGACAGATCAAGAAACTCATCGACAAGGGCACGAGCGCCATCGATGAGAGTCCGATTGATGACCTGCTGAACAACCTGCTCTATTACGTCGCTCGTTCGACGACGGCAGGGCAGCGCATCGGCGAAATTCGAGCCGCATTCAACTTAGCCGAGCTGCTGCCGGGAGACGAACAGGTCGAACACGCTCGCGAGGCGCTGTCCGCACCGAGCGTCAAGCTGATGGAAACCGTCGCCTCCGCGATCAAGGAGGACCTCGGGCGGGTCAAGGACGTGCTGGATATCTTCGTCCGCACCGGCATGAACAAGAGTTCCGAGCTGGTCCCGCAGCTTGACCTGTTGAAAAAAATCAGTGACACGCTGGGTGTCCTCGGCCTGGGCGAACTGCGCAGCGATGTCGACGGCGAGATAGAACGACTGAAGTCCGTGGTCGAACGTGGCGGCGTCGCCAACGACCAGATCATCCTCGACATCGCATCGACACTGCTTCGTGTCGAAGACCGTCTCGACCAGCAGCTGATCCGCCTGACGGTGCCGTCCGACGCGCCGTCGCCCAAAGTGCCGGAAGGCATGGATGCCGGCGAGGCCGCCGACTACCAGCAGGTTGCCGAATCGGTCATGCGCGAGTGCATCATCAACCTCGCGCGTATCAAAGAGACCGTCGGCCAGAGCCTTGCAGCGCAGGTGCCATCACACGGGCTGGACAGCGTTCCGTCGTTGGTTCGCGGCATCAAGGCCGGCCTGTTGATGCTGAACAAGACCCGTGCGATGGACATCATCGAGCGTGTGGGCAACCTGATCATGCTGACGCTGACCGAAGGCTCGATGAAGCAGCTCAGCCAACGGGAAACGGATCGTCTTGCCGACGCCATCGTCAGCATCGAGTACTACATGGAGACCGTGAAAGTGGGCCGGTCCGAGCCCTGGTACATGCTGGACAATGCCGAAGCCTGCCTCGCGTTCCTTCGCGATGTGGAGGCCCGGCTGAAGGAATCCGAGCCCGAGCCTGCGCCGGAACCCGCCCCCGAGCCCGAACCCGCGCCGGTGAAGAAGGCAGAGCCGATCCAGTCATTCGCCGTCGTGTCCGACGCCGGCACGAAGCTCGACCCGGAATTGCTCGAGTTGTTCATCGAGGAAGCCAAGGAAGAGATCGCGTCGATCAGGAAGAACCTCCCGCCGTGGGCCAACGAGCCGGACGACATGGAAACCCTGATCACCGTGCGCCGCTCGTTCCATACCCTCAAGGGCAGCGGCCGCATGGTCGGTGCCGAACGCATCGGTGAATATTGCTGGTCTATCGAGAATCTCCTGAACCGCTTGATAAACCGCACGCTGGTGCGCACGCCGCCGATGGTCGACTTCATCATGGAGGCCGCCGCTGTCGTTCCGGAGCTGATCGAACAGCTGGAGATTGGTGTCTCTCCTTCGTCCGACATCTCGCTGTTGATGGCGCGAGCGCATGCGTTTGCCGAGGGTGATCCGAATGCAGCGGTGCTCGAGATCGAGTCGTCTGAGGAAAGCCGGGAGCCGGAAGCGGCGCTGGAGATGGACCCGGTGCTGCTCGATATCTTCTCCAAGGAGACGGCGGGCCACCTGGCGGCGATTCGCGATTACGCCCGGGCGTGCGAGGACGAGCGGCCGCCTTACGAAGTGACCGAGAAGCTGCATCGTGCGTGCCATACGCTGCACGGCAGCGCCAACATGGCCAACGTCGAACGCGGCGTTGCCGTCGCGGGCGCGCTGAATCGCTACGTCCGTCGCCTGTACGACCACAGAACCGGCTTCGATACCGCCGGTTTTGAATTGCTGCAGGAGGCAGCCGACGCGATCGAGACCATCGTCTCAGACATCAACCAGCCGGATCGGGACCGGTCTGACTACAGCGAGCTTATAAAGGGCCTCGTCGAGATCTGTGATTCGACCGATACCGACGGCGAGACCGCGGTGCACACCGAAGCGCCGCCGGCCAACGAGGCAGCGCCTATCCCGGTGCCCGATGTTGCCGAGCCTGAGCCTGAGCCGGAACCTGAGGATGAGCCGGTCGCCGTAGTCGATTCCGAATACGACGCCGAGATCGCGTCGATATTCGCCGAGGAGTCGGCAGAGTTGCTGGAGTCCGCCGACCGGGCCTTCGAGGCCTGGCGATCCGACCATACAGCGGCGCAGCCACTGGAGGCGCTCAAACGAGACCTGCATACGCTGAAGGGTGGGGCACGCATGGCGGGCATCACGGCGATGGGCAACCTGAGTCACGAAATAGAGACTCTGCTGATGTCCATCGAGCGCGGCGCCGTCGAGGTGACCGCGGCTATCCAGGAACTGCTGCTCGCAAGCATCGACGAGTTACATCGGATGCGCGACCTCGTGCTGGCCACCAAGCCCGTGCCGTCTGCATTGGCGATCGAACGGCGCATGCAGCAGGCGAACGCGGGTGAGGTGATCACGCGAGCCGATACCGAAGAACCGGTCGAGGTCGAGGAAACGGAAGGCAGCGCGCCATTCTCGCCGGAGCCGGACGACACCGTCAGCATGGTGATTCTCGATTCGCCGCTGGACAACGATCTGGCAACGATCGGTTTTGTCGACGACAATGGCGATGGCGCTACCGGGCAGGATACCGTCGCTCACGAACCCGAAGACAGAGTACTCGAGCAGGCGCCGGTCGACGAGGTCGAGGAAGCATCCATCGAGGAACCGCAAACGACGCCTGCGGAAGAGGTTGCCGAGTCTGACGAGCCAGCAGAGCCGCCGGTCGAAGAAGCGCCGGCCGACGAGGGAGGCCTCGAGCCAGCCGAGGCCACGGGCGAAGCGCGGGAACAGGTCGAAGAGCCGGTTGCCGAGGAGCCGCCCGAACAATCGCCCGGAGATACGGCAGAGGAGGTTTCAGACGAGCCTGCGCCTGAGAGCCCGGAACTCTATATGGTCGAAACGCCTGCAGCTGGCGAGGCGCAGGAACCTGCCGAGCTGCGGCCGCTTCGTACGGCCGACAATCGGCAGGAGTTCGCTCGCGTCGATGCCGAGTTGCTCGAGAACCTGCTCAACGCAGCCGGCGAAATCAGTATCTATCACTCGCGCCTGAATCAGCAGGTCAGTTCCTTCGAGTTCCACGTTGAAGAGTTCGAGGCGACGGTGCAGCGCTTGCGCGAACAGCTGCGCAAACTCGAAATCGAGACCGAGGCCCAGATCATGGCAGGCCACCAGGAAACTCTCGTGGCCCGTGACTTCGACCCGCTTGAGCTGGATCGGTACTCGAACATCCAGCAGTTGTCACGCGCATTGGCCGAGTCGGCCAACGACCTCGAAAGCCTGAAGGACTTGCTGTCTGGCGTGACGCGCGAGGCAGAGAGCCTGCTCGTGCAGCAATCCCGGGTTACCGCAGAGCTGCAGGACGGCCTGATGAGGACGCGCATGGTGCCGTTCGAGCGTCACGTCTCGCGCTTGACGCGACTCGTACGCCAGGCCGCCAATGACAGCGGCAAACGCGCCGAGCTCGCCGTGGAAGGCGCGTCGGGCGAGCTCGACCGGCAGGTGCTCGACAAGATGTTGCCGCCGTTCCAGCACATGCTTCGCAACGCGGTCGTTCATGGTATCGAGGCACCCGAGATCAGGCAGGCCGCCGACAAGGCGGCCGTTGGCCGCATCACGATCCGGCTGCAACGCGAGGGTGCCGAGATGGTCATCGACGTTGCCGATGACGGTGCCGGCCTGGATGTTGCCGCGATTCGACGCAAAGCCTACGAGCTTGGATTGCTCGAGCCCGACGCCGAAGCTTCTGACGAAGAGATCATGTCGTTGATCCTGAGGCCGGGCTTCTCGACCGCCGGCAACGTCACGCAGGTCGCGGGCCGCGGAGTCGGCATGGACGTCGTTGCCAATGAGATCAAGAAGCTCGGCGGCTCGTTGCAAATCTCGTCGGTGACCGGCCAGGGCACGAATTTCACCGTGCGCCTGCCATTTACGCTGGCCATCACACAGGCACTGATCGTTCGCACCGGCGACGAGGTTTACGCGCTGCCGCTGCCCTCGGTCGAAGGCGTTGCCCGCATCCCTCGGGCCGAGCTGGAGAGCATGCTGAGCCAGAGCGAGCCGAGTTTCCAGTACGGCGAACAGACCTATCGATTCCGTCACCTCGGAATGTACCTTGGCGGCAAGGCGGCGCAGCTGCCTGACGATGAGGCATTTATTCCCGTCATCCTGGTACGCGCCGGCGATTTCTCCGCCGCGTTGCTGACGGACGAGATGATCGCCAGCCAGGAGATTGTCGTTAAGTCAGTCGGTCCGCAGCTCTCGAGCATACGCGGTGTTGCGGGTGCTACGATTCTCGGCGATGGCCGCATCGTCCTGATTCTCGATATCAACGCACTGGTTCGATCCGGCGCCCCGGTTGTCGAATTGAAGAGCGCGGCTCCGGCGCCGGTCGATGACCGACCGCTGGCGCTGGTCGTCGACGATTCCATCACGGTACGCCGCGTAACGGAGCGGTTCCTGCAACGCAACGGCATGCGGGTCGTGACGGCTAAAGACGGTCTGGACGCCATCGGCGTTCTCTCCGATCACAAACCCGATGTCATCCTGCTCGATATCGAAATGCCGCGCATGGACGGTTATGAATTCGCATCGCACGTGCGCAACGACGATCGCGTCGCCGATGTGCCGATCATCATGATAACGTCCCGTGTCGGTGACAAGCATCGGGCACGCGCGATTGAATTGGGTGTCAACGATTACCTCGGCAAGCCTTACCAGGATGCGCAGCTGATGGAAGCGATCCAGCGTCAGCTCGAAGACAAGGGTGTAACGCTCGGATGAGTAGTTCAGAAGAACTGTACAGCCTGCTGGTGCCGCTCGATGGCGAGCGCCTGATCGTGCCGCGCGCCTGCGTCGCGGAGGTTGTCCGGTACACGCCGCCGGAACGCGATCCCGGTTCACATGACTGGTTGCTCGGCGGATACAACTGGAATGGCCGGGTATTGCCGGTGGTGGCCTTCGAGGGCGTTCTTGGCAATGAGATGCCGTCTATCACCGGGCGCACCCGGATCGTCGTCTTCGTTGCTACCAGCGGCAAGCTCAAGACCGGCTACTTCGGTGTTCTGACGCAGGGATTCCCGCAGCTGGTTCGCGTCAACGAAGACGTGTTGAAGCTAGAGGCCAAAGACGGTTGGGCGGACAACGCGCCGGTGTTCTGTCGCGTCAAGATGATCAACGAGTTCCCGCTGATCCCCGATCTCGAGCAACTGGAATCCATGGTCGCCGACGAATCCAGTCAGGATTGAAGATCGCCCCACAGCGACTGCGCCAACGCCAATGCCGTGACCGCCGCAGTCTCTGTCCGTAACACTCTCGGTCCGAGATCGACCGGGCTGAAGCCCGCGGCCGCGGCATCGTCATACTCTCGCGGACTGAAGCCGCCTTCCGGCCCGACAAGCAAGCACAAGGCACCGGCGGGCGCCGCGACAGCGGACAGCGGTGTACCGGCCTGTGGCCGCAGAATCAGCCTCGAAGCGTCGTAGTCGCGTTGCTCGCCGAACCAGTCGTTCAACCGTAAAGGCTGGTCCACCACGGGTGGGGAAACTCGGCCGCACTGCTCGCAGGCGCTGTTCGCTATGGATTGCCAATGCGCCTGTCGCCTGGCGGCGCGTTCGCTGGTCAGCCGTACCATGCCGTGGTCGGCCAGCACCGGCGTCAAACGTTTTACGCCGAGTTCCGTTGCTTTCTGCATGACGAAGTCCATGCGGTCGCCACGGGAGATCCCCTGCACGAGATGCAGGGCCAGCGGCGATTCGGTTGCCGGGTTCAGGCGATGCAGGACGCGCAGCGTGGCATCGCTCTTGCGTATTCGAACCAGTTCGGTTTGCCATTCGCCGTCGTCGCCATTGAATACCGACAGTTGGTCACCGGGTTTCGACCGGAGCACGCGTCCGACGTAGCGAGCCTGGTCGCTGCCCAGTTCGAGGATGGCGCCGTCCGAAATCGGATGCGGGAAATGCAGTCGGGTATGGCTCACACGGCGTTGACAGTCAGAGACACAGTGCAGACTATCCAGTGTCCAGACCTTGCAGGCAAGCCTTGAGCCCATGGAATACACCGTTGACGCAACCAGCGGACTGATATCGCCGGCGCGTTTCTGCCGATCCGAAAATTGCGATGCGAGACCCGAGTCGGCGGGGATCGATGCCATCATTATTCACGGCATCAGCCTGCCACCCGGTGAATTCGGCGGGCCGGCGATCGAACAGCTGTTTACGAACGGCCTCGACCCCTCCGCGCATCCGTATTTTCGCGAGATCGAGGGCCTGAGCGTGTCGGCTCACCTGCTGATCCGGCGGGATGGGGAACTTGTCCAGTTTGTTTCGTTCAACGACCGTGCATGGCACGCCGGCGCGTCGACGTTTCGGGGGCAGCCCCGCTGCAACGACTACTCGATTGGGATAGAGCTCGAGGGACTCGACGATGTCCCCTACGAGGCTGCGCAATACCAGGCCCTCGGTGGCGTCATCGCGGCCCTGAAGCGCGCCTATCCGGCGCTGTCAAACCGCCGGATCGCGGGCCATTCAGACATCGCACCGGGCCGAAAGACGGATCCCGGGCCTGCTTTCGACTGGCTGCAATTGTATGATGGACTCTGCTGACGTGGAGACTGAACCGGTACAACCATGCACCTGATTGCCCTGCTGATCGGACTCATAATCGAGCGCCTGGCAACGCAGTTCTTTCACCTGCGACGCTTAAGGTGGCTGGAGCGGTTAATCGATCGGGGCCTTCAGCAAGCTGAAAGACTGGAGACCTGGCCCTCGCTGATTCCGATCATCGCGCTGGCCATCCTGTTGGTGCTGCCCGTCGTCATCGTGACCTTATCGCTCGGTGACGCTCTGCTGGGATTCCCCTACCTGATTCTCTGCATCGTTGTGCTGTTCTTTTCGCTGGGTCCGAAAGACATCGGCGAGGATGTCGACGACTACTGCGCCGCACTACAGTCCGAGGACGAGGAGAAGATTCGGCAAACGGCAAAGGCCATTGTCGAGAGCGATGTTCCAACAGAAGCGCTGGAGCGTTGCGAATGCGTCGAGGCAGCCGTCGTCGTGCAGGCGAACAATCGGCTGTTCGCTGTCATTTTCTGGTTCGTACTGCTCGGCCCGCTGGGCGCATGGGGTTATCGCGTGACCGACCTCATCCGGCGTCGGACTGTCTTCACTGCGTCGAGAGACGAGCAGGGTGTGAGTCAACGCGCCATGGAAGCGGCCGAGACCTTGCACGGATGGCTGGCGTGGATTCCGGCGCGGCTGACGGCAATCGGCTACGCGACGGCCGGTCACTTCGACGCCGCCCTGGCGGCCTGGCGCGCGATGGACCACAGCAGCATCTTCGGGCACGAAGGCAGCGAACGTCTGCTCGCAACGGTTGGCGTAGGCGCACTGGATCTTCAGAGGCGAGAGGATGAGTCGCCTATGGAGCGCGGGGTTGCCGGCGCTACCGCGGCCAACAAGCTCGTGTTCCGGCTACTGATGATCTGGGCATTCATCATCGCAGCTATGACGCTCTACGGCTGGACGTTGTGATTCGATTCGCAGCGTTGCTGGCAACGCTGTTCCTGTTCACTGGCTGCCATGACGAACCGACCGCGGCCGAGGAAAAGACACAATACTCCCGGATAGTGACCCTCGCGCCACACCTCGCTGAGCTTGTCTTTGCGGTCGGCGCAGGTGACAGCATCGTCGGCGTCAGCGCC
Source organism: Woeseiaceae bacterium (assembly GCA_030065915.1). Classification (GTDB taxonomy): domain Bacteria; phylum Pseudomonadota; class Gammaproteobacteria; order Steroidobacterales; family Woeseiaceae; genus UBA1847. The sequence continues at coordinate 390,229 of JASJCQ010000004.1, forward strand.
TATTCCGATTTTCCGGCGGAAGTCGCTTCGATCCCGATCGTCAGCGACGCATTCACCGTGGACCAGGAACAGCTCGCGCTGGTCAAGCCGGACCTGCTGCTCGCTTGGGAGAGCGGCATGCCTGCGAGCACCGTTGGTGAGATTCGCGCCCTGGGATACCGGGTCGAGGTGATCCGCACGCGAGGACTTTCGGATATCGCCGCTGCGCTGCGGAGGGTGGGAAGCCTGACCGGCAGGGACTCGGCGGGCGAAGAAGCCGCGCGGGTATTTACCCAGGCTCTCGACACCCTGCGCGCAGCTAATTCTGACAAACGCCGGCTCGATGTCTTCTATCAAATATCACAGCAGCCTCTCTACACCGTCAACGGCGAACACTACATCAGCGAGATTCTCGATATCTGCGGTGGCAACAATGTCTTCGCCGATCTCGACGAGTTCGCACCGAATGTGTCGGCGGAAGCCGTGATTGCCCGGCAACCTGACGTCATCCTCGCCGCGGAGGGCAGTACCGATTTCGATGTGTGGCGCCGCTGGGAGACGCTGCCCGCGGCGGTGTCGGAGAGTTTCTATGCTCTGCCCGCCGATGAGACCGGGCGTCCGACGCCGCGTGTGCTGGTCGCCGCCGACGAGGCTTGCGCGGCGCTGGATGATGCCCGCGACCGGGTGCCTGCACCATGAAGCTCCGTCCTGCCGTTGAGCAAGACCGCGATGCAATCCTCGCCTTGCTTGAATCGGAGTCATTGCCGACGTCCGATCTCGACGGGCGATCGCTCGAACACTTCATTGTTGCGGAAGACGGTGCCTCAGTTGTCGGTTGCATCGGTGCCGAGATTCACGGCGCTACGGCACTCCTGAGATCGCTGGTCGTCGGCAGGTCGTCGCGCCGCGCAGGCCTGGCCGGTCGCCTGGTCAGGTTACTGGAGTTGCAGCTGCCGGATCGTGGGGTGCTCGACGTCTGGCTCCTGACAATAGATGCGGATGAATACTTCCTGCGACACGGCTACCAGGTTCGATCCAGGGAAGACGTACCGGCAGAGATTCGTCAGACGGATGAGTTCTCCAGCCTCTGTCCCGGCAGCGCGAGCCTGATGCACAAGTCGTTGCGACACGCTTGACGCGCACTCGAGCAGCGCTACTTACTCGGACTAACCTGTTGGACGGGTCGGGAGATGGGCTGAGCCGAGCGCAATCGGATTGTCTGAAAGCTCGTCTTTTGCCTAATCGTCTGCGCCGTTGTCGACGTCGAACAGGGCCTTGATAGACGTGTCGACGCAGACGGGAAAACGTTGCTTGTGCATATCCACGCGCCGCATGTGCTCGTCGTAGCTGATCTTCTCAGCGGTATCGCGTGGATGTCTCGATGCACGGTAGGCTGCCCACAGTTCATCGTAGTCGAGCCACCATTGCTGCAGCGGTCCGACTTGCCATTTACCATCGATATTGGATAAAGCGACGCCCCGGCTGTTGTTGCCCGATGTCGCGACGCTCCATACCAGGTCCGTGCACTCTGGCCCGTCTTCGCACGGGCAGCCGGTTGTAACTGCCGATATATAGACGATGGAGCCGGGGTACAGCGACCGCATCTCAGCTTCGATCTCGACAATCTCGAGGTCAGAGATGTTCTCGTCGCGTAGCGGCGTATCCCGTCTTACGGGTCGAGTCTTCCAGAATTGGGCGGGCGGCTGCAATGCAATGCGAACCTTCCCGGGATTCCCGTCCACCGCCACGCTGGTACTCGATGATGCGAGAGCAAGGGTTGCGCCGACCACCAGTGCGAGAACATGTCGCATCAAGTAGAGTCCTGGAGAGTACGAGGACTCAGTCTAATCCAACCGCGGCTGTTTGGACATTCGGCTTGGCGCGTCTGTCTAACCGTCCTGCGAGCACCGCTTTGTCAGCTTCAGCGGTTGCGGCTCCACAGGACTTCCTGGCCGGTTTCCTCTCGCGCAAGTACGCGAGCGAATACAAACAGCAGATCCGACAGGCGATTCAGGTATTTCAGCAGCTCAGGGCGCGTGTCTTCGGTGTCACCGAGGGTGGCAGCGCGTCTCTCGGCGCGCCTCACGATGGTACGCGCCATGTGGCACGCCGCTGCGGCTTTGCCGCCGCCTGGCAGGATGAAATCCTTAAGCGGTGGCAGCGTTTGGTTCTGCTCGTCAAGCGCGGCCTCGAGCTTCTCGATGTAGGCGTCCGTGATAGCGCTGTGGCCGGGAATGCAGAGCTCTCCGCCGAGCTCGAACAGGTCGTGCTGGATGTCCGTCAGGACCTCACGCAACCTGTCCGGGACGGAGTCGTAAGAGAGCACAACGCCGATAGCGCTATTGGCTTCATCCACGGTGCCGTAGGCCTCGACCCGCGCGCTGTTCTTCGCAGTACGAGTGCCGTCACCAAGCCCCGTCGTACCATCGTCGCCGGTGCGCGTGTAAATCTTGCTAAGTCTGTTACCCACGTCTACTTCCAGCTGTATCTGAGCTCAACGAAGGCGCTGCGTTCCTGCATGCGAAACCCGGCGGCCGTCTCGTAGTCGGTATCCAGCAGGTTTTCGAGTCGCGCATTCAGACGCAGCTTGTCGCCAAGCCTGATCTGCCCCGTCAAGTTGGCGAGCACGTAGCCGGCGAGCGACGTGCCTCCAAAGTCCTCACGATCCCCGCTGGCCAACACCGACAGCCCGAGGCGATGCTCGCCGATAGACTGAGTGTAGCTCATTGCCAGCGTCTCCTCCGCGCGTCGCAATAGTCGGCTGCCCGTGGCCTTGTCCTCCGCTGTCTGGCGCACGAACTCGCTGCGGAACGTAAACGTATCACCGGTGTATTCGTAGCCAAGCTGAGCGCCGCGGATCTCTGCTTCTGCAACGTTCACCGCTGTAAACGTCTCGTCAAACCCGATCAGGTCCTCGATGTCATTCGAGTAGAGCTCGAAGTCGATACTGTGGCGTGACGCCGGCCGGTAGCGGATGCCAGCCTGGATTTCATCGGCGACTTCAGGTTTCAGATTCACATTGCCGCCGAATCCGAAGCGGTCAGTGGCGTCAGGAGCCCTGAACGCGTGTCCGGCGCCGATGCTGGCGGTCAGGCTGCCGCTCAGGTCGTAGGCGTACTCGACGTTCCACGTGGTCTCGTTTCCGTAGGTCTCATGGTCGGAGAATCGAATGGCAGCAAACGCCCGGTGCTTGTCCCTGGACCATTGGTCCTGGACGAACAGGGCCCTGACATCCGTGTCTTCGTCGAAACCGGACCCGAACGACAGGGTTTCGGCGGTCTCGTCCATCAGGAAGATGCCGGCCGTCAGCGTGTGATTGTCGAGCGCGTGGCTGTATTGCCAGTCGAGGCTCATGCGGTCGGAATGGACAAAGTCCGCGACCTGGTTCTGGTCGATCTCATCCTGTATGTACGAAACGATCAGCTTGCTGCGTCCAGCCTCGGAAACGCGCTGTTGCCATTCGACCGCTGTTGTTGAGTTCCTGAAATCCTGGTCGATCGGGTTGCCAAAAAAGTCGAGGTACTCGACATTGCCGGATGCGCTCCAGTGCCGCGCCGTGACGGTTGCTGAGCCGATGGCTCGAGAACCGAAGACGCTGACCGACAGGTTGTCGTAGCCACGATCAATGTCCACGGCCTTGAGTGGCGAATACCCATCAGTATCTGCCCAGTCCACGGTGATGCCGATTTCGCTGCCGCCACCGCGATGCCCGGCGGAGGCGAACGCAGACTGAGAACCGAAGCTGCCGCCGCCGGCGCCGAACTGGGCCTCCGTCCCCTGCGGGCGGCGGGTAATGATGTTGATCACTCCGCCGATCGCGTCGGTACCGAACAGGGCGGAGCGTGCGCCCTTGACGATCTCGACGCGTTCGATGATCTCAGGCGTAATGTGCTGGATCGCGCCGCCGCCGATGGTGCCGGGGTTCATGCGAACGCCGTCCACGAGCACCAGCGTATGGTTGCTTTCGGTACCGCGGAGAAACACGGACGTTGCCTGCCCCGGACCGCCGTTCCTGCCGATGTCGATCCCCGCCTGGAAGCGAAGCAGTTCCGCGAGGTCGGTCGCGCCGGACAGTTCGATATCGTCGCGGGAAATGACCGTGACCGGCACGATCGCGTCACTGATCGGCGTCTCGGTTCGCGTTGCTGTAACGACAATCGTGTCTGACGCCGAAATTTCGGCAGCACCGACCACGGGCACGAGCAGGCATGCCAGCAGAGAGAGTCTTTGGAATTTCATTGGATACCCCTGTGCGTGCCACCCGCACGCGTTTATCTGTCAGATGCTGGAGGGGTAGAAGGGGCTCAGTGCGCTGCGAGACCCGACCAGACGCCCGCCGCGCTGTTCGAAATAAACACCGGGCCGGTCTCCGGGCTTACGAGAGGAGCGAGCTCCGCCTTTAGCGCCTTCCCGCGAGTCTTGCGTTTCTCGCAGTGGCTCCATCGACTGATGGGGCTAAAGATATCCTCGATCACCGTTGCGGGGGCAGCGTCGGATTCGAGTAATTACACTCTCACCGACTTCCCGTTCACTTCACCCATGCCTGGGCGAGTTCACCTGATGTCGGCCGCTACGATATGAAGCGAAGTGACCCAAGTCAAGAAAGCGCCCTTGAGCTTTCTCGAAAGTCCCGACATAGTTGCGCTCCAGCCCTTGGGGGGCTTGAGCGGGTGGAATCGAATGAGCGACTACGATGAATCAACGTCTTCGGACCATTTGCGCGTCGCACTCGAGGCTGCGCGAAAAGCCGCGGATATCAGCAGCAGCTACTACGCCGGTAATTTCGAGGTTCGAACCAAGGACGACCTGACGCCGGTGACGCAGGCCGACGTCGAGTGCGAGGAAGCCATTCGCGCGCACATTCTCGACGCATTTCCCAAGCACGGGTTCTACGGTGAGGAAACCGGCAGCACGCGACACGATGCCGACTACCTCTGGCTCGTGGATCCGATTGACGGCACCAAGGGATTTGTCCGGCAGTACCCTTTCTTCTCGACTCAGATCGCGTTGATGCACCGCGGCGAAATTATCGTCGGCGTGTCCAGCGGCACGATGATGAACGAACTCGCCTGGGCGGAGAAGGGCGCTGGCGCCTGGTTGAACGGACAACGCATCAATGTCAGCGACATCGGCGACCCGGACCGGGCGGCCGTCTCAACAGGTAACCTGAAGACACTGGCAACCAGCCCGGGC
>JASJCQ010000003.1 GCA_030065915.1 Woeseiaceae bacterium
TTCATCAGGTCGTAGTGGACCTTGTGTCCGCCGGGGTCGAGCAGCATGCACTCGCCGCCGTTGGCGATGACCGCCTGGTTCGTCGGCACCATCTCGCCGTGGCCGAAGCCTTCCAGCAGGATGAACTGATGGCCGTCCTGGTTGTAGAGCTGCCTCGCGCCCATGATGAATAAGCTCCCGGGTTATCGTCAGCTATGCGACGACGAGTTCGGCGACCTTGGCCGCGGCCTTCGGTCCTTCCAGTCGAATCAGACCGAGATTCGCACGTATCGGTGCTCGCAGCGCCAATATCGCGCCCGGGCCTGCCATGTAGATGATCAGTAGCTCGCTCTTGCCCTCGATCATCATCTGGCTCAGCTGCCCGAGATCGGTCGTCGTGGCGATTCGGTTGCCCAGTCCGATCGACGATGCTCCCATCGCCGCGATGCGGGCGGCCTCGCCCTCGGGAAAATCGGTACAGATCGACAGGCCGTCGACCGTGGCAATCATCGCGCCACTGATGTCGGGCACGTTTTCGCGGAGCTGCCTGACAAGGGACATGTATTCTTCTTGTCTGCTCATTTCGGCTTCCTCTTATTGCAGGCGCGACACTACGCTACCTATAGTGGCGCTGAGCGTACAATCAGAACAAACCGAGGGTTCAAGTGGATCCGTTACGCATATCGCTGGTCGGACTCAGCCGATGGGAGTCGGTCTTCGTGCAGACGACTGTCGATCTCGCATCGGGGATCGACCTCGCCCCATGGAGGCTCGTCAACGACCCAAAGTCTGCTGATGTTCTGCTCGTTGACGCTGACCGGGGAGTCCAGGGAACTTCGTCCGGGAACCGTGATCTCGACGACGGACCCATCGTCGTCTCGTTCTCGGGAGAGGCGAACGCGCCGGGGCGAGGACTGACGCGCCCGGTGAGCTACGGCGACCTCGTTGCCGTGCTGAAGCAGATTGAGTACGAGCTGGGCGAGCCGACGGCAAAACAGCGCGCGATCGCGGAACCGGCTCCTGAGCCGCAAGCCGTTGCGCCTACCGATGCACCCACCGATGTGCCCACCAAGCCCACATCCGACAGCACCAGCGCTCTTCAGGCGCCGCTGGGCCGTAGCGACGAATCGCTGGCGGACAAGACCCGTCAGGCAAGGCGCTTCGTCGAAGCGACGCGTCTCATCGGGCTCCTGAAACAGGTGGTGGAAAAAGGGGACCCGGTAGAGATCGCGCACGACGACTACCCCTCGTTCCTCGTGCTGCCGAAATACAGCGCGTATTCGACGCGTGCCGAGACGCTGGCGATACCCGGTCTGTTCCGTTGTTCGGCACTGGAGTTCAAGCTTCGACCCATTCCTGACGACGTGGCGGACGAGGCCATCGCCTCCGATCGCTGTCGCCCGCTGAGCCGACTTCTGTACGGCGCTTCCCTGTTCGGCTCGGAAGGCCGCCTGCTGTTGAACGTCGGCCTGGAGGACAGGCTTCGACTGAACAACTGGCCCGATTTCGACGCCGTGCCGTACCTGCCGGAACACAAGACCATCGCGAAGTTCATGCTCGTGCATACGGAAACGCTCGGTGAGATCGCGGCAGCAACGGACGTTCGGATCGACACGATCATCGATTTCTGTAACGCCTGCGAGGCGACCGGACTGTTAGAGCGGCGCTCGGCGAATGGCATCATGCATACGCCAACTACGCTGATCGATCGCATGCGCGGGTTCTTCGGTACCTGAAGCGGTCTCGAGACGAAGGACAGGACACTCCGGTCATGGAAACACAACAACCCATCGTCAACCGCTCCGGCGTTCCGAATAGCCGAAGGACGGCATCCCTCGACGAGGAGATCCGTATCATCGGTGCAACGCTGTGGCCGTCAGCTGACGAACCCGGCGCCCCAATAGTCAGTGCCGCAGACACTATCGAGGCGAGCCTGCTCCCGCCGACAACGCGTCTCGTCCGGGAATTCCCGGTCATCGGCCTGGACCGGGATTACATCCGCCACCTGGAGCGGCGCATACTTCGACGACCCCGTGACCTCGAGTCTCACGTACGCCGTATATTGGCGCTGAGACAACTCAAGGATGCCGACGGTATAGCCGGCGCGCTCGCAGACCTGTTTCTCGTACTGGGGAGTCGAGGCAAGGCGCTCAAGGAACGGCTCTACCATGCCGTCAGGAAGCATGTCGAGCCGTCGCATGCCCGGTTCTTCGGGCGACACCTGGATCGCGGACTTTCCCCGACCGATCCGATGCCGTCCTTCGAACGCTCGAGGCTGTCGAAGCAGGTGATCGGAACCACTCACATAGTTTCGGTTAGGGACGACGCGCTGGGCGACGCTCTCGAACAGGCGCGGGTAGCCGCCGAGGCCGGCTACGCCGATGCAGCACGGGAACTGCTGGAAGGACTCCTCGAGATGGACCCGGGCAATGAAGCGGTCTGCAACACACTGCTCGATATCTATGAGCGCAACGGTCTTCACCAGGCGTTTTTCACGACGTATACACGCTACCTTGGGCGGCCGCTCGCCTGTTTCGATCGCTGGTTGAGGACTGCCGCGAGATTTCGGCAAGACGACAGCGCCCGGGACGCCTCCGGTCCGGCGCAACAGCCATGAGCGCGATCAAACCGGAGCGATATGGCATCGCGAACGATCTCTACGTGCTTCCGACACCGGGTGGCGCCTACTTCGCGGTGTCGTCGACGGAGGACAGCCAGGTGCGACGCTTGCTGTTGGCCTTACTCAAGCACCAGTCCAGCCCGAAGGTGGACGCCGAGTCCGTCTGCAACTGGCTCAAAACCGATGACGAGCAGGCCGCGCTTGAGGTCCTGTACCGGGCGCAGACCCTCGGCTGGGTGCAAGGCTACGACGAACGCCACGACGTCTCCGAAGACGGCGTCGGGAAGGAACTCGACAGCCTGTTGCCGCATCTGTCGAGCGCGGGCCAGGCCATGATCGTCGACTGGAATGGCCTCACGCTGGCAAGTACCGGGCTGATTGCATCGACGGCCGACACGCTGGCAGCGCTGGCCGCCGACTTGATCGGAGTGCAGGAACGTCATGCTGGCCGGCTCGCCGAGTACCTCGGGGAAACGTCGCACGGCTGGGCCGCGGTCGACGCCTACGGTTCGAGCCGGATTGGCGCGTGGCCGCTGTATATCGGCGACAAGCGCATACTCCTCGTTATTCTCGGTGAACCGCTGTTCAACCATTCGCGATTTCTCGCGTTGATCTGGCTGCTGATCAACCACTACGGCTGATTGGCAAGGTCCCGTTCACGACTGGCCCGACGGGCCCTGAATTTGGAAACGGCAGGTTGCTCGGTCAGCCAGTTATTCCGACTGTCGATCGAGGCGTTGCTCCAGCGCGTCGATCCTCGCCTGCTGCTCCTGGACGACGCGTGTCAGCACCGCGACGATGTCCATCGGGCTCAGCGAGTCTCGGTCCGTCGTTGCGACGAGGTCAGGCACATCTTCGGCGATGAACCCCAGGTGTTTCTCTTCCGCATCGCTCAGGTAATTGAATCCGACCGGCTCTAGACTCGAAAGAGCAGCAAGCGCTTCCTCGAGCGTTAGCGACTCGATGTTCTCTTTCAGTGCGCGGGACGAACTATTGGTCCACACGCCGCCTGCCGACACATAGGCACCGCTGGAAAGCTCCAGCGGGTGCTGCGGGCGATTGACGCCGAAGCCAATGTTGCCGTCTTTGTCGATCGTGATGCGATCCACCGATCCCGCACCGATCGTCATCGTGCTCGCCTGGTTGTGCAGGATGTATCCGGTCTCGCCGCGCATCTGCGTGATCATCAGGCCGGCTACCGCGGTGGTCTGGTCGTGGATCTGGATGCTGCCGTTCACCTCGAGTCTTTGCACCGGCTCTACCGTGCCGATGCCGACTCGGTTGCCGTCGTCATAGATCTGCGACTTGCCGCCGAAGGTAGGATCCTTGAAGCGGACCAGGAAGTTCTCGGTGCCCTTCAGGATGCCTTCGCCCGGCGGACCCTGCGGACCCTCGGGGCCCTGCGGTCCGGTTGGTCCCGGTGGTCCGGGCGGACCTGCCGGGCCGGTTGCACCGACGACTGTTTCAATCGAGCGCGATGGTTCGCGGTCGATTACTTCGCTGGCGGCGGGCGGTTCAGGCGCGGGTTCTGCGGCAGGCTCTTCCGCGACCATTACTTCCGGTTCTGGCGCATCGACGGGTTCCGGCGTGACCTGCTCAACGACAGGCGGCACCTCTGACGCAACGGCGTTCGCTTCGTCCTCTACCACCGGCGCCGGCTCTGTTGATTCAGGAGCAGCTTCGGTCGGCTCCTTTTGCGCCACGGCCTCCTCAGGCTCGGGGCTCTGAGCGGGGTCTGCTGCCTCTGTCTCCTCCGCCTCCTCAGCCGCATCCGGCGCCGATACCACCGCGGTCTCCGCAGCGTCGGTCCCGGCTTCGTCGGATGCGTCGATGCGTTCTTCAGTTACAAGCACCGACCAGTCTGAACTCACAAAGCCGGTAACACCGTCCTCCAGCTCGACCTCGTACCAGCCGTCCAGCGTCTTTACGTGTGGCCGTGGCTTACTCTTGTGCAATCGACTGATCGCCTCGGCAGAGGCATCGGGAGCGCTGCGGATCCTCACGTAGCTCTCTACTTCATCGATCGTTTTAACCACGTCAGCGGTGGCGATGGCAGACAGCAACAGCAGTATCAGGGCGGCGGAAGTACGCATTGTCTTCTCCGAATTTTGCTCACCTGCCCCTTTTGTGCCACAGCAGACGCCGTCAAAAGGTGACGCAGTTCCGTTCTCGGAGAAAAAATCCAGTGCTGTCGGCTACTTGCGACAGTCCGGGGCGCAGACTTCCAGCAGTCCGGCAGCGCTCATTCGCGAAGATACTTGAGCTCGCCCCCGACGAACGTCATCTCTACCTTCGTCTCCGGGATACGCTCTTCGTCGACCGTCAGCAGGTTTTGCGACAGCACGATGAAGTCGGCGTATTTGCCAGGCGTCAGCGAGCCCTTGATGTCTTCCTCGAACGCGGCGTAGGCGTTGTTGATCGTGTAGGTCATCAACGCTTCCTCGCGCGTCATGACGCGTTCCGGGTAGAAACGCTCACCGTTCACCATCATGCGCGACACGGAGGAGTAGTAGGACGCGATCGGGTCGATGCGCTCGACGGGCACGTCGGTGCCGTTCGTGACAACAGCGCCGGTCGCAAAGAACTCGCGCCACGGCTGAGACGTCAGCCGGGAGCGCGCCTCGCCCAGCCGCGTCGGGATCCACGGCCCGTCCGAGGTGCCGTGCACGGCCTGGATAGACGCAATGACGCCGAGCTCTCCGAAACGGGGAACGTCCTCGGGCTGTACGTGCTGCGCGTGTTCTATCCTCCATCGAAGCATGCTGCCGTCAACGTCCATGCGCTCCCAGACGCGCTCGTAGAGATCTAGGACCTCGCGGACGGCGCGGTCGCCGATGGCGTGGGTCGCCATCTGATAGCCGTGCGTTACCGCATGTTCTGCGGTCGCCTCGATGTCCTCGACCGTCTCCAGTACGAGGCCATAGGATTCGGGGAGGTCGAAATACGGCGCCAGCAACCAGGCGCCGTGCGCGCCCAGTGCGCCGTCGACCTGTTTCTTGATGCCGCGAACCGTCAGGAAGTCGTTGCCCTCCGGCAACATCTTCAACACCGGCAGGGCCTCGTCGAGCATCTCGTTCGGTACGCCGCGCTCCAGCATGTATAGCCTGACCGGCAGCTCACCCTCGGATTCGAGCTGCTTCAGGAACTCGATGTCGTCGAGGAAGTTTCTTGTGCGCTCCCCGGCATCCTGGAAGGACGTCACGCCAAACATCAACGCCTGCTGGCCGGCCAGCTGCACCCGCTCGCGATCCTGCGCTTCTCGTTCTGCCGCCGAAAGGCCTTCGATGTAGTCTCGCTCGGCGCCATCAACGAGGTTGCGCGCCGTCTCACGCAGCATGCCGGTTGCCTCGCCGTTCGCATCCCGGACGATGGTCCCGCCGCGAGGGTCCGGCGTGTCTTTGTCGATACCGGCCGCCGCGAGTGCCGCATCGTTGGCGAAGTAGGCGTGCCCGCTGGCATGTGTGAGCCGGACCGGGTTGTCCGGCGATACGGCAGAGAGTGAGTCATTCACAGGCACACCCTCGACGGCGCCTTCAGGCACGCTGTCCCACTTGTCCTGGTGCCAGCCGCGGCCGGTGATCCACTCGCCGGGCTTCGCCTTGTCGGCGGCGGCAGAAACCTCGCGCACGACCTCGTCCCAGCTGCTGACGTCCATCAGGTCAAGAATCCGCAGCGACTCACCGAATCCCAGGAAATGGCCGTGGCCCTCGATGAAACCCGGCATAACGAAACGGCCTTCGAGTTCGATGACTTCGGTCTCTGGGCCAATGTAGTCGGCGATCTCCGCGTCCGTGCCAACGGCGGTGATCTGGTAGCCATCGACGGCCATAGCCTGAACGTTGCCCAACGCCGGATCGACCGTCGCTATCTCGCCGCCAATCAGCACGAGGTCGGCCGGCTGTTGCTCGACGGTCTCGCCCGAACCAGATTCGTTGGACTCGCTGCCGCAGGCGGCAAGCAAGCCGGCGATGGCCAGTAGTGAAAGTCGTCGGTTGAGTCCTGGCATAGGTCTTCCTGTCGTCCGTCGCTAAGCAGGTCTAATCCTAACCTATCGCCGAGAGGCGGTCGGCGCAGGCTTTGTTGACGCAAAACTGACGCGAACTCCGATGTACTATCGATGTCTGATCCAGTCCGGTTCCAAAGACCGGCGGCCCGGACAGCCCATGTCCAACCCCCACCCAACCGTTTAGGAGCAACTATGTCCAAGAAGATTCTGATTACCGGATGCAGCAGCGGGTTCGGCCTCGACGCCGCCAAGACTCTCGCCAAAAAAGGACACCAGGTCTTCGCTACCATGCGCGACGTCGACGGGCGTAATGCGCCCAAAGCCCAGGACCTGCTGGACTTTGCTGAGGCCGAGGGCGTTTCGATTGCCGTGCTCGAGATGGACGTCACGTCTGACGCCAGCGTTAACAGCGCCGTCGAAGGGATCGGAACGGTCGATGTGCTCATCAACAATGCGGGCCTGGGCTACGGCGGCCCGGTGGAGTCCTTCGAGGGCGACGAAATCCTTGCCCAGCTGGACCTTAATGTCGTCGGTACTGCGCGAGCCTCGAACGCGGTATTGCCGGGCATGCGAGCGCAGGGCGACGGCCTGATCATCCAGGTCAGCTCGACCGCCGGGCGCGCGGGCTTCCCGGGCTTCGGCGTCTACCACGCGAGCAAGTGGGGTCTGGAGGGAATGAGTGAGGCGATGCGATACGAACTCGCCCCGCTGGGCATCGACGTTGTTATCGTCGAGCCGGGCCCGTTCGCGACGAACTTCTTCGAGAACATGAAACAGGGATCGAGGCAGGACGTCATGCCGGCCTACGGGCACATCGGCGAGTTCTTCACGGGCTTCCAGTCAACGGTCATGGAGTTGTTCGAAAACGAAGAAGCGCCCACGGACCCCCACGTCGTCGTCGACATCTTCGATCGGCTCATCGACACGCCGAAAGGCGAACGGCCGTTCCGTACGATCGCGGGACTGGACTTTGGCTTCCAGGCGCTGAACGATGCCGCCGAACCCATTCGCTTGGCCGGCCTCGAGTCCATGGGCATCGCCGACTGGGACGGCCCGAAAGCCTGACGTGCTATCGAGCGGCGCGGTCACTTGAAGGTGACCGCGCCGAGTATTCTGTCTCAGTTCGCGGCGATGTTGGCGACGGAGCCTGAGTCGGGCATCTGGTAGACACGCACCCAGTCGACGAACAGTTTCTGCGGCAGCGCGGAATCGTCGGTCGGGCCACCGGCGCTGCCCCAGGCGCCGCCCATCGCGATGTTGATGATCAGGTTGTAGGGATGGTCGTAGGGCCAGGCTTCCCAGCCGGTGCCCTCGTTCATGTATGTGAAATACAGGACGTCGTCGACGAACATGTCGATGCGATCCTCGGACCATTCGACCGAGTAGACGTGAAACTCGGTGTCCACATCGAAATCGAGTAGCCGCCCTTTGCGCTGTTCCCAGTTCACCCAGTAGTAGGCCCGGTTGTGCACGGTGCCGTGCACGTGACCCATCTGGTAGCCGACGTGCTCGAGGATGTCGATCTCGCCGGAATTCGGCCACGCGTCGCAGGTGCTGCTGCCCTGCCAGTCTGCACCGGCCTCGCAGGTCGTTGCGTACTTGAAGGCGTCCGATGGCAGCATCCAAACCGCCGGCCACGTGCCCTGGCCTCGGGGCACCTTGGCGCGAATATCGAATCGGCCGTACATGAAGTCCGCTTTGCCCTCGGTGTGGATGCGTCCTGACGTGTACTTCGCGCCCTCATAGTCCTCCAGGTGTGCCTCGATGACGAGCATGCCGTCCTCGACGCGGACGTTCTTCTCGCGATCTGTGTAGTACTGCTCCTCGAGGTTGACCTTGCCGGGTTTCCAGATGTTGTAGCTCCACTTGGCGGGATCCGGCACGCCGTCGTAGTCGAACTCGTCGCTCCATACCAGCTCCCACTCGTCCGAACGCGGTGCCTGTTCGCGGACGACGACTGCGCTCAGGATCGGTTGACCCGCAGTGGCCTCGAAGCGGATCTCGAGTTTGCCGTCGGTGACGTTTACAGCGGGCGTGGCCACCGTTAAGCCGGAGATTGTCTTGCCGTCGCGCCACGCCATCACGTCCAGTTCCGGAATGCGCTTCTCGCCGTTGACGATGACGTCGAATACGCGCGTACCGCCGCCAGCATCCTCGACATGCTCCGCGAACAGCAACGTCACGTCGTAGACGCCGTTAGGCAGCTCCTTGTCGACGCGTATGTCGCCTTCGCGGAAGCTCTGGTACAGCATGGGGTCCTGCGAGCCTTTGACGACCTCCATGGCACCGACCGTACCGCCCGTTACCGACGACTCGGCTTCGTACTCGACACCGTCTATGCCGGTGTAGGCCTCGCCGCCGACGTTGGTCGCCCAGATGTACGCCGATTCGGCCTTGTCCTCTTCGGCTGGCGCCGTCGAGGCTGGCGTTTTGGTGTCTGCACCGCATCCGGCCAGTAGCAGTAATACAGGGAAGAAGTTCTTATAGGTCACTTGTTATTTCTCCTTCTACGGGCTTCTGTTCCAACGGCCCGGTTTCTTCGCGGCGTCAATCAGTCGAGCTCGAGCGACAGACGCCGGCCGACTATCCTACCGCGTTATTCATTGCGTGGGTCGCTCGCCTGTCCTTACTTCCACCCTGCCTGTCGAGAGCCGCCCCCTTCGTCCTGGTGCGTTACTTTCAGTCGGCAGACCCAAGAGCACCCGCACTCAGTCTTCTGCGCTATTTCCAGCCAGCCCTGTCGAACACCTTGACGGCTTCGGCCTGGTGCACGCCAAGCTCGCCAGCATTCAGCGAGTCAGCCTCGAACGAGCCCAGCGATTGCAGCGCATCGGAACCCGGCAACCCGGCAACGGCGGGATACTCGTGATTGCCGTTGGCGAAGTATTGCTGGGCGGACTCGGTGGTCAGGTACTCGAGAAAACGAATGGCGTTGTCCCGGTTGGGTGCCGTCTTGATGACTCCGGCGCCACTGATATTTACATGGGTGCCGGTCGTTCCCTGGTTCGGGAAGATCACACCGATGTTGTCGACGATGGCATTGTCTTCGGGATTGTCTGACGCCTTCAGGCGAGCAATGTAATAGGTGTTGGCGACGCCGATCTGGCATTCGCCGCTGGCGACCGCACGGATCTGGCCGGTGTCGTTGCTCTGCGGCTCCCTTGCGAAGTTTGCGACGACGCCACGCGCCCATTCCTCTGCCGCCTCGCTACCGTAGCGAGACACGATGCTCGCAAGCAGCGAGATATTGTAGATGTTGCCCGACGAGCGGATACATACCTTGCCTGCGTAGGCCGGGTCGGCGAGATCCTGGTAGGTCGCCAGTCCTTCGGGAACACCCGCCGCTTTGTTATAGACAATGACGCGCGCGCGCGTCGACAGGCCGAACCAGGCGCCTTCCGAATGACGCAGGGACTCGGGTATGCGACTCGAAAGAACCTCCGACTCGATCGGCGCGAAAATGCCGGCCTCCTCAGCGCGCCACAGCCGTCCCGCATCGACGGTAATCAGCAGGTCAGCCGGGCTGAACTCGCCTTCGGACTGGATCCGGGCGATGAGTTCGTCCGCGCCGGCTTCGATGCGGTTGACCTCAATACCGGTCGCGGCCGTGAAGTCCTCGTACAACGCGAGGTCCGTGTCGTAGTGACGCGAAGAATAGACGTTCACGACGCCGTTGGCGCCCGGAGCGTCAGCGGGAGTCGTGCCCGTTTCAGAGTTGGTTTCCGTGCCGCAGCCGACGAGCAGCAGCGAAGTCACGATGAAACCACCGAGGATTCGGTTCAGCATGGGGACTCTCTGGAGATGAAAGGAAGCAGAGCTTATTGCGAATGAGTCTTATTCGCAATGTTCTCGGGAAATACGCGCTCGTGCATCGGCCGAACCAGGACCCGCGTACCGGAAGAAATCTCGTGTGGCCGCCCGATTCGAACGCGGATGACGCTCTCATCCGGAGCCTGAACGCAAACCAGGTCGTCCGCGCCGGACACTCGCAGCTCGGCGACCGGTAAGCCCTCCGGGTGCGCTTCCACAGTCATGCCGTCGGGGCGAACCAGCAGTTCCAGTTCGCAGTCCGCCGGCGCCGCAATGGCGAGGCAGTCGGCCGGCCAGTCACCGAAGGCGGTCTCGATGGTGTCGCCGGACTTGCGCGCGCGGATGCGTTGAGTCTGGCCGAACAGGCGCGCGACGCTGGCGTGGGCCGGGTGGTCGAACAGGTCACGCGGCGAGCCTTGCTGGACGACACGTCCCTCATCGAGCGCGATGACGATGTCGGCGAGCGCAGTGACGTCGTCGCTGTCGTGGGTGACGAACACAGCAACCATGTCGAGTTCGGTGACGAGCTGTCGCGTTGCATCTCGAAGCTGGCGACGCAGAGCTTGGTCGAGATTGGCATAGGGCTCGTCGAAGAGCAGCACTCGCGGCTTCGGCGCCAGCGCGCGCGCCAGCGCGACACGTTGTCGCTGGCCGCCGGACAGCTCGTGCGGGTGGCGCTTTTCCAGTCCTGCCAGGTCGGTGAGCCCGATCAGCTCTGCGATTTGCGTGCCCGACGCTCCGTCGCGGAGCCCGAAGCCGATGTTCTGCTCGACCGTCAGGTGCGGGAACAGGGCTCCTTCCTGGAAAACCAGGCCCACCGAACGCTGCTCGGGCGGCACGTTCAGCCCGGGCGCGGACACAGGCTGGTCGTCGACGTGAATCTCACCCTGCTGCACCAGGAGCAGGCCCGCCGCGAGGCGCAACAGCGTGCTCTTGCCACAGCCGGACGGGCCAACCACGCAGGTGATGGCACCGGCGGGGGCGGCAAAACTCACGTCGCGCAAAACGGGCGTTCGCTCGTACGCGAAATGTATAGAATCGAAGCGGAGCATTACGTCGGAAAGACTTTGGCTGATGGCAACAAACCAGACTTACATCCATAAGAGTATGACCGTTTCCGGCCGGTTTGCCAGTGGCCTGTCACTGCTGTCGACGATAATCGTCACGATCGTCGTCGCGGCGCCGATCGTCGCCGTTGTGTTTGCGGCGTGGGCACCGGCCGACGCCGCCTGGCAGCATCTGTCCGAAACCGTGCTCGGTGACTACATCGTTAATACCTTGTTGCTGATGCTGCTGACGGGCTTGCTGGCCGGCGCGCTCGGCATCTCGACGGCCTGGCTTGTTGCAACCTGCCGCTTCCCGGGACATGCCTGGCTGTCATGGATGCTCGTGCTGCCGCTGGCGGCGCCCGCCTACGTCGTCGCCTATGCCTACACTGACCTGCTGGACGTATCGGGCCCGGTGCAGACAACGCTTAGAAACATGCTGGGGTTGGGCATCGACCAGTTGGCTCTCAGTGGCGTGCGCAGCCTGCCCGGCGCGGCCGTGATGCTCAGCCTGGTGCTGTACCCATACGTGTACCTGCTGTGCCGGTCGAGTTTCGTGACGTCGGCGAGTACACATTTCGAAGCGGCGCGCACATTGGGCCGTTCTCCGATGAGCGCATTCCTGACGATCGCGATACCCGCCGCGCGACCGGCGATCGCCGGTGGCGTCGCTCTCGTCGTCATGGAAACGCTTGCGGACTTCGGCGTCGTGCAGCACTTCTCCGTACCGACGTTCAGCACCGGCATCTACCGGACCTGGATCGGCCTCGGCGAACCGGCCGCGGCGATGCGACTCGCGTTCCTGATGCTGGGGCTGGTGGCCTTGCTGGTCGGGCTCGAAGTGCTGGGCCGCCGTGGCAAACCGGACGTGTACGCGCTCGGCAATCCGCTCAGGTTCGAACTGCATGGAGCAAAGGCCGTCGCTGCTACGGCAGTGTGTGCATTGCCCGTCCTGTTTGGCTTTGTCATCCCGGTCGCACTGCTCCTTTACTACCAGGCCACCGGCGGTGGCGACCCGCTGGCGGGCGCGCGTTTCTTCGATTTTGCAAAGAACAGCGTCATCGTTTCACTGGCCGCCGCCATCGTCGCTACGCTGTTTGCGTTGCTCCTCGCGAGCACGGCGAGGCGCGTGCCCGGACGTCTCACCGGCGCAGCGATTCGGATCAGCACGCTGGGCTATGCACTGCCGGGCACACTCCTGGCCGTCGGATTGCTCAGCGCAACCACGGATCTCGATCGCGCACTTACGACAGCGCTTCGCGACAACTTCGGCTACAGCGGTAGCCTCGTCTTATCCGGCACGGCGTTTCTTCTCATTTATGCCTACGCCTGCCGATTCCTGACGGTTTCCTACAATAGCGTTCACGCCGGCTTTGCCGGCCTGTCGCCGGCGTTCGATGCCGCGGCGCGAACGCTGGGTGCGACGCCAGGTGACGTCGTCAGGCGCATCCACGTCCCGCTATTGCGACCGAGCCTGATCGCGGCACTGCTGCTGGTGTTCGTCGACGCGATGCGCGAGCTGCCGGCCACGTTGCTGCTGCGGCCGTTCAACTTCGACACGCTGGCGACGCGGGTCTACTGGCTGGCCAGTGATGAGAAGCTAGCGGAGGCCGCCAGCGCTGCGTTGCTGATCGTGGCGCTCGGTGTAGGACCTGCGCTGCTTGCCAACCGGGTCGCGCTGTCGGCCGCCAGGAAGCGGACGTCTCAATAAGGCGCACGAAGGATCGCAGACGAACCCACTGCGCTAGCTGAATCGCAGCTGGTCCTTTTACCGATAAGGACTACTGCGACAGCTCAACGCTGACTTCCGTCAGATCGCCCGGCGTGACCTCGGTAATCACCTCCGTTCGATCTCCCCGAACCTCCCTGATCTTCACCGTGTATAGCCCCGGCATCAGGTCGAAACTGACGGGGTTCTTGGATTCGTTAGCGTAGGCCCGTCGACCCACAACGCTGCGGTCGTCGGCATCGTAGATCTGCACGACGGCATCGATCAGGATATCCGCTCGGCGCACCTCAACGGATAATGTGCCGCTCTTGAAGTCGTGCTGTATCTCCGTGGTCTCACCACCTGCGATCGCAACATTCTCGAAGCGCTGCTCGACACTGCCCTTCAGTTCCACTGACTTCACTTCAACGTCGTACGAACCGGCAGGCACCGTAAGCACGCGTGGGTTGCTCGTCGCGGCGACGTAGGTTCGACCGGCGGCGACCTGCTGTCGCTCTCCACGAGACAGTACACGTACGGTGGCATCGCTCAGTTCCCCGTTTCTTGTCACGAGCACAGAAACCTGTCCCGAGCTGAAGTCGAACGCGCGCTCCACGAGACCGCCGTCTGTGATTGCGAAATCAAACTGGAACGATGGCCGTCCGCCGATACCGACTGCCGCGACGGTCGCCGTGTAGCGCCCGTCTTCCAGGGGAATCCGCCGCGGGTTCGTTTCGTCCGACACATAGGTGCGTCCGCCGTCGACCCGCTCGTCCGTCTCGGCGTCGAAGACATTGACCGACGCATCCTGTAGTCCACCGTTTGCCGTAACCGTAACCGCGAGGCGACCGTCCGGTGTTTCGGGTTTTTCATAGGCCGTGACCAGTGCGTCCGACAACTGCGCCGCATCCTCAACAGCCAGGTACAGCCCTCCGCCCGCCTGCGCCGCGCATTCCAGCTGCGCTGTATCTTCTCCGGCAACGTCGAATCCGACGACGTGCAATACGAACGGAAGGCCAGACGCCTTTGCCGCACTGACCGCCTGGCATGGGTCCCGGGAGCAGGTCTCCAGCCCGTCGCTGATCAGGATGACTGACGCTCGCGACTCAGGATCAATCAAGTCGAAGGCGACTTCGAGGGATGCAGTAATCGGGGTCTTACCCTTCGGCGAAACCGAGTTGATCGTCGACTTGAGGTCGTCCTTGTCGATGGGTTGTACGTCTGCCAGTGTCTCGATGTCTTCGCAGTCACCTTCCGTTCTGTGACCGTAGGCAACGAGACCGACCTCGGTATCGTCCGGCAGTTCATCAATCAACTGCCCGACGGCACGCCGCGCGATGACAATCTTGTTCTCGCCGTCGATCTGCCCCCACATCGAGTTCGACGCATCGAGCACGAGGATCAGGTCGTTTCCGGACGACTCCGCGCTCGCAGTTATCGAGATCAGCAACGAAGCCGCAAGAGCAATCAGTGTGTGTTTCGAGCGCATGGGCGGAAGCCTCCGTCCGACGAAGCGGTCACAAGAGTATAGCGGTTTGGACCGATGTTGCTTTGCGGGCGGTGACAGGCAGGCGTGATGCTTACGCCGCGCTTTTTACTGCAGGCAACCGCCAGTGCAGAGGTGCTTTCTGGAAATGAAAGGCGTAGGAACGCGAATGGCAGCTTCTCCCAAAGCAGCCGCTTGAGAGTCTTGTTTGGGGCAATCGAGACCTTCTGCTATCGGCCAGAAGCGGACTTCCGTAGCTCAACCGCTAGTAGCGATTCTATTGAACTCACCACGGAGTTCGTCGACGAGGTGCGGTTGGCCGGTAACCGATTATCCCAGATAGGTCTCGGCTGATATGCTCAGCGTTCCATCTCGCCCCTTAGCCTCCCACTGATGCAATTCCTGCGATCCGGCTACGCCGTACGTTTCATCTTCGCACTCATAGCCGAGTGATTTGAGGCTGTTAGCCAAATGGTCGAACAGAGCCTTGTCGAACTCTCTTCCAACAATCCAGGTCTTCGAAGACTCTTCCACGGTGCGAGTACTGATGTCTGCAATGGGTCAGGAGCCGTCAGTCTACCGCAAAACGTCTGGGCGGCTGTTTACGGCCAAGAGCAGTCATTTAGGATCGAGTTCGACAATGACATGAACGTCAGTCAACGTATGCGCCGCCTGTCTCTATCTCCAGTGGCAACACAATGCCTTTTGTAGGAAAGAATCGACCTGTGAAGTTGAACCCCGGCTTAGACGGCCCCGGTCTCGGGCAACTCAAAGTTGAATAAAAATCTTGATACGGCACGCCGGCCAATATCATCGGCCTGGATTCTCTGTAGACGACAGCCGATTTTTGAAGCGTGCCGCAGCCATGCGGGAACATCGAAGACACTTGATCCGTGAAACCACTCCATATTCGAGTGGAGACTGCCGCTGTAGACAGGTCTCGTGGCTCGCTCGGCCCTTCGTGCCGCTCCGATATATACCATGCAAAGCTGTCAGACTGTTCGAATCGAATCCTATTGATCATCTCAGGCTCTATCGTTTCAAACTGATCAAACGACTCGACCGCTCCACGCCACAAATTCAAATCCAAGTAAACCCGGGAAACGATAGCGGAATGGCAATAAATTATGACGTGGACAGTAGGAATTTGTGTTCGATCACCATCAGCCTGCCGTAACCCAATCACTGAGTAGAGCGACATGTAAACGCTCATCTCTTGAGAACCTACTTTTGATTCCGATTCGCAGCCGAATGCATGCTCCATATTCTGTTTGAATGACAAGATAAACGGATCGTTGCGTATCTTTGCTTCGACGGTTTCCAAAAGTTCTGTCTCGGATCTGACACACCCGCCTAGCAATACGGCAATCAATAGAGCAGTGATTTTGAAAAGAACTCGCACAGACTTAAGGTTACTCCAATGTCCGCTTTGGTTCATAAGCTGCGAGACTACTTCAAACATCTGACCGGCTGGTCACCGCCAATAGCGGCCGCCGGCTCCACATTGCGACGATGTCCGTTTCTTTCGGCAATCCGAAAATCTGACGCTATTAAACAGGTCTGGCTGTACAGCTCATGTTTCGATAATGGTGTACTTTATTTCGGAACCAGGTGGAAAATTAATCATCTTGGCGCCGTTTTCGAAGAGGGCACTGCCTTCCGGCCCGATGTAGAAGTCCCCGTATCTACTCCACTCCTTCCTGACCCATCGAGCTAGCTTGTGATAGAACCGTCGCGTCTGTTCGTACATTTCCGGTGAGTCGTTGCAACAAGAGATGGAGCCAAGCACCAGGTAGGGGTCTGAATAGTATGGCCTTATGAAATCAAGCAGCGGATGGCACGCTTCGATGTAAGCCCTACGGTCACCCCAGTCGACAGGCACAAGTTCGTCAATTGTTTTGGGCGATAGATAACAGCTAGGCCTGTGTTCGGGATCGTCCGGGATATCCTGACCCTCTAGCAGTGGAATCAAATTCAATCCAATGGAAAAGGCATACTCAGTCAGGCGCTGAGTGTCGCTCCTGCTACCGTATAAACCGATGGAATGCCCCATCACCGCATCCTCGCTACCATCCCATCCGACTACGCGGTTGGCTCGAATCAGGCTTCCTAAGTCAGTCGACTGCGGATTTCTAAATGCTCAACGCGATCGGCCGCAAAGGGTCAGTAGAAGCCATCCTAACTCAAAATGCCTGGCCGGCTGATTACGGTCAGAAGCGGTCGCCCATCTCGTACACTTCAGCCAGATATCTAAAGCGGATACTAGGTGACTCTGTCCAACATTGACATCGTATTGAGGGTGCAATGAGCAATGATCAGAGGCCATAGGTTTCTATCGAACAGAACGTAGCCAATACCCATTGCCAGGCCGATCAGGCCGACCGTTATTGATCGCTCCGATAGGTCATTCGTATGTCGGAAACCGAATATTGCAGCCTGGGCGACTACTGCAATAGCCGTAGCGAGCGCGCCGTTGGAAAGTGCTTTTTCGATCCAGTTGATCAGGAACCCGCGGTCCAGGATTTCTTCAAGGGCTGACTGAAGCCAAACGAATGGAATGAACGCGAAGAACAGAGCCCAGTCACCGCGCATATCCCCGAACTTCGACACGGCGCTTTCTTCGGAACGGTCAGGCGCTAGCCCAAGGGCCAGTTGTTCATTTACTAATTGAAAGACAATGACAAGACCTATCGCTAAACCGAGAACCGCTGCCGTCGCGATGAGCGTGCTCTTGTAACTCCTGGGCGCACGTAGGCCCAAGTCTGCCCATGTCACGTTTCTGGCCTTCATTCGCCAGGCAGCGACAGCGAGCGTTGTCAGCGACCAGAATAGTCCGTTGGCGAGAAAACCGATTTCCGAGACGTACACTTTTCGTATCAAGAACATCACCGAAAGGTATATCGCCAAGTCGATGAGGAATGCTTGAGAGTTTGGTTGTCGCGGATCGTCGGTTACATGTGCCGTTTCGTTGATGAGAGATCCCTTATGTCCGTTTAGGGCCATGAGCCGGCAGTCTATCTCAAAACACGCGCGTGGATGGATTCGGTTACTTCCAGCCGCCCATCTACGCGCATTCGCTTGTTTTTCTTGGTCCGATCTTTTTCCAGTGACTGTTGGTATATATGCGAAACCAGAGAGGTCGCCGCTTCCCAAACCGGTGCTTTTTCAATACTCGCTTCTTCAGCCACTCCACCTCGAATCCACACCACTCAGGAGCAGGCAACATCAAGATATTGAATCGAACCGCTGGCATTACCTCGTTGAATAATATGGCTTCGATATCGTCTACCGAGTACTTCGACGACTTGCAGGTTTTGACTATGTGGTCATAGCTGAGAGTAACGTCTGTATCCATGAACAGCATCTGTAGCGCGTCCCAGACAGGCGTCCGATCATTGATGTCGTTTTCGGGAGATTGCATCGAGTGCTTTGGGTGCCGATAGGATGTTGATGGAATTACGAACGGCTGCAAAGGGTCAGAAGTCGCCATTCTAACCTGAACCACCTGGTCGGCCGGTACCCGGTCCCAAGCGGCCGTTGAGACTGACCACCGGCACTGTTGATTGCGAGAATCCAGCACCGTTCTCGACCGATCAGCGACTTGAGCAAGTCTCCGACACTTCTAATTGCAATCCGACGATTTTGTCTACCAGAAAACAGAGGTAAAGAGAGGCGGATCCAGTGCTTCGACCGAACACTGCCTGCTCAGAATATCCACCAGCCGTCGTCGAGATCATCTTCGCAGCGGCTGAGCTGCACTCCCCACTCCTTCGCGCGGTACTCGACGCTGCGAGCAACGTCCTTGAGCCAGCCCTTCTTGCGGTAGGTCTTGCGTTTCCAGCCGCCCTGTCCTTCGTGGTACGCCAGGTACTGGTTGTAAGGGTCCCACTTGGAGATACCGACCTGGCGCTGAGACTGGTCCGTGTACCAGCCGACGAAATCGATCGCATCGCCAAAGTCGTCGCGGTCGGCGCCGCGCCGGCCGGTGTCGGACTTGTAGCGCGCCCACGTGCTCTCCAGCGCCTGGGCATAGCCGTAGGCGTCAGACGGTCGCGTCCAGGGGATGAAACCGAGCAGCCGGTCGCGCGGCGGCCTCGCATTGAACTTGAAGGTCGATTCCTGGCGGATGATCGCAAGCTGCACGTGGATGGGCGTGCCCCATCGCTTCTCGGACTTCTTCGCGTCCTTGTACCAGCGCTTCTTCTCTTCGAAGATCGCGCAGATGTTTTCGACATTGGCCGGTGGCGCGGTGCCGCAGCCGGCCAGGCTCGTCACGAGCACAGCAGCAAGACCTGCGACCAGCGGTTTTCCGAGAATCATCTGCATTGAGTGAGCGAGCGCGGGGCCAGAATCCCGCGCTCGCCGTGATTGTACCGAAACCGGCCCCGGTTCTCGACGCGCGGCTAGAAAAGTACGCCGATGCCGATGCCGAGCAGGAAGGTGACCGCCGCCGCCGCAACGAGATGATGCAGGGCGAATTCGGTGCGAGCCGGCTTGACGCCGCCCTTCGCCAGAATGTCTTCGCGCTCGACCTCGAGTACGGACGCGAGCGCGCTCGACGTTTCCAGCGAGGCGACGCCGGTCTTCTCGATTCTCTGGATCGTTCGAACCGACAAGTCACACAGTTCGGCGAGCTGCTCCTGCGTCCAGCCCTTGCCTGTCCGAAGCGACCGGACGGTCTCCGATTCCAGCAGCATCACGCACCCCCGGCCAGCAGACCGACCAGGTGGCCGAGGCCGTAGCCGACGGCGGCGCCCAACGCGGCGAACAACGCGATGGACCAGAACTTAACCTCGGCGTTGATCTGGTGCGTGACTTCGTGAACGACGCGGCCGTCGACACGCGCCTCCAGGAACACGGTCTTCATGCGATCGCGGTAGCCGAACTGGACTTCCATGCGATCGCCGGCAACGTCGATGGTGTGGGTGCCGGTCATCGCGAATCCCAGGTGGCTGACGACGAGGCTGTCGTCGACCCAGATCTTCTCGCGGAAGCTCCAGGCCGAGTTGTGAGCGACGACCTGGTGACCTTTGTAGATGAACGGAAAGTAGATCCCGTCGCGGATGGACAATTTCAGATCGTCCCGATTGATTGAATTAAACATGCTGTTCCTCCGATGTTGACGAGGCCAGTCTGGGAGCGTCTGGGAGCGTGCAACACGCCACGGGGCCGACTGTCAGGTGCGTGTCACCCTGAATTTCGCGCCGATTCTACAGGATTGCGCCAGCACGCCCCGACCAGCGGTTTCGACTGCCGTTTTGCATCGAATTCCGACCCTGGATACTCGTGCAAGTGCTAAAATCAAGAGTGGTTGCCAACGGCCTTTCGCGGTCGTCAGGCGGCGAGCGACACGGGACACACGCTGTCGTTCGTCATAGCCGGTGACGCGACTCGCGTCGGTCCGGATTGGCAGTCGAGAGGGATACAGCGATGGATATATTGTTTCTCCTTCTTGTTCTGCTCGTTGTGACGCGTACGTTCGCGGAGCTCGCCGAACGAGTGAGCCTGCCGGCGATCGCCGGTGAACTGACGGCCGGCGTGGCGCTCGGACTGGCGCTGCAGGTCTTCCAGGGCAACTTCCCGGGCCTCTGGTCGGCCACGCAAAGCGAAACCTACGACTCTATCGTCCATCTGGGCATGTTCTTCCTGCTGTTACTGGCGGGTATTCGCATGGAGCCACTCGATTTCGCACGGTCGTCCCGGTCGGCGATACTGGTGGCCTTCGGCGGCATGGTCGTGCCCATGGCGGCCGGAATCACCATCGGCATGGTCGCCCTGCCCGACTCGCCACTGAAGAACGTCCAGTGCCTGTTTCTCGGCACGGCACTCGCGATCACCGCGGTGCCGGTCACGGTCCGCATCTTCATGGACATCGGGGAACTCGATAGCCGGGTCGGCAAGACCGTCGTCGCGGCAGCTGTCTGGGACGACCTCTTCAGCCTGTTCCTGCTCGCGCTGCTGATCGCTGCCATTGGCAGCAACAACGGCATGCACTTCGGCCTTGAGGACGGGGCCATGCTGCTGGGCAAAGTCCTGCTGTTCTTCGCCGTGACGATCCCGGTCGGGCTGTTCGTGTTCCCCATGCTGGCAAGGTACTTCAAGAACCTGCATTTCCCCGAGGTCGACTTCAGCATGCTGCTGATCGGCGCGCTGGCTTATGCGACGTTCGCCGAGAAGATGGAGATGCACTTCATCGTTGGCGCGTTCCTCGCCGGCATCTTCTTTCATCCCAAGTCCGTCGATCCGGCCGTTTATCGACGCGTCGAGGCGCAGGTGTCCGGCATCACTCGCGGCTTCCTGGCGCCGGTCTTTTTCGTTTCCGTCGGCCTGCAGATGGACTACACGGCCGTAACGATGGCGCCCGTGTTCCTCGTCACGCTGTGCCTCGTCGCGCTGGTCAGCAAGTTCATTGGCGCCGGCGTTCCCGCCCACTGGGTCGGCCTGTCGAATCGCGAGTCGCTGATGGTCGGCATCGGCATGGGCGGCCGGGGCGCCGTTGAACTGATCGTTGCCGGCGTCGCGCTCGAAGCCGGCCTGTTCCTGCAACCGTCTCCGACACCCCCGATCGTTGAAAGCCTCTATTCGTCCATCGTCGTCATGGCGCTGGTGACGACGCTCGCGACGCCGATACTGCTCAAGCGTGTGGTGCGAACTAAGAAACTGTTCCCGCGGACACGCGCTGCACGCGAGCTGCGTCAGTCAGAGTCAAATACGGACTAATGCAACCGGCGTCGAAGCGCCGGTTGAGGGCGGGCCAGGCTACTCGGAGGCGTCCGATGAACGCTTCAGGTATTGCCTGATGGCCAGGACCGCGAGCACAGCGATCAGGATCGATACGGGAAGATGGTGGGAACCGAAGAATTGATGCCCGATGCGCTCTAGTACAGTCTGTTCGCTCCCGGGAACGTGCGCCAGTGAAACTCGCTGAACCAGCAAGAGGATCAACGCGCTGAAGCCTAATCTCATCGTGCTACCCCTGGACTATTATTCTGATTGGCGGCGGACCGCTAAGAGTTACAGACTAGGCGGCCAGTCGCCGCAACAAAATAGGCGTTATTACGTACGCGTGTGCGGTCTCCACCAGATTATAGTGATTTGCAAAGAATTTTCGGTTTTGGGGTGTCCTTCTGGGGGTGTTTCATGTGTCTTGCAGTCCCTATGCAAGTCCGCACGGTAGACGGGTTTAACTGCGTCTGCGAGGCGCGCGGCATTGAACGGGAAGTCAGCCTGTTCATGTTGCAGAATGAGAATGTCGAGATCGGCGACCACGTCCTCGTGCACGTGGGCTACGCGATCCAGAAGGTGAGCGAGGAGCAGGCCGCCGATACCTGGCAGCTGTTCGACGAAGTACTCGCTGCCGAGATCTAGTCCAAGACTCCACGACGGGAAGAAACGATGTGCGATACCTGCGGCTGTAACATCACACCTGGCAACGAACACCTGGTGAAGGAAGGCGGACACCTGGCCGCAACGTCATCGGGCCACGAATCGGTCGAGGTGCTGGAGGGCCTGCTGCACGCAAACGACCATCAGGCCATGCACAACCGCGAGCACTTTGATCGGCACGGCGTGCTCGCCATCAACCTGATGTCATCCCCCGGCGCCGGCAAGACCAGCCTGCTCGAGGCAACGATCGAGGCGAGTGGCGGAGAATTTCGCTACGCCGTGATCGAGGGCGACCTGGAGACCGAGAATGACGCTCAGCGCATCCGCGACAAGGGCACGCGGGCGATTCAGATCTCGACCGGCAGCGCCTGCCACCTCGATGCACACATGGTTCATGACGCACTGCACGAACTCGACCTTGACGAGTTCGACATCGTGTTTATCGAGAACGTCGGTAACCTGGTCTGCCCCGCCAGCTTCGACCTGGGCCAGCACGCTAACGTCACGCTGCTGTCGACGCCCGAAGGCGACGACAAACCGGCGAAGTACCCGGTCATGTTCCGATCGTCCGATCTCGTGCTGATCTCGAAGGCAGACCTGCTGCCGGTGCTCGATGATTTCGACCCTGACGCTGCCGCAGCTGCCGTCCGACAGCTGGCCAGTGACGCGCCGCTAATTGAGATTTCCTCGAAATCCGGCGTTGGCCTCGATGCCTGGCTGGACTGGCTGCGTGCGGCCAAGCAGGAACAGCTCGAGAGACCGGTGGTGGTGCACACTCATACGCATACACACTCACACGCCACAGGATAATGCAGCCCACCGACCGCGAATGGCTCCAGGCGCTGCACGAGCTCAAGCTCGACAAGCCGGTGCGTATCATGAACGTCTGCGGTGGGCACGAGCGTTCTATTTCGATGGCCGGATTGCGAACGGCCATTCCTGACAACATCGAACTCGTGCCCGGACCCGGCTGCCCGGTCTGCATCTGCCCCGAAGAAGACGTCTACGAGGCGATGCAGCTGGCACTCAACGAGGACATTATCCTGGTGGCCTTCGGCGACATGCTGCGCGTGCCGGTCAACGTGCCGAAGCGCGAGCCTCGCTCGCTCGAGCAGGCCAAAGCCGCGGGCGCTGACATTCGCCCGATCGCATCGCCGGGTGAGGCGGTCCGCATCGCGACGGCGAATCCGGACAGAAAGGTCGTGTTTTTCGCGGCGGGATTCGAGACGACGACGGCGCCGGTCGCCGCGATGCTCGCCGAGGGCGCGCCCGACAACCTACTGGTGCTGCTGTCCGGTCGACTGACCTGGCCGGCCGTAGCCATGCTACTGGAATCCGAGACACCGGGGTTTGACGCGCTGATTGCGCCGGGCCACGTGTCGACGGTCATGGGACCGGAGGAGTGGGAGTTCGTCGCGGAGAAACATGGCCTGCCATGTGCCGTCGCGGGGTTCCGCGCCGACACGCTGCTCGCCGCAATGTACTCGGTGCTGCGACAGTTGCAGGAAAAGAAGCCCTTCCTCGACAACTGTTACCCGGAAGTCGTCCGACCGGGCGGCAACCCGGAGGCGCGCGCGGCGCTGGAAAAGACGATGCGCGTCGTCGACGCGAACTGGCGCGGAGTCGGCACGATTCCCAACTCGGGTTACGAATTGCGTGACGGCTACGCGGCGCACGATGCCCGAAAACACTTGCCGTCCTATGCAGACGACCTGCGCAAGCGTGCCGGAGAGATGCCACCCGGCTGCGACTGCGCACGCGTCGTGCTCGGCAAGATCTACCCGAATGAGTGCCGTCTCTACGGCGTTGCCTGCACGCCCAGAAAACCAATAGGCCCTTGCATGGTGTCAGACGAAGGCGCCTGCCGAATCTGGTGGTCTTCGGGCTACAGAGACAATGTCAGTGGCGAATCGCAGGGCCGAAAGGCCGTTGGCTGACGCGTCAGGCCCTCGCTGCAGGGCCAGGAAGATCACACTTCGCGGACATGTACAGGGCGTTGGCTTTCGGCCATTCGTCTATCGATTGGCGACTGAGCACGGCCTCAGCGGATATGTTCGTAACCAGTTGGGCGAAGTCGAGATCGTCGCCGCTGGCGACGAGCCGCAACTCAAGCGTTTCGAACGCGAGCTGATTGAGCGAGCGCCACCGTTGGCGCGCCCCGAACTCGTCGACACCTCGCCGTTCGACGGGCCGTCCTTTAGTGCGTTCGAGATCTCGCCGAGCAGCGAGGCCAGTGACGCGTCCATATTCATACCGCCCGACTATTTCATGTGCGACGAGTGCCGAGCCGATCTTTCCGATCCGGCGGACCGACGCTATCGATACCCGTTCACGAACTGCACACAATGCGGACCCCGTTACACACTGATCGAGGCACTGCCCTACGACCGTCCGAACACGAGCATGGCGAGCTTCCCTATGTGCGAGGACTGCGAAAGAGAATACCGGGATCCTGCGGACCGACGTTTCCATGCCGAGCCGGTCGCCTGCCCGGTGTGCGGACCACGCTTGACCTTCAGGGACCCGGCCCGCGCGAATGATGAGCACGAGGAGGCCGCCCTGTCGGCGACGGTCGACGCTATCCGCGACGGTCGGATCGTCGCCGTGAAGGGTATCGGCGGCTACCACCTGGTCTGCGACGCGCGAAACGAACTCGCCGTCGCGAGGCTCAGGCGACGCAAGCACCGTCCGAAAAAGCCGCTGGCCGTAATGTTCCCCGCCGATAAGGAGGACGCGCTCAGGAGCATTTGTGAGCAGGCCGTGCTCGACGATAAGGCTGCGGCGTTGATCACGAGCCCGGCACGCCCGATTGTTCTTCTCGAGAAGGGCGCCGACTACAGTCTCGCACCGGGCATTGCTCCGGGCTTAGACGAGATCGGCGTGTTCCTCCCCTACAGCCCGTTGCACGAACTCCTGCTCTCCGACGTCGGCGGTCCGCTGGTCGCGACCTCCGGCAACGTCAGCGGAGAGCCCGTCCTGATCGACAACGCGGAGGCCGACGCGCGACTGGCAAGCGTCGCCGACGCCTTCCTGCACCATGACCGGCCAATTGTCCGGCCCGCCGATGACTCGGTGTATCGGACGATAGGGCTTAAGTCGCGACCCATACGCATCGGCCGGGGCGCTGCACCACTGGAAATACAGGTGCCCTGGCAGCAGGCGGTGCCCACCCTGGCCGTAGGTGGGCATATGAAGGCCACACTGGCGCTCTGCTGGGACGACCGTGTCGTGATCTCGCCGCATATCGGGGAGATGGATGCGCCGAGGAGCCTCGACGTCTTCGAGAAAGTCGCGAGCGACCTGCAGGCACTGTATGGCGTCAGGGTCGAGCGCATTGCCTGTGACGCACACCCGGGCTACACGACGCATCGCTGGGCACGACAACAGGGGCTATCCGTCGAAACGGTCTGGCACCATCGGGCGCATGCGAGCGCGCTCGCGGGCGAGCACAATCGCAGCGGTCGCTGGCTGGTCTTCGCCTGGGACGGCGTCGGTCTCGGCGAGGATGGCAGCCTGTGGGGCGGCGAGGCATTGCTCGGCGCGCCCGGCGACTGGCATCGCGTCGCGAGCCTCAGACCGTTCCGGCTGCCGGGTGGCGAACGCGCAGGGCGGGAACCCTGGCGAAGCGCTGCCGCGCTGCATTGGGAATGCGACCGGGCCTGGCAGCCAACGCGCGATCCGAACGGTCTTGCGCGAGCGGCGTGGGTCAGCGACCTGAACTGCCCGACGTCATCGGCCGCTGGCAGACTATTCGATGCGGCCGCCGCCATCGTACTGGGCTGCGACGACGTCAGTTTCGAGGCCGAGGGTCCGATGTGGTTAGAGTCGCTGTGTCGCGAGCAGCGTCCCCCCGTAGATCTGAAGCTCGCCAAAGACGCTGAGGGCATCTGGCGCAGCGACTGGCAGGCGCTGTTGCCCATGCTCGCCGATGAAAGCTTGAGCGCCGAACATCGCGCCGAGTGTTTCCACTCGAGCATGGCGCAAATCGTTGTCGATCAGGCGAGCCAACTCCGCGAGGAGCACAACATTGAACACATCGGCCTGACCGGCGGCGTCTTCCAGAATCGCGTTCTTGCAGACACTTGTATCGAACGGCTGAGCGCGTCAGGCTTCGAGGTTAACCTGGCCAGTGCGTTGCCGTGCAACGATGGCGGATTGTGTTTCGGCCAGGCGATAGAACTCGCCGCACGCTATG
Organism: Woeseiaceae bacterium; assembly: GCA_030065915.1. Taxonomy (GTDB): domain Bacteria; phylum Pseudomonadota; class Gammaproteobacteria; order Steroidobacterales; family Woeseiaceae; genus UBA1847. Next base: position 26,237 of record JASJCQ010000003.1, read on the forward strand.
ACAGGAACAACGCAGATGGATGACACACGTATTTCACTAGCCCACGGCAACGGCGGTCGCTTCATGCGCGAGCTGATCGAATCGGTGTTCGTCCGGCACCTGGGCGAGTCGACGATCGATGTGCAGGCCGATGCCGTGCCGATTGACCTCGACGGCGGCGAGGTCATGATCACGACCGACGGTTTTACCGTGCAACCGCTGGAGTTTCCCGGCGGCGATATCGGCTCACTCGCGATTCACGGCACAACCAACGACCTGGCCGTTGCGGGCGCACGTCCGCTGTACCTGACGCTGAACGCGTTCATCGAGGAAGGCTTCGAAGTCGAACAGCTCGACCGGATCGTCGCAAGCCTTGCACAGACCGCGAGGGACGTCGGTGTCACCGTCTCTGCCGGCGACACGAAGGTTGTCCGAAACGGCGAAGGTGGCGGGCTGTACCTCGCGACGACCGGCGTCGGCGTCCGCCTGCCGGGCACCCAGCCATCCCTTACCCGCATAAGCGACGGTGACGTGCTGATCGTCAGCGGCACGATCGGCGATCACGGCACCGCGGTCATGCTCGCGCGGGAAGCGTTCGGGCTGCGCGGCGACGTCATTTCCGACGCAGCCTCCGTGATCCCGTTCACCGAAGCATTGCTGGGTCTCGACGGGCTCCGCTTCATGCGCGACCCGACACGTGGCGGCCTCGCATCGGTGGCGCATGAAATTCTCCGTGCAACGGGCTTTGGTGTCCGTCTCGAACCGACGGTCCCGGTCCGGGAGCCGGTACAGGCCGTCTGCGACATGCTGGGTTACGACCCCTACTACCTGGCCTGCGAAGGCCGGGTCGTTGCGATCGTCGCGCGGGAGCAAGCGGACGAGGCCGTCGCCGCATGGCAGGCGATCGAGGGTGGCGGGGACGCGGCGCGCATCGGCAGGATCGACGGTGCGAGCCAGCGTGTCATTCTCGAGACATCGCTTGGCGGTGAACGTTTCCTCGAGGAACTCGAGGACGACCCACTGCCACGAATCTGCTGAGCGCCGTATTATTCCGGTGCGGACTGTCCCCCGGATGAGTCGGGTGCCGGCTCCGCACGTGTATTCGGAGTCTCCAGCTCAACCCGCTGCAGCAACAGGTCTTCGCCACTGACGACCCGGGTCCTGTGGTCACCGCAGGCGCCGCAGATCAGTTTATTCGGCTCAGCGTCGGTCTCCGCGCCGCACTGGCTGCACAAGACGCGAATGGGAACGACTTCGATAGACAACTCGGCGGTCTCTGCGATGCTGCCCGCAACCGCCAGCGGATACGCATTCTCGAGGAGCGGCGCTTCGACACCTGACAAAGGACCCAGCTTGACCTCGATTCGGGTCACTCGTGTCGCCCCATGCTCAGCGGCGATCTGCTGAACCTTCTCGAGCAGCGCCAGGCAGACCGATAACTCGTGCACTAGCTGGCCCCGAGGCTCGCAAAAAACTCCCTGCGGCTCAGGGGCTTCGACTTCTGCTCCTGCAGCTCCTCGCCCTCGGAGCGCACGAGCCTGGCGGTTTCCGCGGCAATGGCCCTCGCCGTTTCCTGGTCAGGAAAATCGGACACGGTGCGAAACAGGATGGCTGACAGCAGCGTGCCGACCCCATCGTCGTGGCTGACGGTGAAGTCGTAGGGTCCGGAGGGCAGATCGATCTTCAGGCTGTCGCCTTGCGTCAGCCCGCACAACGAGTCATCGGCGGGCAGCAACACGAGGTTCATGAACCACGGCGAGATCAAAACGCCGAGCTGGTGCGCCTCGAAGGGCTCGAAGGCGACGGCCTCGACGGACAGTTCGGAATTGACGATCGGCAGACCCTGCATTCGCTCAACATAAATCGCGTCGAAGTGCCGAACGAGTTCATCGGGCGTGGTCATGTCAGGCCTCGACGGGAAGAAACGCGCTTGCCTCGGAGTCGCATTCGGGACAGCGCCAGTAGTCCGGCAGATCGAGGAAAGCCGTTCCTGGCGGTACCTGCCACAACTCGTCGCCCTCGGCCGGATCGTAGACGTGCCAGCAGATCCGGCACTCGAGCTTCGACATCGGATCGAGCCGTGGCGTAGACGGGTCGGGTTCGCTCATGCGACGTCCGGCAGGTACGGCGCCAGAATCTGCTCCAGGCGCTCGGCGGAGTCGGCCAGGTCCTCGGCGGCGGCCATGACAACGATCGGCACGCCCACGATCTCCAATGAGTTCAGGATCAGCGTGCCCATCGAATTGTAGTAGCGCACCCACCAGATATTCGGCGTCGCCGTGCTGATGATCTGGCACTTGCCGTAGGCGCGTGACAAGACGTCGACGGGACCGCGCCCGAGTCGTTCGTCGAGGAATTCGAGTTCGGGGTCCGACAGAGGCAGCAGGCTCAGGTTGATCGAGTGCGCCTCGCCGCTGTCGTTGTAGGTGGCGACGCGCGCTTCCAGCTCCGACAGGATCGGCAGGGCGTTGAGGATCTCCGATGGATCTTCAGGCTCCGCGGTGTCGATAGCCTTTGGGTCTTCTGCTGACTGGCTGAAGACATGCGGCAGCTCTCCAACCTCCAGCAGGTCGGCAACGATTTTGTCCCCGTCGAAGTACATCGTGCGCCAGACACCGGCGAGCACCGATTCCTGTGTCTTGGCCACAACGTCTCCGTCCAGTGTGATGCTGACTTCGCCCTCGCCCAACACCTGGTTGACGAGTTCGCGACTGTCCGCGTCGAGTTCGCTCAGGTTCGCGAGCATCGGCGGTTGGCCGGGTTGGTAGTCGGCCAGCGCGCTTCGGAGCCAGTTAATCGCCTCCAACGCGCCGGGAAGGCCGGTGATTTCGTCGGCCTGCTCCAGGTACGGTGCGGTGTACGTGGACATGTCGCTGGGCATGGAAATGTAGGAGAGCTTCTGCTCCCCCTCCGGCTGGCTGCCGGGGCCCATGACGCGTATCGGTATCTGGTTGATGCTCACTGTGCCGTCCTCCTTGTCCGGATGATGTCAGGCCGTGACGACCGGGATGCTGAATCCCGGCGCGCGCCTCGGTGCCGCGACGAGCAGCTCGGCGATCTTGTCCAGGTACTCGCTCCAGTCCTGGATACGCGTGATGGCGCCAACGTATTCTCCGCCGCGCACGAACACCAGCGACGGATATGCCGAGAACCCGTATTGCTGCTTCAGCGTCTTGCCGGTGCCCCAGGTGTCGGTAACGACACCGGGTGTCAGCTGTCCTTCAAAAGCCGACACGAGTTCGGGCAGCACGACCGCTACGTCGGTGGTGTCCTTGCTCATCTCCGGGTCGCCCGCGAAGAACAACACGTTCATGCCTGGCTGTGCGGCGAATTCGTCATGGCTATCGAGATCGATCTCGGGATAGCCGAGCTCACTGATCAGCCTGTCGATCAGCGGGTGGGTCATGGTGTCGTTCCTCCGAAATCCGGCCGGCCCTGTTCGTATTTGTCGATGTCCAGTGCGCTCGGGCCAACAAGCGCAGCACTATCCGACGTCTCGGCGAGATCGATGCCCCAACCCGAGAGCACGTCGACGGCCATCGCAACGGCAGGCTCGACCTGCTCTCGAACGCAATCGCGGAGGCTGCCGCCGTAGTCGTCGAGCAATTCCGGCTGTACGCCGATCAGTGCAATTCGGCCCGGCAGTTCGCCGGAGAGCTCAGCCGTGGACAACACTTCCTGGAAGCCTGCCTGGTGCATGCTCATCTTCTTGACGCCCATGAAGCGCGGCACGTCGTCGCCCTCGACAAGCTTCAGCGTGCCCGGCTCGAGGCCGAAGTCCACCGCATCGAAGATCAGTAGTTGCGTGGCAGCACGCACCCACGGCAGCAGGAAGATGCCCTGCGTTCCGCCGTCCATGACGCGGACGTTGTCGGGAAACACATAACGCTCGTTCAAGGTTTCGACGGCGCGGATGCCGAAGCCCTCGTCGGCCCACAGGATGTTGCCGATGCCGAGAACCAGTGTCTCGAAGGCGTCGGGGTTTCCGTCAGCCGGGATGTAATCGATCGTCTTCATTGTGGACTGCGTGGGCCGTCGTCTTTGAATCGACGATAGCCGTCGATCATTGCACTGATGCCGTTCTGCCGCGACATGACATCGGCGCGAATCACCATGTAGATGTGAACGATGGCGAAAGCCACCATGACCCACATACCGACGTAGTGCCACATGCGCACCGCTTGCGAGCTGGGTTCAATAAGGAACACCCAGCCGAACAGGGTATCCGCCCAGCTGTCGGCACCTGCGCCCTGGCTGTACAGCGCGAAGCCCGTGCAGATCATGAAGATCGCGAGCCAGAGGTTGAATAACCACATGAACATCATCGCCAGCGGATTATGGCCTCGGTACTTTGCGACCTTGCGGGTCAGGAACAGGTACATCTTGATCTCGTGCCACATGCGCCTCCAGTACACGCGCTCCCAGAACGGCGGCGTTAGCATCCCGCGCGCATATCGATTGCCGACGATGGCCCAGTAGAGACGTAAGACGAGTCCGACCGCGAACACCATGGCCGCGCTGAAGTGCACGAGACGGATATTGCCCATCAGGAAGCTGTCGCTCGCCTCGCCCGTCTGCGACGGCAGGGGGTTCGCGATGAAGTAACCCGTGATGGCCAGGACGGTCAGCGTCAGCGCATGGACCCAGTGCCAGACACGCACCGGCGCTTCGAAGACATAGAGACTGCCGGTATATTCGTCGTTGCTTGCTGCTACCCCGCTTGATGCCATATCAAGCCCTCCCTAAGGAATCCTGATCGCGCTCCGCTCTCGGCCGTCCGCGCTGATCGGATCGATCGTTGTCATTGCGGCGACATCGGCCCGTCGTCCTTGAAGCGCCGGTAGCCGTCGATCATTCCGCTGATGCCATTCTGCCGTGACGCGAAATCGAGTCGCAGGATGACGTAAATGTGCGTGATGACGAAGAACACCCACACCCACATGCCGATGTAGTGCCACATCCGCACCGCCTGCGAACTGGGCTCGATGACGAACACCCAGCCGAACAGGAGGTCGGCCCAGCTGCCGGCCCCGGTGCCTTGGCTGTACAGCGCGAAGCCGGTGCAGGCCATGAAGATGCCGAGGAACACGTTGATCACCCACAGCGACAGCTGCGCCAGCGGGTTGTGTCCGACGTTCTTACTGGCCTTGCGGGTCAGGAACGAATAGAACTTCACTTCATGCCAGACGCGCTTCCACCACTCACCACTCCACACCGGGAGCACGACGAGTTCTCGTGCGTACTCATTGCCAACGATGGCCCAGTAGAATCTCACCAGCATCCCGATGGCGAACACCATCGCGGAAATGAAGTGCACCAGCCTGAAGGTACCCATAACGAAATGGTCGCTCGCTTCACCGCCCAGCGAAGGTAACGGGTGGGCGATAAAATAGCCGGTCACGCACAGCACGACGATCGCAATCGCGTGCACCCAGTGCCAGACCCGTACCGGCACTTCATAGACGTAGATCGGTTCCTGCGACTGCTCGCGGCCCATCGTCGATTCGGTCGTCGTTGCCAATACTGACTCCTAGCGGACCTTGATCGTCGTGAGCTCCTCGCCCTCATGGGATATCACGTGCGTCGAGCACGCAAGGCAGGGATCGAAGCTGTGTACCGTGCGCAGGATCTCGAGCGGCTGGTCGGCATTGACCATCGGCGTATCGAGCAGTGATGCCTCGTAGGCACCGATGTTGCCGGCCGGGTCTCTGGGCGACGCGTTCCATGTCGTCGGTACCACGCACTGGTAGTTCTCTATCTTCGTGTCCTTGATGTGGACCCAGTGGCCGAGTGCCCCGCGCGGCGCTTCGCCGAAACCCACGCCCTTGACGTCGGTTTCCCACGTAGACGGGTCAAACTTCTCCATGTTGGCGGTTGCGGTGTCGCCACGCTTGATGTTCGCCATCATCTCGTCGTACACCTCGCGCATCTTGTGCGCCTGCCAGGAACTCTCGAGTCCACGAGCCGCCGTACGACCGAGCGTCGAGAACAGCGCTTCGAGCGGCAGATCGAGCTCCGCGAGCGTGCGATCGACCTGCTCCTTGATGTCCTCCTTGCCACGGGCGTAGGCAATCAGGTACCGGGACAGCGGCCCGACTTCCATCGCGTTGCCGCGCCAGCGAGGCGCCTTCAACCAAGAGTATTTGCCACCCTCGTCGAGCTGCTCGATGTTGGTCCTCGTTCCCTTGGCGTTCGGCCCCAGCCCGTAGCGGGGGTCCGTAATGCCGTCCCAGGGATGCAGGCCGACGGCCTCGTCCGGGTATTCGTACCAGGAATGCACGACATACTCCTGGACCTGCTCGGGATCCCGAACGTCGACGTCGTATACCGTGGACAGGTCGCCGTTCAGGATCGCGCCTGCCGGCATCATCAGGCTCGCGTTCGTGTGATTGTTCGCGTAGGCGGGGAATTCGCCGTAGGACAGCACGTTCTTCGATGACAGCCCTCCGCCGTAGTTCCAGTCCTTGTAGAACGACGCGATGGCCTTCAGGTCCGGTAGGTACACCTGGTCGACGAAATCGATCGTCTGGTTGATCAGGTCAGAGACGATGTTGAGCCACGCCATGTTGACGGTGCCCACCGCGCCGGATTCTTCGATGTTGATCGAGCAGGGCATGCCGCCGACGACCCAATTCGGATGCGGGTTACGTCCGCCGAAGATCGTATGAATCTTGACGATCTCTTTCTGGAAATCCAGTGCCTCGAGGTAGTGCGTCGTCGCCATCAGGTTCGCTTCGGGCGGCAACTTGTAGGCCGGGCTGCCCCAGTAGGCGTTGGCGAAGATTCCGAGCTGACCCGACTCGACGAACTTCTTCAGCCGGTTCTGCACGTCGGAGAAGTAGCCCGGCGACGACTTAGGCCACCGGCTGATCGACTGCTGCAGTTCGGATGTCGCTTTCGGATCTGCGCTTAGTGCGCTGACCACGTCGACCCAGTCGAGGGCGTGCAGGTGATAGAAATGCACGACGTGATCGTGGATGTGCTGCGCGAGCATCATCAGGTTACGAATGTGGTTGGCGTTGGTCGGAATCTCGATGCCGAGCGCATCCTCGACGGCACGCACCGACTGCAGTGCGTGTACGCCGGTGCATACGCCGCAGATCCGCTCCGTGAAGGCCCAGGCGTCTCGTGGATCACGCCCTTGCAAGATAACCTCGAGCCCGCGCCACATCGTGCCGGACGAAACGGCGTTGCGTATGACGTTGTTCTCGTCGAGGTTAACCTCAATGCGAAGGTGGCCCTCGATGCGGCAAATCGGGTCTACGACGACGCGCTTGCCACTGTCATCCAGGTTGAAGCCGTCCGGTGTCGTTACGCTAACCATTGTTCACCTCCTCGGCCTGCTTGGATCTCTTGCCAGTCGCCTTCGAGATCACCGTGCCAGCCGCGTGGGCCGCGACGCCAATGGCCGCGGCGGCCGCCAGCGTGCCACCGACCTTCTCGGCGTTCGCCTCGACGTTGCCGGCGACTTTCAGGTTCGTTACCGCGCTGTAGAAGCTGCCCTTGTCCCAGAAATTATCCTCGGCGCAACCCAGGCAGCCATGGCCGGACTTGACGGGCCAGGACAGGCCACCGTTCCACTCGATCGTGGAACAGGCGTTGTAAGTAGTCGGGCCCTTGCAGCCGACCTTGTACAGGCAGTAGCCCTTCCGAGCGCCCTCGTCATCGAAGGCCTCGACGAACTGGCCGGCGTCGAAGTGCGGGCGCCGGTAGCACTTATCGTGCAGGCGCTGGCCGTAGAACATCTTCGGCCGCCCCTGGCGATCGAGGGGCGGCAGCCGGTCGAAAGCGACCATGTACGTAATAACGCCGGTCATGACTTCGGCAATCGGCGGGCAGCCCGGCACTTTCACGATCGGCTTGTCGAGAATCACCTTGTGTATCGGTGTCGCCTGCGTCGGGTTCGGCTTGGCCGCCTGTACGCAGCCCCAGGATGCGCAGGAACCCCAGGCGATAATCGCCTTGCAGTGGTCCGCCATGTGCCTGAGCTTCTCGACGTACGGCTTGCCGCCCTGGATGCAGTACATGCCATCTTCATTCAGCGGCGGGTTGCCCTCGCAGGCGAGGATGTATTCGCCGTCGTACTTCTCGATGGTCTGTTCGAGCAGTTCCTCGGCCTGGTAACCGGCCGCCGCCATCAGCGTGTCGCTGTAGTCCAGCGAGATCATGCTTAATATGACGTCGCCGGCGAGCGGGTTGCCGGAGCGGATGAAGGACTCGGAACAACAGGTGCACTCCAGGCCGTGCAGCCAGATGACCGGCGTTCGCGGCTTATTTTCGAGCGCGTGCGCGAGCTTGCCGGCGAACTCCGGGCCGAGACCGAGACCGGCGGCGGTCAGCGAACAAAATTTAAGGAAGCTACGGCGGGTAATGCCGTGTTTGCGCATCACGTCGTAGAACGTTTCTTTGGCTGGCATAGACGTACCCCCTGGGTCGGTCGTGCGTAGGCCGGGCGTCCCCTTCTTCTTATTTTTGTTGCATCCTTGCAAACGCCGTTCAAGACGCGGCTTCCCGGACGTTTCCTGATGCTGCGCCAGCGGAGAATGATTATGAATCGTGGTTCTTACCTACTCATAAAGTCGAACTGAATGAGAATGAGGAGCATTCAAATCAATGGCCCGCGAAACTTCGAGCAGGAGTACACTGTCGAAACCGGAGCGCGGATCGGACAATGAGCAAAAAAATAAAGAACGAGAAAGCTCTGTTAAAGGAAGCGTTGAGGATCGTGCTGGATGATGCGGTGCGTCGCGGCGTCGTGGAATTCGAGCCGACCGACTCGCACGACCTGAAGATCGAATACGCCTACCGCCTGCTTGTACACGATGGGGCAATCACCCCGCTGCCGAACAACCAGATCAGCATGCCGAATATTCGCCACCGGCTCGCGATGTGGGTCCGGCACAAGCTGCCGCCCGATCACGAGCTGCTGAAATAGCGCCGCAACTTTTCCCGGGGGAACGGATGAAGAACAAGATCACACGTCGAGATTTCCTGAACGGCACGCAGGTCGCGATCGGGGCGTCGTTGCTGACGCCCTGGACCGAGGTCTTCGGCCGCGAGGCGGACAAGTTCGCACTCGGTCCCGACTACTACCCCCCGGCCAAGACCGGCCTGCGCGGCAGTCACAACGGCTCCTGGGAGACGATGCACGCGCGCGTCGCCGGCTTAAGCTTTGCAGCGGGACCTGTCGAGGAAGACTATGACCTTGTCGTCGTGGGCGGCGGTATCAGTGGCCTGTCGGCGGCGCATTTCTACCGCCAGGAGCATCCGACGGCCCGGATACTGGTGCTGGACAATCATGACGACTTTGGCGGGCACGCGAAGCGAAACGAATTCACCGTTGACGGGCGCAGGCAGATCGCCTACGGCGGTACCGAGTCGATAGACACGCCGTCCGGGTACACCGACGTTGCCAAGGCGACGCTGAAAGACATCGGCGTCGACGTGCAGCGTTTCTACGAGTATTTCGACCAGGAACTGTTCGACAAGTTTGACCTGTCCTATGGCATTGCATTCGATGCCGAGACCTATGGCGAACGGAAACTCGTGACGGGATACGGCAGCCGGCCGTGGAAGGACTTTATTGCCGAGACGCCATTGAGCGATGTCGCCAAGGCCGATCTGCTTCGCGCGTTTACTGAAGAACGCGACTACCTGCCCGGCATGAGTCGCGACGAGAAGGTCGAACTCCTGAGCAGGATCAGCTACCGCAGCTACCTGAAGGACTACGTCAAGGTCGACGAGCAGGTGCTCGAGATCTACCAGCGCTGGGGCATGAGCTACTGGTGCGTGGGCATGGATGAGGTGCCCGCGATCTACATTCTTGGTTACGGAGACGGTGGAGGCCTGCCGGGACTCACCCATACGATCCAGCAACAGGGCGGGCGTGGCGTCGAGCCGTACATCTTCCATTTCCCGGACGGGAACGCGTCGATCGCGCGATTGCTGGTGCGGAGCCTGATTCCTGAGGCGTTGCCGGGATCGAGCATGGAAGACAGCGTGCTCGCGCGTCTCAATTACCAGAAACTCGATGTCGACGGTGCGCTCGTTCGCATCCGACTGAACAGCACCGTCGTCAATGTCGCTCACGGCAAGGATCAAGAGGCGGTGCTGTTAAGCTACGTGCATGCCGGCGACACGCATACCGTTCGGGCCAGGAAGTGCATCATGGCCTGCTACAACAGCGCGATTCCTTATATCTGCCCGGAACTCCCAGACGAACAGAAAGCCGGGCTCGCCTACAACGTCAAGGTACCGCTGACCTATACAAAGGTTACGGTGCCGAACTGGAACGCGTTCGCCGAGCTGGGACTGCGCTTCGTCTACTACACGAAAGACTTCTACAAGCAGGTCGAACTCGACTACCCGGTCAGCATGGGCGGCTACGAATTCGGCTCGGACCCGAGCGAGCCCATGACACTGCACATGTGTCATGTGCCCTACTTCGATGACATCCAGGGACCCAAGCAGTGGCGGGCCGGACGCCGGCAGCTGCTCGAGACGCCGTTCTCAACCTTCGAGCACCACGTAAAGGACCAGCTGGACCAGGCGCTGTCGGGCGCCGGCTTCGACCCGGATCGCGACATCACCGCCATCACCGTGAATCGCTGGGCGCACGGCTACTCCTACAGCCCGGATTTGTTGTGGGAACCCGAGTACGCGTCGGACGCGGACAAGCCGTGGGTCAAGGGCAGGCAGCCCTACGGCCGAATCGCAATCGCCAACTCGGACTCGAACGCCTCGGCCGACACGAACACGGCGATCAGCCAGGCGTACCGGGCGGTTCAGGACATCGAAAAGAGCTAGCTGATCCGTTCATTAGGCGCCTTTGAACTACCGCTGTCATTTCGGCATTTATACGTATTCGCGGGCACTTACGCGCTCTGTATAACCATATTAATCCAGTAGTTAGCAGGTGAATTTACGGTGTCCACAGCGAGCCGAGCAGCGGCCGGCCAGAAGCTGGCCGAGTACAACAACAATCCTGTCAACGTCCTGCAGATCATGCGGCAGATCCAGCTGCAGGCGGGCTGCGTCGATGCGGATGCCATCGAGATGCTGTCGGATGGACTGGGCATACCACGCGCGCAGCTTTTGGCGCTGGTGCAGTTCTACAGCTTCCTGCACCTGGAGCCACGCGGTAAGTACGACCTGTATCTGAGCGATAGCATCACCGATCGCATGCTCGGCAGTCTCGAAACTGCCGAGGTGCTGACCCGTGAGCTCGGTCTGTCGCCGGAGGGGCACTCGGAGGACGGTGAGATCTCGCTGTCGACAACATCCTGTACCGGGCTCTGTGAGCGTGGGCCCGCGATGATCGCCAACGGTCATGCCATTCAGCGCGTCGATACGAAACGTGCGAAGGAGATCGCCAAGTTGATCACCTCCGGTATTCCTGTCGAAGACTGGCCCGTCGTCTGGAAGGCGATAGACGACGTCATCGTCAAGAAGGGGCCCCTGCTCGGCAAGACGCTGACGCCAGGCGCCGCGATCGAGCGCGCGATGCGTCTCGGCCCGCACCTGACCATCGCCGAGCTGGAAGTGTCCGGTCTGCGCGGCTGCGGCGGTGCGGGCTTCCCGACGCACCTGAAATGGGAGACCTGTCGGTCCATCGACGCCGACCAGCGCTTCGTCGTCTGCAATGCGGACGAGGGCGAGCCCGGTACATTCAAGGATCGCGCGCTATTAAATCAGTACGCCGAGGTCTTGCTCGAAGGCATGACCGTCTGCGCGGTCACGATCGGCGCGAAGACGGGTTACATCTACCTGCGGCACGAGTATGAATTCCTGCGTGCCCAGCTGCTGCAGCACATCGAGGCTCGCCGGGAAGCCGGGCTGCTCGGCCGCAACATTCTTGGCCACCACGGCACCGACTTCGAGATCTATGTCTACATGGGCGCGGGCAGCTACGTGTGTGGCGAGGAATCCGCACTGCTCGAGTCGCTGGAAGGCAAGCGTGGCATTCCACGCATCCGGCCGCCATTCCCCGTCACCCGCGGCCTGTGGGGCAAGCCGACAATCGTCAACAACGTCGAGACGCTGTGTTACGCCGCCGGCATCCTCGAGCACGGCGCCGCGTTCGTCATGCATAAAGGCAATGAGCCTGGCTGGAAGCTCTTGAGCGTCAGCGGCGACTGCGCCAAACCGGGCATCTATGAGATCCCGCTGGGCACACCGATCAGCGAGGTACTGGCCGAATGTGGCGCCAGCGACGTGCAGGCTATCCAGGTCGGCGGCCCCGGTGGCGAACTGATATCCGAAGAGGAATCCGGGCGTTTGCTGCCGTTCGATGACGTGAACACCGGCGGCTCGTTCATCGTCTTCGATTCGACGCGCGACATGTTCGACGTGGCGTCGAACTTCACGCACTTCTTCGCCCACGAGAGCTGCGGTTTTTGCACGCCGTGTCGTGCGGGCACAAAGCTGATGGCGCAGATGACCGACAAGATCCTGGACGGCCATGGCGCGAGACTGGACATCGACCAGATTCATACGCTGAATCGCGTCATGACCCAGGCCAGCCACTGCGGGCTCGGCCAGAAGGCGGCGGTCCCAATCCTGACGACCTTCGAGAAGTTCCCGGAGAGCTTCCACCAGCGCATGGAAGATGTGGATTACAAACCGGCCTTCGATGTGGACGCCGCAATCGAACGCTCAAGGGAAATTGTTAGCGAGGAGAGGTCAAGCTAATGAGCCAGACCATCAAAATCGATGGCGTAACCGTTCCGTTCGTCGAGGGCCAGACGATCATCCAGGCCGCACAGGATGCGGACATCTTCATTCCTCACCTGTGCTATCACCCCGACTACTCGGCGAACGGCAGCTGCAAGATGTGCACCTGTCGCGTCAACGGCCGACAGATGTCGAGCTGCACGACGAAGGCCGCCGCGGGCCAGGTCGTCGAGAGCAACACCGAGGAGATCAACTCGGAGCGGCGCGTGCTGGCGCAGATGCTATTCGTTGAGGGCAACCATCACTGCCCGTCCTGCGAACAGAGTGGCAACTGCGTGCTGCAGAACATGGCGCACCGGCTCGGCATGACGGCGCTGACATTCCCGAATTTTTATCCGGGCAGGCCGACCGACGCCAGCCATCCCGACATCCTCCTGAACCGGGACCGCTGCATCTACTGCGAGCTGTGCGTACGCGCGTCTCGCGAATCCGATGGCAAGGACGTGTTCTGCATCAGTGGACGCTCCGAGAACAAACGATTGGCCATTAATTCCAGAAGCGGCGAGCTGCTTGACTCAGGCCTGACGCGCGACGATGCGGCGGCCAGTGTCTGCCCGGTCGGCGCGTTGATTCGCAAGCGCGAAGGCTTTGCCACCCCGATCGGTGAACGCGAGTTCGACCGCAACCCGGGGCAGGCCGTCAATATCCGCGCGGGCACCCTGCCGAAGCTGCCGCGGCAGCCCGGACAGAAAATTCGCGTCGCGACCTGCTCGTTGGCGGGCTGCTTCGGCTGCCACATGTCGCTGCTCGATATCGATGAGCGACTCGTCGATCTCGTCCAGGTCGTCGAGTTTGATCGTACCCCGCTCGATGACATCAAGGACTTCACCCAGGACTGCGATATCGGGCTGATCGAAGGCGGTGTCTGCAATACCGAGAACGTCGAGACGCTGCGCAAGTTCCGTAAGCACTGCAAGGTCCTGATCGCCGTCGGCGCCTGCGCAATTAATGGCGGAGTACCGTCACTGCGCAACGGCATCGACGTACGCGAGCTGCTGGAGACCTCATACGTCGACGGGCTGGGTGTCGACAACCCCGGCATACCGACGGACCCCGAGCTACCGTATATTCTGGAGAACGTGAGTCCGATTCACGAGGTCGTCAAGGTGGACTATTTCCTGCCGGGCTGTCCGCCGCCCGCCGATGCGTTCTGGCATATCCTGAGCAACATCGCCCAGGATGAGCAGCCGGATCTGCCGTATGACCTCATGCACTTTGACTGAGACGAGACCGATGACCTACCTCGAAACTGCAAGCAATCCGGAGACCCTCAACCGTGTCGTGATCGAGCCGATCACGCGCGTGGAAGGCCACGGCAAGGTGACGCTGCTGACCGACGCAGAGAACATCGTTCAGCAGGCGCGCCTGCATATCGTCGAGTTCCGTGGCTTCGAGCGTTTCATCCAGGGCCGACCTTACTGGGACGCGCCCGTCGTCGTGCAGCGGCTGTGCGGCATTTGCCCGGTCAGCCATCATCTCGCCGCCGGTAAGGCGATCGACCATATCGTCGGCGGCAGCGAATTGACGCCGGCCGCAAGAAAGCTCAGGGAGCTCGCGCACTACGGACAGCTGCTGCAGAGCCACGCGCTGCACTTCTTCATGCTGTGCTCTCCCGATCTGCTGTTTGGCTTCGAGAGCGATGTCGCGCAGCGCAACTTCTTTGCCGTCGTCGACAAGTATCCGGATATCGCGATCAAGGGCATTCGCTTGCGCAAGTACGGCCAGGAAGTCATCGCCGCGGTTCTCGGCAAGCGTGTGCATGGCACCGGCGCGATCCCGGGCGGCATGAACAAAGCCCTCGAAGCCGCCGAGCGCGACACGTTGATCACTGACTTCGAGCACATCCTCGAATGGTCAAAAGATGCTGTGGACCTCGCTCGCGACAGCTTCATGGCCAACATGCCGCACAATGACCGTTTTGGCAGCATGCGCTCGAACTACGTCAGCCTGGTTCGCGAAGACGGCGCGCTCGAGCTGTACGACGGCGTGTTCCGCGCCAAGGATCCGGATGGGAACATCATCTTTGACGGCGTCAGCGACCAGGAGTACCACCAGCATATTCGCGAGGAGGTACGGAACTGGAGCTACATGAAGTTCCCCTACCTGTCGGCGCTGGGGTCGGAGGCTGGCTGGTATCGCGTCGGCCCGCTGGCCCGCATGAACAACTGCGACTTCATTGACACGCCCCTGGCGGAGGCCGAACGCCGGCAGTACGCCGAATACGGCAAGGACGCACCGGTCGAGGCGTCGCTGGCCTATCACTGGGCGCGCATGATCGAACTGCTGCACTGTGCCGAGAAGATCCAGCAGCTGCTCGACGATCCCGATATTCTCAGTAGCGACCTGCTCGTCAAGGGCAATCGCACGTCGGAAGGCATCGGGGTCATCGAGGCAACGCGCGGCACGCTGATTCACCACTACGAGGTCGACGACAACGACCTGATCCGCAAGGCGAACCTGATCGTTGCGACCACGCACAACAACCAGGCAATGAACGAGGCCATTCGTCAGGTAGCGCAGGAGAAGCTGGACGGCGAAGAGATCAACGAGCCACTGCTGAACAACATCGAGGTCGCGGTGCGCGCCTACGACCCGTGCCTGTCGTGCGCGACGCACGCGGTCGGCAAGATGCCGCTGAAGGTGGAGCTGGTCAATCACAAAGGCGAGCTCGTGCACAGCCTGCGTCGGGATTCGGATGGCACGGTCAGCTGATCCCTCGCTGGTCGTATTCGCCTGGGGCAACCTGAGCCGTGCCGATGATGGCGCGGGGCCTGAGCTTGCGGAGCGGCTGCGGACACTACGGCTCGACGAACTGTTGATCATCGAAGACATGCAGCTGCAGATCGAGCACACGGCGGACATCGTGCCGGACGTGCCGATCCTGTTTATCGATGCGAGCGTCGCAATCACGGAAGGCTTTGCGCTGCAGCGGCTGAAGCCGCGACCGGATGCCAGCGTGACGACGCACGCGCTTTGCCCGACCGCGTTGCTGCAGCTCTATGAGACGACGGCCCGACGCCCTTCGCCGCCCGCTTACCAGCTGCACATCGCGGGACAGAGTTTCGAGCTGGGCGAGGAACCCGGCGAGGTCAACGCCAGCGCCACCGAAGCCGCGTGGGCCTACCTCGAGGATTTGCTGGCACGACCGCCGGGCAGCTGGGGACGGGTGTTGGAATGCGATAGTGTCGAGCGGCTCGAGCAGGCTCGGGCCGTTTCAGCGACCGCCGTATAGACTGTCGATCCGGGCGGCTGCGAAGGTCTGGAATCCATGGCGCTGAGAACTCCAGTAGGACGAAGGCGTGTAATTAACTACGATAGGGCGATCTGAATAAACGCAGGCCCGACATGCGCCTTCTCGGAAATCTCATCTTCTTCATCTTCGGCGGCTTCGTCATTTTTTTCGGTTACGTGCTGGGCGGCATTGTGTTGTGCCTGACCATCATCGGCATACCGTTCGGCTTCCAGTGTTTCAAGTTGGCGGGCGGGGTGCTCGCGCCGTTCGGTCGGGAGGTTCGAGCGATTCGCCAGCCGGACAGCACGCTGTCGATCATCCTGAACATCATCTGGATCATCCTGCCGGGCATCGAGCTCGCGATCATGCACCTCGCCCTGGCGTTGTTGTTCGGCATCACGATCATCGGTATTCCAGTCGCCAAGCAGCACCTCAAACTGCTGCCGCTGGCCTTACTGCCGTTCGGCCGCCAGATGGTCGATATGGAGACGGGTCGGACCTATCCCTGATCAGTTCCAGCAAAGCGATACCCGGCCTCTTTGATTGCCTATTGCGTGAGTGTTCACGTATTTGTTATGCTTTGCTCATGAACACTGAAATCACCAGGGAACAGGACTTCGCGCTGCGCTTCGCGGACGCGTGGTTGCGAATGGAGCGTAAGCTCGATCACTCACTCGGCGCGATCCGCGGCATCAGCCTGGCCGAGTATCGCCTGCTGCGCGCACTTGGCGACGCCCCGGGAGCCAGCGCCAGTCGCGTGGACCTGGCGCAGGCCGTCGGGCTGACGCCGTCCGGCGTGACGCGTGCGCTGAAGCCGATGGAAAAGCTCGGCATCGTCTCGACGGTCAAGAGCAAGCGGGATGCGCGCCTCGCTATTGCGGCATTGACACCCGCGGGCAGGGAGCTCTTGAGCGATGCGTCCGGTGTCGTCGACGATGCTGCGAAGGCGATGCTCAAGCGTGCGCCCGATACGCGGAACCGGCTCGACGAGCTTGCCGAGCTGATGGAGGCGATTGGCCGGTAGCATGCATTTGCTGCGATTCGCGAAACAGTTGGCATCCGAACCGCGTGTGGCAATCCGATCGCGTTAGAGTGACGGGATGAGATACCTGAAAGCAGCCGTCGCAACGGCCATCGCCTTCCTCGTCATCGACCTTGCGTGGATCACACTGTTCCTCGGCGACGTCTACGAGGCCCAGCTCGGCAACATGATGCGAGAAGCGCCTGACGCCCTCGCAGCAGGCGCCTTCTACCTGGGCTATATCGCCGGCATCGTCTACCTGGCTATCCGCCCGGCACTGCAGGCCGGGCGGGTTGGCCCCGCGCTCACTAACGGGGCCGTTCTCGGCGCTCTCGCCTACGGTACCTATACGTTGACCAACTACGCGATCTTCAAGCAGTGGTCGGTGACGCTGGTGCTGTCCGACATCGCATGGGGCACCGTCCTGACGGCGAGCTGCGCCGGTGTCGGCTATGTGGCCGCCCGGAAGTAGCGCCGCCGGGAATCCGGTCGGGCGATGGCCGGGAATTGAACGTGTGATGGTAAGATGTGCGGATGATTAAACGACTGCTGATCGCCTCACTGATTCCCGGTCTCCTGGCCTCTCCTGTTGCGTGGTCGCAGGCCCAGGACATGGCCGCCGAACGGGCCCGAATCGCCAACCAGCGTATCCAGGTTGAAGCCGCACGAATCGCCGAAGAAGAAAAACGTCGGGCCCAGGCGGAGGCCGAGGAAGCGGCAGCCCGGGAGCGCTATGAGGAGCGCCTCGTGCAACGCGCAGAGGCCAATGCGAGGACCCCGGTTGAAGAGCAGCCGGTCATCGAACCGATTCCTCTCGGCCCGGCTTCTTCGCCGGCACCCGTTCCTGCTCCGGTGTCTGCCTCGAATCAACCTGGACTGTCACGAATCCTCGAACAGATCAAGACGCTGGGCGAGCTGCGTGACGCGGGCTACGTCACCGACGAAGAATTCCAGCGTATCAAGTCGAAGATCCTCGACGGCGAGCTGTAATCGTAAGATCGCCTCCGGCACCAATTCGCAGCCCTACTTACTTTATATAGCGAATATCGTCCAGGTAGAACGTGACGGGCGAGGTCCGGCCTTCGATGGAAACGAAGAAGCCTGTCTTGATGCTGGAAAGGTCGGCGCCTTTCAGCGGCACGCGATAGAGCGTCCATTCATCGGTCAGATCGACGTTCTCGACCTTCTCCATCGCAGAATCAGGATACGCCCGATCCGTTCCCAGTAAACCGACGCCGAAGCTGATCCTTTCGCCGCCGTATTTGCCGCGAGCCCAGAACTCCAGCGCGGTGGCGCCCTCGAGATTGTAGCCACCGTCCTGGTCGCCCCAGTTACCCGACGGATGCTGCCACGCGACACCGGCCCAGTTGTAGACGCCTTCATAGCGTATACGGATGCAGTGCTCGCCGGTCTTCGGATTACCGCTGTGGTTACCGTCGACCGTCAGGGCGTCGACGTTACCCATCCAGCCGGATGGGGCCCAAGGCCCCGTGTCGAAAGTGTCATCGTAGACCGCGAGCGGCAGACGCGTGCGAGGCGTTCCTTTGACGAGCAACGGCAGGTTTGCCGTCGCCGCTTTGCCGGCTTCATCGTAGACATAGTAATAGAGGCGATAAGCGCCCGGCTCGGCCGGCATCTCGATCGTCGCCGATGCGACGCTGCTCTCGGCCACGACGCCGTCGATCTCGGCCGGCGTCGGGCGGAAATCGCCCCCGGTAAGGAAATCGTTGGTCTCGGGGAGCAGCACCCAGCGTGCCGTGATTTCGTCGCCTTCCGGATCGCTGACAGCGACTTCAACTTTCAGCGTCGTGCCCGGATCCATCTCGGCAGACCGATCGATCCTGAGCGGTTCCACTCGCGGCGCAAGGTTCTCAGGCGCGGCGCCCGACCACAATCGCGTCATCGTATCGATGGCCCCGGTCGGCGCACCGTCCGCGAGAAACATGCCGTGCCAGGTCGGCGTGCCTTCCATCTTGTGACCCCAGATGAATGCATAGCCGCCCAGGGCACGATGCGGCTGGCTCAGGATCGCTTCGTTGTACGCCCTTTCGTAGAAAGCCGCCTTGTCCGTGCTGGTTTGCTCGATCGGCGCCTCCCACGCTGTCTTCGGCATCTCCCAGGCACCGACGGCGCCGAACTCCGTCATCACGTAGGGTTTGCTGGCGCCGCCATCGTCGAGAAACTGTGGAATGACGACGGCGCCGCCGTAGGCGTTGATGCCGTGGATATCGATCGCAGGCATCTTGTTGTGCACCCAGTCGATGCGCTCGCCGTGCACGAACGTCGTGGTCGTCATCGTCGGGTGGTTGGGGTCTATCTCCTTCACCATCGCCGCGATGTCGTTCACTGCTTTCCAGATCGCCGGGTTCTCGCCGTTCTCGAAGCCCTCCATCTCGTTGCCGATACCCCAGAGGAGGACGGCGGGATGATCCTTGTAGCGCATCACGATGTCGCGCGACCGATTGAACTGGACCTCAACCTGCTTCGGGTCGTCATAGTCGAAGCCGTGACGCTCGTGGCCGAGCCAGATGCCGACGCTCACGGACAGGCCGAGCGCGTGGGCCTCATCCAGCAGGACCCGCAGATCTTCGTCGCCACGGACATCGAGACCGTCCCAGGTGCGGATGGAGTTACCGCCGGCCTCCGCCAGCTGTGCCAGCGAATCGTGGCCGCCGGCGCCACGAATGAAATAGGGCTCGCCGCCGCGCAGCAGCTGCCAGCCCTGTTCGGTCTTCTTGAGCTCGACAGGAATCGCTTCTGCCATCGAATTCGTCCATGAAAAAAAGAACCCTGCGAGTAGCAGGGTTCTTAAGCTATTGCCGTGAAGCATGTGGTTGCCGGGCAGCGTCAGAACTCGCCCGCAACGATGACGCCATCGTCAAAGTTCGGCGGGCTGGCCGGCTGGTACGAATAACCCCACTCGAGCAGCAACTCCAATACGTTGATCGGGTCGCCGGGCACGAGCCGGCGCAGGCCCGTCGCGTCAGTGCGATACAGGTTGTCTGCCGTCAACTCGTTCAGAGGAATGGCAAAAGCCACCGGCTCGCCATCGGGGCTGGCCGCCGGGCAACACTCGAACACCGTTACCGAGCCGAAGAAGTTGTCCAGCAAAGAGCGATACGCTTTCTTCGCCTGCTCACGAATCAGCTCGTCTTCGTCCAACACGTTACTGTTTGCATCAAACAACTCGTGCAGCGCCAGTGCCGTGTAGAACTGATTTTCACCGCTCGGACGACGCGCCAGTGCGGTTGCCCACAGGTAGAAGCGCGCCTTGGCCCCGCTCGGCCCGGCCGGGATCGAGTTGAATAACTCGAACTTGTTATCCAACCCCGGGAAGTTCGGGTTGAACTCGATGATCGTCGTCGTCGCGAACGGGTTCTCCGGATCGTCGAGTACGCAGGTCTCCGGGTGGACACCGACGTCCTCGCAGGCCAGGTTCAGGACCACGTCGGTCGGCAGCGTGATTGCATTGATGGGAATACCGTCATCCGCATCTCGCTCGCCCCCGTTGCTGCATCCACCCAACACCAGGGCCGTTACGCTCAGTACCGCTGCAAACAGAAGCTTGATGCCAGCCGGCCGAGTCTCGTCTCGATTCAGTTTTGTCATTTTCATAAATCCTAGGCTTTTCATGCTCTGTCCTAAAACTGGTAGGTGAAGTAAAGAATGGTCTGGAACTGGTAGTCGCCATTGACGTCGAACAGTTCGTCACCCTCCTCGAGCGCCCGGTACTGCGCGCGAATTCCGACTCTCGTCGCGCGCTCTTCGTCCTGCACCGAGCCGAACTGAACGCCCGAGCCGCCGAGCAACATCGAGTAATCGAGCTGCCACTGGTCGCTGTATTGCAGGTTGAACTGGCGGAAGAAGTCGTACGGACCGAAAGCATCTTGCTTGTAGTAGCCCGAGAAGAAGTGCTTGCGATTCCATTCCGCACTCCAGTGGAACTCGAAGTAGTCCGCGGTGCCGTCATTCTTGCCACCCGGGTTGCCCGATGCCTGCTCGAAACCGCGCATGATGTCGAAGATGTAGCGCGCCGACGGGTTCGGGTTCATGACGATGCGGCTGGAAACGCCCCAGACGTCCTCAGCCGGGAAGCCCGTGCCGAAAGGAACGTTCTGTCCAATGGGCTCGAAGAAGAACAGGTAGGAGTCCGTAAACGTCGGGTACTCGGTATAGGTGCCGCCGATGTTGAACGCGAACTTCGCGTCTTCACGCCAGTCGTTGTCCCAATCGTAGAACTGGGTGGCGCCGGTCGGATCGTAGGTCAGGTACAGCTCCGCCGAACGCGCCTCGCGATTGCCGAGAACGGCGAACGGGTCGGTGTCCGTATCCCTCGGCTGCGTGCCCGGCAGCAACACCCCACCCTCGATGCTCGGGAAGATCGTCGGGTTTGCATGCACGAGGTTGTCTCGATACAGCACGCGCGGCATCAGCATATAGTCTCCGAAGCGCACGATC
This sequence comes from Woeseiaceae bacterium, assembly GCA_030065915.1. GTDB lineage: Bacteria > Pseudomonadota > Gammaproteobacteria > Steroidobacterales > Woeseiaceae > UBA1847. The sequence continues at coordinate 47,659 of JASJCQ010000003.1, forward strand.
ATGCCGGCCTCAATCTCCTGCTTGTTGCCATCGCCGGAGTTCGGCAAGCGACTCGGATCCATGACACCGAATGTGCGATGCACGGTACCGGCGTCGGCAACGAGACCCTGGTGAGTCGCTTTCACGTAGGTCTCCTGCCACGGGAACGTGACCTTGGCGCGGAAGCCGAGTGCATCCTCATTCTCGATTTCGTCGAGGAACACGTTGCCCTGCCTGTCTATGCGGTCGAAGGTCTCGTCGATCTCCTCGGGCGCGGAAATGATGCCGCCGAGCTCGAGCTTGATGCCGTTGGGGAATTCACGCTCCGCCGTCAGCGCCGTCTGACGATTCTGCCGGACGGTCGTATCGGTCGGATCAACACCGCTGTCACGACGCGCCAGGTCCTCGGAATGAATGAAGGTCCAGTCGAAGTTGGCCCAGCGGAAGTCATACTTGAACATAAACTTGGGGTTGGCACCCCAGTACACCTCGGGACCGATCAGGAAGGTCAGGTTCTTGAAGTCGCCCTTGCCGGTGATCTCGAGACCCTGCGGTGCTTTGGCGTTCCAGATGTCCATGCCCGGAATATCCGTTGTTTCACGCAACAATCCCCAGTGGTCGCCTTCGTAACCCCAGTGGAACCGGGACGTGTGGTAGAAGGCCTCGACATCGGCAAGTTCACCCTCGTAGGTCGCGCTAAAGTCGTAGATCTCGACCCGCTCGCGGTCGTTAAAGGTGACCGGTACATCTTCGATAACGACGATCTCGCCCCCAACACGGGTGCGCTCGTTCGTCTGGATCGACAGAGGGCGGCCGCGATCGCCGTAGGAAAACTCCAGTGGCTGCTTGTTCGCGACGTTGCCGAGGATGTTTACCGTCATCTGGCCCTGGGTCCTGTCGTTGGGCTGGAACTCGAAATCGAGGAAGGCCATCTGGCCATCCGAGAAAGACAGTGCGTCGTCGCCTTCCTCATCGATCCGCGCTTCGTTGCCCCTTAAGACCATCTCGCCTTCAAGGCGACCGCCGGTCAGCCTGAGCCTTCGCTTGTCTTCGGCGCTTTCGGCCGCCAGCTTGCCGACCTCGCCTTTAAGGTCGAGGAGCTCGAGATTGATGCCGGCGAAGAGCTGGTCGACGCCGTCCCTGTCAAGCTCCAGCGGGCTCTTGCTGAAGATTTGCTGCATCACGTAATAGGCCGTACGCGGACGGGCTGTCGCCACCCCCTCACTGTTGCTTGGGCCGAGAGCAACGATGCCGAACCACTCCTCGTTCATGTTGTTCTGCCCCGGCGCCCAGTCAAATTCATAACCCTGGTTGGCCCACGAGGCATTCGTGTTCTGGATGTCGAGCTGCTCGATCTGCAGGTACTTCCACCACTCATCACGCCATTCGAAGATGAAGGCGCCGATTGAGTTGCCTTCCTCGCCCATGCCGTAGGACTTCTGGTACATCTCTTCCCACTGGTCTTTAAGGATCAGCGCCTGGTTCAACTGATCTTCCTGGAAGCTGCGAGCATTGAAGGCGTCACTGCCAAACTCGAAGAACGCCACCGGCAGATCGAGCTTTTCTTCGGCTACGGCCCACAGGTCCGTGAAGCTCTTGCCGCGATAGACGTTACTGCCCAGCACATCGAGCGACGGCATCAGCTCCTGGATCAGGTCGATGTACTGCAGGTCACCGTTGACGATCGTGAACGGCTGGTTCGGTGCGATCGCCTTACCGGCCGCGATGACTTCTTCGAAGAGGCTGTACAGGTAGCGTGCCTTGGCCGTGTTCTGCTCGCCCTCCGGCAGGTTCTCGATCTCGAAGCTGGACCATGACAGGCCATAGTTGCTCTCGTTACCGAAGGCAAACATCAGGACGCCCTTGGTGTCCTTGTAGCGCTCGACGAAGACCTGCATGTCTCGCTTGAGTACTTCGCGAGTCGCCGGATCCGAGTAGTCCGTAAACGGAACCCACTTGCCGTTGATGTTGTATCCGTAACGACCCATGAGCGGGTTGATGATGCTCATAATGCCGTGTTCTTCATAAATATAGGTCACCCACTTCGGCGGGATCATCGTGAAGGTACGGATCGTGTTGACGCCCATCTCCGCCATCAGGCCGAAATCGTAGTCCAGGATCTTGCGGATCTGGTCGTCGGACTGGCCGAACAGGTTGTACGTGTAGTTCTGCCCGCGCGGCGTGTAGCCCCACACGACGCCCTTCATGTAGTAGGGCTCGCCGTTCACGCGGAGCTGCCAGCCGTTCTCGTCCTTGTAGGTCGTAACGACGTCAGACTGCGCGTAACTGACTTGTGGGAGACAAAGCGCCAGCGCAAGCACGAACAACCCGAATGCGACCTTGACACGTTTCGTAAGGCTTATTCCCGCCATAGCGATTACTCTTGTTTGATTATTTTCTTTGCAAACGTCGAAGTGTTTCATTGTCTTTATTCGCTCCCGACGTTAGTTAATTGTGAAAGTGACGTTGTCAAACGAGACGTCCTGAGCGCAATCATCGAACGCAGCGCAAGCGACCTTCAACGACAGAACCAGGCCACCGCTCACATCCCATGAGCCGCCCCCTCCAGGCGCGACGAATCCCGTTCCCGCGGTTACCGTGCCTGTAACAGGCGTCCAGGTCGTGGTCGGGGAGAGTGGTGTTGGATCCCCGTTGAGGAAATTCCGGCCTCCTTCGTCCATGCCCATGCTATTCAGGAAGATCACTTCAGCAAACACGGCAGCACCGGGTTGGGTCACGGTTCCGTACAAGTCGAAAGTAACCGTGATCGTATCGCCAGCCGTTACCGTGCCTGCCGCCAGGCCCTCCTGGCTGATCACGGCATCGTTAAAGGATGCCGCAGTGCCGTCTACGATCAGCCTGGCCACAGTGCCTGTACGACCGCCCTGGCCGCTGCTGTCGGCAGCGATGGATCCGAGAGTGCCCCCAGCGTCATCAAACAGGCCCTGAGTCCAGCCGTCGAGGCTGCCGCCGTTGTCTTCGAAGTCGCCGTTGACGAGGACGGTGCTGCCACCGCCGCCGCCACCGCCACCGGTGACAACGAGTGCGACATCGTCGATGTAGACCTCACCGGCCTCGCCGTTCAGGTCGAACAACACGCGGCTGTCGGCATCACCGAAACCGGTCGCTTCCAGGTCGAGCGAGAAGTCCTGCCAACCGGTGTTCAGGTCGACCGGAACTGAGTTATTCGAGAAGTCAGTGTTCGACGGGCCGCCCGACAAACCGATGCCTGCAATGATCGCACGCGCGGTATTGGACCTTGCCTTGAATGTCAGCGTGTAGGTCTCGTCCGGCGTGATCGCAAGCTTCTGACTGAGGTTCACCGCGAACGCCGACATCGGGTCAGGCGAAGTGATGTCGACGAAGTGCACGTTGTTGCCGCCGACGTTGACGATCCTCTCAGCCAGAATCGGATCGGTCACGCCTGCGAGCCACGGCGAAACCCCGGACTCGAAGTCGCCGTTGGTCAGCAACCCGCTGTCGTGCGCCGGGATTGCCGGGCACGCAGACGACGTCTGCTGGATGTCATCGTACTCGAAGGTCCAGTTGGCCGGCTCTGTATCTGCGGCGCCCTGGAGGCCGTTGTCAAAGATCACCGTGTAGCCCGTGACGTCGCCAGCCTCGCCGGTAAAGTCAAAGCAAAGCTCCTCCCAGGTGCCGCTGCCACTGTGCCAGACAGCGCGCTCGATATTCAGGCCTTCCAGCTTGAACGTGACGCGTACCGGCCGCGGTGAGCGAACCAGCATCGTGTAGGAGTCGCCGGCGGCAAGTGCGACAGCTCCGCCAAGGTCGTAGGTGCTTCCTCCGAACGGCTGACCCGGGAACTTCTGCATCTCGACGACTATCGCGCTGGTGTTGAGACCACCGACATCCGGGTTTGGAACGGCAGCCGACATGCCACCATCGAAGTTGTTGAACATCGGGCTCCCCGACTCGAAGTCTACATCGCCGGGCGATCCGCCGCCGCCACCGCTGGTGGCACCGTCGACGGTCAGGCTCACGTCGTCAATATCGACCGTGCTCGCCACCGTACCGAGGTCGAACAACACCCGGCTGTCCGCACCGCCGAAGCCGGTCGCGGTCAGGTTCAACGTGAACGTCCGCCAATCGGTCGTCACGGCAACGTCCTGTGTCACCGCCGTGAACGGGTCCACGCTCAGGCCGATACCCACAACAATATTGCGATCCACCGTCGCCCGTGCGCGGAATTCCAGGACGTAATCCTCGTCCTGCGTGATATCCAGCACCTGGCTCAGGTTCGTGTCGAACACCATGCCGCCGTCGGCCGCGTCCGCCGTGTAGAAGTTATTGGTCGCAATCGTGCCCGCATTGATCCACGGCGCCTTGTCCGTCGCACTGGTCTGGAAGTCGCCGTTCGTCAGTAGCTCGGCGCCGCCGCCACCGTCGACGGTCAGGCTCACGTCGTCAATTTCGACCGTGCTCGCCACCGTGCCGAGGTCGAACAGCACCCGGCTGTCCGCACCGCCGAAGCCGGTCGCGGTCAGGTTCAACGTGAACGTCTGCCAATCGGTCGTCACGGCAACGTCCTGCGTCACCGCCGTGAACGGATCCACGCTCAGGCCGATACCCACAACAATATTGCGATCCACCGTCGCCCGTGCGCGGAAGGTCAGCACGTAATTCTCGTCCTGCGTGATATCCAGCACCTGGCTCAGGTTCGTGTCGAACACGGCGCCACCGTCAGCCGCGTCTGCCGTGTAGAAGTTGTTGACCGCAACGGTGCCCGCGTTGATCCAAGGCGCTTTGTCCGTCGCGCTCGCCTCGAAGTCACCGTTTGTCAGCAGCTCGCCGCCACCGGTTGGAGGAGGAGTACCGCCGCCGCCAGGTCCGACAGCAATGTCATCGAAGTAGTAGGTCTGGGCACCGGCCATCGCGCCGGTGGCGCCAAAGTTCGGGAAAACGATGACCTTGTCGTAGGTTGCCGCCGGGTCGAAAGCGGGTGTGTCGGTCACGTTGTTGGTGAAATCGAACTGCAACGTTTCCCAGGTCATCGCCATCGTCGTCGACGTCTCTGTCTCGACGCTGATTGCGCTGGCGCCGGAGTTTTCGATCTTCAGGCGAATCGGCGTGCCGGCCATCGGCGACCAGACTCGCATGGACATGATCGTGCTCGACGCATCCAGCGGGATGACGCCCGAAGACTCATTGGCGCCGGTCGATACGACGGTGCCGGCGAAGATATCCGCGGAGTCGGAACGATTGATCTGCAGTACATTGTTGCTCGCGTCTTCGGGATCTGCGACGACAGAAGAATCCTCGGCGCCGCCGAAGCCACGGAGCGTGTACGTCGTGCCGGCGTCATCGAATGTCAGCGTTGTGAACGCAGCCGGGGGCGGGCCGCCGCTACCGGCGCAGCTGTCTACCTGCTCGATGTCGTCGTAGTAGAAGGTCCAGTTAGCCGGGTCGCTTGCCGCCTGACCCTGCGTACCGAGATCGAAAATGATTGTCAGGCTCGGGTTCGAGATGCCTGCCGCGGCGCCATCGAACGTCACGCAGAACTGCTGCCACTCGCTGCCGCCGGTGTGCGTGAAGAAGCGCTCGATGTTCGACTCGTCCGTCTTGAACAACACCTCGACTGAGCGCGGTGACCAGACCTTGATATTGAACGACTCACCCTGCGAGAAGTCGATCGGGTCGCTGTAAGTCAGTTTCGTTCCGCCAAACACCTCGTCCATGAACTTCTGCATCTGCGCGACGTTGTCACTCGTGTTGATGCCGCTCTTGTCCGGGTTCTCGATGATCGTCGTTGCGCCGCCGTTGAAGTTAATGATCTCGGGCGCTTCGCAGAAGATCTCGAAGTTGGTCGGGTCGCAGAAATCTGCCGGCAAGTCCGGTAGTGGATCTGCGGGCGAGTTTGCGATCGGCTCTGGACCGTCACCTTCTCCGAAACAGCCAGCCAGGAACAGGGCCGATGTCAGAAGGGTCAGGGCGCGGAATTCACGCGTAAATGCTTTTGCTTGCATGGATGAAATCTCTGGCTAACTTTAAAGTGTGAAAAAAAATGTTCTTGTTGTTATTTCGCGGGAGAATCGTCCTGAGGCTCCCGCACTGTTTGTGTTCTTCCCTATAGAGCTGCGCTATTCACTTTGCCGCGCTAATCGGGCCTCACACCCGAATACACCCTGACCCAGTCGACCAGCATCGACGCGGGCAGCGCGGTGTTATCCACGTCATCGCCCGGGAAGCTGCCGCCGACCGCCGTGTTCAGGATGATGTAGAACGGCTGGTCAAACGGTGCGGGGAAGTCGCCACCTGTCGAGGACCATGAGTTCTGCGTCAGCCACAGTACGTCGTCGAAATACCAGCGAATCTCGTTTTCATCCCACTCGACCGCATAGGTATGAAAACCCTCGGTGATATTCGGCGATGGCGCATAGGTGTCGCCTGAAAATGCAATGTTTGGAGACTCGCCGCCGTAGTAGAGATTGCCGACGATGTTGTTGAAGCCGCCGCCGCCCGGGCCCGGCAGTGCACCGAGGTTGACGGCCTCGACGATATCAATCTCGCCGGTAGCAGCCCAGCGACCGTAGGGGCTGCCCTGCGACAGCAGCCAGAATGCAGACCACAGGCCCTGACCGGCCGGGAACTTGATCTTCGCAGCGATCCGCCCGTAGCGGACGTTGACGCGATCGCGTGTCGTGATGCGGGCAGATGTGTAGTTGAATCCTTCGATCGACTCAGACCGCGCGGTGATCCTCAGGAAACCGTTTTCTAGCTGGGCGTTGCGCGGAAGGTAGTACTGCTTTTCAAAGTTGCCCCAGCCCGGTGGCAGGCCCATGACGCCGCCGTCGCCGATAAACTCGGAACCGTCGCCGGTGGCGAAGAACCACGTCTCGGGGTCGAGCTGGTCGCCATCGAACTCGTCACTCCAGACGAGGTTAAAGGTGCCGCCCGGCGTGACCTCAACAAGATCGAAGACGGCAGTCGTCGGGTTGCTGATGTTGACGTTCTGCTGAATGTCAGCCGGTTGAGTGTTGGTCAGGCCCTGTGGCTGACTGCCGTTGTTACATGCAGCCAGAGTCAACGATGCGGCCAAGACGGCCGGACAGATAATCCTACTTCTCTTTGGAAGCATTGGCTTGTTCCCCCCGCGAACAATTTTTATTAGATGTTTTACGTAGTAAAACGTTTTTCTCGAGCCCTAGCAATAACAAAGAATGACAGCGCTGTCAAAAAAATATCTCCTTTTGCACCTAAACGGTGCAAAAGGGGCCGCCACTAAACAGCAAAGAGCTGATAGCCGACAAAAAGCGAAGGGAATTTCGAACTTACTCTTCGAAATTTTCGAACCTCGATAACTTATGAAATCTCGTCGCAAGGCCGCCCTGAGCCAAACTTTCCGGCGGGTCGGGGCTGCTTTTTCAATGCGTACTGCGCTAGGGGTATGCCGCAATAGCCGGGATCGCCGCATTGCTGGACTATTGCTGCGGACTCCGAGACCTCTAACGCGACAAAGACCATGACTGAAAAACACGTTTACTCATTTAACGACGGCGACGGCAAGAACAAACAGCTGCTGGGCGGTAAAGGCGCGAACCTCTGTGAGATGACCCAGATCGGGATCAACGTCCCGCCAGGCTTCGTCATCACGACCAAGGCTTGCCTGGACTACCTCGACCAGGACGCATTGCCGGACGGGCTGATGGATGCGGTCAAACACGAGATCGAACAGCTGGAAGCTGCAACGGGCAAGACGTTCGGCCGTGGCCGTGACCCGCTGCTGGTCTCCGTACGGTCCGGATCGGCGATGTCGATGCCGGGCATGATGGATACGATCCTGAACCTCGGACTCAACGATGAGACGCTCGCAGGGCTGATCGAGCAAACCGGCGACGAGCGTTTTGCCTATGACGCGTACCGTCGCTTCATTCAGCTATTCGGCAAGGTTGCGTTCGGCATCGCCGACGAACACTTCGACGAGTACTTCGAGGACGTGAAAGTTACCGCCGGCGTCAAGGCCGATATCGGGCTGACGGCGGAACACCTGAAGGAGATCAGCGAGCACTTCCTCGCGGTCGTCAAACGTGAGGCCGGGCGCGACTTCCCGCAGGACGTCATGGAGCAGCTCAAGCTGGCGGTCGAGGCCGTGTTCCGCTCCTGGATGGGCAAGCGCGCCGTCGACTACCGCCGCGAGTTCAACATCACGCCTGACATGGCTAACGGCACAGCGGTCAACGTCTGCACGATGGTGTTCGGCAACAAGGGCGATGACTGCGCGACCGGCGTAGGCTTCACCCGCAACCCGGGCACCGGCGAGAACGAGATGTTCGGCGAATACCTGACCAACGCGCAGGGCGAGGATGTCGTTGCCGGCATTCGCACGCCGAAGCCACTGCAGAGCCTTGAAGATGAGATGCCGGACCAGTACGAGCAGCTGGTCGCTCTCAGGAACACGCTCGAATCGCACTACCAGGAAGTCCAGGATTACGAGTTCACTATCGAGAAAGGTACGCTGTACTGCCTGCAGACGCGCAACGGCAAGATGAACGCCACCGCGATGGTCAAGACCTCGGTCGATATGTTCGCCGAAGAGCTGATTACGCGCGACCAGGCCCTGTTGCGGATCGACCCGGAGCTGCTGGAACAGTTGCTGCACCCCCGTCTCGACCCCGACAAAATCACGAAGCCGCTCGCAACCGGGCTGCCCGCCTCGCCGGGCGCCGCGTCCGGCAAGTGCGTCTTCGATGCCGACCTGGCCGAGAAGCTGGGTAACCTGGGTGAGAAGGTCATACTCGTTCGCGAGGAGACGCGTCCGGAAGACATCCACGGCTTCTTCGCAGCGGAGGGCATCCTGACGAGCCGCGGCGGCAAGACATCGCACGCAGCGGTCGTCGCGCGCGGCATGGGCAAGCCCTGCGTGGCCGGCGCCGAGGGTATCGAGGTCGACACGGCGCTCAGGCAGGCGCAGGTGGGCGACTACGTCATCCACGAGGGCGATGTCATCACGCTGGACGGCGCCACGGGCGTCGTCTACCTGGGCGAGATTCCGACCATCGCGGCGGACTTCTCCGACGACCTGCGCACCTTGCTGGGCTGGGCGGATGACACTGCCCATTTGAAAGTCATGGCCAACGCCGACACGCCGGCAGCGGCGAAACAGGCACTGGACTACGGCGCCATGGGCATTGGCCTGTGCCGCACCGAGCGCATGTTCAACGCGAGCGAGCGGCTGCCTATCGTCATCGACATGATCCTCGCCGATACCACAGAGGAGCGGCAGGCCGCGCTCGACCGGCTGCTTCCGATACAGCGTGCCGACTTCATCGAGTTGTTCACGGTCATGGCTCCGAACCCGGTCACGGTGCGCCTGCTCGACCCGCCGATGCATGAGTTTCTGCCAACCGAGCAGGACCTGCTCGAACAGATCGACAACCTGCGCCTGTATCGCGACGTCGTACGCGGAAGGATGGCGGCGTTGACGACGTTCGATACACACCCGGAACTGCCGAAGCCTTTCGACGAGCTCAGCGAAGAGCTGGTCAACGATGCGCTGATCAAGAAAGAACGCATGCTGAAGAAGGTTCGGGAACTTCGCGAGGTCAACCCGATGCTCGGTCACCGCGGTGTGCGTCTCGGCATCGCGTATCCCGAGATTTACGCAATGCAGATCGAGTCGATACTCGAGGCCGCTGTCGAATGCTCGAAGAAGGGCATCTCGGTGCAGCCCGAGATCATGATCCCGCAGGTCATCACATCCCAGGAGCTCGCCGCTGTGAAACGCTCGATCGATGCGTTGACGGAGAAGCTCGAGAAGGAGGTTGGCGAAAAACTGAAGTTCAAGTTCGGCACGATGATCGAGACGGTCAGGGCCTGCACACGCGCCGGACAGCTGGCCGAGAATGTCGAGTTCTTCTCATTCGGCACGAACGACCTGACGCAGGCCGCGTTCTCGTTCTCACGCGAGGACGCCGAGAACAAGTTCCTGCCGATGTACAACGACTCGGGCATCCTGCAGGACAACCCGTTCGAGGTACTGGATACGATGGGGGTCGGACAGCTCATCAAGATGGCGGTAGATAACGGGCGTAAGGCTCGCGAGAACCTCAAGATCGGTATCTGCGGCGAACAGGGCGGACATCCGGAATCGATCCGCTTCTGTCATCACGCCGGGCTGAACTACGTCTCCTGTTCAGGACCTCGCGTGCCGATCGCTCGACTGGCGGCTGCCCATGCGCAGTTGCTCGACGGCGCGTTCAAGTCCGCGCACAACTAGTCGGCATCGGCAGGGCCGCTCAGGCCGCGTCGGGCAGCCATGCCCGGCGCGGCTAGCCAACACGGAAGCGCTCCATTCCCAGGTGGATGCGCCGGCGCGCCCGCAGACGGCCGCCTGAACGAGGTCACAAGCTTGTCGGTAAGGGAGAGCGCCCCCGAGCTTGAAGCCGGTCAGTACCCCTGGCGATTGCGGCCACGTTGTCGGCGAGACTGGATCGAGATCGGCGTCGTCGGAAACTCCGGCTCGGCCGTGGGGCGCCCGACGAAGAACCCCTGTGCCATATCCACACCCAGCTCAGACAACAGCACCAGCGCCTCGGCGCTCTCGACATACTCTGCGATAACGCGCATGCCCGCCTCCTGGCCGATCTCGGCGATCAGGCGTATCACCTTTTGCTCCACGGGATTCTCGACGATATCTGCAACGAACGCCCCGTCGATCTTGATGTAGTCGCAATCGAGCTTCTGCAGGTAACTCAGCGCGCTGTAGCCGGTGCCGAAATCGTCCAGCGCCAGCTTGCACCCGAGTGCGCGCAGCTCCGCGATTTGTCGTTCGACGTGCACGGCATGACGTATCGCAAGACTCTCGGTTATCTCGAGGACGATGTTCTGCGGTGGTACATCGAACTCGACGAGCGTCCGCCCGATGTAAGCAGGCAGGTCTTCACTCTCAAAGGCGTGTGCGGAGATATTGATCGACAATTTCAGGTCGCGATGCTGCTTCACAAACCGGGTGTAGGCAATCGCCGAGTGACGAATAACCCACAGGTCGATCTCGGACATCATGCCGAAGCGAACCGCGGCCGGCAGGAAGGCGTCCGGCGACACCAGCGAACCATCCTCATGCCGGGCGCGCAGCAACACCTCATGGTGCGTGGTCCTGCCAGTCTGGATGTCGTTGATGGGCTGAAAATGCAGTTCGAAATTGTCGTTGTCGAGAGCGCCGCGCAAGCGGTTAATCCAACCAAGATCGAACTCTCCGCTTTCGGTCAGCGACCCGCCATCGAACAGCCGTGCCCGGTTGCGCCCAGCTCTCTTGGCCTCGCGGCAGGCAATGTCAGCCTGGGCGATCAGCTCGTCCAACTGCAGGTTCGATGACGTCGCTATCGTCATGCCTATACTGCAGTGGACGTGGAAGACGTGCTCATTCTCGATGTGCGTCAAACGCCGCATATCCGTCAGGATGCGGTCGGCGGCCTCGCGCGCCTCGCGATTGCCGGCGCCCGGGAACAGGACAGCGAATTCGTCGCCGCCGAAGCGGGCGACAAAGCCCTCGTCGCCGACACTGCTCGACAGGACATCGGCGACTTTTCGAATCAGGCGGTCGCCGGCAGGGTGACCGCAGAGGTCGTTGATGTACTTGAACTGATCGAGGTCCACGAACAGCAGTGCCGCGGAACCACCGCGTCGTTCGATAAGGTCAAGTGCCGCCCTGAGCTCCTCGCTGAACCTGCGTCGGTTGTAGAGGCCCGTCAGGCTATCGTGATTTGCCCGGTCAAGCAGTTCGGCATCCCGTGTCGCTATAGCGCTGGCGGCGTTTTTCAGGGCTTCGGTGATGGTCGCGGTCTCTCGGTAACCGGCCGACTTGAACTCGACACCGAGATTGCCCTTTGCAAGCTCGTTAATCGGGTCTTCCAGCTGCGAGATGGAGCGCAGGGCGCGTTGCAGAACGCGGCGGCCGTACGTGGCCAGTGCGACAAGAAGCACCGCCAGCAGCAGCACGGCGTTTCGAATGTTGGCCAGCAGGCCTTCGTGAAAGTGTGCAAAGTCGAGGTGAATGGCGACGAAGCCCCGGATCTCGGTACTCGCCTGCGATTCGAGCGCCTTCGGGTCGAAACCAAACAGGTCATCGCTCGCGATCTTCTCTGTCCAGACCGGCGCCAGGATATCGAACCGTCGGGAGTTCGCGATGTGCGGGCTGAACAGGTACGGATGTTCGCTGCCGACAACGTCGCTGGCGTCGGCCAGTCGATAGGCCGGCAGGTCGTCAGGCGGAGCCGCCTGCGTTGCCTTGTCGATCGAGAACAGCGCCTCTCCGTTGCGGTCGTAGTAGACGACGCTTGCTATTTCCGGGTAGCGCTCGGTGAAACTCTCGAGACGTATCAACGCCTCGTTGTCATCGGCGAGATAGAGCGGCGATCCAAGCTCATTGAGTTCCTCGGTCCATTGCAACGCCCAGCGGCCGTAGTTGTCCTTCAGCACCCACTGCCCGCCCCAGTACAACATCACGATCGCGACGGCGCCGACGATTGCAGCGCTCAGTATCTGGATCGACAGGATCTCGTTCACGAGCAATCGTTGCCCGGACCTGCGCCAGGGACGCGCGTCGATTCGACTTTGCAGGCTGCTCAGAAGACTCGTCATGGGTTCTTCTCCGCCGCCTTCGAACGGCGACCGGCAATCGTTACCGTGCCAGCCCTATGCCGGGTATCGATACGTATTTCCCTGAGCGGCGTCATCGGCGGCACGGCGTCGATCTGACCGCGATGAATCTGCTCGGCGATAGTGTGAATGCGCTCGGCGACATCGGCCGTGTCCGGCGAGACGCTGATGCTGGCGCCCATCGAAAGCATGCTGGGATTGGGGGCGAGAACCGAAACGTCCCGACGATTCGCGAGCTCGATCATCTCCCTCAGCACTCGAGCGCTCAGGACGCGATTGTCTGGCAGCAGCCAGAACCCGTCGATGTCCCGCGCTATTCGCTTGAACAGGTACAGCGCCTCCTGGTCGGAGCCCGCTTCCACGACGCTGACACTGATGCCGTGCAGCGCCGCCGCCCGCTTCGCCTCCAAGACGAGGTCTGCGTGTCCGGGTCCGATCAGTAATCCGATCGATTCGAGCGTCGGCTCGTCTTGCTTCCATGCGTTGAGCTGCTGTTCGAGCGGAGCGAACGCGTCAACACCGCGACTGTGGTCCTGCAAAAGCCCATGGTCCTGGTGGTTGAAAACATAGCTGAAGATGACTGGCGCAGTCGACATTGCAATGGCGGATCGTGCTGCGCGAAGACCGACAGCAATGACCGCGCTTGCCTGACCGTCGTTGATCAGGCGAAAAGCACTGACCGGCGGCTGGCTCTTGTCGCTTAAATCGTAGATCGAGATGGACGCAAACAGCTCCGACAGCTCCTCGGCAAGTGCCTCGTAGGCTTCGTTCCGATTGGTCAGTACAACGGCGACCGTTGGCGGGACGAAGGAAAGCTCCGGCGCAGCCGGTTCCTGCTCAGTGGCAGGAGCAGGAATCGCCTCGTCGACCGTCGTGACGGGCTCCTCAATGACGATCGGCTCTGGCGACGGTGGTGGTGTAGCACACGCATATAGCGCGGTCACCGCCATAGCCAGCGCAATGAATCTGAGTTTGCTAAGCATTGTCCCCCCTGGCTTCCGTGCCGCGGTGCCGCCAGGCGATGGCCTGTTAACCAAGACAGCTACTCGACCTCCGTGCCGAAAATCGCCGCCTTCCCTTCACGCTACGTTATCAAGGATCACGCAAATCAACACCGAAGGGTTCCGGTTTTCACAAAATACAGCGGACCAAAAACCGGATTATGTAAGAAGCACCGGAGCTTCTTGCTGCCGGGACGCAGCCTCGTCTCCCTCTACGCCGGAACACCGGCTCCCAAGCGCTGCGGAATTGTGCTGATTGCGTATTGTCGATCGCCGCTGCGGAGACTAGCGTTGATACGAGAGACGACCGGAGTGATGCCATGAATACTCGGTTCAAGACTGCTTTAGTAATGCTCGTCTCGGCGCTGCTGACCACAGGCTGCGCGGTCTCGCCAGAGGCCGAGGAACGCCGTCAGGCGATCGATGCAAGTATCGCCGAGATTCTCAGTCAGCCCATCGACGTGGATACTTACGCTGAACCGCGGCGCTGCCTGTCCAGCCGGGATTTCCGGAGCTATCGCGCACTCAACAACCAGTACATGCTGTTTGTGGGCCGCCGCGGCCAGCAGTGGGTGAACCGGCTGCGCTCGAGCTGCTTCGACCTCGATCGCGGCGACGTGCTGATTACACGCTCGCTGAGCAGCAACCGGATCTGTGAGCGCGACACTTTTGAAGTCGCCGACTGGTTCAGCTGGCCATGGTACCGGCGCTATCCGTGGCAGTGGGGAATCGGGCTCGGCGCCGGCGGTTCCTGCATGCTGGGCGAATTCCACCCGGTCACGGATGAACAGGTCAGAGAAATCGAGGCGGTTATCGAGAACCCGTGATCGCGGGCCGGTGAAACTCCGGGAATCGAGGCTTACTCGGCGAGGGCGATATCGCGGTCGCCGAACCGATAGCGGAACCCGACACCGAAGACCCAGAGATCGTAGTCATACGGGTCGGCCCCGAGCGTCAGCAACGTCGAAATCGTGGCGGGCTCAACCTCCTGCAGGGCCCAGTCGTCCGCCGAGAACTGCTCGTAGCGCAGCGTCGCTGTGATCTCGAGCTGCTCGGAGTGACGGTATTCGGCCTCGATGCGCAACGAATCCAGCTTGGACTCGAGATCGGGAAGCGGCCTGAATCCGTTCGTGTCGGTGGTGACGCCGATCGCACTGTCGCCGTTGCCACGCGTGTAGTCGAAACTCAGGTCCAGCTTCTCGGCGACGTTACGCAGCGCAAGGCCTATGCCCAAGTGGTCGAAATTGTCGTCGTGCGCCGCGCTCCAGTCGGCATCGCCGAAACCCGCACTGCCCAGCTGGGACGCTTCAATCTGCTCATCGCCATAGACGAGATACGCCGATGCCGTTTCACTGATCGTCCAGGTGAGATCGGTCGTCAGGCGCGTCTCGCGCGCATCGGTCATGCCGAGTAGCGAACGAGAGTAGTCGTCGTCACTGCGGTAAAAAGTCGCGCCCACCGACAGCGGTGCATTCGGCAACGACGCTGATGCGACAAACTCGAGAAACTCCCTGTAGCGGTAGGCGAGATTGTATTTACGCAGCAACGGATTCTGTCCCGCGCTTGCCGTCACGCTCAGGTCGTAGCGATCGATATCACGCCTCGATGCGCCGCCACGCAGGCGCAGATCAGCCCAGCCTCTGGGCTTCCAGCGGACCTGGCCCCAGCCGGTGTCCTCGGTCTGTTCCGCAACCTCCTGGAAATCCCGGTCCAGGGTCTTGTAGTCGTAGCCGGCGCTCAGGCGCCAGTCGCTGAACAGCCGGTATTCGGCGCTCAGGTTCAGCTTGCTGCGCTCGAAGCTGTACGGGATGTTCTGCTCGGGCTCACCCGAATTTACGAGATCGACGATGACGCGCGTCCACTCGGTCTGCGGTGTCGTGTTGTCCCTGTCGTCGTACCGGTAGGCGGCCTTGACTCGCAGACCGTCCATGGGTCTCGCCGTCCAGGTCACGGCGAAGTTGGTCGTGTCTACACTGCCGTCGAGGGATGACCTCGGCAGCGGATCCGACGGAATGCCGCTCAGAGACGTATACGGCAGCAGGCCGTCATCCTGCTCGCCTTTGCCGGTCGCCAGGGAAGCCGCCACAACGGAGCGCCACGTGTCGAACCTGTAGTGGCCTGACAGCGTCAGCTGCTGGAACTCGTTGTCCGGCGCTTCGGCCATGACGTTGCGTTCCGGGTTCATTATTGTCGCGAATGGCGACTGCCAGCTCAGCGAGTCGTTGCTGTTGCTGAAGAACGAGCCGTAGTAAGCCAGTGTCGCGCTGCCTCTCGGCAGGCGATACTGGATGCCGAGGTCGATCTGGTCTGTCTCGTAGTCGTGCACACGCGGTAGCTGTGCGGCCTGGGAAAAACCGGATCCGGCGATGATGTCGATGCCTTCGTTGTTCTGGCGTCGGAAATCAGCAAACACGCGCCATTGCTCACCGGACAACCAGTGACCACCGGCGTCGAGGATGCGACGATCGCTTTCGATGCCGCGAGTGCGCAACGACGAGTCCAGGGCCGTCATGCCGGACGTGCTGCCGGCGCCGACCCATCCGGCGGGAACGCCGAGGCTGCCGGTGAAGATCGTCTGCGTCGTATCGAACAGGCGGTATGGCAGCTCCCGATACGCAAGGTAGAACCCGTAGTTCCCCTGCTTGCCGCCGCTGATCTCCGCGAAACGCGACGCGAGACCGAGGTCCTCGATCATCCAGTCGAGTTGGTAGTCGTCAGTGGTGTAGTGGCCACTGCCATCGAAGTTGGCGTACGTGCCCTCTTCGTCGTAGCCGTTGCCGTTACCGAAGCGCGCGGCGTCCTCACTGACGTTGGACACACCCGCCTCGTATTCGGCGCGGTATCCCGTCTCAAACGGGCAGGACTCGCAAAGCCACTCACTGGTATCGACATCGGCGACAACGACCGCTGGACCCAAGAGCAGTATCGGTAGCGCAAGTGACTTGACGGTGGTTCGCATCGTGATCTCCCGCTAACGCATCAGCTTGGAGCCGGACGGGTGATTGGAGCCGTGCACCTGGCCATGACAGTTCATGCAGTTCTGGCCAAGCAGATATTGTGAGGCGATGCCTGACGGCAGGCTGTCGGAGTCCTGTGCAAGGCTCGGGTGACCCGCCTGCGAGTGGCAGCTCTGGCACAGCATCGGGCCGCGCATTGTCAGCATGCCGGGGTGATTGGAGCCGTGCGGTTCATGGCAGGTGCTGCAATCTTCTGCGACCGGCGCATGCTCCCAAAGGTGCGGGCCACGCGTTTCAGCATGGCATTCGTGGCAGGTCTGGTTCAGTGTCTGGCGCACGAGCATGGCGTCAAACGTCGTGTCGTGAACGCTGTGGCAGGAACCGCAGTCCATCTTGCCCTCGTCGACGACGTGCGCGAATGGCTTAAGGCTCTGGGTACGCTGTTGCTGGTGGCAGTCGAAGCAGACCTCGGCCTGTGTGCTGGTCTCGAGGACGGGGTCAGACGCCGCATGGCTCGTGTGACAACCGGCGCAGGTGATCGTGTCGTCATCGTGTGCAGTTCCGTGCCATCCGAGCCCCGTGTCACTGGCGTGGCAATCGATGCAATACGCATTCTGTTCGGCGACGGTTCCCGTCGCTCCCTCACCGAAAGCGATGACGCCGGGGCGCTCCTGCCCTCTCCTGACGCGAGCGGCGTGCTCACCGCCCGGACCGTGGCAGGCCTCGCACTGCAGCTGGTCATGGCCAAACGGCGTCCTGGAGTCGGTCGGTACCGCGTGCGGCGTTCGAAACACGGCCAGCGTCGCCTGGTCGTCGTGGCAGGCGAAGCAGGAGTCGGCGCCTTTTCGACTGTAGTCCGGACCGTCCTCGCCGTCCGCCTGCGCCAGTGACAGGCTCGGCGAAGCCAGTAACAGGAACCAGCCTATG
This sequence comes from Woeseiaceae bacterium, assembly GCA_030065915.1. Taxonomy (GTDB): domain Bacteria; phylum Pseudomonadota; class Gammaproteobacteria; order Steroidobacterales; family Woeseiaceae; genus UBA1847. Next base: position 65,138 of record JASJCQ010000003.1, read on the forward strand.
ACGAAGTGAAGCCGATGCCGGCGACCTGCAATCGCCGGCATCATGACTGGACTCCCTGACATTCAGTCAGCAGCAAAACCCTGGCTCAGTCGTTGAACAGGAAGCTGCTGACGCCGTGAACCTCACCGACATCGGACGATGCACCCGGCCCATGGCAAAGCTGGCAGGTTTCCTGCGGCGCATTGATCGAACCATCGGCGTTCTTGACGTTGGTCAGATCGAAGAAACCGCCATTCTGCTCCATGTGCAGTTTCGCCAGATCAGACACGTGGCAGGTCGAGCACACAGCAGAGTTCGGGGACGTGACCGTATCATCCATCGGCGAGGCCTGGTCAGCACCGACGCTCGTCGTCGTCGCTAATACGTCGTTCGGGTCAACCGGGTAGTATCCGCCAGGCACGTGACAGCCTTCGCAGTTGTTCAGCTTGCCCGGGTAGACGAAGTCGAACGTGTGCGGTCGGTTGCCGAATCCACAGACATCGTAGGGGACGCCGGTCGCGCCGCCCGCGTGCAGCGCGTGGATCATGACCTTCATGTCGACCGTGACGTCATCCGTTCCCAGGTCGGTCGCGCACTGACCGGCGCGGCGCCTGATGTCAGTGACGTTCGGCGCGTGGCAGGTCACGCAGACCTCGATATTGTCGGTGCGGTTGTTGCCGTGCATCGTCAGCTGGTTGTGGCAGTCGTCGCACTTCTCGATGGCAACCGCGTTTCTGCGCGGTACCGCGGCGCCATCAGTTATCGGCGCGTAGGCAATCGCATTCGGTACCGCGATGCGTTCACCGTCGCCGTCGATGACCACCGCGGGATGACCGTCGATCGTTACGGCCAGCGACCCCATGGCCGTCGCCGGCACCGGAATCGGTGACGTGACGCTGAAGACGCCGCCGCCTTCATCCGTCGACGCACCGCCGCAGGCCGTCAGCGGGTTGATCGAGATCGGCAGGCCCGGGCTGCTGCCCGTGTCCACGTTGTTGTACTCGGTGGTGTTCCAGGCGATGCCAATAGCAAGACGGCTGAGGCCGAATGTGCAGGTCGTGAACTCGGGATCCGTCTGGATGTTGTACGGCGCGTCGCCATTCAGCGGGTCCGTAACCGAGAACGAGATAACGGGTGTTTCGCCAGTGCCGGTGTTCGTGATATCGACGATATTGAACGCGAAGTTCTTGCTCGCCTCGGCAGTAGCTATCGTGTGGACGACGTCGACTTTGAGGTCACCGTCATTGACCGTCGAATTCGGGCCGTGGCAATCAGCGCACAGGGTGTCATCGGTAAACGTGATGCCGCTGCCGCCTGAACCCGGGTGCCCGCCGTTGTCCCAATCGATGTCGTCATGACAACTGCCGCAGGAAGCGCGGGACGGGAACTCCAGCCAGTGGCCGGAATCCGGTGTGTTCGGATTCGTGTCATCGTGGCAGGTGGTGCAGTTCCTGACGTCCTGCGAGAACACGACCCCGGAGTAATCGTAGACGGTGCCGCGGAAGCCGACGACCGTATAGCCCTCCGTAAGATTAGCGCCGTAGTGAATCTTATGAATCATTTGCATCATGTCGACCGTGCCACCCCACGCTTCGGTCGCGGTGTCGCCATCGATCGAGCTCGGGTTGTGGCAGGTGACGCAGTAGGTGATGTCAGTACGCGGCCCGCCGTGGAAACCGAACACGTCGTGACAGGCATTACAGGTCTGGTTGTCGACGATAGCTCGACTAAAGAGGTCGGTCGCAGCCGGATCGTCCGGCACGAAATCGTAGATGCCGTTTGTCGAGATCGGCGCCTGTCCTCGGATCTCTACGCCGAGTCGATGCGTCTTGGATCCATCAAAGACCGGGCCGCCCGAGTAGTCATCGAGCGCGTTGGCAAACGTGTACTCATAGGTGCCGTCGCCGTTGTCGGTAAACGTGCCTGCCGTCGCCGTCTCGGTGGTTGCCTGCGCGTCCGGAATGCCGTTACTGCTGCGTGTGACGTAGGACTGCCACTCGCTAGACAGGCCGCTGCCGGCGGGCGCCGGGGACAACTGCGCCAATACGAAACGAAGCTGGCCGGCCGCCAGGCCTTTCAGGCCGAGCGTGTCGTCATTCGTGAGCTTGAGGGTAACGGTCGGCGGTCCGCTTGCGGGAACGGTAACGCTCTGCACCTCGATATTGATCCGATCGACGTTCTCGATCGGGATTGCGGCAGTGGGACCGGGGTCTCCGGTTCCACCGGTCGGGCCAGTGGGTCCGGTGGGACCTTGTGGTCCGGCGGGACCGTCATCACCGGTACAAGCAAACAGAAAACTGCTCGAAAGCAGCAAGAATGCAATTCGCGCAAAGCGACCGTACATCGAAGCCATCTCGTATCCCCTTTACGACGAGTGCCGCTTTGCACGGCGAGTGCGTCGTTACCCCAGTCTATTTTGCTTACCCTTGTAACAAATAGCTGACAGCGAACTTATCTCGGGATATACCTATGTGGAAACCCAGCCCGAGCATTTGGCTTGCGCTTTGTTCAGAAGCCCTTGACGGCTCTATGTTTTTTCTTTGTCGTGCCTCGTTCGCAGTCGTTATTGTTTAACATTATTGCCATGAACTATTACAGGCATGTGTCATATACTATTGACACTTCTCGTTGCAGGCAAGGCTTTGATCATGCGATATAGAAATACTCTGCTCGGACTCACGTTAATGTCTTTGTCGCCGCTGGCATCCGCTGGCATCGAGGGCCTGATGGCCGAATGTAACGACTGCCACGGTGACGATGGTGTCAGTCAGTGGACAGACGTACCCACGATTGCGGGGCTCTCCGTGCTCGTTCATGAAGACGCGCTGTATATCTACGCGGACGATGCGCGGCCCTGCGCGAAATCAGAGTATCGACAAGGCGATACCAGCCGACCGGCGAAGACCATGTGCGAGATCGCTGCTGAACTCAGCGAAGACGAGATCGCCGAAGTGGCTGAGGCTTACGCGGCGCTCCCTTATGTGAGAGCAAAGCAGGAGTTCGACGCCGATCTCGCGGCCGCGGGCAAGGTCGTCCACGACAAACAATGCGACAAGTGCCACTCCGACGAAGGCACGAACCCGGAGGATGAAGCCGGGATGCTGGGCGGACAGATGATGGGCTACCTGAGGCAGTCTTTCGAGGAATACGCCGCGGGCACACGGGAACAGCCAAAGAAGATGAAGGAGAAAATGGACCTGCTGTCAGATGACGACGTTGAGGCGCTCGTCCACTATTACGGCAGCGTGCAGTGACCGGCTCCGCGTCGGCTTAAGCCGGCTCGCGCGAACATGTGCAGGCGGACCTGGCGCTCGATCCGATGCGCCGGACCGCTGCTCGCAGAACTCGCTGTAATCCCCTCGGAAATCCCTGATAGCCACACCCGCCCTCATCGCTTACTAATTCCTGAGGATTCAGGGATTTACTCACGATGATTGATTCGAGGCCTGGCGGCCGGTTGTTTCCGGTGCTCTCTACGTTGGTACTCCTGTCGCTTGGCGTGTCGCTGGCGGCAGCGGAGGAGGCCTGTCTGGAGTGCCACGAGGACGTGGAATTTACCTCCACGGCGCACCCTGACGTCCAGTGCACCGAATGTCATACCAACGTGCCCCCGGAGCATGAGGCTGACGATCTCGATCCCCTGACCGATGACGAAAGCTGCAACGAGTGTCACGGCAGGATTCAACGTTCTATCAATCGCAGTGCTCACAAAGAAGAGGCTGCCTGCGGCGACTGCCACGGCGATCCGCACAATATTCACCTCGTTGAAGAACTGGCTTCCGCTGTCTCGCCGGTCAACCAGATCAAGAGTTGCGGCGGCTGCCACGACGATCCGCCTGAACTCATCGATGGTTACCTGACCAGCGAACACGGTCACGCGTTGCTAAAGGCCGGGCTCGTCAGTGCACCCAGCTGCAGCAGCTGCCACGGCGACCACCAGATTCTCGAAGCCGATAACAATCGTGCATTAACATCGCATGCCAAGTCACCGGAGATGTGCGGCGACTGCCACGCGCTGCTGCTGAACGAATGGAAAGACGGCAGCGCGCACGGCCTTGCCTGGCAGGAGGGCAACGAGGAGGCGCCGGTCTGTGTGAACTGTCACTCGTCACACGGGATCATCGATCCGAGTTCGGCGCTAAACCGACTCCAGTCGGCCGAGACCTGCGGCAGCTGCCACGAGTACTACGAAGAAACCTTTCGCGATAGTTTCCATGGCAAGGCGAACGAGCTCGGGTTTGTCGAGGGCGCCAACTGTGCCGACTGCCACACGCCGCACCGAAACCTCGGTGTCGACGATCCTCGTTCCAGCGTACATCCCGACAATGTCGAGGCAATGTGTGCCGGCTGCCACGAAAATGTCTCTGCCAATATCCTGAGCTTCAATCCTCACAGCGATCCGACGGATCCCGAACAGGACTTCAAGGTCTTCGTTGTCTGGGTTTTCATGACGGGACTGTTGATTGGCGTCTTTGTGTTCTTCGGTTTACACGACGCACTGTGGCTGCAGCGGACGATCGTCGGCGCGCTGCGCGGCGAGTTCAAGGAGCCTGAGCAGACCAGCGGACAATGGGTCAGGCGCTTCAGCTCGACGAATATCCACGTTCACCTGACGATTGTCGTGACCTTCCTCGCGCTTGCGTTGACCGGGCTGCCGCTGAAGTTCCATGACATGGGCTGGGCGCAGGCGCTTATCGGCCTCCTTGGCGGCGTCGAGGTTGCCGGCTTCATTCACCGGATCGCCGCGGTCGGTACGTTTGGCTACGCGATATTCCACCTGAGCGAGTTGTTTGTCCGCATCGTCATCAGGCGCGAGCGTGGGATGCTGTGGGGGCCGAACTCCATGGTCCCGCAGCCGCAAGACATCAAAGATATCGGCGCGAGCGTAAAATACTTCCTGTATTTCGGCGACCGGCCGAAGAACGACCGCTGGAACTACATCGAGAAATTCGACTACCTCGCGGTGTTCTGGGGTGTGCTGATCATCGGCATGTCGGGCTTGTTCCTGTGGTTCCCGATGTTCTTCACGACCTTCCTGCCGGGTTGGGTGCTGAATGCGGCGTACGTCATTCACAGTGACGAGGCGCTACTGGCGACTGGCTTCATATTCATCTTCCACTTCTTCCATACACACCTTAGGCCCGAGACCTTCCCGATGGACATCGTGATCTTCACGGGCAAGATGTCATTGGAACGCTTCAAGGAAGAGAGGCCACTCGAATACCAGCGCCTGGTCGAGAACAACGAGCTGGACGATTACCTTGTCGATCCGCCGACGCCGAAGCAGAGGCGAACTGCGTACCTGTTCGGTACGATTGCGCTGACGACCGGTATCCTTTTGGCTATCGGCATCATCTGGGCGCTAGTCAGCCACTAGGCACAATCAGCTTTTCGCCAGATAGCGCGGAAACGGGGGATCGCAATGTTCAAAAACTTTTTGTCGTCGATAACCCGGAACGGCCTGAGCCTGTTCGGTACGGGGCTCGCGATTGCGAGCCTTGTTCTAATCATCAGCCTGTTTGTCATTCAATACCTGGGCTACGAGGGCGGTGCCTACCTGGGCATCATCACGTTCCTGATCCTGCCGATGATCTTCGTGCTGGGCCTGCTCCTGATTCCCGTGGGCTCCATCCTGCATCGGCGCAAGCTGCGCGAGATGCCGGGAGGCGAAGGCACACCGTTGCTGCCGGTTTTCGACCTGAACCAGGCAAAGACCCGCAGTTGGCTGCTGATCCTGACCGGCGCCACCATGTTCAATGTCGTGATCGTTGCCGGCGCCACCTACAAGGGCGTCGAACACATGGAGTCTGTCGAGTTCTGCGGCCTGGCCTGCCACTCGGTCATGGAGCCCGAATACACCGCGTTTCAACACTCGTCGCACTCACGACTGACCTGCGCCGACTGTCACATCGGTCCCGGCGCGGACTGGTTCGTCAAATCGAAACTGGACGGTGCCTGGCAGCTCGTCGCCGTTGCATTCGATCTCTACCCTCGCCCCATTCCGACACCGCTGCACGACCTGCGCCCGGCGCGAGAAACCTGCGAGCAGTGTCACTGGCCGACCCGCTTCGTCGGCGACAAGCTCAAAATCAAGAAACACTACGAGGAAGACGAGGCCAATACCGAGGTCACGACGGCGTTGCTCCTGAAAGTCGGCGGCGAGGCCGGAAAGACGTCCACCGGCATTCATTGGCACGTCGACCGCGGCGTGAAGATCCGCTACCGCTCTGACGAGACGCGCGAGGACATCTACGAAGTCGAATACACGGCGCCGGATGGCGCCGTCAAGGTGTTCGCCGACAGGCGTGCACCTGAAGAGGGCGGGGTATGGCGGGAGATGGATTGCGTGGACTGCCACAACCGTCCGAGTCATAACTACCAGGCGCCGGACGATGAGATCGACGTCGCCCTGCGCGACGGGCTCATCCACCGTGACCTGCCGTTTGTGCGCAAGGAAGCACTGCGCATCATCGACGCCGAATACCCGTCACATGAAGCAGCCCGCGAGACCATCACAGCGGAGCTGACCACGTATTACCAGGATAATTATCCGGAGGTCGCCTCCGGGCGCGCTCAGGACATTGCCGACGCGGCTGCGACGCTCAGCGATATCTACTCGGTCAACGTATTTCCAAACATGAAGGTCTGGTGGAACACCTATCCGGAACACATAGGACACGAGCGATCCGAGGGTTGTTACCGTTGCCACGGCCGCCGTCTTCGGACGGAGGATCGCGAGACCATCTCCAAAGACTGTGACATTTGCCATGTCGTGCTGGCAGAAAGAGAGGAAAACCCGGAGATCCTCACCCAGCTCGAGATTCTTCCCTGAATCGGGACTCGCCAGATGAGTGCGAAGACAGGCTCGTAACCGCGATGAGTAACGCTCGGCGACAGCGTCAGGACTGAAGCGGACGGTCGCCGGGTAACTCCTGGTGAGTTAGCCCTCGGCTAATGCCTCCAGCGCACGCAGCACGTCGCGGCGACTGATCTGGCCGACCAGCCGGTTCTCGTCCATGACGGGAAAACGCCGATAGCGTGATTCCATGAACAGCTCGGCCAAGTCGATGATGCTCATGTCGGCATCGACCGTCTTTACCTTGTGACTCATGAAGTCGGACACCGGTCCGCCCCAGATGCCGTGGTAGCCGGCGTTCAGTGTCACCTTCAGGCAATCCGCCTCGGACAGGATGCCGATCAATGTGCCCGCCTGGTCGACCACCGGGGCGCCGGCGATGCGATGCTGGCAAAGCATCGCAACGGCGTCGAGCACGTCCATGTCCGGCGTAAACGTGACGAGGGTACGCGCCATGTAGTCTTTAACGAGTGCGGACTTCAGCGTCATGCCCGGTCACCCCCGTTGCGTTTCTTGCACTGGTCGCGCCCACTGCACAGCTCGCACTTGCCGCCGTTCAGTCCACCGCAGCTGCCGCTGATGGCCTTGCGACCGTTCAGCACGCCAATACTCATGCCGGCGATCACCACTAGCATGACAATGAAGCTGATGCTCATCATCAGGAAAAAAGTATTCACATAGTCACCCATCTGTCGAACGAGCTCGTGCTCGTTGCTTCAATCTCATCCTCGCGCCTGACCAGGAAGTAGCCGGCGACGTCGAGCTTCTCCGCCAATGCTACGCCCTCACCGGGGCCCAGTACCAGCAGCGCCGTTGCCAGCGCGTCGGCCTTGGCCGTGGAATCGGCGATGACCGTGACGGCCGCCAGCCGGTGCGCGACAGGCCGGCCCGTCCTCGAGTCGATCGTGTGCGAGTACACCTGGCCGTCATACTCGAAAAAATTGCGGTAGTCGCCGGAGGTTGCCACGCCAACGTCCGTGATACGAATCACGCGCTCCTGCGCGCGGGCGAACGGCAGCGGCTTCTCTATTGCGATCGCCCAATTCCTTTGCTCTGCGTTCTTGCCTCGGACGCGCAGTTCGCCGCCGACCTCGACGAGGTAGTTCTCGACGTCATGCGCGTCGAGTAAAGCTGCGAGTCGATCGACGGCATAGCCCTTCGCCCACGCCGACAAGTCGATGTAGACGTCTGCGGGGTTTTTGCGCATCGCCGCCTCCGCACAGCGGGTCTCGACACGCCTGTAGCCCACTCGCTGCATCGCGGCGGCAATGTCGGCCTCAGCAGGCGGCTGGGGCGCAACATCGGCGGGCCCAAACCCCCACAGATTCACCAGTGGGCCGACGGTGATGTCGAACGCGCCGTCGGTCAGCTCGCTGATCCTGAGCGCCTCGCTGACCACATTGCAGAATTCGGGTGACACGCCTATCCAGTCGGTCGAGCGATCCGCGTTGAAGCGCGAGATATCCGAATCGACGATGTAGGTCGACGTCATCGCGTTCACCGCCTCGAGCTCCCGCGATATCTCATCAGTGAGCTCTTGTCGCGACAGCGATTCGGGCGGTGCGACGAGTTTGACGCCGAACGTCGTACCCATCGTGTCACCGCTGAGTTCGTACTCCGGCAGGCGAGACTCGCCGCCACAGGCACCCAGGAACAGCAACGCGAGGCCCGCGGCGAGCGGAATCGACGCCCTCATACCCGTCAACCGCCGAAGTCGTCCAGCAGGATATTTTCCTTGGGCACGCCAAGATCCTCGAGCATCTTGATCACGGCCACGTTCATCATCGGCGGTCCGCACAGGTAGTACTCGCAGTCCTCGGGCGCCTCGTGCTTGCCGAGGTACTGGTCGAGCAGCACCTTGTGAATGAAGCCGGTATAGCCGGTCCAGTGATCCTCCGGTTGCGGCTCTGACAGGGCGAGGTGCCAGTGGAAGTTGTCGTTTTTCGCATCGAGCTCGTCGAACTCGTCGGCATAGAACACTTCTTTCAGGCTGCGCGCGCCGTACCAGAAGGACATCTTGCGATGGCTGTGCCTGCGCTTGAGCTGATCGAAGATATGCGACCGCATCGGCGCCATGCCGGCGCCACCGCCGACGAAGACCATCTCGTTATCGGTGTCGCGTGCGAAGAACTCACCGTAGGGACCGGAGATAAATACCCTGTCGCCCCGCTTCAGGTTGAAGATGAATGACGACATCACGCCCGGCGGGACTTTCTCGCCGGCGCCCGGAGGCGGCGTAGCGATTCGGACATTGAGCTTGATCAGGCCCTTCTCCAGCGGGAAGTTGGCCATCGAATACGCCCGCGATACGGAATCGTCGACGTGCGACTCGTACTTCCACAGGTGGTAGCGGTCCCACTCATCCCTGAATTTTTCCTCGACGTCGAAATCGGAGAATTTCAGGTCGTGCGGCGGACATTCGATCTGGATGTAGCCACCGGCCCGGAAATCCAGTTCCTCGCCCTCGGGGAGCTCCAGTACGAGCTCTTTGATGAAGCTCGCAACGTTTCGGTTCGACTTGACCGTGCATTCGATACGCCGGACGCCGAAGACTTCGTCGGGTACCTGCACCGTCATGTCCTGCTTGACCGTTACCTGGCAGGACAGGCGCATATGATCGGTGGCCTCGCGCTTGTTGATCAGCGAACGTTCGGTCGGCAGGATGGCCCCGCCTCCGGACAACACGCGCACCTTGCACTGGCCGCAGGTGCCGCCACCGCCGCAAGCCGACGCGACAAAGAGGCCGCCGTCTGCAAGTCCCTGCATCAGTTTCATGCCGACGGGGATATGCAGTTCCCGGTCCTCATTGACGGTCACGGTGACCGAGCCACTCGATACGAGCTTGGAGCGCGCGCCGAGAATGACGAACACGAGCATCAGGATGATGGCTGTGAACAGGCCGACGCCTAAAAGCAGCTCCGTAACCAGTGTGTCTGTCGCGGCCATGCTCAGATCCCCGAAAAGCCCATGAAGCCCAGCGACATCAGGCCAACGATGATGAATGTGATACCCAGCCCTTGCAGTCCTTCGGGCACGTCACTGTATTTGAGCTTTTCCCGTATGCCGGCCAGCGCAATCAGCGCGATGGCCCAGCCCGCTCCACTGCCGACCCCGTACACCACGCTCTCGCTGAAGTTGTACTGGCGTTCAACCATGAACAGCGTGCCGCCGAGAATGGCGCAGTTGACGGTGATCAGCGGCAGGAAGATACCGAGTGCGTTGTACAACGCCGGGAAATAACGGTCGAGCGTCATCTCCAGGATTTGCACGAGTGCGGCGATGACGCCGATGTAGCTCACGAGGCCGAGGAAACTCAGGTCGACGTCAGGAAACCCGGCCCAGGCCAAGGCGCCGTCCTTCAGCAGGTAGGCATAGATCAGGTAGTTGACCGGCACAGTGATCGCCTGCACGGTGACGACGGCGAGACCGAGGCCGATCGCCGTCTCTACGCGTTTCGACACGGCGAGGAAGGTGCACATCCCGAGGAAGAACGCGAGCGCCAGATTCTCGACGAACGCGGCACGGATAAACAGGCTGAAATACGCGTCCATCAGTAGATCTCGGTCCGGTGCACTTCGTGGATCTGGTAGTCAGGCTTCTCGACCTGCGCCTTCTTCCAGGTCCGGATTGCCCAGATCAGGCCACCGATAATGAAAAACGCACTCGGTGGCAGCAGCATCATGCCGTTCGCCTCGTACCAGCCGCCGTCGGAGGTCAGCGGCAGGATCTGGAATCCGAGCAGCGTGCCGGCGCCGAACAGCTCGCGCGTCGCCGCCACCGCGATCAGGATTGCGCTGTAGCCGAGGCCGTTGCCGAGACCGTCAAGGAAACTCATGCCAACGCCATTCTTCATCGCGAATGCCTCGGCGCGACCCAGCACGATGCAGTTCGTGATGATCAAACCAACGAATACCGAGAGCTGCTTGCTGGTTTCGTACGCGTACGCCCTTAGCAGCTGGTCAGTCACGATGACTAACGACGCGATGATCGTCATGTGAACGATGATGCGAATGTTGTTCGGGATGCGATTCCGGATGCTGCTGATGGCTGCGCTGGCCAGGGCGGCGACGCTGGTCAGTGCAAGGCACATCAGCAACGACGGCAACAGTGACGTCGTTACCGCAAGCGCCGAACAAATGCCCAGCACCTGCAACGTAACCGGGTTGTTATCCACAAGTGGATCGATCAGGACTTTTCTCGCATCACTCATGGTCAGGTTCCTTTCGCTTGCCGGTACTGCTCGAGGTAGGGCCCGTAGCCGTGCGGACCGGTCCAATACCGAACGAGATTCATGACGCCGCGGCCGGTCAGTGTCGCCCCCGACAGGCCGTCCACCTGGTGCTGGACGTAGGGGTTGCCCGCCGCCACCGTGCCGCGGACGACCTCCATTCGCGGCTCGCCGTCCTCGCCGTAGATCTTCTTGCCGACCCATTGGGCCCGCCATGCGGGGTCTTCGATCTGGTCTCCGAGGCCCGGTGTCTCGGCGTGGTCGTAGAACTGGAGTCCGCTGACGGTCTCACCGTCCGGTTCAAGCGCCAGGTAGCCATATAAGGTGGACCACAGGCCGGTGCCCCTGACCGGCAGGATGATCTGCGACAACTCGTCACCGTCACTGACCAGGTAAACGGGCGCATAGATGGCTCGTCGACGTATCTTGCCGATATCCAGTTCCTCAGGGATTGCGACGCTCGTCGCTGGCTCATTTGCGGCTGCCAGCGGGTCGAAGTTGTTCGCATCGATAGAATCGACGTAGGTGCCCGTCTCGAGTTCCACGACGCGAGCCTCAATGCGGTCGAGCCCTTCCTCGATATCGGCGCCCGGTTCCAGCAGGCCGGCAACGTCCAGGATAATGCGTTGGCGGAACCGGACCTCGTTCATCTCCTGGATCGGCTTCAGCATAATCGCGGCGCCGGCGACGAGGATCGAGCACACGAGGCTCAGGCCGATCGCGATCGTCAGCGTGTTGCTCGTGCTGTCACGATCGAAGGCTTCGCGTTCTTCAGTAGCGTTGTTATCTGCATCAGACACTGCGCTTGATCCTCCGCTTGATGTTGGCTTGTATGACGAAGTGGTCGATCACCGGCGCGAACACATTCGCGAGCAGGATCGCCAGCATGATGCCCTCCGGAAACGCCGGGTTGATGACGCGAATCAGCCAGGTCAGGAAACCGATGAGAAGACCGAATACCCATTTGCCCGTGTCGGTCTGTGCCGCGCTGACCGGGTCCGTCGCCATGAAGACGGCGCCGAACGCAAAGCCGCCCAGCGCGATATGCCAGTACCACGGCATCGACATCATCGGGTTCTCGCTGACGACGCCGCTGAAGATCAGCGACGGGATGATCAACCCGAGGAAGACCGCGACAATGATGCGCCACGACGCGATGCCGGTGTAAATCAGCATGGCCCCACCGATCAGACACGCAATCGTCGACGTCTCGCCGATCGAGCCCGGCACCTGTCCGAGGAATGCCTGCATCCACGTGATGCCGCTGTCGGCGATGCCCGCCATGCCGTCGATCGCGCTGATGCCGAGGGCGGTCGCGCCGCTGTAGCCATCGACCGTGGTCCAGACCGCGTCGCCGGAGATCTGCGCCGGGTAGGCGAAGTACAGGAACGCCCGACCGACGAGTGCCGGATTCAGGAAATTCTTGCCCGTTCCGCCGAAGACTTCCTTACCGACGACAACGCCGAAGCTGATACCGACGGCGACTTGCCACAACGGGATGTTGGCGGGCAGGATCAGCGCGTACAGCATCGACGTAACGAAGAAACCCTCGTTGACCTCGTGGTTCCTGACGGCCGCAAACAGGACCTCCCAGAAACCGCCGGCCGCCATCGTGACGACGTAGATAGGAATGAAGAAGACGAAGCCCTGCATGACGCAGTCGTAAAGACTGTTCGGGTCGTAGCCCGCTCCCAGCAGCGCCAGCGCCGTTGCGCGCCAGCCGCCGATATCCTCCAGCCCCATCGAGGCCAGCGCCATGTTGCCCTGGTAGCCGGTATTCCACATGCCGACCATCAACGCCGGCATCACGGCAAACACGACCGTGATCATGACGCGCTTCAGGTCGATCGCATCGCGGACGTGGGGCGCATGACGCGTCACGTCGGGCGGCGAGTAGAACAGCGTGTCGACCATCTCGTACAGCGCGTGAAAACGCTCGTAGCGCCCGCCCTGCATGAATAGGGGCTCCATGCGATCGAGTGCGCGACGCAATCCTTTCATCAGCCGTTGACCTCGATCTCGTGGAGATTACGGCGCAGGTGCGGACCGTATTCGTATTTGCCGTTGCAGACGAATGAGCAGAGCCCGAGGTCTTCCTCGTCGAGCTCCAGGCAGCCCAGCGCCTGCGCCATGTCCGTGTCGCCGACCACCAGTGCCTTCAGCAAGGGAGTCGGCAGTATGTCTAATGGCATGACGCGCTCGAAGCCGCCGGTCGACACCATCGCCCTTGCGCTGCCGTTCTGCGAACTCGTCAAAGAGAAATTGCCCCGGTTCAGGACGTGGCCGGCATAGGCGCGCGTGAACGAGAATTTCTTTCTCCCGGGCCGCATCCACGCGAGAAACTCCCTGGGGCTATCCTCCTGCAGCGCGCAGACCTGGTTGTGGTAGCGGCCTACCCAGGCCCCCCAACCGGAACCACGGCTGCCGGACAACGGCGACCCGGAGACGATTCGCAGATGCTCGCCCTCGATCTCGTCCTTCAGCAGGTCCACCGTGCTCGCGCCCAGGCGTGTACGTACGAGTCGGGGATTCAGCATCTGCGGCCCGCCCAGCGCAACGATTCGTTCGGTCGGAATTCGGCCCGTGGTAAACAGCCGGCCGAAGGCGATGACGTCCTGGTAGCCCAGGTGCCAGACCACCTTGTTCTTGCAGACCGGATCGAGCATGTGGATATGCGTGCCGACGAGGCCCGCCGGGTGCGGCCCGTCGAACTCGGCATGCCTGAATGATTCACTCTCCGGGGACGCGATACCCGAGTCGGGCGCTGTGCAAACATAGACGGGCTTATCTGTCAGAGCGGCCAGTACCGCGAGTCCGTGAGTAAACGAGTCGCCGGCGTCCTTGATCACGACCGCGGGATCGGCCGCGAGCGGGTTGGTGTCGATCGCGGTGACGAATACCGCCTCAGGTTCGGCGTCCGGCGCGGGAATCTTGCTGTACGGCCGGGTCCTGAAAGCCGTCCACAGCCCTGACGCGATCAGCATGTCCCGCACCTGCTGCGCGCCGAGAGTCCCGAGTTGATCGGGGCTTGCGGCATCGAAGCGCTCTTCCGCGTCGCCCTCCAGCATGATGACGACCGACTGCAGCACGCGGCGCTGGCCGCGGTTGATCGCGATGACTTTGCCGCTGCCAGGCGATGTGAATTGCACGCCGGGGTTTTGCTTGTCGATGAAGAGCGGCTGCCCGAGTTTTACCTGTTCGCCTTCCCGCACCCGCATTCCGGGCTTCAGGTCAACATAGTCGGGGCCCAGCAGCGCCGCTGTGATGATTTCGTTGCCGTCAGAGATGGTCTGCTGCGGTGGCCCGGATATCGGAATATCCAGCCCCTTGTTGATTTTTATCCGCATACGGTTTGTCGGGCCCCGGTCGTCGTGGACGAAATTCCAAGCAATTTATTAATTCAACCCGGAACGGACCATAAGTACAAGACACATTGCATTGCCCGGAGCGAATCCGGCACCAGGACGGTCGCCGCGATCGAGGATAGAAAGTGTCGTCGCCTAGCCGGATTCGCTCAGGAGCCTGCCCAGCAGCTCTCGAACCAGCTTCGCCGCGACCACGCTCGTGATGCCGGTCGGATCGACGGTCGGGTTCACTTCGACGACGTCGGCGCCAATGACACGCGGCGCCGCGCAATTGGCAATGACGTCGAGAACCTGTCGAACACTCAGGCCTCCTGGCTCAGGATGTGAGACGCCCGGCGCATAGGCCGGGTCCAATCCGTCGACATCGACAGAGATGTAGAGGGGCGAGTCAAAGCGAAGCTCGGGTCCGGGCCCGTGCGACCATGGCGGATGCACCTCAACGTCATACTGCTCCACCATCGCGGCCTGATCGGGCCCGTAACTTCGAATACCGACCTGCACGAGCCGATCGACGAGGCCTTCCTCCGCGATCCGCGCCATCGGGCTCGCATGAGACCAGGGATTGCCCTGGAAGTCCGGATACAGGTCCGGATGGGCATCGACGTGCAACAGGCTGATCGGCCCGTGGACAGCGGCAACGGCGCGGATGATCGGGTAGGTGACGGCGTGGTCACCGCCGAGCAGAACGAGCCGGTCAGTCGTTGCCAGTGCATTCGCGACGCCCTGCTCGATGACGTCGATCGGAGCTCGCGTCCCCGTCTCGTCGGGAATATCGAGGTCGCCGTGGTCGACGACCTGATCGCTGGGCCAGACCTTGTAGCCAGTCTCGCTGTAGGCGTTGGCCGATTCTGATGACAGCGCCGAACGAATCTTCGGCGGCGCCTCGGCAGGCCCTCGCTTGAAACTCGAATTGGCGTCGAAGCCGATGCCGAGGACCCCGACCGCGGCAGTCGCTACGTTCATGATTTTCAGCACCCCCGATACCGTGTCGTGAGAGCATAGGGCAATGCGCGAAACATGCACAGCCGTGGCTGATCGCCTTGAGGCCTGCGTCCGAGACAGGACCATTCCGGCCGGCGACGGCATACTATCTCGAGACAAACCGACGCCGGCGGCTTACCGGCGGAGTCGGTGTTAGCGCTGGGAGGATGACTCGTGTGGTACCGCATCGCCGCTGACCTGATATTGCTCATTCACGTCGCATTCGTGCTGTTCGTCGTGCTTGGGCTCATCGCGATTCTCACAGGCGGCTGGCTTAAGTGGTCCTGGGTCCGCAATCGATGGTTTCGGATCCTCCACCTGGTCGCGATCGGAGTCGTTGTGCTGCAGGCCTGGCTGGGCCGGCTGTGTCCGCTGACAATCTGGGAGATGGCGCTACGTGCGAAGGCCGGCGATGCAACGTACGAAGGCGCGTTCATCGCGCATTGGCTCCAGTCGTTGCTGTACTACAACGCGCCGATGTGGGTGTTCGCCGTTGCTTACACGGCGTTCGGCTTGCTGGTTGTGCTGAGCTGGTTCCTGGTGCGGCCGCGATGAACTGACTGAGAGACCGGCAACGACGTGATTGACTGAGAAAGCTCAGTCGCCGACCTTCTCATAGACGCGCACGTAGTCGATCGACATCTTTTGCGGGAAGATGCTGTCGTCGATCGGACCACCGGCCCTGCCCCATGCGCCGCCGACGGCGACGTTCATGATCAGGTGGAAGGGCTTGTCGTACGGCCACGACTCCCAGCCGTTGCCCTCGTTCATGTAGGTGAAGTAGTGCTTGTCGTCGACGAAGATGTCGATGCGCTCGGGCGACCACTCCATCGCATACACGTGGTAGTTCTTGTCGACGTCTTCCAGGAGGACGCGGCCCTTCCGCTGTTCCCACTTCAACCAGTAGTAGGCCTCGTTGTGCACGGTGCCGTGTACGTGGCCCATCTCGTAGCCGACGTGTTCCATGATGTCGATCTCGCCGGACTTGGGCCAGGCGTCGCAGGTTTCGCTGCCCTGCCAGTCCTCGCCTTCCTCGCAGGTCGTCGCATAGAAGAACGGGTCGCTCGGCAGCATCCAGATCGCAGCCCAGCTGCCCTGTCCGCGCGGCAGCTTCGCTCGAATCTCGAAGCGCCCGTACAGGAAGTCGCCTTTCTTCATCGAATGCACGCGGCCGGACGTGTAGTGAGCGCCCTCGTAGTCTTCCCGGTGCGCCTCGATGACGAGATGGCCATCTTCGACTCGCAGGTTCTTCTCGCGCGCCGTGTAGGCCTGGTCTTCGTCGTTGACCTTGCGCGGCGCCCAGACGTCGGGCTCCCACTTCTCCGGATCCGGCTGGCCCTCGTAGTCGAACTCATCGTTCCAAACCAGCTTCCATTCCGGGGACGGCCGGTTCTTGTGGCGGACCTCGAGTGCGCTCAATACCGGCTGCATTGATCGTGCCTCGAAGGCGATCTCGAGCTTACCGTTCGTGACCTCGACGTTCGGCACGGTGATGGTCAGCGCCGAGTGGATCTTGCCGTCACGCGACTTCGTGATGTCGAGCCAGTGGATGCGGCGCTCGCCCTGGACGATCGCATCGAACAGTCGCACCCCGCCGTGAAGGTCATGCGGCTCGGCGAAATGAAACGTTACGTCGTAGACGTCGTTCTCGAGCGGCCGGGATATGCGTATGTCGCCCTCGCGATAGGACCGGTACAACTCCGGATCCTGCGAGCCCTTGACCTCGTGCATCGTGCCGATCTCGCCGCCCTCGACGAATTCCTCGGCTTCAAACGCGGTCCCGTCCATGCCGACATAAGCCGGCCCTCCGACGTTGATCGCCCAGACCAGGTCCGTTTCTGTTTCGGGTGCTGCTTCGATCAGTGCGTTCTGTTTCATATCAGACTCACAAGCGTAATGGGTGAACGCCAACGGATATGTGTGGCGCCTTGACTGCCGGAAGCTGTGCTTCTCAGGCGGCGTTGGCCTTACAGTGCGTGTTGATGAAATCCAGGTGTGACGGTTGTTGCGCGACAAGACCGGAGATGCCGGTTCTCACTCTCGCGAACAGGTTCTTGAAGTCCTGCTCACTCATGTTGTCGACGAACGGGTGATAAGCCTCCGGGAGCAACCCCTGTCCAACCATGACCGCGATCCACGACGGCTCCGAGAAGAGCTCGTTGTTCTCGCGGAATATCTTGCCGGTCTCTCTGAACAGCCGAATCTTGTGCTTGAGCGATTCGGGCACGTCCATGTCGCGGCAGGCCTTCCAGTAGGGCGTGTCTGTCCTCTCGGTTACGTGGTAGTGGAGGATGATGAAGTCGCGAATGTACTCGATCTCCTGCTTCACGTCACGGTTAAATTGCTCGATTTCGACCGGGTTGATACCGGCCGACGGGAACAGCTTGATGAAGCGAATAATGCTGTTCTGGATCAGGTGAATACTGGTCGACTCCAGGGGTTCCAGGAAGCCGCTGGACAGTCCCAGCGCGAGGCAGTTGCCGTTCCACTGCTTCAGCCTGCGGCCCGTCTTGAAGCGTATCGGTCTCGGATCGGTCAGCGGTTTGCCGTCGAGGTTGTTTAACAGCGTTTGGCGCGCCTCGTCGTCGGAAAGATACTCGCTCGAGTAGACAAGGCCGTTACCCACGCGCGACTGCAGCGGGATACGCCACTGCCAGCCGCAGGTCCTTGCCGTCGCGCGCGTGTAGGGCGTCGGCGGGCTTGTCGTCTCTGTCTGCACCGCGATCGCCCGGTCGCTCTTGAGCCACTGTCCCCAGTCTTCCCAGCCGGTCTCGAGCGCCTGTTCGATCAGGAGCCCCCGGAAACCGGAACAATCAATGAAGAAGTCACCCTCGATGACCTTGCCGGACTCGAGGGTCACGGACTGGATGAAACCGCTCTCGGGCTCACGCGTAACGTCGACGACCTTGCCTTCCGTGCGCGTGACGCCCTCCCCTTCGCTGATGCCACGCAGCAGCTTCGCGTACAGGCCGGCATCGAAATGATAGGCGTACGCCGCCTTGTGATCGCCGGTCTGCCCGAACTTGCCGGCGCGTCCGAGGGACGCCTCGTAGCTGAATTCGTCGAGTTGCGCCTTCTCGCCTTTTTGTTTCGCCTTGACCCAGTAGTGATGGAACTGCGCCGCCCACATGTCGGTCCCGAAACCGGCAAACGGGTGGAAGTAGCGCTCCCCGAGGTGCCCCCAGTTGCGAAACTCGATGCCGAGCTTGTACGTGCCGTTCACCGCTTTCATGAAGTCGGCTTCTTCGAGCTCGAGCAGCAGGTGCAGGTTGCGAATCGGCGGAATCGTGGCCTCGCCGACGCCGACAGTGCCGATCTCGTCGGACTCGATCAGCTCGATGTCGAGCACGTTACCCATCGCCTTCGACAATGCCGCGGCGGCCATCCAGCCCGCGGTTCCGCCACCGATGATTCTTACTCTGTTGATGTCACTCATAAGGTCTTACCGATTGAGCTTGTTACGCAACGAGGCCCGGAGCTGCCGAGCGAGGTCATCACTAATATCACCGAGCACGCCCCTCCGCTGTTCCGGGATATGTGCGGCCGCCTGCTCCTTGTCGCCGAACACGTAGTGATCGAAGAACACCCGCCAGGCTTGGCGCTGCGGTTCCGGCAGGTCGCGAATACTCATCAATGCGTGAAGCAGCGCATCCAGCGGCGGTCCCATATGCCCTGGCACGTCCTGCCACCAGTGATTGATCAGGATATTGAATCGGTCGAGTCCCTGCACGTGATGCCACCACATCGCGGGAATGTAAATCGCGTCGCCCGGCTCCATAACCACGGTCACAGCATGTCTCTGAGCCTCTTCGAATTTCGGGAAACGCGCGAGGTCCGGGTTGTCGAGATCGACGAGACTGATCGACTGGCCTGCCGGCGTGAAGTCAATAGGGCCTACATAGAGATTGTCGATCTGTTCCGGCGGGAACAACGTAAAACGGCGCTGGCCGGCGCAGACGCAGGCGATGTTCTCCATCGCATCGTAGTGAGGCGCCACCGTCGTCTGGTTGCCGATCCAGATGCGTACCGTCGGCTGCAGGTCACCATGCGGCAGGCTGTTCTCGTCGCTCAGGCCCGGCAGATAGTGATCGATCGACGTAGAGCCCACGTACAGTGTCGGCGCCTCGTCCCGTGTCGCCAACTCCGCGAGATCTTCGAGCACAGCGTCGAGCTGTCGTTTGGACTGGTTGAAATTGACGCGCTCGAGTTCGTCTGTGTAGAAGATTCGACCGCCGATCGGCTCGTCGGTCGAAAAGACCGTCACCGGCTTGTCGTCGTAGAAGCCCAGAAGGTAGTTGGAGATTTCCTGGACAGACGAACGGCTGTGCTGCACCAGCGGCCAATCCGCCACGGCACCACGAAAGACGCAGGGCCCGTCCAGCCCGGATACAAAGGCGAGTAAATCGTCGGGGATGGGCCCCTCGTGTTCACGGATTGGCGCGCCGATGCCGGTCATTACTCACCGGTCAGCAATCGATTCTTTCTTTCGATCAACGTCTCGACGACCGGCAGCGATGCCAGCACCATGAAGATGCTCTGCAGGTGCCTGCCCTGGTGCAGCGTGTCCAGCGCCTCCGGTGTCAGCGCGCGGAAGCGGTCCTCGTTGATGATGAAGAGACCGGTCAGCGTCTGCTTCGATCCGTCCTTGAACTCGACGTTGAGCTCGAGCGACTCGAGCAGTTCGAGGCCTTCCAGGACCTGCGAAAGCGCGCGGCTAGCCGTGTGGCCCTCGTTAATTGCATGCAAAACCGAATTGATGCGCTCGAGAAACGGGCTTTCGCCACCTTGCGGCAGGAACACCGGGATGCCCTCGTCCTGGCTGACGCTCGGGTGGTCCATGTCGACGTGCACGACCGGCACCTCTGTCGGGACTCCGTCCTCTTCCTGTTCCTGGAAGCCGATCAAAAACGGCTGGCGCTCCATGCTTAGAGGCATGTACTTCGCGGCCCAGCCGCCGTCCTGCAGGTACAGGTTCTCACCCTGTTCGAAACCGAGCAGGGCGACCGTATCGAAGTCACCGGTCTCGGCGTTCTTTAAAAAGAACAGCGGATACTCGCGCTGCGCAACGCTGAGCTCCATCGGGAACACGCGCGCGACGTTGTGATCGTATCCGGCACCGGGCTCGAAGCGGCGGTTAACCTTCAGGTCTTTGTGCGTGATGTTGTCGAGTAACTGGTGATTAGACATGAATGCTCTCTCGTCGCGCTCAGGCGACCGGCAACGCTTGTGAATTGATCCAGGCCAGCAAGTCCCGGTTGGGCCGGAGGTTCGACGCCAGCATGTCCGTTTTCTTCTGGTTGTCGGCGATCAGTTGGGCAGCCTTGCGCTCGTTTTTTACCTGCTCCCGACTGCTGCGCACCTGGGTCTCGAAGCCCATGCCGTACAACACGTACTGGTAACTGGCAGCCGAGAATACCTCGCCGAACTGAACGAAGTCACCGTGCCACGGCACCTGGTGGCGCCACAACTCTAGAAACTCGGCAAGGCTGTCCGGGATCGTCTCCGCTCGTCGGTTCTCGACCCAGAAATCCGAGTCGTCCCGCTTGCTTAGCACGTAGTGCAGTTTCAGGAAGTCGATGATGCGGTCCCAGCGGTAGCTGAAGCGCTCGTTGAATCGTTTCGCGACGATGTCCATAGACCTGCGGTTCGCCGGCAGCTCCTCGCTGATCATGCGCGCTGACAGCTCGATCAGCACCAGGGCACTGGCCTCGAGCGGCTCGAGGAAGCCCCCGGATAAGCCGACGGCCACGCAGTTTCGGTGCCAGAACGTCTCGCGATGCCCCGATCGGATCGAGATTTTGCGCGGCTCGATGCTGCCGGGGTCCGGCGTGCCCGTCGTTTCGATGTAGCGACGCAGCACGGCCTCCGCCGCTGCTTCGGTCGTGTGTGCACTGCTATACGTGTAGCCGATGCCCCGGCGCGACGTCAGGCCGATATCCCAGATCCATCCGGCCTCGCGGGCGGTCGAGATGGTCTGCGAGGCTATGGGAGCGCTGTCCGACGCGTAGGGTACCTGTGAGGCAAGCGCCGTATCGTTAAACAGGATGTCATTGCAGTCGATGAACGGAATGCCGTAGTGCTCGCCGATCAGCAGCGACGCGAAGCCGGTGCAGTCGATGAACAGATCAGCGACCAGGTCGCCGTTCTGTGCCGTGCTGACGGACTCGACATCAGCATCAGGCTGGCCGTTGACGCTTGTCACGTGATCGAGGATGTGGAGCACGCCCAGCGTCTCGGTGCAGTGCCGTTGCAAGAGCCCGGCAAACTTGCCGGCATCCAGGTGGTAGCCGTAGTTCACGACGCCGGCAAACTCGGGCGTCGTCTCCTGCTTCGGCGACAGGCCCTCGTCGCAGAGTCGGCCCTGTGTGCTGACGACGTCAGCGAAACTGCGGTCAGACTCGTGCTGTTGCCAGAACGGCACCAGGTTGACGTTGTTGTAGCCGGCCGGTGCTGAAAACGGGTGATAGTAGTAGTCGGCGTCGTCGTTGATACGCCAGGCATTGAAGCGCGTCCCCTGCTTGAACGCCGCATGGCACTCGCGCAGGAACTCGGTCTCGGAGATGCCGATCTTCCTGAGGGTTGTTCGCATCGTCGGCCACGTGCCCTCGCCGACGCCGATCGTCTTGACGTCGGGGGACTCGACCAGCGTCACGCTGACTCCGGATCCTTGCCCATACTCGCTGGCCAGCAGTCCGGCGGTGAGCCAGCCGGCGCTGCCGCCGCCAACGATGACAATTTTCGTTTCCATATCGTTAATAGCAGAGACAAAAAAGCCGCTGCCGGGGGAAGCAGCGGCTTTAATGTTACGACTTTACCGTCTTATTGGAAGTCGTACCGCGCACCGATGTTGTAGCGCGTTCCGAACTCACTTCCGCTGAGGAACTGTTCCTCGTAGCGCACGAAAGTGCGAGTCGTCTCATCGGTCAGGTTGATGATCTCGAAGAATACCGTCAGCTGATCGGATGCGAAGTAGGTAAAGTTCGCATCGATCGGTGCGTATTCCTCGGTGAACACCGGTGAACCGTCGCCATCGAAGCCAGTCAGGAACTCGTCACGCCAGTTGTAAGCGATACGTGCCGAGATCAGGTCGTTTTCGTAGAAGACCGACAGGTTGGCCGAGTCGCTCAGGCCCGGAAGCGCGAACGACTGGTTGATGACGTCACGATCCGCATCAACGTCGCCATTCACGTCTGTGTAGTTCGCCTGCAGGCCCCAGCCGCTGTCGCCAAACATGTGCTGAACAGCGAGTTCGATGCCGAACAGGTTGCCGACCTCTTCGTTCTCGGTTCGCGTCTGGTCGAACACGACCAGCGGATCATCCGCAGCAGCACGCACCGGGTCCGTTATCGGCGTACCGCGGTTCTCGTTTATGCGACGGAAGACCGCCTGGTCGTCGGCAGGGATACCTTCATCCGCGAGATCGGCGCGCGCCTGCTCGGCCAATGCACCGACATACGGATCCGTGATGCCCTCAAACGTGACTTCCGTAATGCGATCCACGAGGAAGTTGTCGACCTGTTTCCTGAAATGGCCGACGGACACGTAGCTGCCTTCGTCGTAGTACCACTCGAACGAGAAGTCGAGATTGTCCGAGACATACGGTTCCAGGTTGGGGTTGCCCGCGCTGACGCGTCGGCTGCGGATGTTCGGGTTGCCCGGGAAAGAACGCGTCGGAATCAATGCGCCGATCGGCGGCCTCGCAATCGAGCGGCTGTACGAGAAGCGCGCGACCATGTCCGGATGCACCTCGAGGTCGAGGTCGAGGTTCGGCAGGAAGAACGTGTTGCTGCCCTCACCGGATGCTGGTGAACGCGGCCCTGTCTCATAGGCGAACTCGTTGCCGCCGAC
Source organism: Woeseiaceae bacterium (assembly GCA_030065915.1). GTDB lineage: Bacteria > Pseudomonadota > Gammaproteobacteria > Steroidobacterales > Woeseiaceae > UBA1847. Next base: position 88,395 of record JASJCQ010000003.1, read on the forward strand.
CCAGACGACAGCCGTCGCCGGGATCTCGAAGCCGGTGCCTCTCGTCTCGGCCTTTTCGTAACGGAATCCGAGCACGGCGCCGAAAGGCATGCCGTTGAATTCGTCCTCGAAATCAACCGAGACATAGGCTGCTTCAACCTTCTCGTCGACGATCGAGATTCCGCCCGAATCAAGCGGCCCCGACCAGAAGCGTCCGCGCGTGCCGGACGGGTCCTGGAAGTCTTCGCCCCAGCCTGGCCAGTAGACATCGGAAATCGGATCTGTCCCGCCGATCTCTTCCCAACGGTTCACGAGATAATCAAACGGTGCGGTGAAGTAGTCACTGTAACTATAGCTGCCGCCGTTGGAGAAGGCACTGAGCAGTCCGTCGAAAGACGCCTCCTGCCATACGTCTTCGGGCCAGTACTGCGCGGACGTCAGCCAGAAGCCCGCGGGCAGCAGGCCGGACTCTTTGCTCGTATTGATGAAGTCCTGGTAGGTGTGCGAGATGCCGAAGTTGATGCGGCGTACCGCGCCGTCGTCCATGTTTTCCCAGGAACCGCCCAGCTGGACCTGCAGGATGTCGTTGTCGGACGTGCCGTCAAACGCCTGGCCGAACAGCGAGCCGATGTCACTGCGAAGCAGGCCGTCCTGCGGATTCCCGTCGCCGCCGTTGAAGCTGACGTCGAAGGTCGGGATACCGCTTGCGCCGTAGAATGCGGTCTGCAGATCAATACCCGCCGTTGCCGGGCCCCACTCTGGGCCGTTACCCGGGCACCATGGGCAGTTCGTGTTACCGATGATGACGTTCGCAGACGTACCCGGCTCGCCCGGAATTGGACCGCGACCCCTCGTTTCCGACGAAGAGTCGTGCATATCCAACGTGAACGCCAGCGAATCAGTCGCCTGCCAGTCGAGGTTCAAGCCGATCGAGGCGTTTTCCTTGAGGTTGCGGTCGCGGTTGACGTTGATCGCGAGGTCGCCACAGGACTGGGTGACTTCCGTGACCGTGCCGCGCTCGTTGATCGTCGCGTCGATGTTCGGGCACTCGAACCAGATGCCGAAGCTGGTGCCGTCACGATCGGTTTCGACCTCGGAGTACGTGTAGTCGAGCGTCGCTGTAAACGTATCCGTGGGCGCGTACTGCAGGGCAATCTGGCCATTGATGCGATCGCGCGATACCTCACCGAGCGCGTAGCCGACGTTCTGCGGGTGCCACCAGACGCCATCGGCGCGCTGGTTGTTGTTGTTGATGTTGCCGCCGTTCAGCTGCAGGTTCTGGCCCCAGCTGTCGACCGCCGCGTTTTCTTCGCGATTGTCGCGCTCCTGGTAGGACGCGCTGATGCGAACGCCGATCGTGTCACCGGCGAACGTGTTGCTGTACAGGCCGTAGATCTCTGGCGTGTACTCATCGAGGCCCACGATATCCGAGTTGGACGCCGAGGTCTCATGGACCATCTTGGCGCCGATAACGGCCTGGAGCCCCGGATTCTCGAGCGGCTTGGCCGTGATGATGTTGACCGTCGCGCCGATACCACCCGTCGGCAGGCCCGCTTTGGCCGTCTTGTAGATCTCTACGGCGCTCACACCCTCGGTGGCCAGGTCAGAGAAGTCGAACGAACGACTTCCGGCCGTCGGCATCTGGCGTCCGTTCAGCGTTACCAGGTTGAATTCCGGACCCATGCCTCGAACCGTGATCTGCGAACCCTCGTTGTTCGAGCGGTTGATCGATACACCGGTGATTCGCGACAGCGATTCAGCGAGGTTCTGGTCCGGGAATTTGCCGATGTCTTCGGCGGTGATTGCGTCAGTGACGCCCTTGGCAGCGCGCTTTCTGTCCATCGACTGCATCAGGCTGCTTCGGTAACCGGTCGTGATGATCTCCTCGATCACCTCGTCGGCTCCGTCAGCTTCCTGTGCGAGTGTGATGGGCGCAGCCGTCAGTCCGAGCGCCATGGCGACACTACTCGCCAAGACGTTCTTTTTAAACGCATTATCGTTCATTTCAAGCCCCCCGCAGCTTGCGGTTTTCGCATTTTTTAAAGGCCAGTTGCTGGCCTAACCCCGTGGACTTCTCAGCAGGTGAGAAGGTCCCCCTTAATTATTGTTCCGACACCCTTTAGGGTTTCGTATCGCCGAGTTTCATGTAAAATGACAACGCTGTCAACAAAACATTAATTCATACTGACTGCGGAACAATAATGACGGGGTGCGCGGTCACACGCGCGATAACAAAATAGGAGCGCGCCACCGAGCGCGTCCATCAAGGGGGGAATCGACGTTGTCTCTCAGCGTGGATCCATCACGAATTCGTGCCGCCTGGATCGGCCGAATCAGCGGGTGTCTTTTGGGCAAACCCATCGAAGTGCTCTCCTTCGAGGAGGGTCTTGCGGGTGTCCGGGAGTACCTGCGCGGAGCCGACGCGTTGCCCCTGCGCGACTACATTCCGTTGCGGAAAGGCACACTGGTGGAGTCGCGCGGACGGGAATGCTGTCGAGGCGTATTCGATCGCGCCGAGCCCGACGACGATATCAACTACACGTTTCTTGCACTGTTGATGCTCGAGAGGCACGGAGTCGACCTGTCGGTCGCCGACGTCGCGAGAACCTGGCTGAATCGATTGCCAGCCGGGGCGACCTGGACCGCGGAGCGGTCAGCCTACCAGGTGCTTTTGAACGAGATGGACCCGGAATTCGTCAATGGTCATGACGCGGGCTTCAATCTCGAGCATTGCTCGGACAACGAATTCAATGAGTGGATTGGCGCGCAGATCCGCGTGGACCTCTACGGCTGGGTATGCCCGGGACAGCCTGAACTCGCCGCGCGTCTCGCAAGAACCGACGCATCGCTTTCTCACCGCGGTGAGGGCTTAAATTGCGCGGCCTTTATTGCAGCGCTGGGCGCCGCTTTGGCTGTCACAGAGGACGTAGACGATGCACTCGATAAGGCTTGCGAACAGGTACCGTCGGAGTCGCGGACCTTGGAGGCCGTATCTTTCGGTCGATCGGTTGCGGGCCGAAGCGATGCCGTCAGGCTGTTGCACGAGCGCTATGGCGACCTGTCGCCGGTGCACTCGCTGAACAACCTTGCGCTGGTTGTCTGGGCGATCAAATCTGCGGACGGCGATTTCAGCCGCGCGATCGGCGACGTCGTCGCCGCGGGCTGGGATACCGACTGCAATGGCGCTACTGTTGGCGGTCTTTACGGCATCGCCGGCGCCGAGATTCCCGAACACTGGTCGGCGCCCTGGCAGGGCCGGGTCGCTTTCAGCATGGCGGGCGCCAGCGAAATCCCGCTGAACGAACTGGTAGAACGTACCGTCGCCGTCGCCAATAGCCTGGAGCAGGAGCACCATGTCCATTAGCGCGCGTTTAATGACCGCCCTGATCACGATCGCCATGTCTCACGTCGCGACGGCGGGTGAAGCTGCGCATCACCCGGACCGGAGCCGGTATCTGGCGCCCCACGCCGACGTGGCGCCCTTGATTGACGGAGAGGACGGTAACGCGGCGTGGGCCAACGCGGCGTGGCAGGAGCTGCAGTACAACTGGCTGGGCCCGGAATACACGCCAGAGGACTTCAGCGGCCGGTACAAGGTGGTGTGGACAGAAGAGAGGATCTACCTGCTGGCGGAGATCACCGATGACGTACTATACGACAGCCACAGACACCCGTTGCAGCAGTACTGGGACGATGACTGCCTGGAGATCTTCATCGACGAGGATTTTTCCGGCGGTGAACATCATTACAATCACAACGCGTTTGCCTACCACATGTCGCTGGACAACCGGGCGATCGACATCGGCACGGACAAACTGGCGCGAGACTACACGCATCACGTCGAGAGCCGGTGGCGCCAGCACGGCGATAAGATTATCTGGGAGGTCGCCATCGACATCTACACCGATGAGTATGTCGACGGCTCCGATGAGAACACGCCCGTCAAGCTCACGGCCGGTAAAGTCATGGGACTGATGGTTGCGTATTGCGATAACGACCGTTCGGAGCTGCGCGAGAATTTCGTGGGCTCCGAGATCACTTACGAAGGCAAGACCGACCAGGGCTATATCGATGCTGGCCTGTTCGGTGAGTTGAAACTCGATGACTAATATTGCAGAGAAGAAACAGGCGACCGCTGCCGTCGCAACGGACCGAAACGTCTCCGGGGAATTTGTCGACTTCGATGGCGAGCGCTACTACGCGATCCACAACGTCGACCGGATGCCGCCGTTTTTCATCAGTCTTATCTCCAACGACGATCACTGGCTGTTTGCCTCGTCAAGGGGAGGGCTGACGGCGGGTCGTGTTTCTCCGGAGACCTCGCTGTTTCCGTACATCACGGTCGACAACATCCACGACAGCCTGCATCACACGGGGCCGAAGACCATCGTCAAGGTATCGACCAGCGGCGGTGTCAATGTCTGGGAGCCGTACAACACTGAGCAGGATGCGTTGTATGACACGACTCGCAACATCTACAAGAACACGCTCGGCAACAAACTGTGCTTCGAAGAGATCAACCACGATTTAGGCGTAGCGTTCCGTTACAGCTGGCTGACCAGCGACGAATACGGGATCGTGCGACGCGCCGAGCTGGAGAACCTCGGCAGCGACGGCGTTGAGCTGGAGCTTCTCGACGGTATGCAGAACATCCTGCCCGCAGGCACGCCGAGATTCACGCAGACGAACTCGAGCAACCTCGTCGATGCGTACAAATGGACGGAACTGGATGAGGAAACGGGGCTCGCGTGCTTTTCCCTGTACTCTGGCATCACGGATAAGGCAGAGCCCTGCGAGTCACTGAAGGCAACGACCGTATTCTGCCTCGGGCTTAACGTCGTCACGTACCTGTTGTCCGCCATCCAGCTCAGGTCATTCCTCGAAGGCGGCGGGATCCAGACCGAGACTCATAAACGCGGCATTCGCGGTTCCTACTTCGTGAACGCGTCGGCGTCGCTTACGGCCGGCGAGTCCGTTGAGTGGCACTTCGTTGCCAACATCGAGCAATCCCAGGCGGCCGTTATCGCGCTGCGAAACCAGCTCCGGAATCCGGACGGCATTCTCGACAAGCTGCAAGCGTCTATCAATCGCGGCTCCGACAAGCTCGCGCGGATCATGGCGGGCAGTGATGCGTTCCAGGCAACGGCCGAAGAGAACGTCTCGGCCCACCACTATGCGAACGTCCTGTTTAACGTGCTGCGCGGCGGCATATTCAACGACCAGTACTACGTGCCCTCTAAAGACTTCACTCGGACCGTCAGGAACTTCAATGCGCCGGTTTACGCCGCCAATGAGGGCTTCCTGAAGTCCCTGCCGGAGCGGCTCAGGTTCTCCGAGCTGCTGAAGGTCGTCAGGGCCAATGGCGACAAGCAGCTCGAACGGCTGGCGCAGGAATACCTGCCGATCACATTTGGCCGGCGGCACGGCGACCCGAGCCGCCCGTGGAACCAGTTCGCGATCAACCTGAAGGATGAGGATGGCAACGAACTGTTGTCCTATGAGGGCAACTGGCGTGACATCTTCCAGAACTGGGAGGCGCTAACGCTCAGCTACCCCGAGTTCGTCGACAACATCATCGCGAAGTTCGTCAATGCGTCGACGATGGACGGTTACAACCCGTATCGCATCACGAAGGAAGGCATCGACTGGGAGGTCGAGGAACCGGACAACCCGTGGAGCTACATCGGCTACTGGGGCGATCACCAGATCATCTACCTGTTGAAGCTCCTGGAGCTGTCCAGCGAATTCGAACCCGCCAAGCTGCAGAGCCTGCTGCGCGAACCGATCTTCTGCTACGCCAACGTGCCCTACCTGATCACGACCTTCGACAAGCTCCTCGAAGACCCGAAGAACACGGTCTCGTTCGACGACCCGCTTGCCGAATTGATCGAGCACCGGCTCACGACGATCGGCGCCGACGGCAAGCTGGTACTGACCGAAGACGAGCAGGTGTACCAGGTGAACCTGCTCGAGAAGCTGCTGGTTCCGCTCCTGAGCAAGCTCGGCAACCTCGTTGTCGACGGCGGCATCTGGATGAACACGCAGCGCCCCGAATGGAACGATGCGAACAACGCGCTGGTCGGGAACGGCCTGTCGATGGTGACGCTCTGCTACATGCGTCGTTACGTGCAGTTTATGACGGACATGCTGGCCGATGAGACAGAGGACTTCGCTATGTCCAACGAAGTCGCCGAATGGCTGAAGGACACCGCCTCTGCGCTGAAGCTCCTGTCAGACGAGGTGTCCGGCGACGAACCGACGAGTGAGGCGCTGCGGCACAAGGTACTCGTCGAATTGGGCGAGGCATCCAGCCGTTTCCGCGAGGCCGTCTACAAGGACCACCGTTTCTCCGGACAGGGGACACAATCGATTGATGCGGTCCGGAGTCTGCTCGACGACGCGCTGCCGATCATTGACAAGAGCATCCGGACGAACCGGCGCGATGACGGTCTCTACCATGCCTACAACCTCCTCGGCCAGACGGACTCCGGTATCAGCGTCGAAACGCTGTATCCGATGCTCGAGGGCCAGGTCGGCATCTTAAGTTCCGGTGCGTTGAATGCTGCGCAGGCTGTAGAGGTCGTAGAGGCGCTGTTCCAGAGCAGCGTATTTCGCCCCGGCCAGAAGAGTTTCATGCTGTACCCCGACCGGGAGCTGCCGAGCTTCCTCGAGAAGAACCGGATTCCCCGGCAAGACATTGACGGGTCACCGCTGCTGTCCGCGATGGTCAAAGCGGGCGACGGCCGCGTCGTCATTCGTGACGAGGACGGCCACTACCGCTTCAACGCCGACTTCACGAATGTCTCGGACGTGAAGGCCGCGCTCGAAGAGCTTCGCGACGACTACGGTGCCGACGTCGACAACGACTGGGACAGCATCTGCAACCTCTACGAGGAAGTATTCAATCACAAGGCCTTTACCGGCCGCTCCGGCACGATGTTCGGCTTCGAGGGACTCGGATCGATCTACTGGCATATGGTGTCGAAGCTGTTGCTGGCTGTGATGGAGAACTTCTTTGCGGCAATCGACGCCGGCGCCGACAGTGGTGACCTGAAGAAACTCGGGGAGCTGTATTACCGCGTGCGAGAAGGCATTGGCTTTAACAAGACGCCAGAAGAGTATGGCGCCTTTCCGACAGATCCCTACTCACACACGCCGAAACACTCCGGCGCACGCCAGCCGGGCATGACTGGCCAGGTCAAGGAAGAAATGCTGTCGCGCTTCGGCGAGCTGGGTGTCCGGATCAATGGCGGCGTCGCTCGTTTCGAACCCAGGCTGCTCAGGGCGCAGGAGTTCGTTGGCGAAGAGCGCGGCTTTGACTACCTCGACGTTCACGACGAATGGCAATCGATACCGGTACCGGCGGGCGGACTCGCATTTAGCTGGTGCCAGGTGCCTGTGGTCTACGTTCTCGATGATGCCGCAGCCAACGGACTTGTCGTCACACTGAAAGACGGCTCCGAAGAACGTTCCGACACAACCGCGCTGAGCCGCGAGCAAAGCAAGAACCTTTTCTACCGCAACGGTGAGATCAAGCAGATCACCGTCAGCATTTCACAAGACATGATTTTGAACTAAGCAGGAAGACTTAAGTGTCCAACTATTACAAGAAAAAGTTATCCCTTGCGGGCATCGATATCTCGAATCTCTCAACCGAAGACCTTAAGGACCTGGTTCGGAAGATTCTCGAAGACGGTATTAGCGGCATTTGCTTCAGCCCGTATGTCGAAGGACAGGAGCCGGGCAGCCAGGTTACCGAGGAACAGATTCGTGAACGCCTGGATATCGTCGCGCCCCACGTGCGCGGCATTCGGACGTTCTCCTGCCGGGAGGGACACGAGCTGATCCCCGCCATCGCCAAAGAGAAAAACCTGAAGACGATGGTCGGCGTCTGGCTGGACGATGAGCTCGACAAGAACGAGGAAGACCTGCAGAACGGCATTGCGCTGGCCAAAGAAGGCCTGGTCGACATCCTCGCCATCGGTAACGAGGTCCTGCTGCGCGGCGACCTGACGGAAGACCAGCTGATCGATTACCTGGAGCGCGCCAAGGCGGCCGTGCCGAACGTCGACGTCGGCTATGTCGACGCCTACTTTGAATTCAACGATCACCCGCGGATCAGCGACACCTGCGACGTTATCCTGGCGAACTGTTATCCGTTCTGGGAAGGCTGTCCGGCCGAGCACGCACTGTTGTACATGAAGGAGATGTACCGCAGGGCGCAGTGGGCGGCGAACGGCAAGCCCGTTATCATCAGCGAGACGGGTTGGCCGAATATCGGCACGGCCGAAGGCGCATCTGTCCCGAGCTTCGAGAACGCCGTCAAGTACTTCATTGACACCTGCCGCTGGGCGGAAGAAGACGGTATCGAGATCTACTACTTCTCCGCATTTGATGAGGCCTGGAAAGTGGCTGCCGAGGGAGATGTTGGCGCCTACTGGGGCATCTGGGACAAGGACGGCAATCCGAAATACTTCTAACCCCATCGAGACAGACGCAGCCGACAGCGCGGGAGGTACGTGCTGCAAGCGTCTGTAGCTCGAGCCGACGGCCGCACCGCCACCGGGAACACACGGGACGAGTGACGATATGAGACACAGCCTTAAAGCCACAATTAATGACGTCGCCAATCTTGCCGGCGTATCGATCAAGACCGTTTCTCGCGTCGTCAACAACGAACCGAATGTTCGCAGCGACACGCGCGACCGCGTGGAAAAGGCGATCGCCGACCTGAGCTACCGCCCGAACGTGTCCGCAAGAAACCTCGCGAGCGACCGGGCGCGATTGATAGTGCTGGTCTACGACGACCCGGCCGCCTACGAGGCGCCCAGCTCGGGCTACGTCACCAAGATGCAGGAAGGCGCATTGCTCGCGTGCAAGGACGCCGGCTATGAGTTGCTGATCCAGCCATGCAATTACCGCGAGAGAGGGCTATCGGAACAACTTCGACGACTCGTGGAGTATGCAAGACCGTCCGGCGTAGTTATCGCGGCACCGCTGTCGAATATGCCGAGGATCGTCAAGGCGATCGACGAGACAGGCGTTCCGTTCGTGACCGTTTCGCGCGGACAGAAAAGCCGGCGCCACTTCTCGGTGGCCACGAATGACAGGGAAATCAGCAAGGAGATGACCTTGCACCTCGTGTCAGAGGGTCACAAGCGCATCGCGTTTATTTGCGGTAACCCGGAGCATGCGGCGGTCGCCAACCGCTTCGACGGCTACAAGGATGGACTCGAGGAGGCGGGAATAAAATTCACTTCGAAGTATGTTTGCGAAGGCGATAACTCGATCGGCTCCGGCGAAAAGGCCGCGATGAAGCTATTGAGCCTGGCCGATCCGCCGACCGCGGTCTTCGCGGCGAACGATGACATGGCCGCCGGCGTCATGCGTGCGGCCGCCAAGCGCGGCCTCACAGTGCCCGACGACCTGTCGGTCGCCGGCTGTGATGACATATCGTTGGCACGACAGGTGTATCCGGCGCTGACGACGATACGTCAGCCGTTTGCCGAGATGGTACAGGCGGCGACATCGGCACTGATCGAGAAGAAACTGCCGCCCGGCCAACTGGAACTTGTTCCCGGCAGCCTGTCGGTTCGAGGCAGTACGGGGCCGGCACCCAAGTCCTGAACGTTTCGCCCTAGGATGCTCGGGCGTTCGACGCGTTTTCTATAGGACGACCATGAGTTTCCCGGTGTTACCGCCGGTGAACAGCAGGTTGATGCCCTCGATGGCACTGGTCAGGCCCTCGAGTTTGTGTGCCCGGTACTTGAGCTTGCCCGCCTGGTAGTAGGCCGTCAGCGCCGCGGTCATCTTTGGGATGTTGTCCCAGTGATCCGGCATCGCGAATCCCTGGATGGTCAATCGACGCTTGATGACATTGATCCAGTTCGGACCGGGTGACGGCTGGTCGGTGTTGTAATCCGCGATCATGCCGCAGACGATGATGCGGCCGTGCGCATTCATGCGATTGAACACGGCATGCTGTACCGGCCCTCCCGTATTCTCGAAGTACAGGTCGACGCCATCCGGCGTCGCCTCGATCAGTTGCTGCTGCATGGAATCCGACTTGTAGTTGATCGCCTTGTCGAATCCGAGTTCGTCCTCCAGCCAGCGGCACTTGTCGTCGGTGCCCGCCGTGCCGACGACGCGCAGGCCTTCCGCCTTGCCGATCTGGCCAACCATCGAGCCAACGGATCCCGCTGCGCCAGACACAACGAGCGTCTCTCCCGCCTTCGGTTTTCCGATCTCGACGAGCCCCTGGTAAGCCGTCATACCGGGTAATGTCAGCACGCACAGCACGGCCTCCTCACTGATGCCGGGCGGTAGCGTCTGCAAACCCTGGCCGTCGCTGACCGCATATTCGGTCCAGCCCAGCATGCCCCAGACACGGTCACCAACCTTCAGCGTATCGTGCCGCGATTCTACGACTTCGCCGCAGCCGCCGGACCGCATGATCTCGCCGAGCTCGACGGGCGGGATGTAGCTGTTCCTGTCCTCGGTCATCCATCCCTTCATCGCCGGGTCCAGCGACATGTGCGTCTGCCGGATCAGCACCTGGCCGTCTTCGAGCTCTGGCGTTTCCAGTGTTACTGCTTCGAAGATATCGGGCGTGATTGTGAGTCCGGGCCGCTTGACCAGCTTTACCGCTGTGTATTGCATCGTTCTTCCTTTGGCTGTTGGGTCGGCCGAATGACCGGGGTCGCTAGTTTATCGCTAGCGCGCGAATTTGACCGGATTTTATCTCGGGGCATCGGACGCCCGATTGCAGAGACTCGTCACTGGCCGGCCGGGCGTGGCTCCACTTTGTACTCGAGAACCAGATAGTCCGCCTTTTTTAAAAACAGAAAACGACGTCGTTTGCACGGTCGCAAGCTCACCCTCGCTCGCTGCTCGACGCCAATGTTGCTGAACCCGGCCGTGTCCTGGCGAGTCGCGACACAGGCAAACTCGGCGCCGTCGTCCGAGTGCAGCGTGAAGAAGACGTCTTCGTCACTACCGGCCAGTGACCCCATGTCGCCGACAATTGTATCCGGGCCGGTGGGCGCCACTGCCGGCGCAGCGAGCTCTTCCGCCGTCGCGTTTTTGAGGTAGTCCGGCAAAACTCCTATCGCGTCTGCCGGCGGCTCCCGGCGCGTCATGCATTCATGCTCAAGAACGAATTCGCCTACCTGTAACCCGGCCACATAGTCAGCGAGGTACTCCGTGATGCTGTTCGCCAACACACGGTGGCTGCAAGCCTCCGGATACACTTCGATCACCTGACCAGCGATGCCGCCCGGTGCCGGGTCGAGGTCGATATAACGATGCACATCCCCGTTCGATGAAGACAGAGGAATCCACTGCACTGAAAAAGGATGCGGCTTCACGGGCCCTTCTACGGTGATGACGGTGTCCTCGATTTCCTCGCGCCAGCGCGCGAAGTCATCCACCGGTTTCGCGTCGGCGAAACTCTTCATCGTGTTGAAGTGATTGAGCGCCTCCTCGAGCGGGAAGAACCAGTGGCCGTCGTCGAGAACGCTCGGCACATCGAGATCGCTTCCGTCGGCGAGCCTGTACAACGCGCGATGGTCATCCGGCAGGCCCAGGCCAATGGCGGCCGAGAACGCGTCCAGATCGTTATCGCTCGCCGGTGCGCGCAGTGCTGTGATTGTTTCAGGCCGGTGCTCCCCGAACCATGACAGCAGTTGCTGCCATGAATCCTGCAGTGTCGTCATGTCCTGTACCTGTCCGCTCGGGCAGCAACGCTGGCCTCGACCTGCCAGCCAAGCATTGATGCACTTATCGATAAGCCGTTGATTCTGTTAGAGTATCAGCTTGTCTCCGACATGCAAGGAAGGTTCATGTCCGCTCGACGAGTGTTATTTGTGCTGACCGGCCACGACCGGCTTGGTGACGCCAAAGACGACCTGGCAGAGAAGACCGGTTTTCACCTCTACGAGGCCGCTAAACCGTGGGTCATGCTGAGAGATGCCGGGTTCGAGACTGTCCTCGTGACTCCGACGGGCGGCCCGGCGCCGATCGACCCGAGCTCGGCAGATTACGACAACGAGGACTGCCAGCGCTTCCTGGCTGATCCGGACGTCAAGAGCGCGCTTGAGCAATCGCTCGCTTTGCACGACGTCGACCTCGACGACTTCGACGCGATCTACTTCCCGGGCGGTCACGGTACGATGTGGGATCTTCCGACCGATGTGTCGGTGAGCGCCGCGGTTATCTCCATGTATGAACGCGGCAAGGTCATCGCCGCCATCTGCCACGGGCCCGCCGCACTGGTTAACGCGAAATGCCCTGACGGGCGCTGGCTCGTGGATGGCAAGACGGTTTCCGCATTTACCGATGAAGAAGAACGCGCGACCGGCAAAGACACGCTGATGCCATTCGCGCTGTCATCAACGCTTGCAGAACGCGGCGCGAGGCTAAAGTCAGAAACCAATTTTGAAGCCTGCGTCTCTGTGGACGGGCAACTCGTGACGGGCCAGAACCCTGCCTCGGCGGAAGGCGTCGCTGAGGCGATTCGTCAACTCGTGGAGAAGCAATCGGCGGCCGCATAGACGTGGCCTGTGCAGCGATCGTTCAAGGCGAACGCCAATCAACTGCGGCTTCCACCCAGGGACAAAACTCGCTGAATGCCGAACGACACGGGGACAGCGGCCAGGCACACGAACAAGGGTGTCGTAGGCCACGCCGAAGCTCCCGCCGTCAGCAGAAACTGGGCACCTGCGAGCAGGCCGATGCCGAGGCCCGCATTGACGCGCACGGCCACTAATCTGTCTGGTGACACGTCGCAAACCGAGGTCGGGTATTTTGTCTTCGCCATCACCAGGGCAGCAGCAACCGCCATTGCACCGAAACCCACCCACGCCTCGAACGACTGATCAGCGGAAACCACGCTGTCGATACCCTGCCACGAGAAAGCACCTGCACAGACACCTGCAGCGACGTAGTGCAGTTTCGTACCATTAGGCAGCATCGCATCAATGACAAATGCCAGTCCGGCGACGATCAACAGCAGCGGCAGGTCCATCGAGTACGCTGCAAAGACGGACAGCCCCAGCACGGATACCGTATCGAAGGGTCTCGCGGTCAGGCCGGTCGACTGGTTCACGATGCGAACGAGAAACAGCACGGCAAACCCAAGCAGCACAGAGCTCGGACCCAGGAACAGACTCACCGGCCAGGCAATGAACAGAGCAAGGAAAGCGGCCGCGTCGTCGTCGGGTGCGAGTTCCCGGGTCAGCGCCCAGGACACGAAACTGACCAGCAGCGCATTGATCGCCGCAGTCGCCGGGCTCAAGCCAATCACGTCCGCCGTGGCAAGCGCGGCGCTGGCTACTACGAGCATGGGCATGGCCAGCAGCAGCGCCCGGTTGGTAGGGAACGCCGGATCCACAGGACGCGCGATCGACGTAAAGCGGTAGACACCGCTCAGGTTTTCTCGATCAGCCGCCATTGCGTGTGAACGGTTCTGCTACGTGCCGATAACGACGAAGATTGCAACGCCGAGCAGGATAAGCGCAGCGGTAAACGGAAAGAGGATCCGACGTATGCCGGGGCGCTTGAAGACTTTCTGGAATGGAATAGGCATTTGCTCTTCCTTTTATCGGTAATTCCGAACGACAGCTCGAGTCGAGCGCTTTGGCGTCCGAAACGAGATGACAAGATATAGGGGAAATTGTCTCACCGTATGGCACCGCAAACGGAAATCGATACTTTTGGAAACATGCATGTCGCTCGGATGCCCTTTGGCTATGCGATTGCGTTGTCCCGGCACGGCTATTTCGACTGGCACTTCGGACACCAGTAGGTGCCGCGGTGGTGTCTGCCCAGTCGCTGCGTTCGAATGCGCGTCCGGCATCGGTGGCAAGGCTTGCCATGACGGTTGTAGACCCACAAGCGGCCGGCGGCGTCCTTTTCGAACCGGGTCACACGTTTACCGCCGCCCAGGTTCTTTTTTAAGAGATCCGCAGCGAGTTCGAAACATCGCTCAAGCTCCTCGTCGGTCACCTGTCCGAGTGTCAGGGTCGGCGACAGCGAGAGGATGAACAACACCTCTGACTTGTAGACGTTGCCGACTCCACTCGCGACACGCTGATCGAGAAGCACATCGGCCAGCAACGCGTCACCATCGCAGATCTCACGTGCCCGCTCGACAACCCTGGCCGGATCGACATCATCGGCGATCAGGTCAGGACCCAGGCGAGTCCTTGTGATTGCACGACGCACACTCGGCGTCTTGATCAGCTCGACTTCCTTAGCGTTGAAACACACGTAATCCTCGCCGTTGACCCTGAGCCTGAGCGATGCCCGGCTGCGCGGTTTCTTCCAGGCTTCATTCGGCGCATAGCGATGCCAGGAGCCGTACATGCCTAGATGGCTGCGTATCGCGAGTCCGTTGTCGAGTTCGAAGAACAGGTGTTTGCCGCGCGCGACGACACTCTGGATTCGCGCGAATGTGCACTGGTCTGCTCCGCTGATATCAGACATGTGAACGTCTTCGATAACGTGACTGGACAGTCGCGGTGCAAGGTAGTTGGCGACTTTGTGAATAGTATCTCCCTCAGGCACGACCCGCTCCCGCCGCGCTGAACGGCTGTATGTCGATCAGTCCGCGATAGTCGGCCGCAAAACCCGCCGCCTTGAACACATCGGCAAGCGGCGACGACAGCACGTTCTCGCCGTCCAGTTTCTCGATGACGAGGGTGCTGCGCTTACCCTTCATCGGCACGCGCCGAAGCGCCTCGATCGCCGCCGCGAGCGCCGCGTCCTCATCGTTCAGCGTCGACGGGAACGTAATCAACGCACGCCCTCGACTGCCGACATAGAGAATCGGCCGTCCGTGGGCGATCAACACCCAGGCGCCGGCAACGCGTCGCGGTTTCGCAAGCTCCTCGTTCGCGGCCATGGGCCACGGCAACGTCGAACCGAATGGGTTGGCCGGATCCATGGCCGCAATGACAGCGACGTCGTCCGCGCAAAGCTGCGACTCCCTGTCTTCGGACACATCCTTACAGTCGCGCAGCCGATCGACCGCGCCCGCGTAGGCGAACTGCGCACCGTCGAGACCCTCAACGAAGTAGCCGCGCTTGATCCGCCCCTGCTCTTCCATTTCGCGCAAGACCTTGTAGATGGCACCGTAGCCGGGGCCCTCTGCGCTACGGCGACTGACGATACCGTAGCGGTCGAGCAGCAATCGCGCTCTCGCAACGGCCTGCTGCGTCGGACTGATGTCCCGCCTCACGAGGCTGCTGACAAGCGACCAACGGCCGCCGGCAACGACCGTAGTCGCCCGGCCACGTCGCGGCGCTGACCGGGACAGGCCGCGCAACGGCGCGAAGGTATCGTTGGTCACCTGGCCGGCCCAGACCAGCCGCCACAGTGCATCGCGGATTTCCTTGGCCGACGCGTCGGCGACCTTGTCCCGGACATGGTCTTCAATCTCGATGGCAAATGACGCGCCGCGGCTGGCGAGCCGGTCGAGGATGGCCAGTTCGCAGTCGTCATCCGTTTCGAAATCCTCAACACTGAGCAGGTCACCGACCTGCTCCCGCAGGTACAGTGAGATGCGCCCGTCCTTCGCGCCCGCCGCGCCACGGCCGACCCAGACGACCTCGCCCGATGCTGCCATCATGTCCAGCGTGTCGAGGCGGAAGTCGGCAACGCGCGACGGCAGTATCGAACCCGACAGCAACGACCACGGCACCGGGTAGTCCTGCAGCTGAGCCACGACTTCTTTCAACCGCTCCGGTCCGCGAAGCCCATCGCCAATGCCGTGCCACTGCGGCAGGAACAGCGCGTAGGCCGATGCGTCAACGGCCGCGACCTCATCGCGCAGCGCGGCGAGGTTGCGCCGCTTCAGGCGCCTTAAGACCTCAGCATCGCACCAGTCCAGCTCGGCGCCGCCAGGCCGAATCTCTCCGCGGACGAGCACGCCGCGCTGCTCGAGCAGTTCGAGCGTGGGCTCGATCTGTGCGACACGCAGGTCGTAGCGGGTCGCCATATCGCGCGACAGGAAGGGGCCTCGATGTCGCGCGAACCGTCGGGCGATTTCCACAAGGCCGCTGTCGACTTTCTCGAGAAAACTGTCCGGCAAACCGGTAGGCGGTACAACGCCGAGCGCGTCGCGATACAGCCCGGCATCCTCGGCGGCGATGAAGCGCTCCTCGCCGGCGATCTGCACCCTCGCCGCGCGGCGCTGGGATTGCAGCACTTCGAGCCAGGCGGCCGCATCCCGGCTTGCGCGAAGCACGAGTTCATCTTCGTTCAGGTCACCGAGCCGCCGGAGCACATCGTGCAGGTCATCGGCGTCGGCCGCCCGCCGGCCTTCGGCAACGAACTGCAACTCGTCTTCGAGCTTCGCCAGTACGGCCGCATCAATGAGGTCGCGCAGCTCCGCTTGCCCGAGCAATTCACCGAGCAGCGCGCGATCGAGGGTCAGTGCCTGCGCCTTGCGCTCCGCCAGCGGCGCGTCCTGTTCATACAGGTAGGCGGCGACGTAGGCGAAGACCAGCGAGCGAGAGAACGGCGATGCCGTTCGTGTCTCTACACTGTCGACAACAATGTTGCGTTTTCGGATGTCATCGAGCAGATGTTTCAGGCCCGGCAAGTCAAAGACGTCACCCAGCGCCTGTCGGTAGGTTTCGATGACAATCGGGAAGTTCGGGTAACGCTGGACGGTGGCGAGCAGGTTCTGTGCCTTGAGGCGCTGCGCCCATAACGGGGAGCGCTGACCCGGCCGGCGCCTCCTGAGCAGCAACGATCGCACGGCGTTCTCACGAAACAGACCTGCAAACATCGACGTGCTCGCGAGTTGCTCGGTCACGAGTTCGTCGAGCTCCTCGGGGTCCGGAATCAGCAGGTCGATATCCGGCAACTCTTCCGTGTCGGCAAAACGCAGCACGATGCCGTCGTCGGTATACATGACCTGTATTTCGTAGCCACTCGCACTTGTTAGCTGTCGTTGTAACGCCATCGACCACGGCGCGTGAATGCGCGCACCGAACGGCGTCAGGATGCAGATACGCCAGTCACCGAGCTCATCACGAAAACGCTCGATCGTGATCGCGCGATCGGTGGGCAGCGTGCCGGTCTCGCGACGTTGTTGCGCGATATAGGCAGCAAGATTCTGCGCGGCAAAATCGTCCAGCGTCGTGTGTTTGAGCAACCAGTCGGTCGCCTTTTGTTCACCGAAGCGTCCGACCTTGCGCAGGAAGGCGCCGATCGCGCGACCGAGTTCGATCGGTCGACCGGGGCCATCGCCTCTCCAGAACGGCAGCCGGCCGGGCTCGCCGGGGGCCGGTGACACGATGACGCGATCGCGTGAGATCGTCTCGACCCGCCAGGTACTCGCGCCAAGCGTGATGTTGTCTCCCGGGCGCGTCTCGTACACCATCTCCTCGTCGAGCTCTCCGACGCGAGGGCCGCCCTCACCGAGATGAACGCCAAATGCGCCCCGGTCCGGAATGGTCCCGGCATTCATGCGCGTCACCAGTGCGGCGCCACGACGTGGCGACAGCCGGTCCTCCGCGCGGTCCCAGGACAGGAGCGGCTTCAGGTCCGCGAAGTCTGTCGACGGATAACGCCCGGACAGCATGTCGAGCACAGCCTCCAGCGCGTCGCGGGACAGCTCACGGTACGGCCAGCATCGTTTAACCAGCGCTTCGATCTCGTCGACGGTATGCGGCCGCTGGCAGCACAGCGCGACGATCTGCTGTGACAGCACATCGAGTACATTTTTTGGAATAGCGATCGCGTCGATGTCAGCCGAGCGCATACGCTCGGCGACCACCGTCGACTCGAGCAGGTCGCCGCGAAACTTCGGGTAGATGCGACCCACACTGACTTCGTCGACGCCGTGACCTGCGCGCCCGACGCGCTGCAGACCACGAGCGACGGAGCCCGGAGACTCGACCAGCAGGACGAGGTCGACGGTGCCCATATCGATGCCGAGCTCTAAGGAACTCGTGGCGACGATGCCGCGGATGTCGCCGCGTTTTAGGCCCTCCTCGATCTCTGCGCGCTTGGAATGCGAAATGCTGCCGTGGTGAGCGCGTACCAGCTCCTCGTCAGCCATTTCATTGAGCTTGTGAGCGAGGCGCTCGCACAGCCCGCGACTGTTGACGAAGATGATCGTCGATCGTCGACTCTGGATGGCCTCGAGCAGCTCGGGGTAGATCGATGGCCAGATACCGCGCTCGTTCTGCGGCCTGCCGATCTCGCGTGAATACAGCTCCCCGAGAATCGAACCACCCTCTGGCTCCTTGCGTTCGGGTTGCGGTGGATTCTGCATATCCGGCACCGGGACCGTGACGGACAGGTCGATCAGCGGCTTCGCCGAGCAATCGACGATATCGACGTCGCGGTCTCCTCCGAGGAAACGGGCCACGGCCTCGAGTGGCCGCACCGTAGCCGACAGGCCGATGCGCTGTGGATCAGACTCGCAGATCGCCGCCAGACGCTCGAGTGACAGCGCGAGGTGTGTACCGCGCTTGCTGGGCGCGACTGCGTGAATCTCATCGATGATGACCGTCTCGACGGTCTTCAGCGTCTCGGCCACCTTCGAACCCAGCATAAGAAACAGCGATTCCGGTGTTGTCACAAGAATCTCGGACGGCTCCTTGACCATCCGCTGTCGCTCACGCTGCGGCGTGTCGCCGGTTCGAATCGCGACGCTCGCCTCGCGGAAATCGAGGCCCAGGCGTTCCGCCGTTCGAGTGATGCCGACCAGTGGCGCTCGAAGGTTGCGTTCGATGTCATAGACGAGGGCTTTCAGTGGCGAAATGTAGAGCACGCGCACGCCGCGGACTCTGTCGCTGCTGCCGATGCGATCGATACCGGCGAGGAATGCAGCGAGTGTCTTACCGCTGCCGGTCGGAGCCACGAGCAGGGAATGGCGTCCGCGCACGATCTTCTTCCAGCCACGCGCCTGCACCGCGGTCGGTGCATCGAAGTTGTCGTCAAACCAACTCTGGGTTGCCTCGTGAAACACAGACTAGTGCCTCGCCTGATAGAACAGATGCGTTGCCTCATGAAACACAGACTAGTGCCTCGTCTGAAAGAACAGGTGTGTTGCATCGTGAGACACAGTTAGCGCCTCGCCTCGTCGAACAGCTGCCTCACCGTGTCGATCGTGTCGGCCTCCGACGCCCGCTTGTCGGATCGGTAACGTTTTACGCGTGCGAAGCGCAGCGCCATGCCGGCCGGGTACTGTCGGCTCTCCTGAATGTCATTGACAGCGATCTCAACGACGAGCTCAGGCCTGACGTGCACGACGTTGCCGTCGCGACCGAGTTCCCGATCCAGCAATGCTTTCGTCTGTTCGGCCAGCATCTTGTCGGTCAACCCCTTGAAGGTCTTTCCGAGCATGACAAAGCTGCCGTCGTCAGGGTTGCGCGCTCCGAGATGCAGGTTGGACAACCAACCTTTGCGTCGACCACTGCCCCATTCCGCGGCGAGGATTACAAGATCCAGCGTGTGCGCCTGCTTGATCTTTAGCCAGTCAGACCCGCGGTTGCCGGCGGCATACAGGCTACCCGGAGACTTGGCCATGATGCCCTCGTGACCCTGCTCCAGCGCCGCCGCGAGGAACCGGCTCGCTTCCGTGACGTTCGCAGTCGTAAGCTGCGGCACCAACGCCTGCGCATCGGCAATGCCGGCCAGCGCAGCAGAACGCTCGTCGAAGCTCCGGTCAATCAATTCGTCACCGTCGAGATACAGGCAGTCGAAGTGCAGGCCCGACAACGGCAACTTGTCGCGCATCTCCTCGACGTTGCTGCTGCGGCCGAAGCGGCGCATCGTCACCTGGAACGGCAGCGGACGTTCGTCCTTGCCGAACGCGATCGCCTCGCCATCGAGGATAAACTCACGAGCCGGCATCTCAAGCGCCGCCTCGGTGATCTCCGGCAGTCGCGCCGTCACGTCATGCAGTTGCCGCGTGAAAATGCGGACGTCGGCGCCTGCTCGATGGACCTGGATACGTGCGCCGTCGAGTTTGTACTGCAGTGCGGCCTCGCCAAGCCCGTCCATCGCCTCTGCGAGCGTGTCGCTTGGCTGCGCAAGCATCGGCCTGACCGGGTTCAGGACCTGCAGGCGAAACGCCTGCAAGCCGGGCAGGCCGTCGACGAGGGCTGCCTCAGCGACCGGCGCCGGGTCGGCCGCGAGCATCACCGCACGGCGAATCGCATCCGCCGGCAGTTCGGACGCCTCCGCGATACCTTCAATCAGCACACCCTCGAGCGCGCCCTGTCGGACCTCACCGAGAACGAGACCTGCGAGAAAGCGCTGCTCCTCTGAAGTGACTTGCGACAGGAGTTGGCCGAAGGCGTCGGTCTTGGCCTGCTTGGAGCCAGCGCCCTTCATTGCCGCAATGTCAGCGAGTCGGCGATCGATTTCCGTCAGCGCAAGGGCATTGTCGCCTGTCTCCGCATTCTTAAGCGCGGCACTGACCATCGCAGGGCCCAGGCCGATACGCCCCTGCGGCATGACGCCGGCCAGGTAGTTGACAACCAGTCGAACCTCGTTGGTGTCAGCCGCGCGCAGGCAGTCGCCGAGCAGGGCGCGCTTCTTCAGGCGGCTACGGGTCGCCGAGACCGCTGACGATACGTTGACGAGGTCGTTTAGATTCATAGTGATGCTGGATATGGCCCCCGGATTCGTGGGGCCGGTCGGCCATTGTACCCTGAGCGGACGGGTGCAGGGCGCTCCTCGGCCAGCGACGTTTTATTACCGCGCTAGGGCCCGGCGCACAGAACGTCTGCGACGCCGGACCCTTGGCGTGACTAACCCAGGCGTATCGGCAGGTCCCGGACGCGCTTTCCGGTCGCGGCAAACACCGCATTGCCGATCGCCGGCGCGACCGCGATCAGTGGCGGCTCACCGAGGCCAGCCACCGCGCTTAACGGCGTTACGCAGGAACGGAGTGCGAATCCCTCGAGATGAACCGTGCAGGCGCCACATTGGGCAATACCACCGCCGAACTTGGTTCCCTTGAGCTTGAGCTCGTCCCGGATCACCCACAGCAGGGGTGTGTCCCCCGGGCTGTCTGACCTTGCAGGCTTACCATTGAGCTGAAATTCGATTATCGATTCCCCTTTCTTTTTCGATGATCGCCGGCTTCAGGTTGTCAGGTCGGCTACTCGTCTCGCGAGGCGTAAGCCTGCACGACTTCCCAGGCGACCTCTTGTAGATACGCCGCGACCTCGATGTCGAGCCCGGCGTCATAGTCGATATCTTCTGGCGTCCGGTCCTGCAGCACCGCGTAGAACACGCAGGCCGTCAGGTAGGTGCCGGCCAGCGTCGGATGGCGCTTGTCGTCAGTGCGCAGCGCAAGCTCCGGGCGCTCCTGCGTTACGCGCTCGAAAGCCAGGCCGGCGGGCGCAACCTCGACGCCTAGATCGGCACCAAGACTCGTATACGCGTTGTCGAGCTGCACCGTCATCTCGGGCCGATCCGTGTAAGCCCAGGTCATGTAGAGCATCGGTTCGGCACCGGCGAGACGGATCGCCTTCGAGTGTTTCCTGGCTGCATCGCGAAAACGCTCAGCGCCCTCGATAGGACCGAGGCTGTGGCCCTGCAGGACGACGATGTCCCACTGCTCGCTATTCACCATCGCCTCGAGTCCAGCGTGCTCAAACAGCTTGCCGCCGGAAATCGTCATCGATCGGACACGGTTTCGATTGTCGGGCAGTGATGCCTTGACGAGTTCCTTGTAGTGGTTGTGCAGGCTGTTGTTGTAATAGGTGAAGCTGTTACCGACGAAGAGAACGCGCTCGGGCGAAGCAACGACCGATGCAGACAACAACAGCAAAGAGAGAAGCGCGATTCGCATGCTTCAGGACACCTCGTTCTTATTCTGGCGGCGGGACGAGCAACGCGGTCAAAGACCCTTCGATTGAGTTAAGCATATCAAACCAAAAGATCGAGGCCCCGTATGGCCAGAAATGTCCTGATAAGTGAAATGATTCTCGTTCACCGAACTAGTTTCTGATGCATCCAATTCTTTGGATAGCGACACTCGTCCAGTTGGCTCGTCTCGCGTGACCGAAGTAAAGCGAAACGTCTATAGACAACTTTCGTATTTGGCCGCACGGCCGCTCTTTTTTGGTATCGTGAGCGACGATAAATAGAAAAATCTGGGGGATTAAGAAAGTGCAACACTTCGATAAAGAACACCAGAGTAAGGCAGGCTATCGAACACTGATAAGTCTCGCGGCAGCCGCAGCAGCCCTCATCTCCGGCGCGGCGTTCGCACAGGAAGACGACGAAGATACCGTTGACGAAATTACCGTGACCGGTACCCAGATCAAGGGCGCCAAGATTTCTGACGCACTGGCTGTGTCGGTGATCGACTCTGAGGCCATCGAGATCATCGGCGTTGAGTCGGGCGACGAGCTCCTGGACATGATCCCGGAGATGGGCCAGAACTTTTTCAGCGAGACGGACACGGCGGGCGGTGTCAACGCGGCGCGTGGCGATGTCGGCGCCATCAACATGCGTAACCTCGGCACCGGCAACACGCTGGTCCTGTTGAACGGCCGCCGCCTGGTCAACATGGCGACTTACCAGACCGAGACGGTCGGTGGCAGTTTCGTTCCGGTTAACTCGGTCAACTCCAACCACATACCGGTATTCGGCGTAGATCGCATCGAGGTGCTTCGTGACGGTGCGTCGGCAATTTACGGCGCTGACGCGGTAGCCGGTGTCGTAAACACGGTGCTGAAGGACGACTACGAGGGATTCAGGATCCGCGCACGCCACACGAACTTCGATCACCTGCCGCGCGACGACCAGTCGATTGGCATCGAGTGGGGTGACAACTTCAACGGCGGTGCAACCAACGTTGGCGTATTCGTCCGTTACTACCAGCGCGACAGTGTCAATTCGCAGGATGAGGCCAGATGGGCCGAAGCCGACTTCCGCTACCGCTTTGGCGACGGCAGCACCGCCTACGGGGCGTTCCAGAACCCGTTGGCCAACATCTACGGCGAAGACTCCGGCAGCACCGTCTTCCGCAACGATAGTGCCAATTCAGTCTACGGTCGTTTCGACGTTATCCCCGGCCTTGGCAGCAGCCATAGCCTGCGGCAGAACGACGTCACCGACAACGCCGGCGAGTTTGAGTTGTTCCCGATCGGGGCCGAGGAATGCACCGCTTCTGCTGCCATCGACCTGGGCAACGGCATCTGCATGCGTGAAGACGCAGGGTCACGCGGTGTTCGGTATAACCTGAATGACAATCGCGACCTGCTGTCCGAGCTCGAGCGTACGACGGTCTACGCTTACCTCAATCACGAGTTCGACTCCGGCCTCGAGTTTTTTGGTGACATGTACTACTACACCTCCACGACGAAACGGCTGAACGCACCGTCGGTGGACCTGAGTGCCGTGCCGCTCAGGGTCGGCGCATCGAACTACTACAACCCGCTCGGACCCGTCGGCTCGCCCAATCGGCTGCCGGACGCGATCATCGGGACGGACGTGCCGGCGGAAGGCTATGAACTGAACATGGACCTGTACCGTTTCGAGGAATTCCCCCGGGTCGTGAATAACGATGGTGACTCATACCGGCTTCTCGCCGGCCTGCGCGGTACCGCCGGAGACTGGGACTGGGAGTCCGCAGTAGTCTATTCCGAGGCAACGCGCGACGACATTACGAATAACCGCATCTCGAACACCCTGATCACCGAGGCCCTGTTCGACCCGACACCCGCGGCGTATAACCCATTCGCCGCCGGCGTGGATTCAAACATCGAACGTGCGTTGGTCGACGTGTTCCGCAAAGGCGAGACGACGCTGGCGATGTGGGACATCAAGTTCTCGAACCCGGAAATCTACGAGCTGCCAGCGGGCCCGGTAGGCATCCTGGCAGGCTACGAGTTCCGCAAGGAAGAGTATGTCGACGATCGCGATCCGCGCCTCGACGGCACGATTCGCTTCCAGCGCGACACGGACGGAGACGGCGTCCTCGACTTCGAAGGCGACTTCGAAGGCGATACCTACCCCTTCACGTCAGACGTCGTTAATTCCAGCCCGACGCCGGACGGCGCTGGCGATCGCACTACCAACTCCCTGTTCTTCGAGCTGCAGATTCCGGTACTCGAAAACCTGGACGTCCAGCTTGCGACGCGTTACGAGGACTTCGATGACATTGGCGACACAACAGTCTCCAAGTTCGCCTTCGGCTATCGCCCGTTTGACCAGCTGCTGATCCGTGGCTCCTGGTCCGAGGCCTTCCGCGCTCCGAACCTGATCACGATCAATGAGCAGATCATCGCCCGCTCGAACACGCTGAATGACTACGCGTGCTTCTACGGCGAAGACCAGGGCACGCTGGATGACGATTGCGATTACGGCATCCAGCGCCGCGCACAGGGCAGTACCGACCTCGTACCGGAGGAATCCGACAACACGTCCATCGGTGTCGTCATCACGCCGATCGAGAACCTGACGATTACCGCGGACTTCTGGTCGATCGAGAAGGAGAACACGATTGGCCTGTTCGGCGAGGAAAATCACATCCTCTACGATCTCGTCCTGCGACTGCAGGCGGGCACCAGCAACTGCGGCAATGAACTGAATCTCGGTAACCCGGTAGTCGTCCGCACACCGCACGACCCGACCGACACCGACCTCGTAAATGGCTACCTCGCAGCCGGCCTGTGCCCGATCGGCCGCGTGGATTTTGTCGACGACAAATACCTGAACCTCGACACGCGTGAGCTCGAAGGATACGACATCGGTGTCTACTATGACTTTGACACAGAGTATGGCGAGTTCAGCCTGAGCTACAACGGCTCGTTCTACACTAAGTTCGAACAGATCGCGTCCAGCACCCTGTCGGTCGAAGTCGAAGCGGCGAAAGCTGCCGATTCTACGATCGTCTACCCACTGACCGGGCTCGGTGACCTGTTGGGCCTCGACGGCAACCAGGAGGACCGCCACTCGGCCAGCATCGCGTGGCGCAAAGGCGACCTCTCGGCGTCGCTGCAGGCCTTCAAGATCAGCGGGTTCAACGAGGAGCTGTCGAATGGCGACCTGTTCCGCATTCCGTCGATGACGACTTACAACACGAAGGTGGATTATCGCTTCGAGTTGCAGGAGATCGATACGCGGGTCCGACTCGGTGTCAATAACATCACCGACGAACGTGCGCCCATCGCCGATGAGTCTTTCGGCTTCTTCAAGGACGCGCATCGTGACTGGGGTATCTACTACTACCTCGACCTGATGGTTTCCTTCTGAGCGCTTGAGCTTGGGACACAAAAAGGATGGGGCCGGCTGCTGTCGGCCCCTTTTTTTAGGCGCACAGTAGAGGCTGCGGAACAGCTTTCGTGACTGGTTGTTCGATACTGCAGCCTGAAGCCGTCAACCGCTCGTCAGGGGCAATGATTCCATGCGCGTAACCGTCATCGGCGCGGGAGTCGTTGGCGTAGCGACAGCCTATTACCTGTCACTGGACGGGCACGACGTCACGGTCGTGGACAGTAATCCCGGTCCGGGCGAAGGCACCAGCTTTGCAAACGGCGGCCAGCTGTCCTACAGCTTCTCCGATGCGCTCGGCAGCCCGGAATTTGTCCGCGCCCTGCCCGGCCTCGTGTTCAATCGGGATGAGGGCGCGCAAGTCTCACTGTCACCTGGCCTGATGCTATGGGGCTTGAGATTGCTGCGGCACAGTTCGCGCAAGCAGTCCGACAGACTGTCGCTCGAGACCTATCGAAAAGCGCTTCACTCGAATGAGCTGATGCAGGCACTTCGCGAGCGTACGAACATCGAGTTCGACTACTTCGACTCGGGCAAGATGATCAGCATCTCGGGAGCCGACGCGATCAGGCGTGCGGACAACACGATCAGGCTCAAGAACCAATATGGCTGTGACAATGTCATTCTGACCGGCTGGGAAGCTGCGGAAATCGAGCCGGCATTAAAAGCGTTCAGCGAGCTGCCGGATGCCTGTATTTACTCTCCGGGTGACCAGGTTGGTGAC
This sequence comes from Woeseiaceae bacterium, assembly GCA_030065915.1. Lineage (GTDB taxonomy): Bacteria > Pseudomonadota > Gammaproteobacteria > Steroidobacterales > Woeseiaceae > UBA1847. The sequence goes on from JASJCQ010000003.1 coordinate 114,352, forward strand.
GCCCGGATGTTCGCGGCCTCGCTGTCCGAATGGCTAACATCGAACACATCCTGCCAGTTCATTTATGGTGAGTCGGTGTCCCGCCTCAGCACTGCAAGCGGCCGCATCAACGCGGCAGAGGTGCCGTCAGGATCGATCGAGAGCGACGCTGTCGTCGTTTGCGCCGGGACGGGTAGTAACGCACTGCTTCGGCCGCTGGGTCTCAAACTGCCGATCCGCGGCATGCGTGGCTATAGCGTGACCTTACCGGCAGGCGAGCATGCACCGGTCACCAGTATTACGGCGCTCGCACAACACTTCGTTTTCAGCCGCCTGGGCAACCGGGTGCGCATCGCCGGTTTCGCAGACTTTCTAAACGAGTGTGATGATCGATACATTCGTCAGAGGACCGACGACCTGATCCGCGTTGCCCGCGCGATTGCCCCAGCTGCCGCGGATTATGAAGCCGACGAGAAACACCGATGGAGCGGCGTTCGCCCGATGACCCCGGACAGCCAGCCGATCATTTCAGCGACCGCGGTAAACGGTCTTTTCATCAATGCGGGACACGGCATGCTCGGCTGGACGCTGGCCTGTGCCTCGGGAGAAACTCTGGCGACACTCGTAAGAGAGGGAGCCGAATCGTGAGACGCTTGAGAATCGGCATAGCAGCAATCGTTTCCGTCTTGCTGGTCGCCTGTGCCGCAACGCCAAGGGTCACGGTGCCCGCGGGTACGGTTTGTGACACTGACCTGTTCAAGGTCGATGACGGCTTCGCCGGGGCACGGCGTGGCGACTGCGACGTCCTGGCAGAAAACCAGGTTCGCCTGCACATCGTTCGGGAAGACGACCAGGTCAAAAATCCGTCACCGTGGTATGCCTTCAAGCTAACCGGCGACCCGTCCGGAACCGTCAGGGTCACGCTGGATTACGGTGACTGGAAACACCGCTACGTGCCGAAGATCAGTCGTGACGGTAAGACGTGGCGCGTCGCTAACGAAGCCATGTTTCAGCAACCTTCGGAGAACGTACTGGAGCTCACTATCAAGCTGCTGGGCGAGCCGGTCTGGATCGCCGGGAACCCGATGATCTTGCCGGCCGACTACGAAATCCGGCTGCGATCGCTGGCGCACGAGACCGACGCGACACTTTCCGTCGCGGGTCAGTCGATTGAGGGACTGCCGATCTATCGGCTGGAGTCCGGCGCCGACAAGAACGAGGTTATTTTCCTGACCGGCCACCAGCACCCGCCGGAGATACCGGGCGGTTATGCGATGCTCGAGTTCCTGAATACGCTCTATTCCGAGACGAAGCTAGCGACTGAGTTTCGCGCTCGCTTCCATATCGTCAGCCTGCCGTTGCTCAATCCGGACGGCATCATCCACGGCCATTGGCGGCACAACCTCGGCAGCACAGACCTGAATCGCGACTGGGGTCCTTTCGCGCAACCTGAGACCCGGGTCATTGAACAGACCCTCGACGAACTCGACGGGCAGGACAAACGCGTCCGAATGTTCATGGACTTTCACTCGACCAAGGACAACCGCTTCTACACCCAGTCTGAGCCCACGAACCCGGCGGGCTTTTCTGCTGAGTGGCTGAAGCGGTCAGGCGAACGCATCGGTGACGACTACCCGTTCGTTAACGATCCGCGCCCGACGTCACCAACGCCCAACGGCAAGAACTACATGTACAAGCGATACGGCATCCCGTCGCTGACCTACGAGGTCGGCGATGAAACCCCGTTGGAGGCGAACCGCAACGCCACCCGAATATTCGCGGAGGAATTCATGCGATTGTGGCTGGAGACGCCGTAGGAGCCTTGTCCGGAGCGCTCAATAACGGTCGGTCCGGCAGATTTCATGGTGTTCGGGTCGACAATGGATAGATACCCAATCGAGCTAAAGCTATACTTCGCTCCGTCCTTTGCGGGCACCAGACACCATCGGAGTTAAGACCTTGAGTTCGGACCAGAAGTTTTTCGACATCTATTCCATCGTAGTCGGCGGCCTTGCGCTGTTTGCGCTGTTCATCCTCGTGCTGGCGATGCGTATGGGCGACATCACACAAGGTGAGTTCAACAAGGCAGCACCCGAATACCAGGCGGCCGTCCAGGAGCGCATCGCGCCCGTCGGCCAGGTCTACCTCCCCGGTGAGGAGCTGCAGGCTGCGGCACCGGTGGTCGAGACCGCAGCAGAGCCGGAGCCGGTCGCGGCCGCGCTGACGGGACCCCAGGTCTACAATCAGGCCTGCCTGGCCTGCCACGGTGCCGGCATTGGCGGCGCGCCGATTCTCGGCGACGCCGACGTCTGGGCCCCGCGCATCGCACAGGGCATCGAGACCCTCAACGAGCACGCCATCTACGGCTACCAGGGCGAGCTCGGCTACATGCCGGCCAAAGGTGGCAGAGCGGACCTGTCCGACGATGAAGTCGCCGACGCCGTTGCCTATATGGTCGAACAGGTCAACCAGTAAGACGGGATCGCTGCGGCCTTTCGACGTCACGTCGCATTGACCGTTGGGCAGTCAGCCTCCTGACTGCTGGCGACGAAAATCCTCGACCGGCAGCCCGCCGATGCCCCAGTCCTCGAGATCCACTTCGTCAATCACAACGAAGGTGGTGGCGGGGTCCTTGTCGAGAACAGTCTTTAGCAAGTCTGTAGTCCCTTTGATGAGCTGCGATTTCTGTTCCTGCGAAACGCCTTCGCGAGTCACTTTGATATTGACGTAGGGCACGCGGGCCTCCTAGTTGATGGTTTGTCGGGGAGTGATCTGAAAGACCTTGGCGATTATCTTCCAGGCGCCGTCTTCACGGACGAGCGTCAGGAAGTCGGTGAAGTCGTTCTGGCCTATGGAGCAACGAACGCGGGCAAGCGCGGTATTGATGCCTGCAAACTCAATGGAGTCGACAGCGTCTCTGCGCGGCTCCTTTCGCGACGCCGGCGACTGCCGGGCGGCAACCACCGGAAAGTACTCTTCCATACTCCGATACAGCGGCGGTGTCTCGTCGGCGGTCGCGTAGATCGCCCGCGGGTGGAACACGGCGCCAAGGCGGTCGACATCCGAGTAATACAGGGCGTCGAAGTAGGTATCGAGCAGCGCCTGCACCTCTGCGTACGCGCTCATGATGCGACGCGCTCGTCGAGCAGGCCTTCTGCCTGCAGTGCCCGGATGATCGCCGGCCGGCGACGAAGCCGCTTCACATACGCAGCCACCTCCGGCCAGGGCCTGAGGTCGAATCCAATCACGGGAGACCAGCTCAACAGCACGAATGCATACGCATCCGCAACGCCGAAAGTGTCGCCGAGCAGGAATTCACGGCCGTCCGCAAGGCGATCCTGCATCGCACCGACTCGGCGCGACAGCGTCTTTTGGGCCGCTTCCTTCGCGGACGCGTCGAGTTCGATCTTCGAGAAGAACGGGGAGTAGGCCTTGTGCAATTCCGCGGACAGGAAGTTCAGCAGCTCGTGCAGGCGTGTTCGTTCGAGGGTGCCGTTCGGCGGCGCAAGCTTTGAGTCCGTTGCGCCGTCGACAAGATACTGCAGGATGGCAGGATTTTCGGTGATGATATCGCCGTCATTCGTCTGCAGCGCCGGGACGTAGCCGTTCGGGCTGATGGAGCGAAAGTCGATGCCGGATACCGTTACGGCGGCATCGGTATCTGTCTTCTCGAGTTCGAAGGGGATGTCGAGTTCGTTGAGAATGATGTGCGTCGCCATCGAGCACGCACCAGGCTTGTAGAAGAGTTTCATGGGCTTTTTCCTTATGAATTCAGTAGTTGTTTTCCGGCTATGCGGCGCTTTCGGTCAGGCGCCCAAGTGCGCTGATGTTTGCCGGATGCGCCGGGTTGTCCAGATCGAAGAAGCGGGAAAAACGCTCGTCAAAGTCGTCTGGAAGGGATCCTTGCACCGCGTCCTCGGACAGTACTGTCTGCGCCCAAAGACCTATTCGGCTCGAGTCTTTGAAGCGCTCGCGGAAGGCGGCGCGAATATCAGGCACCTTCCGGATGCGCAGCAGAAGCGGTGCGACGGCAATCTCGAACGCACCGAGCCGATAACCATGGGCGAGGCGGGACTCGATGAAGCTTCGCGCGTTGTCGCAGCCTTCAAGCAGCGAATTGACCTGTTTCGCGTACTCCGGCTTGTTCTCTGACTTCAACGCTCGAAATAACGACATGAGCCAGCTGTCGGAGTAAGCGATCCAGGCCTTTTCGGTTGCTCGCTGAAGCGGCTCATCTGGCAGCAATGGCATGCTGCTGACGTCATCGAGATACTCGGTGATGACGTTCGACTCAAACAGCGTAGTGTCACCGACGAACAGCGCCGGCACCTTCGCTGTTGGTACGCGTTCGGTGAACCAATCCGGCTTGTCATCGAGGTCGATGTAGGAGGTGTCGTAGTCGATACCTTTTGCGTCCAGCAGGATCCGGGCGCGCTGGACGTAAGGGCAGATGGGAAAACTAACGAGTTGGTAACGCATTCGGAGGCTCCTAGATCAGTCGGTGGCCGCCGTCGACGACCAGCGAGTGTCCATTGACGAATGAATTGTCGATGAGGAAAAGGACGGCTTTGGCGACATCGTCGGGCGTGCCGACTCGCTGCACGGGAATGACGTCAGCCATGGCAGCCAGTGCACTATCGGCGCCGTCTGCGCCGACCAGCCCGGGCCAGACCGGTGTGTCGATAATGCCTGGTACGACGGTGTTGACCCTTAAGGGCGCGAGCTCAAATGCCCAGATGCGTGCCGCCGCTTCTGTGGCGCCGCCAACTGCGGCGAACATCGACGACCCTTCAATGGGTTTCTGGGTAACCGTCCCGCTGAACAGCGTTATCGAGCCATGTTCGGAAATACGGCGGCTGCCGTAATGAACGGAATAGAGCTGCCCCCACTGCTTGGTGCTTACGATCTGTTCTGCCTGCTCGAAATTCATATCCCGGATTGGCGCGAACATGCTTGACGCCGCTGGCGTCGCCAGGTGATCGAAAGCACCGACCTGGTCGAAAAAGCTGCGGATGCTGTCAGGACTGAGCAAGTCCATTACATAGCCTTCAACGCTTCCTTCGAGGCTGTCCAGCACCGTCGCGAGCTTCTGCTCGTTGCGAGCGGAGACAACGACATCAGCGCCCGCTTCGAGCAGACGACTGATCGTTGCCTGTGCAATGCCACCGTTGGCGCCGGTGACGACAACACGTTGATGTTGGAGTGTGTTCATGAATGTGTCCTGCGATTACTGACTGCAGCGCAAGATACGCGCTGATTGAATATTCCGAAATGGAATGTTAGTAATACACAACATGAGCTCAAGGAATTTAAAGCGCCTGCCATTGCTCGAGGCGTTCGACGCAATAATGACTCGCGGCAGCCTTGTCGCCGCAGCTGATGCCATGAACGTCACTCAGTCAGCCGTCAGCAAACAGCTGGCGCAGCTAAGGGAATGGCTGGGCGACGATCTCTTCGTTCGAACCAGCGACGGCATGCAGCCGACACCACGCGCGTTGGCCTTACGCGAACGCATCGAGTCGCTGCTGGAACAGGCTGCGAGCCTGGCCCGCGAAGGGAGCATCCAGCCTGCTGACTTCACCGGCGAGTTTGTGCTCAGCGCAACCGACGAGGTACTGGATCGTCTGGTGCCAGACCTTGTTGGACGTCTTGCCGATGAGGCGCCGCAACTCCGGCTGATCACGATCCCCATCGCCCGGGACTATTCGGCGCGGCAGCTCGAGGCCGGACAGGTGAATTTGCTGGTCGCCGTCAACTGGCACGCGCCCGACCAACTCAAACAGAAGCGACTGGGTTCGGATTCGTTTGTCTGCCTGATGCGCGAAGACAACCCCCTCGCCGACCGGAACCTGACGCTCAAACGCTACATAGATGCTACGCATGTGTTGGTTGCGCCGTTGGGCTACGCGGAAGGAGTCGTCGACGTCGAACTGAAGCAGATGGGCGTGGAACGCCACGTGTGCGCTTCGGTACCCGCGTTCAGCATGATCAACGAGTCGGTACTGGGCGGTTCGCGAATTACGACCATCCCGTCGCGCGTGGCGCAGCGCCTCGCCGACAACGGCCCGTTCGTCGTCAAGCGCGCACCGCTGAAACTCCCATCGACCGACTACTACGCGCTGTGGCACCCACGCTTTACAGCAGATCCCCGACTGCGCTGGATGCTCGAACTGGTCACGGCGTCTTTTGGTGACTCCTGAAGCGGCAAATCAGGTTTCGCGATCCAGTTGTCTCAAAGACAGCGCCTCTGCAACGTGGCGCTCCGTAACCTGGTGATCCGCTGACAGGTCCGCGATCGTTCTTGACACCCTCAGTACACGGTAGGCTGCGCGCGTCGATAATCGAAATTGTGTTGCCGCTCGTTCCAGCAACGCCCAGCCGCCAGGCTGGACCTGTGCCAGTTGCTCCAGCATCTCCCCGCTCACGTTCGCGTTCACACAGCCCTGTCGCTTCAACGCCACGTCGCGAGCGTCGGCGACCCGCTCGGCGACCGTTGCGCTGGATTCATTGTTGCCGGCTCCACGCCGGATGCTCGCGAGGCATTGCCGTGCGACGTCAACCTGCAGATCGATACGGTCGAGCAGCGGACCGGACAAGCGCGACCGATACGCCCTGACTCTGTCCCTGCTGCACCCACAGCGCCCGTTCACGTCGCCCAGTTCGCCGCAGGGGCACGGATTCATCGCGGCCACCAGCTGGAACCTCGACGGAAATCGCAGCTGGTAGGCAGCCCTCGAGATGCAGACCTCGCCTGCCTCGATCGGCTCACGCAAGACTTCCAGTGTGTGACGATTGAACTCCGGCAGTTCATCGAGAAACAGGACGCCATTGTGTGCGCGTGAAATCTCGCCAGGCCGCGGCGAACCGCCGCCGCCGACAAGGGCGATCGCCGACACCGTGTGATGCGGCGAACGAAACGGCCGACGAAAGAGGCGATCGACGTCCAGCCGTTCTCCGAGTACGGAGTGCACCGCCGCGGTTTGAAGCGCTTCCTGCTTGCTCATAGGCGGCAGCAACCCAGGCAGCCGTTTCGCCAGCATCGTCTTGCCGGTTCCCGGCGGACCGATGAACAGGAGGTTGTGACCGCCTGCCGCCGCGATCTCCAGCGCCCGCTTGGCCGTCTCCTGGCCTTGAACGTCCGAGAGATCGTCGGCACAGCAGCCGTTGCTCCTGAGGTCCGGCGGAGATGCGGGCTCGATGGGCTCGGCGCCGGTGAGGTGGGCGGTAACCGCCAGCAGCGAGGAAGCGCCGTACACCACCGCACCCGCCAACGCCGCTTCCGCAGCCGAGCGCCGTGGAACCAGCATCGACAGCTCTTCGTTTCGGGCCGCGATGGCGGCCGGCAGCAGGCCCGGCACATGCCGCAGGCGACCGTTAAGCGACAGCTCGCCATAGAATTCAGTGCGGTCCGGCAGTTCCGGTAGTTGACGGCTGGCGACGAGAATCCCGATCGCGATTGCCAGGTCGAAGCGGCTACCGGTCTTTTTCATATCGGCCGGCGCAAGACTGACGGTTATGCGTTGCTGCGGCAGCCGAAAGCCGGCGCTGACGATCGCGCCCCTGACGCGATCGCGACTCTCTTTAACGGCCGTCTCGGCCATCCCGACGATAGAGAACCCGGGCAGGCCGCCCGACAGGAACACTTCGACTCGAACGTCGGGCGCTTCCGTGCCGGTCTGCGCTCGTGAGCGGATGAGCGCGAAGCTCATCGGCCGTGTGCTGGTGCTGTTGCCACTGGCCCTCCCTGGCCGACGCGCCGTTGCCTATTGTTGTCTGGCGATCATCTTGAGGTCTTTTTCCAGCGCATCGAGCTTCTCGCGAGTGCGCTTCAGAACGGCCTCCTGCACTTCGAACTCTTCGCGCGTGACCAGGTCGAGCTTCGCGAGGCTCTGGCTCAATACAGACCGGAAGGTCGTCTCCGCTTCTTCCCGCATGTTTTTCAGTCCATCGGGAACGGCATCGGCCAGCTTCCGGGCCAGGTTGTCTATTGATTCCTTGTCCATGCGAACGTGATACCTCAGCGAAGTCCCCAAGACCAGCCTCATTTGCCTCAATTGCACCGAATTTGGTGGAAGGCCTGCACCAAACCGGTGCGTAGCGGCCTGCCTACGCACCATCGCGGATCGGAGGCAATTTTGTTTCGGATGCAACCCGCTGAAATAACAGGAGAAACTCAAGTTGGCACGATAACTGCTCTTACAGGTGCGACGTCGGCTCAGTCGGCCGTTAATTTTTCTTTTGGAGTTTAGATAATGAAAACGATAGTAAAGACAGGGGTGCTCGTATCCATCCTCTTCGCCAGTGCTGCAGCGAATGCACAATGGTCAGCAAACGTCGGTTGGGCCAGTGAATATCACTTCCGCGGCATTTTCCAGAAAACGTCTTCCGCAAGCGGCGGCGTAGATTACGAAAACGACAATGGCTTCTACGCCGGTACGTGGGCTGCCGACGTAGGTGACGGCCTGGAGGTCGATGGCTACTTCGGCTTCGGCGGTTCGATCGAAGACTTCAGCTACGGCATCGGCTTCACCGGCTACTACTACACGGGTGACTTCGATGACACCTACCAGGAGATCAACCTCTCGGGCGGCTACGGTCCGTTCACCGTTGACGTAGCGCTCGGTGAGTACGAGAACTTCGACGGCCCGACCCAGGACTACACGTTCGTTTCTCTGACGCTCGACCCGGGTAATGGCTTCTACGGTACCTTCGGCACCTTCTCGCAGGACGCCGACGGCGACTACCTGGAAGTCGGTTATGGCACGACGATCGCGGAAATCGACTTTGGCGTATCTCTGATTCTCGCCAACGACGACCTGATCGGTGACGAAGACGAGACCCTGATCTTCACGATCGGCAAGGGCTTCGACCTTTAAGAAAAGACCATAAACAGGGGGCGGGCATCCGCCCCCCATTTACTCGCAAAGCATAGGGGAAACTCATGAAGATGATCACTGCGATCATCAAGCCATTCAAGCTTGATGACGTCCGCCAGGCGGTTGCCGACATCGGCATCCAGGGCATCACGGTAACGGAAGTCAAAGGCTTCGGTCGTCAACGCGGCCACACGGAGCTGTATCGCGGCGCTGAATACGTCGTCGACTTTCTTCCGAAAGCCAAGATCGAACTTGCTGTCGACGATGCGATCGCTGAGCAGGTGGTGGAAGCCATCGCCAACACAGCGCGCACCGGAAAGATTGGTGACGGCAAGATTTTTGTCTCCGAACTGGAGCAAGCCATTCGAATTCGTACCGGCGAGACCGGTGCCGAAGCCGTATAACAACTATTAGCGGAGGATCTTCTCGTGGAAGAAGTAACGCAAATTTCGGCGCAGGTCACGGAGCTGGCATACGCGCTTGATACCTTTTATTTCCTCGTCATGGGAGCCCTGGTCATGTGGATGGCCGCCGGCTTCACGATGCTGGAATCCGGCCTCGTCCGTGCCAAGAACACGGCCGAGATTCTGACCAAGAACGTTGGTCTCTACTCGATCGCCTGCATCATGTACATGCTGGCCGGTTACACAATCATGTACCCGTCAGAAGCATCGAACCTGTTCCTGCAGTTCGGTGACGGCCTGCTCGGCCGTGACGACAACGCGGCAGCAGATGTCATCGCCAGCGGTGGTGACACCTACTACTCAGGCTTGTCTGACTTCTTCTTCCAGGTCGTGTTCGTCGCAACCGCGATGTCCATCGTCTCTGGTGCGGTCGCTGAGCGCATGAAGCTGTGGTCGTTCTTCGCCTTCGCGGTGGTACTGACCGGCTTCATCTACCCGATCCAGGGCTTCTGGAACTGGGGTGGTGGCTTCCTGTCGGAGAGCTTCGGCTACTTTGACTTTGCAGGCTCCGGCACGGTTCACCTGTGTGGCGCTGCTGCAGCCCTCGCTGGCGTCCTGGTGCTCGGCGCACGTAAGGGCAAGTACGGTCCGAATGGCGAAGTCAACGCTATTCCGGGTTGTAACCTGCCGCTCGCGACGCTGGGTACGCTGATCCTGTGGCTGGGCTGGTTCGGCTTCAACGGCGGTTCGGAACTGAAAGTCTCCGACGTGGGCGAAGCAAACGCCGTTGCGCTGGTGTTCGTTAACACGAACATGGCGGCTGCCGGTGGCCTCGTTGCCGCACTGCTGCTGTCGCGCCTGTGGTTCGGCAAGGCTGACCTGACGATGGCCCTGAACGGCGCGCTCGCCGGCCTGGTTGCCATCACGGCAGACCCGCTCTCACCCGCTCCGCTGTCTTCGACGATTATCGGTATGGTCGGCGGCCTGCTCGTCGTCGGCTCGATCGTCATGCTCGACAAGCTGAAGATCGACGATCCGGTCGGTGCGATCTCGGTTCACGGCACCGTCGGTATCTGGGGCGTTCTCGCGGTACTGTTCAACAACAGTGATGCGACCTTCGTGGGCCAGATTGTCGGTGTCGCCGCGATCTTCTTCTGGACCTTCATCGTCAGCCTGATTGTCTGGACGGTCCTGAAGCTCGCCATCGGTATCCGGGTATCGGAAGAAGAAGAATACGAAGGTGTCGACCTCTCCGAGTGTGGCCTCGAAGCCTATCCGGAGTTCACACAAGCAGAATGACCCCCGCGCTTTGCGCTTTCTTAAACGGGCCTTCGGGCCCGTTTTTTTTATGCCTCAAAGTGTGAACTGCGTCACAGGCCGGAGCGTGAATCTTCGGCTCGCCGCACACTCGTCGGCATGATTTAATGCCAACATGCTCCAAAGGCATCTACACGGATGTAGGACAGGACAATGATGACACGCAAACTTCTGACAACAGGCGCCCTCGCATTGGCCATTGCGATGCCCGCGCTCGCGAACGATATATACAAGTATGTCGACGAAGACGGCACCGTTCACTACGTCGATCGACCGACCGGCGTGGAATCGGAAGAACGCGTTGCCTTTGTCGCACGCAGCCGTACTGCCAATTCTTCATCAACCGACAACTCCGGTCCGGACTGGCGTGAACGCCGCGAGTCCAGGCAGGAAGCGCAGAGAGCAGCAGAAGAAGAGGCCAGCCAGCAGGCGGAGCGCGAGAAACTCTGCCAGGAGAGCCGGGATCGCCTCCAGCAGTACAACCAGGCAAGGCGCCTTTACCGCACGGATGAGCAGGGAGAGCGTGTCTACCTGGACGAAGAACAGATCCAGGAAGCCCGACAGAAAGTCGCCGACCTGATCGAGGAACACTGCAACGGCTGACCCTTCACCGCTCCGCGAGTATCGTTACACTGTCTGACGGTACAATTCACCGGCACGTTGAGTGAGGAGCGGAGCGCTTGGCTTCCAGCACGAACACCGAAAACGACGGACCTCACGCGTTCCTGCCCGACTTCTGTGCGGCAGGCACGCTGTTCGTCGTGCTCGTCGTTGCCGAGCTCGTCGCGATCGTCCTGAGCATCGCAAGGCTCGAGGCCGGTGGCGACTTCCTCGTCACATTGTCGAAGACCTCCCTTTTCCTGATCTGGATTGCACTGGCCAGCACAGCGGTTATGTGCCTGCTTCGCAAGACTCTGGAACAGCTCGGCCCGACACGTACGTTCGTCGTCAGCTACATCCTGCTGCTGACGCTTTGCGTTCTGCTCGCCGAGCTTTCGTATCGGCTGACCGACCAGTTCGGCACCGCCGCAATCATCGAGGGCAGTCACCAGCACTTCCTGCTGCAGACGTTTGCCATCAGCGCGATCGTCATCGCGCTCGTCATGCGCTACCTTTACGTCGCGAGCGAATGGCGACGCAGTATCGTTCTTGAGGCGCAGTCCCGAGTCAGCGCGTTACAGGCTTTGATTCGGCCCCACTTCCTGTTCAACAGCATGAATACGATTGCGTCGCTGACGCGGACGGATCCGGCCAAGGCCGAAGAAGCCGTCGAAGACCTGTCCGACCTGCTGCGCGCGAACCTCGGCGCCGCCCGCGACCGCACGTCGTTAAAGCAGGAGCTCGAGATCGCGGCGATCTACCAGCGCATCGAGAAACTGCGCCTCGGCGAGCGGCTAAGTGTCCGATGGGATGTCGGAGACTTGCCGATGCGGGCGATGATTCCCAGCCTGACCATTCAGCCGCTGCTCGAAAACGCCATCTATCATGGCATCGAGTTGCTGCCGGAGGGCGGCGAGGTCGTCGTCTCGGGCAGGGAGGATGGAAAATTCCTCGAGATCACAATGAGCAACCCGGTCGCGACGGGCAAACACCGGGCAAAGGACGGTAACAAGATGGCGATGAGCAACATCCGGCAGCGTTTCGATATTGCTTACGAGGGCCGCGCCAGAGTATCGGTCGACACCGACGACGGGCGATTCGCCGTGACGCTCAGGTTCCCGATGGAGGAGCAGTGACCTTACGGGTATTGATTGTCGACGACGAACAGCCTGCCCGCGACCGGCTGGCCCAGCTGCTTGAAGATGAGGAGGCCTGCACGCTGGTTGCAACAGCCAGCAACGGCGAGGAGGCCGTGAGTAAGGCGGTGGACGCCGACGTCGTGCTGCTCGATATACGCATGCCCGGTATGAGCGGTCTCGAAGCGGCGAGCCACATCAACCAGCTGGAACACCCGCCCGCCATCATCTTCACGACGGCCTATGACGAGTATGCGATCGATGCCTTCGACGCCCGCGCCATCGGCTATGTGCTGAAGCCCGTTCGCCGTGCACGGCTGAAGACGGCGCTCGAACAGGCCGGCCGGCTGGCCCGTGGGGCCCTGGAAGACCTGCCCACGCGCGAACCGCGACAGCACGTTTGTGCCCGGCGCCAGGGCGAGCTGCGCCTGATCCCGGTCGACTCGATCACCTGTTTCCACGCCGACCAGAAATACGTCAACGTCTTACACGACAGCGGCGAAGACCTGATCGATGAATCGCTGAAGTCGCTGGAAGAAGAGTTCGGCGACCGCTTCGTTCGGATCCATCGCGGCGCGATCGTTGCGGCCGACCGAATAGAAAAACTCGAGCGACGCGACGATGGGTCGATTGCGGTGGTTTTGAACCGTGGTTCCAACGACAATGAGCTCGTCGTCAGTCGTCGGCATGTCGCAAGTGTCAGGCGAAGACTCAGGGGAGGATAATCACTTGAAGATTCGAATAGCCACGCGCAAGAGCGCGTTGGCTCTGTGGCAGGCTGAACACGTCGCGGACCTGCTGCGACAGACGGACGGCGTCGACACGGTTGAGCTGGTCCCGCTGTCGACGAAGGGGGACGAGATCCTGGACCGCAGCCTGCAGAAGATCGGCGGCAAGGGCCTCTTTATCAAGGAACTCGAGATCGCAATGGCCGACGGCCGTGCGGACATCGCCGTGCATTCGATGAAGGACGTGCCGGCCGACATGCCCGAAGGCTTCACGATCGCCTGCGTCTTAAAGCGCGCAAACCATGCCGATGCGCTGGTCGGCGGCAAGACCTTCGACCAGCTGCCCGAGGCCGCGTTGGTCGGAAGCTCCAGCCTGCGTCGCCAGGCGCAACTCAAGATGATGCGACCCGACCTGCGTATCGAACCGCTGCGCGGCAACGTCAACACGCGGCTGGCCAAGCTCGAGGCAGGCGACTACGACGCGATCATCCTCGCAGCGGCCGGGCTCGAGCGGCTTGGCCTCGACCACCACATCGCCGAACGCTTTGACCCGGACCAGATGTTGCCGGCTGCGGCGCAGGGTGTCGTTGGCATCGAATGCCGTGACGATCGACAGGACCTCCTGGATCTGTTGCAGGAACTGAACGACCCGGTATCCAGTGTCACGACGTCGGCCGAACGCGCGATCGCATTCAGGCTACAGGCGAACTGCCAGTCACCGGTCGCGAGTTTTGCGACGGTCGATGGCGACAGCCTGACGCTGACAGCCCTGGTAGCGTCACCGGATGGCAGTCGATCCCTGAAGAAAACGCTGACCGGCAGCGCGCAAGACGCCCGCGGGCTGGGCGAATCGCTCGCCGAACAGCTGATCGAAGGCGGCGCGATGGACATACTCGCCGAAACTGTCCATGCCTGACCTGAAAGGCAGGGGCGTGCTGGTCACACGCCCGAAGGAACAGAGTGGGGAAATGACCGATGCGATTACGGCCGCCGGCGGCAAACCGTTCCTGTATCCAGCTCTCGATGTGCTCGGGCGCGACGCGTCCGAAGTCGACGCGTCGCTGAAAGACATGCAGCCTCCTGATATCACGCTGTTTGTCAGTCCGAACGCCGTTCGCTTCGGCGTCGACTATGCCGGCGAAGCGGCCATCGGCGCGATCGGACCGGCGACGGCTGCCGCACTGGAACGCGCCGGCAAGACGGTCGACATCCAGCCCGACGGCGGCTATGACAGCGAACACCTGTTGATGAGCGATGCGCTGTCGGCAATTGACGGCAAGACCGTTCGCATCATCCGTGGACAGCGCGGGCGTGAGCTGCTCGGCACGACGCTCGCGCACCGCGGCGCAAACGTTGAATACCTGTCCGTCTATGCGCGACAGTGCCCGTCACCGGACCCGGCAGAGACGGAAGACCTGATCGCCGCCTGGTCAAATGACGAGATTCACGCCTGGATCGTCATGAGCGTGGAGACCCTGGACAACTTCCTGTCACTGGTCGGCGAAGCGGGCGTCGATCTGGCGAGGCGTACGCCGCTCGTCAGCCCGGCAACGCGTGTTATAAATGTCGCATCCGAGCGCCTGCCCGGCATTTTCGCCGCGGTTGCGGACGGCACGTCGCCCGACGCATTGCTCGAGACGATCGACTCGATGATGATCTATGACGATGAATAAGGCCCTTAGTCAATGAGCACAAAGGACAAAAAGGCGGCGGAAGATACCGCTACGGACGACGCGCCGATCGAAGTGACCGAGCCGCCTGAAGCGCCCGAACCACTCGCACCGCCCGAGCCGCCCGAGCCGGAACTTGCCGAAAAAGCGCCACCACCGGCGCCCGGCAAGAGCGGCGGCCGGCTGCTGTCTCTCGCGGCGATGCTGTTCTCGATCGTCGCGATTGCGGCCGTTGGCTTCGTCCTGTGGAAGGACTACCAGGAAGCTGCGTCGACGCAGAACAATACCGACTCGCTGTCCCAGCTCGATGCCCGAATGCAGTCGAGCCGGGAGACGATACTCTCGATGCAGGACCGGTTGTCCGAACAGGCTGACGCGAACAGCGCGCTGCGCTCGCGCGTCGCCGAGCTCGAATCGACGCTCGCAGACCCCGCGGCACTGCTCGGCTCCATTCCGGCACGGACGTCATCGCTCGAGCGAGGCCTGTCTGCGTTGCAGGGCGTCTCCAGCGGAACCCGGGACAGCTGGCTGTTGGCGGAGGCTGAGTATTTCCTGCAGATTGCGAACGCACAGGTGCAGCTGGCCGATAACCCGACGCTCGCTGCAGCGGCATTACGGCAGGCTGACGACCGCATAGCCGACGTGTCGAGCCCCGTCTACACCGATGTTCGTGCCGCGATCGCCAACGAACTCGCGGCACTCGAGCTCGTCAATGAGGTGGACGTCACCGGCATGACGATGACCCTGGCGAGCCTCGCCAAGGTGGTCGACTCTCTGCCGATTCAGGCGGTCGACAGCATCAGCGACGATGAGGAAGACGCTGTCGACGAGGAGCTGTCCGGCGTGGATCGCGCCTGGGCATCGGTCAAGGATGCGATGTCCGGACTCGTCAAGGTCACGAAGCCCGAGGAAAGGGGCTCGCCGCTTTTGACGCCCGACTCGGTAGCGCTGCTCAGGGCTAACCTGGAACTGCAGTTACAGGCGGCCCGGCTGGCCCTGTTGAAGGGTGAACGCGCGGTATTCCAGCAGAGCCTTTTGGACGCGGAAGACTGGATGATGACCTATTTCGATATTCGGTCGGTGCAGGTCGCGAGTGCGCTGGAGACGATTACGGAGATTCGCAACAGCCCGGCCATGGGCGAACTGCCAGACATCTCCGAATCGCTGCAACTGCTTCGTCAACAGCGCGTCCTGGATGAGAACCAGCAGTGAAGCTGGGCCTCTACATTATCGCCGCTTTGCTGGTCAGCGCCTTCGGCGCGCACTTCCTGCTGGCCAATCCCGGCTACGTGTTGATCGACTTTCGCGATTACCAGGTCGAGATGTCGGTTCCGGTACTCGTGTTCTTCGTAGCGCTGCTGGTCTTCGCCATCTGGCTGGTCCGCCGCCTGCTGATCGCACCACGCCTGCTCGGCGAGGCGGCGGGTCGCTATCGGGCCGGTCGAGCCGGACAGAAGCTGACCCGGGGCATGATCGAGGTCGCCGAGGGTAATTTCGCGCGCGGCGAAAAACTGCTGGCCCGCGCCGCACATTCCAGCGATTCGCCGTTGTTCAACTACCTGCAGGCAGCGCGTGCCGCCCACCTGCAGGGCAAGGACGAGCGACGGGATGAGTGGCTGAAGCTCGCCTACGAGGAAACGCCGGGCGCCGCCAACGCCGTATTGCTGACGCAGGCCGAACTGCAACTGGACTCGAAGCAATACGAACAGGCGCTTGCAACGTTGAGGCGGCTCGACGAGAACTCGCGCAACCACGGCTACGCGTTGACGCTGCTGGGCCGCCTGTATTTCAAGCTCGAGGACTGGCAGCAGCTCGGGCAGGTCCTGCCGCGTATACGCAAATTCGGACGCGTCGAGACCGCCACGCTCGACGAGTGGACGATGCGCGTCCATTGCGAGGAACTGGAGGCGGCGCCCGATGGCGATGCCGTCATCAGGGAACTGGCGAGCGTACCGAAGCGGCTGAACTCGGATCCGACCGTTCTCGAAGCCTATTATCGGGCGTTGATCCGAACGGGCATGAGCGATAAAGCCGAGAAAGATCTCGCGACTGCGATCGGCAAGAACTGGCGTGGGCCGCTGGTGCGGCTCTACGGGATCGTCGAGGGCGCAGACCCCAGCAAGCAACTGAAGAAAGCCGAAGGCTGGCTGACGAAGCACCCGGAAGACCCGGACCTGCTGCTCGCGGCGGCGCGGCTTTGCTTAAGGAACAAGCTGTGGGGCAAGGCGCGCAGCTACCTCGAGAGCGTCATTGGCATCCGGCCGAGCCCGGAGGTCTACCAGGTCTACGGTAAGCTGTTGAACCAGCTCGGCGAGGCGGATGCGGCCGCCGAGGCGTTCCGCGAGGGTCTCGGCATGGTCTCGGACGAGCCGCTTCCGGCTATCCCCCACCTCGCCGCGGACAGCGACCAGGCATAGCACACGGCTTGAAGGCTCGAGTCAAATGACACGCATTACCGTGGTCGGCACCGGGTACACCGGCTCAAGGATTCTCAAACGATTGCCGGAGGGCCAGGCCGACGGCATCAGTCGCTCCATTCCGGAAGGTATCGATGCGAGCAGGATCACGCAGCTTGACCTCGACGATGACCTACCGTCGGTAACAGCCGCCCGGTCGATCGTTTACACAGTGGCGCCGCCGCGGGAAGGCGCGGATGAACGCCTCGACCGCCTCTTCTCAAGTCTCAGGCAACCGCCACGGCGATTTGTCTACCTGAGTACGACCGGCGTCTACGGCGACCGGCAGGGTGAGCGCGTTGTCGAGACGGATGCGGTAGCGCCGCAGACCGCCAGGGCAAAGCAGCGCGTGGCGGCAGAGAAGCTGCTCGAAGAGCGCTGCAAAGAGTCAGACTGCTCGCTGGTCGTGCTTCGGGTACCCGGCATTTACGGCCCCGGCCGACTCGGCATCGACAGGATTCGACAGGCGGAGGCCATGATCCGGGAACGCGAGGCCAACCCGGGCAATCGGATTCACGTGGACGACCTGGTCACTTGCTGCATCGCCGCCGCGGATCCGGAAACGCCGGCTGGCATCTACAACCTCGGTGACGGAGACACGCGGTCATCGACATGGTTCAGCTGCGAAGTGGCCAGGCAGCTCCGCATCGAGCCCGGCCCCCAAATCCCTCGTGAACAAGCCGAATCAGAGTTCTCAGAACGTCGATTGTCGTTCCTTTCAGAGTCTCGCAGGATCGACACGACCAGGATGCGTGAGGTACTTGGCGTCACTCCCGTCTACGCCAACCCGGAGGACGGCATCCGGGCCAGTCTCGCCGCAGAAGGAACGAGCCTGTGATCACCCGTATCTGGCACGGCCGGGTCCCTCTGACCAAGGCCGCCGCGTACCGCGCGTTCCTGATCGAACGCGCGATACCCGACTACCGATCCGTGGCTGGCAACATCGACGTCAGGATTCTGGAGCGTCACGAGGACGACGCGGCGCAATTCATCACGATGACGACCTGGGAGAGTCTGGACGCCATCCGGGCCTTTGCCGGCGACGACGTGGAGATTGCCAAGTACTACCCGGAAGACAGCGGCTTCCTGCTCGAGTTCGAGCCGCGCGTCGTGCACTACGAGATTGTCGGCGAGCAAGCCTAGAGAGCGGCGCGCCAGCCCCTTTTTAAAAGGATTAAGCCGATCGAGAAAGCCGGCGCGCCCGTCGCCGGGCGTGCCAACGTTGATCAATTGGTGGAAGAACCGGCCGGATCAGGGCTGGCTGCGTTTACTGCGCAACCACGCGTCGAACGGTTCCCACTCATTCCAATCCGGCCATGCCAGGTACTCCGGCAGCTCGCAGACGGCGAGGCCTCGGGTGTAGGCGCGGACGTAGTTCTGCGCCTCACGTAACTGGGCAACGTAAGGAACGCCGGCGTGCAACAGGTAGGCATCCAGTTCATCGAAGGCCAGCGTGTTGTCGCGTACTCGGTTGGCAACGGCGCCGATCTTGACCTGTTTGTTGGCGACACGGCTCAGCTGCTTGAGCTCTTCGATGAAGTTGGTCGACGCCTGGATGTCGATCGTCGACGGCAGTACGGGCAGCACGATCGTCTCGGCATGCCGCACCAGGTCGGTCAACTCCTTGCCGTGCGAGCGCGCCGGCGCGTCCATGACGAGTACGTCAGCACTGCGCGGCACGTGTCGCAGACCATCCTCGAAGCCCGCAATACCAACGATCTCGGGACGATCTGCGGGCCTGCGATCGAGCCAATCGAGGCTGGACCGCTGGGGATCGTAATCGGCTAGTGCAACGGAGGCTCCCTCCAATGCAAACGACGCCGCAATATTGGTTGCGAGCGTACTTTTGCCGCAACCGCCTTTCGCATTCATGACCATTATGTGCCGCATGATTCTCCTCATGGCGCTTTGTTATTTTCGTCGGTTATGTAAACTACCGTCGCTCCGGCGAAAAGTCCATTTACGATTTAGCGTCGCAAAACAAACTCATTTTTCCAATCGATCAACCGAACCTGCATGCAAACCAGGTACCTGAAAATGCACGGTACGGGCAACCGGATCCTCATCGTCGATCAGCGCGAGCGGGACGCCGACGTGCCCAGTGAGAGCGAGCTTCAACGCCTCGGCGACCCGGCCACGGGCTTAGGCTTCGACCAGCTGATGTGGGTGGAAGCGGCAAGAGGCCCGACTGCGCTGGCGGCGTATCGCGTATTCAATGCGGATGGTTCGGAGGTCGAGCAGTGCGGGAACGGACTACGGTGTGTTGCCTGGTGGCTCGCGCGCGAGGGGACCAGGGATTTCTCGCTTGAGAGCCCGGCCGGACTCGTCGATGCCGCGGTCGGTGATGACGACCGTGTTTCCGTCAGCATGGGATTGCCGGTGTTCGACCCGGCAGGGATTCCGTTCGACGCCGAGCGGGAATCGGCCAGCTACCCGATCGACGTGGGCGGCGAAACGCTGGAGGCCAGCGTACTGTCGATGGGCAACCCGCACTGCGTCCTGATCGTCGACGACGTCTCGACGGCGCCAGTCGACGAGCTCGGCGCAGCGCTGGAGACGCATCCTCGCTTCCCGCAAAAGACCAATGTCGGGTTCATGGAGATCCGGGACCGCAAGCACATCGCCCTGCGCGTCTTCGAACGGGGCGTTGGAGAAACCGCTGCCTGCGGATCTGGCGCCTGTGCCGCCGTCGTCAGCGGCATCCGGGGTGGCCACCTGGACGACGAGGTCTGTGTGCAGGTGCCGGGCGGCAAACTCGTGGTAAGCTCAGGCCCGGATGCAGTCTGGCTGACCGGCCAAGTTGAATTGATCAATGAGGGATCGATCGATCTATGAGTACACAGCCCGAGTACGTCGAAGAGTCACTGACCGATGAAGCGGTCGCGGACTTCCTGACGGAGAACCCGGAATTTTTCGAACGGAACAGCCAGCTCTTAAAGGCGCTCCGACTACCCCACGCCGAAGGCGGAACCGTATCGCTCGTCGAGCGTCAGGTATCGGTGCTCAGGCAACGTGACCTCAAGCTCGAAAAGCAGCTTAAGGACCTGATCGAGGTTGCGCGGGACAACGACCTGTTGGCGTCCAAGATACACACGCTCGCGCTTCAGCTGCTGGCAGCGAAGTCGCTCGCGGAGACCGTGATGGTCATCGAGGAAGCGGTGCGCTCCGGCTTCGGCGCCGATAACGCGCTGCTCGTGCTGTTCGGGGATCCGGAGGCATTCGAAGACATCAACGCCGGCCGATTCCTCCGCGTCGTTAAGCGCGGCGATGAGTCGCTGCAACCGTTCGGTACGTTTCTAAAGAGCAGCGGCCCGCGCTGCGGGCAGGTTCGCGACGCCCAGCTCAGCTACCTGTTCCGGGATGACGCCGAGGAGATTGGTTCGGTCGCAATGCTCCCGCTGGGTGAGGCATCCGAGTTCGGGTTCCTGAGTATCGGCAGCTCCGATGCTGGCCGCTTCCACCCGGGAATGAGCATCGACTTCCTGACGCGCGTTGGCGAACTCGTCGCAGAGGCCTTAAAGCGCTACTGAGCAGCGCCTCTGAGCAATGCTCGATAACGAGAAAGACCAGGCGGAGAGCTTCATAACGCACCTGGCTTTCGAGCGCCGCTTGTCCGACCTCACCTGCAAGAATTACCGTCGCGACCTCAAGCGGCTGGCGGCCTACTGCGATGAAATAGGCGTCGAGCGCTGGCGGGACCTGGACAGCGGTCACGTGCGCAGCTTCGCATCAGCCTGTTACCGCAGGGGCTTAAGCGCACGCAGCATCCAGCGCCACCTGTCGGCCGCGAGAACGTTCTACCGCTACCTGTTGCGAGAGAAGAAGGTCAGCGCCAATCCGGTCGAATCGGTGTCGGCACCCAAGTCACCTAAACGACTGCCGGGCAACCTCGACGCCGATCGTATGGCGAAATTCGTCGACCTGCCCGGTGAAGGCGTGCTGGTCGACCGTGACCGGGCGATGCTCGAACTACTGTACTCCTCGGGCCTGCGCCTCGCCGAACTGACTGACCTCGACATCGTCAACCTCGATCTCAACGACGCCACCGTGCACGTAACCGGCAAGGGCAACAAGGATCGTATCCTGCCGGTGGGCCGGAAGGCCGTCGAGGCCTTAAGGCAATGGCTCGTCTCCCGCTCCGAGCTCGCCAACGCGGATGAACCTGCCGTCTTCGTCAGTAACCGCGGCACGCGCATCAGCAAGCGCAACGTGCAGGCCCGGATCGATCACTGGGCGAAGCTCCAGGGCATCGACGTCAACGTCTACCCCCACCTGTTTCGACACTCCTTCGCGTCCCACGTGCTCGAGTCCAGCCAGGACCTGCGTGGCGTCCAGGAGCTCTTGGGCCACGCCAACATCTCGACGACACAGGTCTATACCCACCTTGATTTCCAGCATTTGGCCCGGATATACGACAAAACACATCCGCGCGCCCGCTCGAAAGACTAGCGTCGACCCGCCGGGCGCTTAAAGCTCAGGAACACACCATGGAACAATATCGCGGCACGACAATCGTGTCCGTACGACGCAATGGCAAAGTGGCCATTGCCGGTGACGGCCAGGTCAGCATGGGCAACACGGTGATGAAGGGCAACGCCCGCAAGGTGCGCCCGCTCGCCGGAGGTCGAGTCATCGCGGGATTCGCGGGCGGTACCGCGGACGCGTTCACGCTGTTCGAGTTGTTCGAAAGCAAGCTCGAGCAGTACGGCAACCTGACACGCGCAGCGATCGAACTCGCGAAAGACTGGCGCACCGACCGCCGGCTGAGGCGCCTCGAGGCCCTGCTGTGCGTTGCAGACGAGCACAGCTCATTCATCGTCACCGGAAACGGCGACGTGATCGAACCGGAGAACGACCTGATGGCTATCGGGTCGGGCGGCCCGTTCGCGCAGGCAGCGGCTCTCGCGCTGCTGGAGAACACCGATCTTGGCGCACGCGAGATCGTCGAATCGGCGCTGAAGATCGCCGGCGACATATGCGTGTACACCAACCAGAACATCATCGTCGAGGAGCTGCCCTCCGCCGACGCTAAGGACTAATACCATGTCTCAGATGACCCCACGTGAAATTGTCCAGGAGCTGGACAAGCACATTATCGGGCAGGACTCGGCCAAGCGCGCCGTCGCCATTGCCCTCAGAAATCGCTGGCGTCGCGTCCAGGTGGACGAGCCGCTCAGAAGCGAGATCACACCGAAGAACATCCTGATGATCGGCCCGACCGGCGTCGGCAAGACCGAAATCTCGAGGCGGCTGGCGAAACTCGCCCGCGCGCCGTTCGTCAAGGTTGAAGCGACCAAGTTCACCGAGGTCGGCTACGTCGGGCGCGAAGTCGACAGCATTGTCCGCGACCTGATGGACGTTGCCGTCAAGATGACGCGCGAAGAGGAGATGACCAAGGTCAGGCATCGCGCCGAAGACGCCGCCGAAGAACGCGTCCTCGACGCTCTGTTACCGCCCAGCGGTCTCGCGGCTGAGGGCGAACAGTCCGACACGCGCCAGAAGTTCCGCAAGATGCTGCGCGAGGGACGGCTCGACGACAAGGAAATCGAGATCGAGATCTCCGCGATGCCGATGGGCGTGGAAATCATGGCGCCACCGGGCATGGAGGACATGACCAGCCAGTTGCAGGGCATGTTCCAGAACCTCGGCGCCGGTCGTCGAAAGTCTCGCAAGCTGAAGGTCAAAGAGGCGCTGAAGCACCTGACCGACGAAGAGGCGGCGAAGATGGTCGACGAGGAAGAGCTGAAGTCCCGGGCACTGGAGGCCGTCGAACAACACGGCATCGTTTTCCTCGACGAAATCGACAAGGTGGCGAGGCGTTCCGAAGCCCAGGGCGCCGACGTGTCTCGTGAAGGCGTGCAGCGCGACCTGCTGCCGCTCGTCGAGGGCTCCACGGTCAACACGAAGTACGGCATGGTCAAGACCGACCACATCCTGTTTATCGCGTCGGGAGCGTTCAGCGTGTCCAAACCGTCGGACCTGATCCCGGAGCTTCAGGGCCGTTTCCCGATTCGCGTCGAGCTCGACTCGCTGTCCGTGGACGACTTCGTCAAGATCCTGACGGAGACAAACGCGTCGCTGACGGCGCAGTACGCGGCGTTGATGGAGACCGAGGAGGTGTCGCTCGACTTCGCCGAGAGCGGCGTCAAGCGGCTCGCCGAGGTCGCGTTCCAGGTCAATGAGAACACCGAAAACATCGGTGCCCGGCGCCTGCATACGGTCATGGAGAGATTGCTCGAAACCATCTCGTTCGAGGCCTCGGACAAGAGCGGAACGCAGCTGCAGATCAATGCCGGCTACGTCGACGATCACCTGGCCGAGCTGTCGAAGGATGAAGACCTGAGCCGCTATATCCTTTAGCATCCCTGTCCCGGCCACAAGCAGCCCCAAGGACAGCCCGTGACGCAGCCGACCGAGATCAAGCTACGCAAGCAGTCGAGACGACTGCTGGTGAGTTTTGACGATGGTGAGACGTTCGATTTCAGCTTCGAATTTTTGCGCGTGCACTCGCCGAGCGCCGAAGTGCGCGGCCATGGTCCTGGACAGGAGACGCTGCAGACCGGCAAGGAAGCGGTTGTCATAACGCGTATCGAGCCGATCGGTCACTACGCGATCCGCCTGGTGTTCGACGACGGCCACGATACGGGGCTTTACACATGGGCCTATCTGCATGAACTCGGGCGAGACATGGATGCCAAATGGCGGGCGTATCTCGACCGTCTGAAGGACGCGGGTTATGCTCGTGACAGCACGGAATGACGCGCCGATGAATAAACAAGACAACGACACGACACACTTCGGATACAAAGACGTGGAGACAGGGGAGAAAGCCGGTCTCGTACGCGACGTCTTTGACTCTGTCGCCAGTCGCTACGACCTGATGAACGACCTGATGTCCGGCGGCCTGCACCGCGTCTGGAAAATGGCGACGGTTTCCGAGGCCGGGATCCGCAAGGGTCAGCATGTCCTCGACCTCGCCGGCGGCACCGGCGACCTCGCCATCGCCTTCGCGAAGCGGGTCGGCGATAGCGGCCGCGTCGTGCTTGCCGACATCAATGCGGCGATGCTGGAACAGGGTCGCCGCCGAATCGTGGATGCCGGTGTCGGGACCCGGGTCGATATCGCCCAGGTCGATGCGGAAGACCTGCCGTTTGACGATGACAGCTTCGACTGCATTGCGATTGCCTTCGGACTGCGCAACGTGACGAACAAGGACGCGGCACTGCGCTCGATGTACCGGGTGCTGAAGCCGGGCGGCAAGGCGATGATCCTCGAGTTCTCCAAGCCGCACCGGTCGTTGCAGCCCGCCTACGACCTGTATTCCTTCAAGGTCCTGCCGACGCTGGGCAAGTTGGTGGCGAAGGACTCGGACAGCTACCAGTACCTCGCAGAGTCCATTCGCGTGCACCCCGATCAGGAGGCCCTGATCGATATGATGGAGTCCGCGGGGTTCGATCGCTGTCGTTATCGCAACTTCACAGGCGGCATCGTCGCTCTGCACATCGGCTACAAAGTCTGAAAGACCGCCGATGAGCCCGCTCGAATCCATGATGCGACCGCTTGCGCGCCTCCTGAACCGCAATATCCAGGACTCGATCGAGGCGCGCGCCCTGTGTGACAAGCTCGACGGACAGGTTGTTGCGGTCGGCGTTCGTGACACGGGTCTGACCATCTACTTCGTCATCGAGAATAGCGAGATCGACCTCAGGATGAGTACCGAACGCGATCCCGACGCTGCCGTGACGGGTTCCCTGATTGGCCTTGCGAGCATGGCCGCCGGTGGCGGCGAGGACATGATCCGCAGCGGCTCGATCGAGCTCACGGGAGACGCCCTGACGGCGCAGGCCTTCCAGAAACTGCTTGAACGCGCGAAACCGGACATCGAAGAGGAGCTGTCGGGCGTCATTGGCGACAGCGCCGCGTACCGCGCCGGCGAACTGGCACGGGGCTTGAGTCGATGGAGCAAGTCGGCCCGCGAAACCATGGGGCAGAACGTTCGCGAGTACCTGCAGGAGGAGGCGCGGGAGTTGCCGTCACGCTCGGAAGTGGAGTCCTTCAGCAACGACGTCAACACGCTGCGTGACGACGTCGAGCGGCTTGCGGCGAAAGTACAGCGCCTGAAGGACCAGGGCCGATGATGACGCGACGTACACTGTTCCGGGTCATCGGCATCCAGCGGGTGCTCGTTAAGTACGGTCTCGACGACGTCATCAAAGAGACGCATCTGCTGCGCCCGCTGCGCTTCCTGTTTGTGTTTGCACCCCGCCGGCGAACCAGTGACGCACCGATGGGTGAACGCATCCGGCTGGCGCTGGAGGAACTCGGCCCGATCTTCGTCAAGTTCGGCCAGGCGCTATCGACGAGGCGCGACCTTCTGCCACCTGATATCGCCGATGAGCTAGCGAAGTTGCAGGACGCCGTGCCGCCCTTTCCCGCTGAAGAGGCGATCGGGATCATCGAGGACGCCTACGGACAGTCGGTTGATTCGGTATTCAAGCGATTCGATCGCGAGGCGCTCGCCGCGGCGTCGATTGCGCAGGTGCACTCGGCTCAGCTCAAAGACGGCACCGAGGTCATCGCCAAGGTGTTGCGACCCGGCGTAGAAGAGCGCATCGAACGGGACCTCGAGGTCATGCGCACGATGGCCAGGCTGGCGGCGAAGTACTGGAGCCTTGGCTCTCGCCTGAAGCCCGTCGAAGTCGTCAAGGAATACGAACAGACCATTCACGACGAACTCGACCTGATGCGAGAAGCGGCCAACACGGCGCAGCTGAAGCGCAACTTCGAAGGCAGCGACATGCTGTACGTGCCGGAGATCTACTGGGACTACTGCCGCCCCGAGGTCATGGTCCAGGAACGGATCTTCGGCATCCAGATCAGCGACATGAAGACCCTGCGCGAGAAGAACGTCAATCTCCAGGTGCTCGCCGAGAACGGCGTCGAGATTTTCTTCACGCAGGTCTTCAGGCACAACTTTTTCCACGCGGATATGCACCCGGGCAATATCTTCGTGATCGCAGACGACCCCGACAAGCCCAGGTACGCCGCCGTCGACTTCGGCATCGTCGGCACGCTGAATCCCGAGGACAAGGAATACCTCGCGGGCAACTTCCTCGCGTTCTTCGATCGCGACTACCACCAGATCGCGAAACTGCATATAGACTCGGGCTGGGTGCCCGAAGGCACACGCATCGACCTCCTCGAGTCCGCGGTTCGCTCTGTCTGCGAGCCGGTCTTCAACAAGCCACTCGAAGAGATATCGTTCGCCCAGGTACTGATGCGGCTGTTCAAGGTCGCGCAGCGTTTCGAAGTCGAGATCCAGCCGCAGCTGGTCCTGCTACAGAAGACGCTGTTCAATATCGAAGGCCTCGGGCGCGAACTGTACCCGCGGCTCGACCTGTGGAAGACCGCGAGACCTACGCTGAAACGCTGGATGGATGAGCAGGTCGGAGCGCCGGCGCTGGCCAGCGACCTGCGAGCCAACCTGCCGCAGATTCGGCAGGCGCTGCGCCACCTGCCGACAGCGGTGCGTCAGCTGTCCGAGCAGGCATCGGCCGGAAACATCCATCTCGACATGTCGTCACAGGAAATGCAGAAGCTCAGGATGGAACTCGCCGCACAGCAGCAACAGCGATTCTGGCTGATGATTGCCGCTGTCGGTGTCGGCGTCGGAAGCCTTGTCATCGGCCTCGAAGGCAACGCCTGGCTCGGCGGCACACTGATCATTGCCGGGGCTTTGGCCGGCTGGTTCGGCCGGCCGCAGGACTAATGCTCGCCCGTTTCGCACGCTTCCTGCTCCGCATCGGCGGCTGGACGATTATCGGTGAGCGCCCCGCCGTGCCGCGTGCCGTTGTCATTGCTGCCCCGCACACATCCAACTGGGACGGATACTGGGCGCTGGTCTGCAAGGTTGCGTTAAAGATCGACAATATTCACTTCTTCGGTAAGCACTCGCTGTTCTGGTTTCCGCTGGGCAATATCTTGCGAGCGATGGGCGGCATACCGCTGGATCGCGGCAGGGCTGGCTCGGCCGTGGAACAAGCGGTGGAGCTCCTGCAGGGTGAAGAGGACGTCCTGTTCGGACTCGCGCCCGAAGGTACGAGAAAGCGCCGCGATCACTGGAAGACCGGCTTCTACCGCATCGCACGCGAAGCCAACGTGCCGGTCGTGCTGGCGTTCCTGGATTTCGGCCGGCGGCGTATCGGGCTCGGTCCGACCTTGTATCTGACCGGCAACGTGGACATGGATATGGATATTATCCGCGGCCACTACTCGAAGATCGAAGGCCACCACCCCGAGAATGCCAGCGACATCGAGTTTCCGGAGAACTCGGGGCTGTGACGCAGGACGGCCAGGGCTTCAAACGCACGGTTCGTAGTTTTGTCCGCCGCACCGGGCGGATCACGGAATCCCAGCAGCGCGCCCTTGACGAGCTTTGGCCGCTTTGGGGCGTCGAGTATTCGGATGCGACGCTGGACCCGGAACAGCTGTTCGGGCGCAGCGCCCCTTTGACGGTCGAGATCGGCTTCGGCAATGGCGACTCGCTGGTGCAGCTGGCCGCTGAACACCCGGAACACGATTTTCTTGGCATCGAGGTCCACGTGCCGGGTATCGGTCATTGCCTGATCGCGGCCCGCCAGGCAGGCATCGATAACCTGCGCATCATCTCGCACGACGCGGTGGACGTGCTGTCGCGCCAGGTTGCGCCCGGGTCCGTTAGCCGCCTGAATCTCTACTTCCCCGACCCCTGGCCCAAAAAGCGCCACCACAAGCGACGCATCCTGAACGTTGAGTTCTTGAACGCGGTACATACCTGCCTCAAGGCCGGCGGCACCTTCCACATCGCGACGGACTGGCAGAATTACGCGGAATACATTGATGAATTGTTCGCCGAGAGCGAATTGTTTCGGCTGGATGAACGCCGCGAGCATGACGGCGACGAACCGCTCGATCGGGCAGCGACAAAGTTCGAAAAGCGGGGCCTGAGGCGCGGCCACAGGATCTGGGACTGGCGCTTTGAGAAGATCGGCTGATCGCCTTGCGATTTCCCCATCCTGTTCTACATTTAAAGAGGAAGTGGAACGAAATGGGGATCTGTGATGAACCTTGTATACCCGGTAATCGGACAGTGGTTTCGACGTCTGAACGGGACTCTGTTCGAAGTTGTTGCGGTCGATGAAGACGCGCGCACCATCGAGGTCCAGCAGTTCGACGGCACGATCGACGAGATCGACCTGGAGAACTGGGCAGACCTGATGCTGGTGGAGGTCGCCGCACCGGAAGACTGGTCGGGATCCGTCGATATGGACCCGCTCGACTATGCCGCGAAGCGCGTACCGCCGCCGATTGGCTTCCAGGACGCGATGGCTTACATCGACCAGCTGGCTGACTGACGATTGGCTCGACAACACCGGTGACGCAGGTCTGCGTCACCGCCGGTTGGCGTCGCGCCGGTTAAAGGACGGCCTGCTCCAATCCCGTTGCCACACGTTCTGACGACACGTCAGGCGCTATCCGGACCCGTTACCACGACCTCGCCGTCTTCGACCCGGACATCGACCGAACGCAACACCCTCCCAACACACGGCCCCGCGAAACACTCACCCGAATCGATGGCGAACGTCGCGCCGTGAGACGCGCAGATGATGGCCGTCCGGTCCGGGGTCAGGAAGCTGTCCGGCTTCCAGTTGAGCGGATGCCCCGCGTGGACGCAGTAGTTCTGATAGGCGAACACGTCGTCTCCCTGCCTTACGACAAAACCCTTGAATGGCCAGTCGCCCTCGCCGATGGCGAACTCCCTGCAACCCGGGTCCGGGATCTCGTCGAGACGACCCAGCCTGACGGTCTTCATTGCCGTTCCTTCGGCGTATAGAGAACGACGATAATCGCGAGAATAATGGACGGAATTCCGGTCGCAGCGGCGTAAATGAAGAAGCCGGTATAGCCCAGTAGCTCCTGAACCTGGCCGGAGAAGCCCGCCACCAGTTTTCCAACGAACACGGAGAGCGAACTGAACAGCGCATACTGAGTTGCGGTGAAGGACACGTTGGTCAGGCTGGACAGGTAGGCAATGAACACGGTGCCCGAGAAGCCCTGCGCGAAGTTGTCGAAACTGATCGTGATGACCAGCGCCCAGAGCTCCGGCCCGGTCTGTGCAAGGTAAACGAAGAACAGGTTGGTCGCAGCAATCAGGGTCGCGGACAGGATCAGCGATTTTGCAGCGCCTATCCACGCGATGGATACACCGCCGGCGGCGATACCGAACAGCGCTATCCAGAGACCGTAGAGCTTCGCCACGCTGGCGATTTCAGACTTTGTGAAGCCGATGTCGTCATAGAAAGGATTCGCGAGGATCCCAAGCACATAGTCGCTGATTCGATACAGCGCGATGAACGCCAGCATCGTCAGCGCAAACGTGCCGTAGCGCTGGAAGAAATCGACGAACGGACCGACAACGGCCTTCACGAACCAGTTCAGAAAACCCTCGTCGAAGATTCGGCCGCCGTCGCCAGCTGTTGCCGGGACCTTGGGCTCCCGGGCCAGCAATGTCGTTGCGATACCGATGACCATGCAGGCGGCCATGGCCTGGTAGGCGATCGTCCAGCTCAGGAAATCGGCAACGTAGAGTGCCCCGGCTCCCCCGACGATCATCGCGATTCGATAGCCGTATTGGTAAGCAGCGGCGAGCAGCCCCTGCATTTCCACTTCCGCGCATTCAATGCGATACGCATCGATCGCCATGTCCTGCGTCGCCGACGACACGGCCACGGCCAGCGCCACGCCTGCGAAAAGCAGGATGGTCGCCGGCGACGGGCTGATCAACGACAGGCTGACGAGACTCAACACGATGAGTAACTGCGACAGTATGAGCCAGGCCCTGCGACGACCCAGCGCATTCGTCAACAGCGGCAGATGCAGTCGATCGACGAGCGGCGACCAGAGAAACTTCAGCGCATACGCGAAGCCGATCCACGCGAACGCACTGATCGTGCTCTTCTCGAGCCCGGCATTGTTCAACCACAGCGTCAGTGTCGAGTAGACGAGCGGAAACGGGAGTCCACCCGAGAAGCCGAGGAAGAAGATGACGACGATCTTCTCCTGCAGGTACCAGGTCCAGGGGTGCTTGGGTGCCGGCGCGGTCTCTGCCTCACTCACTCTGCGAGCCTCCGCCGCGGCGCCAGGGTAGACCGCGATTCATCCATGCTGCCAATCGTAGTCCATGATCAGCGGCGCGTGGTCGGAAAACCGTTCGTCACGATAGACCTGCGCGCCCAGCACACGATCCTTGAGCCCCGGTGTGACCACCTGGTAGTCGATGCGCCAGCCGACGTCGTTGTCCCATGCGCGACCGCGGTTGGACCACCAGGTATAGACGTGATCGTCCGGGCGAACGACACGAAACGCGTCCACGTACTTGATCTCATCGAAGACGAGGTCCATCCAGGCGCGTTCCTCGGGCGTGAAGCCGGAATTCTTGCGGTTCTGGCGCCAGTTCTTCAGATCGATTTCGCGGTGGGCGATGTTCCAGTCACCGCAGATGATCGTCTGCGAGCGACGACGCTTAACCTTCTTCAGGTGTTCCTCGAACGTCGCAAGGCAGCGAAATTTGGCGGCCTGGCGTTCTTCGCTGGACGAGCCCGACGGCAGGTACAGCGACACGATGTTGATGCCGCCAAGCTGGACTTCCAGGTACCTTCCCTCGTCATCGAACTCAGGATCGCCGTAACCGCGAATGACCTTTCGCGGTTCGTGCCGCGAGTAGATGGCGACGCCGCTGTAGCCCTTCTTCTGCGCGTCCTCGTAATACGAGTGATAACCCGCCGGCATGAATATCGGGTCGGTGAGCTGATGCGCCTGCGCCTTGGTCTCCTGGATGCAGACGACGTCAGCGTCCTGCTTTGCGAGCCAGTCGAACAGGCCCTTCCTCGCGGCGGCGCGAATGCCGTTGGCATTCAAAGAAATTACGCGGAACACGGTTCTCCTTCTACGTTGACGTCTGGCAGCTGTGCGATACTCCTGCACGCATTGTCGGGCACGAAATACTCTCGGCGACGGAATGGTACGAACTCAACGAATGAGACGCTAGCGCATGCACGCTTACAAGAATGAATTCATTGACCTCGCTCTCGAGCTCGGGGTCTTGAGATTTGGCGAATTTACATTGAAGTCGGGCAGACAGAGTCCTTATTTCTTCAATGCCGGCTTGTTCAACACCGGTTATGCTGCAGCTCGGCTCGGCCAGTTCTATGCGGCGACCATCGCACAATCAGACATCGAATACGACCTGTTGTTCGGCCCTGCGTACAAGGGCATACCGCTGGCCGCGCTGACCGCCGCCTCACTTTCCGAGCAGCACGACACGAATGTCCCCTACGCCTACAACCGCAAGGAAGCCAAGTCGCATGGAGAGGGCGGTTCGACGGTCGGTGCCGACGTCTCAGGACGCGTTCTGATCGTCGACGACGTCATTACCGCCGGAACGGCGGTCCGGGAGGCCTACGACATCATCGTCGGCCTGGGCGCCGAGGTCGCGGGCCTCGTCATCTCGCTGGATCGTCAGGAACGCGGACAGACGGAAAAATCAGCCGTGCAGGAACTGCAGGAAGCGCTGGGCATTCCCGTTGTCAGTATTGTCCGACTGGACGATTTGGTGGAGCGCCTCGAGAACCTTCCCGACTACCGCGAGCACCTGCCGAAACTCAAGAAATACCGCGAGAAGTACGGTGTTGCCTACTGACATAATGTGCAGTCAGGCGTATAGTTTTAGCCAAGGCGGGAAATTTTAATAACGTTAACTGCGTCGCGAATTGACGACAGCTTCATGGCATAGTCCGGGCATGCGTAAATTAGCAACAATCTCTGTTTTGGCGCTATTTCTCGCGCCAGCCTCGTGGGCCGACAAGCCACGGTATTACAAGTACGTGGATGAAAACGGCAACATCGTAATCGGCGACAGAATCCCGGTTGAAGACTCGGAACGCAAGAAATTTGTCGTTAATCAACACGGCGTGGAAATCGCCCGGATCGATGGCAGGAAGACCGCTGAAGAACTTGCGGCAGAACAACGAGCGGCAGAAGAGCAAGAGGCACTGGAGCTCAGGCTGCGGGCAGACCGGGCGTTGCTGAATACCTACCTGACGATCGAAGAAATCATGATGCACCGGGATCGGCGCGTGGAGCTGTGGCAGGCCCAGGCGCGCGTCACGGAGCTTTACCTCAGGAACCTCGAGCGGCGCCTGGATATGCTCCAGAAGCGTTCACGGAACTTCTCGCCCTACAGCGAAGACATGGACGCGCCGATGATCGACTCAGACCTGCTGGCTGACCTGCAGGAAACCGAGGCGACAATCGTCAAGCACAACGCGAACCTCGAAAACTACAAGCACGAAGAAGAGCAGATCCGTGCACGTTTCGATGGTGACATCGAGCGCTTCAAGCACCTGAAAGGTCTCGAATAGGGTTCGTTGGCAGGACCTGGTCAGCCCGTCCCGGAGCTGCCGAAACCGCCGTCGCCTCGGTCGCTCGAATCAAACTCGTCGACCACATCAAAACCGACCTGTTCCACCGGGATAAACACCATCTGCGCGATGCGCTCGCCCGGCTGAACCTCGTAGGCGTTCTGTCCGCGATTCCAGCATGAAATGAACACCTGTCCCTGGTAGTCCGAGTCGATCAGGCCGGTCAAATTACCCAGCACGAGTCCGTGCTTGTGTCCGAGGCCTGATCGCGGCAACAGCACAGCGGCGAGACCGGGATCACCGATGTGAATAGCGAGGCCCGTCGGGACGAGCACCGTCTCGCCGGGTGAAACCGTCATCGACTCATCAATGCACGCACGCATGTCGAGCCCGGCGGAACCGTCAGTTGCGTAGTGTGGCATCGGAATACTGTCGCCGATGCGCGAATCGAGGATTTTTAGTTCTATGCGTCGCACGTAGTCTTCTCCTGGCAATTCCCGCGTCGGGTAATGCCGCAATTCAAGGTTGGGTCGCAACCCGCGATGCATGTTACGAACTCGGAATGACGGAAGCTAGGGCCTGTTGGCACTAAGGGAACAGGCTCGGGCAGGGTTTATCCGGAAAGTGCTACCAGGCGCTAGTCTTTGCTGGAGATCACGGACAGGCGAGGCTCTGTTCCGGTGCCGCGTACCTGCTCGTATCGGTCGGCAATCAAAGCGACGAGCCCGTGCGCAAGATCCGCTTTCCTTTGCTGCTCGAATGAGCGCGCTCCGTCGGGCCAGTAAACGTCGACGCAGTTGTCGTCACAGTCGAAGGCCAGCCTTTCGCCCACTTTATTGGCAACGATCATATCGAGACGCTTGGCGGCCAGCTTCTTCATCGCATACTCACGCAGGTTCTCTGTCTCGGCGGCGAAGCCGACGGTAAACGGCGCCTCGGGTAAGGCCGCGACAGACGCGAGGATATCCTCGGTGCGGACAAGTTCGATGCTCATCGCCGACTCGGTCTTCTTGATCTTGATCGACGACACGTTCGCGGGACGATAGTCGGCGACAGCGGCAGCGCCGATGAAGATGTCGGATTCGCCGACCTTGTCGTGCGTTGCATGGTGCATCTCTTCGGCCGTCGTCACATCGATTCTTTCGACGCCGGCTGGCGCAGCCAGGTTGACGGGGCCGCTGACCAGGATGACGTCCGCGCCCTGTGCACGAGCGGCCTCGGCCAGCGCATACCCCATTTTGCCGGAGCTGCGATTTGACAGGTAACGGACGGGATCGATCGCCTCACGCGTCGGGCCAGCCGTAATCAAAACGGTCTTGCCAGCCAGCCGGCCTGATGCCTGCACTCGAGCCATGACCGCGGCCGCAATGACGTCAGGCTCGGACATGCGACCGCTGCCTGTCTCGCCACAGGCCTGGTCGCCGTGGTCAGGTCCGACAATGTGTATGCCGCGCCCGGCGAGCAGGTCGCGGTTCGCCTGCACGGCAGGGTTTTTCCACATGACATGATTCATGGCCGGCGCGACGACGATCGGCGCCTCCGTTGCCAGGCACAGAGTCGCCAGCAGGTCCGGAGCCGAGCCACCGGCCAGCCGCGCGATAATCTCGGCAGTGGCCGGTGCAATAAGCACCACGTCCGCCCAGCGCGCGAGCTCGATGTGACTCATGGAGGCCTCAGCCTCCTTGTCCCAGAGGTTGTCGCGGATCGGCCGGCCCGAGACGGCCTGCAGCGTTGTCTCGGTCACGAATTCGCCAGCCGACGCTGTCAGCACGATCTGTACGTCGGCGCCGCGTTCCTTGAGCCTGCGCACGAGCTCGGGAGTCTTGTAGGCGGCGATGCCGCCGCTGATGCCTAAGACGATATTCATAATCTGGCCAGGTAGAGGTTTGATACAGCGTACCGCCGAGCCTTAGTCGTTTTCCAGCTTCTGGCGCTCAACGACCAGATGATTTGGTTTTAACGATATAGCTCCCTGCCTGTGCCCGGCGGCGGTTCAGCGCCGTTGGCAGCGAATCGCCCCGATTGACCGGGATTAGTCACTTGGCAGCAACCGGCCCGGCCTCGAACATAGGTTCACGAGGAGGCATGTAGCGATGAATGACAGGGACGTCAGGCTGCTGGCGACGGTACTCGGCTATGGAAGAGACCGGGAATCGGCCCTGGAGCTGAGTACTGGTCTGCTCGTCCGATTCGGGGGGTTGCGGCAGCTGCTGACCGCGCCCCGCGAGTCGGTGGCCGCGGAACAGGGCGTTGGTCCGGCCACGGCCGACCTGTTGCAGGCACTCCCCGTTGTCGGCAGACGGTTCTTCGAATCCGCCGTGGACCCTGGTCAGACGATTCGCAGCCCGGCCGACACGGAAGCCTTTCTGCTGTCGCGACTCGGGCACCTCGGCCACGAGCGCTTTTGCTGCCTTTATCTCGACAATCGCCACCGCGTGCTGAAGTTCGATGAGCTGTTTCGCGGGACGATCGATGGCACAAGCGTCTATCCGCGGGAGGTCGTCAAGGAGGCGCTGCACGTTAACGCAGCTGCCCTGATCATTGCGCATAACCACCCATCAGGCGTCGCGGAGCCCAGCAGTGCCGATGAGCGAATCACGCAAAGGCTCAAGGCGGCACTGGATCTCGTCGACATTCGTCTGCTGGACCACCTGATCATCGGCGCCGGCCACAGCGTGTCGCTGGCAGGCCGGGGCCTGCTGTGACCGGACCATCGACCGTAGCGCACCGGTTTGTGCTATTTGCACATTTTGTGTATATTTTGTGCATATGTAACAGAGGTGCAGTCGATGCCAGCCGTACAGCAGTTAAAAGCCAAACCAGACGCGGTGCTTGCAAAGGCAGCATTGAACGCGGCTGCCGAGCTCGGCCTGAAACAGGCTGACCTTGCCGCCGTCCTGGGCCTGCACCGGACAGCGGTCAGCAGACTCAAGCGCAACCCGTCACTGGACCCCGAATCGAAACAGGGTGAGCTGGCGCTGATGCTGGTCCGTCTCGCGCGCGCCCTCTTTGCGCTGACCGGCGGCGATGAGGCCTGGATTCGGCACTTTATGCGGACGCCAAACAAGATCACCGGCGGCGTGCCGGCTGAGCAGATCAAATCGGTCCAGGGCCTGGTGACAGTTCTGCAGTTCGTTGACGCGATCCGCGGCAAGATCTGACACGATGATTTGGGACGAATGTAACGGGCCGGACCAGGTCCGGCCCGTTGCCGGCACACTGTATCGGCTCGTCGAAAGCCAGGAGCAGGTCGCGACACTCGGCTACGTGGACACGCTCGAGGAGCAGGCCCTGCTCGAGTCCATGCTGGAAGAGGTCAAGCCGCCGTACCCTGAAGGTACGGGCAAGCTGCACTACCTGCTGAAGACCCCCTTCCGTTACCCGCCGCTGAAATGGGGATCGCGCTTCGGCCGTCGTCACGAGCCGAGCCTGTTCTACGCGGGCCGGGCCGTTGAGCCGACGCTCGCCGAGGCAGCCTATTACCGGTTCGTGTTCTGGTACTCAATGGCCGGGGACCCGCCGTCAGACCGGATTCGCAGCGAACACACGCTGTTCTCGGCGCGCTACAACACCAATCTGGGCATCACCCTGCAGGACGCACCGTTCAGTCGTCACGAGGCGATCCTCAGGCACCCCTCCTCCTATGCCGACTGCCAGGCGCTTGGCACCGCGATGCGTGACGCGGGTATCGAGGCCTTCGAGTATCGCTCGGCCCGAGACCCGGATGCCGGCATCTGCGTGGCGTTGTTCTCGCCGGCAGCGTTAACGTCGAAACGACCTCTGCGCAGCAACCAGTGGCTCTGCGAGCTGGGCGAGTCCGAGGTGTCGTTCAAGAAGCTCGGAACACACACCGTGACGTCGTTCCAGGTATCGACGTTTCACGACGAGAACCGACTGCCCTTGCCCGCCTGAACGAGGCCGGGAGCGCGCCCCCGGAAATTCCCCACAATGCTGTCCGAAGCCTTGTAATACGGGCCCTATGCTGGTTAAATATCGCGCTCTTTGCCCGCCGCCGGCGGGTAACTCTATTAGAAATCAGAGACTTAAGAAGATGTCCAAGGTTTGCCAGGTGACCGGGAAGCGTCCGCAGAGCGGAAATAACGTCTCCCACGCCCACAACAAGACTCGCCGCCGTTTCCTGCCCAACCTGCAGACGAAGCGGTTCTGGCTCGAATCTGAGAAGCGCTACGTGCGCCTCCGCGTGTCGCACAAAGGCATGCGTATCATTGACAAGCACGGCATCGACAAGGTCGTCGCCGACCTGCGTGAGCAGGGTCAGCGCGTATAAAGCGCCGGAGGAATTAGGCCATGGCTAAGACTAACCGCGAAAAGATTCGACTCGTTTCAAGTGCCGGAACCGGTCACTTCTACACGACGACGAAGAACAAGAAGCTTCATCCGGAAAAGATGGAGACGAAGAAGTACGATCCGACGATTCGTAAGCATGTCGCGTACAAGGAAGCGAAGATCAAGTAAGCCTCGCTTCGAACGAACTCGAAAAAGCCCGCGACCATTGCGGGCTTTTTTGTTTGTGGTCTCACAGAGCAGCAGAGTGAATGCCTGAGTTACCTGAAGTAGAAACCAGTCGTCGCGGCATCGAGCCGTTCCTCGTCCGCAAGACCGTGACGAAAGTTGTCGTGCGCGAACGACAGCTGCGGTGGCCGGTGCCGAGGGCCCTGGACC
Source organism: Woeseiaceae bacterium (assembly GCA_030065915.1). Classification (GTDB taxonomy): domain Bacteria; phylum Pseudomonadota; class Gammaproteobacteria; order Steroidobacterales; family Woeseiaceae; genus UBA1847. Next base: position 151,659 of record JASJCQ010000003.1, read on the forward strand.
GGGAGCTGCCGGGGCAGTGCATCAATGCTGTCAGCCGCCGGGCGAAATACATCCTCATCGACACTGACACGGCTACGGCCATCCTGCACCTGGGCATGTCCGGACATGTCAGCATCGTCGATACCGGCACGCCGGCCGGCGTTCACGACCACGTCGATATCGAGCTGGACTCAGGCGTTGCGCTAAGACTCCGGGACCCGCGTCGCTTCGGCTCGCTGCACTGGAGCAGGCGGCCGATGCAGCACAAGCTGATCAAACACCTCGGGCCGGAACCGCTCGGGCCCGACTTCTCCGGCGACTACCTGTACGAGCGATCCCGCGGCCGCAAGCTTGCGGTCAAACAGTTCATCATGGATGCGGCCGTGGTCGTTGGCGTCGGCAACATCTACGCCAGCGAGTCGCTATTCCTGGCGGGCATCCATCCGACCCGCCCGGCCGGTCGAATATCGAGGGAGCGCTACCTGCTGCTGGCGCGCGCCATCGTCAATGTGCTCGACCGCGCCATCGATGCCGGCGGCACGACTCTAAGGGACTTCTATGGCGGGGACGGTCAGTCCGGTTACTTCCAGCAGCAGCTGGATGTCTACGGCCGGGCGGACGAAGACTGCAATCGATGTGGCGATACCATTCGCTCGAAAGTCATCGGCCAGCGCAATACCTTCTACTGCGTTAACTGCCAGCGCTAGGCTGCATGTTGCCTTAGCAGACGTTGGAATGTCTGCTTTTGGTGGTTGGTAAGAGTCCGCAATAGGCCAGAAGCGGCCGGTCGAAAGTGATCTCTACAGCTCCTGCGCACCGCCAAGGAAGCCGATATAACGACGTCACAAGCGAGCATGAGATCGCATTGACCAGGCTTCCAATCGCGAAAGTGCAGATCGCCGGGCCTTGGCTCGATCCTATACTGTAGGGAATGCCCGCTCTCGTTAAGATTGGCGACGATCTTTTCCATCTCAGCTTGAACAATTGGATGCAGGCTCTGTTCGACCGCTTCTCTCAGTTCAAACTCCAACTTCTCTAGCGTCGAAGGACTTGCGGTGGCATCAATGAACGCCTGCTTCGAAAATTTAGTCATGTGTCGGCAGTGAACCTTTGAGCGTCGGGAATGGGCCGTAAGCCGTCATTCTACCTCAGCCCAAGTGACTGGCTTGATTCGGCCAATAGCGGTCGTTCGCATGGGCCGTTTATGGGATAGGCGAATAGCCGGTAACCTTGTTGTCGGGGTCGAGCCATTTAATATCCGTCTTCCCAATGTTCTTGAAATATCGAATCGCAGCGCGACCTAGGTCGGCTTGAAGATCGGATACCGACATTAGACGGCGTTCGCCGTCTTCGTATATAGCAATAAGGCTCGCCTCATTCTCTTGATCCGCGTACGCCCTTCCATGTACGACTCTAGAGCCCGACCTAAATTCAAAGAGCTCGAAATCATAGTAGAACTCGTACAGCCCATCTTCATCCGGGCCCATCTTATCGACGCCTTTTGAACGGGTGACCTCGATGTCGACATTCTCGAATTGAAAAATGCTGACCTCGGGCTCGTCACGTTCGAAAGAGATTGGAAGGTCGGCGTCGGGCATCAAAAAAGACTCCTACCAAAGAAAACGCGAATGACTGCATTGGGTCAGAAGCCGTCAGTCTACCTCAAACTTCTGGGCGGCTGGTTTCCTCCGCAATGAGACGTTGGAGAAGCGACGCAGGTCAATTGTTCATGCCGTAGGAGCGGCTGTCCTTAAAGCATTGCTCGGAATTCCGGTTCCAGTTTTGCGTGGACGAAATCTGGCGTTCGCAGGTAACGTAGCGGCTCGCGTTTATCTCGACACTCTCCTCGCCAACCTCTACCGAGATCTCTCTATAATGCGGCCCGCTATGTGTGCTGTAGGGCGAAGAGCACCCAATTCCAATATCGTAACGCCCTGCTTCAAGCCCGAATTTGATTAGTTCCCCACGGCGGAGCGTCCCAACATCCTGACCGTTCACGGATACGGACATCTTTGTCGTGAGTTGAAGACGGGATCGGTCTCGAAGGAGCCCACCGCCTAAGCGGTCTCGACTGATGCTGATGTTCTCGACTCCGTCCGCGCGTTGCGGTAACGCGAGCGAGTCATCGGATTGGGGGACGCTCTGATTCGCGCAGGCTGCGAGAACTGCGGCCATGGAAACAGCACAGGCGGTTGACCTGATTCTTCGGAACATCATTTGCACGTCGACATTCTTACTCGGCCATTGAAAAATATAAAGCTGAATGTCTTCCTTGGGTCAGAAGTTGCCACCCTACCTCAGAACGCCTGGGCGGCTGATTCCGGCCAGAGGCTGCCGTTGCTGCTCAGGGTCCAGGGTCAGGTAGCTTCCCGTAGGAGGTGTCGAGATCTATTGTGTAGTTCGTCTCGTAGTTGCGAAGACTCAACTGTGTTTTCTCGCCTATCTTCAATGCTGCGGAACCGGCGCCGACGTAATACGGCTTACCGTCAACGATGTCCTTTAGAGAAACAAGTAGTGATACACGTTCTTCGCCATCTCTCTTGGATTCAATTTTGAGGACATATTGACCTCCGATCTCGAAGGATACCTCTTCGCTAAGCCTCATCAGAACAGAGCTATTGATAGAGGATCGCGAGTCACTTCCACCAGCATGCTCTGAGATTTTGAACTGAATTATGAGCCCATCCTCATCCGCGACGGCTTCGTACGCGAAAAGCATAGGTAAGACAAGAACTAGTAAGAGCCTGGGAACAAGATTCTGCATAACTGGATTCTGCTCTAGAGAGTCCGCTTGGGGTCAAAAGCCGTCAGTCTACCGCAGAACGCCTGGGCGGCTGCGAACGGCCAGAAGCAACCGGTCGAGTATGCTTTCGAATGACTAGTTGTCGTGAACTACGCCGCGCTCGACGCATTGCATGAAGTTCGAGATCGCGTCGCCGAGAAACAGTACGGATGTACGTGCGAAGGCTTCAGGGTATTCGGGATACCGTTTCTGTTGGTAGTCACGCAACTGCCAAAGCCTCCACGTAGCTGAGACCGATGATGCGTTGGCTAGTGCGCCCAAGACCTCTCTAGTTTCCTCTTCGTCGATTACCTCGTAGGGATATGCCCAAGGTGCCTCCATCAACGTTCTGCGCGTCCGCCACTGTCGGTCATCGATAATTAGTCTCGCGGAGCCCTCCTCGACGTGACGGCCCGAGCCGAATCTGATCCGCAGGTTCAGAAAGCCTGGCTCGCTTGATGGGTGCGGCCCACGATCTTCGATTGGTCGCCTGTTTTCTCGACCGCCCGGCGCTCTGTACGGGATCGGAAATTGATACTGTCGAGCATCAAGGTGCTCAGGCTTCTTGAATCGGTAGAAGAACTGTAAGTAGCTGCCCCCAGAGGTGAACTGGTGGGTTACGGAGCAAGTCTCGGCAGACTCCGAAAAGGACCAGGGTTCTGTCAGCTCCGAAATCTCACCGTACTTGTGCGCATTCAAGACGATGATTTCATCGTTGTTCATTGGATCGCTGCCGATACGGGACGTGCTACAAAGTCCGACTCTGCCATCGTCGCCCGTCGAAACCAGGTAATGCTGATTCTGCCGTAGATGCGCACCGCAAGAGGCTCCACCACCACTGGACCAAAGCAATTTGAACCTGGGCTCGCCTTTGTAAAGCTCGACAATCTCAAATGGCCACTTGCGAATCTCTCGACCTTCTTCATCTGTTTCCGACGTGGTCGGTCCAGCCTTCACCAGCAGCAAGGTCTTTGCGTCCTCGAATCGCTCGGTAATCGGCGCGTCGCCGCATGAACATGCGAAACTAAAGCGCGGTGTTGGAAGAACAACGCATAAGACAAGCAACACAAGATAGGGCCTAATGCTGCGCATGAGGGACCTTGTATGGCAAGAATCTCACCGGTCGCTGGGTCAGTAACCACCAGTCTACCTCAAATCGCCTAAGCGCCAGCTTGCGGCCACCAGAAGCCGTTCAAGTTCGCTGCAGCCCGTAGCCGCTTGCCACCGCCTACGACGTCCCCTTATCGATTGGAATCGCGTATCGAAGCAGCAGTCCATCGTACTCAGGCACCGAGTATTCGGACTCTAACGCCCCCCCATTCGCTTCGATCACTCGGGACGAGGCCACATTCTCCTTCAAGCAGACAACAAGCACCTCGGATAAGCCGAGGCGGCCGGCTTGGGCGAGAGTCTGCCTGAGCAGCTCCTTCGCAACTCCGCGACCCTGGGCAGAGGGTCTCACACCAAACCCGATATGCCCGCCAAGCCGCTTGAGTCTCTCCGTCATGTGATGTCGCAGGCTGAACACACCGATGATTTCACCATCTTCCACCAGCCAATAGGTCGTGTTCGGCACGAAATCATCGGGAAGGTCGATGCCAAGGGAAAAGTTATCTAGCCGAGTGACAAGTGCCGAGAAATCATCAAATTCGAAGTCGAGGGTGAACGGATAACGTTCTGCATCACCCAGCTCGTCGATATAGCTTCGATAGCTTTCCTCATATTCGAGTGCGGGTGTTATTAGCGAGCGCATCGATACTGGCTGTCCTCTGGCTCGGCGTCAGATTGTCGGCTTCGGGTCGAAATCCGCCAGTCTGCCCCAGTACGCATAGGCGGCAGCTTGCACCTAAAAACAGACATCGAGGTCAGGTTATCCAGGTGGCTAGGCGCATTCATCGAGAATCGGATCGGGATTCTGGCCGCTCGGACTCGGGAACGGATGCCTGAAGGTGAATGCGCTCTCACTTGGACCGTTCTCTTTCAACCATGCAAGGCGTCTCTTGGCTTCGTCCAGTGTGGGTGTATGTCCTTCCCTTACCCACCAAAGAACAAGGCGAAACTCTACTTTCGAGAACCACTCCCGTCGGCGCCTCATGATCGAAATGTGGTCCTCGTTTCGGTAAACGAAGTTCGCAAGCGACCCAAGGTCAGTCCATACCGACATATTGACGGCAACATTCGGGTCCTCGAAGGCCTGAACATCGAGTGCGTCGTTTCCGGAACCGGTAAACCGCCAGACGAAGCCTGCCTGTTCTTCTGCAACAGCATTCACGCGATCCAGGCTATTCACAAAGTCCGCATTGTCCGGATGGTCTGCAGGCTTGATGAATCTAGCGATATTTAGCTGGGCAATCTGGTAGGACATCGGGTTCTCTCTATCGGATCTATTGCTGTTCGATGCTGGAACGAAAAGACGTGTTGCAAGTCCGCGCTGAGTCAGAAACTAAAGTCTATCTCAAAACCTGTCGTTGGCTGGTTTCGGCTTTGAAGAGACTCTGACATTAGGAGGTGCCGAACCGGTCTTCCGCGGAGCACTCCTGGAAACTCAGCCTGTTTCGGACAAGGCGTCGGTACGACGCCTTTCTTCTGTCGAAAAACAACGCTTAGCACTAAAGTGTGCGGCCGGTTCTGCCGCACAAGCAGCGAACTGATAATCTCGAATTTCGCCTTGCTCACAGAGGTCAGAGTTATGAGAGTCTCCCTCGGCTTGCTGTTGCCGCTTTCCGCCGTCCTGTCAGGCTGCGTATTCGCCATCCCATACGAGCGGCCAGAGGACCCCAACTCGCCGACGATCTTCGTCGATGTGCCAGACCGAGGCGGCTTTCTGTACTACAAGAACGGAGAAGACTGCTCAGGCTCGGTTGAGCTTCCCGGCGAGTTCATTCAGATGGGTGACCTGGTCAAGCCGTTTCCCGTCCCGGGCGACAAGATGCTCGCGATCGCGTTGCTCGATCGCTACGTGAAGTCGGAAGACAACGAGACTTACTACGTCACCTGCACCGCGCTCACTTCGTTCACGCCGAAGGACAACATGGAGTATACCGTTCAATACCTGTCGGCCGGTCAGTCCTGCGGCGCCCGCGTTTACACACGCGCGAAAGGCTCGGACGACGTTTACGATGAGCTTAAGTCTGCATTGGCGCGAGAGCCCGTCGAGGCGATGACCGCGATGGGTGCGGCCTGTCTTCCCGTCAACACCCGGTAACGCGGGAAAACTGCGAGTCGCTCTACCAGAACTTCCAGAAAGGCCGTTTTATGAGACGTCGTTTGCGACGGAATCTCATGAGCGGGACGTCCTCGGGCTCGAGCGAATCCGGATCGATGAACCCTTCCAGCTGGTAGCCGAAGAAATACTTCAGCGCTTCTTCGCCCAGCTCCAGCGGATGAAACGGTAACGGGTACTCGAAGTCCTCGTCATCTTCTTCGATGGCATGCGCGCCCGACCAGTAGGGCACCTCGAAGGCCATGCGCTCGCCAATGTCCTCAACGACGCCGCTGTCCGGCGAAACGCTCAGTGACCGGACCAGCGTTCCATTCTTCCAGTGGGCGAACGCAAACTAGTCCACGACGCTGTGCATTGCGTGGACGGTCACCAGACGATTGCCCGCGGCTTCGAGGAATCGCTCGGGAATTCTCGATGGATTGTCGATGCCGAACTCCCTGGCGGCAATAACCGTGACGTCGGGAAAGCAGCCGATGCAAAGCTCCTTGTCCGGCGGGTTCGTCCAGCAAAGACTGCCGTCCTCCAGGGGCTCAAGCTCCTCCCCGGGGAACAAGGCATGGGCTGTCTCGGTCGTGGCCTGCCGGTCGAGCTCGGTCGACGCTTTGAAGGCATCCCGAGCGCTGCCGTTCGACATCACCAGCATCCAGGTTTTGGCGCCCATAGGCCTTCCCTCTTGTTTTTCGCCGGTCGCTCAGCCTTTGCTGTCGAGCCTTTCCATCAGCCTGTCGTGCACTTCCGGCGACAGGAACTCGGAGATGTCGCCGCCAAGACTGGCGACCTCCCTGACGAGACTCGACGAGATGAAGTTGTAGGTCTCCGTCGGCGTCAGGAACAGGGTCTCGACGTCTTCAGTCAGGCGGCGGTTCATATTCGCGAGCTGGAATTCGTACTCGAAGTCGGACACGGCGCGCAGGCCTCGAACGATGACTTTCAGGTCGTTCTTGCGGGCGTACTCGATTGTCAGCCCCCGGTACGCGACAACGTCGACACGATCGTATTCCTTGAGCGCAATCTCGGCCAGCTCGACCCGCTCTTCCTGGCTGAACATCGGTGCTTTGCCGCTGGAGTCGCCGGCAACCGCCACGACGACCCGATCGAAAACCGCCAGTGCGCGCCGCACGAGATCTTCGTGGCCCAGTGTGATCGGGTCGAAAGTACCCGGATACATCGCCTTGACCGCCATTCCCCCTCCTTAAACGCCGGTGGTCATTCAGACCGAGATCAACGAATAGCGCACGTTGCCGGCCGTCTTGGATTTCGTGACCTGCCACCCCTCCGGCAGATCGGGTAACGGCGCCTGCCGATCCTGCTCGATGTAGACACATCCGCCGGGACGCAGCAGCCGCCGCTCAGCGATGAGTCTACACAAATCATCGATCAAATCATCAGAGAATGGCGGGTCCAGGAAAATGATGTCGAAGCTCTCCGCCTCGGAGCGCTGAAGGTATTCGAATGCGTCGCCGTGCGCGATGTCGGCGCTATCGGCGCCCAGCGTTTCAACACTGTTTCGGAGCGCTGTCACGGCCTTGGCCGATGACTCGACGAAGACGACCTGCGAAGCCTCCCGGGACAGCGCCTCGAGACCCAATGCGCCGGTTCCGGCGAACAGGTCCAGGCATCGCGTGCCGTAGATACGGGGACCGAGCCAGTTGAACAGGGTTTCCCGGATTCTCTCGCTGGTCGGACGAAGCCCCTCGACGTCCGGGATCGGCAACAGGCGACTCCGCCATTTTCCGGCTACAATACGCAACCGCCCGGGCTTTTTTGCAACGGGGCCCATCAAATCAGGATCAATGGAATCATCGCTTGGGATTATTTCACGACCGGCGTTCGTGGAATAGAGAGCTGCCCGAATGAACACTGAGAGCAAAGACAAATCGCCCGGGTTTTTTTCCCGGCTGCGCGCACGTTTGAACAAGGGCGACAGTTGGCTGACGTACGACCTGGCCAACCTCGCACCGGGCGGCAAGATCGATGAGGACACGCTCGAGGAACTCGAGACGCTGCTGGTCATGGCGGACGTCGGCATCTCGACCACCGAGAAGATCATCGAGGACTTGAGGAAGCAGCTGGCCCGCAAGGAGCTCAAGGACATCGATGCCCTGAAGGCGGGTCTCGAGCGCGTACTGACCGGGATCCTGGAGCCGGTCGAGCAACCGCTGGCCGTCGATGGTGCACACAAGCCGTTCGTCATCTTGATGGTTGGCGTCAACGGCGCCGGTAAGACGACCACGATCGGCAAGCTGGCGCGGCGCCTCAAGGACAACGGCAAGTCCGTCATGCTCGCGGCAGGCGACACGTTCCGCGCCGCAGCGGTTGAACAACTGCAGGCCTGGGGAGAACGGAATGACGTGCCGGTCGTTGCACAACCGTCCGGCGCGGATCCGGCCGCCGTGCTTTTCGATGCATGGCAAGCGGCCAGCGCTCGCGGCATCGACGTCCTGCTGGCAGACACGGCGGGGCGACTGCAGAACCAGCAGGGGCTCATGGATGAACTTGCGAAGATCAAGCGCGTTCTTGCGCGGCATGATGAGTCGGCGCCGCATGAGACGATGCTGATCCTGGATGCGAGCCAGGGTCAGAACGCGTTGACACAGGCTGAGAAGTTTCACGATGCATTGGGCCTGACCGGCATCTCGGTGACGAAACTCGACGGCAGCGCGAAGGGCGGCATACTGCTCTCGGTTGCCGACCGACTGAAGGTCCCGGTTCGATTTATCGGCATCGGCGAGGCCGCGGAAGACATGCAGCCGTTTGTCGCCAGGGACTATGCGCGTGCGCTATTGTCCGGGGGAGCTCACTCGGAAACGGCATGATCAAGCTCGAGAACGTCACGAAGCGATTTCCCGGCGGACAGGAGGCTCTGTCCGGTCTGTCGCTCGACGTCGAGCGGGGTGAGATGGCGTTTGTCACCGGCCACTCCGGCGCAGGCAAGAGCACGCTCTTGCGCCTGATCGCCTTGATCGAACGGCCGACCAGCGGGCAGGTGATCGTCGACAATCAGAACACGCGTCGCGTGCGCCGTCGGAAGATTCCGAAATACCGGCGCGAGATCGGCATGGTCTTCCAGGACCACAAGCTGCTGTACGACCGGCCGGTCGCCGACAACGTTGCGCTGCCGCTGATCATCGCCGGCGTCGGGCACCGCGAAGTCGGACGACGTGTCCGCGCCGCGCTCGACCAGGTCGGTCTTCTAAAAAAGGAAAAGCAAAGCCCGGAGACCCTGTCGGCGGGCGAGCAGCAGCGGGTCGGTATCGCTCGCGCGATTGTCACCCGGCCCAAGCTGCTGATCGCCGACGAACCCACCGGCAACCTCGACCCGGATCTGTCGCTTGAAGTCATGCGGATCTTCAGGCGTTTCAACGAAGTCGGCGTGACGCTGCTGATCGCCAGTCACGACATCGCACTGATCGACAAACTGGGCTGCCGTCGCATTCCGCTGGCGGACGGCCGTCTCGATGAGGGCGAGGACGACGGCGAAGGATCGCCGCTGGTCGTCGAGGAGGCGCCTTGGCAGTGACGAGGAACACGGACGCGGTCCAGCCGGTCCGTTCGTCGGGCCCGGTGACGATATGGTTGTTGCGGCACGCAAGCTGCTGTGTCGGTGCACTTGGCAAGATGGCTCGCCAGCCCGTGGCGAGCTTCATGATCATCCTCGTGATCGCCATCACGCTGGCACTCCCGGCAGCACTTCACCTGCTCGTCAAGAATGTGTCCGCGATCAGTGGCGGATGGGAACAGGCGCTCGACTTCTCTGTGTTTCTCGAAGACGGACAGACCGCCAGCGAGGCCGAGGGGCTCGCGCGCCTGATCGAACAAAGGGCCGACGTCGAGTCCGTCGAGCTCATCACGTCGGACCAGGCGCTGGAAGAGTTCAAACAGCTGTCCGGGTTTGGTGACGCACTGGACCAGCTCAGTCGAAACCCGCTGCCCCACACGCTGATCGTCCGCCCGAGTACCGCGAACACGAGCCAGTCGATGGTGCTGCTCCGGGAGGAGCTCGAGAATCTGCCGGAGACCGCATTGGTACAAATCGATACGGAATGGGTGCAGCGATTCCATGCCATTCTTGCTATCGTCGAACGGTCGATTTTGATCGGTGCCGTGCTGCTGGCTGCCGCCATCATCACGATTATCGGCAACACGATCCGGCTGGATATCCAGAACCGGCGTGACGAGATCGAGGTGACCAAGCTGATCGGCGCCAGCAATGCGTTCGTCCGGCGCCCGTTCCTCTGGAGCGGATTCTGGTACGGCGCTTTCGGTGCATTGCTTGCAATAGGCCTTGTGCAGTATGGGTTCGCGCTGCTGCGTCCGCAGGTGACCCAGCTGGCAAGCCTATACCAGAGCAGCCTCGCGGTCATGAGCCTCGATGTGGCGCAGGCCGGCTCGATCGTCCTTGGCGGTGTGCTCCTTGGGCTGCTGGGGTCGTGGTTTGCGGCAGCCCGGCACATGCGCGCCATCGAACCGAGATAAGTCGTTTTTACATAATTCTTTTCTCGGTTTTATCTAACTTATTGTTTTTATTTACTAATAACTTTGAGTTTTAAGGGAACTGACACTCGTTGTTAGCACTCTAAGTACCCGAGTGCTAAAATTTGGCTCCAAGTTAGGAGATTTGTAGATGACAACAGCTCTTGCTACCAAGAACCAAGACCTGATCCTTGCCGGACCGGTCGGAAGCCTCGACGCCTATATCCAGGCGGTCGGTGCGATCGACGTGCTCAGCAAGGAAGACGAGCAGACGCTCGCGCTGAAGTTCCGCGAGGACGGCGATCTGGATGCCGCCCGCGAACTCGTTATGGCGCACCTGCGTTTTGTCGTTCACATCGCAAAAGGCTACACGGGATACGGACTTCCGCTGGCCGACCTGATCCAGGAAGGCAACGTGGGCCTCATGAAGGCCGTCAAACGCTTCGATCCGGAATACGACGTCCGCCTGGTGTCGTTCGCCGTGCACTGGATCCGTGCCGAGATTCACGAGTTTGTCCTGAAGAACTGGCGCATCGTTAAAGTGGCGACGACCAAGGCGCAGCGCAAGCTGTTCTTCAACCTGCGCAAAGCGAAGAAGTCGCTCGCGTGGTTGTCTCATGAAGAGACGCTGGCCGTCGCAGAAGACCTCGGCGTGTCCGCCAAGGAAGTCACCGAGATGGAGAAGCGCCTGCACGCCCGGGACGCTATTTTCGATCCGGCGCCGGACGCAGACGACGACAACAACTTCACGCCGGCGGCCTACCTGCCGAGCAACAACGCAGATCCTGCGAAACTCGTTGAAACGGCAGACTTCAAGGACGATGCCAGCGAACGCATGATGTCGGCCCTGGCGACGCTCGACGATCGCAGCCGGGACATTCTCGAAAGCCGCTGGCTGACCGAGGACAAGCTGACCTTGCACGATCTTGCTGATCGCTACGGCGTTTCGGCCGAGCGCATCCGGCAGGTAGAAGCAAACGCTATCAAGAAGCTGAGGAACGCGATGGTCCTCTGACAGCCATCTCTCTCCGAAAGCTAGACCTGAAAACCGCGGCATTTGCCGCGGTTTTTTTATTTGTAGATGCGGCGACGGAAACGGACGTAGCCGCCGTCTTCCTGGCCCGTTGGATCGTGGTGCGTCCAGTGCACGAGGCCGCCCAGCTCGTTCCACTCAAACACGCCTCGAAAGTAGATCCGGTCGCCAACACCGGCGGGTACTCGCTTCGCCAGGTCCAGGTTGTGCGCGACCAGCAGGGTGTTTCCGCCGGGTACCTGGATAACGAGTCTCTGGTGACGCTCACCGTCATCGTCGTCGCTTAAGAGCCGCCGGATGAAACCGGAGCCTTCTATCCAGCGTCCGGAGTCGGACTTCGCGAGACGTAGTTCCATGGACTGCCCTCTTCTTTGAGTTATGCGGGCATCAGGGGATGAAAACGGGGCGGACCGGATGGCCCGCCCCGAAAGAGATTACCTTGCCTGGATCGGCACCATCGTGATCTCGACGCGACGGTTCGCCTGGCGGCCCGAGGCTGACGAGTTGTCTGCCACAGGGCGCTGTTCGCCCATGCCAACCGTGATGATCCGGTCGCTGCGGACATTCTGCGACCGCAGGTAGCTTGCGACGGAAGCAGCGCGACGCTCAGAGAGCTGCTGGTTGTAGGCGTCCGACCCGGTGCTGTCGGTGTGCCCGGCAACCTCGACAATGGTGCTCTCGAATTCGTTCATGACCTTGCCAACAGACGTCAGCACGTCGAAGAACGCGGGGCTGAGGTCCGAGCTGTCCGTCGCAAAAGTCACGTTGCCCGGCATGTTCAGCGTGATGTTGTCACCGATACGCGTGACGCTGACGCCCGTGCCTTCGAGTTCGGCCCGAAGCTTCGCTTCCTGCCGGTCCTGGTACGCGCCGATGGAACCGCCGGCAATCGCGCCGACGCCGGCGCCGATCAGGGCACGCTGACGGCGCTCGACGGCGTCGTCACCGGTAATCAATCCGACGACTGCGCCAGCCGCCGCGCCAATGAGGGCGCCCTTCGTGGCGCTGCTCGTCTTTTCCTCCCGCGTATACGCGTCGAGCGTTTTGCACCCGCTAACGATGAGCGCGGCAAGAAGAACGATGGAAACTTTCTTGGATACGTACATGTCTTTACTCCCTCGTACGACCGTCTGTGATCGTCAGTGTGAAGTTTGTCGGTAATTGGCTGAACGAATCCTTAACGGTCGTTCAGTTATGTAGTGTTGCCCGTATTTTACACGCGCTTTGTTGTCGCAATGTGATTTCAGTCTAGAATGCAGAGATGAGCGAAGAGGCCGAAAACGATGGCTGGCTGGAGCGTTACGCCGAGAGCCACCGCAACCTGACCTACCCGTGGCTCTACCGGGTCGCCATCCTGATGGTCGTGCTCGGCGTCGTCGGCGCCTTGTGGACGCTGCCGGTGCCGCTGCAATTTTACGAAATATCGCCGCTTTTGAACTGGGGCAGCGCGTTCCTGATGGCGACCGCCATCTACTACTTCATCATTTCCCTGTCGATTGCCATCGGCATGCTGCCGTTTTTGATCGGCGTTGCCGCATCGCAGTTGTGGCTCGAGCAGTCGGACTACTCGGCGACGCGCGTATCCATAGGCTTCCTGGTCGCGGGGACGATCGCGTTGTGGCTGGGCCACCGTAGCAAACCGGGACTCAAACCGCTGTTCGACGACCTGATGCTGACGATGATCGGGCCGGCCTGGATGCTGTCGATCATTTACCGACGATTGGGTATACCGTTCTAGAGCGCAGCCTTTCTGTTCCCAGACTGCTGACATCCCGACGGCCCCGTTGATAGACTGCCGCTCCCGGCTTATTCGGTTGAGGTCTTCACGTGGCAACAACGCTTTCCAATCTCGATGCACTCGATCTGTACGACGTTCGCTCGGAGCTGTCCGAGGACGAGCTCATGGTCCAGGAGTCGGTCGCCCGCTTCGTCGACGATCAGGCCATTCCGCTGATGCGCGATGCCTTCGAGAAACACTACTTCCCGATGGAACTCGTCAAGCCGGTTGCCGAGCTCGGCCTGTTCGGCAGCACGCTTCAGGGCTACGACTGTGCCGGGCTCAACAGCATCTGCTACGGACTGATCTGCCAGGAGCTCGAGCGCGGCGATAGTGGGTTACGCAGCTTCGTCTCGGTGCAGAGCAGCCTCGTCATGTACCCGATCTACACCTACGGTTCCGAAGAGCAGAAGAGCCGTTGGCTTCCGGCGCTGGCCAAGGGTGAGGCTATCGGCTGTTTCGGCCTGACCGAACCGCACGGCGGATCGGATCCCGCCAACATGAAGACGCACGCGAAGCGCGACGGCAGTGACTGGGTCCTAAACGGCGCCAAGATGTGGATTACCAATTCGCCGATCGCAGATGTCGCCGTGGTCTGGGCCATGACCGACGAAGGCATTCGTGGATTCATCATCGAGAAAGACACGCCGGGCTTTGCCACGCAGGAGATCGAGAACAAGTTCTCCCTGCGCGCCTCAGTCACGGGCGCCATATTCCTCGACAACGTCCACGTGCCCGAGGAAAACGTCCTGCCGGGCGTCGTCGGCCTGAAGGGGCCCTTGAGCTGCCTGACGCAGGCGCGCTACGGCATCACCTGGGGCGTCATCGGCGCTGCACAGGCCTGCCTCGAGTCCGCGCTGAATTTCGCTGCCGACCGCGTGCTGTTCGATAAACCGCTGACACACACACAGACCATCCAGATCCGGCTCGCCGACATGAGCCGTCGCATCACGACGGCGCAGCTGCTATCTCTAAGGCTCGGCAAGCTCAAAGACGCCGGCAACATGAAGCCGTCGCAGGTCTCGCTCGCGAAGTGGAACAACTGCCGCGCGGCGATCGACATCGCCCGCGATGCCCGCGACATCCTCGGCGGCAGTGGCATCAGCGCAGAGTACGTGCCGATCCGCCACATGCTGAACCTCGAGAGCGTCATCACCTACGAGGGGACAGAGACGGTTCACCAGTTGTCGGTCGGCCGCGAGCTGACGGGCGTCAACGCGTTCGGCTGACACCCGCGGATACGACCTTCTTCGGAGTACAGCATCAGAGCCTCCAGGCGTAGTAGTTGAGCGAGTCCGCCGACAGGCTGCCGGAGAACCGGGACATCTGGCGCATCGCGCTGCCGATGATCCTGTCGAACATCACCGTGCCGTTGCTCGGCATGGTCGACACCGGCGTGGTGGGTCATCTCGACAGCGCCGTCTACTTGGGTGCCGTCGCGATCGCCACTACCATCTTCGGCTTCATCTACATCGGCATGAACTTCCTGCGCATGGGCACGACCGGCATCAGTGCCCAGCGCTACGGCGCGCGCGACAACGACGGCATTCGGACCGCGCTGGGGCAGGCGCTGCTGACCGCCATGTTCATCGCTGTGACGTTGATCGCGCTGCAGAAGCCGATCGCGCAGATCGCGATGCCGCTGCTCGGCGCCACCGGCGACATCGATGTCTACGCCCGCGAGTACTTCTCCATCCGTATCTGGAGCGCACCCGCGACACTCGCAGGTTACGTGCTGGTCGGTTGGTTCATCGGCATGCAGAACGCGCGCATCCCGCTACTGATCGTCGTCACGGTCAACCTCGTCAATATCGTGCTCGACCTGCTGTTCGTCCTCGTACTCGACATGAAGGTCGCCGGGGTTGCGCTGGCATCGCTGATCGCCGAATACACCGGCGCAGCGCTCGGTCTGTACTTCGCGGGAAAACTACTGATCCGGCACCCGGGCCAGTGGGCTGCACACAAGCTGCTCCGGCTGAAGGAATACACCGCTTTCTTCTCGGTTAACCTGAACCTGCTGATCCGGACGCTGGCACTCGTGTTCACGATTTCTTTCGTCACGGCGCAAGGCGCGCGCATGGGCGGTCTGGTGCTGGCCGCTAATGCGATCCTGATGCAGTTCCAGAACCTGATGGCCTTCGGACTGGACGGCGTCGCACACGCCGCCGAGGCTCTCGTCGGCAAGGCCGTCGGCGAGAAGCGCCGGGAGGCACTGGAACGCGCTGTGTCCCTGTCGCTGAAGTGGTCGCTCGTGTTTGCCGGCGGGTTTTCTTTCTTCTACCTGGTCGGCGGCCCGCTGCTGATCAACGTCCTAACCGACCTTCCGGATGTCCGGCAAACGACGCTCGTTTACCTGCCGTGGATGATTTTTTCACCGCTGATTTCGGTCTGGTCGTTCCTGTATGACGGCGTGTTTGTCGGAGCCACGCGCGCGAAGGAAATGCGGAATATCATGCTCGTCTCCGCCTTCGTGATCTTCCTGCCGGCCTGGTACCTGCTACAGCCTTTCGGAAACCACGGGCTCTGGGCGGCGTTTATGTTGTTCCTGCTGGCCCGCGGTGTCGGCATGCATGTGGGCTATCGCCGAGTCGTGCTTCCCGCAGCCTGAGATTTGGCGGCATACTGTCTCCCTTCAGGCTGCGGCTAAAGATGAAATAAAGGCGAGCCGATACAGGTCCTGATAATCAGCCATTCGCTCTTGGAGATCCAATGAAAGCATCCGACCTGCTCGTTAAATGCCTGGAAGAAGAGGGCATCGAATATATCTTTGGCGTTCCCGGAGAAGAAAACGCCGACTTCATGATGTCGCTGGAGAAGTCGGACAAGATCCGGTTCATCCTGACCCGTCATGAACAGGGCGCGGCGTTCATGGCGGAGATTTACGGACGCCTGACCGGCAACCCGGCCGGTGCGCTGGCCACACTCGGGCCGGGCGCCACCAACCTGATCACCGGCGTCGCGGACTCGAACATGGACCGCGCGCCGATGCTGGTGCTGACCGGACAAGGCGCGACCGACCGCCTGCACAAGGAGTCGCACCAGATCATGGACGTCGTCGGCATGTTCAAGCCGGTCACCAAGTGGGCGACGACCATTCTGAACGCCGAGACCATTCCCGAGATCGTCCGCAAAGCGGTCCGGCTGGCGCGGACGGAGAAGCCAGGCGCCGTGCACATCGAGCTGCCGGAGGACATTGCCAAACACGACACGACCGTCAAGCCGCTGGTACCGAAGCGCTTCCGGCGCGCGGTCCCGGACGACAAGATCGTCGATCGGGCCTTCGACATGCTCAAAGCGGCCAAGCGCCCGCTCATCATCGCCGGCAACGGATGCATTCGGCGACGCGCCAGCAAGCAGCTGCGCATTCTGTGCGAGAAGACCGGCATCGGCGTCATCTCGACGTTCATGGCCAAGGGCTGCGTTGACATGGACGAGGACTACTGCCTGTACACGATCGGCCTCGGTTCGAAAGACCGTGTCTCATTGGCGGTCGACGATGCGGACCTCGTCATCACGCTGGGCTTCGACATGGTCGAGTACCACCCGCACCTGTGGAACCCGAAAGGCGAGAAGAAAATCCTGCATGCGGATTTCCTGCCCGCCGAGATCGACCAGTACTACCACCCGGAGACGGAGCTCGTCGGCGACCTCGCCCACGCGCTGTGGATGCTGAACGAGCGCTTCGATGCGCAGGGCGTGCCGGACTACGACTTCGACTTCCAGAAGAAAGTGCGCGCGGACATGACCGCCGACTTTGAGGAGTACAAGGACGATGACACCGACGGCGCGATCCGCCCGCAGAAAGCGCTGTGGGACGCGCGCCAGGTCATGGGACCGGACGACATCCTGTTGTCGGACGTCGGCGCGCACAAGATGTGGATCGCGAGGCACTACCAGTGCCATGAGCCGAATACCTGCCTGATACCGAACGGTTTCTGTTCGATGGGCTTCGCATTGCCCGGCGCCGTCGCGGCCAGCCTCGTCGACCCGGACAAGAACATCCTCGCGATCTGCGGCGATGCCGGCGTGCTGATGAACGTCCAGGAGATGGAGACGGCGAAGCGCCTGAACGTCAAGATCACCGTCATGGTCTGGGAAGACAAGGAGTACGGCCTGATCGCCTGGAAGCAGGAGAACGAGTTCGGCCGCCACACGCCACTCGCGTTCGACAACCCGGACTGGAACGGCCTCGCCGAGGCCTTCGGCTGGAACGGCCACGTCGTCACGAAATCGGCCGATCTCCAGGGCGTCTTGAGAACGGCGCTGGACGAAGACGGGCCGAGCCTCGTCGTGATCCCGATCGACTACCGCGAGAACAACCTGCTGACGAAGAAACTCGGGGAAGTCACGTGCACGATCTGATGCTTAAACTAATGGGGACATTCTGCTTTTCGCGCGACGTAGGAACAGTAGCGCTTGACCGGCTACAGGCGAAAAGCAGAATGTCCCCATTTGACGCCCCCATTTGACGCCGTGTCGACAAAACTCTAGGAGGTCACGTGCACGATTTGATGCTGGAAAGTAATCGCGAGCCTGTTGGTTCACTGACGGTTACGTCACCCTACAACGGTCGCGATCTCGACACGATCGCAACGGCGGGCGCCGAGCATGTTGAAGATGCGCTGACGGCGGCCTACGGCCTGTACCGGGACCGGGACAGCTGGCTGTCGATCCCAGAGCGCGTCGCCATCCTCGAGAAAACCGCCGAGATCATGAGCGGACAAGTCGAGGAGCTGACACTGACGGCGGCCAGTGAGGGCGGCAAGCCCTACACGGACTCGAAGGTCGAGGTGCTGCGCGCGATCGACGGCGTCAAGCTGTGCATCGAGACTTTGCGCGCTCATGCGGGCTCGGTTATTCCTATCGGCACGACGCCGGCGACGATGGGACGCGTCGCGTTTACGCAGAAAGAACCGATCGGCGTCGTTGCCGCGGTCAGCGCGTTCAACCATCCGCTGAACCTGATCGTGCACCAGGTCGGCCCGGCCGTGGCCGCCGGCTGCCCGGTGATCGTCAAGCCGGCCGGAGATACACCACTATCCTGCCTGACCTTCGTTCGCATCCTGCGCGAGGCAGGTTTACCGAACGCCTGGTGCCAGGTGCTTGTCTCAGACAGCAATGAGACTGCTTCGAAGTTGGTCACCGACTCACGTATTGGCTTTTTCTCCTTTATTGGTAGCTCCAGGGTGGGTTGGATGCTCCGCTCCAAGCTGGCGCCGGGTGCCCGCTGCGCCCTCGAACACGGCGGCGTCGCGCCGCTGATCATCGCGGAGCCGTTCGACCGTGATGCGGCGCTGGCGGCGATCGCAAAAGGCGGCTTCTACCACGCCGGCCAGGTCTGTGTGTCGGTACAGCGCGTCTATGCACCAGCCGCAATCGCCGAAGACCTCGCGAAGGACCTCGCCGCCGCCGCCGACAAGCTGGTCGTCGGCGCACCCGAAGATCCCGACACCGAAGTCGGGCCGCTGATTCGCACTGCGGAGGTCGACAGGATCGCCGAGTGGGTCGACGAGGCCGTTGCCTCTGGCGCCACACTGCTATCGGGCGGCAAGAGACTCTCGGATACCTGTTACGCGCCGACGGTGCTGCTGAACCCGCCCGAAGACGCGAAGGTCAGCCAGCTCGAGATCTTCGGTCCGGTCGTTTGCGTCTACGGCTACGAGCAACTCGAAGACGCGGTCACTGCGTCGAATGCCTTGCCGGTCTCGTTCCAATCCGCCGTCTTCTGCGACGACATCGACACGGCCATGGGTCTGTACAAGCGACTCGACGCGTCGGCCGTCATGATCAACGACCACACGGCGTTTCGTGACGACGTCATGCCGTTCGCAGGCTTACGTGAGTCCGGTCACGGTGTCGGTGGCATCCCCTACACGATAGAGGACATGCAGGTCGACAAGATGGCGGTGATCAAGTCGCGCGGGCTGTGAGGCAAAGGCGCTGCCAGGGTTAGAACATAGACAGGTTAACCCTGGGATGGAACGCCATATGGGCTGGAGACTAGCGCCCAACCTTCGTTGACGGTTCATGGCATGGAATAAAAGTATCTGTCAAAAGATGGGGCCAAGCCTACTTCCCGACGAAATGATCGCCGAAAATTGGACCTGGCTCCCCCTTCGACATAGCTATGCGCCGCTACTCAACCATGCAGAACGCATTCAGCTTGTTGCCATCAAGGTCGCGAAAATAGCCGGCATAAAATCCCTTGTCGTTCTCCGCGGGACGAAACCCCGGGTCGCCTTCGTTGGTGCCGCCCAAGTCCAGCGCCTTCTTGTGGAAAGCATCGACCTTGTCCGGGGAATCCATGAACAACGCCACCATGACGCCGTTGCCGACGGTCGCCTTTTCTTTGTTGAACGGAACCGTCACTGCGACAGACGGCGCGTTGGGTTCCGGGGCCCACGCGATGAACACGTCGTCTTCCTCCATGAAGCGACCGATGCCGAGTGAGCCAAAGAGCTCGTCGTAGTAGGCAGCTGCCTTCTGCAGGTTGTTGGTTCCCAAGGTCACATAGCCAATCATCTTACTTCCTCACTCTATATTGGGTTACAGGACCGGCCTCGGGGATGGCGCTGAGTGCCGGGTACGTGATTCGCACGATACGGTCACCCTGCTGACAGCATGGTGTCAGTAGACTTTCAGTAGCCTATAGTTCCGATATCGAACACGCGGAAACGCTGTCGGGAGCCTCATGAGACGTGCGGACAGATTGATCAAGATCGTTCACTACCTGCGACGAATGCGCCGGGCAGTGACGGCGCGCCAGATCGCAGAGCATTTCGAGATCTGCCAGCGCACCGTGTATCGGGACATTCAGGACCTGACGAACTCAGGCGTGCCGATTTACGGCGAGGCCGGCGTCGGCTACGTCATCGACAAGAAGTACCATATGCCGCCGGTCATGTTCGACTTCGACGAGTTGGAGGCTATCGCACTGGGTATCAACATGGTGCGAACGTGGACCGACGCGACGTTTTCCAAAGCAGCAGAGAGTGCTCTGGAGAAAATACAGGCCGTGCTGTCCGACTCACGCTTGAACGACATGCAGCAACTGACGACCTACTCCCTGGAGAGCCGCGGCAAGGTTCCGTGGACAGTGAGTTTCTCAGACATCCGGGAATGCATCCGCTCCCGACACAAGATCGAATTTAACTACACGGACCTTAACGACAGAAAGAGCCATCGAACCATCAGGCCCCTGTCGCTGCTGTTCTTCGGGCCGGTGTGGCTCGTGCTGGGCTGGTGCGAAATGAGAAAAGACTTCCGGAACTTCCGACTGGACCGGATGACCGAGCTCGCGATTCCGGGAACCACGTTCGAAGACGAAGAAGACAAGACGCTTAAGGCTTACGTGGCGCAGTGCAACTATTGATGGGCAACCACTACCACCATCGTCGTCAGGTTATGCTCCGACAATGCGAAAGGAGACCATCCGAGGTGTGCCTGTCCGCGAGGTTCGTTTCTCACAGCCGGTATAAACGAAGTCAGTGAAGAAGTTCCTGCTTATCGTTCGGGGTAACCAGCCCGCTCCCCCAACCACCTTATCGCCTCATCGAACCGCTCCGACCAGGGATGCCCGTAGCTCAGCCGAATGAAGTTCCGATAGCGTCGCGACGGCGAGAAGATCTGTCCCGGCGCGATACTGATGCCGGCCTCGATGGCGTCGTCAAACAGTGCGATCGCATCCACGCCTTTGGGTAGCTCGAGCCACAAGACGCTGCCGCCCGCAGGCTGTGATATGCGTGTGTCTTTCGGGAAGTGCTGGGCGATAGAGGCAGCCATGCGTTCGGCGTTGGCTTGCAGGGCGGGGCGCAGCATCTTGATGTGTCGCTGGTAGTCGCCGCTGGCCAGGAAATCGGCGAGCGTCAGTTGCGCCAGCAGGCTTGACGAGCAGGAGAACGCACGCTTTAAGCGGACGATTTCGTCGAGATAATGCTCCGCGACGACCCAGCCGACGCGATAGCCCGGGGCAACGGTCTTTGAGAACGAACCGCAGGTGAGAATCCTCGCATCCGACCCCAGGAACTGCGCCGGGGTGGGACGCACACCGTCGAATCGCAGGTCGCCGTACACGTCGTCCTCGATCAACACAACGTCATACTCTTCGAGCAGCTTGACGAGCCGGTGTCGGTCGTCGTCGGGCATGCCGACGCCCAGCGGGTTCGACAGCGTAGTCGAGAACATGCAGGCCTTGACCGGGTGCTTCTCGAAGGTGCGCCGCAGTTCGTCGATGGCGATGCCCTCTTCCGGGCAGGTTTCCACTTCGACGGCGAGCATCCCTAAGCCGTCGATCAGCTCCAGGAGACCGTGGTAGGTCGGCGTCTCGACCGCTATCACATCTCCCGGTTCCGCCACGGCCTTGAGTGCCAAGAGCAACGCTTCCTGTCCGCCGTTGGTGATGACGATGGATTCCGTGTCGACCTGCGTGCCGATCGTGTCGAAGTAGTGATAGGCGATCTGCCGACGGAGCGCCGTTACACCGACGGTAGAGGCGTAGCCGAGACTGCTGTCTTCGGCACGCGACATGACGCGCTTCATCGCGCGATGCAGGCCTTTGGCCGCCGTGCGGCACATCGTCGGGTTGGCGATGCCGAAGGGCACCAGGTCGGAGTTGTTGATGCCGTCATAGACGCGCTCCATGAGCGACCGGCAGCACAGCGACACGGGCTGGCCGGAGGACGACGGCGCCGGTCGCACGAGTTCGTTCTGGGCGACGTGCCGAACGTAGAAGCCGGACTGCGGCCGCGACTCGATGCGACGCTGACTCTCAAGTTCGATGTAGGCCTGCCGCACCGTTGGCACGCTGACCCCCGCAGACTTACTCATTTTGCGCAACGACGGCAGGCGGTCGCCCGGGGCGAGCGTCCCGGACTCGATGTTCTTAAGAATCAGGTCGATGACCTGCCGGTAGAGGTAGGCGTCTTCGTTTCGGTCCACTGCCAGCATAACTGTACAGGTCTCATTTTCAAAAAACTGACGCTGTTATAGCTCTAAAAAGTCCGTAGAGTCAATCATCAATCTCAGGTGGATGGGAGAAGACGATGCATGACGCATGCCTTGATCGAGCAGACTGTCCTGTCGACTGCGGTACACCGCGGCTCGCGATGTCTGCGCCTGCCGGCACCAAGTCGCGGGGTGCGATGGACTGGCGCAGGGCCTTGCGGCTGATCGTGGCACCCGCCCTGCGGCTGCACCGATACCGCTATCGCACGCTCCATCTCCTGGAATCGCTCATCGAACGTCACGACTGCGGAGGATCGCGATGAACAACATCACCCTGTACGTCATTACCGTGTTGATCTGGGGATCGACCTGGTTCGCTATCGAGTTTCAGCTGGGCACCGTGGCGCCCGTCGTGTCCGTCGCCTACCGATACCTGCTCGCCGCGGCGCTCTTGTTCGCGTGGTGCTATTTCCGTGGCATAAGCCTCAAGTTCCGCGCGGTCGATCATGGCTGGTTCATGCTGCTCGGCGTGCTGCTGTTTGGCCTGAACTACGCCCTGGCTTACACGGCACAGGTGTACATCACGTCCGCTCTGACGGCGATCGCGTTCTCGACCGTCGTCTGGATGAATATCGTCAATGCGCGCCTTTTCTTCGGCGTACGTTCCGGGCGCAAGGTGTTGTTCGGCGCGGTTTTCGGCTGCGTCGGTATCTTCATCCTGTTCTCGCCTCAGGTCCGCGAAGCGTCGCTGTCCGACAGCGTATTCCTGGGGCTCGCGCTGGCCTTGGGAGGCGCGCTGGTTGCCTCGTTCGGCAACATGGCCTCGCAGGCGGCACAGCGTCGCAAGCTGCCCATCGTTCAGTCCAACGCCTGGGGCATGGTCTACGGTGCGCTGTTCAGCGGCCTGTTTGCCGTCGTGTCCGGTGTGCCGTTCAACTTCGACTGGTCGACGGGCTACATCGTGTCGCTGCTGTACCTCGCCGTGTTCGGCTCCGTCATTGCATTCGGCGCCTACCTGAAATTGCTCGGTAGGGTCGGTGCACACCGCGCCGGCTACGCGATGATCCTGTTTCCGGTCGTGGCGTTGGTGCTGTCGAGCCTGTTCGAAGGCCTCGAGCTGGACGTGTCGGTCATCTACGGGACGTTGCTGGTGCTTGTTGGCAACCTGTTTGTGCTGGATACGCGCAAGGCGGACGACAAGCCGTTGGAGAGGAATGTTGTTGGGGTCGGGTCTAGGTGACGGACAGGCGAGGCGCCAGAGCACGGGCGTCGTCGCCGTCTACTTCCTGCTGGACTCGCGTGCGACGCTAGTCGACCAGACGTAGACAACGCTTTCGGTGTTCGCGGGCCTATTTGATGTGTGCCTGTCCTGCATAGCTTGGTGTTAGTTTCATTGGTGCTGACGGCATACAGACTGAAGCTGGCAAAGTCGGCGCATCATTCAGAAATCGCTGGAAATGGATGTGCCAATATTTGCTTCTCGATCACTAGCCTAGTACTCCGAGAGCCTTCCAAGCAATTAGCAAGAAGAACATTAGAGCGACCACGAATGGTAGGGCTAGCTTGACGAGCGGAGAGGGGTCTTTTTCCGCTAGAGATTTCTTAATCTCCGCGATTTCTTCACCTGACAGTGGATTCTTGACGGAATGATCCGGATTCCCTAGGAGCTTCTGCGCATCCTCATATTGACTATCAAGAACCACAAAGACTCGATATGGATTAGGCCCAACGTAACCCAAAGGAAGGCCTGACAAGCTTTTGCCTGCAACGTAAGTTGCAATGCCATGGTTTTCAAGTTCGGCGGACAACAATGCTGCGTTTGACCAAGAATCAAATGATCGGAGAAGTTTCAACTTATTTTAGGATGCGGGACTCAATTCAAGTGGCAGAGCTCTTCGATGTGCGCCTGTCCAACTTGGCTTGATGCGTGCCTGTCCATGTATAAGCGCTTTGACTGGTAGATGGCCGTTAACGCTTCGTTGTAGTCAGGACGACTGATTCGGGCAAATACACCTCGAACTCCTTCATCCACGGAATCGTCATGATCCTAACAGGGCCGTCCGAAAACGCTAATTCAGCATCGGTATGGTGCCTCATCTCCGCGGGTACATAAGATGGAAACTGAAGTGGAGGCATCACAGCAACCTGCCGGACCTTGTTCCAATGAATCCATACCTTGCTTCCGAAGAGTCGGTATCGACGTGAGACAACCAGTCCAGTCTCTTGTCCGTGCACAAGGACCCAAAACCTCTTTCCTTCAATCTCAAGGTGGCCCGAAGTGAAATCCGAAGTTACCTGACGCCTAAACTTCTCTGAGAATAAACAGGAGATTTCTTTCCAACTCATGTTGCAGGCATGCAAATCGACTAGTTGACCGCAATCAAGTCGCCGGCGCTGCAGCCATCTCCTTCCTGCAGGCCTCGCGCGCCACGCGAATCGCCCAGACGTAGGCGACGATGCCGGTGACGATGTTCGCCAGCGTGTAGGCACCAAAGATGCCGGGGATGCCGTAAAGCTCGCCGCCGACCCAGGCCAGTGGAACATAAAGCAGCAGGATGCGGCCGGTGCTGACCCAGACGCCCGGCATCGGGTGGCCGAGGCCGTTGAAGGCCGCGTTCATGACCATGACCATGCCGTAGCTCGCGTAGCTGATCGGGACGATCCACAGGAACAGCTTCGTGACCTCCATGACGCTTTCTGAGTCCGTGAACCAGCCGGGAATCGTCCAGGACAGCGCGGCGAGCAGCACGGTGATCGCGGCGCCGATGCCGATGCTCGCCAGCGTGCACAGCCTCAGTGATTCGATGATCCGGTCTTCCTTGACGGCCGACAGGTTCTGGCCGACGAAGGGACCGATGATCGATGACAGCGCGTAGAACACGACGAGCACCATCGACTCAATACGGCCGGCGACGGCGAAGCCGGCCACGGCGTCCGGGCCGAAGCGCGCCAGCATCGCGGTCACCAGCGTCGCACCCAGCGGCACGATGACGTTCGTGCCGGCCGCCGGAATGCCGACGTGCATGATGTCGCGGGACGAGCGAACAAAATCCCTGGACTCCGGCCGCTCGAAGCTGAGCAGGTCCGCCTTCTTCAGGTAGTACACCGTCAGCAGGAAGATGATGATGCGTGCAATCAGCGCTGCGTAGGCGGCACCGTTCAACCCAAGCGCCGGTATCGGGCCGACGCCGAAGATCAGGATCGGGTCGAGCACGACGTTCAGCACCGCACCGCCGACCATCAGCTTGCCGGGCAATACCGTGTCGCCGGTGGCGCGCATGCTGGCCATGCCGACCATGCCGACGACGATGAACGGGATGCCGAGATACATGATCGTCATGAACTCGCCAATCATCGGCAGCATGTCTTCTGGTGCGCCCAATGCCCTGAACAGGGGATCGATGGTCAGCACGCCAAGGACCGCGATAAACAACGTCAGCACAAAGGACAGGATCAGGCTGTCTGTCGATAAGCGGCGCGCCCGGATGTGATCATCCCGGCCGATAGCCCGGGCGACGACAGATGACGTCCCCGCGCCCAGGCCGATGGCGACGCTGATGACCATCATGATGATCGGGAAGCCGAAGCCGAAAGCAGCCAGCGCCTCCTTGCCGATCTGGCCGATGAACCAGGTATCGATCAGGCTCTGCGCCATCAGCGTCGAGATACCGAACAACACGGGAATCGTCATGTCGACGAGATGTCGACCGACAGGTCCCTCGGTCAGTCGTGGCCGCTTGCTGTTCATCCGGCGCACTATGGACTAGCTTGCAGGCGTCCGCAATGCGCTATGATCACTTCGCGACTTCGAAGGACCGGGACGTGAAGACACAGCACGAGATCATTATCGACGCACCGCGCGATGCCGTCTGGGATGCCTTCGCGAGGGGTGCGGACGCGGCTGTGCTTGATGACATAACCGAGCAAAGGAAACCTGACTTCCTCGCAGGTACCGCCGTGATCCGTGGCGGCCGCGCCGTCATCGTCGGTCACTTCGCCGACCACGGCGAATCAGGAACAAAGGTCACCGTTTATGCCAATCGATTCTTCAAGGGCATCGCCAAGCTGACGTCGGTCGTCCGGGGTGACGCCCTGAAGAATGACATCGACCGGAAACTCGACCGGCTGAAACTCGCCATCGAGACGGCGCGCTCGTGAGCTGGAAGAAGCTGTCATCGAAAGTCATCTTCGACAACCCGTGGATGACGGTGCTCGAGGATCATGTCATCAACCCGGGCGGCGGCGAGAACCAGTACGGTCATGTGCGTTTCAAGAATCGCGCGATCGCAATCCTGCCGTTGGACGACGGCGACAACACGTGGCTGGTCGGGCAACAGCGCTACACGCTGGACGAATATTCGTGGGAGCTGCCCATGGGCGGCGGCCCGCTCGACGAGGACCCGCTTGTTGCAGCCAAGCGAGAGCTCAAAGAAGAAACCGGGCTCACGGCCAACGAGTGGCGCCAGGTCATGACGCTGCACACGAGCAACTCAATCACCGATGAGGTCGGCTACGTGTTTATTGCCAAGGACCTCAGCCAGGGTGACACGGACTTCGAAGAGACCGAGGACCTGCTCGTGAAAAAGCTGCCGCTCGAAGACGCGATTTCGATGGCGATGGATGGCCGCATCACCGACGCGATTAGCGTCGCCGCGCTCCTGCACGTCAACGCGATCAGAGCAGCTTCCTCAAGGTAACCACGTAGCGCATCGGTCCACCCGGATCGATCGCATCGAACGGGTAGCAGGTCACGAGACTCAGGAACGCGTCGTCTGTGTCCAGCGTCAGCGCACCGCGACGTGAGTCGACGACGTGGTTGCCGATAACCTCGTAGAGGTACTGCAGGCCACTGGGGCGCTCCACGATCATCGTGTCACCGACCTCGACATCTCTTAAGAAACGAAAATGCGTGTCCCGATGACCGGCGATGACGGCATTGCCGACGTCGCCTGGTGTCGCGCTGGCGCTCAGGTGACCCGGGCCGAAGGCCAGTGTTCGCCCGGAGCCGCCGGACAGCACGATCAGGTCGACGCGACCAGAGTCCGCCAGCAGCCTCGCGACCGGGTAGGTGTCGGCCCAGGGCCACGGGCGCGCCTCCAGGTCGCCGTCACCCGCGCGCTCCCAGGCGCGCTGCATCAGGTCCTGTGCCAGCCAGGCCTTCGCCGGGATGTAGGCGCTCTGTCCGAGCGGCCAGAACCCCAGACACAACAGGCAGCTCACGAGCCCGTACTTCTTAAGCCAGCGACGCACGACGACGCCTCTGTATCAGGAATGTCAGCGCGGCGAGCAGCAGGAACACAGCCGCTTGCAGCCTGAGCGCCGCAGCCGGGGTCGCCGTCGCCGGGAAACCGAAGATCGCGTTGGCGCTCTGGCCGTGAGGCATCAGGTTCGGCACCTGGTCTTTCGACAACGGCGCGCCCGCCGGGCGGACCGGCGTCTTGTCGACGGCGACCAGGCTCGTGTACTTGCTGACGATGTGGTGCGTCATCGCGGTCTCAACGATGCTCGCGCGAATCTCGTCGGGGTTCGCTCCGCGGCGTGCCGCATCCGACAGCTCTGCGATGCGTGCTCGCGCCCACAGCGCGCCAACGCCGAAGGCGCTGTGATCGTCGGTGACCGGTATCTCGGTGGTCCAGCGCTCACCGGGCATGTTGCCGGCGATGTTTATCGACTCACCCATCGGAAACGGCGCATCGGCGCGCACGCGCACCGAAACCGGCTCTCCGAGATAGAGGTCCGGCACACGAGAGGGGTAGGCATCGACGCCGGCCGGCCAGTCGATCTGGATATCGGTGACCTGCGGCGCTTCGAGTTTCGCGAACAGCCGGTCCATCTTCTCGCCGACCTCGTGCATCGCGGAGATGATCGTGAACGTCCCGCGACCGAGCTCGGCCGACTTGCGCATGAACCAGCTGTTGGGTGCGGAGCCGATGCCTACCGTGAACAACCGTGTCGCCCCGAGCTGTTGCTCAATGACCCGGTAAAGCGCGTCTTCGTTACCGACGCTGCCGTCGGTAATGAAGATCACCTGCTTCAGGTGCGTCTCGGTCACGGGCGAGCTGAGCGCGAATTTCAGTGCCGGCTTCATCTCGGTACCGCCATTGGCCTGCAGCCTGGCGACGAAGGTCTGCGCATGGGACAGGTTCGCCGTGCTCGCGTCGACGCTGTCGTTGAACAATGGCCGCATGACCGAGTTGAACTCGATGATATTGAAGCGATCGCCCGGCAGCAGCCGCTGCAGCGCGCGCCCGAGCGCGTTCTTAGCCTGGTTGATCGACGTGCCGTGCATCGATCCCGACGTGTCGATGATGAAGATCGTTTCACGCGGCATGCGTAAAGGCGCGACCCGGCCTTCAACGGGCGGCACGAGCATCAGCAGGTAATAGCTCTCGCCATCGATGATCTCCGAGAAACTCATCGCCCGCGGCTTCGAGTCTGCAAGTGGGCGCCACACCAGTTCGAAATCGTGATCGAGCCGCGTGTCCGGATCGTCCAGCGAGACCGAGTACCGGCCAGCCTCTTCCCTGATGCTGACCGGGTGATAGCGACTCGCGATGATGTCGAGCGGCACGCCTGCGTTCACGAACACGTCCAGCGAGACCCGGTGTTCATTGGAGCGTTGAACCATCGGCGGTGAAATTAACGAGGCGTCGATAACTTCCGTCGTATCGGCCGACCATCCGCTGCCTTTCCGGTCAGCCAGCGGGCTGCCTGGCATGTAACGCGGGGTCAGCGTCATCGGGAAACGGAAGCTGAATGTCCCGGCGTCGTAGCGGGCTTCTTCCAGGTACTCGATCTCGACCGTGACCGCCTCGCCAGGAGCGATGTTTGCGACAGCCGTCGTGAACAGGTTGGCGCGTTGCTGCTCGACCAGCGTGGTCTTCTTGCCTTCGGCCTTCGCCTTCTCGTAGGCCTTGCGGGCCTTCTCCTTCTCCTGGATCTCACCCTCGATGATCCGCTCGCCGACTTTCAGGCGCATGTGGTCGACCGCGGCCTCATCGGGCAGTGGAAAGACATAGATACCCTCGGCCCATTCAGTCCCGGTGTTCCGGAACTGCTGTCGAACTTTGACCCGCATCACCAGTCCATTGACGGTGATGTCGACGTCCGTGTTCAGCGTTGTCGCCGCGTGGTAACCATCCTGCATTTTCAGCAGCAGTCCGCCGGCCTTCATCTCGTTCGGGTTGACCGGCTCGGCGTTCGAGAGCAGCGGCATCAGGACCAGGAGCCACAGCGCCGCCGTCACGGTCCACGGTGAGTGCTTTTTTCCGAGGTGCCTCGCGGTATCCAGGTGGCCGACCGGCGGGTGCCATGGCTTGTTCGATGTTTGCATTGCTGACCTCCCATTCGATTCGGGACTATTGCAACGAGGCAATGGGCGGCCGGCGGGGTCGTTGCGTGGCAATGCGCTGGCACAATGTGGCAAATTGTGCGGGTTTGAGACTTATGGCCGAATGACAGGTATGTTGCCGCTGTAGACGAGGGCCTGTTAGCACTATGGGGATGAACCCTGCCGGAAGAAATCTTTCTGCCCGGCAAGGCGGACAAGGGACATGGCAAAACGAATAGCGATTATCGAAGATGAGGCAGCGATCCGGGCCAACTACTCGGCGGCCTTCTCGCGCGAGGGTTACGAGGTCATTGGCTTTGAAGCGAGAGAGCCGGCGCTCAACGCCTTTGCGTCGCGCCTGCCCGACCTCGTCGTGATCGATGTGAACCTGAAGAACGATATCGAGGGCGGTTTCGAACTGTGCCGCGAACTTCGCGCGCGCTCTGCCGACCTGCCCATCATTTTCCTGACAGCCCGCGACAGCGAGTTCGATGCCGTGTCCGGGCTGCGCCTCGGCGCGGACGATTACCTGACCAAGGACATCAGTCTTCCGCACCTGATGGCACGCGTCGCCGCGTTGTTCCGGCGGCTTGACGCCATGCAGCAGCCGCAGGGACAGGAGGCGACCCTCCGGCGCGGCGATCTGGAGATCGACACGGACCGGATGATCGTGTCGTGGAAGAGCGAGCCTGTCGGGCTGACGCTGACCGAGTTCTGGCTCGTGCACGCGATGGCCCGCTACCCCGGGCACGTCAAAAACCGCCAACAGCTGATGGATGCCGCGCAGGCCGTCCTCGACGACAACACGATCACATCACACATCAAGCGCATACGCCGTAAATTCGCCGCGATCGACGACAGCTTCGATGCGATCGAGACCGTGTACGGCATGGGATATCGCTGGCTCGGCGAATAACACGCAATGAACCTCAAACGGCAGCTACTCCTCGTCAGCCTGTTGACGCTCGTGCTGCCGTGGGCCGGCTGCGAGTTTATTTCGGAAACCGAGTCCGCGCTCCGGGCGGGTCAGCAGCAGATGCTGTCAGGCACGGCACGCGCCATCGCCGAGTCCCTGCAACAATACGGCGAGGACTTCCCGCGGCCGAGCACGGCGCCTGAGCACATCCTCGGCGATCGACTGTACGCGCACGCCTTGTCGCGCGAACCGACCATTGATGGCTACTTCGACGATTGGGCATTATCAGAGTCCAGCCTGCAGTCCCTGCGCGGCGTTGGCGGCGCCATCGTCTATGCGGCCGGTACGCGGGACGAGCAGCTCTATGTGTACCTGAGCGTCACCGACGCGGGGCTGGTCTACGCAGAGCGTGCCGGCGCAGCGCTGGATGACGGCCCTCCGCACTCAGACCGCATTAGCATCGTCAGCAGCAGTCCGCCGTATCTCAACGAGCGTATCGAGTTCGCGCCCGAAGCGCCCGGCACCGTGGTTGCCTACCGGGAGACGGCGTTCGGCATCGCGGCCGAGCCGACGATCCAGGCGGTCTGGCAGGACGTCCCCCGTGGCTACCAGCTGGAAGCGCGCATACCGTTGAGCATCCTCGGCACGCACATTGGCCTCGTAGTCGCCAATACGGCGGATGCCGATTCGCCGCCGGTCCGGAGCTCAACCTTCGCATCGCAGCTGCCCGGCAGGCTGGCGAGCATCCAGCCGGACCTGCAGTCGGTCGTTAGCGAACTGATCCAGCCCGGCATGCGTCTGCTGTTGACGGACGCGGAAGGCTGGCGCATTGCCAACGTCGGGGAACTGCAGACGAGAGCGCGGCCGACCGGGGACGCCGTGTCCGCGTGGCTTCGGTTTACTTACGACGCACTGGTCGAAAAGGGAACAGACGGTCGCTTGTCCGAGCCCGCGCCAACGGGCCGTGAACAGCAGCCGTATATCGTGAGCGCTCTGGGCGGTGAGACGGCCGCAGGCTGGTACCGGAGCGCCGGTAGCGGCTCGGCAGTCGTCGCCGTCGCCGTGCCGGTGGCCTGGGGCGGCGACATCGTCGGCGCCGTCGTGTTACAGCAGGGCACAGAGGAAATCCTGAGCCTGACGAACCAGGGACTGGCCCGCCTGATGAACATCACGCTGCTGACGACCCTCGTCGTCGCGGCAGTTCTGCTCGGCTATGCAACCTGGCTGTCCCGGCGCATTCGTCGCTTAAGCGTCGCGGCGGACGATGCGCTCGACAGCCGGCCCGAAGGTGGCGAGTTTCGTCTGCCGAGCCACGACGCCAGCGACGAACTCGGCGACCTGTCGCGACGCTTCTCGTTCGTGCTCGAACAGATCAGTGAATACAACGAGTACCTGCGAACGCTGGCCTCCAAACTCTCGCACGAGCTACGCACGCCGCTCGCCATCGTGACGTCGTCTCTCGAGAACCTCGAGCACGAACAACTGAACGAAGCGTCCGCCAGGTACACCGCGAGAGCGAAGGACGGCGCCGACCGACTACGGACAATCCTCGCTGCAATGAGCGAGGCCAACCGGGTCGAGGAGCTCGTCCGTAATGCCGACGTTGAGTTATTCGACCTGGAGCAGGTCATCGGGCAGGCGGTCAATGCCTATGCAGGGGTCTTCACCGAGCGACGCTTTACGTTTGAATCCAACTCGGATCACGCGAAGGTCATGGCGGCGCCCGAACTCATCGTGCAGATGCTCGACAAGCTCGTCGACAATGCCGTTGACTTCAGCCAGCCCGGCGATGAGATCCGGGTAGAACTATCGAGCCGCGACGGCGAGGTCGACTTATCCGTCACGAACCCCGGTCCGCCGCTGCCGGACACGATGCGCACGCAGCTGTTCGACTCGCTGGTCTCAGTCCGAGGCGAGCAGGACGACCATCATTTGGGGCTCGGGCTGTTCATCGCCCGGCTCATCGCCGAGGGTCACGAGGGTCGAATTCACGCCGACAATACCGCCGACGGCGTCCGCTTTACGGTGACTATGCCGCGGCGCCACGCTGCGCCAGACCGGAATGATGGATGAGCCAGTACGCCGCCACACCCAGAATAGGACCCGCGAAGAACGTGGCCAGCCCCCACCAGATCGGGTGCAGGTTGTAGGTGCGCGCAGCGCGTTGATCGGCATCCTTATAGACGAAGTAGCCGGCGATCGCGGCGATGACGCGCTCGATTGCCACGGCGATCGGCACGTAGAAAGAAATAAAGTCAGCCAGCATCGAAGTCTCCCCAAGGTTGAGTCACGGCGTGCCCGGCACGCCTCAACATCATACCCCGAGGTAGCTGGCGATCCCCTTGGCGGCCTCGCGACCTTCGAATACAGCAGTCACGACGAGGTCGGATCCGCGCACCATGTCACCACCGGCAAAGATCTTTGGATTGGTTGTCTGGAACGGGTAGTCGCCCAGTGTCGCAACACGCACGCGACCGCTCGGCAACGTCTGGATGTTGAACTCCTCGAACCAGTCCGGCGGATTCGGCCGGAAACCGAAGGCGACGATGACCGCATCGGCCGGCAGTATCTCTTCGGTACCGGGGATCGGTTCCGGGCGCCGGCGACCGTCGGGGCCGGGCGAACCGAGACGCGTCTCGATCACGCGGACGCCGGTCACGTGATCCGTGCCGATGATCTCCAGCGGCTGGCGATTGAACAGGAAGTTCACGCCCTCTTCCTTACTGTTCGCCACTTCGCGGCGTGAACCGGGCATGTTCTGCTCGTCGCGCCGGTAGGCGCAGCTGACGCTGGTCGCACCCTGGCGGATCGCGGTGCGGTTGCAGTCCATGCCGGTGTCGCCGCCCCCGAGGACGACGACGTTCTTGCCGCGCAGGTCGATATGCTGCGACGGCGGCATGCCGGGCTCGAACTGCTTGTTGATGTTCGATACCAGGTACGGCAGAGCGTCGTAGACGCCGGGCAGGTCTTCACCGGGGAAGCCGCCGCGGACGTAGGTGTAGGTGCCCATGCCGAGGAATACGGCGTCGAACTCCTCAACCAACTCGTCGAAGCCTTTGTCCTCGCCGATACGCGTGTTCAGCACGAACTCGACGCCCATGCCCTCGAGAATCTCGCGGCGCGTCTGGACGATATCTTTTTCGAGCTTGAAGGGCGGAATGCCGTAGGTGAGCAGGCCGCCGATTTCCGAGTAGGCATCGAAGATCACCGAGCGTATGCCGTCTCTCGCGAGCACGTCCGCCGCGGCCAGCCCGGCCGGACCGGCGCCGACAATGGCGACGCGCTTGCCGGTGTCGACGACGTTCGACATATCCGGGCGCCAGCCCATCTTGACGGCCTCGTCGGTGATGTAGCGCTCGATGTTGCCGATGCTGACGGCCCCGATGCCGTCGTTAAGCGTGCACGCGCCCTCACACAGGCGGTCCTGCGGGCAGACGCGGCCGCAGATCTCGGGCAGCGAGTTGGTCTGGTGCGACAGCTCTGCGGCTTCGAACAGGCGGCCTTCTTCGATCAGCGACAGCCAGTTCGGAATGTAGTTGTGCACCGGGCACTTCCACTCGCAGTACGGGTTGCCGCAGGACAGGCAGCGGCCTGCCTGCTGCCCGGCGTCCGCCGCATCGAAACTGCCGTAGATCTCGCCGTAGTGCTGGATGCGCTCGTTGGCCGGTTCTTTCTCCGGGTCGCGCCGCGGCACTTCGAGAAACTGTAGAGGATGCTTCGACATGATCAGGCTGCCTGGCGAAGTGACTGGATCAGCGAACCGAGTTCCGCGGCCTTGGGCTTCACGAGCCAGAAACGCGTCAGGATAGCGCGATAATCATCGAGAATCGTCTTGCCCCATTCGCTGTCGGTCAGCTCGACGTGTTCCTGCAACAGCACGCGCAGGTGGTGCACATGCGCCTCCATGCTCTCGGGGTTGATGCGGTGGATGTCGATCAGCTCGTTGTTGTAGCGATCCACAAACAGTCGATCCAGGTCGAGTACGTAGGCGAAGCCGCCGGTCATTCCCGCACCGAAGTTGACGCCGGTCTGGCCGAGTACGGCGACGACGCCGTCGGTCATGTACTCGCAGCAGTGATCGCCGGCGCCTTCGATGATCGCCGTCGCACCCGAATTGCGAACCGCGAAACGTTCTCCGGCCACACCGGCCGCGAACACCGTTCCTCCGGTCGCGCCGTACAGGCAGGTGTTGCCGATGATCGACGTCTCATGGGCGACGTAGCTGACGTCGTCCGGCGGACGAATGACGAGACGGCCGCCGGCCATGCCCTTGCCCACGTAGTCGTTCGCATCGCCTATTAGGTTCAGGTTCAATCCGTCGACGTTGAAAGCACCAAAACTCTGGCCCGCCGTGCCGCGCAACATGATGTCGAGCGGCGCGTCCTTCATGCCGTGATTGCCGTGTCTGCGGGCGATCTCGCCGGACAGGCGCGCACCGATCGAGCGGTTGAAATTCCTGACCTCGAATCCGAAGCGACCGCCGGACTTCTGCTCGACGGCTTCTTTAACGGTCCGCCACATTTCCTCGGCGAGCTCGCCTTTGTCGAAGGGCTCGTTTCTCAAGTCCGTGCAGAATTGCGGAACGTCTTTCGCGAGCCCGGCGTCAGAGACGATCGGCGACAGGTCGAGCTTTGCCTGCCGCGCCGTTTCACCCTCCATGAGCTCCAGCAGGTCGACGCGGCCGATGACCTCGTCCAGGCTGCGAGCGCCGATGGACGCGAGCAGCTCGCGGACTTCCTCGCCGACGAACTTGAAGTAGTTGATGACCATCTCCGGCAGGCCGATGAAGTGACGGCTGCGCAGTACGTTGTTCTGCGTGGCCACGCCGGTGGCGCAGTTGTTCAGGTGACAGATGCGCAGGTACTTGCAGCCGAGCGCGACCATCGGGCCGGTGCCGAAGCCGAAGCTCTCGGCGCCAAGCATGGCCGCTTTGATGACGTCGAGACCGGTCTTCAGGCCGCCGTCCGTCTGCAGCCTGACCTTGTGACGCATATCGTTCGCGCGCAGGACCTGGTGTGCTTCGGACAGTCCGAGCTCCCACGGGCTGCCGGCGTACTTGACGGAGCTTAAGGGGCTTGCGCCGGTGCCGCCGTCGTAACCGGAGATTGTGATCAGGTCGGCGTAGGCCTTGACGACACCGGCCGCGATCGTACCGACGCCCGGCTCCGCCACGAGCTTGACCGAGACCAGCGCCTCGGGGTTGACCTGCTTTAAGTCGAAGATCAGCTGCGCCAGGTCTTCGATCGAGTAGATATCGTGGTGCGGCGGCGGCGAGATCAGGCCAACGCCAGGCTTCGCGTAGCGCAGCCGTGCGATGAGGTCATTGACCTTGTGCCCCGGCAGCTGGCCGCCCTCCCCGGGCTTGGCGCCCTGTGCGATCTTGATCTGGATGACCTCGGCGTTGACGAGGTACTCGGCCGTGACGCCGAAACGTCCTGACGCGACCTGCTTGATCTTCGAGACCCGCTCGTTGCCGTAACGCTTCGGATCCTCACCGCCTTCACCGGAGTTCGAGCGTGCGCCGATCCGGTTCATCGCGATGGCCAGCGCTTCGTGCGCTTCGGGTGACAGTGCGCCCAGCGACATGCCGGCGCTGTCGAAACGCTTCAGAATCTTCTCGACGGGCTCGACGTCGTCCAGCGGCACGGCCGGACCAATCGGCTTCGTCTTCATCAGGTCGCGAAGCGTCGAGACGGGTCGCTCGTTGACGAGCTTCGCGAAGCTCTTGTAGACATCGTAGTCGCCGGATCGCACGGCCGCCTGGAGCGTCGCGATCACGTCCGGGTTGTAGCAGTGGTACTCGCCGTCGTGAACGTACTTGAACAGGCCACCCTGCGTCACCGGCTCGCGCGCATCCCAGGCGAGATCGGCGAGGCACTGCTGGTCGTCGCCCAGGTCGTCGAAACCGGCGCCCTGGATGCGTGACGTCGTGCCCTTGAAGCACAAATCGACAATGTCCGAATCGAGACCGACGATCTCGAACAGCTGCGCACCGCGATAGCTCGAGATGGATGAGATACCCATCTTCGACATGATCTTGAACAGGCCCTTCCGGATGCCGCGCCGATAGCTTCGGCCGAGCTGCGGCTGCGCCGACTTGGTCCGGCGAGACAGGTCATGCAGCGACTGGTAGACGAGGTACGGGTACACGCAAGTAGCACCGTAGCCGATCAGGCAGGCGAAGTGATGCGGGTCTCGCGCGACGCCGGTCTCAACGATGATGTTGGAATCGCATCGAAGACCCAAGTCGACCAGGTGGTGATGCACGGCGCCCGTCGCCAGCAGTGCGTGCACCGGCAGCTTGCCCTTCTCGATGTAGCGATCGCTCAACATCAGGATGAGCTTGCCGCTCCTGACAGCATTCTCGGCCTGCTTGCAGATCGACATCACCGCGTCTTTGAGCGGCAGCGACTCATCGACGTTCAGGTCGATGAACTCGGTGCGTTCTTCATACATCTCCGGCCCGACGAGCTGGCGGAGTTTCATCTGCGACAGCACGGGCGAGTTGATGATGACCTGCTCGGCGTGCTCCGGGCCGATGTCGAACAGGCTCGACTCGCCGCCGATGCAGGTCTGCAGCGACATGACGATGCGCTCGCGCAGCGAATCGATCGGCGGGTTTGTGACCTGCGCGAATTGTTGCCGGAAATAATCGAACGGCGAACGGATCTTCTTCGACAGCACAGCCATCGGCGTGTCGTCGCCCATCGAGCCCACGGCTTCCTGCTCGGCCTGTGCGAGGACGCCGATGACATCGTGCAGTTCCTCGCGGCTGACGTTGAACATCTTGTGATACTGGGCCAGCGTGTCGCTGTCCATGGGCTCGGCCGCGATGTGCGTGTCGATCAGGTCGGAGTCGAGGTAGCGGACACCTTCCTTCAGCCACTTCTTGAACGGCGCGCGCGCCTTCAGGATGTCGTGAATGTCATCCGTCTCGAGCAATGTGCCATTGACGAGGTCGGCGGCGATCATCTCGCCCGGGCCGAGCCGTCCTTTCCTGACGACGTCCTTCTCGTCGTAGTCATAGACGCCGACCTCGGACGCGATCGTGATGTGCCGATCTTTTGTGATCACGTAGCGGGCGGGCCGAAGGCCGTTGCGATCCAGACAACAGGCGGCGTAACGCCCGTCCGTCAGGACGATACCGGCCGGGCCGTCCCACGGCTCCATGTGCGCGTCGAAGAACTCATAGAACGCGCGAATCTCGGGGTCGATACCTTCGACCGTCTGCCACGCCGGCGGCAGCATGATGCGCATCGCCTGCAGTACATCCATGCCACCGGCGCGCAGCACTTCGAGCATGTTGTCCAGCGTCGATGAATCAGAGCCCTTGAGCGAAATGATCGGGCTCAGCTCATCGATGTCGTCGAGCTTGTCGGACCGGAAGTTCCTGGCGCGCGCCATCGCCCAGTTGCGATTGCCCTGGATCGTGTTGATCTCGCCGTTGTGCGCGAGGAATCGGAACGGCTGCGCCAGCCGCCATTCCGGCAGTGTGTTGGTCGAGAAGCGCTGGTGGAACAGCACGACCGAGGCCTTCATGCGCTCGTCGTGCAGGTCCAGGTAAAACTCGGGCAGCGCCGCGGGCATGATCATGCCCTTGTAGCTGATCGTCGCTGACGACAGGCTGGCGATATAAGTCTCGTCGTCGGGTATCTGTTTCTCGGCATGCCGTCTGGCGAGGAACAGGCGCTGGTTGAATCGGCCGCGCTGCATACCCGCCGGCGCATTCACGTAAACCTGCTCGATACGCGGCAACGTTCGTAGTGCGTAGTCGCCGCAGACGCTGGGGTCGATCGGCACGACTCGCCAACCGGCGACCTCGAGACCGATGTCCAGGATGCAACGATTGATCGCTTCGCGCGCTGCCGCGGCAGCGGATTCGTCCTGGCTCAGAAAAACGGTGCCCACAGCGAATCGGGCGGCAACCTCGATATCGGCTTCCGCAGCGACGGCACGGAAAAAGTCCACCGGCATTTTGATCAGCAGGCCGCAGCCGTCGCCCGTTTTTCCGTCCGCTGCGACGGCGCCACGGTGCGTCAGCCGCGCCAGCGCAGAGATCGCTGTCTCGATAACGTGATGACTGGGCAGATCGTCAAGATTCGCAATCAAGCCGAAACCGCAGCTATCGCGATCGAACTCCGGATTGTAGAGACTGTTCTGTGTCTGCATCGTCATAGTCGCCACCGGATCGCATCGGGACACGTCCGTTATGATTATCGTTATCGGGGGCGTCTGGTCGAGCCGGGTTCATCGCTTAAGCCCAGTTGAGCCGCTTGGCGATGATCGTGTCCCCAGGCCGGGAGTTGTCCGCAGTCGCTCTTGGCTCGTACCGACGCTTGGCTTGAGTATATGCCACGATGTTCAGGCGCTGACAAGCACGAGTCGCGTAGTCGCCTTTTTCGCGAAAATAGGCGCTTTTTGATGGATTATTGAAGGCTTTTCAGCGGTATTCGGCGCAACGGCGTTTGGTTACGCGCGTAACTTTGAGCTATTGGACGAAGTTGAACGCCTGCAGCTGAACGTTGCCCTGCTTGGAAAACGGGACCCGTGGACTCAATGGAATGTCCAGGTCCATGCGGCCTTCGAGCTGGTAGGGTATCTCACGCCGGCTCGCATCACGGACGACGAACAGCAGTTTGGGCGCCGTCTGCAACAGGTTCAGGTCAACGCTGATTTCGACGACGCCATCGCTGCCGGCCGGCACGACGATCGCGCAATTCGCTTCCCCGCTTGCGAAGCGGTGACCGTCCAGCTCCACGCCGTACTTGATGCGACTGATCGGCAACGGGAACGGGTTCGGGTTGCTGACGTCGAAATTCAGCCGAAACGTCTGCTTGTCCATATCGATGGACTCGATGGACAGGCCGCGAAGACTGACAGTCGGTTCGCTGACCGCAGATTCGATCGTCGCGCAGGCGCTGAGTGCCAGCAGGGACACGGCAACGGCCCCGGCCCTGAGCAGCCGTTCGGCGCCCGATCCGGTGTGATTCGCTCTGTCTGCACAGCGTACTGTAAGCATGGTCGAACCCCTCCCTATATGTCTTCCCCAAGACGGCCCCAGCGAGCGGAGATCAGCTGCCACTCGTCATCGATCAACTCCAGCTCAAGCGCGAACCGGTAGGCATCGGCACTGAAGCCCAGCGGTGCGTCATTGCCGCCGGCCATGCCGACCGTCATGCGCACCTCGGCCGCCGTGCCATCGAAGACTTCGAGCGAGTCTACTTTCGTCAGCAGAGCAACCGAGCTCTGGCGCAGGAAGTAGAAACGCAGTATGCCCTCGACGGCCCTCCTGTCGTTCCCGCGCGAGTCGGTATAACCGGGAGCCACCATCTTCATCAGGGCTCGCCGATCTTTGTCCTCGGCCGCTTGCTCGCCCGCCTTCAGCCACGACCGAATCTCTGCCTCCGCGTCCTGCGGCGGTCCGCCGCAGCCTGCGAGGCAGAGCACCGCCAGCCATACAATGAGTTGTTTGCCCATTCGCTCCCCCGATTCGTCGGGGCGACAAACCCGCTAAAACCAGGCCATCAGTCTAGCGAGCACCGGTTGTCAGTTTCGTGAATCGCCGCGAAAATGTGAACCAGTTCCCACTTTGGTTTAAGGTCATCCTACTTCCGAGCGAGGCGCAGCGGCGCCCGGTCAACGTATTGCGCACAGAGCGGGATGAGCGAGCGACTGATGAACGACCATGATCATGAAGATCCGATGGCATCGACCTTTGCCGACGAGGACCAGCTTCGAATCGAGTCCATACTGACGTTCTGGTTCAGGGAACAGTCGCTCAGTGCACCTCAGATCGATCGGCGCATGGACGTCTGGTTCGGTGAGGACGAGACCTTTGACCGCGAGATCAGCGAACAGTTTGCGGACGACGTTGAGATGGCGTCGAACGGTGAGCTCGATCACTGGGCGGCTCAACCCCGCGGGCGTTTGGCGCTGATCCTGTTGATCGACCAGTTTCGCCGCAATATCTATCGCAACACGGCCGATGCCTTTTCCAGGGACAAGTTGGCGTTGAAGCTCTGCGTTGAGGGTGCGATGGAGAAGAAGGACGAGGGGCTGACGCCGATCCAGCGTGTGTTCTTCTACATGCCACTGCAACACGCCGAGTCGCGGAAGGTGCAGGCCAAGTCCGTCGCCCTGTTCAACCGCCTCGCCGAGGCCGTGTCACCAACGTATCGCGAGACCTTCCTGACGATTGCGCACTTCGCCGAACTGCATCACGACATCATCGACCAGTTCGGTCGCTTTCCGCACAGGAACGGCTTGCTCGGCCGTCAAAACACGGACGCCGAGAACGAATACTTAAGCGACGCGCCTGGTTTCGGTCAGGGCTGAACGGCCAGGGGCCTCGGCTCTCTCGATATCCTGAAGAATCGGAAACTCAGCAGCACAGCTGCGACAGTTAGCCCGGCGACGAAGCCCGCCCATGTGAACCTGGGCTCCATGCGGTACGTAACGGCCGCGAGGTAGGCAAGCGGGAACGCGATCACCCAGTAGGCAAAGGTTGTCATGATCATCGGCCAGCGTGTGTCTTTGTAGCCGCGCAGCGCACCGGCCGCCCCGACCTGCATGCCGTCGGCGACTTGGAAGATCGCGGCCATCAGCAGTAGCGAAATCGCGATACTGGTGACCGCCGCATCGTTCGTATACATGCTGACAACGAGATCGCGCCCAACCAGCAGGAATGTCGCCGAGATAAACATGATGAGCATGCAGACGGTGATTCCTATTATCCCGGTCGTGCGCGCGTTCTCCGGTTCGCCAAGCCCCAGCCTGTAGCTGACCCGCACCGTCGTTGCAGCGCTTATCGCCAACGGGATCATAAACGCCGTGGATGCGAAGTTGATTGCGATCTGGTGTGCGGCTGCGATATTCGGTCCGAGCGTACCCATCAGGATCGAGACCGCATTGAACAGCCCAGCCTCGGCAGTGATCGTGACCGCGATCGGCACACCGAGCACAATGATTTCCTTTAGCGCTTGCGGCCGAAGCGGCGCGACGCGCGAGAATATCTGCAGCGGTACGTAGCGCTTATTCAGCAAGATGTAGCTGCCGAGGACGAGCATGATCAGCCACATCGTGATCGCGCTAGCGACACCGCAGCCGACAGCGCCCATCGCCGGCGCGCCGAGCTTGCCGTAAATGAATACCCAGTTCAGGAACACGTTGACGACTAACGCGAGTATCGACGTGTACATGATCGGCTTGGTATGGCCTATGCCTTCTGTCGTGAATCGCAGCGCGAGGAAGACGAACATGCCGGGGGCACCCCAGGAGATAGCCTCGACGTAGCGCACCGTCATTTCACGAAACGAGATATCGATACCGATGAACGTCAGGAACGGTTCGACGGCAATATGCGCCAGCACGATGACCGGTATCGCGAGCCCGATGCCGAGATACACACCCTGGCGCGTGTAACGACCGATGAGCGCTTCGGTGCCCTCGCCGAGGTGGCGCGCTGCGATCGGCGAGATGGCCATCATCAGGCCCAGCGCCAGCATGAAGCCGATGAACCAGACGCTGCTGCCGACGGCAATGGCTGCCAGCGCCTCGGCGCCAAGGCGACCGGCCATGACCGCATCGGCGAACTGCATACCCGCGATCGCCAGGTTGTTGACGATCAGGGGGCCCGCAAGGCGCAACAGGGAGCGGGTTTCATCGATGGCGAAGTGAGCTGTTGTCATTATGGTTACACTCGTCGGACAGGGGATGATGTCACGATGCAGGACGGTGTGCAGCCAAAGCTTTAGGTGTTAACCGCGACTTCGACATGCTGCACCTTTCGTGTAAAGTGCTTCGCGTTCCCGGACAGCCTGTAACGAGGTCGATATGCTGCACGATGGAAGGTCCATTCGCGTCGCCGTAGTCGGTGGCTCCCGCATCCCGTTCTGCCGCTCGCACTCGGTGTACAAGCACTGCTCCAACCAGGAAATGATGACGGCGGCGCTGCAAGGCGTCGTGGATCGCTTCGACCTCAAGGGCCAGACGCTCGGCGACGTCGCACTCGGAGCGGTCATCAAGCATTCACGGGACTGGAACCTGGCGAGGGAATGCGTCATCGATTCCGGCCTGTCGCTCCGGACGCCCGGGGTCGACCTGCAGCGCGCCTGCGGCACCAGTATCGAAGCCGCCATCATGGTCGCGAACAAGATCGCGCTCGGGCAGATCGATTCGGGCATTGCCGGCGGCACAGACACGGTCAGCGACGCGCCCATCGTGTTCAAGGACCGGATGCGACGCATCATGCTCGACGCGTATTCCGCACGCTCATTCGGCGGCAGGATCGCGCCGTGGTTCAGGCTCCGGCCGAGCCTGCTCGCCCCCGACTTCCCGAGCGTTCTGGAACCCCGCACGAAGAAGTCCATGGGCCAGAGCACCGAGGACACGGCCAAGGAATGGGACATCGAACGCAAGCACCAGGACCACCTGGCCTACACGAGCCACCAGAAAGCGGCAGCGGCCTACGACGAGGGTTTCTTCGACGATCTTGTAGTCCCTTTCATGGAATGCGAAGAGGACAACAACATTCGCCGCGACACGACGCTCGAGAAACTGGCCAAACTGAAGCCGGCGTTCGACAAGAGCGGTGAAGGCACGCTCACCGCCGGCAACAGCACGTCGCTGACCGATGGCGCCGCCGCCGTGCTGCTCGCGAACGAGGACTGGGCACGCAAGAAGAACCTGCCGATCCTGGCTTACCTGACCTTCGCCAAGGTCGCGGCCGTCGACTTCATCAATGCAGAAGGACTGTTGATGGCGCCCGCCTATGCCGTCTCCGATATGCTGAACCAGGCCGAACTCAACCTGCAGGACTTCGACTTCTACGAGATTCACGAAGCCTTCGCGGCGCAGACGATTGCAACGCTCAAAGCCTGGCAGTCGGAGCAGTTCTGCAGGACCCGCCTGGGCCGATCAGAGGCGATGGGATCGATCGATCTCGAGCGCATGAACGTCAAAGGCGGCAGCCTCGCTGTCGGGCACCCGTTTGCCGCCACCGGCGCTCGTATCATCGCGACGATGGCCAAACTCCTGAACCAGAAAGGCGAAGGCCGCGGCCTGATCTCCGTCTGTACGGCAGGCGGCATGGGCGTTTCAGCCATTATGGAAGCGGCTCCG
Organism: Woeseiaceae bacterium; assembly: GCA_030065915.1. GTDB lineage: Bacteria > Pseudomonadota > Gammaproteobacteria > Steroidobacterales > Woeseiaceae > UBA1847. Next base: position 195,234 of record JASJCQ010000003.1, read on the forward strand.
ACCGTCTAATAGCCGGTTTTCGCCAGACCCTCGCGCTTGCACCGGCACACTGCAAGCTGGATGATGGTTGATTCAACAACAATATCCGGCACTGAACCGGGATAGAGCGGGGAGTTTGCATGGCAGAAGTTAGCGCCTTTCTTGCGACATTAAACGGAATTCTCTGGCACCAGACGGTGCTGTACGCAATTGTCGCCACCGGCTTGCTGTTCACGATCTGGAGTGGCTTCTGCCAGTACCGGGCGTTGACCCACGGCCCCGCAGTTATCCGCGGCGTCTACGATGACCCGAACGACCCGGGTGCCATTAACCACTTCCAGGCCCTGTCCGCCGCGCTGTCGGCGACCGTCGGCCTCGGCAATATCGGCGGTGTCGCGCTGGCCATCGCGCTCGGTGGGCCCGGAGCTGTCTTCTGGATCTGGGTCATCGGCACGCTGGGGATGTCGATCAAGCTCACCGAAGTGACGCTGTCGATGCTGTATCGCAACACCGACGATCCCGACAACCCGCACGGCGGTCCGATGTGGGTCGTTTCAAAAGGATTGGAAAGAAAGGGCTTTCCTCGCCTCGGCAAGACGATCGGCGTCATCTTCTGCCTGACGCTGCTGGTCTCGACGATGACAGGCGGCAACATGTTCCAGGCCTGGAACGTCGGTGAACTGACCGAGGAATACTTCGGCGTACCCTCCTTTATCAGCGGCATCATCCTCGTCACCGTCGTGGGTGGCGTCATCATCGGCGGCATCAAGCGCATCGGACTCGTCGCCGGTACGCTGGTACCGTTCATGGTCGCGCTGTACCTGATCGCCGGCCTGTACGTCCTCGTCGTCAACATCGGCGAGCTGCCCGCGATGTTCGCCCTGATCGTCAAGTCGGCCTTTGCGCCTACGGAGGCCACCGGGGCTTTCGTCGGTGGCACCGCCGCCTCGGCCTTCCTGTTCGGCATGAAGCGCGCCGTGTTCTCCAACGAGGCCGGCCAGGGCTCATCGCCCATCGCTCACTCGGCCGCGAAGACGGACGAGCCGGTTCGCGAGGGCGTCGTCGCAGGACTGGAGCCCTTTATCGACACGATCGTTGTCTGCACATTTACGGCGCTGATCATCCTGTCGACCGGCATCTGGAATCGCGGCCCGGATATTCCCTTCGACCAGGCCCCGGCCTTCTCGGCAACGGAAAGCGGCTGGGAACTGCCGGACACGCCGGTCAATTCCGACGACTGGCTGGTCGAAGAAACTGCCGTTCTCGTCGTGACGGGCGACACCTGGGACGAGGACTTCAACCGCTATAAACTGGAAGGAACGGTCGTCGACACCGGCAACGGCCTGGTCGTTGACTGGAACACGTTCCAGAGCAGCGTCGAGCCAGAGATCGTTGGCGACGGTATGTACAAGACCTACGTCGGGGCCACGCTGACCGCGAAGGCCTTCGACAGCGTCACCCCGGGGCTGGGTAAGTGGCTGGTGTCCATCGCCGCGTGGTTGTTTGCGATCTCGACCATGATCTCCTGGTCGTACTACGGCGAGCAGGGCGTCGTGTTTCTCGCCGGCGAACGCGCCGTGCTCGGCTACAAGATCCTGTTCCTGGTCGCGGCCATGGTCGCGACGCTGGGCTTCCTGAAGACAGACACCGACCTCGACAACATGACCGGCGTTGGAACAGGCGTCATGCTGTTCGCCAACCTGCCGATCATGTGGATCTTCGGCCACCAGGCGATGGCGGCTTACAAGGAGTACATCCAGCGACTCAAGGAAGGCCGCATGGGGCCGGACCACCCGCCGCCGTCACTGGAAGACCTGTTGTCCGGGCGCGACGTCGAGAAGTAGACGCAAAAGGCCATCCCGAGGGATGGCCTTTTTCTTTCAGGCGCGTGGCCGGCACTCCAGCCGGGTCGACGACCGCTACGGTCTACTGAGCCGCAGTAAAGTCGACGACGGTCGTTTCACCTTCAGCAATCGAGATGTCGTTCACCACGGCAGCGAATTCAAACGGGTCAACCGCGTCATCGGCGTTGTCGTCCTCGGCAGGATCGTCATTGGATGCCGTGCACGTGAACGCTGCCGTGTAATCACCGACCTCGAGGTAACTGACCGAGTAAACGTAGTCACCGTCCTGGTCCTGCGTCACATTGGCGGTCACAACCGGATCGGTGTCCGAGTCGTTGATGTCATCGACGTCCGAATTTGGACCGTCGAACAGGTACACTGCATTGCCGGTATCTGCCGCGAGGTCATTGGCGCAGCCCGTGGCGTTCGCGTCAAGCAGCGCCGCGTCGACCGTGCCCGTCAGCGTCCCGGAACGGGTCTGGTCGCTGATACGCAGTGAGGGACGGAGCAACAACACGCCCGGCTGGCCGACGGGGTCAACCAACGCCTTGCGCAGGTCCCAGTCAACGACGAAACTCGACGACTGATTCGCCGTGACGGTGAGCCCGCCGGACAACTGCAGTCCACGTTCGGAGCCACTCGGAATGCGCAACTCAACTTCCATGCCGTCCTGTATTGCGTAGGAATCGCGGACCCCGAGCTCGGCATTGACCCCGAGCCTGACCCAGCTGTAAGGGCCGGCCGGAACCGTCGTTGGCTCCTGCAACACCGCTGTGACCCCGTTCTGCAGTGTCAGCAAGTCGAAGCTCTTCGGCGATGAAAATGCAATCTCGATCTCATCGCCGCCCTGCGGTTTCAGTGTCACACCAGAAAACTCGACCCAGACTTCGGTGACGTTGTCGACCGGCGCATCGGTAATGGCGATCGAAATCGTGCCCGTCGACGTATCTTCGAAGACCTCATTAAAGCTGCTGCCTCCACAACCCGCCAGGGCGAGCGCGACGCTGCCGGCAATCAGTGTTCTATTCATCGGTTCTTCCCGTTCCAGTTATCGTCAGTCTGGCTTACAAGACTTGCAGTCTAGCAAGCGGCCTTCGGCACGCTAAAAGCCTTTTCACATAAAGCCGTCATTGCCGGACTTTATGCTGCGTTGCAATTCATCGAGGGCCTTGTCGATTTTCTCCTTGGCCTGCTTGGTAACGCCGCCCTTCTGGTACTCGTCGACCACGAACGTCTCCACCTTACCTACGAGGTCATCGAGCTGCATGCTCCTGATCTCGTACTCGGCCTTGACGTCGTCCGGTGCGTTCTCGTAGGCGCTGAACAGGTTGATCCACTGCTCGGTCTGTTTACCCATGCAGACCAGGCGATAGAAGACCGAGCGTTCATAGGGGCCCGGCGAGAACACGCTGATGATCCCGGCGATCAGGGACGCCGGCACCAGCAGCAGGTCGCGAAACCCGTCAACAATCAGCTTCACTTGCAGGAGGCCAACGTCTCGTATCAGCGTCCATCGATCGATGCCGGGGGATGGCTGCGGTAGCTTGTCAGTCATGGCTTGTTACAGATTGTTGCGACCGGACGAAGTATAGCCGCTGGCAAGCGCCGTATCTTTGCAGTAGGGTTTCGGGCTGACCGTAAGGCCACCCGAACATGCCTACCTTCGAATCGAAACCTCTGTACAAGCACGGCGATGCCGACGCACTTGGCGTGCTGGTCGTAAACCTCGGAACGCCCGATGCGCCGACGACGTCTGCCGTTCGCAGGTATCTCGCGCAGTTCCTGTGGGACGGCAGGGTGATCGAACTGCCACGCCCACTCTGGTGGCTGATACTGAACGGCTTCATCCTCCGCTTCCGTCCGTCACGATCGGCCGAAGCCTACGCAGAGATCTGGGGAGAGGACGGCTCTCCTTTGCTGAAGTTTTGCGAGGACATGCAGCGCGGCATCCTGTCACGACTGGAAGCGGCGATGCCGGGGCCTGTTCATGTCTCTTTAGGCATGTCCTATGGCTCGCCGTCGATCGATAGCGCACTGGCCGAGCTTTACGAGCGCGGCGCTCGACGCATCGTGCTGTTGCCGCTCTATCCGCAGTACTCAGGGACAACCACCGGGTCCGTCTTCGACGCCGTGACGCAGGCACTCTCTCGACGGCGCTGGGTGCCCGAATTCCGTTTCATCAATCACTACCATGACTACGACGGTTACATCGCCGCGCTGGCCGCCAGTATTCGAGAGTACTGGGACGAGAACGGCAAAGGCGACAAGCTGATGTTCTCCTTCCATGGCGTGCCTCGGGACACGCTGTTAAAGGGCGATCCGTATCACTGTCACTGCCAGAAAACTGCGCGACTGGTTGCAGAGAGGCTCGAACTGCCGCAGGATGAGTGGGTGATATCGTTCCAGTCGCGTGTGGGCAGGGCGGAATGGCTACGGCCATACACGGATGAAACGATCGAGGAACTTGGCGCACAGAAGCTGGGCAGCCTTGACGTTGTTTGCCCCGGTTTCTCCGCCGATTGCCTCGAGACGCTCGAGGAAATAGCGATGCAGAATGCAGAGCTCTTTGAAGAATCCGGTGGCGGGAAGCTCAACTACATTCCCTGCCTCAACGCGAGAGACGACCATATCGATTTTCTCTCGCAACTGGTGCTCGCGCATGCTCAGGGCTGGCCCGAAACATCCATGGACTGGGACGAAGGCATTATTGCTGATGCTCGGCAACGGACCCGGCAACGCGCTCTGGATCTGGGCGCCGACGAATGAGCGGCCTTGGGCGCTTCCTCGAGTTTAGCGTTCGAACCACGGATATCCTCGAGTCCTTAAGTTTCTACAAGTCTCTCGGTTTTCGCGAGCTTACGAGCGGTGACATGTGGCCGCATCGCTATGCGGTGGTCAGCGATGGCCTGTTATGCATCGGTCTTCATGAACGAGAGTTCGACGGCCCGGCGGTCACTTTCGTTCAGCAGGACCTCGCCAAGCGCGCTCGCGCCATGAGCGATCACGGTTTCCTGTTTACCGAGATGAAGCTGGACGAAGACGTCTTCAACGAGATCAGCCTGAAGGACCACGACGGCCACCTGGTCACGATGGTCGAGGCGAGGACGTTCAATTTCGACGAAGATGACGACGACGACTCGGCCTGCGGTACCTTCTTCGAAGTGACGCTGCCCGTTCGCGACGCGACACGCGCCGCCCGCTTCTGGGGGCCCGTTACGCATGTCATCGAGGAGGTCCGTGAGGAACCTACGATACATATGCGATTCGATGCTGGCGGGATTTCCCTGGGCATTTCGGAGAGCATCGCGTTGCAGCAGCCATCGCTGTGCTTCAAGGGGCCGGACCTCGACCGTCTGCCGTTGCTGATCGAACGGCATGGGCTGAAGCATGAAAAGTATCCGGGTTTCGAAGGCGCGCGCTGCGTCCTGACGGCGCCGGAAGGCACTCGCCTTTATGTGTTCGACGAAGACTTCCTCGGCGGCTCGATAGAAGTCGAGGAATCGGAGGACACCAGCTCGTTCCCGGCCTACGCCATGCCCAATCAAGACAACGACAAAGACGACTAGTCGAGCAGCGAACGCATCAGCGAGATCGATCGGCCGAGATAGCCGCCGCCGAAGATGTTCAGGTGATTTAACACGTGGTAGAGCTGGTACAGCGCCAGTCGTTGCTGGTGGCCGTCAGGCAGCGGCCATGCCGATTCGTAAGCCTCGTAGAATGAACGGTGAAAGCCACCGAACAGGCGGCTCATCGCGAGATCCGTTTCACGATCACCGTAGTAGACCGCCGGGTCGAAGATAATCGGTTCGCCGTTGCAGGCGGCCTTGTTGCCTGACCACAGATCACCGTGCAGCAGGGACGGTTGCGGCTCTCGCCCGGAAAAGAACACCGGGACAGAGTCGATCACTCGACTGCCCAGCGTCTGCAGCTCACCGCCAAAGCCGTTGGCGCGCGCCGTGCGCAACTGATACTCGAGACGCTCGAGCTGATAGAACTCGACCCAGTTGTCGTTCTGCGCATTGGGCTGCGGCGTCGATCCGATCATCGTGTCGCGGTAGAACCCGTGCTGGTCGGCCGTGTATCGGTGCAGTGCTGCCAGCTGTTCCCCGAGTCTCGCATCGACCGCGGGCGACGACGATTGCATGTCCAGCCACTCAAGCGCGATCCACGCTTCATCACCGCTGCATCCCAGCGACACGACCGCCGGTACGCGGATGCAATCGGCCTTGGCCAGTTCCTGCAGGCCCGCCGCCTCCGACCCGAAGATGGACTCGGACGATGCGGGTCCGGTCTTCGCGAATACGGTGCCTCGCTCGCATTCGACCCGCCAAGCGGCGCTGATATCGCCACCGCCAACGGGAGTCAGGCCAATCAATCCGCCCAGATCAAGCGACGCCAGAAGGTCATCGATGGCCGGCGACGTCCTCACAGACCCCTGTCGACGATGACATCGGCCACGCGTTCGGCCTGCCTTCGGAGCGCAGTACCGATGTCGGCCTCATCGAACAGTGCATTGACATCGCCAAGCCTGGGATTTGCGGGCCGCAACAGCGGCTCCGGGTCGTCTATCGGCGCGTCGCAGGCGATACCGGTCAGCTTCCTCGCAATCATCGCGTCGTCCGTGTGCCGCTCCAGCTTGCCACCCAGCGTCTTGGCGCCGCGCACGGTGACCTCGTGGACGCGGTCGAGGTTCGAGTAGATTTCATCGAGTGAACCGAAATGGTCGAGCAACGCAGCAGCCGTCTTCTTGCCGACGCCGGGCACGCCGGGAATGTTGTCCACGGCGTCACCGGCCAGGGCGAGGAAGTCGGCGATCTGCTCCGGCCGAACGCCGAACACCTCGGAAACCTGGTCGTAGTAGATCTTGCCGCGGCCCGAAAAATCCCAGAAGACGTCTTGCCGGCCCAGGAGCTGCGCGAGGTCCTTGTCCCGACTGACGATCGTCGACGGACGGCCCTGGCGTCGTCCGTGTTCCACAAGGGTGCCGATCAGGTCGTCAGCCTCGTAGACCGGGCTGGCTAGTTCCATGATGCCCATGGACCGCGTGTATCGTCGGCACTGATGGAACTGCCGTTCCAGGTCTTCCGGCGCCGGATCACGATTCGCCTTGTACTGCGGGTAGATGTCATTCCGGAATGACGTCGCCAGGCTCTCGTCGAAGCAGACGGCGAGATGATCCGGCTTGACGCGTTCGACAAAGTCGCCGAGGAAGCGGCAGAACCCGTAAAGCGCGTTGACCGGATTTCCGTCACGGTCAACCATGTCATCGGGCATGGAATAGTAGGCACGAAAAACGTAGACGCTAGCGTCGATGAGATATTGCATCAGGGAAGTATAGATCAGGCAACGGCGATTCCGCAGTTTAGAGCTGGCAATTAGGAGCGGCTGCTCCTATATGTAGCGGCCACTGGACAGTCTTGTTTGGGGAAATTGTTGGCTTCCGCTTTCGGCCAGAAGCGGACGGATTGACAGTCACGCCCGAACGACAACGCTTACGCACTAAGTTCCAAAATCGCAAGCACGATCATCGTGATCGCGGATAGTATCCAGAGCGATCCGAACATATTGGCGCTCCTTACTGAGGATGGCCGTCCGACACTCTTGCTATGTTGTTTCAGGACGATTCGGGTGATCATAAACACGCCCGGGAAGTACAGATATATGCCGCCGCCGACGAGCGCAAATACCGGCCAACTGGGATGTCCAAGGATCATCAAGAGTGCCGCTAGTGGCAGTATCCAGGTCAACAGAACGTCCATGATCCCCTGCGACATGCGCTCAAAAAGATACATCGAGGGGTCGACTTCGTGCTCAGGCTCGAACAGGCCGAGCTTGATGGCCGTCGGCAGGAAAAATACAGCCATCGTCTGACCGACCCAGCAGATCAGACCGAGTATGACGACGATGACTCCGATCAGAGTTGTCAGCATTTCAACGCTTCCCGAGGCTCGCAAACGACACTTTGTATTAGCTGATGCTTAAGGTCCGCTTGGGGTCAGAAAGAGTCATTCTAACGCGAATCGTCTGGGCGACTGGTTCCGGCCAAAAGCAGACATCAAACCTTTTGACAGGAAGGCTAAATACGAATGTCGAAAGATCAGTCCTGTTTAATGGCAACAGCGAGATCGAGTTCGATGTCAGCTATCGTCATTCGTAGCTCGACCGGCGCTTGGTATTGTCCTTCAAACCTGATGGGCTCTGCATTAACCCGCGCGTAAGTGCTGCTTGGCGTAGTGAACGCCTTCGAGTCTGTTCTTTCGTAAAGCCAAACCTCAACCGAATACCCGTCCTCCTTCTGTGGAGACACATGAAGGTCGAGCCTATAGTCCTTAAGAATCAGCGGAAACTTGTTTCCCTGGGGGAGACGCATCCTGCTGGAGATCCGCTGGACATCGCTGCTCACCTTCAGTGTCACGTCGTAGTTCAGCCAAAAACCTCTTTCGGTACCACCGAAGGCTGGTCCGAAGAGCATCAAGGCTAGAAAACCGGGTAAGAGTCTTCTCACTGATTTGGGTTCCTATGTTCCGCGGAATGTCCGCATTGGGTCAGGAGCCGCCAGAGTAACAGACAGTCGGGCAGGTCATGTCCAATAGCGGACAGTTTTTCAACTCTTGCGACTTAGCCTTGTCAGGATTGCGAGCTGGCCCTGGACGGCGTCCTGAAAGGTCCCAACCTGCGAGAACTCGTACCAAGGTTCCAGAGACAGGTCGTAAAGTACTCTGGACCAGTTTGACGCGGTACTTTCGTCGAATCCGATCGCTTGGATCTCACACATAGTCGTGCGGCACTCGATGTGAAAGATTGAAAATTGGCTAGAGTCTGCATGACTGGAGATGAACTGTCTTAGCGCCTGCTCCATGAAAAACGACCAACTATCGTCGTAAGTCTCTTCCTCCAGGATCTCCCTGACAGCTCGTCTCTCGCCTGTGTCTTTGTCGGTGGTGAACTGACGCCCAATTAAGGTCGCATGAGCGTCGCTTACCGGAATTGGAGAGCGCTCGGGACTGTTGGTTGCTGTCGGCGCGGCGAGGGACTCGACTGGGCCGTTTTCAGTCAGTGGTTCCGGCTTTCCGGTATGAGTTCCATTGGGCGACGAGCGAGGTGTCTCACGCGGCTCGGATGTGGGCGCATTCGCATCCATCGCCAACTCGGAGTCTCTCGAGACAGGACTATTCGAAGAAACCGCTTGTTCTCTATCGGACCGGACCGGGAGTTTGGTTGAGTCATTGACGCCTCGTGCGAACCATCCAATTGCCAAACCGGCAATCAGACCGAGAAGAAGATAAACCGTTCCTGCGCGCGTCGACGTGGTCATCTAGGGAATGCTGCTGCGATTTCCGGAGCTCATGCTTTGGGTCAAGAGCTGGCAGTCTAACTCAGATCGCTCGATCAGCGGCTCACGGCCATAAGCGGACGCCCGTGACCCAACCAACTTCGACTACCGGACTATTGAAACGAATACGACTGCGTAGGGCATGAGTATTGCCAGGTGGACAAACCATCCGTCAAAAAAGGGAATTCGGCGCTTCTCCAACAACCTCAATCTGATCAGCCTCACAAGGGCGAAGCAGGGTAGCAGCGTCGGCACGAACACCAGTGGCACTCCGTACTCTGCGACGAAGGCTGACAATGAGCTGGAGGTTCGGTTGGCAAAGGCGTAGAGAAACGCGCAAAACGATAAGAGAAACACTGAACTCGACGCCAAACTGAGCACCCTATGTTCCGCCTTGCGCTGTGGTGGAGTTGTCCCAGCCATAAGTACCTTAACGTCACGAGCGGCCGGAACGGGTCATTAGCGGAAATTGTAGCCCGAAGCGCCGAAGAGGCTTCTTCCGGTCGCTCGCAGACACGAACGGAGATCCATACTTCAGCGATAGATTGTGTGAAAGCGACTCAACCACCTTCTGACTAACGTAAGGGCTTGCGAAAGCAGATCTGTCTTTCTACCTCGTCGAAACCCGATGCCAGGTGCGCGCGCAGGCTCACGTTGTTGTCGATCTCCGTATCGCTGGCGAGCTCTGTGAAACCGTTGTCCAGCGCCCATCGTTCGACAGCCTGCAACAACTGCGCGCCCAACCCGGTTCCTCGGACATCGGGATCCACGTACCAGCCCTCGAGGTAGGCCACGGGCGTAGAGACGCAGCCTTCCGCGTAGTTGCGTGACCCGATCTCGGCGAAACCCGCCAGTGATCCGTTGCCCCGGTCCGCGACAAATACGGCGACGCCAACGTAAGACGTGCCTCCGCTGTCAGCCGCATCAAACCAGTCGTCAATTTCTTTCGGATCCGGGCTCGAATACAGCGCTGACCTCATTCGACCCCATTCATCGCGATCCGTGTCAGCGACAGCTCGGATTTCCATGTTGGTGTCAGTGAACAACGGTTTTGGAGAAGACATTGATGACGACAACACCCGATACGATCATCGCCATACCAAGGATCGCCGGAAAGTCCGGAACCTGTTTGAATGTGAACGCGGCGACGACAGTGACGAGGACAATGCCCAACCCCGCCCAGATGGCGTAGGTAATCCCGACGGGGAGTTCTTTCAGGACCAGCGACAGCAGGTAAAAGGCGGCGCTGTAACCAGCGACAACAATGCCGCTCGGGATCAGTTTCGTAAATCCCTCCGAGGCCTTCAGCGCGTTGGTCGCGATCACCTCCGCGATGATCGCAATGGCAAGGTATGCATAGGTCATGACAGCCTCCACCCCGGACGAAGAGATCACGTTAGCACGGTTTTGCTATATCCTAGCTTGACGTTTCGGTATCACCGCCTTCCTGACGCCAGACTGCGAACGTGTAGCCGAGATAGAACAACAGCCCCAGCGAAGAGAGAAAGAAGACGTACAAGAGATTGATGTGCACCGGCGGCGAGTGCATCACAGTCATCGCCAACAATACGACAAGGCACGCGCTGAAGACGAAGGAAATCAGCACACCGATCAACCTCGCAAACGTCTTACTGAGATTCATCGACCCGATCGTCACGATTCCGAAAACGACGAGCCACACCGGGTACTGCCACGGGTAAGGTTGGGGCGCGGCCTCTGACCCCTGCCTGGATAAGTAGTCGTTTGGCTCGGTGGCGCTAACGGCTATGAAGAGCACAAGCCCGGTGAGCGCAACGAGCAGTAGGGTTGTTTGCCTGTTCATTCTGAATTGTCTACCGCCTGAGCCGATTTATGACGACGCATCGCGCCGGCTGGACATCCATGACGTTGAAGACGAGCCAGGTGGTGCGAGGCAAGGCATAAATCGGGGAAGGCGCGCAGCGTACCCTTAGGTACGTGAGCAACCTGAGCCGATTTGTAACGCCGCCTCGCGCCGGCTGGACATCCATGACGTTGAAGACGAGCCAGGTGGTGCGAGGCAAGGCATAAAATGACGAAAGCGCGCAGCGTACCCCATGGTACGTGAGCAGCTTGAGTCATTTTATAACGCAGCCTCGCGCCGGCTGGACCCCTGAGACGTTGAAGACGAGCCAGGTGGTGCGAGGCTAGGCATAAATCGGGGAAGGCGCGCAGCGTACCCTTAGGTACGTGAGCAGCCTGAGCCGATTTATAACGACGCCTCACGCCAGCTGGATCTCTTCAACTAATCGTGGAAATGGACGTCGATGATTTCCTGGCCATTACTCAAGTGATCCGTCACCCGCGCATGCAGCGGACTCGAGCGCGGAATGTGCGCGAGCAGATACTGCATCTGGTCCGCCAGGACGCGGCGCCCTTTCAGGTAAATGTACTCGGCATAGGTCGGCGTAAACGGGACGGCAATGAGCTGCATGGCCGCCTGCTCGGGCGTGCGGCCGCCCTTGTAGTTGTTGCAGCGACGGCAAGCTGTTGCAACGTTGGTCCACCGGTCCAGCCCGCCATGCGAGACCGGCGTGATGTGATCGCGTGTCAGGTCGCGTGTCGGAAACCGGTTGCCACAGTACAGGCACAGGTTGCCGTCGCGCTTGAACAGCGTGCGGTTGTTCAGCGGAGGAACGTACTTGTCGCGATTTCGCGAGAGACTCTGGCTGGTGCCGTGCGTGGCGATGATGGAGTTGACCTCGACACGGCTCCGGTCGCCGGTCAGGCTGCAGTAGCCGCCGAAGACCGTGTAGAGCATCGTGCCGCAGTCATAGGCGACCTGATCTGAATGGTAGAGACGCACCGCCTCGCGGTAGTCGATCCATTCGAGCGGCATTCCGGCGACATCCGTTCGCAACACCTGCTGCGAAATATCGGAGGCGATTCCAGCGAGCATAGACACACCTCGTTGCATCCATTGCAGCCGGTCGTAGCCGACCACTTGTCCGTAGTGTGCAGGACCGCGAGAAAAAATCAACAGCCCCTTTTTCCGGGACAAACATATTCAAGTTGTTTTACAACGAGATGAAACCTGCGAACAGCTGATGTTCAGGCAGAACGAAAAAGCGGCCCGGCGGCCGCTTTTGAATCATTGCTCGATTGCGAACAGGATCAGGTCAGGTCTTTCAGTACCTGGTCCAGCGTCTCTTTCGCATCGCCAAACAGCATGCGCGTGTTCTCCTTGAAGAACAGCGGATTCTGGACGCCAGCATAGCCGGTCGCCATGCTGCGCTTCAGCACGATTGTCGTCTTTCCCTTCCAGCATTCGAGCACCGGCATGCCGGCGATCGGGCTGTCGGGCTCATCCTGGGCGGACGGGTTGACGATGTCGTTCGCACCGATGACGACAGAGACGTCGACGTCCGGGAAGTCATCGTTGATCTCGTCCATCTCGTAAACGATGTCGTAGGGCACCTTCGCCTCGGCCAGCAACACGTTCATGTGGCCCGGCATACGGCCCGCGACCGGATGGATGCCGAAGCGCACGTTCACCTTTTTGGCCCTGAGCGCCTTGGTGATTTCGTAAACCGTGTGCTGTGCCTGCGCGACCGCCATACCGTAGCCCGGGATGATCATCACTTCTTTGGCGCCCGCCAACATCGACGCTGTTTCGTCGGGATTAACGGAGACGATCTCACCGTCCTGCTCGCCACCCGACGCTGACGTGCCACCGCCGGTACCGAAGCCGCCGGCGATCACGTTCAGGAACTTGCGGTTCATCGCACGACACATGATGTAAGACAGGATCGCGCCACTGGAGCCTACCAGCGCCCCGGTGACGATCAGCAGGTCGTTCGACAGCATGAAACCGGTGGCGGATGCCGCCCATCCCGAGTAGCTGTTCAACATCGAGACGACGACCGGCATGTCGGCACCGCCGATGGCCATGACCATGTGGATGCCGAACAGCAGCGCGAGCACCGTCATTATAATCAGTGGCTGCATTCCACCGCCCGCCGCCGCCTGGATGACGAACTCGCGCCCGAACCAGATCGCGCCCAGCAGCAGAAGGAGATTCAGCCAGTGTCTCGCCGGCAACAGCATCGGCGATCCACCGATGCGCCCGGACAGTTTGCCGAACGCGATGACGGAACCCGAGAACGTGACGGCACCGATTAGGATGCCAATGTAGATCTCGATGTTATGGATCGTCTTCTCGACGCCGGTGTAGGACGAGTTCGGGTCCATGAAGCTCGCAAAGCCGACGAATACGGCCGCCGCACCGACGAGGCTGTGCAAAATCGCAACGAGTTCCGGCATCTGCGTCATTTGCACGCGTCGTGCGAGCAGCAGACCAATCGTGGCACCGATCAGGAGAGCACCCAGCAAGAGGCCGTAGTTCTTCGTTACGACACCAAAGATCGTGGCGAGCAACGCGATGGCCATGCCGGTGATGCCGTACCAGTTACCGCGTCGCGCAGTCTCCTGGTTCGACAGCCCGCCGAGGGCCAGGATAAAAAGAATGGTTGCCGCGATATACGCCGCGGTGATCGTTCCTGCGTTAAGGCTCAGCATGTCGACCTCACTTCCTGAACATGTCGAGCATGCGGCGCGTCACCGCGAAGCCGCCTGCGATGTTGATACTTGTTATAAGCACGGTCACGACGGCGATCCACATGATCACCGGATCATCCGAACTGATCTGCAACAACGCGCCGATAATGATGATGCTCGATATCGCGTTGGTCACGCTCATCAGCGGCGTGTGCAGGGCTGCCGTCACGTTCCAGATCACCATGTAGCCGACGAAACACGCGAGCACGAAGACCGTGAAGTGAGCCATGAACGACGGTGGCGCGACCGCGCCGAGGCCCAGCAGTGCGAGGCCGCCGATCGCCATCGCGATCAACGGACCGGCGAACGAACGCTTCTCTTCTTCTTTCTCGACGGGAGCCGGAGCCGGTTCTGCCTGCTGCGGCGCAGCCGATAGCTTCGGAGCCGGCGGCGGCCAGGTCGTCTCACCGTTGTGGCAAATCGTTGCGCCACGGATGACCTCGTCTTCCATGTCGACATTGATGTTGCCGTCTTTTTCGGGCGTCAGGTCGGTCAGCAGGTGGCGCAGGTTGGTCGCGTACAGTTGGCTCGACTGGGCGGCGAGTCGGCTCGGCAGGTCCGTGTAGCCTATGATCGTGACACCATGGCGCTTAACAACCTCGTTTTTCTCCGTGAGTTCGCAGTTACCGCCCTGTTCGGCCGCAAGGTCGACGATGACACTGCCGTCCTTCATCGACTCGACCATCTCGGCCGTGATCAGTTTGGGCGCCGGCTTGCCGGGAATCAGCGCCGTCGTGATGATGATGTCCACTTCCTCGGCCTGCTCGGCGAACAGGGCCATCTCGGCCTTGATGAACTCTTCGCTCATGACCTTGGCGTAACCGCCCTCACCGGCGCCGTCTTCCTCGTCTTCGAAATCGAGCATGAGGAACTCTGCGTCCATGCTCTCGACCTGCTCCTTGACCTCCGGGCGGGTATCGAACGCGCGCACGATGGCGCCGAGGCTCTTGGCCGCACCGATCGCGGCGAGGCCGGCGACGCCTGCACCGATGACCATTACCTTGGCCGGCGGGATCTTGCCGGCGGCCGTGATCTGGCCCGTGAAGAACCGTCCGAAATGCTGTGCGGCCTCGACGACGGCACGGTAGCCACCGATGTTCGCCATTGAACTCAGCGCGTCCATCTTCTGAGCGCGGGAAATACGCGGGACGCTGTCCATCGCCATGACCGTGGCACCGGTTGCCGTCAGCTGCTCCAGCAACGGGGTGTTCTGGCCGGGCCAGACAAAGCTGATCAGCGTCTGGCTGGCTTTGAGCCTGGCGGCCTCTTGTTCTTCGGGTGCCCGGACTTTGAGGATGATGTCAGAGTCGCTCCAGATGCTGTCTGCCGAGGTGGCTATGTCGCATCCGGCAGCCTTGTAGGCATCGTCGGAGAAGCTGGCCGAATCGCCGGCACCGCTCTCGACGGTGACGGTGAATCCGAGTTTCATCAGTTGGGCGGCAACATCTGGTGTCGTGGCGACACGTTTCTCGTCTGCGTGTAGCTCTCTCGGCACGCCGATCTTCATGGGATTTCTCCGGTTCTTATGGCCGTCGCCTGGCAGGCGCCGGCGTTCTTACTGCGCGAGACTGTAGCAGTATCTGCTCATCTATCCCACAGCTTGAGGGCCCCGGAGGCGATTACAGGCGTAAGGAATTACACCTACCCGAACGTGTCAGCGACGGCGATCGGTCTTCTGTGCGCGGTCCCTTGCGGGGCGGACGGCGCGGTCACGCTTCTGGCGAAGACGTTCTCGCATGGCGGCCCGTTCTTCCGGGCTCATGTTCTGGTAGCGATCCCTGAGTTGCTTGCGCCGCTCCCGGTTCATCTGCTTGAACTTGCGATAGTTGTCGCGGATGCGGCTTTGTTGCTCGGGAGACAGCTGTCGATAGATCTCGTAGCGCTCGCGAATCAGTGCGCGACGCTCGTCGCTCAGATTACGCCACTGCGCGAAACGTCGTTTGGCCGCGTCGCGTTCACTGGCCGACATCGCAGACCAGCGTTGCGCTCCGGTGGCAAGTCGCTGCTGACGATCGGCCGGCAGCTGGTCCCAGCCATCTGCAAAGGCGTTAAGAACCTGTTGCTGCTCATCGGAGAGACTGTCCCAGGTCACGCCATCCGCATGCGCAACACCGCAGACGAACGCAATCAACACTATCAGCCATCTAACCTTCATTTTCTGTCTCCGGCGCACCTTCGTCCGTTTCTTCGGAAGGTGCCTCCTTACGTTCAACCATGACCACTTCGTCGAGCACTTGCCATTCCTCGTCAGACCCTTCCCAGCTACCGAGGTATTCGAGGAACTCCATGTCCGTCACGGCTTCCTCCTCATCGTCAGCCAGCGCCGGTGCACACGCGGCAATCATCGCGACGGTCAGGACTGCACGTTGGTCAGCCAACGCTGTCCCCGTTGCCAGTCTCGGCAAGGTCGATCCAGTCGTAGAACTCGAGATCCTCCAACATCTCGAGATTGTCCTCACTCAGGAGTATCTCCATATCGACCGTCGATGCGTCCGCGGGCGTCTCGATAATGGCCGGGGACTGCATTAACAGGACAGCAACGGCGGCAGCCGTCGCGAGCCCGCCAACCGGCGCCCACCGAAGCAGCGGCGGCAACCGTCGCGGCGATTTCTCGACGGCCGCATGTCTTGCCTGGTTCAGGCGCGACAGGGTCGCTGCATCGAGACTGTCGACACTGTCGTCGAACAGCTGCTTCGCGCGTTTCTCAAATGCGTCGTTTGCGTCGTTCACTGCCAATGCTCTCCCAGTTTGTCCCGGAGCGAATGCACCGCCCGGGAATAATGTGTCTTTACACTGCCCTGTGTACAGCCCATGGCGCTGGCGGTTCCCGCCACGTCCAGCCCCTCAAAGGTCCGGAGCATGAAGGCCTCGCGCTGTCGTGCGGGCAGTTCGCCAATCGCGTCCTCGAGTCCGCGCATCGCTTCGCCGGTCTCCGCGAGCTCCTCGGGCGTGCGCCCGGCGAGGTCCTCGGCCTGGGCAATCGGGTCGTAGCCCTCATCAGCGGCCTGCTGGCTGCGGCCGAACCAGCTCATGACCCGGTTGCGGACGGCCTGCCGCCGGCGAAAATCCCGAATTCCGTTCTGCAGAATCCGGTAGAACAGCGGGGTCCATTCGTTTTCCGGTTGCGACCCGTAGTTCTGCACCAGCTTGATCATCGCGACCTGCACGAGGTCCAGGGCCTCTTCCCGGTCGCGCACGGCGATTTCGGCGTAGCGCAGGGCGCGACGCTCGATATCCATAAGGAACCGATTTAGATCCTCAGATTCGCGCAGCGTCTTAACTCCCGTGTCGCGCTCGCTGCAAGATACCGCATATGCGGGGCTTATTGCTTCCATGAACGCTTGACTCCCTGTCCCGGTTCTCTACCTTGTACTGTCCTAAACGCAGCGTCGACGAATCCGTTGACACCGTCGTCCGGATTTTTGATGCCTCCTCCGCCGATACTACAAGTCGCTATCAACGTGCCCTTGTCGCGGCGCTTCGACTACCTGGCGCCCGCCGGACAGTCAGTGGCGATTGGGTCCCGGGTGCTGGTGCCTTTTGGCCGCCGCGACCAGGTAGGCCTGGTTCTCGGTCTTGCCGATCGCAGCGAGGTACCCGGCAACAAGCTGAAAGCCGCGAAGGCTGTTCTCGATCCGACGCCGTTATTGAGTAAAGAAGATCTTTGGCTGTGCCAGTTCTGCAGCGACTACTACCATCACCCGATCGGGGAAGTGGTTGCAGCGGCACTCCCCAAGCTCTTGAGGATGGGGAAGCCGGTCTACCCGGAAATGGACTTTCTGCGCGCCACAGAAGCTGCCGAGACGGCGATTGCGGGGCTTCGACGGGCGCCGAAGCAGGCGGAGCTTTTAACGGCACTCTTAGACGCCGGCGGCGACGGCCTGAGCGCCGAAACGCTTACGGAGCTGATGCCGGCATGGCGACGGGTCGCGAAACCACTGATCGAGAAAGGTCTCGCCCGGCGCGAGCGGTATACGGCGGAGGATCGGCAGCCGGCGCGTGACCTGGAGGCAGTTGCAGGGCCCGCGTTGAATGAACAGCAGCTCGACGCGGTCGCCGCGGTCCGTGCGGCGAAAGGCTTCGAGAGCTTTCTTATCAACGGGGTAACGGGCAGTGGCAAGACCGAGGTGTACCTGCACCTGATCGCCGATGTGCTGGACAGGGGCCAGCAGGTGCTGGTGCTCGTACCGGAGATCGGCCTGACGCCGCAACTCGTGAACCGTTTTCGGCGCCGGCTGGGGGTAGAGCCGGTCCTGATGCACTCCGCACTCAACGACAGTGAGCGCCTGGCCGGCTGGCGCATGGCGCGTAGCGGGGACGCGAAACTCATCGTTGGCACACGATCCGCCGTCTTTGTACCGCTCCAGCGGCCCGGCCTGATCATCGTCGATGAAGAACATGACGGTTCGTTGAAACAGCAGGAGGGCTTTCGCTACTCCGCACGCGACCTCGCAATCGTGCGAGCCAGTCGCGCCGATATCCCGGTCGTCCTCGGTTCCGCGACGCCGACGCTGGAAATGCTCAAGCACTGTGCGGACGGACGTTACAAGCGGCTGGACCTGGCGGTTCGCGCAGGCGGCGCCGAGCCTCCGTCCCTCAGACTGGTCGATCTGTCTCGAAGCCCGGGGCAGGACGGTCTGAGCGACGTGCTGCTATCTGCCGTCTCGCGGCACCTTGTGGAGGGCGGCCAGGTCCTGATGTTTCTGAACCGCCGCGGCTTCGCGCCGACGCTGATCTGCGGCGATTGCGGACACATCGCCGAGTGCCGCCGCTGCGACGCGCGTATGACGGTACACGCGAGGGAAGGCCTGCTTCGCTGCCATCACTGCGGCGCGTCCCGACCCATTGACCGTCAATGCAACGACTGCGGTGCTGAAGCGATGCGCGCACTGGGTGAAGGCACGCAGAAGCTCGAGGACATCCTGACCGCACAGTTTCCCGGGCGCGAGATTCGACGCATCGACAGCGACAGCGTGCAGCGCAAGGGCGCTATCGGCGAGGCGCTGGAGCGGGCCACCGCGGGCGACGCAGACATCCTGGTCGGCACGCAGATGCTGTCCAAGGGCCATCACTTTCCGAAACTGACGCTCGTCGGTGTTATCAATGCCGACCAGGGCTTGTTCGGCACCGATTTTCGCAGCAGTGAGCGTCTCGGCCAGTCCATCGTGCAGGTGGCCGGCCGGGCGGGCCGCGAGGAGCGGCGCGGCGAGGTGCTCATCCAGACGGCGTTTCCGGAGAACCCGTTCTGGGACCAGCTGCTCGACGGCGGCTACGACCGCATCGCGGCGGAGGCCATGCATGAGCGCGAGCAGGCCCACTGGCCGCCCTTCGCGCGGTTGGCGCTGATTCGCGCGTCGGCGCATCGACAATCCGACGCCCTTCGATTCCTTGAAGCGGCGAAGCGTCTCGCCGTGGAGGCCGCGGAGGAGCGCCTGCGGGTGCTCGGTCCGGTGGATGCGCCAATGGCGAAGCGCGCCGGGCGTTTCAGGGCCCAGCTGCTCTTGCAGGCCCATGACCGGCAGGCGCTGCACCACTGTCTCAGCCAGCTGCGCCTCAGACTCGAGGCTCATCCGGAGGCCCGTAAGGTGCGCTGGTCGATCGACGTCGACCCGGTCGAACTCCTGTAGGACTCAGGGGCCGGGAAACTTACGCCACGGCTTGAGAACTGCTGTAGACTTGCCGGCTCGAAATTTTCAGGCCCCGGGAATGAAATCCACGATCGCAGATCTCCTGAGCAAGGCACTGGCTGACCTGCCGGAGCTCTCTGATGCACTGCACGGAATTGATATCGCTGCGACGATCGAACGCACGCGCGATGACAGCCACGGCGACTTCGCGTCGAACGTGGCCATGCGCCTTGCGAAACCCGCGCGGCGAAGCCCGAGGGACCTCGCCGGGCAGATCGTTGAGCACATTGGCGACAGCGATGAGCTCGACAAGGTCGAGATTGCGGGGCCCGGCTTCATCAACTTTTACCTGGGCGCTTCGTCCTATCACAGCGAACTGAAGTCGATCCTGGCCCGCGGCGAAGACTACGGACGCAAGCCGCCCACACCGTCACCGCGCGTTCACCTGGAGTTCGTTTCGGCAAACCCGACCGGCCCTCTGCACGTCGGCCACGGCCGTCACGCCGCCTTCGGCGCTACCGTTGGCAACCTGCTCGAATCGCAGGGGCTGCCCGTTCATCGCGAGTATTACGTGAACGATGCCGGGCGCCAGATGGACATTCTCGGCGTCAGCGTGTGCATCCGTTGGCTCGAACTAAAGGGCGCCGACGTGTCGTTCCCGGATGCCGGCTATCGCGGCGAGTACATTCGCGACATCGCAGCCTCGGTCAACACAACCGGCATCGAGGACGTGTCGGCTGAGGCGCTGATGGCGGGCCTGCCGGCCGACGCGCCCGACGGCGACAAGGAAGCTCACATTGAAGCGCTGATCGACGCCGCTAAACGAGAATTCGGTGAGGATGGCTTCGACCGCATCCGGCAGCAGGCGTTAGAGAGCATCCGCGACGACATCGAGGACGACCTGGCCGAGTTCGGCGTCCACTACGATCGCTGGTTCTCCGAGCAGAGCCTGACGAAGACGGACCGCATCGACAAGGCGCTGGGCGTCCTGAAGGAACGGGGCATGCTGTACGAGAAGGACGGCGCGACCTGGTTTCGCGCGACGGACTTCGGCGATGAGAAGGACCGCGTCGTCGTCCGCGACAACGGCGTGAAAACTTACTTCGCCTCCGATATTGCCTACCACTTCGACAAACGCGAACGCGGCTTCGATCACCTGATCGACATTCTCGGGGCCGATCACCACGGCTACGTGTCGCGTGTAAAGGCCGGCCTTGCGGCGATGGGTTACGCCGGCGACGATCTCGAGGTCGAGCTCGTGCAATTCGTCGCGCTGTTCCGCGGCGGCGAGAAGATGCAGATGTCCACGCGATCGGGTGAGTTCGAAACGCTGAGGGACCTGCGCAACGAGGTGGGTAACGATGCCGCGCGCTTCTTCTACGTATCGCGGTCCAACGATCAGCACCTGGACTTCGACCTCGATATCGCCAAGTCGGAATCGAGTGACAACCCGGTGTATTACATCCAGTACGCACACGCGCGTATCGCCCGTGTCTTCGGCAAGCTCACCGAGGCCGGACACAGTTACGACGCGGGCAACGCCGCGCTGGAACGACTCGTCGAGCCGCAGGAGCGGGCGCTGATGAAACGACTCAGCCGCTACGCCGAGATCCTCGAGACGGCAGCCAGGAATCGCGCGCCGCAGACACTGGTGCACTACCTGCGAGACCTGGCCAACGATTTCCACACGCTGTACAACGCGCATCAGTTTATCCTCGACGATGCATCGCTTCGCGACGCCCGCCTGTTATTGTGCAAGGCAACGAAGACCGTGATCGCCAACGGGCTGGACATACTCGGTGTTTCTGCACCGGACAGGATGTAATGGCAAAGAGACGCGCGAAGAAGCGCCGCAAGACGCGCAAGGACGATCCCTACCCCGGATGGGTATGGATGGTCTTCGGGCTGGCGATCGGGTTATCGGTCGCCGCCGCCGTGTACTTCAGCGACAGCCCCGAACCGCGCGTGGCCATAACTACTGCAGCGCCCGTGCAGCCGCCGCCGGCGTTGGACGACAATGGCGAGACCGCGGAAATCCCACCCGAGACGGAACCTCGCTTCGACTTCTATGAGCTACTGAAGAAGATGGAAGTCGAGGTCGAGAATGCCGCGCCTTCTGTCGAGAGAGACAGAGCACCGCAGGCCGTCGTCGAGGAGGGCACCTACATACTCCAGGCCGGCTCATTCTCGCTAGAAGAAAATGCGGAGAGCCGACGTGCCGAGCTGGGATTTCAGGGCATCGAGTCGCGGATCATCGCCGCCAATGTGAATGGCCGAAAAATATACAAGGTCTATATCGGTCCGGTCAGTGACCTCGATCGACTCAACCTGCTTCGCAGCCAGCTTCGGGCCGCGGGTATCGACGTTCTTCGCATCACCGTCAGTGACTGACGCGACGTAAGCTGAATGCGCTGCGGGCACAGAAACCCTATCCTGGTTTGCCGCGCGCCATGGCTTGCGGCGCTGGCGATGCTGGCTGCGTGCGCGCAGGCCCCGCAGGTCGTTGTCATCGAGGAACCCGCCGAAGTGCCGCCGGTGGCGCCTGCCGAACCCGAACCTGCACCTCCACCGCCGCCGCCTGAGCCACCGCGGCCAAACATCACAATCGCATCCGTCGGCGACATGATGATCGGCACCGACTTCCCCGAGAATCACCTGCCCGACGACGATGGCATCGGGTTCCTGGGCAACGTTCAGCCCTTCCTGTCAGCCGCCGATCTCGCGATCGGAAATCTCGAAGGCGTGCTGGTCGACGGCGGGGAACCAGCGAAGTCCTGCAAGAACCCGAAGGCATGCTACCTGTTCCGGTCGCCCACGCGATACGCAGGGCACTATCGAGCGGCGGGGTTCGACGTGTTGAGTCTCGCCAATAACCATGCAAGGGACTTTGGCGAGGAAGGCAGGACGTCGAGCATGCAGGCGCTGGATGCGCACGGCATATTTCATTCCGGTCGAGACGGCGAGTTCGCGAGCTTCGAGACGAAGGGCCTGAAGGTCGCGTTCCTTGCGTTCGCCGTGACGAAGAACTCAAACATGTTGCTGGACTACGAGCTTTCGGAGCAGCGCGTCCGTGAGCATGCCGCCAATCACGACATCGTCATTGTTTCCTTTCACGGCGGCGCCGAAGGCGAGAGCGCGCAGAATGTCCCGTTCGACGAGGAGACCTACTACGGGGAGCCGCGTGGCGACGTCGTCCTGTTCGCAAGACGCATGGTCGACGCGGGTGCAGACCTCGTCGTCGGTCACGGGCCCCATGTCATCAGGGCGATGGAACGATACAAGGACCGTCTGATTGCCTACAGCCTCGGCAACTTCGCGACCTACTACGGCATCAGCGTCGCCGGCATCAAGGGCGTCGCCCCGATTCTCGTTACACAGCTCGATCCTGACGGCCGATTTGTCGATGGCCGCATCATTTCAACGCGGCAGCTGCGACCGGCCGGGCCGACGCTGGACCCGACTCGGCACGCCCTGCGCCTGGTTCGTACGCTGACGGCCGAGGACTTCGGCGACTCAGGTTTGAGCTTCAACGAGGACGGGACGATATCGGCCGTCGAACGCGGACCGGTGCCGGAGCATGCGCCGGCGGAATCAGTCGTCGGCGGAGATCGACTTGAAGTCGACGCCGAGTGAGCGAAGCTTGCGGTACAGGTGCGTTCGCTCCATGCCTACCCGCTTGGCGAGGCGGCCGACCTTACCCTCACACAACACCAGTTGCTGCTGCAGGTAGGCGCGTTCGAACTGCTCTCGCGCTTCACGCAGCGGCAGCGCCAGCAGGTCCTGCTTGACCAGCGGCTCTTCGTTCTTGACGTTGTCGGCGATCTCGGTTTCGACTTCGGCGAGCGTGATGTCGTCGTCCGAACCGCTCATCAGCAACCGTCTGACCAGGCTCTTGAGCTCGCGGACGTTATCCGGCCACGGGTAATTGCGAAGCCGATTCTGGGCGGCGACGTCGAAGCGCCGGAAGGTCAGCCCCTCGTTTTCGACGAGCTTGTCGACGTAGTAGGCCAGCAGTTCCGGCACATCCTCGGAGTAGTCCCTCAATGGCGGGACGCGCAGGCTGAGCGCGTTCAGGTGCGAGTGCAGGTCACGACGCAACTCACCGGAATCGAGCTTGCGGTCAAGATCGTCACCCGCCGTCGCCAGCACCCTGGCATCGAATCGAACGGGCTTCTTGCCGCCCACCCGCGTAAACCGCCCCTCCTCGAGGGCGCCGAGCAACACTTTCTGCGCCTCGTCATTGAGGTCTGTGAGTTCATCGATAATCAGCGTGCCCTTGCCGGCTTTCTCGATGACGCCCGCATAGGTCGTGCCGTCCTGCTCGCTGCCGAGAAGTTGCTCTTCGGCGTTGCTTCGCGTGATGGACGCACCGGTCAAGACGACGACGGGCTCAGCCGCGCGTCGACTCAAGCCATGCATGTAGCGTGCGAACGCGCCGCGGCCCGTGCCCGGTTCGCCGCTGATCAGCACTGAAGAGTCCTGCAATGCAAACTGCTGCGCGCGTTCACGCAGGCTCTTCATCAGTTCGCTGCGACCGACGGGCGTCAGCAACGCCGGCAGCATTGTCCGGGATTTGCCCGCCTGTGACGCGACGGACTCAAGCGCTGACTCCACGGTGCGCAGCAGCTTCGCCAGGGACAGCGGTTTCTCGACGAAATCGAAGGCGCCGAGCCGTGTGGCCTCCACCGCCGTATCCACGGTCCCGTGTCCGGACATGATGACGACCGGGCACTGCAACTCACCCGATTCGGACCACTCGCGAAGCAAGGTAATGCCGTCGGTATCGGGCATCCAGATATCCAGCAGGATCAGGTCGAACTTGTCGGCTTCCCGGGCGCGGCGAGCTTCTTCGGCGTTCGCTGCAACGGTTACGCCGTAGCTCTCATCGCTGAGAATTTCGGAAATCAGGGCCCGAATATCGGCCTCATCGTCAACAACGAGTACGTGAGCATTGGTCATGCTCTTTCCCTCCTCTGGTCCGCAAGGTGCGGCAGCTTCGCGATAATTGATTCTCTTGCAGTGTCAGTCATCGGCAGGCGAATACTGATGACGGCACCGCCGTCTTTCCTGTTCTCTGCGCGTATCGATCCCATGTGCTCCTCAACGAGCTTCTTGACGATCGCGAGGCCTAAGCCCGTGCCTTTCGGCTTGGTCGTGACGTAGGGGTCGAACACCTGGTTGACGGACCCGGTGTCGAATCCGGGTCCGTTGTCTTCCACCCGGATCTGGCAGAAAGGCATGCCGTCGATTTCGACACGACTCAGGAGAATGTCGATGTGTGCGTCTTCCGTATTCTCGAGTGCCTCGACGGCGTTCCTGATCAGGTTGTGCAGGATCTGGCGCACGCGGCCCATGTCTGCCTCGATCGGTCCCAGGCTCGGGTCCGGCGTGATAGCAATCTCGACGTGCATGCCCTGGGCGCGATACAGATCGACGACCTCGTGCACGAGGTTCTCGATGTCGAAGCGGCCGAACTCCATGTCCGGTGCGCGGGCGTAGTCCCTGAACGCGTTCACCATCTCCTTCATCGCCTCGACCTGCTGGACGATCGTATGTGTCGCACGATCGAGAATCTGGCCCTCTTCGTCTTCCATCGTGCCGAGGTATTTTCGCCGCAGCCGCTCGGCGGACAACTGGATTGGCGTCAGCGGATTCTTGATCTCGTGCGCCAGCCGTCGTGCCACCTCGCCCCACGCCGCGTCGCGCTGCGCCTGCAACAGCGCCGTGATGTCGTCAAACACGATGACGTAGCCTGCCGGCTTGTCGTCCTTGCCAGGCAACGTCGTACACGCGCAGGTCAGCACTCGCCGACCGACCTCGCCGCGCAGGACAATCTGTTCGCGCCAGTCCGTCTCTCCCGCTTTCAGGTGCATCATCGATACGTCGACGAACTGCTCGACGAGCGGGCCTTCCTTCGACACGTCCGTCAGCGACTGGCCGGCGCGGGAAGCAAGGTCGGTGTTCAGGATGGCGCTCGATGCCTGGTTCGCGTTTCGAATCCGAAACTCGCTGTCCAGTGCGACGACGCCGGTTGACAGTCGGGCCAGGATGATCGCGAGTCGCGCGCGCTCGGCCTCCACCAACGACTGGTTAAGACTGGCCTGCTCGCTGGCCACGGCCAGGCGCTGCGTCATGTCGTTGAACGAGCTGATCAGGAAACCGATTTCGTCGCGCGTCGGCTGAGGCAGCTGCAGGTCGAAATCACCTTTTGCTACCGCGCGGGTTCCATAGACGAGCTGCTGGATAGGCGCGACCAGGCGACGCGAAAACACGAATGCGCCATAGATCGATGCCAAGAGCGTCAGCAACAGGACCACACTCAGTGTCAGCGTGAATATGCCCTTGAGGTCGTCGCGCAGGAACAGCAATTCACTGTATCGCTGATAGGAGTTCTCAACCGTGTACGCCATGCGACCGAGGCGGCTCGTCACCGGGAAGTGTGCCTGGATGACACCCAGAGGTTGCGCCTGGGACGAGCTGTAAAACGGCACGGCCGTGCGGATCTCATAGGTGTCAGCCTCCAGCGGATCGAGGCTGACGAACGGCCGGTTCTGCCGGAGCTGCAGGATGACTTCTTCGGTCAGGCGTTTCGGCAATGCTGCAGCCGAGCTGTCCGAGCTGGTCGCAAGGATGCGGTTGTTCGCGCCGAACAACGTGACCTCGCTGGCGCCGTTTTCGCGTCGCAACATACTCAGCTGGAAAATGAAGTCGCGTTCACTGGTGTTTCGAAGGCTTCGCGCGATCGCCTGGGTCGCGGCCAGGTTGTCGCGCATCTGGAGTTCGAGCGCTGCGCGACTGAGCTGGACGGCATTATCGAGACCCTCCTCGACCTCGACATCGAACCACGTGTCGATTCCGCGGTTGATGAACTGCACCGAGAAGTAGAAGACGATGAGGAGCGGCAGGACGACGAGGCCGACGAAGATGCCGACCATGCGGGCTTTGAGTTTCGAGCCGGGCACATTGTCCGAGTATTCCCGGAACAGCCGGAACAGGTTGCCGATAACGAGCAGGAACAGCAGCACAACGCCGACGATGTTGATGACGAGAATCGCATCGTTCAGGCGGCCGAACTCGTCGGAATTCTGTGCGGTAACGCTTAAGAGGAACAGCGCGACGAGCGCCAGGAGGACGCCGGTGGCGCCGAGCAGGAAGGCCGCGGCTCGCTTTATCGTTCTAAGGACCATTCGAACCATTCGCTCTTCAGCTGCCATTGACTGCGCCAGAAGAACACGAACCTGAGCGATGGCGGGTACTGCTGCGTATTCAGCAGTGCACGCATGCGCAGTCGGTAGCGTTTGTCCGGTTCGAGCAGGGCATCGTCAATGATGGGTAATGCCTGCACTCGGCCGAGCGTGTTCAGGGCGGAGTAGAGAGTCGCGAAGGATTCCTGGTTACCGGTATTTACGTTGCGCACGATGTAACGCTGGCTCAGCGGCCTGTATTCGAGCTCGTAGCGAACCTTGAGCTCGGCATCGAGGCTGTCCGGCACCCAGCGGCGGGTACGAATAACCTCGAGTTGCAGTTCGACCGTCAGCGGCACGCCGGCTTCAAGCGCCTGCAGCGCTTCGCTGGACAGCACGAGCTGAAGCCTTGCATCGAGCGTGTGAACACCGCTTAGCAACTCGGTCGCAGCCGAACGAACCTCGAAATAACCCTCGCGTTCGAGGTCCTGCTGCGCATAGGCCGCCGTGCTGATCAGCAGCACGACGAGGCAGCCCCGGTACAACCGGCGAAGGGGTTCGATTCGAGGTTTCAGCATTTGACGGTTCAGGTAGCCTTCTTCAGGCACGCAAAATAGAAGCCATCCATGCCGTCCGTTCCCGGCAAGATCTGGTACCCCCGTGCCTGTCGCCGCATTACATCGCGGATGTTGTTATTTTGCAACAAGTCATTTTCGGTCGCGTCTGGCGTCGCATCCAGGAACGCCTCAACGATGCGCTCGTTCTCATCTTTGAAGACGGAACACGTCACGTACAACAGGCGCCCGCCCGGTTTCAGCGTCTGCCACAGCGAATTCAAAAGCTTCATCTGTACCTCTGCCAGCGCCGCGATATCCGATTCGCGCCTGAGAAGCTTGATATCGGGATGTCGCCTTATCACACCACTCGCCGAACAGGGTGCGTCCAGCAAGATCGCGTCGAACGGCCGCCCGTCCCACCAGTCTTCCTTATTAGACGCGTCAGCGACCTTGATCGTTGCCTTGAGCCCCAGGCGGTCGAATGTCTCGCGAATCGCGCTGGCTCGCCGCGCATCGACGTCAATACAGGTCAGAGCGTCATCCGGGTCCGCAAGTTCCTTGAGATGTGCGCTCTTGCCGCCCGGCGCCGCACAGGCATCCAGCATTCGCGCAGCACCGTCGCCGCGGCACCAGGGTGCGGCGATCTGCGCGCCGCCGTCCTGCACGGACACGAGACCGTCGGCAAACCCGGGCAGGCTGGTGACAGGGATCGGGGCCTCGAGGCGCAGCGCCTGCGGCAAAGCCGTGTGTTGCCGGTAATCGATACCGGCTTCGTCGAGCACTGCCTTGTACGCTGCGAGCGTCGTCTTGCCGGTATTCACGCGCAGCCACATCGGTGCCCGTTCGTCATTCGCGTCGAGGATCTGCCGCCAGTCATCTGGCCAGTCCGATTTGAGTCGTTCGACGATCCAGGTCGGATGATTGAAGCGCGCCTCCTGGCCTTCCGGCTCAAAACTCTCTCGCTGCGCTCGTCTCAGCACGGCGTTGACGAGACCGGCGAGGCGAGGCTTGCCCAGGACCCTGGCGGCCTCAACGGTTTCTGCGATCGCAGCATGATCCGGGACGCGCGTATCGCTCAATTGAAACAGGCCAACGTCGATTAGAGCCGCGATGACGCTGTCTCGCGATCGCATCGGGCGATCGAGCAGCTGCCGGCGACGGTCCTCGAGACGGAAATGCGTTCGCAGCGTGCCGTACGCGAGCATGCGAACGAATGAATCATCGTCGCTGTCGATGGACTCCAGCGCCGCATCCAGTGACCGGCCTCTGCTACGGACACTGTCGACGATCCTCGCCGCATTGGCCCGGGCCGATGCGCCTTTTCGGCTCACGTCGAGAGTTGCTTGTCGGACAGGCTCATCGCGTCCGCCAGCTGGTGAGCCATCACTCGACCCTTGCCGGCGCGCTGCAATTCTTCCAGCAGCAGTCCGCCCCTGCCACAGGCGACCAGCACGCCGGACCTGGACACATCGAGGACCTTGCCCGCCTCGCCCACCGCATCGTCAACGGCTCGCGCGCGCCAGCACTTGACGCGCTGGCCATCGACCTCGAAGAAGCTCCCGGGGACCGGGTTGAAAGCCCTGACCTTTCTCGCAAGCTCATCGGCACTTTCCTGCCAGTCGAGCTCAGCGTCAGCTGTGTTGATCTTGCCGGCATACGTCGCCAGGCCCTCGTCCTGGACTTCAGCCTCGAGCATGCCAGCGGCGATCTCGTCGACGTGCCGGACCAGCAAGTCGCCGCCCAGGGTTGCAAGGCGATCATGCAGGCTACCCGCTGTGTCGTCCGGCTCGATTCGGATGGCTTCGCTGACAAAGACCGGCCCGGTATCGAGTCCGGCCTCCATCTGCATCAGGCTGATGCCGGTCTCGGTGTCGTTGGCCAGGATCGCCGCCTGTATCGGTGCGGCCCCCCGCCAGCGCGGCAGTATCGATGCGTGTACGTTCAGGCAGCCGTGACGCGGTATGTCGAGGATGCGCTGCGGCAACAGCAGGCCGTAAGCCGCAACCACCAGCAGGTCAGGCTTGAAACTCTCTAGCGTATCGGCCGCCTCGTCGTCGCGTAGCGTACGCGGTTGCAGCACGGGAATGTCCTGCTCGTTGGCGAACTGCTTGACCGGGCTTTGTTTGAGTTTCTTACCCCGGCCTGCGGGCCGGTCCGGCTGTGTGTAGACCGCGACCGGACGATGGCCGGCATCGACAAGCGCTTTCAGCGAGGCGAGGGCAAAGTCTGGCGTGCCTGCAAAAACGATAGCGGGCCGGTTCATGGGGTCGGTGCTTCGGTCAGGCGCTCACGGCAGCCGCCTGGTGGCGGCGGTCTTTCTCGAGTCGTTTGCGAATCCGGGTTCGTTTGGCCTCGGAGATGTAGTCGACGAACAACTTGCCATCGAGATGGTCGATCTCGTGCTGCACGCAGACCGCGAGCATGCCATCCAGGTTCTCCTCGTGAACCTCGCCGTTGCGATCCAGGTACTTCAGCCGGATCGTGTCGGCGCGTTTGACCTCTTCGTAGTAGCCCGGGACCGACAGGCAACCTTCCTCGGTCACGGTCACGCCGTCTTTCTCGACGATGACCGGGTTGATGAAAACGCGGGGATCGCTCTGATCGCTACTGACGTCCGCGACGAGAAAACGCTTGTGGATATCAACCTGTGTGGCAGCCAATCCAATACCCGGCGCCGCGTACATCGTTTCGAACATGTCGTCGATCGTTGCGCGCAAGGCATCGTCGACCGCTTCGACGGGCCGTGCTTTCTTACGCAGCCTCGGATCGGGAAATTCCAAAATTGTCAGTTTTGCCATAATTCAGATTGTTAAATAGTAGGATCGGCGATCCAAAATCATTTGTCTGCTTGCCCGTTTTGCAAGGTTGTGCCTGCCAGATATTCTACAAGAACGCCCTAAATAATTGACTTCATTGAATATGATGACAGACAATGCGGCAGGCTTTCGGTCCGTTTGGGGCGGTCTGCGGGCCCCAAAATGTGACGTATGCAAGCTATAGACCTTGTCAGACGACATATTATAGCAACGCAACCGGCCCAACGGCCCGAATCGGCTTCCAGGGAGCAACAGCCAACCATGGTCCACCGCAAAGCACGCTTTATAAAGGGTATCCGAGTCGCCGCAATTTCGATGGCGGTCACACTCGCCGGATGCTCATCCTTGAGTTCATTGAATCCGTTTGGTGGCGACAGTGAGCCGCAGGCGGCTACGCCGGTCGAGAGACCCGCTCCGGCCCCGGTCCGCTCGACGCCTGTCGACGAAAGCAACAACTCCGTTCCGACGTACAGCGGTCCGGTTGTAGAGCGAGTCAACGAGCCGGTACCCCTCGCTGAAGGACATCCCGATGAATATGTCGTTCAGCTCGGCGATACGCTGTGGGACATCGCGGGCCGATTCCTGAAAGATCCCTGGTTCTGGCCCGAGATCTGGTATGTGAACCCTGAGATCGAGAACCCGCACCTTATATACCCCGGTGATGTTCTCGGCCTCGTCTACATCGACGGCCAGCCGCGCGTCACGAACATTCGTGCGTCGACCTTCCGTCTTTCGCCGCAGGTCCGCGTCTCACCGCTGACCCAGGCTGTAGCCAGCATTCCTTACGACGCCGTCTCTGCATTCCTGAGCACGGGCGTTATCCTCGAGAAAGGCCAGGCCGACACGCTGCCGTACATGCTCGAGACGCGCGGCGATCACCTGATCGCGTCCGCCGGTAATGAGATTTACGTTCGCGGTGTCGCCGGCGAACCGACCGGCACCCGTTTCAGCCTCGTCAAGGTTGGCGACCCGCTGTACGACCCGGACGACAACCGGCTGGTCGGCTACCAGGGCATCTTCGTTGGTGCCGGCACGCTGCGTCGCGGCGGCGACCCGTCGACCGTAGCCCTGACCGACAGTAAGCAGGAAGCAGTGATCGGCGATCGCCTGATCCCGGAAGCGGTCGACATCCCGCTGAACTTCTTCCCGCGTGCACCAAGTTACGAGGTCGAAGGCCGAATCATCTCTGTCGTCGGCGGCGTCTCTCAGATTGGCCAATACCAGGTCGTGGTCCTGAACCGCGGCTCTGCGAACGGCCTCGTTGTGGGTGACGTGCTGAGCGTCTACCAGACCGGCGCAGAGATCGATGATCGCGTCGGTGGCGGCAAGGTTCGGCTGCCGGACGAGGAAGCGGGAACGGCGATGGTGTTCAAGGTTTATGATCGCATCAGCTACGCGCTGGTCATGGAAGCGGTAACGAACATCAACGTGCTCGACACGGTTCGCAACCCGACCTGATTGAAAACCGCTGTGGTTTAATGCGACGGCGCCTTCGGGCGCCGTTGTCGTTTTTGGGAGGTGTTGTTTTGAACAGCCGGCTTGCCTGCGCGTGCTCCGCAATAATCTTCCTGCTGGCTGCTTGCGCCAGCCCCCGCGGATCAACGGATTCATCGCCACCAGCAATCATCTTCGAGCCGGCGGCGGCTGTTTACTGGCCGCTGGACTCGACCGACGAGTTTCGCGAGTTGATGACAACGCACAAAGACGAGCTGCTGCAAGATTCCAAAGCCGGCAACTACCTCTACTCGGCGATCCCGCACAAGGCCGTGGCCGCGATGCACGGTCTCGACGACTACAATCGGTTCATGGCTCGTCCCATGGGCGGCAAAACCCCACTAGAGGTAGCTTGCCGCGACACCTACTCGATCCTGTTCTATTTCGTAGCAGCACGCCCTGCAAGCCGCACCTCCGTCTCTCGATTCACCGTCTCCTATGAGTGGAACAAGCCTGACATCCGGACGAGTGCTGCGACGAAGTCGAAAGTACTGACCGGTGCCGACTCGTCCGCTGTCTACGATGTGAAACAGAAACGTGGACGGCGCGTGTATCGCGCCAGATTGCCCTTACAGGACGCGAGACGGATTGACGGTCGCTGGACGCTGGTTATCCGGCACCGAGGGCATGAGCTGCACAGGGAAGTCTTCGACGTTCGAGGCTGCAGCGATACCGGGGTTCCGGACTGGTACCTTGAAGGCGATCCGACTACCGAGAGCTGACGCCACCTTCACGGCCCGGAACCAACGTATCCGTGACTACCGCGGCAAGAATGGCAACCGGTAAATTCGTGGGTTAGCCCTGATTTGGCGGCCCGCGAGGTCGCCGTCAGCGATATAGTCTGCGTTCGCCGCAGGTATCTGATCCTATGACCGAACAGCAAAGCGCTTACATCGTTGCATCGCTCGCGCGATTGCGTGCAGGCCAGGTACAGAACCTGGTCGCGCGGTTTGGCGATCTCACGAGCGCCCTCGCGCAGTCCGCAAACCGGTTGACCGAAGCGGGCCTGACCGAGCAGCAGGCGGAGACGGTGGTTGCGCCGGATGAAGACGCGATCAGCGCGACGGCGGAATGGCTGGAGGCGGATGGTCATAGGCTACTGGTCCTCGGCGAGGACGCTTACCCGGAGCTGCTGGCTCGTATCGACGACCCGCCGCCCTTCCTGTACGTCAACGGTGACGTTGACGCGCTGCACCTCCCGAGCCTGGCGATCGTCGGCAGCCGCAACCCGACCAAGGGGGGGGAGCGAAATGCTTTCGATTTCGCCGAACACCTGGCCGGCAACGGCTTTGTCGTCGTCAGCGGGCTGGCGCAGGGTATCGACACCGCCGCGCATCGTGGTGCAGTTGCGTCCGGCGGAGCGACGGTCGCCTGCCTCGGGCACGGTATCGACCGCGTCTACCCGGCCGCGAACCGGGAGCTCGCGCACGGCATCGTGGCGAAGGGAGCGCTGGTCAGCGAATTCCCGTTGGGTGCGCCGCCGGACCGACGTCACTTCCCCCAGCGCAACCGCCTGATCAGCGGCCTTAGCCTGGGCACACTCGTCGTAGAGGCCGCGAAACGCAGCGGATCGCTGATTACCGCGCGGCTGGCGGGGGAGCAGGGGCGAGAGGTCTTTGCGATTCCCGGCTCGATTCACAACGCGATGTCTCGTGGCTGCCATCAGCTCATTCGGTCCGGCGCCAAGCTCGTGGAGTCGGCGGATGACATCGTGGCCGAACTGGGTCACTGGATCAGCCATCTCAGGCAGCCGGAAGCCGACGCCGAGACCGCGGCTGCCGAGGACCTCAACGATGAGCAGAAGGACCTGCTGAACATAATGGGACATGACCCCGTCAGCATCGACTCGCTGGTCGAGGGCTCGGGTTTGACGATCGACCAGCTTTCATCCATGCTTCTGATTCTCGAACTCGAAGGACGAGTTGAAAAACTGCCAGGAGGGCAGTACGCCACCCTCCACCGGTCGAACTCATCCGAGCGGCCCAGCAACACAAAATAAGTCAGGGGACTCCTCGACGCATGAAAGAAAACGTACTCGACGTATTGATGTATCTCTTCGAGACCTACGTAGATACGGAAGACAACCCGGAACCCGACCAGAACGAACTGAGAAACGACCTGTCGCTAGCCGGCTTTGGCGATGCCGAGATCGATCGGGCGCTCGACTGGCTCGATGAGCTGACGGATCACCAGAGCGTGGCGAGCATCGTCGCAGATTCGTCTCGCGGCACGCGGGTCTACTCCGAGTTCGAGATGGACAGGCTGGACACAAACTGCCGGGGATATATCGCGTATCTCGAGCAGATCGGCATCCTCTCCGTATCGCAGCGGGAGATTCTGATCGACCGTTTGTTGGCCCTGGAAACGGACGATATCGACGTCGAGCAGATCAAGTGGGTCGTACTCATGGTGCTGTTCAGCCAGCCGGGCCAGGAGCAGGCCTACGCACAGATGGAGGATCTCGTTTTCGAAGAAAACACGGGGATGGTTCACTAGCGATTCTGACATTACAGCCGCGAGAACTGATCGGGCCTTCCTTGACACCTCGCGCTGAAGCACGTAATTAAACCGCGGCAATGCCCGCGGTTTAATTTTTTCCGGGCGGATCACGGTTAAGGAAAACAGACCACGCATGTCAAAAAACCTCGTTATCGTAGAGTCTCCTGCGAAGAGCAAGACCATCGAAAAGTACCTCGGCAAGGACTTTTCCGTGATGGCGTCCTACGGGCACGTCCGTGATCTCGTACCGAAAGGCGGTGCCGTCGACCCTGACAAGGGCTTCGAAATGAAGTACCAGGTCATTGAGCGCAACGAGAAACATGTAAACGCGATCATTCGTGCGTTGAAGAAGGCCGACGCGCTGTATCTTGCAACTGACCCCGATCGCGAAGGCGAGGCAATCAGCTGGCACCTGATCGAGTTGCTGCGCGAACGGAATGCCCTCGACGACAAGGCGGTGCACCGTGTCGTCTTTCACGAGATTACGAAGAACGCCGTGAAAGAAGCGATCGAGCACCCGCGCGGTTTGTCCGAGCACCTCGTCGGCGCCCAGCAGGCGCGACGTGCCCTCGATTATCTCGTCGGCTTCAACCTGTCGCCGCTGCTGTGGAAGAAGGTCCAGCCGAAGCTGTCGGCGGGAAGGGTGCAGAGTCCTGCATTACGCATGATCGTTGAGCGTGAGCTCGAAATCGAAGCCTTCAAGGCACGCGAGTACTGGACCATCGAGGCAGACCTTAGCAAGGAGAAGCAACCCTTCCTTGGCCGGCTGGTTAGCTATAAGGGCGAGAAGGTCGAGCAGTTCAGCTTCGAGAACGAAGCAGCGGCGCGCGACGTAGAAACGACGATCAATGACGCCTCCGGCGGCAAGCTGACGACGGTCAGCGTCTCGAAGAAACAACGTCGTCGAAATCCGGCAGGTCCGTTTACGACGTCCACGTTGCAGCAGGAGGCATCGAGGAAGCTCGGATTCAATACGCAACGCACGATGCGAGTCGCGCAGAGACTGTACGAAGGTATCGAGCTGCCGGACGAAGGCAACGTCGGCCTGATCACCTACATGCGTACGGACTCGGTCACCTTGGCCGACGTCGCATTAGCGGAGATTCGAGACACGATTGCGCAACGCTATGGCGACAAGAACGTGCCGGCCGAGCCGCGTATCTTCAAGACGAAAGCGAAGAACGCGCAGGAAGCGCACGAGGCCATTCGCCCCACGTCTGTGCTGCGCACGCCCGACGAGTTGAAGGGTGCGCTGGACGACGACCAGCTGAAACTCTACTCACTGATCTGGAAGCGAACGATGGCTTGCCAGATGGTGCCGGCGGTGTTCGACACGGTCGCCATTGAATTCGCAGCCGGTGCGCCTGAAGACGGTCACCGCCTGCGCGCCAACGGCTCGGTGCTCGTCGAGCCGGGCTTCATGGCTGTGTACCAGGAGGGCAAGGACGACGCCAAAGATGACGACGGCGACCGACTCCTTCCCGAAATCAATGAAGGCGATGTCGTGCAGATGGACGAGCTGCGCCCCGAACAGCACTTCACCGAGCCGCCGCCTCGCTACACCGACGCAAGCCTCGTTAAGGCGCTCGAGGAGTACGGTATCGGCAGGCCGTCCACGTACTCGAATATCATTCAGACACTGAAGAACCGCGAGTACATCGAGGTCGATGGCAAGCGCTTTATCCCCACGGACATCGGCCGGATCGTCAACGGCTTCCTGACCGACCATTTCACGCAGTACGTCGACTATGACTTTACGGCGAAGCTCGAAGATGACCTCGACGCCGTATCGCTGGGCGACAAGGAGTGGGTGCCGCTGCTCGAGAATTTCTGGGGCCCGTTCCACAAGCTGTGTGAAGAGAAAGACAGTACCGTAACCCGCGGAGACGTCGCCCAGGAGCGCGAACTCGGCACCGACCCGAAGAGCGGCAAGCCCGTATCAGTTCGCATGGGTCGCTATGGTCCGTTTGCGCAGATCGGCACCAAAGACGACGAGGAGAAACCGAAGTTCGCTGGCTTGCGGCCCGGACAGAAGATGACGGAGATCACGCTCGAAGAAGCGCTCGAGCTGTTCAAGTTGCCACGCAAACTCGGTGAGACGCCGGACGGTCTGCCGGTCTCTGCCAGTGTCGGACGCTTCGGCCCGTACGTGCGCTACGGCGATAAGTACGTGTCGATTCGCGGCGACGACGATCCGTACACGATCGAGCTGCCGAGAGCCCTCGAGCTGATCGAGGAAAAGAAGATTGCCGATGCCAACCGCATCATCCAGGACTTCGAAGACGACGGCATCCAGGTGTTGAACGGTCGATATGGCCCGTACATCACCGACAAGAGCAAGAATGCCCGTGTACCCAAGGACCGTGATCCGAAGAGCCTGAGCCTCGAAGAGTGCAAGGAGCTGCTTGCAGCCGCACCGGAACGTCGCGGACGCAAGAAAGTGACGAAGAAGGCCGCGGCGAAGAAGACGCCGGCCAAGAAGAAGACCAAGAAAAAGACCACGAAGAAAAAGGCCGGGAAGAAAGCCACTAAAAAGAAGGCTGCGAAGAAGAAGAAGGTTGTCAGGAAGAAGTCCAGCAGCGGCGACTAGGGATTCGGCGCCGCTCGACGCGCGTTTAAAAACGCCAATACGTACTTGACCGCATGTTCGGCGGTGCTCTTCGCGGTATCGTAGACGGTTAGGGCGTCCCGGCGACGGGCAGCGGCGCTGCCCCCGGGAGCGGAACCCAAGGAACCACCATGAGCAATATCGAACAAGCCAAGAGCTACCTCCTGACCCTGCAGAATCAGATCTGCGCCGAACTCGAAGCGATCGATGGCAAGGCGAGCTTCCGTCGCGACACCTGGGATCGCGAAGGCGGTGGCGGGGGTGAGAGCCGGGTCATGGCCGGCGGTGACGTGTTCGAGCAGGCCGGGGTTAACTTCTCCCATGTCTTCGGCGACCAGCTACCGCCGTCTGCGACCAAGTCGCGACCGGAACTCGCCGGTCGGGGCTTCGAGGCGGTCGGCGTATCGCTGGTCCTGCACCCCAACAACCCGTATGTACCGACGACCCACGCCAACTTCAGGCTGTTCCATGCGGGTGACGACGTCTGGTGGTTCGGTGGCGGCTATGACCTGACGCCCTACTATCCATTCCACGAGGACGTTGTCGCCTGGCACGAGACGGCAAAAGCCGCCTGCGACGAGTTCGACCCGGACCTGTACCCACGCTTCAAGAAATGGTGCGACGAGTACTTCTTCCTGAAACATCGCAATGAAACGCGCGGCGTCGGCGGGCTCTTCTTCGATGACTTCAACGAGCTGGGCTTCGAACGCTCGCTCGAGTTCGTGCAAACCGTGGGCGACAGCTTCATGAAGGCTTACGGCCCGATCGTGCGCAAGCGGCACTCGCACCCTTACGGCGACCGCCAGCGTGACTTCCAGCTGTATCGCCGAGGTCGTTACGTCGAGTTCAACCTTATCTATGACCGCGGAACGCTGTTCGGCCTGCAGTCGGGCGGCAGGACCGAATCGATCCTGATGTCATTGCCGCCGAACGTGCGATGGGCCTACGACTGGTCTCCTGAAGCCGGCTCAGCGGAAGCAAAACTGTACGCCGACTACCTCCGGCCGCGTGACTGGCTGGAAACCGGCGAGGCCGCTGCATGAGCGAACAGGACGACAATGCCGGCGGCAGCTGGATAGCGATCGGCATCGGCGTCGGCGCAGCACTGAGCGCAGCTATCGGCGTGACCTCGGGCGACTTTGCAACCGGCATAGCGGCAGGTATCGTCGTCGGGGCGATTATCGCCGCGATCGGCAGCATGCACGCACGGAAAAAATGACCGCGCAGCAGCCGTTTCACCTCGCCATTCCGATGCGCAGGACATGACTGAGCTGAACCCGTTTCACCTCGCCGTTCCCGTAACAGACCTCGAGTCAGCCCGGGCATTCTATTGCGGGCTGCTCGGCTTCGAGACCGGCCGGACCGCGTCGCGCTGGATCGACCTGAACTTCTACGGCCACCAGGTGACTCTGCATCTCATTGATGAGCCTGACCACGAAGTGGCTCGTAACCCGGTCGACGGCGATAACGTACCGGCGCGCCATTTTGGCGTCATTCTGGACCGGGACGACTGGCAGCGGCTGGCGGACCGCCTGACGGCCGAGGGCGTTGAATTCATCATCGAACCCCGGATTCGCTTCCAGGGCGAGGTTGGCGAACAGGCCACTATGTTCTTCCTCGACCCGTCCGGAAACGCACTCGAATTCAAATCATTTTCGAATAAGACGCAACTGTTTGCCCGTTAGAGACATCTAACACAACAGATGAGCGTAAAACGAACCGGTTTTGTGTCGGTTCGATTACCGCATCCTCGTTCAGGGAGCAAACAATGAATTCGAAGACCCGGAACCAAAGCAAATTCTCGGCCTGCGGGCTGGCCACCGTGCTGCTTACCGCGTCGCTCGCCGTCGCGAAGTCCTATGACATCGCCGTGGACACGCTGAGTCTCGCGGCTGATGTCGTCGACAAGACGATGCCGGCGTTTCCGGAGGACGAGGACATGCGCAAGGGCCAGGAAGGCTGGGTTCAACTGAATTTCGTCGTCGCTCCGGACGGCAGTGTCGTCGACCCTATCGTCGTTGACTCGGTGGGCGGTGAGGCCTTTGAGCAGTCAGCCGTCGACGCCGTTTCCGACTGGACATTCGAACCGTCCGATGAAGAGGTCGCCAATAATTCCGTAGCGATCCGCTTCGAGCGCTCCAATGACAGCGGCAAGGCCTCACGCAACTTCATGCGCTGGTACAAGATGATCCTCACCGACCTTGCCAGCGACAAGGTCGAAGATGCACGGGCGAATCTCGAACGAGCGAAAGCCTTCGGCGGCTGGAATCTCTATGAGTCCTCGATCCTCGCCATCGTCGAGGGGCGCGTCGCGGACGGCGAAGGCAACGACAACCTGCGTCGCGAGGCGCTCAGGCAAGCACTGAACATCGGCGACAGCAATGCGCTCAACGCAAAGACGAAGCGGGAACTGCTTGCGTCGCTGGTTCGAATCGAGACCGAGCAGCAGCGCTTTGTAGACGCGGGCGAAGCGCTCGATGCGCTGCGCGATACCAAGGGCCACGCGTCGGTCATCGAGTCCCTGGAAGAAGAAATACGGGCGCTCGAAGCCGGCATTGCCGAGGCGACTGAAATCACGGTGCCTGGCGTCGTGAGCACGCCTTGTGACCGCGAGTCGGGGCAGGCCCTCTGGGCGCACAAGCCGTCACTTCGCCATTTCGCGATCGAGAATATCGATGGCGACATCGAGCGCGTCGAAGCGCGCTGCGACTCTGGCCGACTGGTTGCGCCGATTGACTCGCAGGAAGCGTGGTCCATTCCGGAGGCCTGGGGCGACTGCGAGGTCTTTGTCTTCGGTGAGGACGGTGCCTCTTTCGCCTTCGTCGAGTCGCCGGCGATCAAGGAAGACAACGAACTGGCCGAAGGCGCGCTGGCAAGCAGTATCGTGCAGGATTGAAGAGACTGCGAAAGCAGTTTCTGCCCCATCTCGCAGGTTTCTGATCGGCCCAGATGCCGGGTCGATCTGTCCTGCTATAGGGTGAAATGCACGCCGTCGGCGTTGTGCCCGCAGGCATCCCGTGGATGAGCTGGCGGAATGAATGGTTTCTGACGCCAGCCGCAGGTGATAGATTTCTCCTCAGAAATCGATTTCATCTCAACAATCATGCCAAGACTATCTTTGTTGCTGATTGGCCTGCTGCTATCCGCAGCGGTGCTCGCTCAGTCGCCGTCGCGACTCGTTGACGCGGGTGGCCCGGGGGGCGTGCGCCTTGCCGCTGGAGAATCTCCGGACGAGCGGCGAGTCTACATCGTACAGATGGCCAAACCGGCGGCAGCGGAGTATTTCGCAAGCCAGGTCCCGAGCTCCCCCTCGGTCGCCAAGACGAAGAGAGCCTTCAGCAAGTCGAACCCCTCGGTCAGAAGCTACGCGAAAGCTTTGTCGGACGAACAGGACCGACTGCTGCTCTCAAAAGCCGCCGGCGCCGAGAAAATCTACAGCTATACGTACGGGTTCAATGGCTTCGCAGCGAAAATGACGGCAACCCAGGCTGACAAACTGTCTGCCTTGCCCGAGGTCGTTCAGGTCTGGGAAGACGAGGTCCGTCCGCTCGCAACAAATTTCAGCGCCGAGTTTCTCGAACTCTTCGACAATACGAAAGGCCTGCGGGGTCCGCGAGGCCTGACCGGCGAAGACGTCATTATCGGATTCATCGACAGTGGCGTTTACCCGGAACACCCGCAGCTCGACGATACGCGAGAGGCCGACCGTCCGAGGGCCTGCCGGAGCAACTGGGGAAGAACCTCCCTGCTGGGGCGGTGGCTTTGCGGCCGGTACGATGACATGGAGGACGTACTCGAGTACGAGCCGCCGGAAGACTGGAGCGGTACCTGCCAGGCCGGCGAGCAGTTCGCGGACACGCTGTGCAATAATAAGCTCATCGGCGCTCGTTTTTTCATCGAGGGCGCCGAGGCGTCCGGGCC
Source organism: Woeseiaceae bacterium (assembly GCA_030065915.1). Taxonomy (GTDB): domain Bacteria; phylum Pseudomonadota; class Gammaproteobacteria; order Steroidobacterales; family Woeseiaceae; genus UBA1847. Next base: position 235,671 of record JASJCQ010000003.1, read on the forward strand.
GATTGATGCCGGGGAAATACGCTCGGCCCGCGATGTCGACGGGCACGGCACGCACACGGCCACGACCGGCGCTGGCAATCGCGAGAATGCAGCGCTGTTCGGCAGTTTCGTCGGCACCGTCGAGGGCATCGCTCCGCGAGCGCGGGTCGCCATTTACAAGGCCTGCTGGCTCAGACCGGGCGCGACGAGAGCCAGCTGCAATACCTCCGATCTTGCCAACGCGATCGATGCCGCCGTAGCCGACGGTGTGGATATCATCAGTTATTCCGTCGGCAGTTCTTTCCTGCGGGTCACGTCGCCGGACGATATCGCACTGGCCGGCGCAACCAAGGCCGGTGTTCTGGCTGTCGTTGCCGCCGGCAATGACGGACCGAACCTGGGCACGATTGGCTCTCCTGCCGGTGGTCCCTGGGCGATTACGACGGCCGCATCGACGCGTGAAGGCGAAACCTCCGTCGAAGCCATGCAGATCGATTCGCCACCGTCGATCGCCGGCAAGTATGCCGTCAGAGAAGCAAGCTTCACGCCGCCGCTGTCGGACGTAGACCCGATCGAGGCCGAACTGGTACTCGTCGATGACGGCGATGACACGCTGGCCAGCGGCGGCTCCGGAACGACGGCCGACGCCTGCGAGGCGCTGGTCAATACATCAGAAATCGAAGGCAAGATCGCGTTTATCGAACGCGGCGGCTGTGACTTCGACGTCAAGATTTCCAATGCGGAAGACGCGGGCGCCGTGGCGGCGCTTGTCTACAGCATTGCGGGCGACGCCGTCGTCATGAACGGCGCGGCAGGTCTCGTGGACATTCCGGCACTGATGATCGGGCAAGCGGATGGCAACCTGATTCTGGCCGAGCTCGAAGCGGACAACATCGTCGACGCCGTGCTCGACAAGGGCTTGTTCCTGACAGAGGCCGAGACCGGCAACCGGATGGCCACATTCTCGGCCAGGGGCCCGGCGCCGGCACCAGACATCCTGAAACCCGACGTCACGGCGCCCGGCGCCAACATCCTGGCCGGTTTCACCCCGGACGCCGCCAACACCCTGTCAGGCGAGACCTATGCTTACTTGAGCGGCACGTCGATGTCGACGCCGCACGTATCGGGCATTGCTGCCCTGCTGCTGGAAGCCAATCCGGACTGGTCGCCATCGGCACTGAAGTCCGCGTTAATGACATCCGCCCGGCAGGACCTCAGCCGGGACGACGAGGAGGCGCCGGCGAACCCCTTTGACTTTGGCGCCGGACACGTCGTCCCGAACGATGCGCTGGACCCCGGCCTGGTTTACCTGACGACCAACGACGAATACGACGCATTCGCCTGCGCGGCAGAGTCGCCGGCAATATCGCAGGCGCGCTGTGATGAGCTCGCAAACCTCGGGCAAAGCTTCGCCCCGTCGGACCTGAATTCACCGTCCATCGCCATCGCAAGACTCGCCAGCGAGCGTACGGTGACGCGCCGCGTGACTAATGTCGGCGACGAGTCACAGACCTTTGTCGTGGACATCACGGCACCCGCGGGCATGGCAATGAACATCAGTCCGTCGACGCTGACGCTGGGGCCGGGTGAAACCGGCAGTTTTGACGTTCGTCTCGCCTACGTTTCGGGGCCGCTGGACCTGTGGCGTTTCGGCGAGTACACATGGCGCAGTGACGATCATGTCGTTCGCAGCCCGGTCGCGGTCCGGCCAGTGTCGCTGACTGCGCCGGTCGAGATCACGAGTTTCGGCGGCACCGGAACGGCGTCTTTCGATGTCGAATTCGGTTACACCGGCGCCTACACGCCTGGCGTGCACGGGCTGAACCTGCCGCTGGTCGTCAATGGCTTTGTCGACAACGACCCGACCAAGACATTCTCTTTCCGCAGCACCGGCGGCGTGACCGTGCACCTGATCGACGTTCCAGCGGACCAGCTGTACCTGAGATTCGCATTGTTCGATGCGCTGACCGACGGTGACGACGATCTCGACATGTACGTCTATTACTGCCCGGACAACGTCAACTGCAACCGCATCGGGCTGAGTGGCGAGCCGACGTCGCAGGAGCAGTTCAACCAGGCAGTGCCGGCAGCGGGTCGTTACGCGGTACTGGTACACGGCTTTGAAACAGACCAGGTATCGGGCGGCCCCGGCGCAAACTACACGTTGCTGGCCTGGTCATTCGGGCTCATCGACGACCAGCTGAATTTGCGCGCGGACGGACCGGCCTTCGTCGCGGCGGGCAGTGTCGAGACGGTGTCGATCGAATGGGAAAACCTTCAGGCGGACACGATCTACCTGGGCGGCATTTCCCACAACACGCCGCAGGGTCTCGTCGAGCTTACGATTGTGACAATCGGCAACTGATCGCTATTTCAACCAGCCCTTCTCCGCGGCCTTGGCCGAAAAGATGACCAGCGCGATCGCAACGACAATTACGACGATAGGCAACACGAGCGCACCGGGACCGAATGTCTCGAGCCCGTCACCGAGAATAAAACCGTAGGCATTCTGAGCCAGCACGCCGGCCAGCGATGCGATGAACAGCATTTTCGCTACCTTCTTCCTGACCAGAAGAAGCAGGCAGCCCAGCACGCCTGCCGTGACTGCGAGACCTTGTGCGCCGGTCGCCCACGCGGGAAGGCTGGTCATGAAAGCAAGCTCTGCCTCTGTCGTGTACATCTCGGCGAGCATTTCCGGCGTCGCTGTGACCCTGAGGTAATACGCAAGCAGACCGAACAGGTTCCAGACGAGCGCGGCGCCGGCAATGACCCAGAACGAGACCGGTACTTTTTCTGACTCTGACATGAGCTTACCCCCAGAACTTCTTGCCAGAGTAGCACGAACGCCCGTTCGCGCCGGAGCGCCTGTTGTCGCGGCTGGACGAGAGTTGTCGAAGGGTTCAGAGCGGCTTCATAGCGCGCCCGAGCCTGGCGCAGTAGGCATAGCGGTAGCAATCGACGACGTGGTCATTGACCATGCCGGTCGCCTGCATGTGCGCATAAATGATCGTGCTGCCGACGAACTTGAAGCCACGGGCCTTCAAATCCTTGCTAAGCGCGTCCGACTCCGGTGACGTTGCCGGCACGTCGCTGTCTTTTTCGAACGCGTTCTGAATGGGCCTGCCGCCGACAAACTGCCAGATGTACTTGCTGAACGTGCCGAACTCCTTCTGCACCTCAAGGAACGCGACGGCGTTGGTCACCGCGGACCTGACCTTCAGGCGGTTGCGTACGATACCGGGGTCTTCGAGGATCTTCTCGATGCGCCGCTCGGTGAAGCGAGCGACTTTGGCAGGATCGAAGTCGGCGAAGTTCTTCCGGTAGCCCGCCCGCTTGTTCAGGATCGTCGACCAGCTCAGGCCCGCCTGAGCGCCCTCCAGCACGAGAAACTCGAACTGCGTCCTGTCATCGACGACCGGCACGCCCCATTCGGTATCGTGGTATCGCTGGTAGTCATCGCTGACGCCTTCGCACCAGCTGCATCGAATTTTGTCCTGAGCCATGACCCTCTTCAGCCAACCATCACCCTTTTGATCAGACTAGCAGTACCCGGGAAAACGAGGAAGTGGCAAAACTCTACAGACGAGTACATTTCTCACAGGCAAAAAAAACCCGCGCATAGCGCGGGTTTTCTCGTTCCTTGGAAGTCTGTCTTAGACAGAGCCTCCGCATGAACCTTCGCCGCAAGCGCCTTCGGCTTCTTCTTTGTCGCCGCCGCAAGAGCCCTCACCGCAGGAACCTTCGCCTTCCTTGTCGCCGTGACCCTTGTCTTTGTCACCGCCACAGGAACCTTCACCGCAGGAACCTTCGCCTTCTTTGTCTTTCTTCTTGTCGCCGCCGCAGGAACCTTCACCACAAGATCCTTCGCCGCCTTTCTCTTTGTCGCCGCCGCAGCCGCCTTCGGCGCCGAGCATGTAGCCAGCGCTCAGCGAGGACATCGCGAACGGGTTATCGACAGTGTCGGCATTCACGGTGCCGGCAAGCGCGAACGATCCGGCAAGCGCAGCGCCAACGGCAAGTGCAACGGGTTTTACAACTTTCTTCTCTGACATGCTTCTCTCTCCTAAAGGAATTTGCCCAAGACCGGGCTCTTTATTTCCAGCTTGCCGGTAAATCAGGTCCGCCAGCTCGCTGCATCCACAAAACTCTCTCTTATGCGGTCCATACTTTCGGCGCTCTCCTCGCCGATGATCGCGATGCTGCCATCACCGACCGGGATGAGTACGCCATTGACGTTGTTGCCCTGGAACGGCGTTGCTGCGTCTATTTTCTCATCAGGCAGCAAAATTATCGTTACAGGCCCGCGCTCTCCCTGCACGACGAGGTGCGGGACCGTGTTTCCATTGATCTCGCAACTCTGCGCATAGGTAATCAGACCGTTTTTCGGCGACAAGTTCGCTACGCTTGCAGGAACCACCCGCTCCAGGCGGGCCGAATTGACCGGAACATCGGTCACACGCAGCGCATACGGCTCATGGTCCATGTGCGCGATAATCTCGTCGGTGAGGCTGTCATAGCTGGTCGACGCGTTGTACGTGTAGACGCCGAAAACCGCCGCCATCATGATCGCGGCCGCCGTCGCCAGCCACACGGGCGCGCGGGCGCGCCGGCGCTCTGCCAGGCTGACGACCTTGCTCGTCTCTATCTCCGGCAACTCAGGCATCCTGAGCTCCGGTACGTCGAGCATCATCGCGCGCTTCAGCGTCGCATCCAGTGCGGAAGTCTCGTCGAGATCTGCCGGGCTGTCCGCCGTGGACGAATCTCCGGTTACTTTATCTCTGAATTTTTTGCCGTCCATTTCTACTTACCCGCCGCTACTGCGGCGTCATCCTCAACCACTTCTTTCAATTTGTGCCTTGCGCGATGCAGTCGTGTCAGCACCGCGCCCTGCTTGAGCCCCATCAGTTCCGCAATCTCCGTGGTCGAATAACCCATCAGCACCTGCAGAACCAGCGGCTCGCGGTAATCGTCCTCGAGCCGGTAGATAGCCTCACGCACCTCGTTCAGCTGTTCGTCCTCGGTCTCGGCGATCAGCGCTTCCTGCGCCGGGCTGAGGTCGTCGACGTCTACCATGTCGAGCCGTTTCCGCTCGAAATACCTCGCGTTCTCTCGTCGAACAATCGTCAGCAACCAGTGCTTGGCAGCGGCATCGTCGCGGAGCGCGTCTAGCGACTTCCATGCCCGGAGCAACGCTTCCTGCACGACGTCCTCCGCAATACTGCGGTCGCGGCTCAGCCAGGCGCCGTACCGGTACATGTCCGGATAGTAGACGGCGACTAGCCGATCAAATCTTTGCCGCCTGGCAAGCTGGTCACTGCTGGTGTTCATTCAAGTTGACCGGTCCTTCCGGGAAATTATTACGATTGACTGCCGAAACTTTGAAATAAGCATGGCATCGAGCCATAAATACATGGAAAATCAGAAGTTATTGTCGTTATTTGTTTGAGATATGAGTATCAGCACTGCCGGTCGGTTCCCCCTGATTCGACTCCGTCGAACGCGGCGCACGGCCCCGTTGCGAAGTCTGGTCGCGGAGACGACGCTCTCTCCTGCGGACCTAATTTACCCGGTTTTCGTCCTCGAAGGCGAGGATAACGTTGAGGCGGTTCCGTCAATGCCCGGCATTTCGCGGAAGAGTGTCGACAAGCTGATGACCGAACTGGCCGACGTCGTTGCACTCGGCATTCCCGCTGTCGCGCTGTTCCCGGTCATAGGGGAATCGAAGAAGTCCCTGGACGGCGCAGAGTGCGCGAGTGCCGACGGGCTCGTCCAGACAACGGTCCGGACGATCAAGGACACGTACCCCGACCTCGTCGTCATTACGGACGTCGCGCTGGATCCGTACACGACACACGGTCAGGATGGCATCATCGACGACAACGGCTACGTGTTGAATGACGAGACCGTCGACATGCTGACCCGGCAGGCCGTGTCACATGCCGCTGCCGGTGCCGACATCGTCGCGCCGTCGGACATGATGGACGGCCGCATCGGTGCGATTCGCGACGCGCTAGAGTCAGAAGGCCACATTCATACGCTGATACTGTCTTACGCCGCCAAGTATGCGTCATGCTTTTACGGGCCGTTCCGCGATGCGGTCGGTTCATCGGCAAACCTCGGCAGCGGCGACAAGTCCACCTACCAGATGGCGCCGCCGAATGCCGAAGAGGCTCTGCGAGAGGTACACATGGATCTCGAGGAAGGCGCCGATCTTGTCATGGTCAAGCCGGCGATGCCGTATCTCGACATCATCAAGGGTGTGCGCGACCAGTTCGGCGTACCGACGCTGGCCTACCAGGTCAGTGGTGAATACGCGATGATCAGGGCGGCGGCCGCGAACGGCATGCTGGACGAGAAGAAGTCCATCATGGAGTCTCTGATGTGCATCAAGCGCGCCGGCGCCTGCGCCATATTGACGTATTTTTCGCTCGACGCGGCCCGCTGGATGAACGAGTAAGCGATTGAGCCCGGGAAGCCCGACATCGACGATCAGGGCGCTCGGGCCGGAGAGGTGCATTGAAGGTACCGGTCCGACCAACAACGAGGGTGCACAATGAGCACGCCTAACGGCGTTGACCGCTATGGCGTGATGGGCTATCCGGTCTCTCACAGTCGCTCGCCGGTCATCCACCGTCTTTTCGCACTGCAGACCGGACAGCGGATGCAGTACGAGCTTTTGCAGGTCTCGCCGGATCACCTCGAAGACGCGATTCGCCAGTTCGAGCGGACCGGCGGCAGGGGACTCAACATTACGGTGCCGCACAAGCAGGCTGTCATACCGCTGTGCAGCTCATTGTCCGATCGCGCCAGGACCGCCGCGGCGGCGAATACGCTGACCTTCGACAACGGCGAGATCAGGGGCGATAACACCGACGGCATCGGCCTGCTGCGTGACCTGGCCGTCAACCTGGGGATTGAGTTGCAGCAGCGCTCCATCCTGATCCTCGGGGCGGGCGGTGCAACGCGCGGGATTGTCGGGCCGCTGCTGGAGATGCAGCCCAAACGTCTGCTGATCGCCAACCGCTCCATCGAACGGGCCGAGGAAATCGTCGAGCGCTTCGCCGAGGACGGACCGGTCTTTGCCTGCTCATTCAACGATGGCCAGTTGGGCGAATCCTTCGACCTCGTGATCAATGCGACGTCAGCCGGGTTCAAGGGCGAGCGGCCACCGTACCCGGTCGACGCAGTGTCTTCGAAGACGGTGTGCTATGACCTGTCTTACGGCCTGAACCCGACGCCCTTCTCGGTATGGGCGCGTGAACAGGGCGCGGCGAACTCAATCATGGGGTGGGGCATGCTGGTCGAGCAGGCGGCGGAGTCGTTCAACATCTGGCGCGGCATCCGGCCGGACACCGCAGCGGTACTGAAGCAGATTTCCGTCACCGCATAGTGACCAGCTCTTCGGCGCTGGTCGGATGGATCGCCACGGTATCGTCGAAGTCGTTCTTGGTCGCGCCCATGCGTATCGCCACAGCGAAACCCTGCATCATCTCGTCGGCGCCGTCGCCGATGATGTGACAACCGACGATCTTCTCCTCGGGCCCGGCCGTGATCAGCTTCATCACGGTGCGCTCCTTGTCCTGCCCAAGCGCGTAGTACATGCCGATGAACGATGACTGGTAGACCTTGATGTCATTCCTGTACTCGACGCGCGCCTCTTCCTCGGTGAGGCCCACGGTACCCATCGGCGGGTGACTGAAGATGACGGTGGCAATCGTGTGGTATTCGAGGTGCCGCCCTTCCATGCCGTTGTAGAGACGATCCGCGAGGCGGCGGCCGGCAGCAATCGCGACCGGCGTCAGCGCGACGGCGCCGGTGACGTCACCCAGCGCGGCGATGTGCGGCACATTCGTCATCTGGTACTTGTCGACGGGTATGAAACCATTGTCATCCGTCTCGACGCCCGCTGCCTCGAGGTTGAGTCCCTCGACGTTAGGCGACCGGCCAATCGCCCACAGCACGCAGTCGACGGGCCCGAAGGTCCGGCCGTCCTCGGCCGTGACGACGAGACCCTCGTCGGTCTTTTCGACCCTGCTGGGAATGACACCCGTGTCGATGGATACGCCGGACTGGCGCATCGCCTGCATCAACTCCTCGCCGAGCATCCGATCGAAGCTGCGTACGATACCGTCCTTGCGAACGACGATATGCGTCTCGCTGCCCAGCGCGTTGAACACGCCGCCAATCTCGACGGAAATGTATCCGCTGCCGGCGATCAGTACACGCTTCGGCTGCTCGTCGAGCTCGAAGAAATCATCCGACGTGATGCCGTACTCGGCGCCCGGGATATCGGGAACCATCGGCCTGCCGCCCGTCGCGATGACGATGTTGTCCGCCGTGATGCGACGATCGCCAACCTCGACAGTATTCGCATCGATAAAGCTGGCCCAGCCACTGATGTAGTCCACGCCACGCTTGTCGAGGTTGTTCTCGTAAATGCCGTTCAGGCGTTTAACGTAAGCATCCCGGTTTCGCTTCAGCGTCGTCCAGTCAAAGCCCTTTCGCTCGACGTCGAAGCCATAGTCCGCGGCATGGTGCATCTGATGTGTCTGGTTCGCGGCGTACCACATTACCTTCTTTGGGACACAACCGACGTTTACGCAGGTACCGCCGAGGCGACCGGCTTCAATGGCCGCCGCTTTGACGCCGTACTCGGCCGCACGCTGGGCATGCGCCAGTCCGCCGCTGCCACCGCCGATAACCAGCAATTGATAATGATCAGTCAAGGACCTGCTCCTTCGATGGTTGTCCAGTTTTTCACGCAAGGCTTTGGCTGCGCTGTGCTAACATGCGGCGCCACCCGGCATTATCAAGTCCCGCATGACAAATCCGCTTCTCGATACTTCTTCGTTACCCCGGTTCGGCGACATCGATCCCGACCAGGTTATGCCCGCATTGAACGAGCTGCTCACCGCGCATCGGCAGACGCTCAACCACCTGCTCGGTGACGACGAGGATCCGAGTTTCGACTCGCTGGTGGTCCCGCTCGAAGCTATGGGCCATCAGCTGTCTCGCGTCTGGTCTCCGGTCAGTCACCTGCAGGGCGTCAAAGGGTCGCCGGAATGGCGCGCCGCGTACGAAGAAGCGCTGCCGGTGCTAACAGAATACGGCACCGAGATGTCGCAGAACGAGCAGCTGCAGCAAGCCTTCGTTCGTGTCGACGAGAAGCTTGGGCCCACAGCCAACAGCGCTCAGCGCAGCATGGTACAGCACGCACTGCGGGATTTCAGACTCGCCGGCGTTGATCTCGAACCGGACGCCAAGGCGCGATTCAAGGAGATCATGCAGAAACTCGCGGCCGTGCAGTCGACGTTCTCGAACAACGTCCAGGACGCGTCCGACACCTGGTCCCTGACGATTACGGACGAGGCCGAACTGGCCGGGCTGTCAGAGCAAATGATCGAGCGCGCCAGAACGCAGGCCGACGAACCCGGCACCTGGAAGCTGACGCTCGACTTTCCGACCTATCACGCTGTCATGACGCACGCCGACCATCGGCCATTGCGCCAGACGTTCTACAAGGCGTGGTCGACTCGCGCATCGGACCAGGGTGACAGCGAATACGACAACAGCGACAACATTCAGACAATTCTCAAGCTTCGAGCCGAGAAGGCGAAAATTGTCGGATTCAACAACTACGCCGAATACTCGCTCGCCCGCAAGATGGCGGACACACCGGGACAGGTTATCGAGTTTCTCAGACACTTGGCCGAGAGCTGCAAAGAGGCCGCGCAGCGTGAGCTCGATGAGCTTTCTGCACAGGCCGGAGAGCCGGTCGCAGCCTGGGACGTCAGCTACCAGCTCGAGCAGCTGAAGCAGAACAGGTTCGCCGTCTCCAACGAGGCGCTTCGCAGTTACTTCCCTGTTGACAAGGTCATTGACGGACTGTTCGATCTCGCCAGCCGCCTGTATGGACTGACGCTCACGCGTCGCGAAGGTGTCGATACCTGGCATGACGACGTTCTCTTCTATGACGTCAGCGACGATGGCGGTAATCCGGTCGGTGGCTTCTATGCGGACCTGTTCGCGCGCAGCGGCAAGCGGACCGGTGCATGGATCGACGAATGCGTCTGCCGGAAGCGTCTCGGCGACGACGAATCGCTGCCGGTCGGCTATCTCGTCTGTAACTTCACGCCGCGCGACGCCCAGGGCCGTTCGTTCCTGACTCACGAAGAGATCGTGACGCTGTTCCATGAGTTCGGTCACATGCTGCATCACCTGCTGACTACGATCGACTATCCCAGCATCTCGGGCATCAACGGAGTGCCGTGGGACGCCGTCGAATTGCCCAGCCAGTTCATGGAGAACTTTGCGTGGAGCTATGACGTACTCGAGCGCTGCTCCGCTCACAGGGAATCGAGTGAAAGCCTTCCACGCGACATGTTCAAGCGGCTGGACGACAGTCGCCACGCCGGCGCCGCACTCGCGATGCTGCGGCAGATCGAGTTTGCGCTCTTCGATTTCCGGTTGCATACCGAGTTCAAGGGCGACGGCTTCGATGTCCTTGCATTGCTCGACGATGTCCGCGATGAGGTCGCAGTGGTCACGCACCCCGAGTACAACCGGCTGCCGCACGCCTTTTCGCACATCTTCGCGGGCGGTTACGCCGCCGGCTACTACAGCTACAAGTGGGCGGAGGTGCTTGCCGCCGATGCCTTCGCGGCATTTGAAGAGGCCGGCATCTTCGACGAGCAGACCGCGGCGCGCTTCCGGAAGGAGATCCTCGAAATCGGTGGTAGCAGGGACTTCATGGAGGCCTATGTTGCTTTCCGCGGGCGCGAACCGAGCATAGACGCGCTGCTGCGCCAGAGCGGTATCGAGGTGAAGTGAAGGTCGCGACCTGGAACGTGAACTCCCTGAACGTCCGGCTTCCGCATGTGCTGAACTGGTTGAAGCTCCACTCACCGGACGTCCTGGTACTGCAGGAGATCAAGCAGCTGACCGAGGCGTTCCCGGCGGAGAAGATTACCGCGGCGGGCTACCAGTCGATTGCGAGCGGCCAGAAGACTTACAACGGTGTCGCCGTCATTGCGAGGCATCGGCCCGAAGACGCCGTCACGGACTTTCCCGGTTTCGAAGACCCGCAGCGTCGCATCCTCGCGTCCACGGTCGACGGGACGCGCATCGTCAACTTGTACGTGCCGAACGGCCAGTCGGTCGGGTCGGAGAAGTACGACTACAAGCTCCGGTGGCTGGCGGCACTGAAGGATTTCCTGGTCGACCAGCACAGGCAGCATGAAAGACTCATCGTTCTCGGCGATTTCAACATCGCGCCGGCAGACGAAGACGTGTACGACCCGGAGAAGTGGGGCGAAGACGTACTGTGCAGCCCGCCGGAGCGTGCCGCCCTCGCGGATGTTCTGGAAACCGGCCTCGTCGACGTCTTCAGGAATTTCGACCAGGAAGAGAAGACGTTCAGCTGGTGGGATTACCGGGCTGCCGGGTTCCGGCGCAATGCCGGACTCAGGATCGACCTTATCCTGGCCAGCGCAAACCTCGCCGAAAACTGCGTTGCCAGCTATGTCGACAAGGAGCCTCGCGGCTGGGACCGACCGTCCGATCACGCTCCGGTCGTCGCAGAATTCAGACAGTAGCCGGGTTTTTTCCCCAAAGTTGACATATTGTCGAGATTACCGGCTTATGCGCCTTTGCCCGAGTGTATGATTCGGACCCATGTTTGACGCAAGACTGGTCGGGCAGCCGAGCAATGGTGCGACGGCGAGACGAGCCAGTTCTGACACCCGATTAACGTGAGCAAGCCCAGACCAAGCATCGTTACGCACGACAGGCGAAACGACTTCGATGTGACCAATACGGTCCAGGTCAGCAGCAGCGCCGCCGTTCGAGCGGCCGTGCAGGAGATTTTCTCGTCGACGTTTCCGGGCGCATCCTTCGACAGCCTCTGGCTGGCCTTCTACGACTTCGAACGATTGTTTACGGGGCGCTTCCCGGGCTACCTCGGCTGCGACACGACATATCACGATCAGCAGCACACGCTGGACATGACGCTCGCCGCGGCGCGACTGATCGAAGGCTATGAGCGTAGTGTCGAGCCCTCCGACCGATTGGGCCCGCACCGCGCGCAATTGGCTTTGATCGTCTCGTTGTTCCACGACGCCGGTTACATTCGTCACGAGGAGCGGGACAGCGACTACAAGAACGGCGCAGAGTTCACGATGTATCACGTCACGCGAAGCGCTGACTTCCTGCGGCGATACCTGCCGAGCCTCGGCCTCGCGAAGGACACCGGCGTGGCCAGCATGATCGTTCACTTCACCGGCTACGAGCTGGATATCGATAACATCGAGCTCGACGACCCGCGGGACGTGATTTGCGGGCACCTGATCGGCACCGCCGACCTGATCGCCCAGATGGCCGACCGCTGTTACCTCGAGAAATGCCGCGATCGCCTGTATCGCGAGTTCGTCCTGGGCGGCGTCGCCGTTGAGAACACCAAGCCGGGTGAATACAAGGTCCGCTATACATCCGGTGAGGACCTGTTGAAAAAGACGCCGTTTTTCTACCAGCAGGTCAGCCGGGACCGATTGAACCTGAAATTCAATCGATCGTATCGATACATGGAGGTCGTATTTGACGGCCGGAATCCATACATCGACGCTATCCGCGCCAACATGACGCACCTGATCCGCATCATCCAGTCGGGCGACTGGTCACAGCTTCGACGCAAGCCACCCTTTTTCCTGGGCGTCATGGCGTCTGCGAAAGAGGTTGAACAACTCGTCAAGAGCCAGCTGAGCACCTACAAGGGCCGCCTGATCGAGTCGCAGCACCCTCTGTTCATGCCGGTCTGACCGGTTTCAGCCTCAATCCTTACTCTGGCGCCAGAGCCTCAGCGCAAGGTACTGCCTTCGCGTCAGCCGCCGCATCGAGTAGAACGCAGCGATCGCAGAGGCAAACGCGGCGAAGATCGCATCGGCAGGCGTCAGCACCTCGTCAAAAAACGTCGCCCAATCGAGCTGTGCGATATCAGCGAGTACGGTCAACGTACTGCTTTGCATCTCGCTGGCCGTGAATGCGGCCGCAACGATCAGGTTGCCTACGATCGAGCCGACCAGCGCCATCGCCGCGGCAAGCACCGGAAACCTCCAGTCGAGGCCGAGTCCGGCGCGACGAACCGCCAGGCCTATGAACACGCCCATCAGCATCGTGAACCACGGGAAAAACTTGTTGATCAGCAGGGAGAACATCGCCCAAAGCACGCTGAAGACGACAACCGCCACGATGCTGGCGACGAAGGCAGCCGGCAGCGACTGGGCCTGTTCGAGACGGTTACCGATCTCGATGTCAGGCGGCGCTTCGGGATCAGGCTCGTGGCTCTTCCGGAGCCTCAAGACCTGGGGAACTTGTTCCGTTTTCATGGGTTGTTACATGAGCCGCTGGTGATAGACTGGACTGCCGCGACGGGCGAAGGCAACGATACCGGAGCCTCGCCGCCAGCCGCAACCGGAGCTCATCGATGCGCGCAGCCTGGTATGACGATTTCGGCCCAGCCGCCGAGGTTCTCGAAACAGGGAAATTGCCCGACCCTGTACCGGGTGGAGGCGAAGTGCTGGTGCGGATACATGCTAGCGCGATCAATCCGTCGGATGTGAAGAAGCGCGCCGGCGCATTTCCCGAGTTGCTGGATGACGGTTACATCATTCCGAACAGCGACGGCGCTGGCGTCATCGAGTCGGTGGGTGTCGGTGTAGACTCCTCGCGTGTCGGGCAGAAGGTGTGGGTCTACCAGGCACAACATCAACGTCGATTCGGTACCGCCGCCCAGTACGTTGCGATCGACAGCCAGCGGGCACCGAGGCTTGGCGATGACGTCGACTTCAAGATAGGCGCCGGCCTTGGCATCCCGGTCATGACGGCACACCGTTGCGTTTTCGCGGACGGAGACGTCAAGGACGAGACACTATTGATTACCGGCGGCGCCGGCAGGGTCGGTTACTACGCGATCCAGTGGGCCAGCCAGGCGGGCGCGACGGTCATCGCCACGGCCAGTAATGAGGATGATGCCGAGGCCTGCCTGGACGCCGGAGCATCCCATGTCGTTAATCATCGTGAAGAAGATCTCGCGGCGCAGGTCATGGCGGCGAACAAGGGTGCGTGCGTGGACCGCGTCATCGACGTCGATTTCGGTGCGAACGTCAGGACGTCCGCCAAGGTGCTTCGGATCGGCGGCAAGATCTCAACGTATGCATCGATGCAGGAGCCTTACCCCCGCATTCCTTTCTACGAGATGATGTACAAGGACATAACGATACGCACCGTTATCGTCTACGGGATGCCGGAGAGTGCGAAGGACCATGCCATCGCGGATATCGAGAGGGCCTTGTCAAAAGGGCGCCTCAAACATCGGACGGCCGCAACGATGCCGCTCAACGACATCGTGCGCGGGAATGAGCTTGTCGAGAGCGGCAAGGCGCGCGGCTCCGTAATCCTGACGATCTAGAACGCCGTCGTCACGGCCGGTAGCGAAGGCCTACGTTAAACGTGACGTCGGGCGCCGAATTCACCTTGATGTCCTCCGTAACGCCCAGGCCGAGTGACAGCCGGTCGGTGAGTTTTATCGTGCCGCCAAACGTCAGCGTCAACGCGGGTTCGCCGAGCGTTTCGATTTCAGAGTCATAGAGCGACGTGCGCAGCGTCGATTGCGCATTGAGTGCAAAGCACGGATGCAGCGCATAGGCAAAACCGGCCGAGAACTGCCAGACCACGTCGTTGTAGATGTCGGCCAGGACGTCAGGCTCACCGAGGTAGGTCACGTTTGCCCGGTAGAAGACGGAGAAGTCCGGGTTGTCGCCCGCAGCGATAATGTCGCCGGAGACGCCAACGCTGACGTCTGTACCGCCGCTGCCGAGCAGATCTTCTGCTTCGCCGGTAGGGAGTTTGACGCTTAGCCTCAAGGCGCGCTTGTGCTTGTCGGAGGACGCGAGGTCCAGACCCGCAAAAAGGCGCACATCTCCGAGGCCCTGCGTGCGCTCCGTGAACGCCACGACATCACCCTCTGCCGTGCTGTACGTGAAGTCGAGGACGTCCTGTGGGCGATCGTCCCGCGTGCCTTCCGGCAGGCTGAAGATGTCGTGCCAGGTATCGATCAGCGAATCGAGGTTGCCTGCCTGGTGCATCACGTATGGAAGCTCTATGCCAACCTCCAGGCCGGGTCTGACACCATAGCGAACGTCGACCAGTGTCCTGATGGTCTCTCCATCGATGATCAGGGACTCGTCGCCCTCCTCCTCGACAATCGCATGACTCGCCGTGATGATGGAGAAGCCGGTGTGAAATCTACCGGCGGCCGCAAGTGCGCCGCCTTCCTCAATTCCAGGCAAGCCGAAGCCGCCTGAGAAAGGACCGGTGCTGTCCTCCGGCAAGACGTCCGCTGTCGACGTCGTGCTGACCGACAACGCGGCCAGCAGGAAAAGGTCTCGCATCCAGTCGGCTCCTCGGGATTGAACTGTGTGTTGCATGCTGGCGCCCGACAGGGGCGCGGAAGCGTGAACCATAGCGTCGACACGCGCGTTTTGCTATGCAAACCTCGCTAAACCTGGCTACGGAAGTCGTTCGATGAAGAAGATACTTGTCCTTTTATTGGTGCTGTCCCCGGCGGCGTTCGCGAGTGAGCCGGACCGTGCGTCGCTGATCGCAGCCTGGGAAGCGTATGTCCGAGGCATGCCGTCCACCGCGAAACTCGAGTCACTCGGCGGCGACAGGTACGAGTTTTCCGACACCGAGCTCGAGTTTGACGGCGAGCTCAGGATCAACGGCGTCCTGATCCGCGCACACGAGACCTACGGCGTAGATACGGAATTCTCCCACTTCGGCATGATCGAACTGGAGCTCGTGGACCTGCCGCCCGAGCAGCTCGGTACCTATCTCTACTCTTACTGGCTGGCGGACCGCCAGACGCTGCACTATTCGACGGAGCGCGAAGGCTGGGTCGATCCGAAAGCGTACCAGCAAAGCTTCACATCGCCTGGCAGTGTCAAAGGCACATGGAGCCTGCTGATGTTCATGCTGGACTACGGCATCTGGATCCTGCTGGTCGCGCTGATCATCTCCGTCTTCGTTTTCCTGAATCGGCAGCAACGAAAATCGAAGTCCCTGATGGACGATTCCGAAGACATCAACAAGATGGCGCGCGAGAATATCGAGCGTGCCAACCGCCTCCAGGAAGAGACGGCAGACATCAACAAGATGGCGCGCGAGAACCTCGAGCGCGCTGAACGCATGCAGGGCGAGGTGATCGACATCGCGCGCGGCTTGCACGAGATGCAGAAGCAGAGTAACGAGCTGCTCGAACGCATAGCGAAGGCCACGGAGAATCGCAGCTAGCGTCTGTATGTTACCGCCTCAAGCGACTGGCGGCCTGAATACGACTCGGCCGAACCAGGCAGCGAAAAGGACGTAAGGTAGCGCGATCGCGATCAGAACAGGATCGGGATTCGCAACAGTCAGCTTAGCCAGCGTTATGGCACCGATCATGAAGTGCACGAAGTTCCCGAACGACAACGGGCGCGCATAGATCCCGCCAATCAAGACGCCACGAGCCATCCAGTTCATCGCTGCGAGTCCGAGGTAGAGTGCACCGGCGATCTGGATCGCGGTCACCGGCCCCGGCGTCACGGCAGCCCCCATCCAGGCAAGCGTTTCCTGCGGCAGGAAAGACGCGATCACTCCCGCCACCGCCATTGCCAGGCTGCTGGCAATCATCAATACACGGGTCTCACTCACCGGTGTTTCTCTCCGATTCGGACCTGGCGCGGATTACACCGCGCTATGTGGGTAGAGTTCATTCGCAAACGGCATTAGCGCCAGCAGCACAGTCTGCGCATAAACGCTCTCGCGCGTCAGCCTGCCGCCCGTCAGCAAACCAAAAGCGCCGCCACCCTGTTTGCTGTTCAGTGTGGAGAACACCCGGTCATTCGCTTCGCCGAGCTCCAGCCCCTCATCGACGAGCGCCTTGACGCCGGGGGGTAGTGGCAGACTCGGCGTTCGCGCCTGGCTCGCAAAACCGTTCCGGCCGCAGACGTGCATCCAGGCGAACGCTGTCAGCTGATCGTCGATGACTTCGATACCGCCTTCCAGCCCGACCCAGAAATCCGCGTCCGGCAGCTCCGTTCGGGCATTGCCCGCCCGGTTTGCGGCGCCCTGCCGGGTTTCGGCATCCGACACGGGCTGGTCCGCGACGCCGGATGCGACGTTCAGCGCGATGATCTCGATGTCTTCTTCCGGAAACAACGTGGTGAACGCGTCTCGAGTCGCTGCCACCTTGACCGGGTTTTCAGAGGCAACGATGACTCTCATAACTCGCCCTCTTGTTCGGGGCGACAAGTCTACCGTCTACCAGGCCTGGCTGTGTATATAGCTGATCTTGTCCGAGATCGGTAAACGATAGAACTGTCGCAGTTCCGCCATCGCCTGCTCGTCGCTGTCGAGCAGCGATGACTGGAGGTGGTGGCAGAAACGCGCGGCGTAGTCGTTGGCGGCGCGGTAGCGATCGAGCGCTTGCGCATCGAGTTCATCGTGAAAGCGCACATTATCGAACAGCCAGCTGTGCAGGTGCTTGGGCAGGTCGGTTTCCGATTGTTCCAGCGCGAGTCGCATGCTGCTGACGAACTTGTCGACCTCGCCCTGCAACTCCAGCTCCAGAAGGCTGAGCTTGCGATCCTGCCCGGCCTTGAATGCGACGCAGCTGAAGTGACTGATGCCCTCGAGGACCTTCCAAAGATCATCGAGACACCCGGGCTTCAGCTCGTTGAGCGGGTCGGCGACGTTCAGCCGGTCGAGCATCTCGCTGTCGAGAAACAGGGACAACGCAAGACCGTCTTCGTCTTCGGCGATGAACAAGGTTTCGTCGCTGCCTGCCAGCAACGCGTCCTGGCCGATCAGCTTTGCAAGCCCCGGGTCGGTAATGACGTAGTCCTGCACGTCATGGGAGTGATCCAGCTGATACGTCTCGCTCAGCCGCTGCTGAAGCTCGGACAGCATCAGTGTCGTATCGGCCCGAGCGTATCGGCGATGGGTACGATCCCGTTCTCGCGCAGTTGTGCCTCGGCGCGCCGGCTACCGGTCTTCAGCCAGACTTCGTAGGTTCGGAGGATATCTACCGGCGAATCCTTGCCGCCGTCACGAACCTCGTTCAGCACATCAACGAGCACCTGGAACTTTCTCGCGAGCTCTCGATAGACGTCTGCGAAAGCGCTGCCACGCACGGTGCCCCGGACCTCTTCCGACAGTGAACCGTAGGCGTTCTCGCCCATGTGAATGTAGTAGTCGACGTCGACGGCCTTTCGCGCGAGGCTGTCGATAAAGAAACCGCTGATAAACAGCGCGATATCACCGATACGCTGCAACGCGTAGTTGCGTTCGTTGGGACAGCTTGTTTCTGCGGCATCGGCCAGCATCAATGCCAGCGGTCGAAGACCGTACACTTCGCCGTCGTCTTCGTAGAGATCTTCCGATCGGGCAAACAGTGTCAGCAAATTGACGACGTAGTGTGTCGCCTGGGGGTCTAAGGAAACGCGCTGCTTCGCGACGACGTCATCAATCGAAGTCCGAAAGAAGTCCTTGAGGTTGTGCACTGGCACTACCCTGGTCTGCCCAAGTCCCTTCATCCTCAACTCCTCGCTGTTTGTCGTCTGTGCTGGTTTCCTTTGTCCGGGTCGAGTCCCGGCGGTAGTCGCTGTGACCGCTTATGCGGTCGGCGGTTGTAGTGTCGCAGATTATGTTTTATCGCAGTTCAACCATCGAACCTGTGACGAGGTTCACGATCGGCCTCGAAACAGCGAGTTTGCCGACACGAGACCGTAGTGTTCGCATCCGGGGGGTGATGCAATCGGGGTCGGTCCCGTGCCGGCGGGGGGGTTCAATGACTCGCCTGCTCTCTATGTAGCAAGTAGTGTGCCAAGATTTTGATGTACGCCAGCTGAACGCCAATCTCAATAAAAACAGTGATTTATGAAGAAATTGGAACAGGGGGCCTGGGCACCGCTGCGCCCGGCTGGTGCAGGCAGCGGCAGGAGCGCACCAAATAGAGACACTCGGGCGGCCGGTAGTTGCCGGATTGGCCTTGTGCTAACGTCGAGCCACACGATCCAAGCAGCCGGGGAATTCAACAATGCCTGCAATGATAAAAACGCTCGTCGTGACCGCTCTCGCCACCGGATTGGCCCTCTCACCGGCCGTTTTCGCCGCAGAACACGGGCATGAAGAAGCTATCGAAGAAGCGGTCCAGAACTATGTCAGCGCCATCTATGACGTGAAGCCCGAGCTCATCGACGAGAGCGTCAGCCCGAAGCTGCAAAAGCTCGGCTACATGCCGGCACAGGACGGTTCCGGTCTCGTCGAGGACTGGATGAATTTCGACCAGCTCAAGGAGCTGGCGGCGAACATCAACAAGGAAGGCATGTTCGACCCCGCCACGTCGGCGCGTGACGTCACGATCCTGCACCACACGGACATGATCGCGAACGTAAGGCTGGATGCGGCCTGGGGCATGGACTACATCCACCTGACTCGCGAAAGCGGCAAATGGATGATCATCAACGTGATCTGGGAGATGCCGTCCAGCTGACGGTTTGAGGCGCCTGCCGGCACGGTAGCACCGGGCAGCGTCCGGAAGTCGCGTTCGCTCAGACCTGCTTCAGGCTCTCTAACGGTGACTGCCTGACGCCTGTCGAATGCTCGTTCATCTGGCGATGCGACGACACGTCAGTCAAGCAGGGCCAATGTCTGCTCGATCAGTTCGCCTGACGGCGTCAGCTTGAAGCGCTCCAGGTCGAAACCAACGTAGAAGCTCCCGGTCTCGCTGGGGTCTTCCGTGACGACAATCTGCTCAGGGTTCACACGGCTCTTCGTGTGCTCGCTGAGAAGGTTGGCGATGCTGTCTTTCTCTGCGGCGTATACGATTTCCATTCCGATCTCCTTGTGCCTTTGGCTGTCGATTCCCTCGACCACGCCTGCAGTCTGCGGGATTCGCCATTAACCAAAGCTGACCGGCATCTGAATGCTGCCTGAACGCCCGTTCGGGCCGAAATGGAGTATGGGCCAGGAACCACAACCGCCCCGTCCTCGCCGCATAGCCACGGCACCAAGGCCCGGCCGCCCGACGGCTCCGGGTCTATTGCTCGGGGATCTTCGTCGCCTGCCAGGCGATGGCCTGCCAGGCCCCCTGGCGCTTCAGGAAGGTCCCGGTGTTGAAGTAGTACATCGTTGGCTCATCCGAATCCGCCGCCGGAGTGCCTACCAGCTTGAAGGTGACGACTGCGGTGTCGCCATGAATGCGGACACTCATGTCTTCAGCGGAATAGGTGGGCCAATCCGCGGCCACGCCGGGCTCCTCATCGAAGCCCGACAGGATCTCGCGCTTGCCGAAGCGTGTGCCGTTCGACGACGTATAAACGAGATCGTTTGCCCAGAAAGCCGCGTGAGTTTCTCGTTCATTCGTATTGGCGAGGAATTCGTTGACGAGCTTTTCGAGGACGCCGGTCTCCAGGCTGCGCGTGCTCAGCGCATCATCGATGAAGCCGACCAGCTCGTCGCGAGAGTACCGGTAAGGGTGCCACTGGTTGTACTCGGCGAACTCCGTTGCCGCCTTGCGCATGACCCAGCTCGCCTCACCCTCGTTGGGCACGACCGTGTAGCGACGCAGTGGCAGGTCGGAACTCATCGCGTGCAGTATGGCTTCAGCGACTTCGTCCGGCTCCTTGAATCGATCCCTGGACTCACGGATGTACTCCATGATTCCTCTCACCTGGTCGGCATACAGCGCGCCCTCTTTCGCAAACGGCTTGTCTTTCATTCGCTCCCATGCCGTGTCGCCAATCTTCGAATTGTAGTTGCCGGGCTCGACGACGCTGACCGTGACGCCGAAAGGCGCAACCTCGGCGGCAAGTGCGTCGGACATGGCTTCGACCGCGTGCTTGGTCGCCGCGTACTGGCCAGCCATCGGCGCAGACAGGATTCCCGAGATCGAGCTGATGTTCGTGATGTTGCCCTTGGAAGCAATGATCATCGGGGCGAATGCAGCCGTCACCCGATAGACCCCGATGACGTTAATGTCCATCATCCACTCGAAGTCCTCGGTTGCGAGCGCTGTCTGCGGGCCGCCGACAAACACACCGGCATTGTTGACAAGCCCGTACAGTCCGCGTCCTTCCGCCTCGACCAGGGCAACCGCTGCATCGATCTCGTCCTGCTTCGTCACGTCGAGTCGAACGGCCATGATGTTGTCGATGGCGTTCAGCGCATCGATGTCTTTCTGTTTTCTCGCGCCGGCATAAACGAAGAAACCTTCGCTCGCGAGCAGTTCGGCCGTGACTCGACCGATGCCCGTACTGGCACCGGTAATCAGAACGGCGCGCTGCTCTTTGTCTGCCGCCACTCCCGGCTGAACGCCAATGGCACATAGCGCCACAACGATAACGATGAGTCTTGTCATTGAATTCTCCCTGATCGATCTTCACAGGGTGGCAGGGATCGAATGGATTCTCAATTGCGCTGCACCAGCCGTGTGCAAGGCCGTCACAATAAAGCATGGCGGCACGTTTCAAGGCTGTTGAGTGTTTGCTAGTGTACTCACGTGTTAAGAACGCCGGCCAAACCAGACGCTGAAACTTCGGCATTGTTTCTCGACGTCGACGGAACGTTGCTCGACTTCCGCGAGCATCCGGGAGACGTCATTGCCGACCACTCACTGATCGACATGCTCGGGCACAGCTCCAAGGCCATGTCGGGCGCGCTTTGCCTGATCAGCGGTCGATCGCTAGAAGACGTCGATCGAGTTTTCACACCCGCCATCTTCCCAACCGCCGGCGCCCACGGCGCGGAGATTCGTTTACCGGACGGTCGCAGGGCGGACCCACCCGAGGTCCCGTTCCCGGAGTCGGCCTTCGAGAAGCTGGTCGCTTTTGTCGATGCACATCCGGGGCTGGTCCTCGAAAAGAAACACGGCGGCGCCTCCCTGCACTATCGGCGTGCGCCGCAGCTCGCGGATGCCTGTCGACAGCGGATGCATGAGATGCTTTCGGAGGTCGGTGACCGGTTTCGCCTGATCGCCGGCAAGCTGGTATTCGAGATCACGCCGAACACCCATGACAAGGGCAAGGCGATCGCGACATTTATGACCTATGAGCCGTTCGAAGGACGCCGGCCCGTCTTTATCGGCGACGACATCACGGACGAAGACGGCTTCAGGATCGTGAACGAACACGGCGGTGTGTCGGTGCTGGTCGGCGAACGCCGGGAGACCGAGGCGCGATTCTACCTGCCGAATGTTGCAGCGGTACGCACGTGGCTGCGATCATCGTTCATTGCCCAGGTATAGCGATCTAAGGAGAAGGCTTGAGTAATCTCGATCTCGGACTGATTGGAAACTGCCAGATATCGGCGCTAGTCGACCAACAAGCGACGATTGTCTGGAGCTGCATGCCGCAGCTCGATTCGGACCCCGTCTTCTGCAAGTTGTTGCGGTCCTGCGATGACACGGGCATGCCGGGCGAGTTCGGCGTGGAGATGCAGGACTTCTCGCACAGCGAACAGCACTACCTGCCCAACACGGCCATCCTGTCGACGACGTTGTACGACACGCATGGCGGCGCGGTGATGGTGACCGACGTCATTCCGCGCTACAAGTACGTCGGCCGCATGTTCGCGCCAATGATGATCACGCGCCGCATCAGGCCCCTGTCGGGCAGCCCGCGTATACGAATCTTGCTGCGGCCGGCAAGGGAGTACGGCGCACAATCGTGCGAGTTCACGCGCGGCAGTAATCACATCGAATACGAGTGCTCGGACGTGACGCTGCGCCTGACGACCAATGCGTCGTTGACGCATATCGTCGACGAGAACGCGTTTATCCTGGACCGCGAGGTTCATCTGATCATCGGCCCGAACGAGACTATCCGGGAAGCCTGCGACGACTGCTTCTACCACCACTACCGGTCGACGCGCTCCTACTGGCAGGAGTTCTCGCGCAAGCTGTCTATTCCTTTTGAGTGGCAGGAAGCCGTTATCCGCGCGGCAATTACGCTAAAGCTCTGTACATTCGAAGACACCGGGGCCGTCGTCGCCGCGTTGACAACCTCGGTTCCGGAGGCCGCCGACAGCGGTCGAAACTGGGACTACCGGTTCTGCTGGTTACGCGACAGTTACTTCGTCGTGCAGGCATTGAACCGTCTCGGCGCGACGGAAACGATGGAGAGCTACCTCGATTACATCATGAACATCGTCGCCGACGCGGCCGGACAACCACTGAAACCTCTGTACGGCATCAGCGGGCGCTCGCTGACCGACGAGTTGATCGTCGACTCGCTGTCCGGCTACCGCGGCATGGGCCCCGTGCGCCGGGGTAACCAGGCCTACGAGCAGGTGCAGCATGATGTCTACGGCGCCGTCGTGCTATCGGCGACACAGTTCTTCTTCGATAAGCGCCTGATCAAGCCGGGCACGGTCGCGGAGTTCGAGCGCCTCGAGGTCCTTGGCGAACATGCACGCCGCAGCTACAACCAGCCGGACGCCGGCCTGTGGGAATACCGGGGCCGCCAGCGTGTGCATTCATTCTCGAGCATCATGTGCTGGGCCGCCTGCGACAGGCTGTCAAAGATCGCCGCCAAGCTGGGCATCGAGGATCGGGCGGCCTACTGGCGCAAGAGCGCTGACGACATTCGAAAGGTCATTCTCGAGCGGGCCTGGGACGATAAGCAGAAATCCTTCACCGAGGCTTTCGACCGCCCGGAAATGGACGCGAGCCTGTTGACGATCCACGACCTCGGTTTCATGGCAGCGCACGACAAGCGTTTTCATTCCACGGTAGACTGCATTGGCAAGGCGTTGATGCGGGGCAAGCACCTGTTCCGCTATGACGCACCGGACGACTTCGGCGCCCCGGAGAACGCGTTCAACATCTGCACGTTCTGGTATATCGACGCACTGGCCAGCATCGGCAGGATGGAAGAGGCTAGGGACATGTTCGAGAATATGTTGTCGCTGAGAAACTCACTGGGCTTGCTCTCTGAAGACATCGAGCCCAACACCGGCGAGTTGTGGGGCAACTTTCCGCAAACCTACAGCATGGCCGGCATCATTAATGCCGCCGTCAGGCTCAGTGTGCCCTGGGAAGAAGGCCTGCTGGGCCCGGAGGTCGATCCGTGAGCGAAGGCGGCCGCCTCGTCATCGTCTCCAACCGGGTCGCGGTACCCAGGAAAAACTCGCCGGCGGCCGGCGGCCTCGCAGTCGGGGTCCTGGGTGCCCTGAGAGAACACGGCGGCGTCTGGTTCGGCTGGAGCGGTGAGCTCACCGAGCGCGATGGCGGTGCCCCGGACATCAAGACGCGGGGCAACATCGACTACGCGACGATCCCGCTAAACGAAAATGACTTCGAAAAGTACTACAACGGCTACAGCAACCGCGTGCTGTGGCCCGTCTGCCATTACCTGCTCGGCTTTATCCAGTACAACGACGCCGAATTCGAAGGCTACAAACGGGTCAACGCTCATTTCGCACGCAAGCTGGCCTCGCTGCTGAAGCCTGACGACCTGATCTGGGTGCACGACTACCACCTGATACCGCTGGCGAGCGAACTCCGCCAGGCCGGCATCAACAACCGAATCGGCTTCTTCCTGCACGTTCCGTTTCCGGCCTACCAGGCGTTTCGCGCGGCGCCGGGACACGAGCACCTGCTGCGCTGCCTGTGCGCCTACGATGTGCTCGGCTTCCACACGCCGGGGGACCTGGCCGCATTCGAATCCTGCATCCGGGAGCCCATCATCGGCGGCGAACTGCTGCCGGACAATCGCGTCAAGGTACCTGGCGGTGAACTGGTTGCGGACGTGTTTCCGATCGGCGTCGACGTCGACGAACTCCGGCAAACCGCGGCTATCGCCGTTCATTCGAGGCAGGTCCGGCGAACGGCGGAAAGCCTGAAGAATAAACACCTGATCATCGGCGTCGATCGTCTCGACTACAGCAAGGGCCTGATGCAGCGCATGCTGGCGTACGAACGCCTGCTCGAGAAGTACCCGAATTCACAGCGGCTCGTCACGCTGATGCAGATTGCGCCACCGACTCGCACCGGTGTGCGCGCCTATGACGAGATCCGCAGGGGCCTGGAACAAGCCTCCGGCCACATCAACGGTCGATTCGCCGAAAGCGACTGGGTACCGATCCGTTACCTGAATAAGGGCATTGCGCACGACCCGCTGATGGGGATTTTCCGCTTCGCGGCGATCGGGCTGGTGACACCGGTTCGGGACGGCATGAATCTCGTCGCCAAGGAGTTCGTGGCCGCGCAGGACCCTGACGACCCCGGCGTTCTCGTACTGTCCAGTCTCGCGGGGGCTGCCACCGAACTGACCGACGCGATCATCGTCAACCCTCACGACCGCGATGACGTTGCCGATGGCCTCGCGACCGCAATCAACATGCCGCTCAAGGAACGCCAGGAGCGACACCGCGCGATGATCGCCATACTGAAGCGCAACGACATCACCGCTTGGCGCAGCCGCTTCGTTGCGGCGTTAAAAGGCCACCATCACTGATCGGCAAGCAGGAATTGTCACGGGAGAGCGTCTCGCCCTACATCCCTTCAGCATCAGGCACTCGGCGACTTAAAACCGCAGCGTGAAGCCAAGCGAAATCACATCGCTTTCCGTATCCCGCAGCTCGTATCGCGTCCAGTCGCCGACGAGGCTGAGTTGCTCGGTGATGGCAACCTCGGCGCCGCCGCCGAGATAGAAGTTGCTGTCGTCTGGCGTTGCGCGCGTGACCGTATTGATCACAGAATCGCCGTCCCAGAAGAACGCTCCGGCTCTTGCGAACAACCTGAAATCGTTGCTCATCGGTACGCCAAGGTTGCCGCCGACGAACATGCCGTCTGCGTCCAGTTCGAAGCGGAAGTTGCGATCTTCCTCGAAGGTGCCGAAACGGTGATAGCCGGCCTCCAGTCCGAACATGTCGCTGAACTGGTAGCCGAACACGAGGCGGTAGGCGGTGCTGTCGTCATCGACATCGAAGCCATCGAAATCGTCGGTCAGCGTTGCAGAGCCCACACTGCCGCCGATAAAAAACCCTTCGTCAGCGACCGCGGCCATTGGCAACAACCCGGCGCAGATAATGGCGAGGCCTGTCTTTCTCAGAGTATTCATAGTCAATCTCCCACAGAAATCCGGCGCGTCGCCCGAAAGGGGCGACGCAGGATGACAGTGTTGGAGATTGCAGCTGAAGCTTCGCTGAACGGGTTCTGCTTCAGGCCCCGGTGATGCGATCGATCTCCGCCATCAGGTCGGGGGTGAACTTGTCGACAAACTGCAGCGCCTTCATGTTTTCGTGTACCTGCTCAACGCGACTGGCGCCAGTCAGCACGCTGCTGACAGACTTGTTCTGCAGGCACCATGCGAGCGCGAACTGGGCGAGCGTTGCACCCATGTCCTTAGCCAGCGGCAGCAACGCCCGGACCCGCTCATTGGCGGCCTCGTCGATCAACTCGTCTTTCAGCCAGGCCATCGAAGGCAGCGCCGCGCGACTCTGTTCGGGAACGCCGTCGATGTACTTACCCGTCAGCAGGCCCGAGGCGAGCGGACTCCAGGTCGTTGAGCCGTAGCCCTTGCCCTTGTAAACGGCGTGGTAGTTGCCGGCGAAGCGATGTCGCTGGAACAGGTTGTAGACGGGCTGCTCGACGACGGGCTTGTGCAGGTTACGGCGGTCCGCGATGTCGATGGCTTCCAGTATCTGGTCCGCCTCCCATTCGGATGTGCCCCAGTACAACGCCTGGCCGCGCTCGATGATGTTGTGCATCGCCCAGACGGTCTCTTCGATAGGCGTGTCGGAGTCAGCGCGGTGACAGTACAGCAGGTCGACATAGTCGAGGTTCATACGTTGAAGGGAGCCGGCAATCCCCTCGAGCAGGTACTTACGATTCAGCGTGTTGTTTTCCAGCGGCGTGTCGTGCAGTCCCCAGTAGAGTTTGGTCGACACGAGGTAGGAGCCGCGACGCCAGCCCAGCCGCTTGATCGCTTCTCCCATGATCTCCTCGGACTTGCCGAGCGCGTAGGCTTCGGCATTGTCAAAGAAGTTGACGCCGGCATCGAAGGCCGCCTTCATCATGTCGTACGTCTTGTCGACGTCCGCCTGGTTGTGAAAAGTGATCCACGAGCCGAACGAGAGCTCGCTGATCTTGAGTCCGGTGTTGCCTAGCTTTCGATACTGCATGACGTTTCCTGGTCTTTGCCTGTTTCAGATATGCGGCGATCGGCATGGGGCCCTGTCATTGAGCCCCCAAACACGGGCAGGCGCAATCCTGGCAATTCAGATTTCCGCTCTACTCTTTCTCAGAATGCCGCTTTTCCGCGTCCACGAGAATCGCTGCCAGCCGGGCGCGCTTAGCCTCGAGACGCTCCAGCTCGGCGGCGGTTCGACCGCCACCCTCTGCATCTGGCTTCTCGATTTCTGCGGTCAGGACCTCGATACTCTTTCTGAGTTCCTCGATCGACGCGGCTTCCTCGGCCTTGTCGAAGGCGAGGGACTCTGCTTTCACGGCGTCCTCGTGACCCGGCGTCGCCTTGACTACCGGGATGATCGCTTCACCGGCGGCGAGTGCCCGTGTGTTCATGAACGTCGGAGAGACGATCTCGATGCCGGCTGCGTGCAGTGTATCCAGCATCGATGCGCGCAGCTTTGCCCTCGCCGAAATGAGGCTCTGGACGTCGACGAGCAGACCGGCGGCCCGGTAGGTGACGGAAAAATCGCCCAACACCCGGACGTGCGCGAACGGGTCGGAGAGCCCCGCATCCTCGGCTGCCTTGCAGAGCAACTTTCGAATATCGGATTGAGGGTGTTCGTAGCCCAGGGACACTTCAGCCGTCACGATCGTCCCCGAGGCGCGGACAACTTCAAGGGGCTTGGTCACCATCACCAGGTTGGGCACCGTCACGAGATTGCGGAACTCCGTCTGCACCTCGGTATGCAGCAGGTCCATCTCGGTGATTCGGCCGGTCAGGTCTCCGATCGTGATGAAGTCACCCGGCCGTGCGCTGCGGATAACCTTTAGCATGATGCCGGCCAGTATGTTGCCGATGAACGTCGTCGACGACAGCGCGATGGCGGCGCTGAGCAAAACGCCGATCAGGCTCAGCAACTGGTTTCTCAATGCATCGCTGACGGGCAGGGCGACGACAACGGCGAGCACCCCGATCAGCGTGGTCAGCAGCATGATCAGCTGGAACCGGAACTGCGCTTCCGGTTTGTCTCGCCAGCGCTTTCTCAGGCTGCGGTTGAGAATGGAAGTAACAAGAATGACGACAAGTACCGTCGACAGGAATGGAATGAATTCCCGGCTGGCGGCAACTGCCTCAGTCACAAACGTCATCTGGCGTACTCCCTCATTCCTGCGTAAGGCTCAGCTCGTCTCGAATCACAACAACGCAACGACGAACGCCACCTGGCAACCGAACCCAGCGACGAAGGCCAGCGTCCGTACCCACGGGATGGCGAAAGTGTACGACGCGAAATGAACGACTCTTGCCCAGAAGTAGATATTCGCCGCGGCAACGGTCAGCCCGGTGCTAACGCCTGCGGCATCTGCGATCAGGACGAGCGTCGCGAAGATGACGAGATTCTCGATCGCATTGTAGTGAGCCGCCTTCATTTTCTGAGCCCATGGAGATAACGGCGCCGGATCTTCCGGGTAGCCGACGGCATCCAGCAGCCCACGTTTAACGATGAGATTCAGGACGTATGGAATCCACATGACGGCAGTCAGCGCCGTCACCCACAATAAACTGGTCAGCTCGCTAGTCAGGTCTGACATTGTTACCCCCTATGGCCGCTCTGAGGCGACCGTTCTTATTGGAAGACTGACTGCCGTTTAATACTAGCGCGTCTCGACCGTGTGCGTCACAGCAGCCGGCCTGTCTTGATCTTTGTGAGCGGGTCGACAGCCTCGAGCCGTTCGTTACGGCCGGACCCGCAACTAGGCGCTCTCAGCCTTCCTTCCGGGCGTCGATAGCATTGCGAAGGCATTCAACCTGCGCTGGCGACCACCAGCAACGGCCCCTCGGAGACGACGACGCCACCCGGCTGTTCACGGGTAATGGCGAAGGCAACGGGGCGTGAAACGGGCAGCTTGGCGTCGATTGGCACAACCACCTCGCTTGCACCCGGCGGGATGTCGAATACACCGCCGTCCACCGGATTGGCGTCCCGATCCGGGTCCACGATCCACAGCTGGTACTGTGATGTCGCAGGATCGTTGACCGGCATATTCGTCAACAACATGTAGCCTTCCTGGCGATCATCGTTCCAGACGACGTTACCGTCGACCCGCGCGTACGCCGGATCCTCCGGTACCGCCCATGGGATGACTTCGGTGCCATCTACGTTTGCCAGCAGCGACTCCCTGGCCTCGCCCGGACTCATCGGGCCTTCCGGCCCTGTGTCGTAGGTAAACAGCAGCGCAATGGCCAGCGTCGCCGCGGCCGCCCAACCGAGGTAGTTCGCAACCGGCCTGCCTGGAGAACGGACAACGTTGCTCTCTGTCCGGCCGAAGTAGGCGTCTGCATCGCTGGTCAGTCGTTTTCGCAGGTGCTCGGGCGCCTCAGACGGCTCCCGAGTGTCCTGTAGCGCAAATGCGTTGGCGGCCGCCGCTGCTGCGAGGTCCAGCTCGAGGGTATCCTCGAGTCCATGCTCCCGCAGCAGCGCATCGAGCTCTGCCTGTTGTTCGTCGCTTATCCCCTCCGTGGCTCTCTGAACCAGCAGATCGACGATGTCTGGATGTATGTCGTTCATCGTGTTGCCTTGTCCGCCGAGGACCCGGTCTCACCGAGTGCCTCGCGAATCGTGTGTAATCCCCGTTTCATGTAACTCTTTACCGTTCCGAGCGGTATCCCGGTCTCGCGCGCGATCGCTCCGTGACTCATGCCGAGCCAGGACGACAGACGAATGACTTCCTGTTGCTCGGGCTTCAGCGTCCGGATCACGTCGATGACACGCTGCGTCTCTGCGGACGCTTCGAGTACCTTCTCTCCGTCTTCGGACAATGCTTGCTGTACTTCGTCGATCGGCTGGCTTGCGGGCTCTCTGTCCAGCTTTCGGCGCCGATCGATCAGCCGGCGGCGTGCGATCATCGAGATAAACGTTGCCTCGCCGGCGACGGCTGCGTCGAAGCGCTTCGCCGTCGACCATATCTCCATGAAGATCTCCTGGACCGCCTCCTCAGCATCGGCATCATTCGCGAGAAAACGCCTGGCCAGAGACCAGACGAGTCCGCTGTAAGTGTCGATGCAGGCGGAAACCGCTGTTCGGTCACCGCCTGCTATGCGTTCGAGAAGAGTTTGAGACACGTTGTTCGCTCGAAAAGGTTCGGGCCGTCACCGGCCCGGTGCATTCTAGCCTGAACATCTCGCCGATTCGTGGGTAAAGTCGGTCAGACCATTGTCCGCAAATCGGTGAGATAGTCGGGCAAGCGTATCGCTTAGCGACTCATGCTCGTACGGACCATCATGCGTCCGTTGTTGTGCAGTGACGCATTCACGTCGTCGAGTGCATAGCGCAGCTGCCAGGCACTGGCACGTGCATTGCGCGCGTCGGCCGCTTCGACCAGACCCATCTCGAGGCGTGCACGCTCTTCGCCATTCAGGCCGCCTGAGCGGATCAGCTGCTCCGATACGGACTTGTAGATGGCCGCCGTGCCAGCAGCGTTGCCGTGATTGAACATCGGCACACCGCGGTCGATCGCGAGCTCGATCACTTTGGCGGAATCGGTCCGTGACATCTGCTTAGGCGGCAGGATTACACGGTCGATGACGTGTACGACACCATTGCTCGCGTCGATGTCGGTCGCAACGATGCGCGCGTTCTCGATGTTGAAACCGCCCTCTGTCTTGCTGATGACCGCATCGATGCCGGCCAGCGTGTCGAGACGGGCGCCATCGGCCAGAACTTCCGAGCCGAGGTTACCGGCGACGACGTGATACTTCAGGATCGTTGCCAGCTGATCCTTGTTCTCGGGCTTCAACAGCGTCTCGATCGTTCCTGCAGGCAGCGCGCTGAACGCATCGTCAGTCGGCGCGAAGACGGTCAGCGGTCCATCGCCCTTCAATGCGCCCGCAAGGCCGGCCGCTTTTGCTGCGGCGATCAGCGTGTTGAACGTGCCGGCGTCCGCTGCCGTGTCGACGATGTCCTTGTCGCTTCCGTGTCCGGCCAGTGCCGGTGCTGACAGGCTGATCGCGGCAAGCGCCAGCCAGATGTTCTTCAGAGTCTTCATTTTCTACGTCCTTCAGTGGGGATTATCAGGGCCGCAATAGGCGGGCTTGTACCTGTATTCGCCATTGAAGGGTGATTGGATGCAGCGAAGGTGAAGTTTTTTGCGATGCCGCAGTAGTACGACTTCTGCAGCGGGGTCAATGGTGGTGTCTCTTTAGTTCAACAAGACCCGGTTAGTTGCGTCGATCTCCACAAGGCGTCGGCGTGGGGTACGTCGTAGCCTTGGCTTGCAATCCACGATCGTTTGCTTCGCAGTTTCGACTCCGAACGTTTACTTACTCGAGTACGAGCCCATACAAAGCCGGTGAGACCGACTGACCGAACTCCCGCATCTCGAAGTGCAGGTGCGGTCCGGTGCTTGCGCCACTGTTGCCGACGCTTCCCAGGACTTCACCGGTCCCGATAGCGTCACCGGCTTTCACCGATACCTCGCTAAGGTGGTAGTAGTGGGATTCGACACCGTAGAGGTGCGCAACCGTTACGAACTTTCCGCGTTTGTCGTCGACGCCGACCGATCTCACTCGACCGGCGACCGGCGCGACAACCGGCGCGCCCATAGGCGCGGCAATGTCCACACCTCCGTGATTGCCTTTGTCGCCGAATCGTGACGTTACGCGTCCTTCGACGGGCGCCATCATTTCGGGCAGGCGGTCGCGGAGTTCGGCCTTACGCCCTTCGAGTACAAGTGATCGATCCTTGCCCGCTTCCGACAGCATTGACAGCAGCATGTTCCTGTAGCCAACGGTCTCTCGGGGGAGCGGCCTGTCGCCGGAAACGTACGCAGAGACCTGGCCCGGTCCCGCGTTGTAAGCGGAGATTGCGAGTTCCTGGGCACGCTCCGGATGGTCCGAAAAACGCTCCATCATTTGTGCCAGGTACCACGCACCAAAGTCGATATTGGTCTGCGGATCGAACAGCTGTGCCATATCGAAACCTGCTATCCCTCGCTCCACCGCAATGGCCTGTCCCGTCTTCGGCATGACCTGCATCAATCCGCGCGCGCCACCGGAACTCGTTGCCAGCGCCTCGCCGTGCGACTCGACCAGCAGCATCAGGGCAAGCACATCTGCGGAGACGTCGTGACGTTCAGCCGCCGCTTCGATCATGCTTTGCCACTGCGTCACCGATGGCGGAAGCCAGGCGATGCTCAAGTCGTGCTGGTCAACGCCCTCCAGGCTGTCTGATCGAGAATCGTTGCCGAAACTCAATGAGTACATCAGCAGCGCGATGCATACGAACGCCAACATGCCGGAGAAGTGCGGCCGCGCATGGCGGTGTTTGATGTCGCCACCCAGTATCCGTTCGACTCGGTTCATAAAATCACCTCCGTTCATCATCAAAGCCGGGGCAGGTGCGTCGCCGGCAGATTCCTCGATTGAGAGCAGCGCTCTCGCATAGTCATATCGGTCGCCCAGGTGGCGAACGGAGTCGTCGTCGCATCGATACTCTCGTGCACGCCGCGATTCCGCTGACAGCCAGTGGACGGCCGGGTGATAGAAGAGCAGGGTTTCGCCCAGCGCCTGTATGAAGACGGCGATGTGGTCGAGACGCCGTATGTGCAGCAACTCGTGGACGAACACCGCGGTCAGTACGTTCGATGGTGTGCCGGTCAGCATCGAGATGGGCAGCACAACGATCGGCCTGATGATGCCGGTGGCCATAGGCGATGCGATCGAAGCGGACGCACGCAGGCCGATTCGACAGGAGACGCCGACGAGCTGCCGGGTCTCGGCGAAGAGCCTCTGCACTGACTCTGGTACGGCGGTGGATTGCCGAACGATCACAAGCCGCAGCCAGGTCCATCCGAGAAAGTAACGGCCTCCAACGAAAGCCACGCCGACACACCATGCGATCGCGAAGACGTTCGCCAGCGATGGGCTGGCCGGTTCAGCAGAGGGTAAGACGACGGTCGCAACCTGGGACAATGCGTGCACAAAGGTTGCGATGAAAGCGATGGGCGCCAGTAGAAACAAGGTCATCCCCAGCAAATAACGCGATTGCGCGGACCCCATTCGCCGCGACATAACGGCGAAGACCAGCGCCAGGGCGCAGCCTTGCCAGATACTGTGCAGGATCGCATCGAAGAGGGCCGCGCTGAGCGCCGGGACGCCCTCAGTCATTTTCCTGCGCCTTCTCGTCGATCAACTTGCGGATCGTGTCGACTTCCTCTTTTGAGAGCTTCTTTGAAGACAGCGCACGAACGACGAGATCGGACGCGGATCCTGCGAATGCGCTATCTACGAGGTGTCTTACGAGTCCCCGCTGCGTCTGCTCAGCCGGGCGCGCGGACCGGTACACATGGCTTCGCTGTTGCTCGTTGCGCTTCACGAGCCCTTTCTTGTGCATGACCTGCAGCATCTTAAGGACGCTCGTATATCCCATGCTTTCGCTGGTGGAGAGATGTTTGTGAACATCGCGCACGGTCAAAGGGCCGAACGTCCAGAGGACCTGGAGGATCGCCAGCTCGGTCGCCGTGGGGATCGTCTGCTTCACCATGGCGCATAAAGTACGAAGCTTTTCGTACGAAGTCAACTCTAGACTTTATCGAAGGGCGGCGGATCCATCGATAAAGGAACCCGCGGTCTGGCCGCGGGTTCTTCGCTCTCGGACCAGGGTGAACAGGGGCTAGGGGCGCTCACCTCCGAGTATCAGGGGATCTCCGGTCCAGCCGAGGGCTGCCCAGTCGATCTGGCCGTCGAGATGGCAGTCGGCGCAAGCGCCGTCCTTGCCATAGGCCTGCTCTTTCGGGGCAACCTCGTGGTTGACGGTCAGGAACATCTCCGTGTCGACAAACTCATATTCGCCGGAGTAGGTCTGGCCCGTGTCTGCCGCGCCGTCGCGAATCGCGAGATCCCAATCGAACTTACCCCAATAGGGATTCGGTCCGCCCTTCATGCCAAACAGGTGCGGGACGAGCATCGTCTTGTTGTTCTTGTCCGCGACCTGGTTGCCGATCATTTTCTTGAACGGATAGATCATGGCGCCCGGCGTCGTGTAGTCGGCGGACGGTTTGGCGAGGTTGACCGGGGGCGTGCCGACATACTGGTCGTTGGTGCCAATCATCAGCCGATCCCATTTGCCGTCGAAGTACAACAGCGTCGGACGGACATTGTTCTCCCAAACGAACGTGCCCTTCTTCTTGTCGTAGGTCGGGCGGCCCGTGGCGGGATCGATCGGAATCGGGTCGACGTTCTGGCCCGCATCGGACCAGTACCACTCGGTCTTCGTCGACGTATTACGAGCGAAAGTCGGGATATGGCATACCTGGCAGGCCAGCGTCGGGTGCGTCGTAGTGATCGGCTCGACCGCGTTACCAACGTGGATATTGGCGGCGTCGCCGTGGCAGTCGACACATGACTTCATGACGCCCTCATCGGTCGAGTGGTAGGCCATTCCGCCCATGCCATGATCGATCAGATCGCCATCCGCGTCCTTCTTCGCCTGGTGGCAGGCGACGCAATTGAAATTGGCCCCGTCGCTACCCATGTGCACATCAAACTCGCGCGTGGTATCCAGCAGCGCCATGGCAAGGTCTCCATGCTTGACGTTGTCGCCGCCGCCCGCGTTGGCATGGCAGACTATGCAATTCTTCACCTGCGGCACGCCGTCATTCACGGCGACACTCCTGGCAACCGCGTCCAGATCCACATCCGGGTTCGGCAGGCCGGCGGTCGTCTTGCCTTTCACATAGGTGTCGGTCTGGTCATGGCAGATCAGGCAATCGACCGTCTTCGGATCGTTGAACGCGTAGCTGCTGCTGTCGTAGCCGTAGCCGGCGTGGCACTGCGAGCAGCGGCCTTCGTTGGTCGGCACGGCGATGCAGAAATTGTTGATCAGGTCGTTCTTGCCGTGGATCTCACCCTCATAGCCGGTGATATTCGACGCGATGCCTTCCCACGTATAGTGGGCTTTCATCAGCATGTCGGCGCCGTCCAGGCCGTGGCAATCGAGGCAAGACTGTGTGCCTTCATAGGTATTTTCGGAGAAGTAGCCGGAATGCAGCTTCTCGACCGTGTAATTGCCGCCGGCGACCGCGTTGCAGTCCAGTACGTCGACGGTGCCGTCTCCGTTGAGGTCCTCTTCAGGATCACCCACGCCGTTCTGGTTCAGGTCCCAGCAGGCGACGCCGGCGATGCCGTCGGTGCCATCCTGTCCGTCAGCGCCGTCTGTACCATCGGCTCCGTCGTCACCTGAACATGCGCCCAGGAACAAGCCGCTCATCAACAACAGCAGGGTTCTCGGGAGCAGGTTCATCGCAATTGCCATTCTTTTCATCGTCTCTAGCCTCCCTTCTTGCAATGTCGTCTTCCGATCAGACCAGCCTGCGCTTCATTCTTTTTCGAAACGGACTGGGCCGATGCTGAGCTTGCCAGACCTGTTGACCGATGAGAGTCGTGTCTTTCCTACGTCGAGTACGTGCGGCTACGTACTCTTGTGCGCAGCCTGTTTTCATCTCCATGAATGCTCTTGTTGACGTGGATATCGACCCCCAGCACGACGAATGTCGGGATCTGGCGGAGAAAAGCGTGAGCCGCCGGTAGACATCCGTCCGTCCGCCCAACGCGATCCGGCGACAACAGAGACTCCCGCCCATCACAGCAGGATCGTGCTGAACCGCCGACCGAGGCGTCGGTGCAGTTTGTCGTCGACTGGACGGCGACCCGCCCCGGAAGCAGACCCGCTGTCGCGCCTTCGGCATTAGGCGCGTGTAAGTTATTGTTTTGTAGACGTTTGAGGTCCCGTATCGAATTCAAATCCGGGCCCAACAGGCGTACACTGTTGGGTTACCTCAAACAAAAAGATCGGGGGATAAGAACATGAGATACGTTCTTTCACTACGAGGACTCCTGATCGCCAGCATCTTGATGCTCACTGCCTGTGGCCAGAGCACCGAACAGGCCAGACAAGCTGAGCACGCCGGCGACCCGGCGGCAAAGGACAGCCAACACACGACCATCACGATTACGACGGCCTCGGAAAAGGCTCGCTCGCATTACAAAGCGGGGCAGAAGCTGCTCGATGGTCTTCACTTCACCGACGCAAACGCAGAGTTCAAGGCCGCTGTCGAAGCGGACCCTGAGTTTGCGATGGGTCACCTGATGGTAGCTTCTACGGCGCTGTCGAACAGTGAGTTCTTCGCCGCGCTTCGACGAGCCGAGCAGACCATAGACAGTGCCACCGAAGGGGAACAGCTCTGGATCAGGTCTGCTCTTGCGCAGGCAGCGAACGACCCGGGGCTTCAGGAAGACATACTCGAGGAGCTGGTCGAGAAGTTTCCCAACGACCCGCGCTCGCTGTTCCGTTACGGCAATTTCCTGAACGGTCAGCAGGACTTTGAATCGGCCATCGAACTATACAATCGAGCCGTTACCGCGGACCCGAAGTTCGCACCCGCATATAACGCGATGGGATACGCGTTCCGGTCGATCGAAAACCTGGAGGCGGCTGCTGGCGCATTCGAGAGCTACGTCGAGGCGTCGCCGAATGAGGCGAACCCGTTGGACTCTTACGCGGAACTGCTGCTCGAGCAGGGCGATCTTGACAGCGCGATCAAGAACTACCGCAAGGCGATCGCTATCGAACCGAACTTCCCTTCGGCCTACACGGGCATCCTTATTGCCCAGTCTCTGCAGGGCAATAGCGATGCCGCGATGGCGACCGCAAACCAGATGTTATCGGTCGCCAGGAACTTCGCTGAACGTCAGGGCGCGTTATTCCGCACAGCAACCGTGAACATTATGGCCGGCGACAACGAAGCCGCCGTCAAGAACTGCGAGACGATGGCCGCGAACGCGACCGAGGAAGGTAACCACGCGGCGCTCGGTAATATTCATGAGTACATGGGCGATATACACCTGCACGCGAATGACGCGCAGCGAGCTGCCGAGCATTTCGACCTCGCGCTGGACCATCGATACCGGTCAGACAGCAACGATGCGGCCAAAGCCGCGGCGGAAAGAGCACACGTTTACAAGATGGCACTCGTCGCCATGGTCGCCGACGAAATCGACACAGCGGCTAACCTGACCGCCGAGTACACCGCGGCCGCCGAGGCGCGCGGCAACGCGTTCGAGAAGCGGCGCATCCATGCGTTGAAGGGCTTTCTTGCAATGGTTCAGGACGACATGGAGCTGGGCGCGAAGCACCTGTCCAGAGCGAACCAGTTCAATCCGGCCGTCGTCTACTGGCGCGGTGTCGCGGAAGCAGAGCTCGGGAACACCGACAAAGCCGTTGACCTGATCACGCGGACAGCGACTCGCAACGTTCTGCATCCACAGTTTCCAATGATGCAGGATGAAGCATTGACCATGCTCGAGAAGCTGGCGACCTGAGATCCTTGAGAGCTTGACGAAAAAGCCCGCCATGCCTGGCGGGCTTTTTCTTGCCTGATCGAAACCAATTGGCCTGCAATCGCTCAAAGAAAGCGAGGGTGCATAAAATCAGGGGGAAAGACATGAAACGAATCATGCTGCTGGCCGTAGCTTTGCTCGTATCGGCCGGTATTTCGGCGGGACCGGAACACAATCACGACAGTCCGTGTATGAACGGCCCGGTTTCACAGTTCGGTCGCTACGTTGGCGACTGGAAGATCGAGGACGAACAGCTCGCCCAGGACGGCAGCGGCTGGAGCGACGGCAACGGCGCGCGCTGGACCTTTGAGTGCATCGGCGACGGCACGGCCGTGCAGGATCACTGGCGACCGAATGTCGGCGGCTACGGGACTAACCTTCGAACCTATAATGCGGATGACGACAAGTGGGAAATCGTATGGGCCGCCAGTGGCCAGCAGGGGCTGATGCACATCACGGCACGGCATAATGACGAAGGCAATGTCGTCATGGATATCGTTAGTCCGAAGCCGCCACAGCCTCGCCGCATAATCTTCTACAAGCCTGACGCAGACGGCTGGAACTGGGCCATGCAGTGGTCGCAGGACGAAGGCA
Organism: Woeseiaceae bacterium; assembly: GCA_030065915.1. Taxonomy (GTDB): domain Bacteria; phylum Pseudomonadota; class Gammaproteobacteria; order Steroidobacterales; family Woeseiaceae; genus UBA1847. The sequence continues at coordinate 273,860 of JASJCQ010000003.1, forward strand.
AAACCTGGTTCGACGTTTACCGGATCAGGGCGACGCCCTGGAGGGACTGATTCGCTCGGCCGTGATATCGAAGCGAATGCCGAGTTCATCAGACACCCGGAGTAAGCCTCCGACCGCGCTGAACGGCGACAGGCCGAAGTCTGTGTGACGGATCGTCGCTGAGCCGCGCACGGTGGCTCGCTGACCGTCACTGTCGATCGTCGCCGGCACGAGGTAATTGACGGTGCGCTCTGACAAGGTAACGGCGACGGCTAGTGTGCCCGGCTCGGCGATCGTAGCATTGATCGTGATCCAGGGATTCACGTCCGGCGGGATTACCTTCAGCATATTCGTGTAAGTGCCGGCGATGTCCGATTCGCTGGGCGTCGTATCAAGCTGGAGCTGATCCCGGTATTCCGGTTTATCGACGATCAGTTCGCGGATCGGGAAGGCGATGTCCGCGCGTGAACGATCCGGGTCGTCGTTTACTTCGACCCATCCGGCGACGCTTTCACTGGCGATCGCGTGGTCATGACCCAGCCGCGCGGCAGGGCCCTCTCGACCGGTCCGAACGATGATGACGGAGCGCTGCGGATCGATACGATAGACGCGGCTGTTGTCAGCCACACGCAGATAGCTGTCTTCCGGGAGAGGCGCGACCGTCGCCTCGTCGGTCCTGACCGTGCTCTCGGTGCATCCCGCGAGCAGGACGACGATACAGAGCCAGGCGAACCTCATGGTGATCGCTTGAGGTTGATGTCGAAATTCAGCTTGACGTCCACGCCAATGGAGTCTCCGCTAGCCCACTCGCCACTGCCGACGTCGAAGGCCGTTCGATCCAGCGACAACTCGCCCTGCATCGTCGCGGAGTCGCCGTCCTCCGCCCACGCGAACGGTACCTCTACGGGCTGCTTTGCGCCTTTGAGTTCGAGCTCGCCGTTCGCCCGGCATTCACCATTCTCGCCGCAGCTCACGTCGGTCGCGCTGAAGACCGCCGAAGCGAATTGTCCGACTGCGAGCCAGGTCGGGTCGTGCAGAATGGCGTTCATCTCGCCATCGCCCATGTCCGAGCCCGCCAGGTCGACCGTTACCGTCAGCGCCTCATCCGACCAGGACACGGAAAAGGCCTTGAACTCCCCGGGCAGTGGGTCGCCTTCGAAGGTCGCCTCGAAACCAAAGCTGCCGTCGCTGTCGCTGGTCCATGCTTCAGCAAGCGACGCCATCGGTATCAGCAGTAAAAAAGCCAGGAGTTTCATTGCCACGGCAGCATCCTCTTTAGCGTGTCGTTTTTTAGCAGGAAATGGTGTCGCAGTGCGGCAGCGGCGTGAATGACGACCAGAACGACCAGCGCCTGAATCAGGAACTCATGGACATCGGCCGCCAGTTCACTGCTCGCCTTGTCGGCGTCCATCAGGTCGGGCACAGGTAATTCACCGAACAGCTTGAACGGGATACGCGACGTATCGCTGATCCACCACCCGGTTACCGGGACTGCGACAAGCAGGGCGTACAGCAGCCGATGACCCCAGTCCGCCAGACCCCGTTCCAGGCGACTGGCGTTGGCGTCATGTGGCGGTCGTGGCTTGACGCCACGCCAGGCTAGCCGCAGGAACACAAGCAACAGCAGCATGAGCCCGATCGACTTGTGTGTAATGAACAGGTCAATCTTCTGCGGCGAGAACGGCAGCTCCTCAGCCCGCCAACCAAGCCACAGCTGGTAGGCAATCAGCGCCGCCATGCCCCAGTGAAAGAGCTTTGCGATCGGGTGCCAGGTGCCAGCTGCCATATCGCTATCGTAAAGAAGATCGACCGTCCATCGTAGGGGGCATTCGTACCGCTTTGTAACGATAGCGTCGGCCGGCTGCGGTGTCGGGGTAGCATGGTGGCGCGAATAAACGCTAAGGACGAGACCATGTGGGAGCACACGGGCCGGCGCCGCCCGGATTTCGCCGCAAAACCCGGGCCCGGGCAGGAGTCGGTCTGGGACTACCCGCGCCCGCCAGCGCTCGTTGCCGACTCACGGCGTATCGTTGTCAGTCGTGATGACATCATTGTTGCGGACACTCGCAGGAGCCTCCGGCTGTGTGAGACCGCCAGTCCTCCAACGTTCTATCTGCCGCCCGATGACGTTCAGCTGCACTCTCTGGTGCCGGCCGACGGTGCGTCCATCTGCGAATGGAAAGGCGCAGCTATTTACCTGGCGCTCAAAACTGATCCGGAAACGGCCGTCGCCTGGTCATACCCGAGGCCTCGCGCACGCTACGATCGCCTGAAAAACTACATCGCATTCTATCCGGCGCTGGTGAAATGCCTGGTCGATGGTGAACAGGTGCGGCCACAGCCGGGCCGGTTCTACGGCGGGTGGGTGACGTCTGACATCGTCGGTCCGTTCAAAGGGGAGCCTGGCACCGGGCACTGGTAGCTGTCTTTTTGACATAACTGGACCAAATCTGCGCTTGACGTGCAGCATTGTGATTTTCTGCCTATACTTGGTACGTCGCCGGTTTATGACAAGAAATCAATATGACCGAGAGTCATAAGGACCGAGCACTCGCCCGGTAAGCCGACGGCAGTCTTTTGCGTCTACCAAAAAACAAGAGCGCCCTTATGAGGCGTTTGCTTACCAGGGAGTATCAATGAAGATACGAAAACTGCAGGTGGGAATCGCCGCTTTGCTGTGCCTGATGGCTATGCCTGCCATCGTCACGGCAACCGTGGTGCGACACATGAACCTCGACGCGCTCATGGAAAATGCGGGCACGATCTTTCGAGGCACGGTAATCGGCATTGAAGTCGGCACGGTCGAGGCTGGCGGTGCTGAGCTGCCGACAACGACCTACGCGTTCCGCGTTCTGGAAATGTTCAAAGGTGAAGCCACCGCCATCAAAGGCGACGAGGTGTTCATGACGATCACGATGATTGGCAGCCCGAAGGGTGTCCAGAATGGAGCGGACTTCGTCCGGTTCAACGTGCTTCGGGACATGCCCAAACTCGAGCAAGGTGCCGAGTATCTTTTGTTCACAACGCCGGAAAGTGACATTGGGCTTTCGGTCACCGTGGGCGTAGGACAAGGGCTGTTCGACCTCGAAGGCGGTATGGCAATTAATCAGTCGCACAACGCCAGGTTGCTCGAAGGCACATCCATGGGCGGACCGGCCGTGGGTCCGATCGACTACCGCGAGATGGCCGATTACATCCGCTCGAAAGTCGGCACACCGTAAGGGAGAGACGAAGCATGAAGAATGAATTGAAAACACTCATCGCCGGCGTCTCACTACTCGGTGCATCGGCAGCCATGGCCGGTGGGCCGCTGGCCAACTGCGGAGACGGCGTGCCGTTCAGATGGAGCACCGAGAGCCCCGTCATATTCAACCCGGACCAGGGTGATCTCGGCCCCCTGAACAATATTGACGCCACGCAACAGGTCGATGACGCATTCCAGCAGTGGGAGAACGTCGGGACAGCAACGATCAGCTACGAACCGGGAGCCCCGTTACCGGTCGACGTCGACATCACGAACTTCGGACAATACCTTGATAATGCGGTGCCGGACGGCCTCTCCGCGATTGTCTATGACGACACGGGCGAGATCTTCGAACTCATCTACGGTCCGGGTTCCGGCATCCTCGGCTTTGCCGGTCCGGAATTCGGTATAACGGCGACGTGTACGATTACCGAAGGACTGGCGTTCCTCAACGGCCCTGCATTCGGCGACGCGCAAGCGTCTTTCGACGTCATGGTGCATGAGTTCGGGCATTTCTCGAATCTCGCCCACGTTCAGGTCAACGGCAATATCGTGAACGGTGACAACAACGGCCCAGGCGCTGACGTTTATCCGCCCGCAAGTCCGGCCGACCTGTTCTTCGGCGATGTTATTGAGACGATGTACCCGTTTTACTTCGGGCCCACCGGTATCCCGGGAATGGGCACGGCGTCGCTGGAAAAAGACGACGAGATCTCGCTGTCTAGCCTGTATCCGTCGGAAGACTTCGCCAGTGGTTCGGTCACGATCGAGGGTTCGGTCTTCCTGCCTAACGGCGAAACGCCGCTGTCTGGCGTCAACGTCATTGCCAGGAACGTCGATAACCCCTACGAGGACGCCACAGGTATCCTGACCGGCGCGCTGACCGACGAAACAAGCGCGTCTTTCAGTGATGTGGTTGGTCGTTTCTCCATTACCGGTCTGACACCCGGCGCCACCTACGAGGTGTTTATCGACGAAATCGGCCCGGGCGGATTCTCGACACCCCCGGTGCTCTTCTCTCCCTCTCCTGAAGAGTTTTACAGCGGCGCGCTCGAGTCCAATAGCGATGATCCTCTGCTCTCGGAGAGCATTTCCGGCAATGCCGGTGATGTCATCTCGAACGTCGACATCATCCTGAACCAGCTGCAGCCGGGCGACCCGATCAACACCGGCTTATTCGGTGACGACGGCGCGGAGATCGCGACACCGTTCCCGATCTACTTCTGCGGTGAGGAATACAACACCGTCTGGATCAACGGTAACGGCAATATCTCGTTCGGGGCGCAGAATATCGACTTCTCCGAATCGGACGGGGATCACCTGTTCGGCCCGCCGCGTATCGCCGGCCACTGGCGTGACCTCAGCTCCTTCTTTGGAGGAATCGTCACTTTTGACACCGACGGTTCCACGTACTTCGAGGCTATCTGGGAAGATGTGCCGGAGCTCGGTTTTGACTTCCTGCAGGGGTTCTTTCCGATAGGCTCTAACAGCTTCTCGATTCGAATCTCGAAGCCGAGCGGAAACAGCGGGCCCAAGCGCGGCAACAAGTTCGAGATTCGCCGCGGCGACATCTCGGCGACGGCCGGTCTTTCCGGGTTCAGCTGCGGCGGGACGCTCACGAGTGGCCTTGAAGAAGAAACCGACCTGAGCAGGAAACGCGGACGCATTGGCCAGGATACGGCCGTCTTCGAGCAGTTCCTGGGCACGGAAGGCGAAGAGACCGATGTGTCCGGCAAGAAGAACCGCTTCCGCGGCGTTGGTGAACTCGAGGATCGTTTCGAGATGGCCTATCGCGGCGAAGACGATGACGACGACGATGATGACGATGACAATGGCAGTCGCACCAGCGACAACAACTCGGTTGCCGACGCAACCCGGATCAAGGCTCCGTTTGCCAATGTCGACCGCCTCGCGAAGCTGGAAGCAGGCGACATCGACTTCTACAAGTTCAAGGTCAAAGCCGACGACATCGTTGCGATAGAGGTCGTTCGCGGCCCGATCGATTCGCTGATCGGCCTGTTCGACGCCGACACCGGCGACCTGATCTTTGCTGACGATGACGGAGGCAATGGACTGCTGTCGCGGATCTTGCTGCAGTTCAACGTCGACCTGAATCTCGCCGTCGCTGTGACGAGCTTCCCGGACTTCGGGTTTACCGGTAATGGCTTCTCGACGGGCGCCTACGTGCTGTCGGTCAACACCTACCAGGGCGACGTGCTCTTTTTGGGTGACGACGACAGCCAGGTCGTCGAATTGCCAAACGGTTTCAGGTTCCAGGGTGAGAAGTATGACAGCGTCAACCTGAACTCGAACGGCAACCTGACCTTCCTTGCCGGCGATCCGTTCGGCTTCGTCGAAAGCGCCGACGAGCTCGTCAACGGTCCGCCGCGGATCGCGACGCTCTGGGATGACCTGAACCCTGCTGGCGGTGGCTTCTTCGGCAGTAGCGGTCTCTACATTGTCGACAATGACAAGGAGTCGACGACGATCCACGGCGTCAGCATCGCCGAGTTCTTCTCATCGAGTCCGAACTACTTCTCGGTTGAACTCGAGGAAGAAGGCGAGATCGAGCTAAGTTACGGCGTAACGGCGCGCAGCGATGCGCTGGTCGGAATCTCCGAGGGCGGCGGCGCCGCAGACCCTGGAGAAACCAACCTGTCCCGTCTCGACGACGAGGAGGCTGGCGGCACGATCTATGAGACGTTCACCGTCGGAGCCACAACGACGTCATTCTCGGACTTTGACCTGATCGACGACGAGGTCGAGTTCGAAGAGGGTGATGACGATGACGACGACGATGATGACGATTAATCGTTAACCAGGTCGTTCAATGAAACGAAAGGGCCTCCGACTGGAGGCCCTTTTTTTAGGCCGGCACCTGGCCGGCTGGTTGCATGGGGTGCGGCGCAACTAGTGAACCGCGTCCCGCTCGACGAGGAAGGTCCAGAAGCGCATCAGGCCGCGGCTGCATCCGTACTTCCTCGACCATTTGCCGAGACCGAAACGATCGGCGATCTGGCCGCAGGAGCAGCCGCCGGTGTCTTCCGTCGTAAAGACCGGCGGCCTGGCAAAGCCCGGTGCCCGCGTGTCGAAGACAAAGTCATCGTCCAAGAGCGCATAGCGGAACGGCAGCAACCGCCGCTCCAGCGTCTCGGGGATGACCGTGGCCGGGCACAGGTCGGCGTCGTCGTTGACGCCGTCATTGTCGACGTCCTTGCTGATGAACAGGACCAGGCCGTCATGATCCGATGACGCCAGTGGCGTGTTCGGATCGTCGAGCAGGATCTCAGCACCGTCGGCATTGCCTCGACCGAATGCCAGGCCTCGGGTCGACTGATCCAGCGCCATGCTCGTCAGCGCATGATCCAGCACCTGAGCGTTGCCATTGAAGATGAAGCTGTAGCGCTCCTCAGGCGGCACCGACAGCACCTGGTTGATCAGGTTCGGATCGACGAGATCTTCGCCGGTATTGATCTGTGCCGTCGGATCCACCTCGCCGACAATCTGGCCCAACACGTCCGCGTAGCCGTCGCTGAACTCGAAGCCGTTGAAGTCGCCCGTGACAATCAGGCGAATGTCCGGGTTTGCCGTTTGCAGCGCCTGGATCTCGGCAGCCAGGAACTGCGCCTGCTCCAGGCGTTTGATCTGCGTGCGTTCCGACTGGATGTTGTTCAGCGAGCGACTGTGCACGACGATAACCGCAAACGGATAGTCGGCGCCGTCGCCTACGGTGCGGCCCTCGAGCAACAGCGGCGGACGATCGTTCAACAAAGAACCGTCAAAGGTCAGAAGCGTATCCTTGCCGAGCTGCGTCACGGCATCCACGGCGACACTGTCCCTGACAAGGAAGCCCACGTCGATCGTACCGACGTCATTACCTTCTTCGAGGTAAGCCGTGTAGCCGATGCCGTAGCCCACGTCGATGTCGGCGGCCAGGTCCTCCAGCACCTTCAGGCTCTCGACTTCCTGCACGCCCAGCACGTCCGGTGCATCCAGCGTGTTGACGATGTAGCTCGCGAACTTCGCACGGCGGGTTGCGTACTCCTCCGCGGAGATATTGCGAACGTCGTCACGCGTGATGCCCTGGCTCGTCATATCGGACGGGTCGTCGATATCGTCGAAGAGCCGGAACAGGTTCAGGCTGCCGACGGTAAACTCGGCCCGTTCACGCGGTCGAACCGGCTCAGGCGGAACCGCCTCATTCAATACCAGCTCTGTCGGCCAGAGTTCGTAGTCGCCGAATTCAAAACCGAGAATACCGGTCGCAGAAAAAGTCGTGCCGACGTCGATGATGCCGAACGTCAGGCCGAGTCTGTCGGCATCGAGCTCGAACACCTCGGGGTTACCGTCCCAGACCGGAATGCCTGCAACCCCCGGGAACTCGATGCCCGGCTCCCTGAATGCCCGCTCATCGCCTGCGCTGATGAAGACTTCGGCTACAGGGTCGCTACCGAACGACTGGTTCGGTCCGCCGACGTTGCCCACGGGCATCGAGATCAGCATGTTCTCGTAGCACTCGTATTCGATTGCGCAACTTGGCGATGCCGGATCGCGGGATGGGACGCTTGCGTCAAAGACCACCGGCTCCGGCAATACGTTGCCGCCGGAATGCACGGTGAGCACCGACGGCTCGCGCAGCTGTGTAAGCCCGAAGAATTCATCGGCCTCGGCGACCACGCTGACCTCATCGCCAACCGCGACTTCCGGGGTGGAGTCCGTGAAAACGAAGATGCCATTCGACGTATCGACGTCCATGTCGTCCCGCATGCCCATCGGCGTTTGCATGAAGAAACCGTTGTCGGCGACGGCCGTCACGATGTTGGACGGTACGTCGACGATCTCGCCATCGAATGGCGTGAACTCGCCGCTCCCCTGGACCTCCCAGATCTCGAGCACCGGCGGCGGCGGTGGTGGCTCCTCGCCCTCGACACCGGCGTCGATAACGATGTTCTGGAACGCGACGGCTTCGTCACCGCCGTTGAAGTTAGCGGTCAGGCTCAGGACGAGTATCGAACCTGCCGTGTCTGCCGGCAGCGCCTGTGTGAATGTCGCGAGGTCATTCGTCAGTGTCTCGCCGTCGACGGTCATCGGATCGTTCAGTGTGAAGCTGTCGCCGTCATCGAGTGTGTAGGTGAACGCGCCGGCCTCATCGGCTATGCCCTCGAAGAGCACCGCCGGGGCGCCGCCGTCAATACTGTAGCTCCACGTGAACGAGTCGCTGGATTCGAAGTCGCCCATCGCGCCCATATCGATGGAAACGCCGAGCTGCTCGCCTCCGGTGATATCGAATTCCCAGCTGGCCGTAACCGGACCGCTGGTGTCGCTATTGACGGTGTCCACGATACCGAAGAACTCGTCGGTGTTGGCCTCGCCGATGATGCCCAGGTTGTCGCCGGTAAAGATGCTCAGGCTGTCATCCAGCACAGCGAACGGAATGCTGCCCGATACGCCACGCTGATAAATCTGGAAGCCGTCGCCGGCAGACGAGAAGGCATCGGTAGACGGGTTCGTATAGCTGACGAGGTTCTTGGAGCTGCTGTTTCTGAGGGTAAACGCGAGCGGCTCTGCCACATTCAGCTCGATGTTCTGGAAAACGAAGGCTTCACCGGCGCCGTTGGTGTCCAGGTCCAGCGTCAGCGCCAGCTCACTGCCGGTTCCTGTTACTGGCACCGTGAATGTCTGCAGATCGTTACTGAGCAACACGCCATTGACCAGCGTCGGATCGTTCTCGGTAACGACCTTTCCGCTCTCGAGCGTGTAAGCGAGTGAGGCCGCCTCGTCCACGGAGTTCTCGAAGGCAACCACCGACGCACCGCCGTCGATGCTGTAGCTCCACGTAAACGTGTCCGACGACTCGAAGTCACCCATCGCACCCATGTCGATGGACAACGACAACGGGCCACTGCCCGAGATGTCGAAGACCCATGTCGCTGTCGATGCTCCGCCCGGGTTCTCGGCGTTGTCCGTATCGGCCGCTCCGAAGAACGGCGCGGTGTTGCCCGTCTTCACGATGCCGAGACTGTCATTCTCGAATGTCAACGTGTCATCCAGCACCGCGAACGGGATCGTTGCGCTAACCCCGCGCTGATAGATCTCGAAGCCGTCTGCAGGAGATCCGAATGCACCAGGTGCGGGCACCTGGCTGAAACTCGTGAGGTTGAGGGGCCCTGCTTCGCGCAGGTCGCCTGCCACCGTCTGCGCCGATACAGGCGATACGCAGACGAGCAAAAAGGACATCGATAAGCCACGGAACCGCGCGGCTCCGGTCTTGCGGTCAATAGTCGGCAAAGGAATTCTCCGGTGTGTTTTTGGTGCTTCTTCTTGAATTTGGCGCTTGAGATTAAGCGCCGCTTATTACACGCGGATTAAGTTTAACGGGGAAACACCGATGGCTGTTGTTCTTAACATAATGAAGTCGAGGGGTGCCTGCAGCGATCCTCTCCGCAGTGTCAAAGATCCGGATAGCTCTCAGTGTCTGTCTATTTGGCGCTTGATTCCGGCTCACCCGGAACGTCGTCCTCGGCCATCAGCTTGACCGCCTCGACCCAGCCGGAAATGCGTTGCTCGAGCATCGGCAGAGTGATGGCCCCATTCTCAAGCACGCGGTCATGAAAATCGCGGATGTCGAACCCGTCCCCGAGCTCATCCTCCGCCAACTGTCGGAGACGATCGATCTCGAGTTTGCCCAACATGTAGCTGTTCGCCTGACCCGGCCAGGAAATGTACCGGTTCACGTCATTCTGTATGTCGGTCTCGGCCCAACCCGTGTTCGCCAGCATGTAGTCGACAGCCTGTTCGCGGGACCAGTTCCGGGTGTGCAGGCCTGTATCGACGACGAGCCTCGCCGCCCGCGCGCCCTGGTCCGACAGCAGGCCCAGCATGTCGACCGGATCGTCATACAGCCCCAGCTCCCCGGCGACCCGTTCCGAGTACAGCGCCCAGCCTTCGGAAAAACCGGCGCTGCCGAAGTAACGCGCCACCGGATGCACGCTGTCACCCAGCTCCAGCGCGATGCTGCCCTGCAAGTGATGACCGGGGTAGGTCTCGTGATACAGCGTGGACTTCTGCGTCGCTCTCGTACGGGTTTGTGGTTCAACAACGGCGATCCAGAAGATGCCTGGTCGCGAACCGTCTTCGGCCGGTGCGAGGTAACCGCCAACACCGCTGTCCGCGAAGTCGGGATAGGGCTTGATGATTACTTCGGCCTTGGGCAGACGGCCAAACGCCCTCGGCATCGCCGCCTTCGCCTCATCCAGCGCCCGGGCCGAATAGTCGATCACGGCCTGCTCGCTGTCGAATGTGTACGACGGGTCGGAGTTGATTGTCCGCAGCAGCTCGGGCGTCGAGAGGCCGTCAAAGTGCTCATCGATGACCTCCCGGAACTGCTGCTGGATAAGCGCCATCTGCTTCAGCCCCAGCTCGTGAATCTCGTCGGCATCCATGCTGACCGACGTGAACGACCGAACGAGTGCGGTGTAGCAACGATCCCCGTTCGGGTTTGCCGCCAACGACACTTCAGTACGGGCGGCCGGGAGATACTCATCTTCGATAAAGCTTGCATAGCGCTCGATCGCCGGCGCGACGATAGTGTCGTAAACGTAGACGGCCGTGTCCGAAAACTCTTTATCGCCAACGCGGGCGGCCATGCCCAAAAACGGGTTCTTCTCCTCCAGCAGCGAGCGAACCTGTGCGGGGACTTTTTCGACAGTCACACGCGGGGCGCTGTATCCGCGACGCAACCCTTCTCTCAGGTTGGCGATGTCCTGATCGATGAACGGACCAAGCGCCGTCAGTCGATCCAACGCGTCCTGGCGATTTTCGGCCGTGGTCAGCGGCTGGTAGTCAAACAGGAAAGGTATAGTTGTGTGCCACGCGGTCGCCGTGCTGGCCGCCCAGAGATGAGACTGACAGCGACGCGTCTCCGCGGCGTTCGTCAGTTCCTCATGCAGTACGCCATACGTCACCCAATCCCGGCTGCCGATCTCCTCCGGACGACCGTTAGCTTCCAACAGCGTAAGGACCGCGTCCTGCGTCCGCCGCCACTCGTTGATCGCGCTTTCCGACATATCGGTGAGGCGATTGTGCCGAAATCCGGACAAACCATAGTAGGTCGCCATCTCCGGAAAGCGTTCGAGATATGCGTTGATGTAGTTGTCGGCAATGTCCTCGATACTCGGCAAAGTATCGATCGTTGTATCAACGGCTGCGGGGTCCGGCGCCTTTTCGGAACAGGCAGTGAGCGCCAGCGCGGCCAACAGAACGGAGCGTTTCATTGAACCAGCGCTGGCCACGCTAGCGGAACGAGACCCTGAAAAACAGCGAGTACAGCACCGGCACCACCAGCAGCGTCAGCATCGTCGCGAACGCGAGGCCAAAGATGATCGTGATCGCCATCGGGACGAACATTGTCGTTCCTCCCCACAACAGCGGCGTCATGCCGAGCACCGTTGTCGCCGTCGTCAACAGGATCGGCCGCAAGCGCTGCTGGCAAGCGTGAATCACGGCGTCCTGTTGATTGCGACCGTACTTCTCGAGCTCGATAGCAATACGGTCCAGCAATACGATCGCGTTGTTGATGATGATGCCCGACAGAGAAATCAGGCCGAGAATCGTGAAGAAACCGAAAGACGAGTTTGCGACTAACAGGCCGAAGGTGACGCCGATCAGGCCGAGCGGGATCGTCGACAGGATGATCGCGGGCTTTCGCAATGAATTGAACTGGCCGACGAGCAGCAGAAGGATCAGCATGCCTGCCGTCGGCAGCTCCGCCGCGATGGACGCATTCGCGTCGCCGGACTCTTCGAGCTCACCACCGATCTCGAACGTATGGCCCGGCGGCCATGACGGCGCCTGTTCCTCCAGCCATGGCACCAGCTGTGTCGCAGCCTCGGCTGCCGTGCTGTCCGGCTGTAGCTGCACCTTCAGTGACAGTGTCCTGTCCCTGTCGCGCCGCTCGATGATGCCCGGTTCGAAGGTCAGCTCGACGTTCGCGACCTGTTTTAGCGGGATCGTGTCGTTCGTGCTCGGCGAATAGACGGTCAGACCGTCAAGCTTGCTGAAGTCCTGACGATCGGCAGCGATCGTGCGCAGCGTAACCGGAATCAGCTGGTCGCCCTCGCGATACTGCGTCAGGTCGATACCGGTCAGGCCGGCCTGCAGCGAGTAGGCGACGTCTTCGCTGGTCACACCCGAGCGACGGGCCAGGTCCTGGTCGACGTCTACGAGCAGTTTCTTGGTCTGCAGACCCCAGGAGTTCGTGACGTCGAAAATATCAGGCTGTTCGTACAGGAAGCCGGTAACCTGGTCGGCTATGGAGTAGAGCGAGTCGATGTCCGGACCCGAAATTCGGACGATGATCGGATAGTCGACCGGTGGGCCGTTTTCCATGCGCTTGATCTGCCCGGAGAGGTCCGGGTGTGCCTTGCGAATATAGTCCTCGAGGCCGGCTATGACGTCATCCACCTGTTCGCCGAAGTGCGTGTTGACGATGACGAAACTGTTCGCCGGGTTGGGGCTCGGCGGGTTCAACGTCAGGCTGAATCGAGGTCCGCCTTCCCCGATAAACGTCAGCCAGCTCTCGACCGGTCCCTCTTCCGGCGTTTCGCCGTAGAAATTGTCGCGAATGAACGCATCGACGTCGGCGATGACCTCCTGGCTGTTTTCGATCGACGTGCCCAGTGGCATCTCGAGTTTCGCCGTAAACACCGGGTCCTCGGACGGCGCGATGAACTCCTGCCGGACGAGGCCGAGTCCGTTGATGGCCAGGAAGAATACGACGCCGACGCCCACCATGAAGACGCCGCGGTGCCTTAGCGCCGCCGTCAGCGTATTCGTATACAGCGTGTACCAGCGTCCGTCGTACAGCTCCTCCTTCGCCGCTTTCTTAATCTTCAACGTATTGGTCGTCACCATCGGCACGAAGGTCATCGCGAGAACCCACGACGACAACAGTGCGATCGAAACGACATAGAAGATATCCGCCGTGTACTCACCGACAGCAGACTTCGCCATCGCAATAGGCATGAAGGCCGCCGCCGTGGTCAGCGACGAGATCAGCAGCGGCGTCTTGAGCTCGGCACCCGCCCCAATGGCGGCCTGGACCGGGTTCTCGCCACGCTCGCGCTTCACGATGATGGACTCGACCATGACGATTGCGTTGTCGACGAGCAGGCCGAGCGCGATGATCAACGCCGTCAGCGATATCTGGTTGATCGTGATGTCGAAGATCTGCATGGCGAAGAACGACACCAGCATCGTCGCCGGAATCAACGAGCCGACGACCAGGCCGGTGCGAATACCGAGGAATCCGACCATAACGACGATGACAATCAGGATGGCCTGTAGCAGGCTGGACGTGAAGGAATCCACGACGTCCTCGACGAGGTCCGCCTGGAACCAGACCTGTTCCATCGAGATGCCCCACGGGTATTTCGCGATCAGCTCGGGCATCAGCACGGTCAGGCGCTCGCCGAGCTTCAGGATATCGCCACCCTCGCGCATCGATATCGCGATCGCGAGCGTCGGTTCGCCGTTCGAGCGGCTGATGTCTTGTGGAGGGTCCTTGTAACCTCGGTAGACGTTAACGATATCCTCGAGATAGACAAGCGCTCCGCCGGGTAGCTGCAGCACCGTCCGCTGCAGGTCGTCGACCGACTCGAAGTTGCCCGTGGGCTCGAGCGTGATGCGCTCGCGCCCGCTCAGGATGTCGCCTCCGGAAGAGACGATGTTGACACTCGCCAGTGATGCCGACAGCTGCTGCGGAGAAAGCCCGAGCTCGGCGAGGCGTGCGTTGCTGTACTCGAGGAAGATGACTTCCTGCTGCTCGCCGTGGATCGTTACCTTCGCGATGTCCGGTTCCTTGAGCAACTCGTCGCGCAGCTCGTCGGCGACGGTCTTGAGCTCGGCGTAGGAGTAGCCGTCCCCGTACAGCGTGTAGACGCTGCCGAACACATCGCCGAACTCATCGTTTACCTGGGGAATCCTGGCACCCTGCGGCAGGTCCTCGACGACCGTGTCCACCTTGCGGCGCAGATCGTCGAAGATCGGCCGCATGATTTTGTAGGACTCTTTGAAGTTGGCGTAGATAACGGAGATGCCGGTGCGGGACTCGGAGGTGATCGAATCGATTTCCGGCATCTCCTGGATCTTCTTCTCGATCTTGTCGGTGACCAGCAGCTCGACGCGCTCCGGGCTCGCGCCGGGGAAGCGTGTCGTGATGACGGCGGTGCGGACGACGAAGCCCGGATCCTGCGCCTTGGGCAGGCTCTGGAACGCGAAAATTCCCGCGAGAATCGCGAGCCCGACGACCGTGATCGTCACGCGATTCAGACGGATCGAGAGTTCTGTCAGGTTCATAGATCGATCGGCGGCGTCAGCACGCGCTGGCCGTCACGCACCACCGAGATACCCGCGGTGATGACACGATCCCCCGTGCTCAGCCCGTCCGTGATCTCGATGCCGGACTGCGTCAGCTCGCCCAGCGTCACGAGTCGCCGCCGAACGACGGCCTCTTCGCCGTCGCCCTCGGGTTCGGCGACGAAGACGAAGGTACCGTCCGGGTCTCGAATGACCGCCGCAACCGGCAGCACGACGCGCCCGTCGGGACCGTCACTGCTGTCGAACTGGAAGGTGACATCCGCCGCCAGTCCCGAGCGTAGCTCGGGATGGTCGCCGATGATCCGGATTACGACCGGAAACGCCGCGGAGCCGGCCGCGGACGCGACGGCGACTTCCGTCACCTCGCCGACGAAGACCTCGTCGGGGATGGCCGAGAACTGGATGCTGACCGGCGTCCACTGATCGACGTTGCCGATCAGGCTCTCAGGAAGGTTCAGCGTGACCTCGTAGGTGTCGCCGCAGCTGACGACGGCAACCTGCTGGCCTGCCTGGACATTCTCATTGATCTCGACGTCCAGGGATGCGATGGAGCATTCGGCCTCGGAGGCAAGCCTCGTGTAGGACACGTTGAGCTCCGCGATCTCCAGCGCCTTGTTGGCCGATGCGACGACGGCGCTCGCAGACTCCGCCTGCGCCCTGGCGGCCTCCAGGTCGTTCAGCGAGGCATTGTCGTTGGTGTAGAGGCCCTTCGTCCTGTCGTAGTTGGCGCTGGCGCGGCGGTCGTTTGCCTGCGCCTCGATCAACGATGCCTGCGCCTGTTGTTGCTGCAACACATAGCTTGCCGGATCGAGCGCGGCGATCAGCTCGCCTGCATCGAGACGCTGACCGATCTGAACGGGCAGCTGGATAACGGTGCCGGACACTTTGAAGCTAAGCCGTGATTCGAGGCTGGATTTCGAGGCGCCGGTGAAGCTGCGATCTCTGAAAACGTTTCGATCATCGACTTCGACGTAACGGACCGGGCGCAGTCGTTCCTCGGCCTCCATCGTCTGCTCGCTGCACCCCGTGAGAACGAGCGCACAGGCGACAGTAGTTATTGTTAGGGCTTCTTTTCTCATCGGTTGGGTCCAAGTGTCTGTCTGAAGCGCTCCGCCACCGCCTCGCGCTGTTCGGCCGGGAGCAGAAAATCATGGGCGCCGATCGCGCGCTGCAGCGCCATGATCGTGATCAGGAAGTCGTACAGGGAAGCGGTGGCAGCCGCCGTAGCGTTGAAACTGGCCTCCTGTGCGTCCAGCAGTTCGATGACGTTTACGGTACCGCTTGCGTAGGCTTCGCTGACGAGGTCGAAGTTTTTCTTCGATGCGTCGGCCGCTTCAGCCGCCAGTTCGATATTGACGTACTTCGCCTGTGCGTCGAGCAGCTGGATACGGACTTCTTCCTCGACGCGCTCGGCCGTCGACGTTCTCAGTGCTTGCAACTGCCGAAGCTCATAGCCCGCTCGCGAGACACGCGCCCTGCGCTCGCCGCCCGAAAACAACGGCAGTGTTGCGCGGATGCCGACGTTCCAGTCCGACAGCCCCTCGCCAGTCGTAACACCCGCACCGGACTGGTTCAAATTCTCGGTGAGTTGAGCACCCACCGAGAACGTCGGCAGCCAGAAGGAACGTTGCTCGCTTTTGAGCTCACGACGCTTCGCGGCGATCTGGGCATCCAGCTGCTCGAGCTCCGGAGCCTGCCCCAATGCCTGCTGAATATAGAAGGTCGAGAATGCCGAGTAGTCCGCCTGGCTTCGGATCAGGCTGTCGAACTCTTCTTTGGTGAGGACGAAAGGCTCATTGAAGCTGGCCTCGCGGAGCGCGAGGCGCGATCCCTGCGGGCGATGCAGTATCCGATTGAGCGTTTCCCACGACTGGTTGAGCGCCGCTCGTGCGTTCAAGACGCCGATCCGGGCCTGTGCGACTTCGGCCTGCCATCGATACAGGTCAGCCGCCGTCGACATGCCGAGCCTCACGCGATCCTGGGCGAGCTCGAGGTTAGCGCGGGTTATGTTCAGGTTATTGTCCTGAACACGAAGCTGAGACCGGGCGTTGAGTACGGTGTAGTAGGCGGTCGTAGCCGCCTGAACGACGTCGAGCCGGAACTCCTCGAGACTGGCCATGCGCGTCTTCTGCAGTTCCTTCTGGATCTTCAGATTAGCCGCTGCGGCGTCGGAATAAATCAGCTGATCGACACTGAGCGCCGCGTCGTTGCTGCGCTCGGGAAACAGGCCGGCGCTTACCGACGGCGATACCTTGCGGGTCGTGTTGGCGACAGACGCGTTCAACTGCGGTAACAGGTTCGCTCGCGCGCGGGCTATTTCCTCGAGCCCTGCCTGAACACCGAAGGACTCTGCGACGAGATCCTGGTTCTGCGCCATCGCCATGCGGGCAATCTCGACGAGCCCGATCTGATCCCCGACGAGCTCGGCATCCTGGTTCAGCAGCACGGCATCGCGAAGGACCTCGAAGCTCGGCGACAGACCAATCTTCCGTGCCGTAGCCATGTTGATGGTCAGCTGATCCTTGATCGGGAAGTCGACAGGCTGGTCTTCGGCCCGCCCGCCGATCATGACCGCCTGCATGTTGAGCGCATTGAGCCTTGCCTGCCGCGCAACGTCGCGCGGTTCGGTGTTGGTGACCAGCAAGCCTTGTTCGACGTCGCTGACGCCGGCAAAGCTGTAGCTTGGCAAGCCCGCGTCGTTGATCGCATCCACCAGCGCGGCGAAGTCCTCTTCTGACATCCTGGCGAGACCGGCGACGAAGATCGCATCTGTTTCTGGCGGGATGCGCTCCACCAGGTCGTGGTTGACCCCGTCATGCGCCACCTCGTAGAGGTTGACCCCCATGGCCTCGCTGGCAGCGAGAGCGCGCTGCCTGAGGCCCGGTATCGATGAGGACAGCACTTCGTCGACGAACAGCACGACATCTTCGTAGGGCGTAATCGTGGCCAGCGTTTCGAGATCGGTCGTGAAGTCCGCGTAGGTGCTCAGGTAGTTCAGGTTGGCGATCCCGGACTTTCCGTCTTCAGGTGGCGTGATGAACAAACCGGTGTCGATGATGATCGGTAGAAAAGTCGGCTTTGAAAAAGCCGCGCGCGTTGCGAGGATCTGGTTGGCGACAAACCCGGTAACGAGGAGCATGTCGATCTCGTCGTCCATGTAGGCGCGGTTTGCCGCTGCCTCGATCGACGGTCGTGTCCAGTCGCCGGTGAATTTCCGGAGTTCCACATCGAACTCTCGCTCGGTCAGCGTCAAAAGTTCCTGCTGGATCGTCTCGCTTTGCCACGTCAATCGGTCGCGAGGACCGTCATCGATGACGGCAATGACAAAGCGCTGCTGTGCCTGGCCGGTAACGGCCAGAAGCAGCAGGAAGGAAAGAGCCAGGACAGATTGCAAACGACGTAGCAAGAACAAGCGTTGGTGCTCCTTGAGATCACGCTGTGAGAGGGTCGGACGAGTCGTCGAGTCATTGTAACCATGTAACGGCGATTTTGTTCCTTCCGTGGAAATTTTGTGGCGATCGCTCAAGACAGCCCTGCGTAGGTCTTGCCCCGATTCAGTGCAGCCGCTTTCGCACAGTCGCGGCTGTGGCATGGCTTCAGGCAATGCAGGCGCCACGCCGAAGCAGTTCGACAAGCTGGCGTATACTCCGCGTCTCACTCCCGGGGCGTTGCATGGAGCAAACCTCAGCTCTCAACAACAGGAATTTCCTGATCTACCTGGCGGGCAGCACCGTGTCGCTGCACGGCTTGTGGATCTACCGCGTCGCGCTTGCCTGGTATGTCTGGCAGCTCACCGGCTCGGAAGCCTGGGTCGGCATCATCGCATTCACTTTTTTTGCGCCTGCGATGATCTTCGGACCGCTGTTCGGCGTCCTCGCTGACCGCTTCGAGCGCCGCAAAGTCTCGATGCTCGTCAACTCGGGCAGCTGCCTGAACATGCTCGTACTCACGTTGCTCGCGGTCACAGACAACCTCGGCATCGTCGCAATTACGTTGTCGTCGCTGGCACAGGGCACGCTGGACGGCGCCCATACACCGGTTCGCATGGCGCTGGTACCCAGCATCGTCAATCGGTCGCAGCTGTCGAGCGCCATCGCATCCAACTCGATCGCGTTCAACCTGTCACGCGTCATCGGGCCGGCGATCAGCGGCTTTATCATCACGGCCTACGGCGTTGCGACGGCGTTTGCGATCAACATGGTCACTTATGTCGCTATCGTTGCAGCGGTCGGCGTCATTTCGATCAATCCGCGCCCGGAGCGTGGCAGCGGACCGACACGCATCCTCGCAGAGATCCTCGAGAGTGTTGAGTATGTCCGCGGGCACTTCATCATCCAGACCCTAATGGTCGCGATCACGATCAATACGGTCTTCGGCCGCGGCGTGCTGGAGATGATGCCCGCCGTTGCTGACGAGATGCTCAATAGTGACAGTACCGGGTTTGCGATCATGACGGCGGCCGTTGGTGCAGGCGCCGTACTGATCGGCATCGTCCTTACCCGCGGTACGAGCTGGTTGGGCTTGCACACATTGAAGTACTCGCTGATCGTAACGAGTGTGCTCGCGTTCTTTTACGCGCTCAGCACCGACCTGTATGTAACGACAGCGATTGTCTGTGCGATGGGTGCGATGCTGTCACTGTGCGGCATCGGCTCGCAGATACTCATCCAGACGAATGTCGACGACGAAGTACGCGGCCGGGTCAGCAGCATCTGGGGCATGATCGCGTTTGGCGGAACAGCGCTCGGCAGCCTCCTGATCGGCATCGCAGCCGACCTGTTTGGCCTGCAGCAGACGCTGACCGCGACGGCGGCGGGCTGCCTTATTGCGACGCTGTTGCTTCGGGTGCGACCAAAGGCAGCCTGAACGCTTTGTAAATCCGGCTACAACGGCAGCCGCATGCCCTCGTAGGCTATTCGGTATCCACGCTCGATGACTTCGCGGTATTCATCACTGTCCCGATCCAGTATCGGGTTCGTGTGGTTGATGTGAATGAAGATAACGCGCGACCGCTCTTCCTCCGTCAGCGAATCGAACAGCGCCATCGATTCAACGACGAACGGGTGAGGAATCTCGCTCATCGCACGTCCGGGAATCTCGCCGTCCGCAAAGAACGTGGCGTCGAGTAATGCGTAATCGACGTCGCGCACCAGCGCTACGATGTCCTCGTTCCAAACATGCCACTTGTCGATGTCGGGAATGAAGATCGCGCTTCGCTCGGGACCTTCGATGCGGTAGCCGACCGTTTCCGAGAACTCGTCGCGATGCGGTACGGGGAACGGCGTGACGGAGACCGCTCCACTCAGGTTAACGGCGTCGCCATCGGACAATGGCTCGAGCGCTATGTTGTTCAGTGACACGAGCTGGCTCCAGGGTCCGTTCTCTTCGAGGAAGGCTTTCATCCTCGGCATCGTGAAGACCGGTACCGACTGCGCGCCCATGACTTCCCTGCCGAAATGCATAAGACCGGTGTAGTGCCCAATATGCGCGTGCGTCAGGAAGAAGCCGGCGAGGCGGTATCGACCAGCGGGCGCTTCCTGTTCGAGACGGTACAGCTGGTCCGGGAGATGCGGGGTCGCATCGAAGACATGCCGCGTGCCGGCGCCCGGATTAATCAGCGCAATGGAACTCGCTGTCAGTCTGCGGTCTTTCTCTTTCCAGCCGGGCATGCAATGGGGACGGAAGCAGCCCGCCTGCGGATATCCGGCGTCCTGCGTTACGCCCAAGACGTACAGATACGGGTCGCCAGGCTCAGAAAGTGCGCTATCGGAAACTCCACTGCCGACCACCAGCAGGAACAGCCATGCGACGATGAAACGGAAGCGGGTAGCGTGCAGCATGAATCGGTTTTCCTGCGTGTTAGACTGCGGCGCGTCTGCAGCGCTTGGCCAAGAATAACAAACCATGACCGCGAAGAACCTGCTGGACTCGAATCGGGGTCGCTTCCTGACGTTCGGTCTCATGTACATGTCGCAAGCATCCCCTACGGCTTCACGTCCTCCGCGATGGTTGCGTCCATGCATGTCGAGGGGTTGTCGTTGGCCATCATTCCGTTTCTCAGGAATCGAGAGGCAACGTATAAGCCGGTGCCCGTTCCCGCAACGTGACGCGCTTCTCGTTCAACCCTGCGAAGCACTCGTTGGAAGCGTCCTGCCGGTTTCGCTAAGCTCGGGTGAATTTCACAAGGATCGGGGACGTGGGGGCTAACAGGAAGAAACCTTTCCGAGGCAGTGCACCGAAGGTCATGGTCGAGCCGCCCCTGTTCATCCGCCTGTGCCAGTCATTCGTCGACAACCTCGGCATCATCCTGAAGACGGCCTTTGTGTTCGGCTGCATATTCCTCGTACAGGACCTGCTCACGGGGCTCGCCGAGACCCGGCAAGCGCCGCCGCGGTCGACGCAGATTCTCGAACCCGACCGGCTGCCAGACCCGGTTATCGACGAAGAGCCGGCTGAGGAGGAGCTGCCGAAGGAGTCCTTCCTGTCAGACGGCGTTCAGCACGCATTGAACTGCACCTTCACCGACTACCGAAACGCCCACTATGACGAGTGCGTCGATGAGCCCTCCGACGTCTATCGTCTCCCACCGGCGGACCCGAACGACCGGGGCTACCTCGAACGCAATGCGGCCATCCTCTTCGCGAGCGCCGTCATCGCTGAACAGCCGAGAGACCTCTAGAACAGGCGGGCATGCTGATGGAGGTCACGGAACCAACCTGGGTGTTCGGCTACGGGTCCCTGATCTGGAAACAGGACTTTCCTTTCCTTGAGTCCCGTGCGGGCTTTATCGAAGGCTGGTCGCGACGGTTCTGGCAGGGCTCGCACGATCATCGCGGCACCGAGACCAGCCCCGGTCGGGTGCTGACGCTGATCGAGACGCCCGGGCAACGCTGTTGCGGCCGCGCGTTTCTCGTCGAGCCGGACGTATTCGATCACCTGGATCACCGGGAGAAAAACGGCTATGAACGCGTCGCCGTCGACATCCACTTCGAGAACAGCCGGAGCCCCGGTGTCGTTTATCGAGCTACGCCCGACAATCACGCGTTCCTTGGCGATGCGCCCCTCGACGAGATCGCAGAGCACATCGTTGGCAGTGAGGGGCCGAGCGGGCTGAACAGCGAGTACCTGATCGAACTCGCCTCTGCGTTGCGCGCCATGGGCGAGGCGGACGGCCACGTTTTCTCATTGGAATCGCGCGTTCTCGCGCTTTTGAAGTAGCGCCTGAGCCGGCGCCGGGCTGAAAACGCGAGCCGGTCAGTCGCCACCTCCACTCGTCTTGAATGCGGCGGCCAGTCCGCGAGCGCTCTCGAGCAGACCGTCCGGATCGTAGAGGGTTCTCAGTCCGTCGTTGATAACGCCGGCCGTCCCGGCATCCATTGGCGCCTCGGCCCATGCCTGGTCGGTTACACCGAGCTCGACTTCTGTCTCGCCGTAGAACACACGGATGGACTGCACCAGGTTGTAGTCTTCAACCGGCTCCGCGATGCGAGCGCCGCTGCCGAGACGATAAATCCAGGATGGATCTTCAAGCAATGACCGGGGTCGCGGCGTCAGGACGCAGATGTCGATATCGGAATCAGGCGCCTGATCGCCGCGCGCATAGGAGCCGAGCAACCCTAAAGCGACGACGCGCTGATCGTTTCTTGACCAGCAGAGAACGTTGGCGATCAGGCTTTCCGGGTCCATAGTCTGCGGCCGTGTGTGGCGGTTCCGTCGGCCATGGTGCCAGAGTCGCTAGGCATAGTGCGGATAGATGGGTCGAAACATGTAGTCGCGGAT
This sequence comes from Woeseiaceae bacterium, assembly GCA_030065915.1. Taxonomy (GTDB): domain Bacteria; phylum Pseudomonadota; class Gammaproteobacteria; order Steroidobacterales; family Woeseiaceae; genus UBA1847. The sequence continues at coordinate 296,238 of JASJCQ010000003.1, forward strand.
ATCTTCGAGGATATTCTCCGGTCTTTCCCTGTCCGTCAGGCCACGATCGTAGGCAATGCCGGCGACTTCCAGCGCGATGTGCGCCGACACCTCTCGAATGCGTGACAGCGACGGAAACAGCCGGCCGCGTTCGAGGTCAGCGTCGGAGACCTGCGCCGCGAGGGTTCGCGCCGAAGCGAGGAACATCTCATCGGTAACGCTACGCGCATGACTGGCGACGACGCCGAGGCCGACACCTGGGAAGATATAGGCGTTGTTGCACTGGCCCGGTACGAACGTGCGGTTACCGAACTTGACGGGGTCGAACGGACTGCCGCTGGCGAAGATCGCACGGCCCTCGCTCCAGGTGTAGGCCTGCTCGGCCGTGCACTCGGCTTTCACGGTCGGATTCGACAGGGCGAAGATAATGGGCCGATCGTTGATGCTAGCCATCGTCTCTACGACTTGCTGCGTGAAGAGTCCGGGCTGGCCGCTCAGGCCAATGATCGCCGTCGGTCGTAACGTCTCGATCACTTGATGAAAATCATCACTGGCCGGATGGTCGTGCGCATAAGGCAATTTGTGCGCTGCAAGGTCCGGCCGGCTGGCCACCACCAGGCCCTTTGTGTCGAACAGGAACGAACGCTGTCTCGCCTCTTCCAGGGGCATGCCGGCCTGGACAAGCGCTTCGGAAAAGATATCGGCCGTGCCGACCGCCGCCTCTCCCGCGCCGAGAAACAGCAGTTTTTGTGCAGACAGATCGCCACCGGTCAAACCCATCGCGCTGATGATGCCGGCGACCGTGACCGCACCGGTACCCTGGATATCGTCGTCGAACAGGCACGTCCGGTCGCGATACTCGGCAAGCAACCGGAACGCATTAACGTTGCCGAAGTCTTCGAGCTGGATGACAACGCCGGGAAACACGTCGTTGGCTGCCTCGATGAACTCGGCGAACAGCGCATCGTACTCTTCACCGCGAACGCGTTTTCGCTCGACGCCGTTGTAAAGCGGGTCATCGAGCAGCGCGTTGTTGTTGGTGCCGACGTCGAACATGATCGGGATGCAGTGGGTCGGGTGAATGCCTGCACATGCGGTGTACAGCGCCAGCTTGCCAATAGCGATGCCCATACCATCGGCACCGAGGTCGCCGAGGCCCAGGATGCGTTCACCATCGGTCACGACGATCATGCGGGCGTCCTTGTGCGGCCAATTCTGCATCAGCTCGCGAATCCGCCCACGATCCTGGATAGACAGGTACAGCCCTCGTGACCGCCTGAAGATGTGCTGGAACTCCTGGCACGCCTTGCCGACCGTTGGTGTATAGATCAGCGGCATGATCTCTTCGATATTGTTCAGGACCACGCGGTAGAACAGCGTCTCGTTTCGATCCTGCAGCGAGACGAGATACAGGTAGCGTTCGAGATCCGTCGGCTTCTCGCGGATGTTGCTCAGGGCCTTGAGCTCCTGCTCGGCCAGCGTGTGGACCCTCGGCGGCAGCAGGCCTTTCAGGCCCAGCTGATCGCGTTCGGCCTCCGTGAAAGCCGTGCCCTTGTTCCGAACCGGGTCATGCAGAATCTTGACGCCGCGATGAAGCGCACTGGTGTTATTGTCGGCCACTGAATTCACCCCCGTCAGTTACCTTCTATGACCTTAATCCCGGGGTGGCCGGCCTATGAATGCCGGATTCTACCTAGGCCCTTGTTGACGCAAACCGACCTGGAGTCGTCTGTGCGCCTGAGGCAGAGACAAAGAGATCAAGACGCAAGGCTCCTAGCTGGATCGTTTCGCTGAAACCCATTCTCCGATATCGATCGAAACCTCGGGCATTGATGTCTCGAAAAAGGTCAGCATGTCTGTTATGAGTTCCGGGTTGCCCAGATTGAACTCAATGACCTTCCGGTCCTCAAGCTCTATGGCCACCCAATACTGTGTGGCAGAAGACGGTCCGAGCTTTGTCAGACAACCAAGATGACATTATCGAATCTCGATATCTAATGTTTGAACAGCCCCTTAACATCCTGCGAGCATCCGGTTTGGGTCTCAAGCGTAAATACTACCTCAGAATTGACGGCCAGCTTCTTACAGCCATTAGCGGCGGTCACATCTACACATTTGGAGCGCGTCTAGTCATCGCCTGCGGGCCAATCAAATCCTTCGACAATCAGCTCAATTCCGATTCGCCCTGACACACCGTACATCTCCTCTAGCATCGACTGGCACATCTTCGCCGAGCGCCCATCCTCGATTCGAAGGTACGAAACGTTGTTCATTTCAAGCTCACGATAAGGAATGCGTTTCGTGTTTAGAAGCTCGACAAATTTACCCTTGTCACGAATATTGACCGGCGAAATAAGAACCCAATCCAGTCCAATGGAGCCATTCTCGATAGAAAACTGAATGTTCAGGGCGTCCTCATCAGGCTCCAGTTTTGGTGGCATGAATACTGCGAACGATCCATCTTGACCGGTCGTTTTCAATGCCTCGTAGACCCTCGGAATATCATCCAGAGAAACAGTGTCCGTCTGCGCAACGAATCCGCCTTGCCGAAAGTACATGATGGCGATAACGCCGACGACGGCAATTCCTACAACGACCCAAATATCGATAGTTCACCTAGTTTGTCAGTGATGCTATGGCAATAAACACGAATTGCTCGCGCTACGTCGAATGACCGCAATGGGTCAGTAGGAGTCATCCTATCTCAAATTCTCTGATTGGCGGCTAACGGCCAATAGCTGCCGGTCATCTGATTCGAATTTCGTCAATTGGTGGCCATGTTTCGACGTCTCCGCCATCCACCGACCAAGCTTCAAGCTCGGTGGGCATTCCATCTTTCATAAAGAGCCCGATGCCGACTAACGTGCCGTTTTCGGCTCGGCCCGAACAATTCATGAGCGGCTGAGAATCGCGGCTTGTTATTGGTTCATCTTCTATTGATCTGCCGAACAACACTGTCGGGCATCTGCCACAACCACATCGAGCCACAATCTTCAGGCCACTGCCGTCGACAGCCAAATCGTCAACCTGCTTCAGTAGATAACTCAACAACGAAAGCTCAGCCTCTGTCTGGTCGCGCTTATCAGGAATGCAGTACGGAAAGCCGTATTCTTTCATATTCGACAAATTAAGCGCGGCGAAGAACGACTGGCTGCTTTGGGTCAGGAGCCGTCAGTCTACCTCATAACGCTTGGGAGGCAGCTCACGGCCAACAGCAGACGCTCAGAAAGAACATAAAGCGCGATTGGGGCAGACCATAAGGACAACGTTGTGCGGTCCGTCCGCAGCGCTCTCTATGCCTTCAAAGACCCGCACTAGGCCGCTTTGTCCAGAGTAAAAGTCTATTACTCTGCCATCACCGGTGAATGACGTTGATCTATCGTGCGCTTTGCCGAACAACTGAGTCGCCACGTCAATCACGAAATCGGCAAGTTGCTCTGTCTTTTCCGGGTCGTTATACCCAATTACATAGTCGATATTGACGAACTGGTCGCTGTTAGTGCACGTCAGATACGCGACCGCAGTGTGTTCGAAAATTGTGGTTGTCAGCTTTGTCTGAGTCTTGGGTGTTCCGTACTGATCGTATTCGTAGGTGTCTTCAATTGAAGCCCCGAGCGCAACTTCAGCCTCAAGAACTTCGTCGCAGGAAGATGTGTCGCCAAAACCTCGAAACTGGAAAGTTGATTCTGCGTGAGCAACCCCGAACACGAAGAAAATTGCGATTATTGTTGCTCTCATTTCAAATTCGCGAGCGTCCGATTTGGGTCAGGAGCCGTCATTCTAATCCAAAATGCCTAGCCGGCTGGTTCCGGCCAGTACCAGCCGCTCAAGAGATATTTCCTATCACCTCAATGCGTCGGTTAAGTATTATTCAAATGTTCATAAGCGACCGTTCAATGATAGTCGAATGTACAGGCTGATAAAGTGAAAATCGGAACTAGCAGATCTCTAGCTATTTTGGTTTTGCTATTGCTTCTCACTAGCTGCAATCCGAATTCGGAATGTGCCAGATTTGTGGGTTGCGAGCTGGAAATCGTAGCTACGGAAAACTCAGTTGTTGTCGGCGATGATGTTTCTCTCAACTTCAGCCTCTCCGGATTTAACTATTATGATCATGATCCAGTTGAATCGCTGATTGTTGATCTCTTCGAAGACCCGTTGTGTAATCTTTCGATCTCAGTCACGCCTGAACCAGCAAACTCTATACCGGCGTCGAGAGCCTGCGTTACAAGTCGATTCAAGTTGCCAAGCGAAGAGGAAATTGCTCTCGTAAATGCGCGTGGCAGAAACCTGACCTATAAGGTCTCTCCAGACAAGCGGGTCTCAATTCGACTGGACGATGAATACACGTATAGCTTGCAAGCCAAGACCCTCGAGCAAGAGGACGGCTCGATCAAAGTGATGTTCGCAGATGATGTCTACTTCTCCTTTTGTGGAAAGGCTTACGTCACCTTCTTCGGCAGGCCTAGTTACAATACCTTCATGTCGTCCCAGGAAGGTGGTTTCATGGATATCCTGATTTTTGAACAGGTAAGCCCGACATCGGACACCTCGCCTGGAATACGTATCTCATCACCTGGCGAGGATTCGCAGGAGGACTACCTGGCTCTCTTCAATACAGAGCCACAATGCTGAGTTGCTGTTGAAAGTAGAATTGCGAACTTCTGCAGTCGGACTAAAGGCGAGATCGGAAAGAAGCTTTGGCGACCTTCGCCTTACGGCCAGAACCAGCCGTTGAACACCAAGAAATTCAGAGGCCAGAATCCCTAAGTGACAGCATAGGACGCTGGGTCCGGTCCGTACTTGTTGTCGCCCCGATTGCCGGGGACAAGACCTACACCAACCCAGACCAATATTCCAAAATAAGGAACGACGGAAAGCAGGCACAACCACCAAGGAAGTCCAATGTCGTGCCATCGCTTTGACTGAACGACTAGTGAGGGTGGCCACAATACGACGGACATGATGAATATCATTTTTATCACTTGATTTGGATGAAGTCCGGTAACTGCGGCCCAACCCCCCGCGAATGCCCCGATGACCGCAAAAGGGACTACGCCGAAGAGCCAATAGAACTTACGACTACAACGGCCTTCGATCGAAAAATAGACACGTATAAGGAAGTTCATCCAGATTGCATTCAGGCGGGCGGCCTAGGTCACGGGCGGAAATAATACATCGATCAGCCTAGTCGACTCCTTACGGCAAGTAGCGGCCGCTGGCTTTTACAGCAATTACCAACTGTCCGAGAAGTGCCTGTCCAAGAATTCGCCGCTGTGCTCCGAGCCGGGTAGATTGCGATCGTCCCCTTTGGGTCAGAAGCCGTCAGTCTATCTCAAAAGGCTTGTGTGACTGGTCTCGGCCAGAGCCGGTCGTTCACAGGTGTCGGCAAATCTCCGCGACAGTCTGCTTTTTTTCGTCTGTGACGATCAGATGATCCTGATGCTTCAATCGGCCTTCTCGCTCCAATCTTTCTAGATGTGGAGGACCGAAGCCCCAATCGCTGGCTGGTTGTCGCGGAACAACATGGAGATGGAAGTGCGGTACTTCCTGGCCACTGCCGACACCATTGTTCTGATAGAGCAGGACACCACCTGGGGAGTAGGCACGAACCAACGCCCGCGACAAACGTTTGGCGGCAGCCATCACCGCTGCTTCTTCGGCTTCTTCCAGATCTAGTAAAGACGGCGCATGGCGGCGCGGGATAACAACACATTGGCCGACCTCGAACTGGCGGCCATTTAGCAGAGTCATCGTCAATACGTCTCCTTCGATGATCTGCCATTGATGAGTGTTGCCGGTGACAATCTCGCAAAAAAAACAAGGGTCACCCTCCGGCATTGGAAAATACATGTCGATACCTAGGTCAGAATTGGCAGTCCGCGAACAGTTGCTTCGGGTCAGTAGAAGTCGTCCTACCTTAAGACACCTGTACGGCGACTCTCGGCCAGAAGCGGTTGTTAGATTCGATCACTATTGCCCTAGTGCGGCCCCAAAGAGCCGGATCGCTGCGTATGCAAACGCGCAAGCCAGCAGAAGGTAAGCCGCGAGCAACACATAAATCTCATTGCCTTCCCACAAGATGTTGAGAACCCTAATACTGGTTTCAACGTTCAGGGTACCCGTCCGTACTGCAGGCAATACCTCTGACCGTGCAATGTAAAAGGCGAAATATCCGAACGACACACATAGGGAAAAGAGCACAATACCGACAGTACCGTACATAAGCTTCTTCAACACTGAATGTCCGCTAAGCGTCACTAAGAGGTATCCTACCTCAAAACGCCTGGGTGGCTGGCCTTGGCCAGAATCGGTGGGTGAGCAGCCGCAGACTACAGGGGTTTGCAGGGCACATCGAAGTCGACGTGATAGTGGTCGTCGTGCCGGACCCACGAACGGCGAGTCGAGAATTCCACGTTCTCCTTTAGATATGGCCATCTGGGCGAGCTGTGAAGAAAGGGTTGGAGTTTTGGATCTAAGATAACTCGCCAGATACCGATGCCATGCCGCTTAGCCGATACATCAAGCTGGTAGATATGCTCGGCTACCGCTTCAAAATCTATGGTCAATTCGTCTAGTTTACCTTTGGAGTCAAACTCCAGGTCGTAACCCCACTTGTTCAGAATACTACTCGGCAGTTCAACGGATTCACCGTCTTTGTTGAGTACCGGAACCATAAAATCGACAGATAGACCGTTCCGATGCGTTTTGTGTGGCTTGAACTGTCCGCCGTCCTTCCAGCCCGTTTCGCCATACACAAAAACCTTTTCCGGAAGGACTTTCTCAAGTTGCGCATAGGCATCGATTACAACAGAATGAACAGTGCTATGGACGTAACTTCGCCCAGCGATTCTTCCTACGGCCCAGTGCGCCGAGTAGTTTGACCCTGATGCGGGCAGCTTCCAGCCATTCTCAAGCCTGCCATTCGACGTCGTCCCATAGCAGACACTAGGCTCCTGCCCATAGGCTTGAACAACCAAGAACATTGAAATCAGAAACGAAATTCGAAGCAAAATCCGTTTTCCTACGAAGATTGGTGACCACCTGGAATGGGTCAGAAGCCGTCGATTCACCTCAGAACTTTTGAGCTGCGGCTGACTGCCAGAACCAGCTATTACTATCCATTCTGAAATGACTGCCGGATAGCAGCGGCCAAGCCCTTCATGTCTCCCTTCATCATGAGCTTCCATTTGCCTTCAATCAATCTCATAGAGATCACATCCATCATCTCGACTGAGTTTTCCCCCCACCCGAGTCTCTGGCGAATAACCACGTGTGCTTTTTCGTCACCTTCGGGTACAGATCCGATCACCTCGATACCGTCGAAGGAAAAAGAACCAGATGCCTGCAGTTGTTGAAAGATCAACTGCAAGAACGTCGAGAAGAACTCCGAATCTGACATTGCATTGAGTTTCTCGACCGTAATGTCAGGCCCGAACAGGGCTTCGATCTGCTGCGGATCGGAGACATTCGGGTTCTCGTAAACGATGCGCAACAAGTCTCGAAACTCGCCGAGCTCCTTAGGATCGAACATAGAAGCCGCTCGAACGTAGTCGCCTGATCTGACAATCTCATAAAACATTACTGCAGTTGCCGACGGCTCTGCATCAGCTGCGGCGGACAACTGCGTGCCTACGGACATAGCAAGTAGGCAGACGATAATCTTCACAATCCGCATGTCTTGGATCCTTCTTATGCAGTACGAGACCGATGACCGTTATGGGTCATTTCCAGACCTCCATCATACCCCGAGATCAGCCGCTCGAACGACCGCTCTCCGGCGTATAGCAGACCTCGTCATTCGCCAAAAGTCTGCCTGTACTTACCTTCCCTACGCTATTAATTGCAATCCAACGCTCTTGGTTACCAGAAACCACAGCCTGGTATTTGGGGTCGGCCTGTACGAATAGTGCGGCGTGTGTAGTATTACCGTTGCTCGACGAAAACGAATGCGAATCAGTCACTGTTTGAGGAGGCAAGCATGGTTTCTAGACGCGCCCTGCTAACGACCGGAGCGGCATCTGTCGTTATTGCCGGTCTGGGAGGCACCTGGTGGGCAACGACGGGGCCGGCGACATCGGCTCGTGCGCCGTGGCGCAGCGCCTCGGCCGGCCTCGGCGACCCTCGCCTCAATGCCCTGGCGTACGCCATCCTCGCGCCTAACCCGCACAACATGCAGCCGTGGCGGATCCAGCTGGAGGAGGGCCTCAGGTTCACCGTCTTCGCCGACCTGGCGCGTTTGTTGCCGGAGACCGACCCACCGGACCGGCAGATTACGATCGGCTTTGGCTGTTTCCTCGAGCTTTGTCGCCAGGCGGCGAATGAGTCGGGATACCGGGCAGACATCGCGTATTTCCCGGAAGGCGAGCCGCAGCCGCGGCTCGACCAGCGACCGATCGCGACTGTCGAACTTGTCGAAGATCGATCCGTCCAGACTGACCCGCTATTCGCGACGGCACTCGGTCGGCGAACCAGCCGGTTCGAATACGACCTGTCACGACCCGTAGAAGCCAGCGTGCTTCGGCAACTCGAGGCTGCGTCCGTAGACGGTGTTCGTGTTGCAACGACAGCAGAGGCCGGCCTGGTCCATGAGCTCAAGACACTCTGTTCGGATGCGTGGCAGGTCGAATGGTCCAACAAAGCTACTCGCCAGGAGAGCATTGAAGTCATGCACGTCGGCCGCGCTGCGGTTGAAGACAGGCCATACGGGATCGCACTCGATGACCGAATCAACTCAACGCTTGGCAAAGCAGGGATGGTGAGTCCGGAGGCGCTCGACGATCCTGAGTCCATGGCCTACCAGGAATCGTTCAAGTTCTACGACAAGGCCTGCCGTTCCGCCTCTGCGTTTGTCTGGTCAACGACGGAGACGAACTCGCGAAGCGCCCAACTCGATGCCGGACGGGCGTGGGTTCGAGTCCAGCTCGCAGCGAATGCCGCCGGGTTGTCGTTTCACCCGCTGAGCCAGGCGTTGCAGGAGTTTCCGGAAATGGCGGAACCGTATCGCAGGGCGCATGAGCTCTTAGCGAACGAAGACGGACAGACCGTGCAGATGCTGGCCAGGCTGGGTTACGGTCCCGCCGTTGGCGCGTCGCCGCGGGAGCGTCTCGAATCCAAACTCGTAGAGGTTTGACAGGCTCATGAAACGAATTGCCTGCAGCATCCTGATTTCCGCTTTTCTCGTCGCCTTCGGCGAGAGGGGGTGGGCCGAAGGTGTCTCGGCGGATACCGCAGAGAAGAACCTGCCGGCGCTCGTTGCTGAGCTGGTTCGAGAATACAGGATGTCCGGCGTTGTTCTCGTAACGGCGAACGGCGAGTCCGTTTTTGAGCAGGCCTTTAACCTCGACGCGTTACAGTCGGACTTCCGGATTAAGGTCGATAGCGCGTTTACGATCGCGTCGATCACCAAGAGCTTCACTGCAACCCTGGTGCTGCGCCATGTCAGTTCGGGGAAGATCGACCTGGACAAGGCAGTCCGTGCCTATCTTCCGGAGTTCGAAGCGCCCTACGCTGAAGACGTCACCGTGCGACAGCTTCTTCAGAACCGATCCGGCATCCCTCACTACGTCGACATTCCAGGCTGGTTCGATCCGGAGCTCAAGAGCGGCTTCACGCCCGAGTCGTTCCTGGCCCGGATCGCGGCACTAGAGTTGCGTTTTCCGCCAGGTGAGGACTATCACTACTCCAACGCAAACTATTACCTGCTTGGCCTCATTCTCGAATCGGTGACAGGAGACGCTTACGAAACGCTTCTCCAGGAGCAGATCCTAAATCCGCTTGGACTCGAGAACACCGGGCAGATCTATTCACCGGGCTCACAGGCTATTGCACCAACCTACCTCCGTGACGGTGATACGTACGAAAACACTGTGGTAAGCAACCCGATCCTGTTTAGGGCCACAGCATCGCAGTATTCGTCAGCGCAAGACCTGAGCACATTTGGTCGGGCGCTGATGCAGGGGGCTGTTCTTGATTCAGCGATGCGCGACGTGCTTTTGGACAGTGACGCACCGATGGGCTTCATCGTGACATCGGCACCCCTGTCGAATCGGGAAACTAGCATCGTTACCTATAATGGTGAGCTTGTGGGGGCGACCAGTATGCTGACGATTTTTCCCGATCAGGACGGCACGATTGTCATCCTCTCGAACAGCAACACGCCATACTCTGCGCTGGCCCAAATGACGCTGTCTATTGCAGAGCTTGTCTTCGCAGAACCCTCCGGCTGACCTCTGGCCGCTGCAGGAATGGAGTTATGCCGCCACCCCTTGCTACGGATTAAGCGGCCTTGGCCGCAGCTTTCGATTCATGGATGAGAGCGTCATTCTGAGGGGTGTGCTGTTGTTCGTCGTTCTCCTTCCAGCAGGCTGCGAGCTTCGGGTTCATGAGAACCTCTTCATCATCCCAAATGGATACACTGGCCCGGTTGAGCTTATTCTCATTGACGGGGCGGACGCCGCCTATAGCGTGATCGACAATCGCAACGTATACGTTATCCCCGCCTCCGGCGTTCTTTGTGTTGCGTCCTTCAAGAACTTCACCTCCGGATGGGGCATAACCCATGCCAGGTACGAAGACAGCAGTGAGATTCCACTTGCACCGGACGATCAGTTTGACGACGTTCGCTTTGGGCCCTTGCTGCAGAGATGGTCAGCCACGCTAAGTCATGCAGGCAGGCGCACAGAAGTTCTCTCCGACCCGGAGCTTCTCTTCTATATCGGCAATTCGATTGAGATGTCTGAGGCCAGGGAATCCTGGTCGAAGCTGGAGCCGGTTTTTCGTCGCGAGTTTTGCGCTGAGGCTCCATAGGTACTTCGGCGACGGATTGTCTGTGATGCAACGCAGGATGCTCAGTTCCCGGGCTAACGACCCAGGAATGGTCTGCTAAGGTCTCGACCTGGAACCTCTATCGGAGAGCGCGATCGTTGACGATCTTTAGTCACATCACACTAGGCGTGAACAACCTGGATGCGTCGATTGCTTTTTATGACGGTGTAATGGGAGTGCTCGGATACGAGCGCCATTCAACTGGCGACTCGTTCGCCGGCTACGGGCCGCGGGACGGCTCGCAGTTCGGGACGAACTCTTTGTGGATACTGACACCGTCGGATGGCGAACCGGCGTCCGGTGCCAATGGCACCAATATCGCCCTGCATGCGCCGGACAGACAGGCTGTAAGAGACTTCCATCGGGTGGCCGTTGAGTTGGGTGGAAGAGACGATGGCGAACCAGGCGTCCGTGCAGACGTCCACCCGAATTTTTACGCCGGATATATCTACGACTTAGACGGCAACAAGCTAGTGATCGTTTGTCACTACGGCGAGGATGCCTGAGGGCTACGCATCGCGATCGAACCGCTTGGTGACTGCAGTCGGTGCTTCGTCTTCGACCTCGAGAGAACGTCTCACCACATACCGGGATAAGCGAATAGTCACCCTGCCGATCCGAGCGTCAGGCTTGCAGCGCTGCCTCGACCGCCTTGACGGTACGATCGATGTCCTCAGTCGTCGTGCGGAAGTTGCTCAGCGAGATTCGCATCACGCGCATTCCGTTCCACGTCGTAGGCCCGAACCAGGCTTCACCGTCTTCATTGATGCGTTCGATGACCGCGTCGGTTCGTGCGTCGTGATCGCCATTCGGGTCCAGGAACCGTACCAGGCCCTGGTTGATGATGGGTTCCGAGAGAACTTCGACGTTGTCCAGGCCGCCAAGCCTCGTGACGAGATCGCGAGTCAGATCGCAGCAGCGTTCGATGATCTCGGCGACGCCATTGCGGCCCAGCGTCCGTAGTGCCGCATACAGCGGAATTCCCCGCGCGCGTCGTGACCACTCGGGCCCCCATTCGATCTGGTCACGCGTATTCTCGACTTCGATCTTGTACGCGGCCGGTATCGTCATGGCCGTCTTGTGAGCCTCCGGATGCGCGACGAACGCCATGCCGCTGTCGTAGGGAACGTTCAGCCACTTGTGCGCGTCGGTTGCCCAGGAATCGGCTTTCTCGATGCCCTTCACCAGGTGGCGGTAGCGCGGACTGGCAGCCGCCCACAGGCCGAACGCACCGTCAATGTGGACCCACGCATTGTGGGCGTGGGACACGTCGCAGATAGCGTCGATCGGGTCGAATGCACCGCGGTTCAGGTCGCCGGCCGCGAGCGAGACGATCGTTGGCATATCCGGGTTCTTTTTGAGCTCTGCCTCCAGCGCCTCGACATTCATCGTTCCATCGTCATGCATCGCGACGTCGACCACTGCATCCGTGCCGATGCCGAGATGCCGCAACGCGCGCAACAAGGTCTCATGGTGCTCACCGACCAGTACGCGAATCGGCGGGCTGCCGGCCAGGCCCTGTGTTTCGGCCGACCAGCCCTGGTCGGCCAGTACTTTGTGGCGCGCCGCGGCCAACGCGGTGAAGTGCGCCATCTGGCAACCAGTGACGAAAGCGTAAGACGCGTGTTGCGGCAAACCAAGAATGTCCTTCAGCCACTCGGCGATCACATCTTCGATAACAGCCGCTGTCGGCGAACAGGCATAGGCGGCGGCGTTCTGGTCCCAGGCGGAGGTCAGCCAGTCGGCTGCGACGGACACCGGGACGCCGCCACCGATGACCCAGCCATAGAACCGACCGCTCGCAGAGTTCAGAAGTCCATCTCGAGCGTCGTCGGCCAGCTCTTCAATCACCTGCAATGGCGGAAGACCGTCGTCGGTCAACTCCTTATGAAGCTTCGCCCGAATGAGCTCTGGGTCAGGTTCCGCCCTGACCTTCTGTTGGTCAAGCGAGTCAAGATACTCAGCGGCAATCTCTGCCGCGCGGTCGAGTTCCGGGTTCACTGGCTATCCCCCATTGCGTGAAGCCTGATTCTCATCCAACAAGAAGTTAAAGACCACTCCTTGTTGAGCTCGCCTGCCCAACCTGCGTCGAACGGCCGTACCGCTCTTGAACAGCCTCCGATCCGGTGGCCGACCGCGGATTCACGCAACTGTCGGGCAGATGTCGTGCGGTTTACGTAACCGACATTGGTAGAATTCCCGGACACTTGCGGTTCTCAAGCACTGGACGCGACTATGATTCTGAAACAACTGCGAATTAGCCGCCATCTGTCGCAAGAGCAGCTGGCTCAAATGTCCGGCCTGAATGTCAGGACAATCCAGAGAATCGAGAGCGGTCACAACGCTAGTCTGGAATCGTTGAAATGCCTCGCGTCGGCGCTTGAAGTTGATATCGAAACTTTGAACCAAGAGGCCTACACGATGGACAAGAACACCGCTGGTTGGCAAGAACTCCCTTTCTGGCTTAAATGTTGGTTTTTCCTGAACTTCCTTAGCATCCGTACAAGGCGGATGGTCGCGAAACGAATCCAGATCGTTTCTCACGTCTTCGGATTTCTTTTCTGCGTGCTTGGCTTTGTCAATGAAGCGGCACTGGCCGGTGGGCTTATCCTGCTGGCCAACGGGTATCTCTTTGCGCTGCTCACGTGGCAGGGAGACAAGCACGGTATCTGGTTCGACCCGGTGGAAGAAACGAGCTGAGCACGGCGACAGCCAATGCCTTGTGGCCGGCTTCTGATCGATAGCGCGTGCCCGCGATAAGCCCCCGCGACATTGCTGCCACACGAACAGAAGATTGGATGTACTATCGATCGGATGAAAGCCGGCCTCGTCTCAATGTTGCTGTTTGTTGGTTGCTGGCCCAGCACTGCAGTAAGTAGTGAACCCGCCGACCGGTATTCCACCGTCCTGGAAGCGTTCTATCCCGGCTTTGAGGTGGTCGGTCCTTTTCTGGACACTCACGACGAGAACCGCTCGTATAGAAGGTCTCCCGAGAACTTTGTCGGTGAGATACTGGTTGGTGACTTTAACTTTGACGGTGTCGAGGACTTCGCGGCTGCGTTGATCGAGCAGGGCGGCGTAGCGATGGCCAAGGGCGGGCAAGAACCGGTTGGGCTTACCGTTGTTTGCAGCGGCTCATCAGACAATGACTTTCGGTGCACCACTTTGATCGATCCGAAACCCTTCGGCTTTCACTCGCACCTCGATCTTATCGATTGGACGCCGTGGCTGGATCTGTTGGAGCCTGCTGCAAACGAAGAGTGTGCAGTCCAACTGGAAACCCGCACTAATAAGAAGTTCCTGACCATCGTTGAGCCTTACGGGCACTGCGACACCCTCTACTACCAGGAACCGGACGGCTCATACGAAGGCTGCCAGTATTGCGCCGACTAGGCAGCGGTAGCGTCTGTCTGACTTTGCTACTCACGGACTTTCCGGTTGATTCAATGAACGGCTTTGCCCGCCTGGGTGGTATGATTTTCGGATTGATCTCGCTGCTTTTGGGGGAGGCGAAGTTGCCGCAACAGAATGGATGACACATCGCTCGACAACCTGATCGACGCCTACGATGCGGCGCCGTCTCCGGCGTTGGCAAAAGTCATACTGTTACAACTTGCCAAACGCCAGGATGCCAATCGATCTATTGCGTACCTGGATGCAGCGTCGAGTGAGCTTGACCAGGATGAGGCTGGTTTCGTCGTGCGCTTCCTCGTCGATAGCGACCAGCTCAAAGCCGCCAGTGCGCTGTATCTGTCCGTCATAGAATCGAATCCCGGCTTCCAGGATGACGAGCTCAATGCTCTTTTCGATCATCACTCCGCCGATAATGCGGAAAGTAATCGCAAACGCCTGCGTGTCGTCGAAAAGCCGGATCTGGCAGACGTCGTCAATCTCGACCGGGTCCGCGCCGAAACAACGGATTTCTCGGCAGTAGTCGGCCTGGACAAGATCAAGAAACAAATCGACAAGAAGATAATCCTCCCGTTTCAAAAGCCCTCGTTGTTCTCAAGGTTTCGAAAGAAGATCGGTGGCGGCGTGCTGTTGTTCGGCCCTCCGGGCTGCGGAAAGACCCTGCTTGCCCGTGCAACCGCCGGCGAAGTGAACGCGTCGTTCTTCAATATCGAGATTTCCGATGTGCTGGACATGTACATCGGCGAGTCGGAACGAAAACTACGCGCAATTTTCGACAAAGCGCGGGAGGAGACACCCAGCGTCTTGTTCTTCGACGAAATAGAAGCGCTGGCCGGCAAACGTGAGTACGCGCGAAACTCCTCGACCAGCAATGTCATCAGCCAGTTGCTCGCAGAGCTGGATGGATTTGCGCAAAACAACGCCGGCGTCCTGATACTCGCATCGACCAATGTTCCCTGGGCCGTCGACCCGGCCTTTCTGCGACCCGGGCGGTTCGACCGGATGTTCTTTGTGCCGCCGCCGGACAAGGTCGCACGCCAGGGCATCCTGGAGCATCACATGAAGGGGCGTCCGTCGACGCCCGACATCGATTTTGCTCTATTGGCGAAGAAGACCTCGGGGTATTCTGGTGCAGACCTCGCGAACCTCGTCGAGATGGCAGCCGACGAGGCAATCGACGCATCGATTGAAGGTGGCGAGGAAGTGCCGATTTCGTTCGACCACTTCAAGGACGCGCTCGGCGAGAGCCGCTCCACGACGATCGAATGGCTGACGACAGCGAGAAACTACGCGCGTTATTCGAACGACGGCGGACGTTACGACGACGTCCTCGATTTCCTTAAGAAGCACGGGAGGTAGGATGGAGCGATACAGGATCATTGATGAGCCTCGGTCGAAACCCTGGGGTGAGAAGTTGATAGTCGATCCGACCATCATCCTTCTCGCCGCCATATTGGTACCGCTGTTCTGGAATCCACCCTATTTTGGGCGCTTCTGGCTGCCGGCGCTTTGGTTGATTATCAATGGTTATGCGCTCGGCAGTTCGACGCTCGGTAAGGAAATCGCAACAATCGTGGGCGGACTCTTTCTCGCCTGGGCTGTGTTGTGGTTGACGTCAGTGGTAAGGAAGGCCAACCCGGATTTGTCGATTGAGGCCTTTCTTCCTTACACAAGATTGCTGCTCTTCGGTGTGTTCTTCCTGACCCTGTATCTCGTCGTGTTTAAACAGGGCCGGAGCTATCAACTGTTCAAGTACGTTCGGGGCGGTGATTGATGGACATCAGCGACTTCCGGTTTGAACAGGCGTGCAACCAGCACGACGCAGGTCGCACGCAAGCGGCAATAGACCTACTGACCGAACTCCTTGCCGAAGACCCCGACAACGCGGCGTATCACGGCCTATTGGCATCGTGCCTGATAGCGGAAAAGCGCCTGGTCGCTGCGGCGTACGAGAACGATATCGCACTGAAGCAGGATCCGTCATGGCCGTTCCTGCACGAAGTGCGGGCGCGGCTGTTGCTCCTGAACGATAAAGCCGATGACGCCCTGGAAGCGTGTGACGAAGCGCTTCGGCTGGACCCCGAACTGACGAGCGCCCATTTACTGAAGGCCACAATATACAGTTTCAAGCAAGATCGGGCTGCGGCCAAGGCCAGCCTGGACGCGGCGGCAGCGCTCAGTCCGGGGAGCGCCAGCATCGCAATAGCCTATGGCGACTATTTCAACGAGATCGGCGAGCATGGCAAGGCTCATGAGTGTGCGGCTGAAGCGCTCAGGATCGATGCCGGAAATGTCGAAGCCAATATCCTGATGGGTGAGACGCAGCTGGCGCTCGGAAAAACGGATGAAGCCATCAATCACGCGAAATTCGCCATCATGCAGGACCCGGCTTCGGAAGAGGCGTTGCGCCTGTTCGCTCACATCAAAATGAGGAATAACTGGTTCATAGGTGCCTGGTGGCGCTTCAATAGCTGGATCTCGACGCTTGGCAATGCGAAAGCCGCGCTTGTCCTGATCGGTGGTTTTCTCGGCTTCAACCTCTTCTCGGTTATCGCCGGCGATCTCGGATACCCCGGTACATCGAGGTTTCTCTCATCCGCCTGGCTGATCCTGGTTGTGTATTCCTGGGTAGGGATACCAATGTATAGAAAGGCGCTCGACAAAGAACTCGCAAAGTTTTCGTTCAACCCCAGGTTCTAGTCCTGTGAGTACGGCAAACGTGAGGCATTGTTTTGGCGTCTTGAGTGAGCACAACGCTGTGCATACCCTGGGAGCGCACCAGAATCCGTTGACTACTCCGGGGTGAAGTGACTCTTTGAATTCGGCGGTCAGAGTACCGTTCTTATCAAGTGCTTACAGAGCTGTTCGAATGGCTCCGAGTCTTGAGCAGCCGATGTTGCACCATTGAACCACACTCGCTGTAAGGGGAGTGGCGCCTCTTTCGGGCCTTGCTGAGAAGAAAGGCGAGACCACCCCGGTTCCAGGCGAAATCTTGCTCAGAACGGAAATCCGGGTTCAGGTCACAGCTACGGAGCACAGCAAGCGACTCTCCGAACTATCGGCTATTTTGCATCTGCGCCGGGCGGCGTAACATGGAAGCTAGAGTCGCGACCTTCATCGGAGAACTATATGCGCGCCGTAACCCTGAAGATCAATGGTGAGTCGCACACTGTTGATGTTTCGCCGGACATGCCCCTCCTCTGGGCATTGCGAGACAAGCTCGACCTGGTCGGCACCAAGTACAGCTGTGGCATCGGCGTCTGTGGCTCGTGCACAGTCCTCGTGAATGGTCTTCCGATGCGATCCTGCACGATGCCGGTCGCATCCGTGGCTGGCGCCGAGATCATGACGATCGAGGGCCTCGATCCCGAAGGCATGCACCCGGTCCAGGTAGCCTGGAACGAGGAGGATGTTCCGCAGTGCGGGTACTGCCAGGCCGGCCAGGTCCTGACCGCCGTGGCGCTGCTGGAGCGCAACCCGAAACCGAACGACGAGGATATCGACGCCGCCATGGCCGGTGTGCTGTGCCGTTGCGGCACCTACCCGCGAATTCGCAAGGCCATAAAGCGGGCCGCGCGGGAAGGAGACGACTCATGAAACGCCGCAGGTTTCTCCAGGTTTCACTGCTGACATCGGGTGCGCTGCTCGTTGGCGCTGGCTGCGAAAGAGAGTCGATGCCCGACTTCGTCCCCGGCGAGGCGTGGGCTCCTAACCTTTACGTTCGCATCAACCCCGACGGCACGGTCGTGATCGTCAGCAAAAACCCCGAAGCGGGCCAGGGCGTAAAGACCGCGTTCCCGATGGTGGTCGCCGAATGTCTGGACGTAGACTGGAAGAAGGTAGCGGTCGAGCAGGCACCGCTCGATAGCCGCTATGGCCGGCAAGTGGTTGGCGGAAGCAGGGGTACGCCCGATGGCTGGGACGATCTCCGGGTTGCAGGTACGGCCGCTCGCCATATTCTCATCGCGGCGGCCGCTGCCGAGTGGGTCGTCGGGGCCGAAGAATGCACGACTGAGAACGGTGTCGTACTGCACGCGGCGTCCGGGCGCGCGCTGCCTTACGAATCCGTTCTGGAAACCGCCGCAACTATGCCGATACCGAATGCGGACGACCTCGATCTCAAGAGCCGCCCTGAGGACTTCAAGCTGCTGGGCCGCTTCGTACCGGGCGTCGACAACCACAAGATCCTGACCGGCCAGCCCCTGTTCGGCTGTGACGTGCGCCTGGACGGGATGCTTTATGCCGTCTTCGAGAAATGTCCGGCTTTCGGCGGCCGGGTGGCCGGCGCTAACTTGGAGGAAGTTCGCTCGTTGCCGGGTGTCACCCACGCCTTTGTCGTTGAAGGAACGGACAACCTTGCAGGCCTGATGCCGGGCGTGGCGATCGTCGCGGAGACCTGGTGGGATGCACAATCGGCGCGACGCAAGCTGCGCGTCGAATGGAACAATACCCATGCGGACTCCACGAGTGAGTACAACCGGCAGGCCGAGGCCCTGCGCGCAGGCGCCGGTGAGACGATGCGCCACGACGGCGATGTCGAGACAGCAATAGACTCTGCCACCCAGGTCGTTGAAGCGAGCTACTACTATCCGTTCGTCTCGCACGCGAATATGGAACCGCAGACCTGCACCGCTATGTTCAAAGACGACGGCTCCCTCGAGCTGTGGGCGCCGAGCCAGAACCCGCGCGGCGGTCGGGAGCTTGTCGCCAATACGCTGGGCATCTCGCAGGACAAGATTCACGTCAACCTGGAACGCATCGGCGGCGGCTTTGGGCGGCGCCTGCGGAATGACTTCATGGTCGAGGTTGCCTGGATTGCCAGGGAGGTCGGACGCCCCGTCCAGCTGCAGTGGACCCGCGAAGACGACATGCGCCACGACTTCTACCGACCCGCCGCATGGCACGACTTCCGCGCAGGCATCGATGGCACCGGCAGGATGGTCGCGTTCGATCATCACTTCATCACGTTCGGGCGCGACGGCGAGCCAGTTTCCGGCGCTGGCCTGTCACCCCGCCACTACCCGGCCGGGCTCGTGCCGAACTTTCGGTTGCGGCAGTCGAGCATCGAGACCAACGTACCGACCGGGCCGTGGCGTTCGCCGGGCCATTCGGCCTATTGCTGGGCGTATCAGAGCTTCTTCGATGAAGTCGCGCTCGCGGCCGGGCGGGACCCGCTCGAGTTCCGGCTCGACCTGTTGTCGCGTGTTTACGGCGAACCGCCGCTGGACGTCGAACGCGCGGCGGGAACGTTGCGGGTCGCTGCTGAGAAAGCCGGCTGGGGCAAGCGGGATTCCGGCCCCAACAGGGCCATGGGCATTGCGTTTCACTACGATCACGGCGGCTTCGTATCACACGTTGCCGAGGTGGTCGCCGATGGCTCCAACGTCAAGGTCGAGAAAGTGTTCTCGGCTGTCGATGTCGGACCGGTGATCAACATGAGCGGCGCGAAGAACCAGGTCGAGGGCGCCGTCGTCGACGCGCTGAGCACGGCGCAGCTGGAGATTACGTTTGCGGATGGCGCTGCCGAGCAAGGCAACTTCAACGACTATCCGCTGCTGCGTATCGATCAGGCGCCCGAGGTCGAGGTGCACTTCATCCAGAGCGACAACTCGCCCTCCGGGCTCGGCGAGCCGCCGATTGCACCCGCAACGCCGGCGATCGCCAACGCTATTTTCGCGGCGACGGGGACGCGCATACGGAAGCTGCCGTTCCGGCGGTCCGGCATCAACGTCTAGACGCGCCGTTGGCTTCCATGTCGGTCTGACTGACTTATGAATCCTCTGTCGAGAGTCTTCACCTTCAAGATCGCGGCGACGATCGTCGTCTGGTGTATTCCTCTGCTGCTTATGCCGGCGGCCTGGTTGGAGGCGCTCGGCTTCCCCAGGCAGGAAAGCTACATGTTTGTGCGCATGCTGGGCTGGGCCTACCTGGCCTTATGTGTCGGTTACGGGTTCGGTCTCAAGGAATCACTACAAGGCCGACGTGCGATGGGGCCCATATGGGTGGGCATCGTCAGCAACAGCGGTGCCTTTCTGTATCTTCTTTACTACGGCGTTCTTGGAACCTGGACATCGTGGGGAATCGCCTTTCAGGTGATCGGTTGGGGGTCAGTTCTGGCTACCTTGATGATTACCCTTGGCCTCTTGATGTTCGGGGTGCGAGGCCCGGCGGAATCCGTTCATCAGTCGGGCTAGAAACGATGCCATGCGCCTTCTCCGTGCCAACTCGGTCATCTGGGTTATCTGGACAGACTGGCGGCTGTCACTTCCTCTGCAACGAGCGCTTGCGCTATACGTCGAACTCGACCGCCCGAAATGCACTGACGACTTCCCTCTCGTACTCGCCCGCATTGGCGATAACGAGGTTCACGAAACCTGGAATGTCCATGTGCCACCCTAGTTGACCGAGGGTGCTGTGCCAGATCTTGCCTGTCGACTGCCAGGGCGGTAGCGGTATTGAGTCAGATGCCAACGCAAACGCGCGATTCAGGACCCCGACATTGAAATACACGTCGTCTGGAAAACTGGCTTCCGGCCAGGTCATGGCGCCTGGATCGCGGGCGTCTTCTCTCGGAACGCGCAGGTTCCGGATAGCTGCGCCGGGGCAGATTCGGATCTCCGATCCAAATAACCAGTCGGGCTCCTCACCCCGCTGCGATTGCCGCCATTGGCGTGCCAGGATTCCGAAGACGTCGCAAAGATGCTCGTTGATCGTGCGCGCCACATCGGTCGTTGCCAGCTTGTCCTCGGTCAGGCTGTGAGTGATTTCATGCATGATGACCGACAGCGAATCGGTGTATGACCGGTGGCAATTGTCACCGCTGCCCAGCATGACCTTCTTCTGGTACCACAGCGCGTTCGCGCGACGACTTCCCCAATTGATGCAGCATCGGAAATCGGGGACGTCCCGCCGCTGGAATACGCTGGCCAGGAACGCGATCGAATAATCCACATTCTCTTTCGCTCGTGCCGCGGATTCGTCAGTTGCGGGATCGATCACCGTACCGCGAGCGGTTCTTGCTCCATTGCCGCGACAGTCGGCATAAGTGACCGTGGTCATCTGGATCAGATATCGCTGTATGGCGCCGGCAATCCGAGCTGACGGGCAATTTCATTTGCCTCGTGCTTCTTGTTGAGGATCTCGTACTCCAGCTTGCGGCGATCCAGATCGGTGGCTGCGGCGTTGAACTCCAGCGTCTTGAGTTCAACCTGCTGTTGGGCCTGGCGCAGCTTGTCCTGCAAGGTCACGCGGGCCTGTCTCGCCGTCTCAGCCTCCTTCTCCAGCTCGGCAATCCTCGCCGGATCGAGCTCGGTCTTGAGCTCCGCAACCAGTCCTTCCTGTCCGGACTCCAGGATGCCGCCGAGTTTCTTCATGAATTTGCTGCCGGGCCTCGTTTCCGTAATGCTCGCGGACCACATCATGAATTCCGCGCCGCCCGCTTCGGCACAAGCAGGAACGCTTGCCTTGGCGCAAGTCGGTTCGTTTCCAGGTTGCGGCGCCCCGAGGCAGTTCTGCAGCCGACGCCGGTCCACCTCTGTGCACTTCAGTACCGCGGCGCCCGTCTCTTCGGCGATCAGCTTTTGAATCGACTGCTCCGTCTCGGCTGCTTCCGCAGCGCGCTTGCCGGGCGCCTTGAGCGCATTGAACCTGGCCTGCTCGAGTGCCAGGTTTCGCTGGTCCAATTGCAGGCGAAAGGTGCGCAGCTTATCGAGCGTTGGGTCCGTTGCGGACGCAAACGCCGGGTACAGCTTCTTCAGACACTCATCGCTGTACGTCCGGGGTGTATCATCGGCCGGCGGCGTGCCGCAGGTAGCTTGCACTTCTCCGGCTTTCTTTTGACTCGCCTCGCTCGCCTTGAGCTCGGCGACCTTGGCCAGCTGCGCTTTCGATGCATCCGACAGGCTCGGGTACGGAATCCAGCGAGAATGGATCGCCATGTTCTTCAATGTCTCGGCACCAACGAAAGAATCGTCGCTAATTTCCGTTACCAGCGGCAGCGCAATGGATGCATAGGCTTTGCCTGCCTCGGTATTCGGCTTCTTCAGGTCGACGGTGACGAGATAATTTCGGCTTCGGCTGGAACGCGACTTGTGCAGGTATTTGTCGACGTACAGAGCGTTGGCCACTAACCGGAACGATCGATTGTCTTGTGCATTCTCGATACGAATTTCGTACAGCACATCGATCGTGAACCCATCTTCATAATCTGCAGGCTGGAAATAATTAGCGATCTGATTAATCGCACTGGTGATATCGGCGTCTGCGGTTGTCGGCTTCGACCGCTTTTGTTCCTTCTTGGCGGATCCAATGACTACGGTCAGACAACCGTGCTTTGGTTTGAATTCCTCGGTCTTGCGCCGCTCCAGCACGTAAAAGAAATCGCTATGGCTGACTTCGATGGTCTTGGTCGAGTCTTCACCGGCTTTCTTGATAGCACCAACGATCGAGCCGACGGTTGCGTCAATGGCGCCGGGAATTAAGGGCGCCAGGTACGGACTGACACCGAAGGCCGTATCGACCCGACATTGGTTGCTCAGGATCAGGCGTTTCAGCGGTTTGCGGTCGACATTCTCGATCTCATCGCCCAATGCGACTGGAGCCGAGACGAACATCATTGTCACTATCAGCACCGACAGACAGAAGTTCGATACTCTTTTCATACGATCACTCCTGAAACTACTGCGTTCTGTTTTTTACGTTTCGGAGCGCAGTCACGATGTTTTTCGCGACTGGCGCGACGGTTCCGCCGAATACGGCGATGATCAACCAGAAGAAGATAGTTGGCTGGCCCGGGTCTTTATCCCAGTAATAGAAGGTCGCACTCAGGCCAATCACGAGGATGCTTAAGATTACCGATGCGCTTTGCGTGGCGCGGGCCCAGCCATGTTCCAGCTCAGCCTCGACGGCCTTGAGGAAGTGCTGGTTGTAGCCCATCGCGACGGCGCGCGCCTTCGCGTGCTTGTCGCGAGAGGTTGGTGTGCTGCCTTCCCCGTCTTGCAGCGTTGTAAGCGTCGCGCTGTCAATCCGCGGCGCGAGGCCCCGGATCCCGCTCTCGAATCGTTGTGCGTCGCTCAGCATCGTCCGATAGGCCGCGGACAGTCGAGACGTCAAATCGCCGAGGCTATCGATATAAGTGTTCAAGGGATCGCCGTATCCCACGAGTCCCTCGGTCTGTTTGAAAGACTCGCCGGCGTTATGGCACGCACGACCATCGTCCTGCGGATACTGTGCGAGCATGATCGCTTCGAAGCGTCGGCGCCTGAACCTGGCGCGCAATCGAAACAGCGTGACGACAATCTCGATCAGGGCCATCGTCAGGATGCCGACGCCGGCCAGTGCTGTGGCCGCGGGCCAGGCAAACGCCACGACGCTGTCCAGTGCGCTGTTCAGGACGCACCAGTGTTGTCCCTTAGCGCACTCTTCGACTAACCCGTTCGAATTGATAGTCACGGCAGGTCACCAAGTGGTTAGTTCCGAACATCTGTTTGTTGTTTTCGTTCGTTTCGCGTTCGGCGCGACGAATATGGACTATAATACACATATCTGGCAGCAGTTTTTGGCCGGCTTCTTAAAGAAAGAACAACAATGGGGAGCGGTTCATGCCCTCCGATCGCCAGCGCCCAGGCGCATTCGAATACTCCCGTGACCGTTATCTGTGGCGAATTGGCCGCGCGCCGAAACAGATCACGAAACAAGGGAAACCGGTCGACAGCCCTTTCTACGATTCAGCGATCTTCGTTGTACACGGCATCGGGGAGCAGAAAGACACGGAAACCGCCGCGGCCATGCGTTGGGGGATCGAAGACGCGCTTGGGTTGGTTGAACTGACCGACCTCAATCCCAAGACCGACGACTGGACACTTCCGGCACCGTATATCAACGATGGCCACTGGGCCGAGTACGCCGACCTCACGACGTTTGAGGATGACATCGGTCCCGATCTCGAGCAGCTGACTGCGCGGCAACTTCAGTTTTTCACCGAGGCCTGGCAGTCACGAACCCGTGGTTGGTTCCGGTCCTGGTTCTGGATGGTGACGCAGGGCGCCAAGCTCGTCATTCATGGCTCATGGTCGAAGAAACTCTTCTACGTCCTGGTCACTATCGTTATCGGATCATTGATGCTGTTGGCGGCGTTCTGGCCGACGACGAGAAAATTCCTGGTCACCTACGCCAACGACGCACGCCTTTACATGGAACCGAAGGGCGACATAGAGCACGAGATTGTGAACCTGATTGACCGACGGGTTTTGCGCGGCTTTTTGTCGACCATCGGACTGACGCCTGATTTCGAAGCGCTCGAACCTTATCAAGGCGCATTGATCGGGGGTAAGCAGCGCGCGTTCAAGAAGGTGACCTGGGTCGCGCATAGTCTGGGCACGGTCATCAGTTTCAACGTCATCGGGGACATCCTTCACAAATGCCGTGATATCCGTCAAGCCCAGGGCGGTGATTTGACCGACCCCTGTCCCAAGGTCGAGCCCGTCGAACAGGCACTTCACCGGTTCATAACGCTGGGCAGCCCACTCGACAAAATCTGCTTCCTCTACCAGGCGAACAAACGGGACAAGTCGAGCTGTAACTCCGTGCTCAGGCGCTGGCCAGAGGAGTACTTGCCCGATGGCGATCTCGATTTGCGCAAGCTTGCCGGTTGTTTGCCGTGTGACACTAGACAGGACAGCTGGTGGACCAATATTTTCTACGGAAGCGACCCGATCAGCGGACCGCTCGACACGATTGAGCGATTCCTGGATATCGACAAGAAAACCCCTTTGATACAAAACGTCAGCACGCTTGGCTTGCGGATCCCGGTAGCGTCCCACACGGCGTATTGGGCAGATACCGACGCCGTCAGCAAAGTCATCGCGCAGACTTTCCAGGGCTACACAAAGTCGGTGTGGTACGGCTTCATCAGGGCCGAGCAAACGTACAACCCTAGAGTACTCTTCCATCGTGCGTGGCCTGAAAGACTCCACGGCGCACTCAGCGCATTTGGGCTTTTCTGGATGCTCATCGCGCTGATCGCACTCATCGTTGCCGGCTGGATACACAGGGCGACAATCTGGCCGATCATCAAAGACTTTCTCTGAGTAGTGCGCGTGTCATGAAGAAGCTGACGACTGAATCGATTGAGATCAATGACTTTGTCCTGACCTACTTTGGCGGCGCCAGCCGAACCAAGCACCCTTTCAAGTATCGGGCGATCATAACGCTACGCCTGAATGGGGGAAGGAAGGCGCGACTCTATTTTCATCCGGACGAAACCTCCATGCCGGGTTTTGACAAGATGACGAATTTTGACGGTAGCGCCGCGCATTTTCTTATCGAGGACTATCCGAATATCGTGGAGCTGCTGCGAAGCAAGAAAACGACCTATTTCCATAAGAAGGAAAAATGGCCGACGATGGCCGTCATTTCGACCGACGAGACAGAAGTCGGTACAGAAGACTAGTACGTCGCGGCCGGGCAAAGACCACGGTGGTCATTCCCCAGTGTGCAACTGTGTTGTCAACAGCCAAAGGCCCGTGAAAGGACAACAAAGTTCGCAAATAAGACACCAAAGATTGTGAATAGCAGGAGCCCGTCGGTACATTCGACCATCGGTCTGGTAGCTCTTATTTGAGCCGTACTCTCTGGCAGCAACCGGCTGACGGCTGGTTCCTGGAGACCAGATACTCCCACCTGCGGCTTACCACTCAGGCGATCTGTCTTCCCGAAAACGAGGATTCAGACGGCGACTCTCAGAGAATTCGACGACGTTCCGTCGAGCCTGGTTTCTTGTTCGCGCCCGTGCGAAACCACCGCCCAGACGATAGATATTCTCTTCTCGCCCCGAGCAGCAGGATTCGGGCCGGCAGGTCGGAATCTAACAAGCGCTTGTCATAATCCGACCAAAATACAGCGACTTAAGTAATTACATGTAATATTTTGCGTTATTACATGTAATGCGGTAGGGTAGTCGCATGGTTGTGAAGACATCAGCACACTATCAGCGCGAATACAGACGCAGACTTCGCGAAAAGGGCCTGATCAAGAAGGAGATATGGATTCGTCCAGAAAACTCCGACAAGGCTCGCGAACTGGAGAAAGAGCTGCGTTCCGGCGAGCACGACGCTTCGGTTCATTCAGTGACCATGAACCGGCCGAAATGGCTTACGCCAATGCTCTTCGTAGACCTGTGCAAGGCGCCACTCGTCAAATCGAGCAGGGCCTCGGTCGAGCTAATTGAGGGAGTGGACCCAACCATCCACGTGGTCATGCACGAGTACGGCGACCTGCCACTATTCGTTACCGTTGCGGGTGACCAGGTCATTGTCGAAGCCGTGCTCTGGCCGACTTCCGACGTTCGTGATTTTGCCGCATTCAATGAAACGGTATTGCGAACACATAAGCTCTTCCCGTTGTCGACGATTAGCCTCGCCCAACGGGCAAACGACGATTACTACCTGATGTTCGGATCGCTGAGCGCGAGCTCCAGTCTTTCCGACATCGTTCACGAGATCGAGGTGCTTGCGAGTAATGTCATTCACGCGACGGAGGCGTACGCGGACATGCTTTACCCCGCACCTTTCGAAAGAGGAGAAGCACTATGAATGTCTGGGCAAAGATGATTACCGCATTGCGCGGTGGCGCAAATGAGGCCGGCGAAGCAATCGTCGATAGCCAAGCGTTGCGAATTCTGGATCAGGAACTACGAGACGCCGCCGATGAGCTCAGGCAGTCGAAAGACAGTCTCGCTGCCATAATCGCCCGCGAAAAGCTGTCCAAGGAAAAGGCCAGCCGTCTCAAAGAGAGCATTACGGATAACGAAGGCTACGCAGTAAAGGCCCTGGAGAAGGGCGACGAAAAACTCGCGCACGATGTCGCTGAAAAGATCGCCGATCTCGAAGTGCAGCTAAAGCTCGAAGAGGACACGGGCGCCGGTTACGCGTCAAGCGCAAATGATCTTCGCTCGGCTATTCAGGCGGCGGAACGTGATATTACGCGAATGAAGCAGCAAGTAGACACCGTCAAGGCGACGGAAAGTGTACAGCGCGCCCAGGCGGCGGTATCTGAGCGTCACAGCGGTTCGAACTCCAAGCTGCGAACGGCCGTCGATTCACTCGAACGCATCAAGGAGAGGCAGGACCTCCGCTCCGCGCAGATGAGTGCCGCACGAGATCTGGCAAACGAACTGGGAGATGAGTCATTGGAGAATCGCCTGGAGAAGGCGGGTATCAAGCCGCACGGCAAGAGCGCGGACGACGTACTTGCGCGCCTGAAGAAGAAGGCCGAAGGCTAAGACGAGAAGCGTGCTAATCACCCAAAGGGAGAGTAGATCATGTTCGCATTTTTGTTTCATGAGGGAATGGATCCCTTCTACCAGAACATCAGTTCGTTTCCGACACTGATCTACACGATCCTGCTCGTGGTATGCGTGATCTACTGGGCCGGTGCGGTGCTGGGTCTCGTTGATATCGACATCCTGGACTTTGATCTGGACAACCTGGATACGTCCGGTGGCGACATCGGCGCGGATTCGCCGCATTCAACACCCGACGTACTAGCCGGTCTATTGTTGCGGTATGGCCTCGTCGGTGTCCCGGTCACCATCTCGATATCGATACTGGTATTGATCGGCTGGTTGCTCTGTTATTACACGGTGCATTTCGTGTTTCCGTATGTACCCGGGAGCATCCTGAAGTTCGTAGCCGGTATCCCCGTATTCTTGGGGGCCCTGTATGTATCTGCCCGGATTACCGGCGTGCTCATCAGGCCGTTGCGGCCACTGTTCGAGAAAGCCACACAGGAGACGGTAAAGCATGTACTGGGACAAACGGCGATCGTCAGGACTTCGCGGGTCGACAACGAATTTGGCGAGGCTGACCTGGATGACGGCGGTGCAGGCCTGATCCTGAAAGTTCGCACTACTGGCGACGATCAGTTCGTTAAGGGCGACAAGGTTGTCATCTACGAAAAACTGAGTGATCGGAACATCTACAGGGTCATTTCAGAAGAAGAGTTTCTCGGGCGTTAGTCCGGAAAAGGAATAAACAGAGGGAGTAATAGTTATGGCGGATCTATCCGTGCTAATGCCTGTAGTAACGGGCGCGGGAATCTTCCTTCTCGTGCTGCTGGGGCTTGCAGGCCTGTTCAAAGCGTTCTACTACAAAGTCGAACAGGGAACCGCGCTCATCGTGAACGACATGAGCTCCCGGCCAAAGGTGCACTTCACAGGGGCACTCGTCTACCCGATCATCTACAAGAAAGAACTGATGAGGATTTCGCTCATCACGCTCGAGGTGGATCGGCGCGGCGCAGACGGATTGATTTGTAAAGACAACATGCGTGCCGACATCTCAGTCGCCTTCTATCTTCGAGTGAACGAAACTGCGGAAGATGTTCTCAAGGTGGCCAAGTCTATCGGCGCCAGTCGTGCCTCGGACCAGGGGGCGGTCGATCAGTTATTCTCCGCCAAGTTTTCTGAGGCCCTGAAAACGGTTGGCAAACAAGTCGAGTTCGTATCCCTGTTCGAAAATCGTCAGGAGTTTCGCGAGAAAATCATCGAGGTTATCGGAGACGATTTGAACGGCTATGTGCTGGAGGACGTTGCTATCGATTACCTTGAACAAACACCCAAGTCCTCATTGGACCCGAACAATATTCTCGACGCCGAAGGCATCAAGAAAATTACCGAGCTAACTGCCACGCAAAACGTCCGCACCAACGAACTCGAAAGAGACGAGGAGCTGGCTATCAAGAAGAAGAACGTGACCACCGTCGAGGCAATGCTCGAGCTCGAACGCCAGCAGGCTGACGCAGAGGCGCGGCAGCAGCGTGAGATTCTCTCTATACAAGCTCGCGAAGAGGCCGAAACACGCAAGATCCAGGAAGAAGAGCGTCGCAAAGCCGAGACGACTCACATTCAGGTTGAACAAGATCTGCAGGTTCAGACCGAAAACCAGAAACGCGAGGTCGAGGTTGCGGAGCAAAACAGGCAGCGTGCCGTAGCCATTGAACAGGAAAAGGTGGTCCGGGCGAGAGACCTGGAAGTTGTCAGCCGTGAACGCGAGGTTGCTGTGGAGACCGTGTTGGCTGAAAAAGCGGTCGAGGTGGAGAAAAAAGAGATTGCCAATGTCATTCGCGAGCGCGTTGCCGTCGACAAGACCGTTGCCGTTGAAGAGGAGCGCATCAAGGAGGTTCGCGAGGTATCTGAGGCTGACCGACTGAAGCAGGTGCAGGTGCTTGCAGCGGAAGCCGACGCTGAGG
>JASJCQ010000010.1 GCA_030065915.1 Woeseiaceae bacterium
CAGGGGTCGCCCTGGCCATCGTTATCGAAGTCGTCCTGGTTGGAAGACGCGAAGAGCGGACAGTTATCGACGCCGTTGGGGAAGCCGTCGCCGTCAATATCGTCGTCGCAGACATCGCCCAGCCCGTCGCCGTCGATATCCGACTGGTTGGTGTTGGCATCGGCGGGACAGTTGTCGAGCGAATCGGCAACGCCGTCGTTGTCACTATCGGCCTGCGACTCGCCTCCGCCGCCATAGTAGTAGCGCACGAAGCCGCCGTCGCCAAAGTAGCCGTTGATGTCGATATCCGGCGCGCCGGCGACAAAGTCATTGCGTCCGTCGCCGTCGATGTCACCCGTGCCGAGCACGAAATAGCCGAGCATGTCGCGTCCGCCGTCGTGGTAGTCGGGTTGCGGTTCGGGCAACGGCAGTGTGCCACCGTCGAAAAGATAGACAGCGCCTTCGTCGGGTGTGCTGCCCTGCTCGAAGCGGTTGGCGCCCACCAACACGTCGGCGCCGGTCTTGTTACCGCTCGGCGCCAGGGTCGATACGCGAACGCCGAACTGATCGCCGGAATTCTCACCACTCACCTTGGCCGAGAACACGGGCGTCGCCTGCGTCCACCAGCTGCTGCCGCTGGCATAGACGTAGGCAGCGCCAGGCGCACCGTTGCGGTAGGCGCCGACGACGAGGTCGTCGATGCCGTCGGCGTCTACGTCACCGCTGGCATCAATGCTGAAGCCGAAACGATCGCCACTGGCCTCGCCGACAACGAAGAAGTCGGGGGTGGTTCGCGTCGGCTGGTTCCAGTCGCGCGTCGAGCCGCGATAGATGTACACCTGGCCGTTGCCACTGTTGCTGCCGACGAGGAGATCGGCGCGATCGTCGTTGTCGATGTCGCCGACGGTCAGGCTTATACCTAAGCCGAAACCGCTCGTTGTCGGTCCGATGAAGGTCTTGGCCGGCGCGCCCGGGTTGTTAAGCCAGTCATCCGACGCGCGAAATACCAGAACCGCGCCCTGTCCGCTGACAAGGCCGTCACGACTGGGTGCGCTGACGATCAGGTCATCGACGCCGTCGTCATCAATGTCAGCCGCCAGTACGGCCGCACCGAGGTTGTCGCCGGCGCCGCCGAAGAAGATGCGGGTTGGCGATGCGGGCAGTCCGGCCGCTGTGGCGAGGTACACGCTGAATTCGTTGCTACTACCGATCACAAGATCGTCGAAGCCGTTGTCGTCGAGGTCGCCGACGGTCAGCGCGCGTCCGAAACTCGAGAAGGTGTCGATGCCATTACCAGCGGCGTCGATACGCTGCAACGCAGATGTTTCCAGCCCGTCGGTGGCAAGCTGCACAAATACAGCACCATTTCCGTCGAAGGCTGGCGCGCCGATAGCAACATCAGCCAGCCCGTCGCCGTCGATGTCACCGCTGGCGAGCGCGAAACCGAAGCGATCGGAGACGGTCAGGCCCTCGGCGCCGCTGCTGACCTCGCCACCGCGCAAATAGGCATCGGCGAGTAAAGGTTGGCCCTCCAATTCAAACTCGCGCCGGTTGTCGAAGCCATCGCCATCGTCGTCACGGGTCGCGTCCGACGCGTCGTTGGCATCCAGGCCGAAGTCGTTCTCGTAGGAATCGGCAACGCCATCACCGTCGCTGTCCGTTGTGTAGCGAGCATCGTCCGGGAACGCATCGTCCGCATCGATGACGCCGTCGCCGTCGCGGTCGGAAACCTCCAGTGCGAAGCTGCCATAGGTAACGCTGTCGAGACGCGGCCCGTTGTCAGTCTGCTCGGTCGAAAACTCAAACAGCGTGCTTTGTCTCGCCGTATCGATATCGACGCGAACGGTGAGCACTATCGCGCGGCTCTCACCGACGACGACGTCACCGAGGTTACAAACTACTGACGTTCCGACCGTGCAGCCGTTGCTCGCCGCAACGACCTGGATCTCCGGCGGCGGATCGATGGTCACTACGGTGTTCTCGGCGTCGAAGCCGCTCCAGCCGACCGGCTGTTCGTTGAGTACATCGAGCGCCAGGTCGAAATCGGTGCCGGGCTGCAACGTGGCATCGTCCGCGCGCGTCACACTAACCTGGGTCACGTCGACCAGCGTCAGGTTGCTGCTGCCCTGCAGATCGGCGCAAACCACATCGCCGCTGTCGGTCATGCAGACCGAGAATCCGATCGTCGGATCCACGAAGGTGTGTGCGCCGAGCAGCACACCCGTGCCGGGCAGTCCGTTGCGCTGCGGATCCATGGGCTGGCCGTTGTCGTCGAAGATGCCGATGTTCTGCCAGCCGTTGGCCGCGGTCGCCGCTACGCCGTCACCCCAGTCGATACTGTGCGCCGTCAATTCGGCATTTGGATCGCGATCCGGGTCGTCGAACTCGAACTGATACGCCTGCTCGAAGCCGCGCGGAATCTGCAAGTCATCCGGTACGGTGATGATGACATTGTCGGGTACCGGCAGGACCGTCAGCAGGACGTCCGCGGGTGCTTCGGCCGTGTCGGTGCCGTCTGACACCTGGAACACGAGCGAGTCTTCGCCGTTGAAGTGGGTATCTGGCGAGTAGCGATACTGGGCGTTGTTGGCGTTGGTCGCCAGCAGCTCGAAGCTGCCGCGCTGCGGTGCTTCGAGCACGGTTACCGTGTGGGTGTCGTAGCCGCCGAAACCGACGAAACCATCGGGGTCGCTCGCGCTCAGGCGTACAAACAGTTCCTGGTCTTCGGCAACGATGCACGGGGTCTCGACGCTGAAAGCAACGTCGGTGAAACAGTTGGCACGCAGGTCCTGCGGCGGCCGCTGATTGGCTTCGACGGCGATGGAAACGATCGCCGGATCGCTCGAATCGATGCCGTCGTCGACGAGGTAGCTGAACTGGTCGGGACCGCGGTAGCCGATACCCGGAACGTACTCGACGCGCGCACTGTCCGCGGTGATGTCCGTGAACGGCAGCGTTTTAAAGATGTGCAGGAAGAAATCGCCCACCGCCGCACGCGATTCCAGCACGTGAAAGCTATCGCTGTTGACGGATACGTGCTTCGGCGGTCCCATGTTGCCGAGCACGAAACTGCTGTCGTTGGTAATACCGCCGCCGACCGACTGCGCTTCGCCGGCGAATACTCCGTCCGCACCGAAGCGCTGCACGCGACGGTTGTTGGTGTCGACAACGTAAAGGGTGTCGTTGGGATCGATATTCATGTGCGGAATGACGTTGAACTGGCCCGGGCCGCTGCCGGCGCCGCCGTCCACGCAGGTCGCGTCGGTGCAGCTGAAGCCGTTGGAATGACCTTCCGCCACGATGCAGTTGTTGAACTCGACCCCGGTTTCGGGATCGATGCGATTGGCGGTACAGGCGCCCAGCCAGCCGACGTAGTCGCCGACCGTGATGTTGCCGTCGAGGCCAACCGTCGACGCGGTGAACTTGTGAATTTTGTGTTCGCAGCTATCGGCGATGAACAGGTTGCCCTCGCTGTCAGTGGCCATGGTGAAGCCCAGGCCGTCCTGTGCGCCCTGGCCGACGACGCCCGGCAAGGTGTCACACTGGCCGTTTGCGGCCAGGCCGTTGAAATCGGTTGCCTGCCGCAGGTCGGCTAGCGCCGGGCGCCGAAGCACGCCGTCGAGCGAGAACGCGAGTATTGTCCGTTTATCGCTGACGTAGATGACCTTGTTGGCGGGATCGGCGTGGGCACTGGTCAGACTGCCGGCTTCGACCAGACCAAACGGGCTTGAATCACCATTCACTTCCAGGTTCTGGCCTGAAGGGGTTTGCCGGTTCGGCGGCAGGTACCAGCGCTGGAAATCCCGGTCGACCGTCTTCACTCGAAAGCTCGACGAAGTGCCCTGACCTGTAAAGCTGTAGAACCAGAGGTTGCCGTCTCGATCGACGTCGAAGACACGTTCGTCGTTCTGCGTGTAGTCGCTACCGATCTCGCCGACCAGCCGGGTGTCCTCCCAGCTCGCGATACGGGACTCCTGGGTGGCGAAGGGTGAGCCCGCAGGGGTGCCGCAGATCCACGGATTGTCGGAAACAAAGTAGCGGCCGTCGTCATCGATATGGATGTAGTCGGGCTGGTAGATATAGTCGCGCGGCGGCTGCACGTTCTGACTGCTGCAGTAGCAGCGCTGGATGTAAGCATTGTGATCTTGGACGTCGAGCAGGCCCAGCTGCGACTCCAGAAATGGCCCGTCCTGGAAGTCGTCGCCAGCGGGACAGGCCAGTGTGCCCGCGTCCATATTCCTCGGCGTCTCCACCGGTTTGGCGCGGAAGTCCTCAATGAAGTAGGGATACAGCGGCGCTACGAACTCGCCGTTTTCTGGCTGGTCGACAATGCTGAACGTTAGCGGATCGACACGCTCACCCGGCAGGTCGGGTACCTCGAGCGCAATGGAATCGGTGTCGAGGCCGGTCAGTTCGATAAACACCGACTCGCCGCTTCGCGTTGTTACCGTGGCCGGCAGCGGCCGCGACGGATCGGGCGCCACCGGCGCAGTGTTGGTGCCCGGCCATTTCAACGTGACGATCTGCGTGTACCGGTCCGGGTTGTCTGCGGTTGCCATCGTGACGTTGCCGCTGTCGTCCTCCGCTTCCCAGTTGATGTAGTAGCGCACGCCGCCGTTCACCGGCGGTGCCGCCAGCACGGCCGGCGCATCGTCGCGAACGTCGGGCACCGGATCGGCGAGATCAACGACGCTGAATTTGCCCAGCTCACTACGATCGCCGTTCAGCACGATGTCGTTTTCGGTGTAGCGAGCGAAGCTGTCGGGTATTAGCAGCAACGGCGGCTGGGTATCCTCGACGCTGACCCGCTGGATCAGGCGGGTGGTCAATGACGTGCCCGTGAACGTCTGGTTCGACGCAACCTCGAATCGGGGATTGAATGAGTTGTAGTTGCCGTCGTCGAAGATCTGCCACTCGATATCGACGCTGGTGCCAATCTCGATCAGCGAGGGCGGATCGACGGGGCGCAAGGTGAGGCGCTTGCCGCAGCCATCGGCATAGACGAATCGATCGGCGAGCGCGTCGCGTATGCGGTTAAAGCGCGCGCCGCCGAAATCGCTCGCTTCGATGCTGACCGTCTGCTGCTCTATCGTTGAGCCGGTATCGGGATCCGTAAACACCGGCGGGTGCACGTCCCAGACTCTGAAGGTCTGCACACGGGAGTGGCGAGCCGACGGCTCTTCATCGCCCAGGAAGCCGGGTATGTCGTTGCTGACAAATTCAGCACCCGTCAGCGCCGCGCGCTCGCCCAGGTTGACGGCGATATCTTTGAGCAAGTCCGAGTTTCTGCGGGCCTGCTCTGCGCCCCGCTCACTGAAACTACCACTGGCGGTTTTGGTAAACGTCGAGCCGTTCTTCGTTTCGGACATGACACCGAATCCGGCCTGGAACAGCGGGAAGTGCACGTCCCAGAACGGCGATAGCTGGGTCTCGGCCACCCAGTTCATGCGGTAGTCCGATTCGGCCAGCGAGTGCGAGCCCGCCGCGAAGCCTTCGAGGCTGAGTTTGACGGCCGAGTTCCTGTGCTCGACGTAAGGTGTACCGAGCGGCCCCCAATCGGTCGCCAGCTTCCTGATGGGGCCGAAACCCAGCAGATCTTCGAAGGTAGAGGACGCTTGCGGCAAGGTCAGCGTGTAATCACAGGCAAACTCGCCGCCTGGCAGCGCATCGGGGTACACGGATGTGTTGCCGGGAATCTCCAGTATCGGGGGCGTCGCTTTCAATCCTAAATTCGCGGAGAACTCGGTCAGCTCCACCGCGGTCCCGAACGGTCCGCTGCTCGCGAGCCCGGCGCCTACCGCAAAGTTGTGCGTTGCCAGCAGTGCAAGCTGGTCGTCGCGAAGTGAATCGTTGTCCCGCTCTTGTGCTTGAGTCGCGGTGCAAAGAAGCGCGAGGACCGTTGAGATCGCGCAGGTTGTCGTTGTCTTGGCAGGCTTCATCACAGTGCTCCGTTTTTCCAGCGCCGGCGCAAAACGCCGGCGGCCCCATCGGGCGGGAACGTTGTCCCTTACTGGTAGAAGCAGGACTGCGAGGAAAAGTGACCCACGCTTTTGTCGGTGATGGCCTTAAGTGATTGAAAGGATTGAAGAGTTAATTTGGGGGCCGCAGGCGCGCTGAATGCATCTCAGCCGAGCTCGTCGGTCAGCCAGGCGAGCGCGAGCTTCAGTTCACGGCCCAGGGTGCTGGTCGACAGGCCGGTGACCTCGGCAAGCTCGCGCCCGGTCAGTCCGCCAAAGTACTTGAGCTCGATGATGCGGGCCTTGCGCTCGTCGATAGCCGCCAATCGATCGATCGCGGCGTCGATTTCAAGCAAACGAATATCAGTATCCTCGCCGCCGACCGCCGATTCGTCGAGCGTGACGTTGACGGCATCGCCACCGCGCTTCTTTGTTGCGCGCGCGTTGGCGTAGTTGATCAGCAGCCGTCGCATCATGCGCGCCGCAAGACCGAAGAAGTGGGCGCGGTCCTGCCAGGTAACCTCGACATGGACGAGCTTTGCGAATGCCTCGTTGACCAACGCGGTGGGCTGCAGGGTGTGAGACTTCTTCTCGCCGGCGAAGGCGCGGCGGGCGAGACGATGTAACTCGTCGTAGATCAGCGGGGAAAGCGCCTCCAATGCGGCATCGTCACCACCACTCCAAGCCTGAAGCAACCGCGTAATATCACCTTCTTCGCCCATACCTGATGCTAGCAATAGCCTGCGCACACGTCGATGCCACGGACATCGCTGAGGGTAATCGGATGCGTTGTGCGGCTGGCAAGTACGAGTTCATGGATTCGCCGCTGATCATCTCCCGGTGTCAATGCGGGTCAAAGATCGCCGAATTGCTGCTTTAATACATGACAGTCAATCTGTTTGCGTCACAACAAGCGAAAAGGCACGCATTGATGGATCTGAAGAAAATTGAATTGGCTTACGAACACGCGATGTCGCTATCGAGCAGCGAGCGAGAAACGTATCTCGAGAATCTTCGCGCGACAGAGCCTGAATTCGCTGCGGAACTCGAGCGCCTGATCAGGGACACGAGCATTAGCGACACGATTTTGAAGCAACCCATTGAAGCGTCCGCTGCAAGACTGTCGGAGGAAATGAAAGACCCCTGGATTGGTCGAGTGCTAGGCGCCTACCGCATTATTGATCGAATTGCGGCGGGCGGCATGGGTGCGGTTTTTCTTGCAGAGCGCAAGGACGAGCAGTTTGAGCATCGCGTTGCCATCAAGGTCATGAGCGAACAACTGCTGGCATCCGATGCTGTCGCGCGCTTCAAAACAGAACGACAAATCCTCGCCAACCTGAAGCACCCCTACATTGCCCAGCTTCACGACGGGGGGACTACGGACAACGGTTTGCCTTACCTGGTCATGGAATACGTTGAAGGTCAGCCGATTGATCGTCATTGCGATAACCAGGGCCTCGATATCGATCAACGACTCTATCTCTTTCAAAAGGTGTGCGAGGCCGTGGATTACGCGCACCGCAACCTGACCGTTCACCGCGACCTGAAACCAAGCAATATCCTGATCGATTCGCGCGGCGATCCGAAACTGCTCGACTTCGGTATTGCGAAGCTACTGGATGAACGAAGCGTAAACGAGGCAGCGCCGCTGACGCGGGTGGGACAGAGGGCAATGACACCGGAGTACGCAAGCCCGGAACAGGTGCGTGGTGAACCCGTGTCGGTGGCCAGCGATGTGTACGCGCTCGGCGTGCTGCTGTTCCGGCTGCTTACCGGTCAATCGCCGTATGGCGGCAACATGACAACGCCCGGCAGCTACGAGCGCGCGATCCTGGAAGCTGAACCGCGACGGCCCAGCGCGGCCGTGACCGTAGCGAACGAGGCGAAGGCTGCCGCAGAGAGTTCCGGAACATCGGTAGCACAGCTTCGCCGATACTTGGTCGGCGACCTCGACAACATCACGATGCGTGCGCTTCAGAAGGCGCCCGAACGGCGCTACCGCAGCGTGGCCGATTTCTCTCGGGACATTGCGCGTCATCAGAGTCACAAACCGATCGAGGCGCGCGCGGACGACTGGTGGTACCGCAGCCGCAAGTTTCTGAGGCGTCATGCAGCTCGCGTCGCAATAACGACAGCCGTGCTCTCGGCAGGGATCGCGCTCGTGACTTTCTACACACTGCGTCTGGCTGACGAGCGGGACTTCGCCAACCAGTCTGCGGCAGAGGCGCGGGAGATCGCCGCGTTTCTGACCACTCTGTTCGAAGGTTCCTCCTCGAACATCCAGGCCGGAAAGGAAGTCACCGCGGTCGATCTGCTCGAGGAAGGCCGGAGGCAGATCGACGCGCTGGAGGACCAGCCGGAGTTGCAGGCAAAGCTGATGCATATCATGGCCAGCAGTTCCACGACGCTGGGTCGATACGATGTGTCTATCCCGATGCTGGAGCGCTCCCTCGAGTTGCAGGAAGCGCTGTCGCCGGTCGACGAGGAGGCCATTTCGCGAACGACTCATGCGCTATCCGCTGCACATCGGCAGAACGGCGATCTCCAGCAAGCAGCGGAATATGAGCGCCGTACCATTGAACTCGCGATACGCGTGTTCGGCGAGGATCACTATAACGTCGCCTACCTCAGGATGAGGCTTGGCGTAATCCTGTTTGATCAAGGTCTTGCCGAAGAATCGCTCGCGATGAAGCAGGACGCACTGGATCAATTGATAGCCATCGGCAGCGGCGACTCGACGGCCGCGCTGGATGCGCGCGGCAACATTAGCCTCGTACTTTCGCACCTCGGTCGGCACGAGGAAGCCGCTGTAATGGCGGGTGAAGTGGCAAAGCTGTCCGTGCCGATGCAGGGTCAGGATCACCCGAACACGATCATTCGCACGACGAACTACGCCAACAGCCTTCGGCAGCTCGGCCAACTCGACGAAGCCTTGTCGCTGCTTGAGGACAACATCCCGCGTGGTATTGCCGTATGGGGGCGCGACTATTACCACGTCGCCTATATGCTCCAGGTTCGTGGGGCCATCAAGCGGCAAGCCGGCGACTTTGCTTCCGCGCTTGATGATTACCGCGAGGCACAGGGAATCATCATGCGAATAACCGAGGAGGACAACTATCGGCGCGCTGATGCCTGGCGAGGCCTCGGCGCTGTATTTGCTTCGGCTGGCCAGTTCGAAGAGGCTCGCGATTCGTTTCAGCGCGCTTTGGCGATCGCTGAACGCGTGGATGGGGGCGAGCGGAGAATCCCGTCGCTTTATATCTGGCTGGGAAAAGTCACCTACGACGCTGGCGACCTCGCCGCGTCACGGCAATGGTATGCAGCGGCGGAGGCCCACGCAGGATTGGCTATTGGCGCCCTCCGCCTTGCATTGAAGACCGGACAAGTCGAAACCTTGACGGCACTGGGTGAGCTCGATGCTGCCGCGCCGCTGGTCGAAACGCTGTTGGCGCTTGAAGACAGTGTCCCGCACCTCGAGGCACTAACCGCTGCGACCGCATACTTTCGAGCCCGCAGTGACTGCGACAATGCACTGAGTACCGGCGAGCGGATCAAGACTATTTTTGATGCTGGCGATCAGCCGATGGTTTGGGGCGACGCGCTGGCACTGAGCGAGTATGGGCTTGCGTTGTCGGACTGCGGGCGACCGGAAGCACGCGATGTCCTTATGCCCGCGATTGATGTGCTCAGCACCGCATTGGGGTCCGACGACAGTCGAGTCGTGCGGCTGAAACGTAACGTTCCTCGTCGTTAGCTCAAAGCAAGTCTTCTAAGAGCCGCTTCGGCCGGACAGGTTTTCCGACCCTGTCGCAACGAAAAGAGCCACTTGCCGAAACAGGCAAGTGGAACCGCAACGAACCTCGACGAACTCATTGATCGTAAAGCGGCCCGACGGCCAGATATTGAGGCGAGTTACCGGTCAGCATGCCGAACCTAGAGCTACTCAACACATAGCTTACAGATCGTTCCGGACGCATGGTTTACACATTGGAGTTTCCATGGCCGGTTAACACCCTGTAAAACTGGCAGCCGCCCCGATGGTTACGACGTGGTTGCCAGTAAGCCAGACGCACTCTTTAGCACGGCGGAATCGAACCCAGTTCGCCTGCCATATAAATCAGAGCCTCGTGGTCCCATGCGAACTGACCTTCAGGGGCCAATCAGACACAAGAGGCTTGGACATGGTTGTGATTTCACCCTGTCCTCAAACGACAAAAGCCCCCTGAATGGGGGCTTTTAGCGTTTGGTGGCCGCCGGGATAGACACGAATCCGCTTATCGTTATCCTCGGCGCTCCGTTCATTGCGGCGGAATCGAGCTACCGTCGTGCGTATTTCCTGATCCGTATCAGGCTAGCCAGCGACTTGCCGACTCCCGGTCACGGAAAATGCCGACCGTCGGCACTTCTTTACCAACTGTCCAGGCGTGGAAGACGCGACCAATACCGAACTGCAGGTCACTGGGCCCAAAGATGGCTACGCGCGCATGTTCGACGCTGGCGGCTTCAAAGTACGCCCGAAACCGCTCCGCCAGTTCGGGCATGACGTTCGTATTGACACCCGACAGGTCCGCTTCGGTCAGATCGATGATCTCGGCAGCGCCCTGGGTCCACGTCACTCGGCTTTCAAACTTATCCTGAGCGT
The DNA here is from genome assembly GCA_030065915.1 of Woeseiaceae bacterium. Lineage (GTDB taxonomy): Bacteria > Pseudomonadota > Gammaproteobacteria > Steroidobacterales > Woeseiaceae > UBA1847. Next base: position 10,579 of record JASJCQ010000010.1, read on the forward strand.
CGAACAGATCTTTATCCGTGAGGCGTCCCGATAGACGGCTGGACACGAGCTTGCCGTTATTGAGTATGGAGATATCAAGCATTGTGCGTATATCCTGGATGTGCCAAAGCGGAGATGAGATGGCGGCCGCACCGATAGATGCGAAGGAGCGAATCGTTAACTGATTCTCTCGATTAGTACGGCGGAATCGAACCCAGTTCGCCCACCATACAATCTAGAACCTCACAGCTCCCTGCGAACTGACCTTCAGTGATCTTCGTCGAACAGGAGACTTCGACCCCGGTGGGGATTTCCCACTGGATGCCATAAATGAAGAGGGTCCCTCAACAAGGGGCCCTTTTCATTTATGGTGGCCAGGGGCGGAATCGAACCACCGACACGCGGATTTTCAATCCGCTGCTCTACCAACTGAGCTACCTGGCCTGAATTCTTCGTTTCTCCCCGGCGGCTTGCGCACGGGAAGGCCGCGTATTACACCCACCCTCCTCTGGAAAATCAACCGGTTTCGTTACGCAACCGAGGGATTTTCGCGGTGACGGGCGATTTTTCGTGCGGATTGCCGACTGCCGGACGTCCTTTCCTGACAGCAGTTTCGGCTTCGATTTCCTCCGCGACCAATGCTCCGCTACCATGCGCTGAACCTGATCCGGGGGGAGCATGGTAGCCAACAACCTTTTTATGACGCTAGCGACCTGCGTCTTCTTCATGGGCCTCGTGGCCTTTGTTTCCTATCAGAAGACAAAGGGAGAAGTCTCGACGCGGGATGGTTATTTCCTGGCCGGGCGCGGTCTGACTGGCATTTTCATTGCCGGCTCCATGCTGCTGACCAACCTGTCCGCGGAGCAGCTCATCGGCCTCAACGGCTCGGCCTACGGCTTCAATTTAAGCAGCATGGCCTGGGAAGTCACCGCGGCGTTCGCGACGATCTGCATGGCGCTGATCTTCCTGCCGAAGTACCTGGCCGGCGCATTCACGACACTGCCCGAGTTTCTCAACAGTCGTTTCGACAACGACGTTCGGCGCATGTCAGTTATCCTGTTCATGGTGGGTTACGGTCTCGTCACGATACCGTCCGTTCTGTACTCCGGCTCTATCGCGGTGTTGCTGCTGTTCGACGTGCCCTCATTGCTCAACGTGAGTTATTCGCAGGGTCTGGTCATCACGATTGTCGCCATTGGCTGTATCGGCGCGCTGTACGCGATCTTCGGCGGCCTGAAAGCGGTCGCCGTATCGGATACGTTGAACGGCGTCGGTCTGTTGATCATTGGCATCCTTGTGCCGGTACTGGGGTTGGCGGCGCTGGGTGACGGCAGCGTCGGTGCGGGACTCGCCAAGATAACAGGCGAACACACTGAAAAGCTGAACGCGATTGGCGGGCCTAAAGACCCGACACCGTTCGGCACGCTATTCACCGGCATGATCTTCGCGAACCTCTTTTACTGGTGTACGAACCAGTACGTCATCCAACGCACGCTGGCCGCAAAAAACCTCGCGGAGGGTCAGAAGGGCGTCCTGTTCTCCGGTTTCTTCAAGATCATGGTGCCGTTCATGATGATGATCCCGGGGATCATCGCGTTTCACCTGTACGGCCCGGGCCTCGCCTCGATCGACCAGGCTTATCCAAGGCTGATCAGCGACTACCTGCCCGCTTACCTGGGCGGGTTCTTCCTTGCGGTTCTACTGGGTGCGGTGTTCAGCTCATTCAATTCATTGTTGAATAGTGCGGCGACGCTGTTCTGCCTCGATGTCTATTCGCCAATGAAGAAAAGGGCACTAGCGGACGGTGAGCTGGTACGAGTCGCCAAGTACGCGAGTATCGTCATCGCCTTGTTTTCGTTCATCGTTGCGCCGCTCCTGCAGTATGCGCCTGACGGCCTGTGGCAGATCATTCGCATCTTCACCGGCTTCTACAACATCCCGGTCGTCGTTATTGTCATCGTCGGCCTGTTCACGACGCGGGTACCGGCGATTGGCGCGAAAATCGTCATCGTGTTCCACGTCATCGCCTACGGCCTCGCCAAGTTTGTCTTCGATGACGTCATCACGATGCACTTCCTGCATCTCTACGGGGTACTCTTCGTCATCGAGGTAGCCATCATGCTGGTGGCCGGTTACTTGAAGCCGCTCGAGAAGCCGTGGACCTATGTGGACCAGAAGCTCGTTGACCTGACGCCCTGGCGATTCGCCTACCCGGTGGCCTTTACGTTGCTGTCCTGCGTGGTCTTCCTGTACCTGCTGTTCTCGCCCGTCGGTCTCGTCAACGGTGTAACGAGCCTGTTCTGGCTACTGCTCGGCGCGCTGTTCCTTGCCAATGTCGGGTTCTGGGTGCTGCGGCTTCGCCCATCAGCGGCGCCTGCTTAACAATGAGCAAACACAGGGACAAACGCGGCCAAGAATACAAACGTTTGCATTTTTGCTGAACGAAAGGTAGAAAAGGAGCTCGAACCGCAACGTTGGGGGGGCGTTAACATGTTCGGTCTGACAGAGAATTCCCCCGAACAATCCTGAATCCAAAGCGCAATGGGGGGTCATTATGCGTTCTTTGAAGTCCTTGGCAGTGGCTGGCGTTATCGCCAGTGTCTTGCCGCTTTCCCTTCCCGGCACTGCACAAGCTCAGTCGATCATCGAAGAGGTGGTGGTCACCGCGCAGAAGCGCGAGGAAAGCCTCAGTGAAGTACCACTTGCTGTATCGGTACTGGGCAGTGAAACGATCGAATCATCGTTCTCCAGCAACCTCGAGGAACTGCAGGCACTGGTGCCGTCAGTCAGTTTCAGAACGGGTAACACGACACGCAATAGTGCGCTGACCGTACGCGGTATCGGCACCATCTCGTTCAGTGTCGCGGCGGAACCGTCGGTGTCCACCGTTGTTGACGGCGTCGTGCTCGGTCGTTCCGGCCAGGCGTTCGGCGACCTGTACGACCTGGAACGCCTTGAAGTACTGCGTGGCCCGCAAGGCACGCTGTTCGGTAAGAATGCATCCGCCGGCGTTGTAAACATCACGACCCGCAGACCGTCGGACGAGCTCGAAGGCTATATCAGCGGTACGTTCTATGAAGACTCCGAGTACCAACTGCGCGCTAGGGTTTCAGGTCCTCTGACCGACGAACTACGTGGCAGCTTGACGGTTCTGAGCTCCGAGTTCGACGGCTACATCAAGAACGTCTTTAACAACAAGACGATCAACGGTTACGACAAGCAGGGCATTCGAGCGATGCTTGATTACGACGTATCGGACTCGGTTCAGGCGCTGCTGATTTTCGAAGACTATGAAGCCGACAATGACTGCTGTGTCGATTTGGAAGCCAGGCTGAGTACACGCAACCCGGCTTCCGAGGCTGCACCCAGCCCGGACGGCCTGGATCTGGACCAGCGTCTTGCAGATCACGACTTCGAGACCCGCACGCTGGATTCCACGACCGCGATGTCGATCCAGATCACCGCGGACCTCGGCGACTACACGCTGACGTCGATTACCGCGCAACGGACCTGGGACAACACGGAGTTCCGCGAGGGTGACTTCACGTCCATTGCAGGCGACAGCACGGAGCCGGTCTTCGGCGTGCCGTTCCAGTTGCATGACATCGGCCCGCAGGAGTGGCGCCAGTTTTCGCAGGAACTGCGCTTATCATCCAACACGGATGGTGCCTTCGAATGGCAGGCCGGCCTGTTCTACTGGAACATCGAGTCGCAGCGTAACTTCACGCGTGACGCGAGTTGCCAGAACAACAATGGCCAGCTCGACGCCGCTATCGCTAATCACATCGAGTTCACCCTGGGACAGGGCACGCCAACGCCAACCGACGTTGCTAACTTCATCGCGGCGAACAACATCACCTGTGGCGCGAACGACATTGTAGCGGCGACCGGCTTTATGGATACGGAGTTCGACAACTTCGCTATCTTTGGCCAGGGCAGTTACGCACTGTCGGAAACGCTGACGCTGTTGGGCGGCCTGCGTTACACCAGTGACGACGTTTCGTACAACCACAACCGGCGAAACCTCGATGTCTACGGTCGGCGCGGTGTTGGTGTGCGCCCGCGTTTCTCAGACGGTAATGAGCAATTCGATACCAACCTGTCAGGCGAGACCGACGACACCAACGTGTCGGGCAAGATCGGCTTGCAGTGGGCGGTCAGTGACTCGATTAACTCCTACCTGACGTATGCCACTGGCTACAAGGGCCCGGCGTTCAACGTGTTCTACAACATGGACATCGATGACACGAACCCGATTAACGCGGAGGAGTCAGACACGATCGAAGTCGGCGTCAAGATCACTACGGATTACGGCCTGTTTAACTTCGCCGTCTATTCGATGGAGATCGAGAACTTCCAGGCGAACGACTTCGATGATTCGGATGGCACGACCATCACCGGCTTTACCAACGGCGGCGACGTAGAGACGCAAGGTTTCGAGTTCGATTATCTCTGGCAGGTGAATGATGCGTTCAGCCTGACCGGCGGTTTCGCATTCTCGGATGCAGAATCGACCACCGGCTCGCCGTTGCCGTTTGCTCCCGACACAAAGATCACGACATCAGCGAGCTACGATATCCCGCTCGACTACGGCGCCACGATCGTGATCAACGGCAGCATTGTCTACACGGATGAGAAGCTGTCCGGCAACATTGGCCAGGAAGACGAAGTACCGTTCCTGTTGCCCGACTACACGATCCTGAACGGCTCCATCGGCTGGCACTCGGCGGACGACAAGCTGGGCGTGACCCTGATCGGTAAGAACCTGACCGATGAGTCGTTTGCAACGACCTACTCCGGTGACGGATTCCGCTACCAGATCCCCCGCGATGCCGAACGCTACTTCGGTGTCAACTTCAGACTGAACTTCTAGTCTGTTTACGACGGGCGGCCTTCGGGCCGCCCGTCGACTCTCTTACGATGAGCTCTGGTGCGGAAACACGTGGTTTTCGCGGCCGTTTGCCGTGACTCAGGCTGTACAGGTAGCGAACGCTCTTCTGGCCCAGCTCGTACATTGGCCATGCGACGGTCGTCAGTGGTGGCTCTACGTATGCAGACAGTCGAATGTTGTCATGACCCGCGATACTGATGTCATCCGGGACCGCGATGCCGCACTCTCTCAATCCCCGCAGCATCGCGATGGCGTTGATGTCGTTGTGCGCAAACACGGCGGTTGGCCGCTTGCGAAGGCCAAGCAGCTGATCGACGATGGCGGAGCTGGACTTGAGCGTGCCATCAAAACCGAAGATCAGATTCGGATCATAGTCGATGCCGGCCTCCTCGAGCGCCGCGCGGTAGGCAAGCATCTTGGGGTCTTCACCGGGGATCGCAGGGCCGCTGACAAAACCGATGCGTCGGTGACCGAGATCCAGCAAATGCCGCATGATCAGCAGGCTGCCTTCGATTGTGTCGCAACTCACGTGGAAGCTCGCGTCCGGGCGGTTAACCTGGACAACGGTGCAGGCTTCGCGCACTCGCTCGTAGTACGACTGCGGGCAACGCGCCATCGGCACGATGATGCCCTCGACCTGAAGTTCCTGGAAAAGCCTGACGGCCTCGCGCTCAGCCGACTCGATGCCGCGCGTATCGTTGATCAGCACCCTGAGGCCGTGTTTTGCCGCCTCGTCTTCGATGCCCTGGCCAAGGTCACGAAAAAACGGGTTGGTCATGTCCGGGATAACGACGCCGATCAGACCCGTCCGGCGCATGACGAGGGTACGTGCCGCCATATCCGGCACGTAACCCATGTCCGCTGCCAGCGCAGCGATCTTCTCGCGAGTCGCCGGTTTCACCCGCGGGCTCTGCTGCAGCGCACGGGTAACGGTCGACGGGTCGACGCTGGCCGCCCTGGCGATGTCTTTGATGGTTACTCGTCGCGGACGCGACCTCGCGTTACTCAACAACGTGTCCCGGCTATGATGGGTGAGTACGGAGCTTAACGCATCCGTCGCTTGCACATAATACAAACGTTTGTATTTCAGCCTGCTGGAGACTAGAATTTTGGTACTTAAGGACGCAAAACGTGACCAAGACCAATAAACCGCGTCTTCGCTTTTTCGAAGAGTCTCCCGGCCAGCGCCATGTCGAGGCGCACGATCGATACTTGTACAGCCGGCCGGCTGCGCAGCACAAAGTCAATGTGATCGGCACCGGCACCATCGGTATGGAGCATATGCGCGTCGCCGCTTTGCTCGGCCGCGTCGGTATTAACGGAATATACGATCCCCAGCCGGCGAGTGTCGCCACGGCGCTCGACGAGTACGCAAAACTGAGCGAAGAGACGCCGACGGTTTACAGCTCTGTCGAGGAAGCCTGCAATGCGTCCGAAGCCGACGCATTGATGATCTGCACGCCCAACTATACGCACATCGATGTATTCGAGGTTGCTTCGCAGTCCGGCAAGCCGATCTTCCTCGAGAAGCCCATGGCAACGACGCTCGACGATGCCAAGCGGATTGTGGAGATTTCGAAGAACTACCCCGGCTTCATCCAGGTCGGCCTGCAGTACCGCTACAAAGCCCCCTATGTCGAAGCGCGCTACGAGGCTCTGGATCGGGGTACGCTGGGTAACATCCACATGCTCAACATGAGCGAGTACCGGCCGCCGTTTCTCGACAAGGTCGGGCAGTGGAACAAATTTAACGACGAGAGCGGCGGCACGCTGGTCGAAAAGTGCTGCCACTATTTCGACCTGCTCGCCTCGTTCGCTGGCGGTCGACCGCGGCGCGTCTACGCCAGTTGCGGCCGGGCGGTGAATTTCACGGACTTCGCCCGCGAAGGCGTCGCGTCAGATATCGACGATCACGCATTCGTCATCATTGACTTCGACAACAACGTTCGCGCGAATTTTACGCTGAACATGTTCGCTCCGACCTTTCATGAGGAGCTCATCATAAGCGGTGATCGCGGTCGCCTGATCGCGAACGAGCGCTTCGATTTCCAGAACGAAGACGTTGCGAGGTCTGAGGTCGTCGTTGAACTGGGTGAAGAAGGCGCCAGCCGGCGAACGGACATTGGTTACGCACGGCCCATCGAACACAGCGGCCATCACGGCTCGACGTATATGGAGCACATTGCATTCGCCGACCAGCTCGAAGGCAAGACGGTGGACGCCGCTACGCCCGCGCAAGGCCTGTGGTCCATCGTTATTGCCGTCGCGGCGCAGGAATCGGCACGTAGCGGGCAACCGATCGACGTGCAGTCACTTATCGATACACACGGTCTCGAGACCGTGATTCAGGCATAGAAGGGAGAGTCATGTCCACCATCAAGGTTGGAAAATCCGAGATGCCCGCGGTCGGGCTCGGCATCTGGAAGATCGACAAGGAAGACGCAGCGCAAAGTGTTTACGACGCCATTGAGGTCGGCTATCGGCATATCGACAGCGCTGCGGACTACGGCAACGAGAAGGAGGCTGGTGAAGGCATAGCGAAGGCCATCGCCGATGGGTTGTGTACGCGCGACGAATTATGGATCACGTCCAAGCTCTGGAACACGTTTCATCGCGAAGAGCATGTGCGCGAAGGCCTGCAGAAAACGCTGGATGACCTTGGGCTCGAGTATCTCGACCTGTACCTGATTCATTTCCCGATCTCGATGAAGTACGTGCCACTCGACAAGCACTATCCGCCCGAGTGGTTTTTCGATCCCGGTGCGCCCGACGCCAGGATGGAGATCGATCCGGTACCGCTGAGTGACACGTGGCGGGGAATGGAGGCCGCAGCAAGGGACGGGCTGGCGCGCGAAATCGGCGTCTGCAATTACAACTCGGGCCTGCTGCACGACCTGATGGCGTACTCGACCATCAAGCCTTCGATGCTGCAGATCGAATCGCATCCTTTCCTGACGCAGGAAAACCTGATCCGACTGGCCGGTGACTATGGAATCGCCGTGACGGCGTTCTCCCCACTGGGCGCCCTGTCCTATGTGCAGCTCGACATGGCGACCGATAAGGACACCGTGCTGACGGCCGCGCCAGTTGTGGCAGCTGCCGAGCGGACCGGCAAGTCACCCGCGCAGGTCGTTCTGCGGTGGGGACTGCAGCGCGGCACGTCCATCATTCCGAAAACCACGAAGAAGGAGCGGCTGAAGGAGAACATCGACCTGTTCGATTTCGAACTGACAGCTGCGGAAATGGATGCGATCGCCGACCTTAACCAGAACCGTCGTTTCAATGACACGGCTGTCTTCTGCGAGGCCGCATTTAACAAGTTTTATCCGATTTACGATTGACCAGTAATCACTGAAGGAGGTGCCGACATGTCGGCGCTAGTTACAGAAAACCCCACCGTCGCCGGACAACAGCAATACGGCGAAGTGTTTCCCTACATCTATGTCCTGAATTCAGACGGCGTATCGCTGGACGAGACACGCGAGTGGATCAGGGAACATCGAGACCGTCTCGTGGATGAGGTCGGGCAACACGGCGCGGTCCTGTTTCGCGGATTTCCGATCGATGGCGCCGAGGACTTCGACGCATTCATCCGGGCATTCGAGCTGGATAGCTTCACGTACGAAGAGTCCCTGTCGAATGCGGTCCGTATCAACAAGACCGACCTCGTGTTCACGGCAAACGAGGCGCCACCGGAGGTCTCTATCTTCCTGCATCACGAGATGGCGCAGACACCGCTGTTTCCGTCGCGCTTGTTCTTCTGCTGCGAAATCGCGGCCGAGAAGGCCGGCCAGACGCCTCTGTGCCGCTCCGACGTCCTGCTCAAGAGACTCAACGAGGCGGCGCCTGGTTTCGTCGCGGACTGTGAACGCTTGGGCGTGCGTTATTCGAACGTCATGCCCGCCGAGGACGATCCGGAATCCGGCCAGGGGCGAAGCTGGCGCAGCACGTTGAGCGTCGGCAGCAAAGAGGAGGCCGAAGCGCGACTTGATGAACTGGGCTACAGCTACACGTGGCTGGACGGCGACGTGCTCCGGGCGACAACGCCGACTCTGCCTGCGATCCGGACACTTGTCGATGGCCGCAGGGTGTTCTTCAACCAGCTGATTGCGGCATTCCGCGGCTGGAAAGACACGCGGAACGATCCTGGCAAAGCCATATGCTTTGGCGACGGGTCGCCCATCGATACGGTTGGTATGCAGACTGCTATCGATCTCGCCGACGAGCTTTCGTTCGATCTTGCGTGGCAGCAGGGCGATGTGGCGCTGGTCGACAACTACCTCGTTATGCACGGCAGACGCCCGTTTGAAGGCTCCAGGAGAGTACTTGTCAGCCTCGTCGCGGACGACGGGAGTCGTCTGGCAGCTTGACTGACGCGCCAAGCAGCCAGGGGCGGCCGCCCGCGGCGACCGCCTGGCTGTGCGGCTACATATCGACGATAGGCGCCAGCTCGACGGAACCGTTGGCCTCCAGGATAGGGCAGCCCTTCGCCTTCGCCACGGCGTCATCAGCGTCTTTGGCGTCGAAGATGCCGTAGCCACTCGCCGGGTTCGATCCGCCATTGTCGGCGACGGAGCCGTCAGGGTTCACCGTCTTCGACTTACCGACCGGGTTACCGCCGTCGATCACGGCCGACCCCAGTCCGTTCATCCACTTGCCCCAGTCGTCGTAGACCTTGGCGGCCTCTTCGTCGGTCTCGGGCATGTTGCCGCCGTGATACACAAACAGATACTTCGGCATTTTCGTCTCCTTGGTTGTTGTTGAGCGCTCACAATAAAGTGTTCTTTTCACTCAGTCATCGTTACTAAAACGACAGTTTTGGGCTACTTTATTGTGTAAAATACACAATAATGTTCGATCAGGATCCCCTTTCCGCCGCTGTCCGCCAGCTTCGATCCCTCGGTGTCGGCCCGGCCGCCGGGAGCCTGTTCCGGCGGACCATTAAGGACTCTCTGGCCACGCTGCTCTCGACAATCCAAACAGACGTCGGGGAATTCTCGGCCAGCCGCAACCCGGACATCCTCCCCGAGCTGGAGGCGCACTGTCTCGACCACCTCGAGGCGGTGGCCGTGTTGCTGGAAGGCGCCAGCCTGGATACCGGATTCATCGTCGAGCATGCGCAGCGCCGCGCACACCAGCGATTTCCACTCGATGCCGAACTCAAGACCTACCGCTGCCTGTCCAGGGTGTTGGCGGACACCGTCAGGGAGGCCGCGATCGGTGTTGCCAGTGACGAGACGGAGCTGCGGCCGGTCGTCGCCGCCACCGCGGCCCTCGCCATTGAATACACGAGTGCGGCGGCAAGCCTCGCGACCCGGGAATATGTGGCCGCGACTCGCTCGCTGGCCGAGGCGGCCGGGGACCGCCGCAGCGAGTTGTTTGCGCTGCTGCTGGACGGGTTCGACGAGTCGGACAGCCGGGCCGCGAGGCTGCTCCGGAACGCCGGCTATCTCGAGCAACGCCAGACCTACGCCGTCGTCGCCGTGCGCGACGTCGAACCGCGCGAGATGGACAATTCGGATCGCGTCGAGCGAATCCAGCAGAGTTTGAGCGAGATCCTTGGCAACACGCCGGCTCGCGTGCTGACCGGCACGCGGGACAAGACCGTGTTCGCTATCGTATCGGCAACCCGGCGACAGTCCGGGTGGACCCGGCCGCACACGGTCGTCTCCGAACTCGTCGCCGGGCCTCTCCGCCTGATGGGAAACGCCGTGCTCGTCGGCATCAGCAACGATGCGCCGTCAACGGCGCATATCCCCAAGGCCCTGCGCGAGGCACTCATCGCACTGCAACAAGCCGACCGGTCGAAGCGAGTCCGACGCTTCGGCGACATTGGCTTCCTCGAGCTGTTACTGACTCAAGCCAGCACGGAGGCATCGGCGGAATTACCGGAATGGAAAGAGACGTTGGTAGCAGCCGACAAGAAGAACAAACTCCGGCAAACGCTGTTCGCCTATGCAGACAACGACATGAACGTTATACGCACGGCGAAATCGCTCGGCATGCACCCCAATTCGATCTACGCACGCTTCGACAGGATCCTCTCCCTGACCGGGCTCGACCCGCAGCGCTATCACGCGCTGACCGAACTGATCTGCGGCCTTAGACTGTTAACAGGCTGAGAACGTGGCGCTGCGTATTGCCGGGAGCCTTCGCTCATTCCGGGTGCGAGCAGAGGTGTTTTTAGTTCGTGCGCTTTTCGGCCGATGGATGTAGGAACAAGCCCTTCTTCGGGTCGATCCGGCCGACGCTGACCGGGTAACCGAGAGCGGACCAGCCTGCGTAGCCCTCATACAACACCGCGGTGTTGTGATAACCGAGTTCGCGCAGCCTCGTGACGGCGCTGTCGGCCGCGGCGCGCGGGCATTCGCAGTAGGCAACGATCCACGTGCCGTCGTCCGGCAGGGCCGCAATGATCTCGCGGCCGCTGCTGTAGTACGGAACCGGGAAGGAGCCCTCGATGTGCGCCATCGCCCAGAAGTAAGGCACGCGTGTGTCGATAAGGATCATGCGACGCCCGTCTTCCAGGGCCGCGTTGAGGTCCTCGGCCATGACGTAGCGATTGTCGACCAGGTCGAACTCCGGCGGATCACCGTCGGGGTTGACGACGATGTTGTCGAGGTCCGGCGGCTCCTCGAACCGCATGTCCTCGACGTCCCAGCCCGATGCCCGTGAGCGCAGGAAGGCCACGACCGAGTTGATCTCGTCATCTGACAGGACGCCTGCGAAACTCTCCATCGGCGTGCCTTCACGCCCCCGCTCGATCGCCGCTTTGAGAAAGCTGTCCGGCGTGACTGCGAGCATCGTTGCATTGCCGAGCGCCGTACCCTCGCCGCCTTCGCCCTTGGCACCGTGGCACTCGACACAGTTCTCAGCGTAGATGCGTTTACCCTGCTCGATGTCGCCTTCAACGGGTTTCAGGTGGTCCCGATTCGGCGCGGAGACTTCAAAGCCTGCGGACAAGGCGAGCCATCCGGCAAGCTCACGAATCTCCGCAGTCGACATCGGTCCGCCGATCTCGTCGAGATAGGGGCCCATCGGCGTCCCGGGACGGCCGTAAGAGATCGCCATGAAGGGTGTGATCGGGCCATTGACGAACAGGGTCTCGGTGACCAGGGACGGCGCATGGTCATTCATGTAGCCCTTGCGATCGTCACCGTGGCACAGCGCGCAATATTCCTTGTAGTTCTCGGCCGGTGTGCGGACGACGTCGGCCTCCGCACGAACCGTTGATGCAGCCACCAGTAGTACGAACAAGCTCACTGACAAAGCCAGGCGCATATTGATCTCCCCATCCCTGATACAGACGGAGAATACGTCAACGTAAAGTCAGGTTGCCAGCGTTGCTGCGCCGGCAACTCTGTTCGAGTCTTTAGCCTCAGGCTGCCTTCAATGCGTCGGCCGCAGACAGATAGGTGTAGCCAAGATCGTGCGCCACGGCTTCGTGATTCACATGACCGGCATGCACGTTCAGACCGTTGGCCAGGTGCGGGTCACGACGCAGCGCGTCGACCCAGCCGTGGTTGGCGAGGTCCTTGACGAACGGCAGCGTCGCATTGGTTAATGCGAAGGTGCTCGTACGCGGCACTGCGCCCGGCATGTTCGTGACACAGTAGTGAACGGTATCGTCAACGATGTACGTCGGTTCGGCATGCGTCGTCGGCCGGCTGGTTTCGAAACAGCCGCCCTGGTCGATAGAGATATCGACGAGTACGGCACCGGTATGCATGTCCTTGACGTTCTGTGCCGACACCAGCTTCGGCGCCGCGGCACCCGCGATCAGAACCGCACCGACGACGAGGTCTGCTTCCGGCACGAGGTCATCGATCGCCTGCTTCGTTGAGTAGACGGTACGCACGCGGCCACCCCAGGCGGTCTCGAGCTCCCGCAACCTTGGCAACGACCGATCGAGGATTGTCACGTCGGCGCCAAGCCCCACCGCCATGTCGGCCGCGTTGGCGCCGGCAACGCCGCCACCGATGACGACGACCTTGCCAGGCTGGACGCCCGGCACACCGCCGAGTAACACGCCGCGGCCGCCATTGGCCTTCTGCAGAGCGAATGCGCCGCTCTGTATCGACAAGCGCCCGGCCACTTCTGACATCGGCGTCAGTAATGGCAGGGAGCCGTCATCGGCCGTCACCGTTTCGTAGGCGATAGCCGTGGTCCCGGACTTGACGAGCGCCTCGGTTTGCGCCGGATCGGCCGCAAGATGCAGGTAGGTAAACAGGAACTGATCTTCGCGCAGCATCTCGCACTCGTTCAGCTGGGGCTCCTTCACCTTGACGATCATGTCCGCCGCCGCGAACACGGCCTCGGCGGTCGGCGCGATCTCGGCGCCTGCAGCCTCGTAGTCGGCGTCACTCACGCCGATCCCGGCGCCGGCATTGGTCTCCACGATCACCGAGTGACCGTCATGGACGACTTCGCGCACGCCGGCGGGAGTCATGCCCACCCTGAACTCCAGCGTCTTGATTTCCTTGGGTACACCGACTTTCATGGCGCTTCTCCGTTGATTTTGTCTTATATACAGAGGATAGCCGCGTTTTGGCGCCATTTCCCTGCAAAACTTAGGAAAGAACCCGCATTTTGTGGCATTTTATTGCGATATTAGTCCTTAAATAGCAATAATAGTGTCATGAAGCTCGACCGATTTGACCGTGCAATCCTTGACGCCCTTCAGCAGGACGGGCGAATCAGCAACGTGCAGCTGGCCGCTCGCGCCAACCTGTCGGAGTCGGCCTGCCTGCGCCGCGTCCGGGTCCTGGAAGACAGCGGCCTGATCGAGCGCTATGCCTGCCTGGTCAACCAGCAGGCTGCCGGTCTCCCCGGCAACGTTTTCGTCCAGATCGGTCTGCAAAGGGAAGAGGAGCGTGAGCTTGCCGCTTTCGAGGCCGCCGTTCGCAACATTCCCGAAGTCATGGAGTGCTACCTGATGACGGGCGAGTTCGACTACCTGCTGCGGCTCGTCGTTTCCGACATGGCTGACTTCGAACGGATCCACAAGGAATCGCTGACCCGGCTGCCCGGTGTGGCCCGGGTCAACTCGAGCGTCGCGATCCGGACCGTTCAGCGAAAAACGGAATTGCCTCTCCGTTAGCAATACGCAACAAACTAATTCGATTACCGGGCGCGGTGGTGAATGTCGTGTGGTTCCGGTAGGGTGGCGTGACCCTGGCAAAAGCACTCCGGAATCTATGGCGAGCCCTGCGGCGTCCGTTGAATTACCCCTACCGAAAGACCTGGCAGACCGTTTCAAACGGGTCCGTGCCGACTCGGTTGCGCTCTGCGACACACTCGCGCCGGAAGACACGGTCGTGCAATCGATGCCGGACGTCAGTCCGACCAAGTGGCATCTTGCTCATATCAGCTGGTTCTTCGAGACCTTCGTCCTCAAACCCTATGACGATAGCTACAGCGCCTACGACGAGGACTTCCATTTCATATTCAACTCGTACTACTACACGGCCGGGCAGATGCACGCACGGCCCCGCCGGGGCTTGCTATCGCGACCGACGCTTGAAACGGTTATGGCCTACCGTCGCCACGTCGACGATGCGGTTGTCGGACTGCTTGAAAAACGCGACGACGCGGATATCCGGTTCCGCGTAGAACTCGGCCTGCATCATGAGCGTCAGCACCAGGAGCTCATGCTGACCGACATTAAACATGTCCTGTCGTGTTCGCCGCTCAAGCCGGCGATGAGCCCGGACCTGCCCGTTCCGGCATCCGCACCCGTTGCGGACTACGAATTCATCGATGGCTTGAGCGGGACAACCCGCATTGGTTTTGACGGCGAAGGCTTCAGTTTCGACAACGAGACTCCCAGGCATGACGCGCTGCTGCATCCGCACAAAATGGGCAATCGCTTGGTCACGAACGCGGAGTTCCTCGAGTTCATTCGGGATGGCGCCTATGACACGTGCGACCTGTGGCTGTCCGACGGCTGGGCGACGATCCAGCAACACGGCTGGAATCGTCCGCTGTACTGGAGCGCCGATCATCAGTCCGAGTTCACGCTGGGCGGGGTCCGTGACCTGGACCCGCATGCGCCGGTTGCACACGTAAGCTTTTACGAGGCGGACGCGTTCGCACGCTGGTCCGGCGCGCGCCTGCCGACCGAGTTCGAGTGGGAGGCGCAGGCGCGAGAGTCGGAAGTGTCCGGCAACCTGCTTGAGGAAGGACTCTGGCACCCTGCCGCCTCGGCCGGCTCGCAGTTTTTCGGCGACGTTTGGGAATGGACGTCCTCGGCGTACTCGGCCTATCCGGGCTTCAAGCCGCTGGCCGGATCGCTCGGTGAATACAACGGCAAGTTCATGTGCAACCAGATGACGGTGCGCGGCGGATCCTGCGTCAGCGCAGCCGACCACATTCGCCCGAGCTATCGCAGCTTCTTCTATCCGGATGCCCGCTGGCAATTCCTAGGGATCAGACTCGCAAAGGACGCGTAAGACCAATGTTGGAAAACACGGTTCGACAGGCCGCAACGACCGATGCGGAAGAGGTCCGCTCTATCGTCGAGGGCTTAAGCCGGCCCGAGAAAATGATATCGCCCAAGTACTTCTATGACGAGACGGGTTCGAAGCTCTTCGACGAGATCACGAAACTGCCGGAGTACTACCCGACGCAGACCGAGCTCGGCATCATGCGGAGCTGTGTAGGCGAAATAGCCGCATTGGCGGGCGAACAGGCCAGTCTCATCGAGTTCGGCAGCGGCTCCAGCCTGAAGACGCATGTGCTGTTGCAGAACCTCCGGTCACTGGCCGCGTATGTGCCGGTCGATATATCCGAGGAGCACCTGCTAGCGTCAGCAGAAGCGTTGCGCGGAGACTATCCTCACATTGAGATCATCCCGGTCGTCGCCGACTTCACAAAGCCCTTTGAGCTGCCGACGCCCGCCATCATGCCTGTCAAGAACATCGTCTATTTTCCGGGCTCGACGATTGGCAACTTCGAACACGAAGACTCAAGAGCCCTGCTCGAAGTCATGTACGGAGAAGCCGGCGCGAATGGCGCACTGCTGATCGGCGTTGACCTGCAGAAGGACACTGCGATCCTCGAGCGCGCCTACAATGACAGCGCCGGAGTAACAGCCGCCTTCAATCGCAACATGCTGACGCATCTCAATCGAGAGTTCGGCAGCGACTTCAATGTCGAAGCCTACAGGCACGATGCGCTGTACAACGTCGACAAGGGACGCATCGAGTTACGCCTGGTCGCCGAGTCTGCACAGACGGTCCGGCTCGGCGATGCCAGTATTGAGATCGATGCCGGCGAAGGCATCCTGACCGAGTACTCCCACAAGTACACGCTGGAGGGATTCGCGGAGCTCGCCGCGAGCGCGGGCTTTACCGTCGAGCGTGTCTGGACCGACGAAGACAAACTTTTCAGCGTCCAATACCTGGTCCGCGACTAGGACGTCGGCGCAGCATTGCGTTTGTTTACACCACGGTCGCGAATCCGCCGCACGCACTAGCCCCTGATGCTTCGGGTCAGAAGCACCCACTCGCTGCCCGGGTTCTCCCAGCCCTCCTTAATCATCGGCCGGCGAGCCAACTCCTCGTAGCCGTTGCGTTCGTACAGACGGCGCGCACCCTCGTTAGCATCCGAGACGATGATGCTCAGGCCGACGCATCCCGCCTGTATAGCCAGGCTCTCCGCGATGGCGAGCAAGTCGCCCCCAAAACCTTTGCCCCTGGAGTCGGGGTAGGCAGCCAGGACGTTTACGTACCAGGTCGATAGCGCGAGGTCCTCCAGCTGCTGAAGCGGGACGAACATGGCGGGCATATCGTCGTAGACCGCCGGATCGGCGTGGTCCGGCAACGCGTAGCCGATCAACGCGGCCGTGACCTTGCCAGCGTCCTGCCGGACAATGGTGTTCCGATACGAGAAGCTGCCGGTCTCCCGGCGCGCACGCTCGCGCCCGACGTCCCAGACACTCTGGCCGTCCTCACACATTGAGGACCAGAGATAGACGGGCAGTCCCTCGCCGGCGAAGTTAACCAGTTCAGCCATTGCATCTGCGTCGGACTTGCGCGCGCGACGATAGGGATCGCGAAGCGCGAAGCGGGGAGCGCGCTCCTTGGTCGGTGCGATCATGACGACTCACCCCGCTGCAGAACGTTCGCTTTGGCGGCGCCGGAGACGTCGCGCCACAGCAGCATATCTCCGACACGCGCCGATGCGCCGTCGACAAACCCGGTTTCGTGCTCGTAGCCTTCGGGATTTCGAAAGGTACCGAACAGGATGTCGAAAATGGGCAGGTCCGCGTAGTTGTATTTGTGCCTGCCCCTCCGGTGGTGAATCGCATGACTCTCAGGCCTCTGTACCAGGTAGCCGAGCCAGCGCGGCGTACGCACGTTCGTATGCTGGAAGATGCCGAGGAACATCGCAAAGAACAGAAACAGCGTGATCGCCTCTGGACTCAATCCGACAAAAAGCGTCAGGGCGAGGCTGCCGACCAGCGTGAATCCGGCCATGTCCAGCGGGCTGAAGTAAAAAGCGCCATAGGTATCGAGACGCTCCGCGCTGTGATGCATCTGGTGAAACCCCAGCCACAGGAAGTCGCTGGCGTGCAGAGTTCGGTGCCAGGCATACAGGAACGCGTTGTAGATGAGCAGACCGAGTGCAGCGCCCGGGACGGCCCCGATACCGGTCAGATCGAACAACTGGTAGCTGGCCAGTACGGGATCCCAAAAAATCGGCAGGTAGCTCGACAGGAAGAAATACACGGCAAAGGAAACGAGCGCCCGAAAACGCCATCCGGAAATGGCTGGCAACGCCCTGGCAGGCAGCAGGGCCTCCCACAGCATCATCAGTGCGTACAGCGCGAGGACGCCAAGGGAGACGGGGTCGAGAATAATGTCAATCGGTGTAGGCATGACTCCTCCAAAATCGTTAAAAAGAAACCGACTGGTTAGTACGAAATATGCTAGTTTTGAAGCTGCTCGGAATCTAGTGAACGGCCGTTACTTTTTTCCGACTTTTTTATAAAACTCATAAAAAACATTGAGTTGACTTGCATTCGGGCAGTAGGGACAGGGTCGGTGCCGCGCTGCATCGAAAGAAAACCAGACGGTAGGTACAGTAAATTGGCGACAAAAGGCGAGCGAACACGCGAAGCCATCCTGGCGACAGCCGAGTCGCTGGTCCTGAAGAACGGCTACTCCGGCACGTCCATCGACCAGATCATCAGCGAATCCGGCATCACCAAGGGCGGGTTCTTCTATCATTTCGACGGCAAGAACGACCTGGCCAAGCACATGGTGCTGCGCTATCTCGACCAGGATGCGCGGTTCTTCCAGATGCTGATGGACCGCGCCTATGAGCTGACGGACGATCCGTTGCAGCAGATGCTGATCTTCGTCAAGCTGATGGCCGAGCAGATGGCCGAATTGCCGGACACGCACCCGGGCTGCCTCGTCGCTTCGTTTACCTATGAATCGAACATTCTGAACGACGATGTCAAACAGCTGACTGCCGAGGGGGTCCTGTCCTGGCGGAAGCTGTTCAGCACCCAGCTTAAGAAAGCTGCGGAGGCGTACCCATTGCAGGTCGACCACACGCCGGATGAACTCGCCGATATGCTGACATCCGTGATCGAGGGCGGGATCATCATGTCACGTTGCCTCGAGGACAAGTCCCTGTTGCCCAAACAGCTGATCGGCTACCACAACTTCCTGCGGCTGGCGTTTACTCCTTAACCAACTGCGCGAGGGTTGAATCAAACCTGCCTTGCTCAGGCGATTGCTGCGGCGATCTCTGCGTTCGTCATGGCGAGAGCGATCTTTTCGTGCATGTACGCCATCGATATACGTGCGTGCTCGGCATCCAGCGAGTCGATGCAATCGGAGGCGAGCATTACGCGCATGTCGCGCTGGTAGGCGTCGATCGCCGTCATGCGGACACAGGCGTGGGTGTTGACGCCGGCGAGCGTTATGTTCTTCGGCGACAACTCACTAAGCACCTGGTCGAGGTTAGTGTTGAAGAATGCGCTGTAACGCTTCTTTGTGATGACGGTATCGTCTTCGAGCCGCTGCAAGTCCGGGTGAATGGCTGCTCCCTGGGTTCCGTCTATTGCCACCGCTATTCGCTTGTCCCTGACCTCGAGCAACGCATCGCTAAGATCCGGATCGAATAACGTCTGTATCCAGATCACCGGGCAGCCCTGCTCCCGAAATGTGGCAATCAGCTGGTTCGTGTTCTGAACCACAGCCGTACGTCCGTCGTCCTCCAGCCGGTCGAGGAAGTCGTTCTGCATATCGATGATGATCAGGCAGTTCGTCAGCATGCCTCGAACCTATCATGACCGTCGTCCGTCTTGACAGCGCCCACAAGTCGTTCAACGAGCCCCAAACCGGGTAGCAAGGGCCTCGGCGACCCGCATACACCGGTCCGGCAGATACATTATGAGACGATACCGGAATGACGAGTGCGTCCGCGCCTGCTATCGTGGTCAAAAGATCCAAATAACGAGAGGGGAATCATGAACAAAAGTACGTTGATCAAAGCCAGCCTTTCCGCGATTTCACTTGCGATGCTTGCGGGCTGCGGCGCAACCGGCGGTAGCAACCTGACGGTGCTGGGGGACGGAACGACGGCGCTTGCCGTCGAATGTGACGGTACACCACGCGGACTCAACTTCTGCTTCGAGCTCGCGGGCAAGTCCTGCGGTGCACAGGGTTATACGATCTTCAATCAGGCCGGCGAATCTATCGGCAAGAGCGACTACGCCGATGCAGGCACGGATCGGCTGATTCGACAGCAGGCGGAAGACGAGAACCGTATTCTCATCCGCTGCGGTTCTTCGTAGACAAATACCTGTCCCCGGACGCTGGTGCCCGGAAAGATCCGGGCGCCGTCTTTACCTGATCTCTCTGGCCGGCATGGCTTTGAGCGCTCGACACGCTGGGCTATTCGTTAGCCTGCTCCTGCTTCAGGGTTTCGATACGACGTCGAAGCGCGGCACGATCTTCCATCATCTTCGTTAACTCCACGCTTTCTGCGAGCATCCTGGTCACGTTATCGCGCACCTCCTTGTAGTGCTTCGATCGCCACGACTGTGACACAGAAAAGTAAGCGCCATCCTCTTCGAAAACATCCTGCGCCCGTTCTGACTGCAGTTCGCGATGGCGACGGGACTGGCAGACGGTCCGCGGAATCTGGCTGCCGATACGCGTCTCTCGCTTGCAGATCATATCGAGCTCATCGTTCGAATTGAGTTCGTTGTAGAGGCTGAAGAACGCCTGGTCCAGGCGCCGGAGCTTGCCTCTCAGGCGCGGCACGGTCTCGTCACCGACGACGGTAATCTCTTCGATGTCGGTGGCAGGCGCCGTCGGTTCCTCGCCGGGCTCGTCGGCTGCCGCCACGCCGACGCCCAGCGTCAGAAGTCCGGCCGCTGTCAGGGCGTGCATGAACATTGTTGCATGATACCAGTCAGGGCTGGCGGGAAGCTGAATGCCCTACTTCGGCGGCGGTACGTATTCCTTGGGCGCGGCCGACCCGTCACCGAAGAAAAACTTCTCCATTTCCGTTTCGAGGAACTTCCTGGCCTCGGGTTCTATCGGCGTGAGGCGATACTCGTTGATCAGGATCGTCTGGTGGTCCAACCAGCGCTTCCATGCCGCTTTCGACACGTTGTCGTAGATACGCTTGCCAAGCTCGCCCGGGTAAGGCGCGTAGTCCATGCCCTCGGCGTCCTCGCCGAGCAGCACGCAGGTAATTGTTCTAGCCATTGCCTACCTTTCCAAGAGTCTTTGCATCAGTTTGCTGACCGGGGCCGCGATACCGCCCGGCGGACTTGCGTTCAGGGCAAACCATGCCTTGTCGTCCGAGTCGGCTACTTTACTCGACACGCCGTCAGCGTGCACAAGCACCGGGAGAATATCGAGATCATAGTGGCTGAAGCTGTGGCGCAAAGGCGCAAGCATCTCCCTGCTCGTCTCCCGCCCGTCAATGACATTGTCACTCCAGTCGTCGATCTCCTCGGAATCGATCTCCGGGAAGCTCCAGAGACCGCCCCAGATGCCGGTCGGAGGCCGGCGCTCCATGTATATGTGGCCGCCATCGACGGCAATGACCATCGTTGTCTGTTTAAGCGGCTTGTCTTTTTTCGGTTTCTTGCCCGGGTAATCGGTCACCGCGTTCTCCAGGCGTGCGACGCAGTCGTGGCGCACGGGGCAATCGTCGCAACGGGGCCTCGAGCGCGTACACAACGTCGCGCCCAGGTCCATCATCGCCTGCGTGTAAGCGTCGACGCGCTGCTCTGGCGTACGTTCGTCGGCGATGTCCCAGAGGCGCTTGTGAACGGCCGTCTTTCCAGGCCAGCCGGCCACCGCGGCATGTCGGGCCAGCACGCGTTTCACATTGCCATCCAGGATTGCGAAGCGATCGCCGTGCGCCAGCGACAGGATCGCGCCGGCCGTTGAGCGGCCGATGCCGGGCAGCGCCTCGACATCGTCGAATGCTCTCGGAAACCGGCCGGCATGTTGATCGCGCACGACCCTGGCAGCGCGGTGCAGGTTTCTCGCGCGGGCGTAATATCCGAGACCCGACCAGTGGGCCAGCACGTGATCCAGCTCCGCGTCGGCGAGTGCGCTGAGCGTCGGGAAACTCGCCATGAAGCGCTCGAAATACGGGATCACCGTCTGCACCTGCGTCTGCTGCAACATGATCTCCGAAATCCATATCGGGTACGGATCGCGGGATCGCTGCCACGGCAGGTGAGTGCGCCCGTGTTCGTCGAACCAGCGCAGCACACGCTCCGAGAAGTCAGCGGACACCAGTCTGGAACTCGATGGCAATCGCCTCGATGCGATCGAGAGCGTCCGCGCTGCCGCTCTTCAGCTTGCGCTTGATCATGTAAGGGCCGATCAGCGGCGGTACGAAGAACTTGGGGCTGAATTCGATGTCGTAGACGACGACAGTGCCCTTGCCCTCTTCGTGGAAGGTCCAGCGCTCGTTGCTGTAGTGAAAGTCACTTTTTTCCGGATAGACCCGCGCCTTGATGAACTCGTAGGGCTCGTGTTCCACGACACCTTCCCGCACCATGGACTTGCAGAAGAACGCCACGCAGGCCTCGTTGCGCGTGTAGTACTGCGGCCGGCCCTTCTCATCGGGCTCGAGGTTTCGTGACTCGACGACGACGCTCGAGAACTCGGTCGACAGGTCCCAGTCCAGCAGGACCGCGTACAGGTATTCGATGTCGGCATCGAACCAGGCGACGGAGCGCATGACGTAGCGATCATCGATCTTGTCGACGAACACGCTGCGAAGGTCTGCCGCCTGGGTGCATAGCGGCGCTAACAGCAGTACGAGCGCCCAGCGCCTCATTTCTTGAAGAGATCCTTCAGCTTGTCTTTCAGGATGTCTTCGGCGTCTTTCTCGCCCTCTTCCTGTCCCTCTTCCTCGCCGGATTCGTCGCCGCCGAGCAGCTTGTCCAGGATCTTCTTTTTGGCTTCTTCCTCGACGCGCTGCCTGAACAGCGCCTCGAAGTCCGGCCTGATCTTCGGCGCGGCCAGCGGTCCGGTGATCTTCAGCGGGATGACGGCTTCGGTGAACTCGGCCAGCTCCTCGTCGGTGGCCTCCGTAACAAACTCGGGGCGCTCCAACACGCGCGCCGTCATCGAATAGTCGACGTTTGCCTCAACGAAGTTGACGGTTCCGCTGCCCGTCAGCTGCAGGAACGGCAGGTCGGCCCGGAAGTCATCGTTACGCATGATGCCGTCGGTGACCTGCCCGCTCGCGCTGACGCCGGAGAACGGCGTCCGCGGCGGCAACTCCGGCTCCGGTGGTTGCTCGCCCCTGAGCTTCGCGCGCGCGCTGCGTAGCTGGTGCCAGATGTCGGTACCCTCGTAGGCGCCGTCTGACAATGAGAATGACAGCGTGCCGTCGAGATCACGGCGAATGGCATCCATGTCCTTGCCGGTGCCCGCCAGTCGGAAGGATCCGTCTATGGTTCCGGTCAGGTTTTGCTGCCCGTACAGCGCGTCGGCCAGCGGCGCGAGGCTGACACCGGCGATGTTCTCGTTCACCGACAGCGTCGTTTCCGGGCCGGAGGCGTTGATTCGAATGTCGCCGCTGTAGGTGCCATCGAAGAGCTGGGCGTTGATCGGGTTCAGACGCATGTTGCCGTCCGTTGAGACCACACCCAGCTCCAACCCGGTGAATCGCATGGTGCCAAGCCGCGCCTCGTCCAGCGTGAATTTGCCGGTGATATCGAACGCGCGAATCAGTTCCACCGGAATTTCGACCTGCTGCGAGCCTGTCGCTTCGGCGTCCTCACCTTCTTCCGGTGCAGGCGCCATGTAGCGGGCGATGTCTATCGTGTCACCGGCGAGAATGACCCGGTAGCGGCCGGTGTTGGCGCGAGGCACGCTGAGCTTTCCGGTAAATGTCGTGTCGTCGATGACAAGCGTCAGGTCGTTCATCGCGATGTCGTTGTCGGAAACTTTCACCGCCGCGTCGAGCCGAATGTTCTCGAGTACGTCGGGGTCGGCGGTCGGAAGCGGCTCCATGCCCATCGTGCTCATCAGGCTTCGCGCGGAGAACGGCGCAACGGACAGCGTCGCCTCGGTCGTGAGCGCGCCGGAATAAGCAAAGGGTTCGACGTCGGCTTCGATGTCGATGTCCATGACCGAAAGACTGATGCTGCCGGGACTCAGCGTCTGCTGCTCCAGGTTCGCCGTTAGCGCGTCGGCGTTGAATGAAAGCTCCACCGGCACGTCCGCAACACCCGTCACCTGTCCGTCGATGCTCAATCCGGACAGGGCGACCTGTTGCTCGTCGAAGTCTGCCGTCAGTTCGATCGCCACCTTGCCAGCGATGGCATCCGGCTGCAGATCGAAAGTGAACCCGCCTTCGAGCGATATCGGCTGGCCGGGTGCAACAGCACCGGAACTCATTTCGAGCTCCGACAGGCGATACTCGCTACCGGAGGCTGCGTCGCTATAGGTTAGACTTGCATTGCGGATCTGCAGCCCGGCGATCTCGAGTGCCGAGACGGTCATGCCGCCGTCCTCTGCCGGTTCTGCTTCCTGGGTCTCGGTATTGGCTTGGGCCAGGTCTTCCCAATTCGTCATGCCCCGCGAATTGACGGCGAGGTTAACGGTCAGCGTATCGACGACCACGCTGCCCATCCGGATCTCGCGACGCAGCAGTGCGGGCAGCACGCGAATGCTGACGCTGGCGCGCTCGAGAGACAGGAAGTCCGCGTCCGCCGGGAAGTCCGGGGCGTTGCCGAGCCGGACGCGACCGACGTCGACGGCGAGTACGGGGAACAGGCTCAAGCCGATGTCGCCATCGATCTCGAAGCTTCTGCCCGTCCTGGACTCAACCTGAGTAATCAGCTCTTCCTTGTAATCGTTCGGATCGAAGGTCAGCGAGACTATGACGACGGCGACGACCAGCAGCAGGACGACGGCTGCAGCGATGCCCAGTACGATTTTGAGTAGACGGCCCATGAGAGTACCGATGGATGTGGGCTAGCTAGAGTATCAAAATCTGAATCGCAAACGCGACGCAGGCAACGTAACACGCCAATATCCGGCGACGGCTTCCTGAATGAAAAAGGCCGCCTGAATGAGGCGGCCTGTTCCAAGTGCCAGCCTGCCAACCAGGCATAGCTGGCTGCGGCGTGGCGCTCAGCCGGCGCAGACGCTGATGGAACCGTTGAGCGTCTCGACGGTGATGTTCGCATCGCCGTCGCCGACCGTGAAGTTCAGTCGTTTGCCGGGCGCATAACGGCTGGTTCGCTCGGCCTTCTTGTCAAAGCAGTTCCGAATGCCGCCGTTGAAGGTCTCGAGGTCGTATTCGGCGTCGAGCGCGTTCGGGATATCGATGGTCACGGAGCCGTTGACCGATTCAGCGGCCAGGTCGCCGCCGGGCTCCAGGCCCGACTTGAAGATGATGGAACCGTTGACCGTCTCGAAGTCGCCACTCTCGAAGGTACCGCCGCTGATGCTGACGCGGCCGCTGACCGATTCGGCGGTAATCTCGCCGGACAGGTCTTCGGCAGAGACGCTGCCGCTGACGCTGGACAGCTCGATGTCGCCCCTCGCGCCGTTGCCCTGCACATCGATCGAGCCGCTGACGGTGCCGATCTCGATGTCGCCGCCGTAGACGTCTGCATCGATGCTGCCGCTGACCGCCTGCAGTTCGATGTCATCGCCTTTGACGTCGCGAACGTCGATGCTGGCACTGACGCCCGTGACTTCCAGCGTACTGCCCTCCGGCACCTTGATCGACAACCTCGAGCTGACGTCCTTGCGGCCGAACATCCGCTTGGGTACCTTGACCCGGATTTCGATCTCCTTGCCGTCGCGCTCGAACACGAGCTCGTCAACATCGTCGCCCAGGGTTCCCGTCACTTCGACGGAGTCCCGGGACCAGCCACGCACTTCGATGGAGCCGGCCACGTTTGACACGCTGACATGCCCGTTGGGGTGAGCGTCCATGGTTTCACTAACGTCTTCAGCCAGCGCCGGGGCGGCCAGCATCGCCAGGGGTAATATCAATCCAAGTTTCTTCATCGGTCTTCCTCGCCACACGTCCATCGGTGTGGACTAAATATCAGTCCGTGACATGACGGCTTGCGTCAGGTCGCTGACCTTGCGCATCACCGTCAATTCCTCACGGTAGGTCTTCAATAGCAGCGCCTGCAGATGAGCGTTATCCGGATCTTCTGCAAGCTCAGCGTTTATCTGGTCAATCGCATCGCGTATCAGTTTCAGGTTGGCCTCAACATCGGCACGTTCTTCCGGTGACAGGCGCTCCAGCTGGGCGTCCAGCTTGGAGGCGAGGCCGCCGCGTGCGTCCGTGAAGCCCGGACCCAGGTTATAGGTACCGCCGAACGACGCCTCATCGAACAAGTACTCAGGTTGCACCGAGAGCGATGCCGAACCGTCGTCTTTGACCATGAAGTACGTCAGCATCGACGACGCCGCGACCAGCATTACGACACCGGCGGCCTGCGCGAGCATTGGCGTCCAGTTGCGGCGGGGCTGCGGGACGATCGATTGTTCGATCTCCGGCCACAAGTCCCGCTCCGGAGCAATGCTCTGCGAGAGCCGGGCTGCGTCCATCATGATGTCGTCTTTGTCGTTCATTCCGTAAATCCTTCCTGCTTCAGCTGCTGGGCCAGCAAACGCCGTGCCCTGTGCACCTGTGCCTTACTCGTGCCGGTCGCAATGCCGAGCATGCTGCCGGCCTCATCGTGGCTGTACCCGTACACCGCGTGCAATACAAACACGTGGCGGGCACCATCCGGCAGCCGATCGATCGCCTCCGACAGGTCACGAAGCGCGCCTTCGTCACTTGTCAGCGGTGCGACCTCGGTCCTGTCCGCGACGATCTCCAGTCGATTCTGGTCACGCTTCGACTTCCGCATCCGTCCAAGAACCGCATTTACCGCTATACGGTGCATCCACGTCGAGAAAGCGCTATCGCCACGAAACTTCGACAACTGGTTCCAGGCCTGGATGAAGGCTTCCTGGGCACAGTCTTCGGCCTCGCTCACGTTTCCGGTCATTCTCAGACACAGTGCGTATACCTTATCGACGTTGCTGCGATAGAGCGCCTCGAAGGCACGCTGATCGCCGTTCTTCGCGCGCCGAATCAGCAGGGCTTCGTCCGTCTGTTTATGTTCAGTCGTGGTCACAGCCGCTTCACTATAGAGGGTGTTGGCCACTGCCGATAGCGCTGCCATTCGCGCGTTTCTCCGTATTTGCTGTTAGTTGGATGCCTGCTGTCCCGGGTTGGTTTAAAGGCCTGGTTCAGGGTTTCGCATGAATAAGTCCGGACCCGACACGATCGTGCGATTTAGCGACAGATCGGGACTCTTTTTTTGATATGATTCCAGCCCATCGACGGCCCCCGTCAGCGAATATCCGGACTTATGCGCCAACTGACAGCCTGTGTGTATTCAATGGATGTTGAAACGACAGGCAAAGTGCCCCCTGAGGGTTTGTCACGGTGACGGGGCACAGCATTCTCTATATCGGCCGCGGCGACGAACATGCGAGTTACCTCGCTGCCCTGGAAACCCTTCCCTGCTGCACGCTGCTCAGCCGATCGACAGACCTGCAGGTTGTACACGAATCGCAGAGCGGCATAGAGATCGTATTACTCGACGTCGGGCCGGACAGCATCGCGCCGGGTGAGCCTGTAGCGCAGCTGATACAGACGCTCGATTCTTACCCGATCGTGGCCTTGACCAACAAGCGTTACGAACACCACGGCATCCTCGCGCTAAAGGCGGGTGCACAGGGCTATCTGTGCGTCGACTCGACGACGCCCGAAGAGCAGAAGACCGTGTTCGATCACGCCGTCAATCGCTTCGAGCTGCAGCAGACCCTGTCCCGAAGCGACGCCGGCGTGCTGTCCATACTCGAGAGCATCAACGATGGCGTCATCGTCGTCGATCTCGAAGGCCACGTGCTGGACATCAATCCCGCTGCGCGGACCGTCCTGGGGCTCGCACCGCGTGAACTGCCGGACGTGAGCTGGGGCCAGTCGTTCTGCTGCATCGACGAGCACGGCAACTCCTACGCGAACTCGGCAGAGCTGCCGTTAAACCGCGCGCGCCGCGGCGAGAAGTTTTCCGCACAGGTCAGCATCTACCGCGCTGACGGCCAGCCGGACTGCCTGCTCAGCATCAACGGGCAGGGTCTTTTCGACGGCGACCGGCGACTGGCTGGCGGCGTCATTACCTTTCGTGACATCACAGACTCAAGAAGACGGAGACTTGCGTTGCAGAAACGTGCGCAATACGACGAGCTCACCTCGCTCCCCAATCGCGGCCTTTTTGTTGAACACCTGAGCCGCGCGATTGGCCGCAGCCAACGCAAGAAATCTCCGCTTGCCGTGCTGTTCATCGACCTGGATCGATTCAAGTCGATCAACGATACGCTGGGACATGACACGGGCGACCTTCTGCTGTGCGACGTCGCAGAGCGGCTTCGCAGAAACCTTCGCATCGGTGATTTCTGCGGGCGCTGGGGCGGTGACGAGTTCGTGGTCTGCCTCGAGGATTTTGGCGATACCGGCAATGCCGCCGCGGCCGCACAGAAGTTGTTGCTCATCCTGTCGGACAAGTATTTCATCGGTGCGAGCGAGGCCTTCGTTACGCCCAGTATCGGTATCGCAACCTACCCGGAGGCCGGCGACGATGCGGAGCGCCTGATCAAGGCGGCCGACATCGCAATGTTCGAATCCAAGAAGCGCGGCGGCGGCCGGTTCCAGTATTACTCGCCGGCGCTGAACGCAAAGCTCGAGCAGCGTGAGGAACTCGAGGTCGGGCTGCGCCACGCGCTGGTCCGGCGCGAACTGCTGTTGCATTACCAACCCCGGATCGACCTGTCATCAGGCCGGCTGATCGGCTTCGAGGCGCTGCTCCGCTGGCAGCACCCGCGCTACGGCCTGCTCGCACCTGAGCGCTTCCTGCCATTGCTCGAAGGCAGCGGCCTGATTCACTCGGCCGGCGACTGGACCATTGAAACGGCGACCCGACAGCTGGCCGCCTGGCAGCGCCAGTTTGAATTGCCGGACCTGACCATAGCGATCAACATCTCTACGCAGCAGCTCAAGCACGACCGGCTGGTGGCAACCGTATCCAAGGCGCTGCAGGACACGGCGCTGGACCCCGGTTGTATCGAGCTCGAAATCAGCAACAGCAATATCATCCGCAACCGCGTGGAAGAACGTGACACGATGGCTGCACTGAGAAAACTCGGCGTGCGCTTGTCGCTGGATCATTTCGGCGTCTCGGAGATGTCCCTCGAGTCCCTGGAGAACAGCTTCATCGACAGCTTCGTGCTGGACCAGTCGCTGATCTCGGACGTCGAGGAGAACAACAGCCACCAGCGCATCGTTCGCGCCGCGATCGCCATGGCGCAGGGACTGGACATCGAGGTCGCCGCCGGCGGCGTCGAGACCCTTTCGCAGCTGGACTTCTTACGCAGCTGCAACTGCGATCTCGCGCAGGGCTTTCTGATCAGCCAGCCGATGCAGGCTGAGAAGGTGGCGCAAGTCCTGCGATCCGAAGTTGCCGGTCAGCGCCTCGTCCGCGCGATGTAATTCCCGAGAGCTTGCTGTCGGCCATTCGACAGCGCCGCGGGAGCGGCATCTTGCCGCGTTTACGGCTGGAAGCCGCTCCTACAAGAGACACATCGATCAGCGTCACTTCGGCAACGGCTGTTTCTGGCCTTGAGCTGCCGCTCAGGCGATTTCGGGTAGATCACGGCTCCTGACCCGAAGCGGTCAGTCATTGTCTTACGTAAATCCCAGAATTGACGCCCCCCTAGCACAGCTCATAATTGATTCGATAAGGGCAAAACTGGCGAAAGCCAGGGACGCAAAGCCACGGGTCCTCGCTTCCTCCGCGACGCTTTCTGCTACGCCACGAAGGACCCTAAGATCGCCGGGCTGCCGAGGTGGTGGTCCAGGCGGCGATCAACTCCCTCGTAACCAAGGCCGCAAGGGAGGTTGAACTAATGAAAACCGTCGCAAATCAACGCCGGAGCTGGATGGTTCTGATTCTCTCCGGTCTGTGCTTGCTGGCAAGTCCCGTGTTTGCCGACGATGACGAACGGCGCAGAGGCGGCCGCGAGGCATCGCAATGCAAGCATTTGCCTAATCACCATGCGCTGCGTACGGCTCTCCAGGATGCCGTTGCAGAAGAAACCAGCGGATATGACTTTCACATGTGGGCCACTATCATCGATCGCGATGGTATCGTCTGCGCCGTCGCGTTTTCGGGCGCTGACAGGCACTCGCAGCTTCTCGGGGCACGTGTGATCTCTGCCCAGAAAGCGAACGCGGCGAACTCATTCAGTACCGATCTGTTCGCAGTATCTACCGCCAATTCCTACACCCTGACGCAACCTGGCGGCTGGGGATATGGACTGCTGCAGGGCAACCCGGTCGATACCGACGTCATATACAAAGGTCCAGCGAGGCGGTTCGGCAAGCGCAATGACCCGATGACGGGTCGGCGCGTCGGGGGTGGAATCTTCTTCGGTGGCGGGCTCGCACTGTATGACGGCGGCAAGATGGTTGGCGCGCTGGGTGCCGGTGGTGATACGCCGTGTGCCGATCATATGATCGCCTGGCGGGTGCGTCATGCCTTGAGTCTGGATGAATTCAATCCTTTAGTTGCCTTTTTCCCGACCAGCGGTGACCCGGATCGCCCGGACAACATCGTTTACGACGTTGTGCCGAATCCGAACGGGGGAGCCGGCTTCAGTCCGAGTGGAGTTGGTCACACCGACTGTCTCGGTGGCTTCAATCAAGGGGATGAAACGGCTCTGCCCAAAGTGCGTTACTAAGGCATGGCCGGCATCCACCTGAACTTCGGGGTTTGGACGAGCGTCACCGAACCCCGGGTTCATTCCGGTTGGCTCCCGTGCTGATGCGGCAACCTCAGATTGAGCCCTTGGCTGCGGGCCAATGGCATTTGGTCGCTGTTAAGCGTCTGCTCTGGCCGAAGCCAGCCATCCAGGCGTTTGCAGTTAGACTGACGGCTTTTGACCCGACGCAGCCAGCCGGCCGACGACAAAGCTACTCTTAGCAGGACGAAGTGATTGAAATCCTGCGACTGCTCCGAGATGAAATTGAAGGCTAGTCAGGCTCCAACGAGCGGCCGCTCCTGGTCGTAAAGTGACGGTCGCCTGGTTTTAGCTGTACTTTCCGGTACTAGTTCATGCTGGCCTGTTCCGCTCGGCCAACCGGCTTCTATTCGGTACCTATCGGCTCGCAGCGGATTCACAGCGAGATTCTATGGTCGAAATCTGGAAACTTGGGCTATCGGCACTTCTGGGCGGAATCACCGCGTATCTCGCCGTTGTTTGGCAAACACGTTATGGCGCGAAGAGGTACATTCACGAGAAGATCCATGATTGTCGGGCCAGACTGTATCCGTTGGCATGGAAGATAACCGGCGCTCTTCCTCGACGTCCTTCGAGCGCGCTTCGATTCGATGAGCTTGAAAGAATCGCTGCCGATCTGGAAGCCTGGTACTACGAAGAGGGCGGCATTTACCTGTCTGGTGGAGCCAGACGTGCGTTCTCCGCAGCGTTAGACACTCTTCATAGCGTTATGAATTCTAAAGATGAAGAGCCAACCCTCTCTCCCGAACAGTATGCTGAAGTCAGGGGCTCTTGCAGTACGTTCAGAACGTGGCTCACGAGAGACCTGCTGTCGAGAAGCCGGGCCCCAACCGGCAAAGGCCGTTACAAGGATAACGCCTGACAGACACCGAAGCCTCACCGTCCGCTACTGGCCGAAACCAGCTGTTCAGTTAGAGGTAGACTGGCTGCGAATGACCCTTTGCAGCCATCTGCCGTAGCGTCACTGAGTCCGGAGCGAGCGTCTAGTCGCAATCGAAGAACGCGTACGTCACGACGACCTGGGCGAGCAGTCCGCGTTGTTCGCGATTGTTGAATGCCTGCCACTGCGCATTGGAGGTTTTCCCGCCATGATAATCATAGTCTTCTGGTTGATACGTGGCCGGGTCGCCCAGCTCCTGAGCCCGACGCTCGATCGCTTTTTTAACGCAGCGTCGCTCCCGCTCTGACATCGGATGATCCAGCGCCGTAAAGTTCACACGGAGCTCAGCGAAAGTCAGCGGCCCGGTCGCGTTGGGATCGACCGTGTACATCGGGTCCCCTGGCTGGCCCATGGGCACGGGCTCTTGTTGCTCGCAGGCGGCGAGCGAAAGTACCACCAAGCCAATCCAAAGAAGACGAGATAGCCGCATTCCGGCGTCCTGTTCCGAAAGTTCGCTCATTAGTCTGACACAAAGGGATCGGGAACGCCCTCGCTTTCCTCGATCATCTCATTTCAGCAGCAGCTAGTATCTGAGAATGGTCAACCCCAGCTCACGACGTTCTTTGTCCCGATGAATGCAGGCGTTCGAAGACCGCGGCTGGGCGGCGACTTCTGGCCGTTAGCTGCCGTCCAGACCTTTTGAGGTAGACTGGCGGCTTCTGACCCAGAGCCGCCCTTCAAGTGGATTCGATGGAACAGCTTTACCGCCTATGCAATGAGGTGCTCTTCTACGTCTGGGATCCCATCGGTGTTGCGAAAAGTGCGGCTGCCCGTGACGAATACGACTCGTACGCCAAGACGGTGTTCAAGTATTTGCAGGAGGATCAAAATGCCAAGAAAATCGCAGATTATCTTGGCAAAGTCCGAACAACATCTATAGGGCTGCCAGCAGCGCCGAAAGAAGACCTCGAAGCTGCAGAGTTGCTAGTCGCGTGGCGTGAGTCGGTACGTGAAGGCATTGCATAAAGGAACCTGCGATCCGGAATCGGCCGACCGCTTTTGGCCGGAACCAGCCGCCCAGAACTTCTGAGGTAGACTGACGGCTTCTGACCCATAGCGGATGCTGCAACCATTATTATGAGGACCGGAATCACGGTAGTCCTAACGAGTATGATGTTGGCAGCATGTTCGCCGGAGCAAGCCAAGCGGTTTGAATATGGAGATTCAATACCGTCCTTCGTACTGCGAATTGAGTTCGACGGAACCATGCATGTCACGGAAATCAGTGGTTCGATAGCGGCACTTGTGGAGGAGCTGGGTTTCGTTGGCCATCCTCCAACGAAAGACAACTGGAAAGACGCGACTTTTTCACTTGAACCCCCTATTTACTTTAAGTACACGCCACCAAGTCCAGATGATTATCATTTCATTAGATTTACGACATATCCTCCCGGGGAGGTTTTTGTTGGTCGTTTGGATCTGCGCTTTGCTAACGCCAAGATTGAAGAGTTTTCGGAGCTTGAATGGAGATATTTTAAGCTAATTAGGTTTGAGCTATTGCCGAAGTTCTTTCCGAACGCTCAAGTCACCGTTTCTACCCCTCCCGAGGACTATACCGACCCCTCGTTAGTTGAACGGCTACGAAGTGAAGGGCGCTAATAGAGAGAAGAGGTCGGACCGATTGCTTGCACTTGAATGAGCGCTTCTGGCCGTTAGCAAAATGCTGCGCCTTCCCCAAACGACACTTTCGAGCGTCCGCTATCGGCATAGGGCTGCCGGTCGCGACTTGCTATGCGAGTGACGTAGCTGATCTCTGCCGGCATTCGGGCGAGGACCGTATTACAAGCCGCTATGGCATCAGGTCGCCGCTGCTCCGCAGTTCCAGCACACGGCGAACTGTCGCTCGTTGTCTTCGCCACATGCCTTGCAACGCCAGCCGCTCGCGGGGCTTTCGTCGGCGATGCTGTCGTCGATCAGCTGCTTCGCGCGATCGTAGTCCATGTCGTTCTTGACCCAGAGCTCGGGCCAGGTGTCGGCAAACGGCATCTCACCGAGTATTGACATCACGTGCTGATTCCGGACCTCCGACGGGATGCCCTCACTGTCCAGAACATTCTTGTAGTGATTGATCAGTATCAGCGAGTCGGCGGTGGTCAGCTTCTTCATGAGCCCTGCAGTGATTTGAGGTAGCCGGCCGCGTCCTCGCCACGTTCGAGCACCTCGACCAGCGCGGACCCTACGATGGCACCCGCTGCGTGTTCGCCCACGGCCGCAACGTCGCTCGCAGCCCGGATGCCGAAGCCCGCACAGACCGGCAGCTCCGACACCTCCGATACACTGTCCAGGTAATCTGCGAGATCGTCCGGAAGCCCTTTGTCGCCGCCGGTGATGCCCGTGATCGTGACCGCATAGACGAAACCGCGCGACGCATCGCACAGTTTCTTCAGGCGCTCTGGCGGCGTGGCGGGCGTCACCAGCTGGATCAGACCGAGACCCTTCGCCTCAAGGGCCTTGCGAATCTCCTCGCTCTCCTCGAACGGCAGGTCGGGCACGATGAACGCACAGACCCCGGTCGCTAGTGCACGCTCGGCAAGCTCGTCATAGCCGAACGCCAACAGCGGGTTTAAGTAAGACATCATGACCAGCGGCGTATCGATGTCCGACTTTGCTTCGTCGAGTCGATCGAAAATCCAAGCAAGGCTAACGCCCTGCTTCAGGGCTTCGAAGCTCGAGCGCTGGATCGTCATACCGTCCGCCATCGGGTCCGAGAACGGAATGCCCAGCTCGACGACGTCGCCGACGGACGCAACTTCCTTCAGCGTCTCGATGAACTTCTTCGCGTCCGGGTAGCCCGCGGTGATGAACGGCACCAGACCGGCACGGCCCTCGTCGTTGGCAGTCCGGACTGCCTCACTCACTCGTTCATGTGCTTGCATGGGTACGCACCTTCGCCGGGTATTTGGTCAATGTCGGCATGTCCTTGTCACCTCGACCGGAGTTACCGATCAAAATACGTTTACCGGGATTCTCCTTTGCCCACGCTCGTGCTGCAACGAAGGCATGCGACGTTTCGAGCGCCGTTAGAATGCCTTCGAGCTCGCACAGCTCTTCGAGCGCCTCGAGTGCGGCCTCGTCGCCGGCGGACACATAGCGAACGCGGCCGGTCGCCTGCAGCATCGCGTGCTCCGGGCCAACGCCCGAGTAGTCGAGGCCTGCCGAGATCGAATGCGTCTCCTGCACTTGGCCGTCGCTGTTCTGCAGGATCATCGTGTAAGCCCCCTGCAGCACACCCGGCGTTCCGGTTGCGAGCGTCGCGGCGTTCTGCCCGAGCCCTTTGCCAGTTCCACCGGCCTCGACGCCGATGATCTCGCAGTCGTCGGCGAGCATCGGGTAGAACAGCCCGATTGCGTTAGAACCCCCACCGACGCAGGCAAATACGGCATCCGGCAGCCCGCCCGCCTGCGCCATCATCTGCTCGCGCGACTCGCGGCCGATGCAGGAATGCAGCTCGCGAACGAGGTATGGATACGGGTGTGCGCCGACCGCCGAGCCCAGCAGGTAGTAGATGCCGGACGGGTCGGAGACCCACTCACGTAAGGCTTCGTCGATGGCGGCGCGCAGCGTCTTGTCGCCCGACTCCACGGCGACGACGGCAGCGCCCAGCCGGCGCATGCGATCGACATTCGGCGCTTGCCGCTCGATGTCGACGGCGCCCATGTACACGGTGCAGGGCAGGCCGACACGAGCACAGGCCGCGGCGGATGCGACACCGTGCTGACCGGCACCCGTCTCTGCAATCACGCGTTTGGCGCCGAGCTTCTTCGCGAGAATGGCCTGGCCGATGGCATTGTTGATCTTGTGCGCGCCGGTATGCGCCAGGTCCTCACGCTTGAGCCAGACCTCGGCGCCCCATCGTTCGCTGAGTCGCGGCGCGAAGGTCAGCGCCGTCGGCCGTCCCACCCAGGTCTTCAGCTCGTTGACGAACTCCGACTGGAACTCATCGGTATGCAGGTGCTCCCGGATGCCCTCCTCGAGCCGCTCGAACGCGGGCACGAGGGTCTCCGGGACGTAGCGGCCGCCGAAGGGGCCGAAGCGCCCCCTGTCATCGGGCAGCTCGCCGGCGATGGCCGCCTTCAGCAAACGATCGGCTTCGGCCGGACTCAGTAGTGAAGTCATGCGTTACTCTCCGCGGCCCTGGCCGCTCTTATAAATGCGTGGATTCGGTCGTGATCCTTGACCCCGGGCGCGGACTCGACGCCGCTCGACACGTCGACGCCGAAGGGACGAACCTGACGGATCGATTCAGCGACATTGTCGGGGGCCAGCCCACCGGCAAGAATCATGTTGCCAGCGCCGGTGTGAGACCTCGCCACCTGCCAGTCGACCGTCGTACCCGATCCGCTGACGCGGCCTTCATACAGGAAGGTCGCCTGGTCCCGCGGTTCGGTGATGCCCTGGCGAAACACTGGCCAGGTCTCGACGCCGTCCGGCACCGAAATATTCTCGAAGTCCTCGACGTCGGTCTGAACGACGTCGGGCGCGAACACGTCGACGACCTCGTCCACCAGCGCCTGCGGCGGGTGCTTCATGACAGCGACCCGGCGAACGGTCGGCGGAAGTTCCGAGCAAGCAGCCCGCGCCTCTCCGGGCGTCACGCGTCGCACCGATTCGGCGAACACGAAGCCGACGGCATTCGCTCCCGCCTTCTCCGCGGCCGCCACATCGTCGGCGGTCCGCAAGCCGCAGATCTTGACCATCAGGCTCATGCCGCCAGCGCCTCCGTGCCCCCGGCGCGCATTGCTGCGATCAGATCGGCAGGCACATCGCTGCGCATCAGCGCGGTCCCGACCAGCGCAAGCCGATAGCCCAGCCGGGCGACGCGAGCGGCATCGGCCGCAACCTTGAGACCGCTCTCGGCAACGCAAAAGCCTGCGGGCAGCTCCGGGCTCAGGCGCTCGAGTCTGTCGCCGTCGACCTCGAGCGTCCTCAGGTTGCGCGTGTTGACACCGAACAGCAGCTGACCCGTCTCGGCTTTGTCGTCGTCGCTCTCGAGAAGATCGCGGCATCGCGCCAGGTCATCAGCATCGAAAGACTCCAGCAGCACAAACAGGCCGTGCTCCCAGGCGCAGTCGAGCAGGCCGCGAAGCGCACGATCATCGAGCATTGTTGCGATCAGCAGTACGCCACTCGCGCCGGCCTTGCGGGCCTCGAGCACCTGCACGGTGTCGACAAGAAAATCCTTGCGCATGACCGGTGTGCCTGGACACGCAGCGCTGACCGCCGCGAGGTGTTCCAGTGAGCCGTCGAATCGCGACGGCTCTGTCAGCACGGAGATGGCCGCTGCGCCGCCGTCGACATAGCGTCGCGCCTGGTCGAGTCGGTTGCTTGTCGAAGTCTTCAGCGCGCCCTCGGCGGGCGACCGGTCCTTCAACTCGGCAATAACTTCGAAACCGTCCAGCGCCAGCGGCACGACGGGCCTGTCGAAGTCGCTCGCCTGGAAGCTGCCTGCCTGCTCGGCGCGCTCCCGGCTCGTGGCCGCCATCTGTGCGAGAAAGTCTGACATCAGTTCGAAAAGTGGGCTCGCAGTTTTTGTAGCAGTTCTGAGGCGCGACCGTCATCGATTGCGGCCGCCGCCATCTCGACGCCCTCTTTCGGGCCCGGCACGGTGCCCTGCACCTCCAGCACGAGCGACGTACCCATCAACAGCGCATCGCGATGTGCACCACGGTCCTCGCCGTCACAGACCCGTCGGAACTCCCGCGCGTTGTGCTCGGCGTCACCGCCGGCAAGATCCTCGGGCTTGCACCGAGCGAGGCCGTAGTCCTCGGGCGTCCGGCGGCTCTCGATAACCTCACCCGGGCGTACGTCGAACAGCAGGAACTCGCCGGCGGGCGTGGCTTCGTCCCAGCCCGGCTCGCCGTGCACGACGAAGGCACGCTCGATCGGCAGCCCGGATAGTGCATCGGCCATCAGGCGGGCAGCCTCCCGGCTCCACGCGCCGATCAGCTGGAACGGCGGCGCGGCCGGGTTAGTCAATGGCCCGAGCATGTTGAAGACTGTCCGAACCGCGAGCGCGCCGCGCACGGGCACGACGGCCTTCATCGCAGGGTGGTAGGCCGGGGCGAAGAGAAACGTGAACCCAACGGCTTCGAGACAGGCGACGGCGGCGTCTTCTTTCAGCGGCAGCGGCATCCCTAAGCACTCGAGCATGTCGGCGCTGCCGGATCGGCTGGATACAGACCGGTTGCCGTGTTTGACGACGCGCGCACCGCACGCGGCCGCGATCAGGCCCGTGCCGGTCGACAGGTTCAGGCTGCCGGAGCCGTCGCCACCGGTGCCGACCGTATCGACCGTCGGCAGGCCGTCCGGAATCGCCGGATGCACGGCAAGCTCTCGCATCGCGCTCGCGAAGCCGCGAATCTCTTCCGCCGTCTCGCCCTTGGCGCGCAACCCCGCCAGCAGCGCACCGGCCAGGGCCGGCGCCATATCGCCGTCAGCGAGCTTGTTCATCAGCGCATAGGCTTCCTGCTCCGTGAGCGACTCGCCATCCAGGAGACGATCGAGCATTGCGCTGTATTCCTTACTCATGACGTCATCCTCAGGAAGTTGGCCATCAGCTGATCGCCTTCCGGTGTCAGCACGCTTTCGGGGTGGAACTGCACGCCCTCGAGCGGCAGCTCCTTGTGACGCACGCCCATGATCTCGTCCTGGTCTGTTTTGGACGTCAGTTCGAACACGTCCGGCAGTGTCTCTGCCTCGGCGCAGAGCGAGTGATAGCGGCCGACCTCGAAGGGCTGGCTTAAGTTTTCGTAGATCGTCTTGCCGTCGTGGCTGGCCATCGACGTCTTACCGTGCATCAAGCGACCGGCGCGGACGATCTTCCCGCCGAAGTGCTGCACGAGGCACTGATGCCCGAGGCAGACGCCGAGTATCGGTATGCGTTGCTCGAAGGCGGCGATCATCGCCAGGGATACGCCGGCATCGTCGGGCGTGCCGGGTCCGGGCGAGATGACGAGGTGCGTCGGCTCGATCGCGAGCGCCTCGTCTACCGTGATCTTGTCGTTGCGATGCACGATGACCTCCGCGCCCAGCGCCGCGAAGGCCTGCACGAGGTTATAGGTAAACGAATCGTAGTTATCGATCAGCAGCATGCGCACGTTGTCGAAGTTCGCCGTCACAGTCCTTCTCCTGCTAGTTCCAGCGCACGCCTCAGGATGGCGCTCTTGGCGAGTACCTCCTGGTACTCCTTCGCCGGCACGGAATCGGCGACGATACCGGCGCCCGCCTGAAAACTGAACTCGTCGCCCGAGAAAACGAGCGTGCGGATCGTGATCGCCTGGTCCATGTCGCCGCTGGCGCCGAAGTAGCCGGCAGTCCCTGCATAGAGGCCACGGCCGACCTGTTCCATCTCCTCGATGATCTCCATGGCCCGGACCTTGGGCGCGCCGACCAGCGTACCGGCCGGGAAGCTGGCGGCAAACAGGTCGAACTGATCGAACTCGTCCGCGAGTTCGCCCTGAACGCCGCTGACGATGTGCATGACGTGACTGTAACGTTCGATCGAGCGATACGGATCGACGTGCACCGTCCCCGCCCGCGCGACGCGGCCGAGATCGTTGCGCGCGAGGTCGACGAGCATGACGTGCTCAGCCGCCTCTTTCGGGTCGGCCAGCAGCTGCTTCTCGTTGGCGATGTCCTCGTCCGGCGTCTTGCCGCGCGGCAACGTGCCGGCGATCGGCCGCAGCGACGCCGTCTTGCCGTTCAGACGCACGAGCGCCTCGGGCGATGAGCCGACGACCGACAGATCGTCGAAGTCGAAGAAGAACATGTACGGCGACGGGTTGATCAGCCGCATGGCTCTATACACCTCGAACGGCGAGACGTTGGTCCGGCCGCGAAACAGCACGGACAGCACGATCTGGTAGATGTCGCCGGACGCGATGTACTCCTTGCACGCGTTGACGCGCTCCGAGAACTCGGCTTCGTCGAAGCTCGCCTCGACCGGGGAGATACGGACATCGCCTTCGGGCCGCGGCACCGGCCCGCTCAGCAAGGCGATGACCTCTCGCCGCAGCGCCTGGCGCTCAGACTCGGACCCGTCGTGGAGCAGCGCAACCCGTCGAGTCAGATGGTCGAAGACGAGAAACGAGGATGTCGCACAGAAGGCTGCGTCCGGCACGTTGGTCTGGGGGCTGGTCAGCGTGGGCAGACGCTCGAACAGGCGCACGACGTCGTAGCCGGAGACTCCGACGAGGCCGCCCGAGAACGGCAGGCCGTCGACATCCGGCTTCGGTCGCGGCGCCTTCTTAAGCGCATTGCGAAGCACGGCCAGGTACTCAGACTGCGTCGTCGGCCGCGGCAACGACTCATCGCCGATCGTCAGCCCGTTCGCCGTCATGACCAGGTCGACCGAATCGCCGAAGCCCAGGAACGAGTAACGAGCCAGGCGCTCTCCGCCCTCCACGCTCTCCAGCAGGAAGCGCGGCTTCAGCGCTTTGAGCTTCAGGTAGGCGGAGACCGGTGTGTCCAGGTCGGCCGCGATGTCGAAAGGTGCTTGCATCGGATTTCCTGCTATCCTTTTCCAGCCATATGACAGTCATAAAAAAGCCCATCCCCACGATTGCGGAGATGGGCTTCTGATATTCCTTCGCTCAGACGTCAGCTAGTCAGCCGCCCCCTCCTTGACGGGCAGCCACCACCAGTTGCTGTTGTGCAGAACGTTCATGGCCTTTCTTTTACCGGCTGGCCGTTCCAGCGTCAAGCGCGAGCGGCAAGTGCGGGCCGGGTCACAGGCCGTACATGATCGGCAGGATCAGCGAAAAGCCGATCCACATGATTATGGTCAGCGGAATCCCGACCCGCAGGAAGTCGCTGAACGTGTAACCGCCGGCGCTGAAGATCAGCAGGTTGGTCTGGTAACCGTAAGGCGTGGCGAAGCTCATGTTGGCGCCGAACAGCACGGCGAGGATGAACGGGTCAGGGCTGACGCCGAGCTGCGCGGCGATCCCGATCGCGATCGGCGTACCGATGGCCGCCGCCGCGTTGTTCGACACGAGGTTGGTGATGATCGCCATCAGCAACAGGAACGCGCTCAGGATCATGGGCACCGGCAGCACCGACGTTGCCTCGACGAAGTTCATTGCCAGGTAGTCCGCCATGCCGGTGCCCAGCAAAGCCTTACCCAGCGCGAGGCTTACGACGATGATCATGACCACCGGGATCGACAGGGCATTGGTCGCGTCCCGCCAACCCAGGCAGCCGGTCGCGATCATCAGGCCGAGTCCGACGACTGAGCTGACCGAGATCGGCGCGAGGCCGGTTGCGGCCACGCCGACGACGAACGCCATGATCGCGAGGGCACGTTTGGCTTTCTGCGTATGCGGCAGGTCCGTCGTACCGTCGAGTACGAGCATCGTGCCGCTGTCCTTGAGCTTCGTGATCGAGTCACGCGAGCCCTGCACGAGCAGGACATCGCCGGCGCGCAGGCGGATCGAGTTCAACTCACTGGTGATCTGCGAACTTGGCGCTCGCGCGCGGTGCAGCGCGAGCGGCATCAACCCGGTGCTGGCGCTGAATCGCGCGGCGGTCAGCGTCTTCTGGTGCAGCGGCGAACCGCGGGTGACGACGACCTCGGCGAGCTGCTGGCCACCGGAGTCCAGCGGCGTGTCCTCGTCGATCGGGTGCTCATTATCCGACACGTTATAAAGGGTCGTGCCAAGCAGGCTCTCGTAGTGCTTCAGGTTGTCGGGCGTGTCCTTGACGAAAAGCCTGTCGCCCGGCTGTATGACGACCGAGGGCAGCTTGGTCAGGAACAGGGACTCGCTGCGCTGGATCTTGTCGATGCGCATGTTGCCGTCTGCCTTGGCCAGCACCTCGGACAACGTCTTGCCCGCCGCAAAGCTGTCCTCTTTCACATGCATCTGTGCGCTGAAGACGCGCGGGCTCGTATCCGCCATGGGCGGCGTTCGGTCCGGCAGCATCCTCGGTGCGATCAGCCACAGGAACATCAGCCCGAAACCACCGACGATGGCGACGGGTAATACCCAGTCGAAGACGCCAAACTGAGAATGCCCGAGGTCCTGCGCGATTCCGACGACGAGCAGGTTGGTCGACGTTCCGATCGACGTCGACATGCCGCCGATGATCGTCGCGAGACCCATCGGCATCATGACCCCGGAAATGGGGAACTTGGAGCGCAGCGACGCGCCGACCAGTATCGGCATCAGCAGGACGACGATGGGCGTGTTGTTCATGAACGCGCTGAGTACGGCGCCGGCGACCAGCGTCGATATGAATGCAAGCACCGGTGTTTTCGACCACGCCTTGCCGACGTAGGTCGCCAGCGGTTGCAGCGCGCCGGTGGTCTCCAGGGCTTTACCGACCATCATCAGTGCGCAGATCGTGATCAGCGCCTCGTTGCCGAAACCGGCGAAGAAGTCCCTGGGCCCGATGATGACCTCGCCGGCCCTTTCGTAGGGAAACAGCTGGAAGCCGGCGACGAGGACGATCAGTACGGCGAGCGCCGAAGACTCGAGCGGAATCCGGTCACGCGTAAACAGGATCAGCGCGACGATCGTCAGAATGAGAACCGCTATGCCGTGAACATCGATTGCTGCTGCCTGCAACGCGCCCTCCTGAAACACGCGCTGGCCGGTCGCGTGCTTTTTCGCCGATCGATTTTCGACCGTATCGCAACTCAGACGTGCTTCGCAATCTGGTCAAGCGCGTGCCTTTGTTGTAAGGAAGCCCGGACGCATTGAGCCAGACTGTGGCACTCATCCTCTGCGAGCGGCAGCGAACATGCCAGGCCGGTGACGTCGGCGTGCACGATGAGCGGCAACAGCTCCGTGTTGATGCGCCCCGTTGCGAGGCTGCGATACGCGAGTGCGTCAACCTCCAGCGCAAGCAGATTTCGATGACGCACCGCCGTCGAATCTACCGCACCCCACCAGCGTCGCAGCCACTCGTCCCTGAACTCTCCGAGTGGCATCCCTCGCGTGGGATCCGCACCGAGTATCGCCGGCAGAGGACGTCGTCGCGATGCATGCCACTCAGACCTCGACTGCAGCCGGGCGCTGACCCAGCCGGTGAGCTGGTGGAGAGCGGACATCGTGTAACGATAGCGCTCGTGCAGGACCGGGTAGCCCACCAGGCGAATGGCCAGGCGGCGATTCATCCAGGCGTCCTGTTGCATGCCGGGCGTCGGCCACCGCGCGGTATCGAAGCAGGCTTCCGCGGCGTCGACGATACCGTCAATCACGCCGGCGAGCCTTTCGCGATCCAGGATCCCATCATCAGACAGGTATTCGGTGAGCACGACGCACTCCGGAAACCAGGCCGATTCGTGCGGTACGTTGAGCCTGCTACCGGACCATTCGCAGTCACCGCGCTCAGTCGACAGTAACGGGCAACGAGGCAGCACGTCACTCGCCGTTGGCGGCTCGGTTGAGATCAGCAGCGAGGCTTCGCTGTACTGCAGCACCTTGTGCAGATGGTCGGCCAGCCGATGGCGCTTCGCAGTCGAGCCTTCAATCGCGATGCTCAGGTGGTCGCTTGTCGACGCAATCATCGACAGGCGGTCGGTGTGGCGAACGACGGACGCGGGCGTCGCAAGGACGCTGTCGGCAACGAGCCTCAGCGCGACCGGTGAGCGGCGCGGGCAGAACCCGCGCCCGAGGCCGGGCGTCGCCGTCCCGGTGTCGGCGCCTGATGCTTGCCAGTTCATCGTTGCAGTGTGGAGGAGCTCTGCGCGACTGGCTTTGGCGGTATCTGGGCAGTGCCGGGAGATTTTGCTATCGTCGGCGGCGCACTGGCACCCCGGAGCGTGCGACGATGAATTTTAAAGCCCTACTCGACACATGGTCTGCCAGCGAGCCGCCGCCAAAGACGCGAAAGACCTACGAGATTCACCTGACCGTCGAGGATGCCGCCAGGATCGCCGCGCTGTCCGACCTGTTTCCCGGCATGAGCGTAGAAAGGATCATCGGCGACCTGCTGTCAGCCTCACTCAAGCAGCTGCAGGCCGAGATGCCTTACGAGCCCGGAGACAGGATCATCCGTGAAGACGATTTCGGCGACCCGGTTTTCGAGGACGCCGGCCTGACGCCCAAGTTCCAGGAACTCGTAAAAGCAAGGCTCAAATCTTCCTGATTTCGGTCTAAACTGTAGTCCGGACCTCAGGCAGGAGACCTCTATTGCCCTCATTTGATGTTGTCAGCGACTTCGACTCGCATGAAGCGAGCAATGCCGTCGACCAGGCGAACCGCGAAGTCAACACGCGCTTCGACTTCAAGGGTACGGGTTCGAAATACGAGCTCGAGGAACCGGCTATCCGGCTGACGTCGCAGAGCGAATTCCAGCTGGACCAGATGATGGACATCCTGAGGCAGAAGCTGTCGAAGCGTGGAATCGACATCGCCTGCATGGAGGAGCAGGACGTCGAGCTTAGCGGCCAGGAGGCGAGGAAGACCGTCATCCTCCGTCGTGGTATAGACACTGACCTTGCGAGAAAGATGGTCAAAATGGTCAAGGGCAGCAAGATCAAGGTCCAGGCAGCGATCCAGG
Organism: Woeseiaceae bacterium; assembly: GCA_030065915.1. Taxonomy (GTDB): domain Bacteria; phylum Pseudomonadota; class Gammaproteobacteria; order Steroidobacterales; family Woeseiaceae; genus UBA1847. The sequence continues at coordinate 54,275 of JASJCQ010000010.1, forward strand.
GCGATAAACTCAGGATCAGCGGCAAGAAGCGCGACGACCTGCAGGCGACGATCAGGATGCTGAAAGAAGCCGACGTGGACCTGCCGCTGCAATACGAGAACTTTCGCGACTAGAAACTGACAGACAATAAAAAGACCGGCCACAAAAACAACAATGACCAACGGCATCAACAAATCGCTACGACGCGAAGACATCGCATTCGAAGACAAGGATCGCGCGTTGCGCGAAGACGTTCGGACGCTGGGCAATCTCGTCGGCGAACTGATTCGCGAGCAGGGCGGCGAAGAGCTGTTTGAGCTCGTCGAAACGGCGCGCCAGCGGGCGATCCGGCGTCGCGAAGGTGACGAGCGCGAGGGTGAAGAGTTGTCCGCGCTGGTGCACGGCGTCAGCGCTGAACTCGCACTGGAGGTGATTCGCAGCTTCTCCACGTACTTCCAGATGGTCAACGTGGCCGAAAAGGTCCACCGTATTCGAAGGCGTCGCGAGTATTTGCTCGACGTCGGTGAGTTCCAGCCGGGCGGTCTCGAGGAAACGCTACAGAAACTCAAGGCCACCGGCATGACGCTTGCAGAACTGCAGGCGCTTCTCAACGGGATGCGCGTCGAGCCGGTGTTCACGGCGCATCCGACGGAGCCGACTCGTCGGACGATCCTGCGGAAGGAACAGAAGATCGTTCGTCACCTGATCGACTTGCTCAACCCGACGATGACTCCGCAGGAGCGCAACGCAGCGTTGCAGAACATTCGCCTGCTGGTAACGACCGGCTGGCAGACCGAAGAACACCCGAGCGAGCGCATGACCGTCGCCGACGAGCTCGAGCACGTGCTGTTCTTCGTCACTGACGTCCTGTACCGGGCGACGCCACCGCTCTATGAGAACCTGAGGGCGGCGATCGTCAGGATCTACGGCGAGGAAGGCAAGAACGTGGTCTTACCGGACGTGCTGCGATTCGCGTCCTGGGTCGGTGGCGACATGGACGGCAACCCGAACGTCAACGCGAAGACGATCCGCGAGACACTGTCCCGCCAGCGGTCACTGGCGCTGAACCTGTACTTCACCGAATGCGGGCAGCTGTCGACGAAGCTTAGCCAATCGGTACCGCGCGTCGTCGTCAGCGAGGCAGTCCTCGACAAGATCGAGGAGTATCGCCACGTATTCCAGAACGCCTATCACGCCGTTCCGGCGCGGCATCGGGAGATGCCTTACCGGGTGCTGCTGCGACTGATCCAGCAGCGGCTGCAGTCCACCTTTGACGACGACATCTTCCCGTATGAAGACGTACACGAGCTTCGCGATGACATAGAGATCATTGCGGAGAGCCTGCGCGCGAATCGCGGTGAGCATGCCGGCCTGTTCGCCGTCAAACGACTGATGCGGCGTATCGACACCTACGGCTTCCATCTCGTGACACTCGACGTTCGCCAGGATGCCCTCGTGCATCGGCAGGTCGTCGGCGAGTGCCTCGGCGAAGAGAACTGGGAAGACCTGGACCCTGCCGTTCGGGCAGAAAAGATTATCGAGGCGATCGAGTCGAAAGAAGGCCTGCCGCAGAAACTCAGCACGCAGGCACGCAAGACGATTGCTGTCTTCCAGGCCATCGCTTTCTGCCGAAGGAAATACGGCCCGAAAGCCATAGGGCCATTCATCATCAGCATGACCAAGGGCGCCGACGACGTATTGTCTGTGCTGCTGCTGGCCGAGCTGGGCGAGCTGCAGGATCGGCGCGGCCATATCGCTATCGACATCGCGCCGCTTTTAGAGACGGTCGACGATCTCGACAACGGCCCGGAGATCCTCGAGGCGCTGCTGTCCTCGGAGTTCTATCGCAATCACCTGGCGACGCGCGACAACCAGCAGATGGTCATGATCGGCTATTCCGACAGCAACAAGGACGGCGGTCTTGCGTCCGCACGCTGGGCGCTGCAGAACGCGCAGGTCAAGCTCGTCGACGCTGTCGAGGCGCAGGGCGTATCGCTGACGCTGTTCCACGGTCGCGGTGGCACGATCAGTCGCGGCGGCAGCAAGACCCATTCCGCCGTGCTCGGTTCGCCGCCCGGCACGGTCAACGGCAACCTGCGCGTGACCGAGCAGGGCGAGATCATCAACGAGAAATACGGGCTGCGCGGCATCGCGCTCAGAAACCTCGAACAGGTCATCGGTTCCGTCGCTCTCGCGACGGCGATTCCGAAGCACATGGGCAGCGAGAAGCCGGAGTGGCACGCGATGATGGACGTCATCGCCGCTGAAAGCCGCAACGTCTACCGCGATCTGATCTACCACACGCCGGATTTCTACGACTATTTCCGCCTGGCAACGCCGATCGACGTTATCGAGCAGATGCGCATCGGTTCACGCCCGTCGTCGCGTCGCAGTCAGCAGGGCGTTGAAGACCTGAGGGCGATCCCCTGGGTGTTCGCCTGGTCGCAGTCGCGGTTCCTGCTGCCCGGCTGGTACGGGCTCGGCACCGGCATTGCCCGCGCCGCCGAGCAGTTCGACGACGACGCGTTTCGCGAGATGTTCACCCAGTGGTATTACACGCGTGCGCTGCGCGCGGATGCCGAGATGGTTATCGCCAAGTCTGACCTCGGTATCTCCAGGCTGTACTCGGTACTGGCAGGGCCGCTGCACGATCGGTTCTTCCCCATCATCCAGAACGAACTGAAGCTCACGGTGGACCTGCTGCTCAAGTATTCGGGCCAGGACAGCATCCTCGCCGGGGACTCATTCCTGCAACGGGCGATCATGCTGAGGAATCCTTATGTCGATCCGATGAGCCTGTTGCAGGTCGACTTGCTGCAGCGCTGGCGAGAATCGGACCGCACGGACGAAGCCGTGCTGGAAGCGCTGCTTGCATCGATCAACGGTATCGCCAGCGGGCTGCAGAACACCGGCTGACCAAGGCTTAAGGCTCGTCGAGTTTCTGTGCGACCGTCCACTCGTTGGTGTCTTTCTCGGACAGCACCTTGCCAAGTACCGAGATGTCGGCCCGGTGCACGGTATTCGGGTCACCGCTGACCAGCGGATGCCAGTCCAGCAGGTCCTGCCCGTTCGACAGGCGGCGATAGGCGCAGCTGCCGGGCAGCCAGTTGAAGTCCTTGTACTTGTTTTGCCGAAGCGACATGCAGTCGGGGACTTCTTTCGTCCGGTTCGAGTAGTCCGAACATTTGCAGGTCTTCAGGTCGAAGAGCCGGCACGCGAGATTCGTGTAGTAGATGTCGCCAGACGACTCGTCCTCTACTTTGTGCATGCAGCACAAGCCGCAGCCGTCACAGAGCGACTCCCACTCGGCGTCGGACATCTCGTCGAGTGTCTTCGTTTTCCAAAAAGGTTCAGACATTAAGGGTTAGATCGCGTGATTTCGCCAAAACTTTAGGATCGCGGTCTCAAAAACCGGAAGTCAGCAATTGCTTCCGCCCCGGGATTGCTTCATCGTCGGCCAATCTACCGCCACTGATCAGCGCATGAAAGCCGTTTTTCTCGATTACGCCACGATGGGTCCCGATCTCGACCTGTCACCGTTGTCAGAGCTGGTCGACGAGTTCGACGTTTACGACGTCACTGAGAGCGACCAGGTCGCAAAGCGAATCGCAGGAAGCCATCTCGTCTTTACAAACAAGATCCGCTTTAGCGACGAGCTGCTGAAAGCGGCGCCTGACCTCGGCTTCATCGGCCTGACGGCAACCGGGACCGACAACATCGACTTAGACGGCGCGAAATCTGCTGGCGTTGTCGTCAGCAATATCCGGGCCTATTGCACCCAGTCCGTTGTCGAGCACGTCATGGGTACGCTGTTGATGCTGTCTCACAATCTCGCCAACTACGCCGCGTTTACGCGGGCCGGAGGCTGGCAGGAATCGGATGACTTCTGTCCGCTGTCCTGGCCGCTGCGTCAGCTGACCGACATGACGCTCGGGATCGTGGGCTTTGGCGAACTCGGGCGCGGCGTCGCCGCGGCGGCCGGGACATTCGGTATGAAGACCCTGATCGCTGCCAGGCCGGGGAGCACGGACGTGCCTGCAGGACGGACAGCGCTCAAGACGGTGTTATCGGCATCCGATGTGATCTCGCTGCATTGTCCGCTGAACGACGATACCCGTGGGATGATTGACGGCGCGGCGCTCAAGACGATGAAACCGGACGCGTTCCTGATCAACACGGCGCGCGGCGCACTGATCGATACGCAGGCACTGGCGGATGCGCTTGCAAACGGTGAGATCGCCGGCGCGGCGATCGACGTGTTACCCGAGGAACCGCCGGTTAATGGCGATCCGCTGCTGGACTATACCGGCGATAACCTGATCGTAACGCCTCACATAGCCTGGGCGACCCGCGAGGCACGCCAGAACGCGATCATTGAACTGGCGCTCAATACCCGCGCGTTCCTGGCCGGCGAGAGCCGCAACCGCGTCGTCTGACCGGGGTGCCGTGAGTCCGCGGTGGATCAGACGCCGATGACCTGCCTGGACCAGCGAACGACTTCCCTGACCCTGGGCGCGGTCATGTCGTAGGCCTCGTCGAAACTGACCCAACGCCATTCATGGTGTTCCGGTTCGCCGGTGTCCGGGGACGGACCGATGACGACATCGGCCTGGCTCGTGCTCGCGATGTAGTAACGCGCGACCTTGCCACGGCTGTAGGGTCCGGTCTCCATGAAGCGCTCGCCCCAGTCGAAATTCGCCTCATCGATGCCGGTCTCCTCGTGCAGTTCGCGCACCGCGGTCTCGATGGGCGTCTCTCCGGCTTCGCTGAAGCCCTTTGGGAAATCCCAGTACTGGTAAGCGCGCAACAACAGCGTCAGGCAGTGACCGGCTTCATTGCGAGCCAGTACGATTCCGCAGGAGAGTTTTTGCGACATTCGCTAGCCGGCGCCGCGCAGCACGTCAACCGGGGCAGAGTTGATGGCGCTCCTGGCGGCGAAGTAGCCGCTCGCGCAGACGATGAGCAGGCCCGCGCTGACGCCGACGACCCACAGCAGCGGGTTGAATGAGTAAGGCAGCTCAAACAGCTGCACAGCCAGCACGGCAGCGAGTGCCGATGCGCCCGCCGAAGCCAGGACGCCAGCGGCTGTTCCCAGGGCCGCAAACTCCGCCATGACGCCGGAGAAGACGATGCGTTTTCGAGCGCCGAGCGCCCTCAGCATAGCGCTCTCGAAGCGCCGCTCGTCGATCGTCGACTGGACCGCTGCGAACAAGACCGCGATGCCGGCCGCCAGCGTGAAGAAGAAAACGGCCTGCACGGCGAGGCTGGCCTTCTCGATGATGCCGCGTACCTGTTGCAGGATAGAATCCAGATCGATGACCGAGATGCTCGGGTGCTTGCGCACGAGCTCGACCAGCAGCGGGTTATCCTGCTCTGCAACGCGCATGCTGCCAATGAAGGTCGCCGGGTAACTGTCGAGCGCGCCAGGCGAGAACACGAGGAAAAAGTTCGGTTTGAAAGAGTCCCAGTTGATGCGACGCACGCTGACGATCTCGGCCTCGAGCACCTGGCCGGCCACCTCGAAAGCCAGCCGATCGCCGATTGCCAGGCCGTTTTCCATCGCAGCCTCTTCCTCGATCGACACCAGCGGCGGACCATCGTAGTTCGCCGGCCACCACTCACCCTCCAGCAGCTCGTTGCTGTCATCCAGGGTCTCTGCCCAGGACAGGTTCTGTTCTCGCTCGAGGAACCAGCGCTCTCCGGGATTCGGCGTCTCGTACTCTTTGACCGGTGTGTCGTTAATGGACGTCATGCGTGCGCGCACGAGCGGCGACAGGCTCGGGCCCTCGAGACCCTGGCTCGTGAAGATCTCGCGCACCGAATCGGTCTCGCTACGCTGGATGTTGATCATGAAGTGGTTCGGTGCGTTCTCGTCCAGCGTGCGCTGCCAGTCGCCAAGGAGATCCGTTCGAACCAGTGTCAGCAGCAGTAGCACCGTCAGGCCGAGTCCAAAGGCGACAACCTGCACCGCGCTCGCACGGCCGCGTCGAGCCACGTTCGCCAGGCCATAGCGCCACGCGACGCCAACGCCCGAGCGAAATCGGCCCATGGCGGCGACCAGTCCTCGGCCCACGCCATACAGGGCCGCAGCAATAATGACGATGCCGGTCAGCAGGAACAGCAGCATACGGGGGTCACCGACGGAGCGGTACAACAGCGCGGCGACGGCCGCGAGTGACAGCGAGACGACGAGAATGCGCGACGGCGCCGGCGGCATCGCGTCGTGGCGCAAGACACGAAGCGGCGGCGTGTTCCGCAGCTGCAACAGTGATGGCAACGCGAAACCGATCAGCAGAACGAATGCGCTGCCGCTCGCCAGCAACACGGGCGTGAGGCCCGGGTCCGGCAGGTCCGCCGATATCACGTCGGCCAGTATGACCGACAGCGCCGCCTCGGCAGCGAAGCCAACGACGCTGCCCAGGGCGACGCCGATCAGGCCGAGCAGCGTCAGCTGGATCAGTGACACGGCGATGACGAATTGCTGGGTAGCTCCGAGGCTTTTCATCAGCGCCACGGTATCGAGACGTCGATGCGCGAATCGCCGCGCCGACATGGCGACGGCCACCGCGCTGAGTAACAGGCTGATGACCGCCGTCAGCGACAGGAAGCGCTTGGCCCGGTCCGCGGCGCGGAAGGCGCTCTCGCTGCTTTCCTCCTGCGTACGCACGCGCAGCGCATCGGGTAGCCCATCCTGGTTGATCGCCTCGCGGAAGGCCGCGACCGAATCGTCCATGCCGGCCACGAGCAGCGAATACCGCACCCGGCTGCCTTCACCAATGAGCCCGGTGGCTTCCATGTCGTCGATGTTCAGCAACAGGGTCGGAGCCAGCGAGGCGAACCCGATCGACTGATCCGGCCGGTAGCTGACGATCGCGCTGATCGTCAGGTCGAGCTCGCCGACGCCCATAGTGTCACCGACACTTGCGCCGACGCGTGCCAGCAGCCCGGCGTCGACCCAGACCTCACCGCGCGGTGTCGCTCCGGCTGCGACGCGCTCCTCACCGAAAAGGTCATCGGCCAGTCGTACCTCACCGCGCAGCGGGTAGCCATCGGACACGCCTATAACGGTCGATAGCGCGCTGTTGTCGCCGGCGAATACGACCGACGGAAAGGACACCATACGCGCCGTGTTCAACCCGAGATCGATAGCGCTTTGTTCAAAACTGTCTGGAATCGGCTCCTGGGAACGGAGCCGGAGATCGGCGGCCAGCACCTCGTTCGCCTGTCGCGTTACGGCCTTGCTGATACGGTCCGTCAGGAATCCGACCGCCGTCAATGCCCCGACCGCCAGGATGACGGCGGACAGCAGGACGAGGACCTCGCCGGACCGCAGCTCGCGGCCGAAACTCTTAAGCGAGAAGCTCAGTGCCCTCATGCTGCAGCGGCCCGCGTGTCGCTGGCGAGCCTTCCCGAATCGAGCGCGATCACCCGGTCACAGCGGTCTGCGAGCGCATTGTCATGCGTGACGAGAATCAGTGTCGTGGACGAGGTCTTGTTCAGCTCGAACATCAGGCTCATGATCGTCTCGCCGGTGCGGCTGTCGAGGTTCCCCGTCGGCTCATCGGCAAACAGGACCGCGGGCTCCGTCGAAAACGCCCGAGCGAGTGCGACGCGCTGCTTCTCACCGCCGGACAGCTGCGCCGGGTAGTGGCTCCATCGCTCACCGAGACCGACCTGGTCGATGATTCCGCGGGACTTGCCCTTGGCGTCGGTCACACCGGCAAGCTCCAGCGGCAGCATGACGTTTTCGAGGGCCGTCAGCGACGGCACGAGGTGAAAAGACTGGAACACGAAACCGACGCTGTCGGCACGGACCTTCGCCCTCCCGTCTTCGTCGAGTTCCGACAGGTTCGCGCCATTCAGCTCGACATAACCCCGGGTGGGCAGGTCGAGTCCGGCCAGCAGCGCGAGTAACGTCGACTTGCCGGCGCCCGACGGACCGACGATCGCGACGGACTCGCCGCTGGAAATAGCGAAACTGACGTCCGACAGGATGGTCAGAGTACCTTCCGGACTGCTAACCTCTTTGCTGACTTCGTGCACTGAGAGCACGTCGCCGCCAACCATTGACTGATTCGACATGAGAAAGACACTAATCCTTTTTATCTTGCTGTTTGCTGTCAGCGCCAGTGCCAGCACCGCGAAGAACCCGGTAATCCTGATTCTGGGTGACAGCCTGAGCGCGGGCTACGGTATTGACGTTGACCAGTCCTGGGCCGAATTGTTGCAGCAGCGGCTCGAGACCCAAGGGTACGAACATCAGGTCGTCAACGCCAGCATCAGCGGTGAGACGACGGAAGGCGGTGTCGAACGCATCGATGACGCGATCGAACGCTTTTCGCCGGCGGTGGTCGTGCTCGAGCTGGGCGGCAATGACGGGCTGCGCGGCTTTCCGCCGTCCCGGATGAAGAACAATCTGGAGACGATGATCACGAAAAGCAAGGCCGCCGGGGCAAACGTAGCTTTACTGGGCATTCGGATACCGCCGAATTACGGTGCCCGGTACACGCGGGCCTTCGAAGCGGTTTTCCAGGACCTCGCGGAAGAATACGATCTGCCGTGGATTGACTTTTTCATGGATGGCATCGCCTTGGATGACGGGCTGATGCAGTCCGATGGCATCCATCCGAATGCCGAAGCGCAGCCGGTCCTGCTCGACAACGCATGGCCCGTCATTAAAGAAGCGCTGCAACAGTCACCGTAGAGTGACGACAGAGTAGTATGAATGCCGGCGGCTGACTCGCCGGCGTCAGGGGGATTACGATGGAAAAAATCTGGCTTAAGTCTTACGACCCGGGCATTCCGGCCACGGTCGAAACTCCGCCGTTCAAGTCGCTGAAGCAAATGATCGAACACAGCTTCGAGGTGTACGCGGACCGCGACGCGTTCACCAACATGGGGACCACACTATCCTTCGCTGACCTGGACCGGCTGTCGCTGCGATTCGCGGCTTTCCTGCAGAAGGACCTCGGTCTCAAGAAGGGCGACCGGGTCGCGATCATGCTGCCGAACGTACTGCAGTACCCGGTCGCGATGTGCGGGATCCTGCGAGCCGGCCTCATCGCGGTCAACGTCAATCCGCTCTACACCGCTCGTGAATTGAAGCACCAGCTAAAGGACTCCGGGTCGAAGGCGATCGTGATTCTCGAGAATTTCGCCCACACGCTAGCCGAGGTCGTCGACGACACGGACGTCGAGGACATCATCCTGACGAATGTCGGCGACCTGTTGAATTTCCCGAAAGGCGCGATCGTCAACGTCGTGCTGAAGTACGTCAAGAAGGCCGTCCCTGCTCATGCACTGGGCAAGACCATCAGCTTCAACAACGCGCTGAAACGCGGCCGGAACAAGACGCTGGACGAGGTCGACGTTGAGCTAATGGATGTCGCCTTCCTGCAGTACACGGGCGGCACGACCGGCGTGTCGAAGGGCGCGATGCTCAGCCACCGTAACCTCGTCTACAACGTTGCACAGACCGAAGCCTGGCAGGGCAACGTCTTCGAGGGCACTGACCAGGTCGTCGCTGTCTGTGCCCTTCCGCTCTATCACATCTTCTCGCTGCAGGGTAACTGCCTGGTCGGCATCTCGCAGGGCTTCCTGAACGTCATGATCACGAACCCGCGCGACTTCCCCGCGTTCGTTGAAGAACTCAGCCATTACAAGTTCGGCCTGTTCAATGCCGTCAACACGCTGTTTGCAGCGCTCCTGAATACGCCGGGCTTCGACAAGCTCGACTTCTCCCAGCTAAAGGTCGTCGTCGGCGGCGGCATGGCCGTGCAGCCGGCCGTCGCAGAGCAATGGAAAGCAATCACCGGTTCGAACATCGTCCAGGGCTACGGGCTGACCGAGACGTCTCCCGCTTCGATCTGCAACAAGCCGACGGCAGAATTCTCAGGTTCGATCGGCCTGCCAATTACGTCCACTGACGTCATCATCACGGATGACGACGGCAACCCCTTGCCCATCGGAGAAATCGGCGAGATCTGTATTCGCGGACCGCAGGTCATGGAAGGCTACTGGCAGCGCCCCGAAGAGACGGAGAAGACCATGCTGCCGGGCGACTGGCTGAAGACCGGTGACGTCGGCCGAATGGACGAGGACGGTTATGTCTTTATCGAAGACCGCAAGAAAGACATGATCCTCGTGTCGGGCTTCAACGTGTATCCGAACGAAGTGGAAAACGTCGTGGTCGAAATCGACGGCATCCTCGAGGCGGCGGCGGTTGGTGTACCGAATCCGAAATCCGGCGAGCACGTCAAGATCTTTGCCGTACGCAAGCACGACGGTGTCACCGAGCAGGATGTGCTGGACTACTGTGCGGAGAACCTGACCAACTACAAGCGCCCGCGCGAAGTCGAATTCCGTGAGGACCTGCCGAAGACGAACGTCGGCAAGATCCTGCGGCGTGAGTTACGCGACGAGGTTCCCGAATAGTCCGACGCAGCCAGTGGCCGGCGGGCAATGATGTTTAAGCGCTGCTGTCGTCCTCGGCGGCGGGTGCTGCTTCTGCGTCGTCCACGTCGTCGCTGAGAAGCTCGACGGTCTCGATCCGGCAGTCGTTGGCCCCTCCGGAGCGCTGCGTGAAGTAGAGCTCGGCAAAGCTCGCCGGGCAGACGCGCGTGCCGCGCGATGTAATCGTGAACTGCACGGCCTTGTCCAGTCGACGACAACGCTCCTCGACTCCCAGCACGTAACGCTTCCCACCTAAGAGCTCGGCGATAACGTGTTTGTCATCGAGGCGTTTGATCGTATGCACGCGCTTGGTCTGGAAGCACTCGGCATTTTCGCCGTCGATGGCGGCACCCGTGTCTTCGGCAAAAGCCGTTGAGGCGCCTAACGAGCCCAGCGCGACGATCAGCAGTGTTCTTGCAATCATTCTGTCAGCTCCTTCAGGTCCGGCGGGGACCCGCATTAGCCACCCGTATGGTACCGGGGGCTCAGCTCATGAACGGCATCGACGAGCACGGACACATGATCCGGGTCGATGTCCGGCGTAATACCGTGGCCCAGGTTAAAGACGTGGCCCGGACCGGTACCGTAACTCTCGAGCACTCGCGCCACGCCTTCCCTGATCGCCTCGGGGCTCTCCCGAAGCGTCGCCGGGTCCAGGTTGCCCTGCAGCGCGACCTTGTCTTCAGTATAGCGCCTCGCGTCGGCGAGATCCGTCGTCCAGTCGACGCCGAGCGCGTCACAGCCGGTGCCGACCATGTCGGCAAGCAGCGGACCGGCGCCCTTCGTAAACAGGATGACCGGTACGTCGCGACCTTCGCGGCTGCGAGTCAGGCCGTCGACGATCTTCTGCATGCTGGCAAGCGAGAAACGTCGGTAGTCGTCAGGCTCCAGCGCCGCGCCCCAGGTATCGAAGATCATCGCCGCCTGGGCGCCGGACTCGATCTGCGCGTTGAGGTACTCCGTCGTCGTCTCGGCGATCTTGTCCATCAGCAACGACAGCGTCTCGGGGTCCTCTTTAGCCAGGCCCTTGATCCGCGAAAACTCGCGACTGGAGCCACCCTCGACCATGTAGGTGCCGACGGTCCACGGGCTGCCGGCGAAGCCGATTAGCGGCACGTCGCCGTTGAGCTCGCGCCGGATCGTCGACACGGCATTGAAGACGTAGCCGAGCGTATCGGCGACGTCCGGGATCTTGAGCTGTTTGATCCCGGCTGCCGTCCGGAGCGGTCGCTCGAACTTCGGCCCTTCGCCCGTCTCGAAATAGAGCCCGAGGCCCATCGCGTCCGGAACGGTCAGGATGTCGGAGAACAGGATGGCCGCATCGAGGCGGTAGCGGCGCAACGGCTGCAGCGTGACCTCGCAGGCGAGCTCGGCATTGCGACACAGGCTCATGAAGTCACCGGCCTGCGCCCTCGTCGCGCGGTATTCCGGCAGGTAGCGGCCCGCCTGGCGCATGATCCACATCGGCGTGCGCGGCACGGGCTGGCGCTTCAGTGCGCGCAGGAAAAGGTCGTTCTTCAGTTCCGTCATCGTGAGCTCACCGTGGAATCAATCGAAGCCTGGATGGATTCGGCCGCCGCCCGGGGATCTGCCGCGTCGCGGATCGGCCTGCCGACGACAATGTAGTCCGCGCCGTTGCTGAAGGCCGTCTCGACGGTGACGACACGTTTCTGGTCCCCTTCCGGCTTGTTGTCCACCGGCCGTATGCCCGGCGTAATGACGAGCAGTTTCTCGTCGACGCTCTCGCGCAGCTTCGCGACCTCAAGTCCGGAGGAGATAACGCCGTCGCATCCAGCCTCGAGTGCGCGTCGCGCGCGGGACAGAACCAGCGCCTCGATGTCGCAGTCGAAACCGAGATCATCCATGTCGCCGCGATCAAGACTGGTCAGCACCGTGACGCCCAGCACCTTCAGGCTGTCGCCTTTGTTCTCGGCGGCAGCCTCCATAATCGACTGGTTACCGTGCACGGTGACGAAACTCGCGCCGCGGTCTTTCAATTGTCTGACAGCCTTGCCGACGGTCGCCGGGATATCGAAGAACTTGAGGTCGCAGAAGACTTTCTTGTCGCGCGCGAGCATCCAGTCGAGCAGCTCGAAGTAGCCGCCGCTCATCATGAGCTCGAGCCCGATCTTGTAGAACGTCACGGAATCGCCGAGCGTCTCGGTCAGGCGGCGCGCTTCGTCGCAGTCCGGTACATCCATGGCGAAGATCAGCCGGTCGCGATTATCTATCGATTTCACTCGGTGTCCTTAATCGTTTGAAGCGGCGCGATTCTAACCCGTTAGCGGTAAGAATTGTTCCGGATTCGGCGATCATCCGCACTCGAGTTTCTCGTACTCGGCCATCGCGTAGCGATCGGTCATGCCCGCGATGTAGTCGGCGATGATCCGGGCCCTGCCCTCTTCATCTGCGCTCGCAGCCTGCTGCGCGAACTTCTGCGGCATCGTGGCCGTGTCCGTCATGTAGGCCTCGAACAGTGTCTCGAGCATCTTCTGCGCGTCTTGCTCCGTCTGGAGCTTCTTCTCGTGGCTGTATAGATGCTTGTGCAGGAAGCGCTTCATCTTGAGGTGCTGTTCTGCGACCTCATCGGACATCCGGACGAGCGGCTTGGCCGCCGCGCGGACGTCGTCGATGGACTCGGGCTTGAGTTCGCCTATGAGCCGGGCCGTGTTCTCGATCAGGTCGGTTACGACGAAACCGATCATGCGCCGTATGATTTCGTAGACCAGGCGGCGATCCTCCAGGTCCGGATACAGCGCGCGCACCTCGTTGAGTGGCCGCGCAAACAGCGCCTGGCTGCTCAAGAGCTCGAGTGACAGCAGTCCGGCCCGGTACCCGTCGTCGATGTCGTGGTTGTTATAGGCGATAGCATCGGCGATGTCGGCGATCTGGGCCTCGAGACCGGGCTGGCGTCGCTTGAGGAATCGTTCTCCCAGTTCGCCGATCGTCCTCGCGTTCTTCGCCGAGCAATGCTTGAGAATGCCCTCTCGCGTCTCGAACATCAGGTTCAGGCCAGGGAAGTCGGCGTATCGCGACTCGAGCTCGTCGACGACTCTTAAGGACTGGAAATTGTGCTCGAAGCCGCCGTAGTCCCGCATGCATGCATTGAGCGTGTCCTGGCCGGCGTGACCGAATGGCGTGTGACCGAGGTCGTGTGCAAGGCAAATCGCCTCCGTCAGTGGCTCGCTTAAGCCCAGCGCGAGTGCGACGGAGCGGCCGATCTGTGAGACCTCGATGGAATGCGTCAGGCGCGTCCGGTACAGGTCGCCCTCGTGATTGACGAAGACCTGAGTCTTATAGATCAGGCGCCGGAACGCGGTGGAGTGAATGATCCTGTCCCGGTCCCGCTGGTACTCGCCGCGGTAGGCTGCCGCCGGCTCGTGATAGCGCCGGCCCCGCGATGTTGTCTCATCGGCTGCGTAGGGCGCGAGCGTCATGCGGCGGGGCTCAGCACCCTGCTCAGGACGGCATCGTCATAATCGCTGCTGACGACCGCGTGGCCCAGTGAATCGAGCAGGACGAATCGCAGCTGCCCGGAGCGCACCTTCTTGTCCATGCCCATCGCATTGCGCATCGCGTCCTCATCGATCTTCGGGGAAACGACGGGCAGCCCCGCCGCTTTGATCAGGGCGCGCAGGCGGTCAACGTCGCCCTGCGGTATTCCGCTCAGCTCGGCGGCCATGACCATGCCGGCCGCGACCGCTTCGCCATGCAGCCAGTCACCGTAGCCTTGGCAACGCTCGATCGCGTGACCGAAGGTATGACCGAAGTTGAGAATCGCCCGTCGCCCGGCCTCCCGCTCGTCATCCGAGACGACCTCCGCCTTCAGTTCGCAGGAACGCCGGATGGCGTGTGCGAGCGCCGCCGGGTCCTTGTCCAGCAGCGCGGGCATGTTGTCTTCGAGCCAGGCGAGAAACTCGAGGTCGGCTATGGCGCCATACTTGATGACCTCAGCGAGACCGGCCTTCAGCTGCCGCTCCGGCAGCGTCGACAGCGTGTTCGTGTCGATCAGGACCATCCGCGGCTGGTGGAAGGCGCCTACCAGGTTCTTGCCGGCTGCGTGATTGACGCCGGTCTTGCCGCCAACGGATGAGTCGACCTGGGCCAGCAGCGTGGTCGGTACCTGGATGAAGTCGACGCCGCGCATGTAGCAGGCCGCGGCGAAACCGGTGATGTCGCCGATAACCCCACCGCCGAGCGCTATCAGCGTGGTGTCGCGGGAGAATCCGGCCGACGTCAGGCGATCCAGGATGCTGACCATCGTATCCAGTGTCTTGAACTGCTCCCCGTCGGGCAATGCCAGCGTCTCTATGTGCCGGTCATGCACGCTGTCGATCAGCGCCTGCTGATAGAGCGGCGCTATCGTCTCGTTGGTCACGACCAGGCAGGTCGATCCGCCGATGTATGGCGACAGGTCGAAGCCCCCCGACAGCAACCCGCTGCCGATTACGATCGGATATGAGCGGTCGCCCAGGTCGACCGAGATCTGCTGCTGTTCTGTCACGCTGAATTCGTTGCGATCAAAGAAACAAGGTTAACCCACAAAGCGGACGAGGATAAGAAACTCATTCCCCGTCGACATGCCTCGCGATCTCGGCCGCAACGGATCCGACTTTGCGGCCGTCGGTATCTACGATGAGGTCAGCGAGGTCCTTGTAGAGGGGCTCGCGCTTGTCCATCAGGTCTTGCAGGACCGCCTTTGGGTCTCCGTGGTGAAGCAGCGGGCGGTGGCGACCCTTGCTGGTTCGCTGCCATTGCTGTTCGACGCTGGTCTGCAGGTAAACGACAAGGCCGCGGGCCGCGAGGCAACGACGGTTCTCCTCACGCATTACGACGCCGCCACCGGTCGCCAGGACGATGCCTTGCCGCTGGGACAGTTCGTCGACGACCCGGCTCTCGCGGTCGCGAAAGCCCTGCTCACCTTCCTTCTCGAAGATGTAGGGAATATCGACGCCGGTACGATTCTCAATCTCCTCATCGGCATCGACGAAGTCCGTTTTCAGCAGCCTGGCGAGCTGTCGGCCGACGGCCGACTTGCCAGCGCCCATCGGGCCTATGAGGAATATGCTGCCGGGAGTGCTCATCGTCGAAACAGCATGCCACAGCCCACCCGCGAGAAACGAGCAAAAGTAGCCAGGGGCCTGTCTGCACCGGGCGGGCACGCCCTGCCGGACGTCACGGACTGATCAGTAAGGCGGAGGGAGCGCGGCGTAGCACCGCTACGCGAGGGAGGGTCTGCCCCTTGGGTGCCGACAACGCGGCTGAGCCGTTCGTGATGGCCGGCCTGAAAGGTAAAAAGCCGGGCATTCGCCCGGCTTTTTACAGGATGTGTCTGCGTGGTGCAGACAAGCCCAAACCTAGTTTACGGTGGCGCCCTCTGACAGGATCCGCGGTGTGACGAAGATCAGCAGCTCAGCCTTGTTGTTGATGCGCTGCTTGCTCTTGAACAGGTTGCCTGCCACCG
Organism: Woeseiaceae bacterium; assembly: GCA_030065915.1. Classification (GTDB taxonomy): domain Bacteria; phylum Pseudomonadota; class Gammaproteobacteria; order Steroidobacterales; family Woeseiaceae; genus UBA1847. Next base: position 70,170 of record JASJCQ010000010.1, read on the forward strand.
GAATATCACCGAGGAACGGTACCTTGTTGATCGTCTCGCGACGCTCCGTCTCGTAGATACCGCCGAGTACGACCGTCTGGCCGTCCTTGACGAGTACCTGGGTCTGGACCTGCCGGGTATCGATCGACGGTACGGTACCGCCGGCGCCGCCCGTGGAGATCACCTGGCCTACGCTGTCTTTGTTGACGTTGAGGTCCATGATGATGTTGTTGTCCGGCGTAATCTGCGGCGTAACGGTCAGGCTCAGCACGGCTTTCTTGAACTGTACGTTCGTCGCACCGGACGATGACGCCTGCTGGTACGGAATCTCGACACCCTGCTCGATGCGGGCTTCGCTCTGGTTGGCCGTGATCACGCGAGGCGTCGAAACGATCTCGCCGCGGCCTTCGGCCTCCAGCGCGCTCAACTCGAGGTCGACGAGATAGTCGCTTTCGAGTACCGCGAGCGAGAAGCGGCCAGCGCCCTCGGCGACCGGAACGTTAACGTTGTACCGGTTATCGAGTGACGGCAGCTCGATCGGGAAGATCGTGCCGTTCGACGCGTCGGCGAGGTTACCCAGCGCCGATGTAACCATCGTATCGGTACCCGTGCCCGAGCCCGAGATGACGGTGACGCCGTCTGCGCTGTTCTCGCGGAACGCGGTGACGCCGAGGCGTACACCGAGGTCGCGGCTGAAGTCGTCGTTAACAACGACGATGCGCGACTCGATCAACACCTGCTTGATCGGGATATCGAGCGTGCGGACCAGTCGGCGAATGTCCTGCAGCTTCTCGGCCGTATCCTGTACCAACAGCGTGTTGGTGCGGGAGTCGACAGCGATGCTGCCACGATCCGATAGCAGCGAGTTGCCGCCACCGCCAGAAATCAGGCTGGACAGGTCGCCGGCCTTCGCATAATTAACCTGCAGGAACTCGGAGTACATAGGTTCCAGCTCGCTGATCGCCTGCTTGGCCTCGAGGTCCGCCGTCTCGCGTGCCGCGATCTCGTCAGCCGGAGCGACGATGATGACGTTGCCGTTCTGGCGCATGTCCAGACCCTTGGTCGTCATGACGATGTCGAGTGCCTGGTCCCAGGGAACGTTACGCAGTCGCAGCGTGACGTTGCCGGACACCGTATCGGATACAACGATGTTCTTGCCCGACGTCTCGGCCAGCAGCTGCAGTACAGCGCGTGTCTCGATGTCCTGGAAGTTCAGCGTCAGACGCTGTCCTTCGTATTCCTTCGTCTCCGAGAAGAGTCCGCTCACGGCCTCATCGGCTTCGACGACCGGGTTGATCTCGATCGTGAATTCATTGTCGGACTGGTAGGCCAGCTGTTCGTAGCGGCCTTCTGCCGAAATGACGACGCGCGTGTCTAGATTGGAGCGCAGCGCATCGACGGTGGATACCGGCGTTGCAAAGTCCATAACGTCCAGGCGACGCATCAGCTCGGCGGGGAGATTCGTGTCTTTGAATACCGCGACGACGCGGCCGCCTTCCTGGCGAATGTCGACCGGCGTTGACGGATCGCTCAACTGGATCATGACGCGTCCGCCGCCCTCACGTGTACGTCGGAAGTCGATGCCATCGATAGCGCGAACGCCCGGCGACGAGTAGGTGGCGGGAGATGACGTTACATTGCTGGCGAACTGGGTGGTACCAGCACTGTAATCGTCGCCGTCTCCGAGCACGACCGTCACGACATTGCCGCTGCGTCGCGTTTCATAGGCAACCATTTGTCCGAGATTGAGTACGACGCGCGTCCGCCCGTTGGCCTCGGCCGTCAGTACGGTGTCCAGCGGACCCACATTGACGTCACGACGGCGAGAGCTGAGCGCAAGCGCAGTGTCAGGGAGGTCGAGCGCGATGCGCGCAGGATTCTCGATGGTGAATGCCAGCGGCTCAGGAGCAGCTTCGCTCATGATGAGCTTCAGCTCTACCTGTTCGCCCGGCAGACTTTGTACCTGAATGTCCTGCAGTTGATTCGGCACCTGTGCGTTCGCGCTCATCGCGAAAAACAGCACCTGCGCCGCTGCAGCCAAAGACAACACCGTACGTCGAACTACGACCGTCGGTTCAAATTTGAGCGTCATTCCTATTACTCCCAGTTCCATTCAGGTATCAGTTCTGAAGACTGATCGCGGCGTCTCTTTCAATGTAGCCGCCAATACCATCAGAAATAATCTCTACCAGCGTGATTTCTGATTCCGTAATTCCAGTGATTCGACCGTCGTTCTGCCCCATGTAATTGCCGAGGATCACGCGGTGAATCAGGCCATCTGCAGTCTGCACGAGACCGTAAACACTCTCGGACATATCCAGCGTCCCAACCATACGAAGCGTGTCCAGCGGAAAGCTCTCGAGGAACTCCGGAACGCGATCGGGGTCTGGTCGTGCACCGCCCGCTGCGCCACCCGCCGACTGCGGCGTGTCTGGCTGGAACGGCGGCCGAAAGCCTTCATCGTCCGCCTGGTACTCGAATACTTCGTAGGGGATGATCTCGGGCAACGGCTCAATGCCACGACCGGGTCGCTGTTTGACCTCGTTGATGTAGGCGTCGAGCTCATCCATGTCCGATCCGCAACCGGCCGTGCCAGCTGCGACAAAGGCCACGATTGCGAGTTTTGACCATGCTTTGACAGCCATTAGTCAGCCTCCTCAATGTAGCGATAGGTCTTGGCGGTGACTTCCATGCTCAGCTGGTTGTAGACACCAGGCCCGCCGCCGGACGTAATATTGATGTTGTGCAGGGTCACAATACGCGGCAGCGCTGCAATGCCGCTGACGAAGTCGGCGATCTCGTGATAGCCGCCGGTCAGACGGATTCGAATCGGCTTCTCGGCGTAAAAGTCGCGCGGCACTTCCGACTGCGGTTCGAACAGCCGCTCCTGCAGGCCGGCTGCCAGTCCCGTCTGCGAGATATCGACGATCAGGCTCGGGATCTCGGTCTCACCGGGCAACTGACGGAGCATCGTGCCGAAAGACTGCTCCATCTCCGCGAGCTGCTCTTTGTATTCGTCGTAGTTTGCGGCCTTGCGCTGTTTGTTCTCGAATACCTGGCGAAGGTCCTGCTCGGTGGCTTCGGCCTTCTGCAGCTGCGGCGCCTTGTCCTTGACGATCGTGAAGTAGATGCCAAGCCCCAGGACAGCGACGAATACGAGGGCGATGACAGCCGCCCGGAACGGCAGCGGCCAGCGGCCGACGTCATTGACGTCTAACGCCTGGAGTTCTTCTATGAGGTTCATACGTCGTCCCCCCCTGATGAAGAACGAACCTGCTTGAGGTACACCGTAAATTCAGCTTGGCGGGAGTTACCGACGGTCTTCGTCGCGACACGCTCGACCTCTGGATCAGTCATCCAGTCCGAGGCATCGATCTGGCGCATCAAAGCGGAGACGCGAGTACTGGACTGCGCGATGCCGCGAATCTGGATGCGGTTGCCTGTCTGCCGCATGCTCGTCAGGTACACGCCTTCAGGCAGCTGACGCGTCATCTCGTCGAACAGGTGAACGATTTCCGGGCGGCTTTTCTGAAGCTGGTTAATGATCTCCATACGAGCAAGCAGTCGTTCTTTCTGACGCTCCAGTCCGTCGATTTCCTCGATGCTCTTCTCGAGCTCGCGGATCTCGGCCGTCAGGCGATCATTCTTGCTCATCTGGCTGTCGATCATGCCGTCATAGAAGAACATCGTCGCAAGAACGCCGGCAATCGCAACAACGACCCCGCCGGCCAGTGCAACGCCGAAGTCTCGTTGACGCTTTTTACGCTCTGCTTCGCGCCACGGCAGTAGGTTAATGCTTGGCATCTTAGTCGAAACTCCTTAGTGCCAGACCGCAAGCCGTCAGCAGGGCGGTCGCGTCTTTCGTGACACCCTGTGACTTCGCTTTTGATGAGATCTTCATTTGTCCGAGCGGGTCGCCCACTTCGGTCGGGATACCGACACGAGAGGAGATGACATCTGCGATGCCCGGGATGTTCGCGCAACCGCCGCAGACCAGGATCAGGTCCGGCTGCTCACGGCCGCCGCCCGATGCCAGGTAGAACTGCAACGATCGACTGACCTGCTGAGTCATGTCATCGATGAAAGGCTCCAGCACTTCGGGCTGATAGTTGCTGGGCAGGCCGCCCTGCTTCTTGGCCCGGCCGGCATCCTCCATCGAGAGACCGTAGGTACGCATGATTTCTTCAGTCAGCTGCTGGCCGCCGAAGTTGAAGTCGCGCGTGTAAATGACTTTGAGGTTCTGCAGTACCGAGAACGTGGTGCTGCTGGCGCCGATGTCGACGACGGCTACCGTCTGCTCGCCCTCGGCTTCCGGAATCTGGTGACTCAGGAGCTGGCACGCATTCTCGAGAGCGAAGGCTTCAACGTCGACGATCTTCGTCGCGAGTCCCGCGGCGGCAACGGCGCTTTCACGCTGCTCGACATTCTCGGTTCGCGTCGCGACGAGCAGGACATCCATCAGCTCGGGATCTTTGTCATTCGGGCCGACCACTTCGTAGTCGAAGCTGACCTCTTCCATCGGGAAGGGGATGTACTGGTCCGCCTGGATTTCCACCTGCCCTTCGAGATCTCGCTCGGAAAGAGTGGATGGCATCTGGATTACCTTGGTAATGGCTGCGTCACCACTGATAGCGACGGCAACGTCGGTCGCTTTTGCACCTGCACGCTTGACGGCACGACGAATCGCCTCACCGACTGCCTTGGCATCGACGATCGCTTTTTCGTTAACGGAACTGGGTGGTGTGGGCTCTGCAGAATAGGACTCGACACGATAGCGCTTTCCGCTCTGGGAAAGCTCTATCAGCTTGACCGACGAGGTCGTGATATCGAGGCCCAAGAGGGGCTGAGTCTTCTTGCCGAATAACACGTATTTTCCCTTCTAAGTCGGTAGGTTGCGAGTCAAATATAAGTTTGACCTGAGCATAGCGATTTAACTATATATCAATAAAATGTTAAATAAAACGTGACTGTTGTCACGATCCAGCGACAGCATGGTACTCACCCGAACGCCCCTATTCTGTGAACTGGTTGGCGCATAGCTGTGAGAACTGAGTTTTTTCGCATTTCGCCGATTGCCTAATTCGCTTGAAGATCGCTATCATGCGTCGCGTTTATCCGGTGTTGCCACAGGATTGCCACATTTCCCGCACCAAACTCCCATCACTCTAGTCACTAATGAATAGGCTCGGCACTCTTCATTTGCTGCCTTGTTGCCGGAAATAGCGCTCAGCATGCAGGAAAGATCAGGAAAACAAGTCGACAGACCTCGCAAAAACGGATGGTTGCGAGCGGGTATTGTCGTCACTGGCCTGGCGACGCTCACCGGTATCATCGGTGTCGCCGCTGTCGTTGGCGCCTATTACTACGCCTCTCCGAAACTGCCGGAAGCGGAGACGATCACCGACATACCGCTGCAGATCCCGCTGCGCATCTTCAGCCGCGACGGCCGGCTGATCTCCGAGATCGGGCAGCGGCGACGCATACTTATTGAATACGATGACGTGCCGGAGCATGTCGTCCACGCTTTCATTGCCGCTGAGGATCGGCGCTTCTTCGATCACGGCGGCATCGACCCGATCGGTATCGGGCGAGCGCTGTTCAAGTTGATACAGACCGGTGAGATCGCGGGCGGCGGCAGCACGCTGACGCAGCAGCTTGCGCGCGACTACTTCCTGACACGTGAACAAACACTCGTTCGCAAACTGAACGAGGCGTTCCTCGCGTACAAGATCGAGCAGGAGTTCTCCAAGCAGGAGATCATGGCGCTGTTCCTGAACAAGATGTTCTTCGGACAGCGAGCCTACGGCGTCGCCGCCGCGGCGCAGGTCTATTTCAACAAGCCGCTGGCGCGGATCGACGTGTCGGAAGCGGCGACGCTGGCCGGTGTGCTGCCGGCGCCGTCTCGCTACAACCCGGTCCGGTCGCCACGAGACGCGACGCGACGCAGGAATTACGTGCTCGAGCGAATGCTCGATCTCGGCCACATCAGTCGCGAAGAATACGACGCGGCGTACGACACTCCGATGGAGTCGAACCTCTACGGCGCCGCCGTGGAATTGAACGCGCCGTACGTTGCCGAGATGGTTCGTCGTGAAATGCTGTCGCGCTATGGCGAGGAAACCTACACGGCCGGTTACCAGGTGGTCACCGCCTTAGACTCCAGGCTGCAGGCGGCAGCGAACTACGCATTGCAGAACGGCCTGCTCGAGTTCACACGACGGCGCGGCTTTCGCGGGCCGATTACGACCTTTGAACTGACTGACGAGATTTTCGCGACCTCACTCGACGAGTGGCCTACTGAAATATTCGATGCGCTCGAGCAGTACGCTCCGGGCAAGCTGTCCGTCGCACTGGTCACGGCGCTGAATGAAGACAACAGCGCAAGCATCCTGTTCGCCGACGGCAGCCAGTCGGAGATTCCGTGGCAGGGCATGGACTGGGCGAAGCCGTTTATCGACAGGGAGACCACCGGACCGGCGCCCGAGTCTGTCGAAGACGTGCTTGCGGTAGGCGATCTCGTTTACGTGATGCCGACAACGCTGGACTTCTGGGCCCTGACCAACGCGCCGGAAGCGCAGGGCGCTATCGTATCGATGGATCCTTACGACGGCGCTATCACGAGCCTGATTGGCGGCTTCGATTTCGGCCTGCAGAAGTTCAACCGCGCAACGCAGGCGCGTCGCCAGCCGGGCTCCTCGTTCAAACCCTTTATATATAGCGCAGCGCTCGAAGCCGGGAACACGGCGGCGACCGTTGTGCTGGACGCCCCGGTCGTCATCAATTCATCGGAGCTGGAGGCCGTCTGGCGCCCGTTGAACTACAGCGGCCGTTTCTACGGTCCGACGCGGCTTCGCGAGGCGCTGGTTCGATCGATGAACCTGGTCTCGGTGCGACTGCTGTTGTTCGAGACGGGTATCGGCAATGCCGTCAGGCATATCTCCAAGTTCGGCTTTGGTGAACTGAGCCTGCCGCGCAACGGCTCGCTGGCACTGGGAGCAGGAGAAGCCTCACCGCTGGACATGGCGCAGGGCTATGCCACGATCGCGAACGGCGGCTATGCGATCAAACCCTATGTGATCGATGGCATCTACGGCCCGGCCGGCGACACGCTGTACCGCGCGGAACCTCTCGTCGTTTGCGAAGACTGTGAACGAGAGCAGACGCGCTTCGAGCTGGAACACGTCCCGGAGTTCACGATGGACGAGATGGCCGAGATGGGCACTGACTACCGACCGGATGCCGAACACGCGCCGGAGCTGTACGAAACGATCAATGCCGCACCGAGAGCCATCGACGCACGCAATGCCTTCATCGTCCAGGACATGATGCGGGACGTGATCCGTCGTGGCACCGGTCGACGAGCACTCGTGCTGGGAAGACGGGACCTGTCCGGAAAGACGGGCACGTCGAACGATCGGCGCGATGCCTGGTTTGGCGGTTTCAACGGCGACCTCGCGGCCATTGTCTGGATTGGCTATGACGATGACCTCCCGCTGGGCCCGGGCGAAGAGGGCTCACGCACGGCACTTCCGGTCTGGATACAGTTCACCGACCGAGCGCTCGAAGGCGTTCCCGAGAACCAGATGCCAATGCCGAGCGGCATCCTGCGCCAGCGGATCGATCGGGACACCGGCTGTCCGGCCCGCGCCGGACAGCGAAACACGACCTTCGAGCTGTTCCGCGAAGGCAATGTCCCGGTCTGCGAGGAACTCGAAGAAGTACCGGACATCCTGAACATGGACGAAGGCGATGAAGAGCCTAAGGAAGAGAGCCTGTTCTAGATGCCACGACGCAGTGACACGAACGGTGACCGTACTCGCGCCCTGGTAGCCCAGGAAGCCGCCAGGCTGATCGTTGACCAGGGCATTCGTGACTACGGAATCGCGAAGAAAAAAGCCGCCGAGAAACTGAACCTGGCGACGCGGGGTGCGCTGCCGGGCAACCACGAGATCGAACAGGCGATTGCCGATCACTTGTCACTGTTCGCCGGTGATGACCACGTTGAGATTCTGTACAGCTTGCGACGCACCGCGCTGATCGCGATGCAGATGCTCGAAGAGTTTACGCCGCGCCTTGTCGGGCCGGTGCTCAGCGGCACGGCGGATGACAACTCGGCCGTGAATATGCACCTGTTCAGTGACTCGCCCGAGCTGGTCGCCTTTCATCTCGGCGACCGGCAAATCAACTTCAGGAATTACGAGCGCCGGCTAAAGACCCGACGCAATGTCGTCGAGATCTATCCGGGTTACGAGTTCCGGCACGAGTACAACATCGTGCAGGCCACCGTGTTTCCATACGACGGCTTGCGACAGGCACCGATCAGCCCGATCGACGGCAAGCCGATGAAGCGTGCGGACATGAACGCGGTCCAGGTGCTGATGGAAGAGATGCCGGCGGGCGCCGGCTAAACTCCCGAGCCCGGCGCACCGGTACTCGGCGCTGGTGTCTTACCGATCCTTTACGGCGACGTAATCCCGATTGGCGGGGCCCGTGTAGAGCTGCCTCGGGCGTGAGATCTTGCCGCTGGGATCCGAAATCATCTCTGTCCAGTGCGCCGTCCAGCCGACACAACGACCGATGGAGAACATCACCGTGAACATCGACGTCGGGATGCCGAGCGCGCGGTAGATGACGCCGGAGTAGAAGTCGACATTCGGATACAGGTTCCTCTCGATGAAGAACGGATCCTTCAGGGCGACCTGCTCCAGTTCGAGTGCGAGGTCGAAGAGCGGCGTATCGTCACGCTGGCCCAGGCGCTCCAACACCTTGTGCGCCATCTTGCGGATGATCTTCGCGCGCGGATCGAAGTTCTTGTAGACGCGATGACCGAAGCCCATCAGGCGGAACGGATCGTCCCGGTCCTTGGCTTTCTCGACATACTTCGGAATCTGGCTGACGTCGCCGATTTCCTCGAGCATCTTCAGTACGGCCTCGTTGGCGCCACCGTGTGCCGGTCCCCACAGCGCCGAGATGCCGGCGGCAATCGCGGAATAAGGATTGGCGCCGGAGCTGGCCGCCATGCGTACCGTCGACGTCGAACAGTTCTGCTCGTGGTCGGCGTGCAGGATAAACAGCAGATCCAGCGCCTCCGCCGCGATCGGGTCGATCTCATACGGCTCAGCCGGTACCGCGAACAGCATGTGCAGCAGGTTCTCGCTGTAGTTCAGGTCGTTGCGCGGATAGATGAACGGCTGGCCGACGTTCAGCTTGTAAGCCGCCGCGGCAATAGTCGGCAGCTTGGCCACGATACGGTGCGCAAAGATGTCGCGATGCTGCGGATCGTGAATGTCAGTCGTGTCGTGATAGTAGGCGGACATCGAGCCGACGACGGCAGACAGCTGGGCCATCGGATGCGCGTCATAGCGGAAGCCCTTGAAGAAATTGAGCATGCCTTCGTTCAGCATCGTGTGCGTACGAACCGAATGATCGAATTTCTCCAGCTCGTCTTTGGTCGGCAGCTCGCCGTAGAGCAGCAGGTAACAGACCTCGATGAAGTTCGAATGCTCGGCCAGTTGCTCCACGGGGTACCCGCGGTACATTAGGACGCCTTCTTCCCCGTCGATGAAGGTGATGTCGGATGAGCAGCTTCCTGTCGCGACAAAGCCCGGGTCGTAGGTGAACACGCCCTGTTCGCGGTACAGCTTGCCGATGTCGATGACGTCAGGTCCGGTTGTACCTTTGTGTACGGGCAGCGCCGACTCAGTTCCATTCGGGCTAATCAGTCGGAAGGCATCCTGGCTCATCTATATCCTCTCAAGCTCTGTTTTTATTAGGCACGCAAGCATACCAAAGCTCCGGGGTCCGGAGCTTTGATTTCGTATGAAATTGTCGTTGCGGCGACCGCCGCAGACGGCGAACAACCGCTTAGGAGATGCCGTACTTCTTGCGGAACTTGTCGACGCGACCGCCGGAGTCGACGATCTTCTGCTTGCCCGTGTAGAACGGGTGGCAAGCGGAGCACACTTCTACAACGAGGTCTTCGCCGAGCGTCGACCGGGTCATGAATTCATTTCCGCAACTGCAGGTCACCTTGATATCTGCGTAGTTCGGGTGGATGTCGGCTTTCATGGCTAGCTCTCGATGGCCGTCAAAAAAAGGGCGCGTAGGATAAAGGGATAGTGTTGCGACCGCAAGCCCATATTTTATCCACAGAACCTGTGGATAAGGTTGTGGAAGAAATTTGGGTGAGTGCCCTAAGCCCCCGTTTTTCAAGCAAGCTTGTCGAAATGCTCAAAATGTGTCCATTTTTTGAATCTCAATAAAAACATGGGCTTAGGCGTGTTTTTGTCGGCTCAAGTTGAGCTTAGGCCACTCATGTGCTTGAAATACAGCATCGGCCCCGGGATTGTGCATAAACCGGTCGGCCGAAAGGCCCGACAAAGTCGACAAAGATTCCGGCGAGGGGGCAAATATTGACCGGGTTCACAGCTCGCTGCGGGCGGCGAATCGCTGCTAACCGGTGGGCAGGAAGCTCGATTGCAGGTCGTTCAGGAACCGGCGCCCCAGCTCGGTAGGTCGCCAACGATCATCGGTAAGCTGCTCAACCAAACCGGACTCGACCGGCGCGTTGAGCGCTTCTTCAAGCCGTTCGCGAGGAAGGCCCAGCGCCGATTCGAATTGCTCAGCCGAGAAACCCTCATCGAGGCGCAGCGCCATCAGCGCAAACTCGAAAACCCTGTCCTTCTCAGGGATGGCTCGCCTGTCGAGGCCGGAATTCAGTTCTACGCTCTGCATGTACGCCGCCGGATTGGCCGGCCGGGAGTATCGATACGGCTCCCCGGCGATGCTGAGCTTGCCATGCGCGCCGGCGCCGACGGCCAGGTAGTCGCCGAAGCGCCAGTAGTTGAGGTTGTGCCGGCACTGGCCGCCCAACTGTGCGTAGGCCGAGACCTCGTATTGTCGATACCCGGCGTTGGCCAGTCGCGCCTGCCCCTCGGACTGGAGTTCCCAGGCCGCATCGTCGTCCGGCAGGCCCTCCGGCGGGCGCGAATAGAACACCGTGTTTGGCTCCAGCGTCAGCTGGTACCAGGAGATGTGGTCGGGATCGAGATCGAAAGCCGAGTCAAGGTCGCTCATCGCTTCGTTAAGCCCCTGGTTCGGCAGCGCATACATGACGTCCAGGTTGATATTGTCGAAGCCGGCCGAGCGTGCGTCAGAAAATGAACGCTCGATATCGGCGACGTCATGAAGCCGGCCGAGCGTCTTCAGGTGCTTGTCGTTGAAAGACTGCGCGCCTATCGACAGCCGGTTGATACCGGCGTCGCGATACCCTGCCGGATCCCCGCTCTCGACGGACGAAGGATTGGCCTCCATCGTGATCTCGATACCGGGTTCCAGGCGGTAGTGACCGCGAACCGCATCCACCAGGGACCCGATCTCTTCCGGAGAGAAGAAGCTGGGCGTGCCGCCACCGATGAACACGGTATGCAGCGGCCGGTCCGCAACGTCCGCCGACTGCCGCTTCAGGTCCTCTTTGACGGCCCCGAGGTAGCGCGACCTCGGCGCATCCTGCGACGCGGTGAAGGAATTGAAGTCGCAGTACGGGCACTT
>JASJCQ010000027.1 GCA_030065915.1 Woeseiaceae bacterium
AACCTGCGACCTTCGGGTTATGAGCCCGACGAGCTGCCAGACTGCTCCACCCCGCATCGGCAGGATCGGGATACTACTCAGGTGACAGGGGGATTACAAGCCCACAGACTACGAGTTCTACCTATACTGGCCAGGTAATCAGAATCCTTGGGAAATCAGCCCAGTACGGCCAGGCACAATGCCCACAGCCAGCCTGGCAGGATGCCCAGCGCGAGCACGGCTACGCCGTTTGCGCTCATTGCGAGCTTGGCGTCCGGGCCCATCTGCAGGACGGCCTGGTCCTCACCTTCCTCGAAGTACATGAACCAGATGACGCGCAGATAGTAGAAGGCGCCGACAACCGAGGCGACAACCATCAGGATGGCCATGTCGACCATGCCCGCCTCGAGGACGACACTGATGGCATTAAGCTTGCCGAAGAAGCCGATGAATGGCGGGATACCAGCGAGGCTCAGCATCAAGAACAGCATCATCAGTGCGAACCACGGGCTTCGGGCATTCAGACCCTTGAAGTTGGACACGTTCTCAGCCTCGTAGCCGCCGCGGCTCAGCAGGATGACCATGCCGAGAGAACCGAGGCTCGCAACGACATAGGTCAGCGTGTAAAACAGCGCGGCTGCATAGCCCTCGCCCGTGCCGGGTACGATCGCCAACAGAATGAAACCGACATGGGCAATCGTCGAATAGCCCAGCATCCGTTTGATGTTGGTCTGCGCAATGGCCGCCACGTTACCGAGAATCAGCGACAGCACGGCGACGACCGTGATCATGTCCGCCCAGACGTCATGGACCGTGCCAAGCCCGTCGACGAGGATACGCAGCAGCAGCGCCAGCGACGCAAGCTTCGGCGCGGACGCGATGTAGACGGTCACCGGCGAACGCGCGCCTTCGTAAACGTCCGGTACCCACATATGGAACGGTACGGCACCGAACTTGAACGCGATGCCGACGACGAGGAACGCAATACCGAACCACAGCGGCAGGCTGTTGATCTCGGGGTCGGCGGCAATCGCCGCGGCTATCTGGTCGAACTGCAGGTGACCGGTCGTCCCATAGATCCACGAGATGCCGTACAGCAGAGCGCCAGATGCTATGGCGCCAAGCACAAAGTACTTCATCGCGGACTCGGCCGAGTTCACGTTGTCCCGGTCGACGGCCACGAGCGCGTACAGAGACAACGCAAGCGTCTCCAGCCCCATGTACATGCTCAAGAGGCTGTTCGCGGACATCATGATCATCATGCCGAGCAGGCCGAACAGGCCCAGCACGTAGAATTCGCCGCGATGGATATTGTTTGCGCTCAGGTAGTCGCGCGCGTACAGGAAGCAGATCGCCACCAGGCCGATCGCGGAGACCTTCAGTACCTGCGACAGCGGGTCACTGACGTAGGCGCCAGAGAACACGACGGTTCTCGCTTCCGGGGCCGTCGCGATTGTCACAATCATGGTCACGACGAGGCTCGCGATTGTCAGCCAGAATGTAATCGCCCGCTTCTCAGCGCTGACAAACAGGTCCGCGACGAGGATGACGCAGATCACGCCAAGCAGCGTGATCTCGGGGGCAGCCACAGGCCAGAAATTCATCATCTCAACCATCATCCGACCTTCGGCTGGCTAATCTGGGAGACGAGGTTTTCAATCGTCACGTTCATCATATCCACGAGCGGCGCCGGCCACAGGCCGACCAGCAGTACAGAAATCGCAAGTATCGACAGCACGACGAACTCTCTTGAGTTCAGGTCTTTCAGCGCCGCCACCTTGTCGTTCGCAATGTCGCCATAGACGACGCGTTTGATCATCCACAGCGTGTAGGCCGCGCCGAGCACGAGCGTCGTCGCCGCGAGGAACGCGAACCAAAAGTTCGCCTTGAAGCTCGCGATGATCACCATGAACTCGCCAACGAAGCCCGAGGTGCCCGGCAGGCCGGCATTGGCCATCGCGAACAGCACCATGAAGGCGGCGAACATCGGCATTGTGTTGGCGACGCCACCGTAGTCGGCGATCATGCGGCTGTGCATGCGGTCATACAGGACGCCGACGCACAGGAACATCGCGCCGGAGATCAGGCCGTGCGAGACCATCTGCACCATGCCACCCGAGATGCCCAGCACCGCCCCGCTGTCGCCGCCGATGTGCCAGTTCAGGAAGAAACCGAGCGTCACGAAGCCCATATGGGCAATCGACGAGTACGCGATCAGCTTCTTCATGTCTTTCTGCATCAGCGCGACGAAGCCGATGTAGACGACAGCAATCAGCGACAGCGCGATCATCAGGCCGGCGAAGTACTCGCTGGCGTCCGGCACAATCGGCAGCGACAAGCGCACGAAACCGTAGCCGCCCATTTTCAACATGATGGCTGCCAGGATGACCGAACCGCCGGTGGGCGCCTCGACGTGCGCGTCCGGCAGCCAGGTGTGCACCGGCCACATCGGCACCTTGACCGCAAAGGCCAGCAGGAAGCCGATGAAGATCAGCTTCTGGGCGGTCATACTGATCGGCGCTTCCATGAACGCGAAGAGGTCGTAGGTTCCCGTCACGCGATACAGGTAGATGAACGCCACCAGCATCAGGACGGAGCCTAAGAACGTGTAAAGGAAGAACTTGACCGTCGCGTAAATGCGCCTGGCGCCGCCCCAGACGCCGATAATCAGGAACATGGGGACAAGCATCGCTTCCCAGAAAACGTAGAACAGGATGCCGTCCAGGGCCGAGAACACGCCAACCATGAGCCCTTCGAGGATCAGAAACGCGGCGAAGTACTGGGCGGGGCGAATCTTGATGGTATTCCAGCCGGCGATGACGACCAGCGGCGTGATAAACGTCGTCAGCAGGATCAGCGGTGCGGAGATGCCGTCGACGCCGAGGTAGTAGTAGACATTCAGCGTCTCGATCCACGGCACACGCTCGACGAACTGCATCGACGCTGTCGTCGTATCGAAGCCCGTGTAGAGCAGGATGCTGATCAGGAACGTGACGACGCTAACGGCCAGCGACGCCTGGCGCATGAGACCTGCGCGCGACGACTCGGCATCGCCCCCATCACCCAAGGCGAGGATGACGAAGCCGCCGACGATCGGGGTCCAGATCAGGATGCTGAGCAGATTAGAGAGTTCCACGAGTCCTGTTCCTTACCTGAACCAGACGAGCCAGCTCAAAAGCGCTGTCAGGCCGATGATCATTGCGAACGCATAGGTGTACAGATAGCCGGTCTGGATCTGGCGGACGATGCCCGCGAGACGACCCACCGTGTTCGCCGTACCGTTGACGAGCCAGCCGTCGATGACGGTCTGGTCGCCCTTCTGCCACAGCAGGTTACCCAGCGAGCGGCCACCGCCTGCGAAGCCTTTGATCCACAGGTCGTCAAAGTAGTACTTGCGATCCAGCAGGTTGTAGAGCCCGCTGAATTTCTTGTGCATCGCCTCAGGAATGTCCGGACGCTTGAGCCACAGGTACCAGGCGGCACCCACACCGGCGGCCGCGAGCCAGAACACCGGCGTCATCGGCGCGTGCAGCAGCAATGCGAGGCTGCCGTGCCAGTGCGATCCGAGTTCCTGAAGCACATCCGGTCGCGCCGCAGACGTTACGATCGCGTCGCCGAAGAACCCGCCGAACAGGATGGCTTCGACCGTGATCCAGCCGATGACGGCGGACGGGATCGCGAGCAGAATCAGCGGGCCGGTCACGACCAGCGGCGTCTCGTGCAGATGCGACTTGGTCTCGGCGTCCATGCGCTCCTCGCCATGGAAGACGAGGAAGAACATGCGGAACGAGTACAGTGCCGTCACGAAAACGCCGAGCAGGACGCTTAGATAAGCGATCCAGTAAACGGCGCCCTGCCCCTTCCAGTGCGAATCGGCCACCGCCTCGATCAGCAGGTCTTTGGAGAAGAAGCCCGCGCTGCCCGGGAAACCGATCAGGGCCAGCGAACCGATCAATGCCGTCCAGTACGTGATCGGCATGTACTTCTTCAGGCCGCCCATTTTGCGGATGTCCTGTTCGTGGTGCATCGCAATAATGACGGAGCCGGCCGCAAGGAATAGCAACGCCTTGAAGAACGCGTGCGTCATCAGGTGGAAGATCGCGGCGCTGTAGGCCGACGCGCCCAGCGCCACGGTCATATAGCCGAGTTGCGACAGCGTCGAGTAGGCGACGACGCGTTTAATGTCGTTCTGGACGATGCCGAGCAAGCCCATGAAGAAGGCTGTGATGGCGCCGATGACGATGACGACAGATAGTGCCGTGGTCGTCAGCTCATAGAGCGGCGACATCCGCGCCACCATAAAGATGCCCGCCGTGACCATCGTGGCCGCGTGGATCAGCGCCGAGATTGGTGTCGGGCCCTCCATCGAATCCGGCAGCCATACGTGCAGCGGCGCCTGCGCCGACTTACCCATCGCGCCGATGAACAGCAGGATGCAGATCACGGTCATCGCATTCCAGGCCGTGCCCGGGATGACCTCGAGAGTCTCGCCGGCAATGTAGTCCGCCTGGCCGAACACGGTCGCATAGTCGAGCGAGTTGGTCAGCATGACGACGCCGGCGATACCGAGGATAAAGCCGAAGTCGCCGACGCGGTTGACCAGGAAAGCCTTCAGGTTCGCGAAGATCGCGGTCTCTTTCTTGTACCAGAAGCCGATCAGCAGGTAGGACACGAGGCCGACCGCCTCCCAGCCGAAGAACAGCTGCAGGAAGTTGTTGGACATGACCAGCATCAGCATCGAGAACGTGAACAGCGAGATGTAGCTGAAGAAACGCTGGTAGCCCGGGTCGTCGTGCATGTAGCCGATCGTGTAGATATGCACCATCAAAGACACGAAGGTCACGACACACATCATCAGCGCCGACAGACGATCGACAAGGAAGCCGACTTCCATGCGCAGGCCGTCCGTGACGGCCCATGTGTAGACGCTGATATTTTCAGGAGACGCCCCGCCCCAGACCATCTGGTACAGGACGACGAAGGACAACGCACAGGACAGGCCGACACCGAGGATCGTCAGCCCGTGCGCGCCGGCGCGGCCGACCTGCTTGCCGAACAGCCCGGTGACAATCGCCGCGATCAATGGCGCAAGAACAATCGTCAGGTAGTAGTTATACATGCCGCGCTACCCTTTCATCTCGTTCAGTTCTTGCACATTGATGGAGCGCTTGTTGCGGAACAGCACCACCAGGATGGCAAGACCGATCGCCGCCTCGGCGGCCGCCACGGTCAGGATGAAGAAGACGAACACCTGGCCCAACTCATCGCCCAGGTAACGCGAGAAGGCGATGAAGTTGAAATTGACCGCCAGCAGCATCAGCTCGATGCACATCAGGATCAGGATCAGGTTGCGTCGATTGATGACGATGCCGATGATGCTCAATACGAACAGCATCGCAGACAGCGTGAGATAGTGTTGAAGGCCGATCATGACTTTTCTTCCGCATCCATCTTCACGATGCGTACTCGGTCCTTGGCCTGAACCGCGACCTGCGCCGAGATGTCCTGCACCTTCAGGTTGGGTCGCTTGCGCATCGTTAGCGTAATGGCCGCGACGATAGCGAGAAGCAGCACCACGGCCGCGATCTCGAAGGCATAGACATGCTCCGTGTACAGCACTTCACCCAGCGCCTTCGTGTTGTCGTAGCCTTCCGGCAACGGCTGGAAGTTGCCGCCGACCTCTTCATCAGAGCTGCGCAGCCAGATCAGGTTAATCAGCTCGAAGGTCATCAACGCAGCAATCGCCAGCGCGGGCGCCGTGTAACGGCTCATGCCTTTCTTGACGGCCTCGATGTCGACTTCGAGCATCATGACGACGAACAGGAACAGCACCATGACCGCGCCGACGTAGACCAGCACCAGCACGATCGCCAGGAACTCGGCCTCGGCCATGAGCCACAGGATCGCAGCCTGGAAGAACGTCAGAACTAGGAACATGATCGAGTGGATCGGGTTCTTCGAGAACACGACGCCGCAGGCGGCGCCAAGCAGCACCAGCGAGAAGGCATAAAAGAGGATTGAATGAAAAAGCATTGCTCGTCCTAGCGGTAATTCGCGTCCGCCGCCTTGTCGGCCGAAATCATCGCGTCGTACTTGTCACCTACTGCCAGCAACTTGTCCTTGGTCATGATGTTCTCGCCGGGCTTCTCCATGTGGTACTCGTGGATACGTGTCTCGACGATGGCATCGACCGGGCAGGCCTCTTCACAGAAGCCGCAGTAAATGCACTTGAACAGGTCGATGTCGTAGCGCGTCGTGCGACGCGTGCCGTCATCCGCGACATCGGATTCGATCGTGATCGCCAGCGCCGGGCACACGGCCTCGCACAGCTTGCAGGCGATGCAGCGTTCCTCCCCGTTCGGGTAACGACGCAATGCGTGCAGGCCACGGAAACGGTGTGACTGCGGCGTCTTCTCCTCCGGGTACTCCAGCGTCACGCTCTTCTTGAAAAAGTTCTTCGACGTGACCCTGAGTCCCTTCAGGAGCTCCCAGAGGGCAAAGGTTTTTACGTAGCTAACCAGTTTGCTCATAGTCTCTTGCCTCGACGCTTACGCCCACGGGCCAACATTGGCCCAGGCCGCCACAGCCTCGACGGCAATCCAGATAATCGTTACAGGGATAAACACCTTCCATCCGAGCCGCATGATCTGGTCATAGCGGTAACGCGGGAACGTCGCGCGGAACCAGAAGAAGGAGTACATGAAGAAACAGATCTTTGCGAACAGCCAGTGGAAGCCGGGCTCGGTCAGGAAGCTTAAGACCGGAATGCCGTTCAGGAACGTCCAGCCTTCGAATGGCGACGCCCAGCCGCCGAGGAAAAAGATCGCCGTCATGCCGGAGATCAGGACCATGTTGGCGTATTCGGCGAGGAAGAACAGCGCGAACGCGACGCCGGAGTACTCGACGTGGAATCCCGCGACGATCTCGGACTCACCCTCGGCAACGTCGAATGGCGCGCGATTCGTCTCAGCCACGCCCGACACCCAGTAGACAATAAACAGCGGGAACAGCCAGACCAGGAACCAGTTAGAGACCCCGCCCTCTTGCTTCGCGATGATATCGCCGAGGTTAAGGCTGCCGGCGGCCATAAGGACACCGACCAGCGCGAAGCCCATCGCGATCTCGTAGGCGACGATCTGAGCGGCCGAACGCATCGCGCCGAGCAGTGCGTACTTCGAGTTGGTTGCCCAACCGGCGAGGATGACGCCGTAGACGCCAACCGACGTCAGCGCCAGGACATACAGCAGCCCCGCGTTGATGTCCGCAATAACGAAGCCCGGATGCAGCGGCATGACGGCCCAGGTGGCCAGCGCCGGGATCAACGACAGCAACGGCGCAATCACAAACAGGAACTTGTTGGACGCGGTGGGTACAACGATTTCCTTGATCAGCAGCTTGATTACATCGGCAAACGGCTGGCCAAGACCCATCGGGCCGACGCGGTTCGGTCCGACACGCGCCTGCATGCCGCCGATGACCTTGCGTTCAAAGTATGTCGAGAATGCCACCGTCAGGATGACGCCGACCGTGACGATCAGGATCTTGAACGTCGACAAGATGACGTACTGGAGCATAGGATCCAGGGATTCCCAGATGCCCACCACGAAGCCCATCAGTCGGTCACCTCTTCACCGCGTGCCCGTTTTGCCGCCTGCGTCTGCTGCAGCGCGTTGGCGCGCCGCACGAGCCCGTCTACCGAGTAGATGGGCAGGTCGACCGCGAGCGACGGCGCATCTTCGCCGTTGACTGACTTAAGCGGTGTCGACGCGGCAATCGCCTTCGGTGTATCGACATCGCCGACAGCCTCGCGAGCCTCCGCGAGTACGTCGTCGCTGCTGACATAGTCGAAGCCTTCCGCCTCGACGAGGTTGCCTAGCACCCTCAATACCTTCCATGCCGGGCGAGCCTCACCGACCGGGTGCGCAAACCCGGCGAAACTCTGCCAGGTGCCCTCGACGTTGACGAAGGTGCCCGACGACTCGGCCCAGGTGCCGACGGGTAGCAGCAGGTCCGCCTTGTCGAGCAGCGCGTCCGACACGAACGGTGTCAGTGCGGCAACGAACTTGTGATCGCCAAACTCGGCGAGGTCGGAATCCGGTTCGACATTCAGCAGTACGATCGCGTCGAGCGAACCACGGGCAATCTTGTCGGCTGTCAGGCCGTCTCCAGCCTTCGTGGGCAATACGCCAACCTGGCTGAGACCCGCTGCGTTCGAACCTTCGGACAGCGTACCGAGCTTTGTGCCGGTCGCGTCCGCGATAAACGCAGACAGGGCGCGGACGGCAGAATAAGCCGGATGGCGAAGCGCAATATTTCCAACAAGCACAAGTCCGTCGTCGGCCGCGCCGAGCGAATCGGCGATGGCGCGATGTGTGTCGCCGGCCTCCACACCCTCGCACAGATCCCGGATGGTGCCCGACATCGATACGCCGGTTGCGGCGGCAACACCTGCGAGCATTTCGACGAGACCGGAACCGCCCAATGACGCGTGTACATCGAAGAAGTAGTCGTTCTCGCTGCCGTTGACGAAGCTGACCTTCGCGCCACCGACGGCCGCCTTGCGGATACGGTGCGCGATGATCGGCGCTTCGGAACGTATGTTCGATCCAACGACCAGGATGGCGTCCTGTTTCTCGACGTCGGCAATGTCGCAACCGAGGTACGGGAAGGCCGGGTCATTCGCCTGGTCGGCGAAGTCACGCTGCCGGATACGATGGTCGATGTTGGCTGTACCGAGCTGGCGGGCAATCGCCGCAGCGAGGTAGCCCTCTTCGACCGTGGCGCTCGGTGACACCAGCATGCCGCTGGACTCGCCCGCTGCCTTCAGCGTCTCGGCGAGCAGCTCCAGGGCCTCGTCCCAGGTGGCATCGCGCCATTCGCCGCTTTCTTTGATCCGGGGCGCTTCAAGACGATCGCTGCTGTAGATCGCCTCGTAGCTGAATCGATCGCGATCCGAGATCCAGGTCTCGTTGATAGCCTCGTTGTCGCGCGGGACGATGCGCTTCACCGTGCCTCGAAGCACGTGGGCATAGAGATTGGAGCCGACACAATCATGCGGCGAAACAGCCGCGACCTGCGTCATTTCCCAGGCACGCGCACTGTAGCGATACGGCTTGTTATTCAGCGCGCCAACCGGGCACAGGTCGATGATGTTGGCAGACAGTTCGTGGTCGACACTCTTCTCGACGAAGGTTCCGATCTTCATGTTTTCGCCGCGTTCGGTCGTGCCAAGCTGTTGGATGCCGGAGACCTCTTCGCCGAAGCGCACGCAGCGCGTGCAGTGAATACAGCGCGTCATATCCGTCGATACGAGAGGCCCGATGTCCTTGTCTTTGACGACTCGCTTGCCGTCGTTGTAGCGAGAGATATCGCGGCCGTAGCCTATCGCGAGGTCCTGCAATTCGCACTCGCCGCCCTGGTCACAAATCGGACAGTCCAGCGGATGGTTGATCAGCAGGAATTCCATCGTCGCGCGCTGCGCTGCGATAGCTTTCGGCGAACGTGTGAACACCTTCATGCCGTCGGCCACCGGCGTCGCGCAGGCCGGCAGCGGCTTCGGCGCCGGTCGTCCGCCCATCTCGGCCTCGACGAGGCACATGCGGCAGTTCGCCGCGATGCTCAGCTTCTCGTGATAGCAGAATCGCGGAATGTAGGTGCCGACAGCGTCGGTGGCCTCGATGACCATCTGGCCTTTCTTCGCCGTTACTGGCTGGCCGTCGACTTCTATGGTGACTGTATCGTCGCTCATACTTAAGCGGCTTCCTCGGCCGGGCTCCCAACAATGCTGCGGCCCTTGTTGCGAACCATGTACTCGAATTCGTGGTGGAAGTGCTTCAGGAAACTCTGCACCGGCCACGCAGCGGCGTCGCCCAGGGCACAGATCGTGTGGCCCTCGATCTTGTTCGCAACGTCCAGCAACCTGGCGAGGTCGGCCTCTTCGCCGCGGCCATCGATGATCCGGGTCAGCATTCGGTACAACCAGCCGGTGCCTTCCCGGCACGGCGTACACTGGCCGCAGGACTCGGACATGTAAAAGCGCGAGATGCGACGCAACACCCGAACCATGCAGGTCTGATCGTCCATGACCATAACGGCACCGGTGCCAAACGATGAACCGGCCTGCTGCAGCGCGTTGTAATCCATCGTGCAGTCCATGATGACGTCAGCCGGCATGACCGGTACGGACGAACCGCCCGGAATGACCGCCTTGAGCTTGCGGCCCTTCCAGACACCGCCGGCGAGCTCAAGGAGATCCTTGAATGGAATACCCATCGGCAACTCGAAGTTGCCCGGCTTCTCGACATGTCCGGACACTGAGAACTGCGCCGTACCGCCTGAGCCTTCCGGGCCTAAGTCAGCAAACCACTTCGCGCCCTCACGGATGATGCTCGGCACGCTGGCGAGGCTCTGCGTGTTGTTAATCGTGGTCGGCTTGCCGTAGAGGCCGAAGTTCGCCGGGAACGGCGGTTTGAATCTTGGCTTGCCCTGCTTGCCTTCCAGCGACTCGAGCAAAGCCGTCTCTTCGCCGCAGATGTAGGCGCCGGCGCCGACGAAGGTCTCGATGTCGACGTCGATGCCCGAACCCTGGATGTTCTTGCCCAGCAGACCTGCTTCGTAGGCCTCTTTGACGGCAGCCTCGAAGCGCGGCACGGGCTCCTCCATGAACTCACCACGGATGTAGTTGTAGGCAAAGGTCGCGCCCATCGCGTAAGACGCGATCGCCATACCCTCTACGAGTGAATGCGGGTTGTAGCGCAGCGTCTCACGATCGTGGCAGGTGCCCGGCTCGCTCTCATCCGAATTACAGACGAGGTAAGTCTGGCCTTCGTAGCCCTTCGGCATGAAGCTCCACTTGAGGCCGGTCGGGAAGCCGGCGCCGCCGCGACCTCTCAAGCCCGATGCCTTGACCTCTTCGATGACCTGTTCCTGCGTCATCTCGCCTTTCAGAATCCTGCGCCAGGCTTCGTAACCGCCGTGCTTTTCGTAGGACTCCATCGTCCACGGCTCGTCTTCACCAAACGTGCTGAAACACACCAGGTTCTGTTCGTATTTGGCCATTAGTCGAGCCCGTCCACGATGCGATCGAATTCCTCGATCGTCAGGTTCTCGTGATACACGTGATCCACCATCATCATCGGTGCCCCGCAGCAGGCGGCCAGGCACTCTTCTTCCTTCTTCAGGAAGACGCGGCCGTCCGGCGTGCTCTCACCGAGCTTTATGCCCAGCTTCTTTTCGGCATGCTCGACGAGCTCTTCCGCGCCGCGGAGCATGCAGGAGACGTTCGTGCAAATGGCCACGTCATGTCGTCCGACCGGTTTGGTCTGGAACATCGAGTAGAACGTCGCGACCTCGTACACCTGGATGGGCGGCATCTCGAGATAGTCCGCCACCGCATCCATGATGTCCGTCGTCAGGTAGCCCTTGTTTTCGTGTTGTGCCGCATGCAGTGCACCGATCACAGCAGAGCGCTGCTGATCCTCAGGGAAACGGGATTTCCACTGGTCGATCGATTCGGTCACGTGTGCGGACAGTGTCGTTCCTTCGCTCATCTGTCTACCTCTCCAAAAACGATGTCCTGCGTGCCGATCACGGCGACGACGTCGGCGAGCATGTGCCCCTCGACCATCTCCGACATGGCAGACAGATGTGCAAAACCTGGTGCGCGGATCTTTACCCGGTACGGCTTGTTTGCGCCGTCGGACACCAGGTAGACGCCGAACTCCCCTTTCGGATGCTCGACGGCGGCGTACGCTTCACCTTCCGGCACGCAGTAGCCTTCGGTGAAGAGTTTGAAGTGATGAATCAACGACTCCATGTCGTCCTTCATCTCGACGCGCGTCGGCACCGTGATCTTGCGGTCGTCCAGCATGACCGGGCCGGGATTCTCACGCAGCCACTCGACGCACTGGCGAACAATCCGATTCGACTGGCGCATTTCTTCGACGCGGACGAGGTATCGGTCGTAGCAGTCGCCGTTGACGCCGACCGGAATGTCGAAGTCCATACGGTCATAGACTTCGTAGGGCTGCTTCTTGCGCAGGTCCCATGCGACGCCGGAGCCCCTGAGCATCGGGCCTGAGAAACCGAGGTTCATCGCACGCTCGGGCGTGACGACACCGATGTTAACCGTACGCTGCTTCCAGATGCGGTTGTCGGTCAGCAGCGTCTCGTACTCATCGACGCAGCCCGGGAACTTGTCCGTGAACGCCTCGATAAAGTCGAGCAGCGTGCCCTCGCGGGTCGCGTTCATCGCATCGAGTTCTTTCTTGCTGCGGAAGCGCGACTCCTTGTACTTCGGCATCGTGTCCGGCAGGTCACGATAGACGCCACCGGGTCGGTAGTAGGTCGCGTGCATACGCGTGCCCGACACGGCCTCATAGCAGTCCATCAGGTCTTCGCGCTCACGGAAGCAGTACAGGAACATCGTCATGGCGCCGATATCGAGGCCGTGAGCACCGAGCCACATCAGGTGATTCAGGATGCGGGTGATCTCGTCGAACATGACGCGGATGTACTGCGCGCGCTCGGGCACCTCGATGCCGAGCAACTTCTCGATGGCCAGCACATAACCGTGCTCGTTGCACATCATTGAGACGTAGTCGAGGCGGTCCATGTAGCCGATGCTCTGGCTGAAGGGTTTCGACTCGGCCAGTTTTTCGGTAGCGCGATGCAGCAGGCCGACATGGGGATCGGCTTTCTGGATCGTCTCGCCGTCCAGCTCCAGCACGAGACGCAATACGCCGTGCGCGGCCGGGTGCTGCGGTCCGAAGTTCAGCGTGTAGCTCTGGATCTCAGCCATTGGCATTGTCCTTGAGATCGTCTGAGTAGCGGTTGTCGTCGCGGATCACGCGAGGCACCAGGGTGCGCGATTCGATGCTGACCGGCTGATAGGCGACACGTCCTTTCTCTTCGTCGTAGCTGACCTCGACGTTACCGATTAACGGGAAGTCCTTGCGGAACGGGTGGCCGATGAAGCCGTAGTCCGTCAGTATGCGTCTCAAGTCCGGGTGCCCTTCGAAGAGGATGCCGAACAGGTCGAATGCTTCGCGCTCGAACCAGTCCGCCCCGCTCCAGACGTCGACCACGGACGGCAGTATCGGCGGATTGTCCGAACCGCAGAAAACGCGCACGCGCAGTCGGACGTTGTTCTCGATCGACAGCAGGTGGTAAACGGCGGCGAAGCGCTTCGGATCGAATTCGTCGGCTTCGTCAAGGATGACCGCGTCACGCTGGACGCCTCGGCTGTAACCGGTATCGGTCGCGGAACGGGTCTTCCACTCGTCTGAACCATAACTGAGGTAATCGACACCGCAGACATCAACGAGGACTTCGAGCCCGAGCCCGTCACGCAGTTGCTTCGCCGCATCAAACCAGTCCTCGCGAGCGATCTCGATGGTCACCTCGCCGCAGGTCGACTCGACAAAGCTCGCCTGGTCACCCAACTGCTCGGTCAGCCGAGCCTTCAATGTCTCGTTTCGATCGGTCATAGCTGTGACTTACCGTGCGATCGTGCTGGTTCTTCGAATCTTGCTTTGCAGCTGGATGAGACCGTAGATCAACGCCTCAGCCGTGGGCGGGCAGCCCGGGACATACACATCAACGGGGACAATTCGGTCGCATCCACGAACGACTGAATAAGAGTAGTGGTAGTAGCCACCGCCGTTCGCGCAGGAACCCATGGAAACGACCCAGCGCGGCTCCGGCATCTGGTCATAGACTTTGCGCAAAGCCGGGGCCATCTTGTTGGTCAGCGTGCCGGCGACGATCATGCAGTCCGACTGACGCGGACTCGGCCGGAAGATGATGCCAAAGCGGTCGAGATCGTAACGAGCGGCGCCAGCCTGCATCATTTCAACGGCGCAACAAGCCAGCCCGAAGGTCATAGGCCACAATGAACCCGTCCTCGCCCAGTTCATGACGGCGTCAACGCTCGTTACGACAAATCCTTTTTCTTGCAGACTATCGCCCGCTGCGGCAGCTCCCTGCTCGGGTGCCGCGGCTTCTGCTAATCCCACTCAAGCGCCCCTTTCTTCCATTCGTAAATAAAGCCCACGACCAGGAGCGCCAGGAAGATGCCCATGGCGATCAGGCCAAAGGTTCCCACGGCGTCGAGAGACACCGCCCAGGGAAACAGAAACGCGATCTCAAGATCGAAAATGATGAAGAGAATGGCGACGAGGTAGTAACGTACGTCGAACTTCATTCGTGAGTCGTCGAACGCTTCGAAGCCGCACTCGTAAGGCGACAATTTTTCTTCGTCTTTGCTGCCGCTGCCAATCAGGAAGCCCAGGCCCAGCAACAGCAGTCCAATGCCCGTCGCCACCCCCAGGAATATGAGTACCGGTATGTATTCTTGCAGCATTTTTTCCAGCGCTGAAGGCGCTTTTCTCTATCCGCGTATCCGCGAGGGATTGTAGCAGCGATTACATGTTGAAACAGTTTTTTGGAACGGAATCTTCCCGTTTTGGCGAAAACTGAAAACCTATTCATGACCTCGACAATTGCCGTCCGGACGACGGCCGGGAGACTGTCGAGGGCGAAGAAAAAGTTGGTGCTCTGGGCGAGACTCGAACTCGCACGGCTCGCGCCACTGCCCCCTCAAGACAGCGTGTCTACCAATTCCACCACCAGAGCAACGGGGTGTATTTTACTGCTCGCCGGTCTCCTCGTCAGCCGTTTCTGTAGCTTCGACGGCCGGGAGATCGGAAATCGTTTCGTCCTCTTCCAGCGTCGGCAGCGCGTCGACGTTATCCGCGTCGACCGTCTCTGCTGCCGGCACCTCGACGTTCTCGAGGAGACTCTCGGGAACGGTGCTGCCCTGTGTGCTCAGGTACGCGAGGAACAGGCTGGTCAGGAAGAACGATGCGGCCAGTACCGCGGTCGAACGCGAGAAGAAGCTCGCTGAGCCCCGGGCGCCGAATACGGTACCGGAGGCACCCGCGCCGAAACCGGCGCCTGCGTCAGCACCCTTGCCGCGCTGCAGCAGAACCAGGACTGTAATCAGTACTGCGATCAGCGTGTGAACGACCAGTACTACTTTTTGCGTTGTATCCATTATTACCTCAGTTACGACGCCGCGTTGGCGATCGCAAGAAAATCATCGGCCTTCAGAGAAGCACCCCCGATCAGGCCACCGTCAATGTCGGCCATCGCGAACAATCCGGCCGCGTTAGAGCCTTTCACACTACCGCCGTACAGGATTCTCAAGCCCTCCGCGACCGAAGCGTCCAGTCCGGCAATGCGCTCCCGGATAAACTTGTGAACGTCCTGTGCCTGCTCCGGTGTCGCCGTCATGCCCGTGCCAATGGCCCAGACCGGCTCGTAAGCAAGGATCGAGTCGGCGAGCGCCTGTACGCCGACCTGCTCGATAACGGCATCGAGCTGCTCGGAAACGACGGCCTCGGTACGACCGGCTTCGCGCTCTTCCAGCGTTTCGCCAATGCACAGCACCGGAATCAGCTTTGCGGCCTGCGCTGCCTCGAATTTCTCAGCGACAGTCTTGCTGCTTTCCCCGTACAGGGAGCGGCGCTCAGAGTGCCCGACCAGGACGTGGGTGCAGCCGCTCTCAACCAGCATCGAAGCTGCCACCTCGCCGGTGAATGCGCCCGACGCCTGCTGCGACACGTTCTGCGCACCGACTGCAATTCCCGTGCCCTCGAGCTTGTCTGCGATACCGGCAAGGTACGGGTACGGCGGGCACACCAGCAGGTCGACCGGCGCATCCGCGCTGGCTCCGGCGATGATACCGTCCAACAACTCAGCATTAGCAGCCAGGCTGCCGTTGAGCTTCCAGTTACCCGCAACCAGGATTCGGCGCATTTGATACTTCCCGAGGGCTAAAAGGCGCGCAAGGATACCGGGCGCGCACCGTCAAATCAACGAAAAACGGGCGGAGTAACGCGGTGTTGCTACGCAGCGGCCTCTTCAACCACTGCAGCCAGTTTCCTGGCCAGCGCCTGGACCTGATCGCCGTCAGCGCCCTCCACCATGACCCGAATTACGGGCTCTGTGCCGGAGGCCCGGAGAACCACGCGCCCGGCGTCTGCCAACTCTGCTTCGGCGGACTGCACCGCTTTCTGAATGGCTTCCGATTCGTCGGGATCCAGGCGCTTCTCGGTCCGCACGTTCAGCATGGTCTGCGGGTACTTCTCCATGCCCGCTGCCAGCTCGGACAACTTTTTGCCCGTCTGCTTCATAATCGCGAGGATCTGCAA
Organism: Woeseiaceae bacterium; assembly: GCA_030065915.1. Lineage (GTDB taxonomy): Bacteria > Pseudomonadota > Gammaproteobacteria > Steroidobacterales > Woeseiaceae > UBA1847. The sequence goes on from JASJCQ010000027.1 coordinate 16,194, forward strand.
CGCACTGACGAGCCCGTCGCCGGTTGTCGCCTTGTCGAGCACGATCATGTGTCCCGACGTCTCTCCGCCGATGACGCCGCCGGTAGCCCGCAGCGTCTCGAGTACGTAGCGGTCGCCGACCTTGGCCCGGCGAAAGTCGATGGATTTCGACTGCAGCGCATGTTCCAGTCCCAGGTTACTCATCACCGTCCCGACGACCGGCCCATGCAGGTCGCCTTCGGCATGACGGGCGGTCGCAAGGATGTACAGCAACTGATCGCCGTCAATGATCGAGCCATTCTCGTCGACCAGCAGGATACGGTCGCCGTCACCATCCAGCGCCACGCCGACATCTGCGTTTACGACAGGCACCGTCGTGCTCAGCAATTCCGGATGCGTGGATCCGCAATCGTCGTTGATGTTCCTGCCGTTGGGTGAGCAGCCGATCGGGATAACCTGCGCGCCCAGCTCCGCAAGCATCCTCGGGCCAACCTTATAGCCGGCACCGTTCGCGCCGTCGAAGACGATCTTCAGGCCTTCCAGGTTACTACCCTTCGGCAGCGTGCTCTTGCAGAACTCCGTGTAGCGAATCCTTGCCGTGTCGATGCGTTTAGCCTTGCCAAGCTTGTGCGACTCGAGCGTGATCGCGGGCTCTTTCAGATGAGACTCGATCTCGGCCTCAATCTCGTCGGTCAGTTTCGATCCCGCCTTGTTGAAGAACTTGATCCCGTTGTCGTGATAGGGATTGTGTGACGCGCTGATAACGACGCCCAGGTCCGCATCGAATTCCTGCGTCAGTCTGGCAATGCCGGGCGTCGGCAACGGCCCGATCAGCATCACGTTGACCCCGGCGGCGACGAAACCGGCTTCGAGCGCCGATTCCAGCATGTATCCGGAAAGTCGAGTGTCTTTGCCGATCACGACGGTGCCGCCGCTGGGCACGAGGACCTGTGCCGCCGCGCTCGCCAGCCGCATGGTGAAATCGGCGGTCATCGGCTCTTTGCCGACCGTGCCGCGGACTCCGTCCGTACCGAAATACTGCTTTGCCATGATTATTTCGCCTCCATTACCGCGCGAGTTACCTTGATCGCGTCCACTGTCTCGGCAACATCGTGAGCCCTAATGATACTCGCCCCGTTCTGCACGGCGATTGCAGCCGTCACAATACTCGCCGGCATTCGCGCGTCAACCTCGCGGCCGGTGATATGGCCCAGGGTCGACTTTCTGGACAGGCCCGCGAGTAAGGGCTGGCCCAGGTCCTTCAGCCGGCGCAGGTGTTTCAGCAAGCTGAGATTGTGCTCCACGATCTTGCCGAAGCCAAAGCCGGGGTCCAGCACGATGCGATCCCGAGCTATCCCCGCCGCCTCGCAGGCTGCGAGCCTCTGCTCCAGGAAGTTGTAGACGTCTTTGACGACGTCCCCGTACTCCGGGCTATCCTGCATCGTGCGCGGCATGCCCTGCATGTGCATCAGGCAGACAGGCACGCCGAGCTCAGCAGCCGCCTCCAGCGCGCCGTCATCCTGCAGCGCCCTGACGTCGTTGATCATCGCGGCCCCTACGGATACCGCGGCTCTCATGACGGCTGACTTGGTTGTATCGACAGACACTGTCGCACCCAGCTCGGAGGCAAGCGCCTCGACGACCGGTACGACCCGATCGATCTCCTCCGACTCGCCAACGGCGCTGGAACCGGGCCGCGTGGACTCGCCCCCGACGTCGACGATGGACGCGCCTTCGGAGATCAGTTTCTCGGCCTGACGCAGCGCCGCGTCATGTGAATTGTATCGCCCGCCATCGGAAAAAGAGTCCGGCGTCACGTTGAGTACGCCCATCACCGATACGTCGGGCAATTGCATGGATCCAAGCTTGAGCAACGAAAGTCTCCTTACTTACCCAGCGCAGCATAGAAAAAAGCCAGCCGGAGATCACTCCGACTGGCTCGATGGCTGGCATTATTCGAACGCTAGTGTTCGCTGGCAGGTCCGCCAATCGGTCCGGCGACTTCCGGTTCGCTTTCCAGGCCGCCGTCCGGTCGTTTCGGATCCGTCGGCTCTTCCCAGTCAGCGGGCGGACGCGGCTCGCGACCTTCCATGATGTCCTTGATCTGGGTCTCGTCGATGGTCTCGTACTTGACGAGCGCCTTGGCCATGACGTGCAGCTTCTCGATGTTCTCCTTAAGCAGCGTCTCCGCCTTGTCGTAGTTGGAGTCGATGATCTTGCGAACTTCTTCGTCGATGGCGTGCGCCGTGTCGTCAGACACCTGCTTGTGCTGGGTGACTGAACGACCGAGGAACACTTCGCCGTCGTCCTCACTGTAGGTCAGCGGGCCGAGGCGCTCCGAGAGGCCCCACTTGGTGACCATGTTCCTGGCGATCTCTGTAGCACGCTCGATGTCGTTGGACGCGCCGGTCGTGACGCCGGACTTGCCGAGGGTCATCTCTTCCGCAATACGGCCGCCGAACAGGCTCGCAATCATGCTCTCGAGACGCTGCTTCGACATGCTGTAGCGGTCTTCCTCAGGCAGGTACATCGTGACACCCAACGCACGTCCGCGCGGAATAATCGTGACTTTGTACACAGGATCGTGCTCGGGCACGAGGTAGCCGACAATGGCGTGGCCGGCCTCGTGGTAGGCCGTATTCAGCTTCTCCTGCTCGCTCATGACCATCGACCGGCGCTCGGCACCCATCATGATCTTGTCTTTCGCCTGGTCGAACTGCTCCATGCTCACAACGCGCTTGTTCGCACGCGCCGCAAACAGAGCGGCCTCGTTGACGAGGTTGGCGAGGTCTGCACCCGAGAAGCCGGGCGTGCCGCGGGCGATAACGCCGGGACGTACATCGTCGTCCAGCGGCACCTTCCGCATATGAACCTTGAGAATCAGCTCCCTGCCGCGAACGTCGGGCAGCGGAACAACGACCTGGCGGTCGAAGCGACCTGGGCGCAGCAGCGCCGGGTCCAGGACGTCCGGGCGGTTGGTCGCGGCGATGACGATGATGCCCTCGCTGCCTTCGAAGCCATCCATCTCGACGAGCATCTGGTTCAGCGTCTGCTCGCGCTCGTCATGTCCACCGCCGAGGCCTGCGCCACGATGGCGACCGACGGCGTCGAGCTCGTCGATGAAGATAATGCAAGGCGCCTGCTTCTTGGCCTGGTCGAACATGTCGCGGACGCGACTGGCGCCGACACCGACGAACATTTCGACGAAGTCAGAGCCGGAAATCGTGAAGAACGGTACCTTGGCTTCGCCGGCGATTGCTTTGGCGAGCAGCGTCTTACCGGTACCCGGCGGGCCGACCATGAGCACGCCCTTCGGGATCTTGCCGCCGAGGCGCTGGAACTTGCTCGGGTCGCGCAGGAACTCGACGATCTCAGCAACTTCGCTCTTGGCCTCTTCCACGCCTGCTACGTCGGCAAACGTGACACCGACCTGGTCCTCACCCAGCAGGCGGGCCTTGCTCTTGCCGAATGACATCGCACCACGGCCTCCGCCGCCGCCCTGCATCTGGCGCATGAAATAGACCCATACGCCGATCAACAGAAGGATCGGGAATGAACTGATGAGTAGCTGACCGATCAGGCTCGGCTGCTTGGTTTCGACACCGGTAAAGCGGACGTTGGCATCTTCCAGCAATCCGATCAGGACGTCGTTGTTCGTTTCCGGGCTGATCGTGTAGTACTTGAGCGGCTCGCTGTTACCGTACTCGATGCGCTTATCGTCGAACTCGACAACCGACACCTGGCCGGACCGAACCTGCTCCAGGAATTCGGAATAATCTCGCTGTTGTTGCTGGACGCCACCTACGCCGGACAGTCCTTGTACGACCGACAGGAGCACCACAATGATGACAATAAATACGAGGATGTTTTTGGTCAGATCATTCACGTTTGCTTACCGCGCTCCGCAAAACCCGGTTCCTCCGGGCATTAGACAGGTTCTAACGATGTTAGACACTACTACACCTGATAAATTCTGGCTACAACGCACGACGCGTTCCGCAACATCTGCAATTTGGCCAGAAACCGAGCAAAAACAAGACTTTCGGCGCATATGCAGGCGTTGGTGCCAGTATTCTCAGGCCTGTGGTTTGTATCCTTTTGCAACCAGGTACACCTCCCGGCTTCCGGCTCTCGATGCCTTTGGCTTGAAGACCCTGGTTTTCTCGAACCGGCTCTTCGCCAGCGCGATGAACGCGTCGGCACCCTCGCCCTGGAATAACTTGGTGACGAATGCGCCGCCAGGCTTCAAGACCTCGTTGCAAATATCGAGCGCCAGCTCCACCAGGTACATCGACCTGGGCTGATCCACCGCTCGGTTGCCGCTGATATTGGGTGCCATATCCGACATTACAAGGTCAGCCTTTTCGCCGGCCAGCGCGTCCATAATCGCGTCCAGCGTTGCATCCTCGCGAAAGTCGCCCTGGATGAAATCCACGTTCGGCAGCGCATCCATCGGCAACAGGTCCACGGCGACGATGTGCGCACGGGTGTTCATCGTTTCGGTGACGTATTGGCTCCAGCTGCCTGGCGCAGATCCGAGATCGACGATGGTCATGCCAGGCTTGAGCAGCCGGTCCTTTTCGTCGATCTGCTGCAGTTTGTACACGGCACGAGACCGCCAGCCTTCAGCCCGGGCCTTCTTAACATAGGGGTCGCGTTCCTGGCGATCCCGCCAGCTTCCGCCGCTTCGTCTTGGCTTACTCATGCAAATATCGTCCGGTCACAGGCTGCTAGCAGCGTGTTGAAAAACTCTCAGCCGGCACGATCCGGCGTTGGTTTCCGGTTCAGAATGCTCATGTACTCAAGCGTACACTGCGCTTATTCGCCAAGAACCGCCTCGTCTCGCACTCGCCTGAGACTTTTTCAACAGGCTGCTAGCCCGATTATCTCGCCGATTGCGCGGGCTCTCACTAGCCCGTTGCCTGCACAAACGGTGAGATAATCGGGTTAGACTCCACCCCATGAACCTGTCTGAACCTCAAAAAAAGTACCTGCGTGGGCTCGGTCACAAGCTCAACCCCGTCATCATGGTCGGCGACGCAGGACTCAGCGATTCACTGCTCGCCGAGTACGACCGTACGCTCGCGCATCATGAGCTGATCAAGGTAAGCCTTCGCGTCGGCGATCGCGACGCCCGCGATGCCATGATTTCTGAACTCGTTGACCGCAGCAACGGCACGCTGGTGCAGCGCGTCGGCAATGTCGCGTTGATCTACTGCGAAAACCCGGACAAGAAACGCATCAGGCTGCCCCGCTAGTCCTTTAACGCCACGCGGACGCTATTCATAGCGGACCTCGATAACCTCGTACTCTTTCTCGCCGCCCGGCGCATTGAAGATGATGGAGTCTTCCTCCACCTTGCCGATCAACGCGCGTGCAATGGGTGACGTGTACGAGATCATGCCGGCCTTCAGGTCGGCTTCGTCCTCACCGACGATCTTGTAGACGATCTCCTTGTCCGTCTCGACATCAAGCAGCTCGACAGTGCAGCCGAAGATGACCTTGCCGCCGCCGTCGATCTCGGTCACGTCGATGACCTGGATATGCGACAGCTTACCCTCGAGTTCCTTGATGCGGCCCTCGATGAAGCCCTGTTGCTCGCGAGCCGCATGGTATTCCGCGTTCTCTTTCAGGTCGCCGTGCTCACGCGCCTCGGCGATCGCCTGGATCACGGCCGGGCGGTCCACCGACTTCAGGCGCTTCAGTTCTTCCGTCATCATTTCGTGACCGCGAACGGTTACGGGCACCTTGTTCATGCCACTACCTCTTTGTGCAGGTCCTGAAGCCGGTTAACGTCGCTGTCATCAAGGTGTTCGATCGCCTCGCAGGTAGCGATCGCGGCGCCGAGCGTCGTGTAGTACGTGACACCCCGGCGAACGGCTTCAGCCCGAATGGAATGGGACTCGAATATCGCCTGCTTACCTTCGGTCGTATTGACGATGAAGTCAATTTCGTCGTTCTTGATCATGTCGACGATATGCGGACGGCCCTCGCGAACCTTGTTGGCGCGGCGACAGGGAACGCCCTCCGCGGCCAGCTTCTTAGCGGTCCCGTGCGTAGCGATGATGTCGAAGCCACGGTCGACGAGGATTCTCGCGAGTTCGACCGCGCTGTCCTTGTCCCGCTCCCGGACGCTCAGCAATGCGGCACCCTGCCGCGGCAGGACAACACCTGATGCGAGTTGCGCCTTTGCATAGGCCTCGCCGAAGGACCGCCCGACCCCCATGACCTCTCCGGTCGACTTCATCTCAGGACCGAGAATCGGGTCTGCTCCCGGGAACTTGATGAACGGGAAGACGGCTTCCTTTACCGAGAAATACTCTGGCGTCTGCTGCTCGACAAAGCCCTGGGCTTCCAATGACTCGCCGACCATTGTCTTGGCGGCGATCTTCGCAAGCGGCGCGCCTATTGCCTTGGACACGAAAGGAACGGTCCTCGACGCTCGCGGGTTGACCTCGAGCAGGTACACCGTGTCGTTCTGGATTGCGAACTGTGTGTTCATCAGCCCAACCACATTCAACCCCCTGGCCAGCTTGACGACCTGCTCGTGCAACTCGGCCTGCATGTCGTCGGACAGGCTGAACGGCGGCAGTGAACAACCGGAGTCGCCTGAGTGCACCCCGGCCTGTTCGATGTGCTCCATGACACCGCCGATCAGGACGTTGTTCCCATCGCACACGCAATCGACGTCGACTTCGGTGGCGACATCGAGGAAACGATCGAGCAACACGGGGCTGTCGTGGGACACGCTGATCGCGGCATCCATGTAGGCGGCCAGGTCCTCGTCGCTGTGGACGATCTCCATGGCCCGACCGCCGAGGACATACGACGGCCGCACGACCAGCGGATAGCCGACTTCGCTACCGGCCTTGAGCGCTTCCGCCTTGCTCTTGGCCGTGCTGTTCGGCGGCTGCTTGAGGCCGAGTTCTTCAACGAGTTTCTGGAAGCGTTCGCGGTCCTCAGCGAGGTCGATCGAGTCCGGCGAGGTGCCGATGATCGGCGCGCCCGCCGCCTCGAGATCCTTCGCTAGCTTTAATGGCGTCTGCCCGCCGTACTGCACGATGACGCCCTTGGGCTTCTCGAGATCGATGATCTCCATGACGTCTTCAAACGTCAGCGACTCGAAATACAGGCGATCCGACGTGTCGTAATCCGTCGATACAGTTTCCGGGTTGCAGTTGACCATGATGGTCTCGTAACCCGACTCCTTCAGCGCCAGCGCAGCATGCACGCAGCAATAGTCGAACTCGATGCCCTGCCCGATGCGGTTCGGACCGCCGCCGAGGATCATGATCTTGTCCCGATTCGTCGGCGCCGCCTCGCACTCTTCCTCATACGTTGAGTACAGGTATGCCGTCGTCGTTGCGAACTCTGCGGCGCAGGTGTCGACGCGCTTGAAGACCGGCCTGATGCCGAGCTTGATTCGATGGGCACGCAGCGCCTTCGGATCCGCACCGAGCAACTTTGCCAGGCGATCGTCAGAGAAGCCCTGGCGCTTGAGTTGACGCATCGACGTGGCGTCCAGCTTGTCGAGCGTCTGGCCTTTCAGCGATCGTTCGGCGTCGACGAGCTCGGCCATCTGGGCGAGAAACCACGGGTCGATGCCAGTGACGCTGGCGATCTCTTCGAATTCAATACCGTGCCGGAAGGCATCCGCTACGTAGCGAATCCGGTCCGGGCCCGGCAGCCGCAACTCCTGCAGCAGGTTGTCCCGATCGACATCGTTGTCGATGCCGTCGATGACCTCGTCGAGACCGGCAATGCCGATTTCCATGCCTCTAAGCGCCTTTTGCAGCGATTCCTGGAACGTGCGCCCCATCGCCATGACCTCGCCCACGGACTTCATCTGCGTCGTCAGGCGATCGCTGGTTCCGGGAAATTTTTCGAAAGTAAAGCGCGGAATTTTTGTGACCACATAGTCGATGGTGGGCTCGAAGGACGCCGGGGTTGCGCCGCCCGTGATGTCGTTCTGCAACTCGTCCAGCGTGTAGCCGATCGCGAGCTTGGCGGCGACCTTGGCGATCGGGAAGCCAGTCGCTTTCGACGCGAGCGCCGACGATCGCGACACACGCGGGTTCATCTCGATGATCAGCACGCGGCCGTTGGTCGGGTTGATCGCGAACTGAACGTTCGAACCGCCGGTCTCAACACCGATCTTGCGCAGCACGTCGATCGACGCATCGCGGAGACGCTGGTACTCCTTGTCGGTCAGCGTCTGCGAAGGCGCGACCGTGATCGAGTCGCCGGTGTGTACGCCCATCGGGTCGAAGTTCTCGATCGAGCAGACGATGATGCAGTTGTCCTTGCGGTCGCGAACGACCTCCATCTCGAATTCTTTCCAGCCGATGACGCTCTCTTCCAGCAGTACCTCGGTCGTCGGGGACATCTCCAGGCCGTGTGAGACGATGCGCTCGAACTCCTCCCGGTTATAGGCAATACCGCCGCCCGTACCGCCGAGCGTGAACGACGGTCGAATGATCGTCGGGAAGCCGATGTCCTTCTGTTTCTCCAGCGCCTCGTCCAGCGTGTGCGCGATCTCGGCTCGCGGGCTCTCCAGGCCAATCTCGGACATCGCCTTGCGGAACAGGTCGCGGTCCTCGGCCATGTCGATGGCACCGCGGGATGCGGCAATCATCTCGACGTTGAACTTCTCGAGCACACCCTCGCGAGCAAGGTCGAGCGCACAATTGAGCCCGGTCTGGCCGCCCATCGTCGGCAGCAGCGCGTCAGGCCGTTCCTTCTCGATGATGCGAGCGACAGCCGTCCAGTGCACCGGCTCGATGTAAATCGCGTCAGCGGTCTCCGGATCCGTCATGATCGTCGCCGGGTTCGAGTTGACCAGGATGACCCGGTAACCCTCTTCCTTCAGCGCCTTGCAGGCCTGTGCACCGGAGTAGTCGAATTCGCAGGCTTGCCCGATGACGATAGGCCCGGCGCCAATAATCAACACACTCTTGATGTCTGTACGCTTAGGCATGCACGGATCCTGATCCAGTTTCTACTTTAATAAACTTCTTTAAAACCATGGTTTATATGGCTTTTTCCTTCGATTGAGTGCGCTTGATATCGATCATGTCCGAGATAAAGCGCTCAAACAGCGGTTTAAGGTCGTGCGGGCCCGGGCTCGCCTCCGGGTGACCCTGGAAGCTGAACGCCGGCCGATCCTTGAACGCGATGCCCTGCAGCGTCCCGTCAAACAGCGACCGGTGCGTTGCCTCGACCGTCTTCGGCAGGCTCTTCTCGTCAACGGCGAATCCGTGGTTCTGACTGGTGATCATGACCTGACCCGTTGCCAGGTCCTGCACCGGGTGGTTCGCACCGTGATGCCCGAACTTCATCTTGACGGTCTTTGCGCCGGCAGCCAGCGACAACAACTGATGGCCGAGACAGATACCGAAAATCGGGATGGACCGCCCGAGGAACACCTTGATCGCTTGAATCGCGTAATCGCAGGGCTCCGGATCACCCGGGCCGTTGGACAGGAAGATCCCGTCCGGATCCAGTGCCAGTGCCTCCTCGGCCGGTGTCTGCGCCGGGACGACCGTCATGCGGCAGTCGAGGTCGGCGAGGATCTTCAGGATGTTGCGCTTGATGCCGAAGTCGTATGCAACCACGTGGAACGGCGCGATGCGACGGCTCATGATGCGTGGCTTCTTGCCGAACGTCGTACCGTAGCTCCACTGGTACGGCGCCTCGGTCGAGACAAACTTCGCGAGGTCCATGCCTGCAATGCCGGGGAACTTGCGGGCGTGCTCCACCGCGAGTGCCGGATCGGCATCGCCGGTCATGATGCATCCCGACTGGGCGCCCTTTTCTCTGATGATCCGGGTCAGCTTGCGCGTGTCGATGTCTGCAATCGCGACAAGATTGGCCTGTTTCAGGAAGTCGGAGAAGCTGCGCTCCGATCGCCAGCTGCTGACGACCGATGAGCGGTCCCGGATGATCAGGCCTGACGCATGAGTCTTGACGGACTCCATGTCATCGCTGTTCGTACCGGTATTCCCGATGTGCGGATAGGTCAGTGTGACCATCTGTCGGCAATAGGAGGGGTCGGTCAGGATTTCCTGGTAACCCGTCATGGCCGTATTGAAGACGACTTCTCCAATGGTCTTCCCATTGGCGCCCACGGACTGACCGTGGAAAATCGTACCGTCCTGAAGAGCTAGAATGGCTGGCGTGGACAAAGGCGATCCTCTCTAAACTACCGATCGCTCAAGTCTCTTCCAGGGCTGCCCGCAGGCATTTGCAGAAGTCAGATGCAAAAAAACGGAAGGCTGGCCTCCCGCTCGCACATCGCGCGTCGCGATCCGGCGTAGTTTACTGAAGCTTCGAATCGCCCGCTATAGGCTGGGCCGATTTTTTGGGGAAAATTCCCTATTCGCCGAACAGAACGTCTTCCATCGTGTAAAAACCGGCCGGTTTACCGACGATCCAGCGCGCCGCCGTGACCGCGCCGCGGGCGAACACATCGCGCGACGCTACGCTGTGGCTCAACGTCAGTCGTTCCGAGTCGCTGACGAGCATCACCGAATGGTCGCCGGGCACTTTGCCGCGTCGTTCGACCTGGAACTCGATCTGGCCCGGCTGCGGGCTCGACTCGTCATCGAAATGCTTTGCCTCCGTGAAATCGAGGCCACGAGCCGCTGCAGCCGCTTCGCCGAGCTTCAGCGCTGTACCCGACGGCGCGTCCTTCTTGTGCACGTGATGCGTCTCGTCGATACGGATCGAGAATTCCGGGCCCAATGCCGCCGACGCGTCCGCAACAAGCCGCGTCAATACGGCGACACCCTGACTCATGTTGCGATCGTAGACGACGGGAATCCGGGTAGCGGCGGACTTGAGCAGTGCCGCTTGAGCGTCCGACAGTCCGCTGACACCGGATACCAGCGGCACACCGGCCTTCGCGGCGGCATCGACCACCTGCTCGGTACCGGCAGGCAGGCTGAAATCGATGATTACATCGGACACCGCTGCGAGGCCCGCGATGTCGTCCCCGATGTAGGCGGACGACGGGAGTGGCGCGCTGGTGACCTTGTCCGGGTGGCGGGTCCAGACGCCTGCCGCAGAAAGATCGTCCGATACGGCGACAATGTCGGCGATGGATAGCCCCATCCGGCCGGCGCCGGCGATACCAATTCGAATCGAGGTAATGCTCTTGCCCTCAGGCGTCCCAGGCTGACAAGGCTACGCGATGTCGGGGGGTGTGGGCAAAGCGCTCAGGAACTGATGCGCTCGAAGAAACGCTTGACGGTGTCGATCCACGTGTCCGCTCGGGGGCTGTGACTGTCGCCGCCCGATTTGACCTTGTCATCGAACTGCCTGAGCAGGGACTTCTGCTCTTCGGTCAGGTTAATCGGCGTCTCGACGGAGACCTGAGCGAACAGGTCGCCCTTGCGCGGATCACGGACCGTCACGACGCCCTTGCCGCGCAGCCGGAATACCTTGCCGGACTGTGTCCCGGCTGGGACTTTCAACGACACGTGACCATCGAGTGTCGGCAGCTCAACCTCACCGCCCAGCGCGGCCGTCGCGAAACTGACCGGTACCTCGCAGGACAGGTCGGCGCCATCCCGCTTGAAAATCTTGTGTGGCTTCAGTCGAATCTCGACATAGAGGTCGCCCGGGGGACCGCCGTTGCGCCCCGCCTCGCCCTCGCCCGACAGACGTATGCGATCGCCGTCGTCGACGCCCGCCGGCACCTTCACCGACAGCGTCTTGGTCTTCCTGATGCGGCCACGACCGTGGCAGGCATCGCAGGGATCCTCGATTATCGTGCCCGCACCCTTACAGGTCGGACAGGTTTGCTGTATCGAGAAAAAGCCCTGTTGCATGCGAACCTGGCCAACGCCGCCGCAGGTATGGCACTGCTTGGGCTCCGTGCCTTTCTTGGCGCCGCTGCCGTCGCAGACGTCACAGGTGACCTGGGTGGGTACGTCGATCGTAACGTCGTCACCCGAGACCGCCGCCTCGAGATCTAGCTTCAGCTCGTAGCCAAGATCGGCGCCACGAAAAACCTGGCTGCCGCCGCGACGTGAGCCACCGCCGAAGATGTCGCCGAAGACGTCGCCGAAGATATCGCCGAATCCCTCTGCGCTGAAGCCGCCGCCACCGGGTCCGCCGGAGCGAATCCCCTCATGGCCGAACTGGTCGTAGGCGGCACGTTTCTCATCGCTGCTCAGGACTTCGTAGGATTCCTTGGCCTCCTTGAATCGAGCTTCCGCCTCGGCATCGTCCTTGTTCCTGTCCGGATGATGCTTCATGGCGAGACGCCGATACGCCTTCTTGATCTCGTCAGAAGTCGCTGTCTTGGAGACGCCAAGTACTTCGTAATAGTCGCGTTTCGCCATGCTTCAAAAACCGGGCGCCGCGAACGGCGCCCTTCAGATTGCTTTTAACCAGCAGACATCAGGCCGACTTCTTGTCGTCCTTGTCTACCTCTTCGAACTCAGCGTCGACGACGCCGTCGTCTGCTGCCTGGGCGCCGTCACCCGTCGGCTCCGCACCTTCGGCCTGCTGCTCGGAGTAGAGACGCTGGGCCATACCAGCCGAAGCCTCGGCAAGCGCAGACGTCTTGGCCTCGATCTGGTCCTTGTCATCGCCTTCCAGCGCCGACTTCAGGTCCGAGATTGCGGTCTCGACGGCGAGACGCTCTTCCGAGGTCGCCTTCTCGCCGAGCTCGCTCAGCGTCTTCTCGGCACCGTGAATCAGGCTGTCGGCCTGGTTGCGGGTGTCGACCAGCTCGCGGAACTTGCGGTCTTCCTCAGCGTGACTCTCGGCATCGGCGACCATGCTCTCGATTTCGTCATCGGACAGGCCGCTGGAGGCCTTGATGACAATGTTCTGGCTCTTGCCCGTCGCCTTGTCCTTGGCAGATACGTTCAGGATGCCGTTGGCGTCGATGTCGAAGGTCACTTCGATCTGCGGCATGCCGCGCGGTGCCGGCGGGATATCGCTCAGGTCAAATCGGCCCAGCGACTTGTTATCCACCGAGCGCTCACGCTCACCCTGCAGCACATGAATGGTCACTGCCGTCTGGTTGTCGTCTGCCGTCGAGAACACCTGCTCGGCGTTTGCCGGGATCGTCGTATTCTTCTCGATCAGCTTGGTCATGACGCCGCCCAGGGTCTCGATGCCGAGCGACAGCGGCGTAACGTCGAGCAGCAGTACGTCTTTGACGTCACCGGCGAGTACGCCACCCTGGATAGCGGCGCCAAGAGCGACTGCCTCATCCGGGTTTACGTCGCGGCGCGGCTCCTTGCCGAAGAAATCCTGCACGACTTCCTGCACCTTGGGCATGCGCGTCTGGCCGCCGACGAGAATCACATCGTCAATCTCGTTGACCTTCAGTCCGGCATCCTGCAGCGCAACCTTGCACGGCCCCATGGTCCGCTCGATCAGCGAATCGACCAGCGACTCGAGCTTGGCTCGGGTCAGCTTGATGTTCAGGTGCTTGGGACCGCTGGCGTCAGCCGTGATGTACGGCAGGTTGACCTCGGTCTGCTGCTGTGAACTCAGCTCGATCTTGGCCTTCTCTGCAGCCTCCTTCAGGCGCTGCATCGCAAGCGGGTCCTTGGAAATGTCCACGCCACTCTCTCGTTCGAACTCCTTCGTCAGGTATTCGATGATGCGCAGGTCGAAGTCTTCACCGCCTAAGAAGGTGTCGCCGTTCGTGGCCAGCACCTCGAACTGGTGCTCGCCGTCGATCTCAGCAATCTCGATCACAGAGACGTCGAACGTACCGCCACCGAGGTCAAAGACGGCGATCTTCTTGTCGCCGCGCTTCTTGTCCATGCCGTAAGCCAGTGCCGCTGCAGTCGGCTCGTTGATGATGCGCTTGACTTCGAGTCCCGCGATCTTGCCGGCGTCCTTGGTCGCCTGACGCTGCGAGTCATTGAAGTAGGCGGGAACCGTGACGACTGCCTCGGTCACCTCTTCGCCCAGGTAGTCCTCGGCGGTCTTCTTCATCTTCATCAGGACACGCGCCGAGATCTCGGGCGGCGCCATCTTCTTGCCGGTTGCCTCGACCCAAGCATCGCCGTTGTCAGCCTTGACGATCTTGTACGGCACCATGTCGATGTCGCGCTGAACCACGTCGTCCTCGAACCGTCGGCCTATGAGGCGCTTGACGGCGAACAAGGTGTTCTCCGGATTGGTGACGGCCTGGCGCTTGGCCGACTGGCCTACCAGTACCTGGTCGTCTTTGCTAAAGGCGACAATCGACGGAGTCGTGCGATCGCCTTCGCTGTTCTCGATAACCTTGGGCTTATCACCTTCCATCACTGCAACGCAGGAGTTGGTGGTACCAAGGTCGATACCGATCACTTTACCCATGTTGATTACTCCCAAAAAATTCTTTTCGAAACTGTCTGAAACGTGGGGCCGCGGCCCCTGTATTCAAGCGTTTGCTAAAAAATTATTCCGCGTCGTCGGACGCCTCTGACGGAGGCTCGGTCGAGACGACAACGCGGGCCGCGCGCAGCAGGCGCCCGTTCAACGTGTAGCCCTTCTGAATGGCCACCAGGACCGAGTTCGGTTCCATGTCGGCAGAGGGCTGCATGCTGATGGCTTCGTGGAGCTCCGGGTCGAACGGTTCGCCGACAGGGTCGACCACTTCGATGCCGGCGCGTTCGAGCGCGGTCAGCAGCTGCTTCAGCGTGGCCTCGCTGCCCTCGCGCAGGGCATCGGCATCCGCATTCCCGGCAGCGGCAAGGCCCATCTCGAAGCTGTCGACGACGCCCAGGAGCTCACGGCCAAACCCTTCCAGGGCGAACTTGCGTGCTTTTTCGACGTCCCTGGCGGCACGCTTGCGCACGTTCTCCAGCTCCGCAGCCGTGCGGACATAACGGTCCCAGTTCTCTTCGGCTTTCGCCTGTGCGGCTTCCAGCTCGTCGTCCGGCGCCGACTCAGGCTCTTCCTTTGGAAGTTCGTCGTCGAACTTCTCTTCCGCCTGCTCGTTCATGTGTAGCTCCCCATACGTCTTGTCCCGTCGTCCGGGACAACATTTCAAGTCTCGCCGCACTCTGGGGGCGCAGCAGTAAATATCAAGTGTAAATTGGCCTGGTCAGCTTCGTTGTTTGAGCGCGGATCCAAGCAGCCTGGAGGTCAGGTCGACAATCGGAACGACACGGTCGTAGGCCATACGCGTCGGCCCAATAACGCCAAGGACGCCGATCGTATCGTCCTCCAGGTGGTAAGGCGCCGCTACGACACTAACGTCATCGAGGATCCTGAACCCGGATTCCTCGCCGATGAAAACCTGCACGCCCGACGCATGAATGCTGCGGTCCAACAGGTCGAGGATCATGCGCTTGTGCGAGAACGCATCGAACAGGCGTCTGAGTTTGCTGATGTCCGACAGCTCCTCGAAGTCCATCAGGTTGGTCTCGCCGGCCATGACAAACTCGCCGTCGGGATTCGACACGCCCTCCATCGCCGTCTGGGCAACGGTAACGATATCGAGCATCTCCTGGTTCATCGATGCCCGCAGTCGTTCCAGGTCATTGACCACCCGCTCTCGCAGCGTGGCCATCTCTGCGCCGGCGTAGTGTTCATTGATGAAGTTCGCAGCGTGCTGCAACTCAGACGCCGAGTATTCCCGATCGACGTGCAGGATCCGGTTCTGAACTTCACGATCGTTGATGACGAGAATCACCAGGATGCGGTTGTCGGAAAGCGGCAGAAATTCGATTTGCCGAAGCGTCGCCGTCTGGCCTCGCGGCACGGTCACGATCCCGGCAAGGCTCGTGATCTCGGACAGCATTTTCGACACCGAACTGATGAGTTCGTCCGGGTCGTCGGCTGAATCGCCCAGCTGCGTACGCAGCTTCTCGAGGTCGTTATCCATTGGCTTCTTGAAGCGCACCATTGTGTCGACGAACAGCCGATAGGCCTTCGGCGTCGGCACGCGTCCGGCCGACGTATGCGGCGCCGACACGAGACCCATCTCTTCGAGATCGGACATGACGTTGCGAATCGTTGCGGGACTGAGATCGAGGCCTGAGTCCTTCGACAGGGTTCTTGAGCCCACCGGCATGCCATCGCGGACATAACGCTGGATCAGCACCTTCAGCAGGTGTCCCGCTCGCTCGCTGGGAATCGGTGTGTTCGCTTCTGCTGACATTGATAAGAAACAGGAAACGGACGTGCTGCGCTCTGTGATAGTGTTGATTGACGCTAGCAACGGCTTGGCGGCCGGTCAAGGGTTTGCAACAATGCCCGTCGACCCACGGGCATTGAAAACACCTGCAAAACGACAAGAACACACATGGGCCTGGCATTCACCAAAATCGCACTCGTCGGACGACCGGAGGACGAACGCGTCATCGAGCCGATACAGCAGCTCGCCGATCACCTCGCGGGATCGGGCGTCGAACTCTACTCGGCATCAAAAGGCATCAATGACAAGGTCAAGGTCGTCGATGAGGCCACGCTGTCCGATACCGCCGACCTGATCGTCGCCGTGGGCGGCGATGGCACGATGCTGTATGCGGGCGCGCTGGCCCGGAAGCGAGACATCCCGTTGCTCGGAGTCAATCGGGGCAGACTGGGCTTCCTGGCCGACGTGATACCCGATGAGATGACGGCCAGCCTCGACCAGGTTCTGGCAGGCAACTACACTCGGGAGTCACGCGTGCTAATGCGCGCAACGCTGTCGGGCGCAGGCAAAACGAAGACCGCGTACGGTATCAACGACGTCGTGTTGCAGCGCCGCGAGACCGGCCGCATGGTCGATTTCGAGACCTGGATCGGCAATGACTACGTCAATACGCATTCCGGCGACGGGTTGATCGTCGCGACTCCGACCGGCTCCACGGCCTATGCGCTCAGTTGCGGCGGCCCGATCCTGTCGCCCCAGCTTGACGCGCTCGTGCTTGTCCCGGTCGCGCCGCACACGCTGACCGACCGGCCTATCGTTATCCCATCTAACCAGACGGTCGAGGTCGTCATTGTCGAGCGCGACGTCAAGGCGGAGATCACCGTTGACGGCGTGTCGCTCGGCGAGATCAAACCTGGCGACCGGCTGACCGTCGGGCAGTCCGACGGCCGCGTCACACTGATTCACCCACCCGGATACGACTACTTCGACATCCTGAGATCGAAGCTGTACTGGGGTAAAGATAGCCGCAATCGAGGCACTCCTGGCGACCGTGCTAACTAGCCTGACAATCCGTGACTTCGCCATCGTCCACCAGATCGAAGTGGACTTCGGGCCCGGCATGACCGTACTGACCGGCGAGACCGGTGCCGGCAAGTCGATACTGGTTGACGCACTGGGCCTCGTACTCGGCGAACGCGGCAGCGCACAGGCCGTCAGGCAGGGTGCGAAACGCGCCGAATTCAGCGCCGAGTTCGACGTCTCCGACGAGCCGGCGGCGGCGGCCTGGCTCGAGGAACAGGCGATGGACGAAGACGACGGGTGTGTCGTGCGCCGCGTCATTACGGCGGAAGGCCGTTCGCGAGCTTTCGTTAACGGCAACCCAGTTTCCATGCAGCAGCTCAAGGGATTCGGCGACCTGCTGCTCGACATCCACGGCCAGCACTTCCACCAGTCGCTCGGCAAACGCTCCGTGCAGCGCGAGCTGCTCGATCACTACGGCGGACTGCTGGCCGAGCGTTCGGATGTCGAGCAGGCGTATGCCGAGCTCCGCTCCCTGACGGATCGGCTGGAGGCGCTTCGGACTCGTGCAAGCGATCGCGCGTCGCGCATCGAGCTCGTTGCGTTCCAACTCGAGGAACTCGAACGCCTCGACCTGGGCGATGGTGAGGTCGACGAGCTCGATACCGAGCGAAGAAAGCTGATGAACAGCGGCAAGCTGGCCGAGGGCATCGGCAGCGCAATGCAGCAATTGAGCGACGCCGAACCCAGCGCGGCTGCGATGCTGGCCGGAACACGCCGTGAACTGGAAAGCCTGGTCGAGTTCGATGACGGACTCGCCGAGCCGCTCGAGCTCGTCCAGAGCGCTGAGATCCAGGTCGCCGAGGCCTACGACAGCATCGCTCGGGCCAGCGATACGATCGAGTCGGATCCGGCCCGCCAGCGATGGGTCGAAGAGCGCATCGATGCGATCCAGGCGGTCGCTCGCAAGCATCGCGTCGAACCGTATCAGCTGATCGACCGTCGAGCGGAGCTTGCCAGTGAACACGAAGAACTCCTTCACGCGGACGAGATCGACCAGGAACTGGAGGCGTCGGTCGCCAGGGCCGACGCGGCATATCAGGACCTTGCGAAGTCCCTCTCGTCCAAGCGCGCGGCGGCGGCAAAGTCTTTCGCTAATGAAGTCACCGAAGCCATGGCCGGTCTCGGCATGCCGGGCGGCGTTTTCGAGATCGAGATGGCCGACGCCGAGTCGCCCGCTCCGCATGGCATAGACAGTGTTGTGTTCCTGATCAGTGCGAACCCCGGCCAGAAGCCCATGTCGCTATCCAAAGTCGCATCCGGCGGTGAGCTCGCGCGCATGAGCCTCGCGATACAGGTCATCGCGAGCGATGGCAGCCCGATCCCGACGATGGTTTTCGACGAAGTCGACTCCGGTGTCGGTGGCGGCGTCGCCGAGATGGTCGGGCTGCGGCTCGCTGAACTCGGTGAAAAGCGCCAGGTCCTGTGCGTCACCCACCTGCCGCAGGTCGCGAGCCTCGCCCACCATCACCTGAGAGTCAGCAAGGTCAGTGACGGAAGTGCAACCCGGACCGGGATCTCGGAGCTCGGGCAGCAGGAACGCATCGAGGAACTCGCCAGGATGCTCGGGGGCGTCGACATCACGAAGAAGACACTCGCGCATGCCTCCGAGATGCTCACCGAAGCCGCGCGCAAGCGGGCCTGAATAAACTCGGCCTGATTTGCCTCCAGGCGCCGTTCGCGGCCGTCTGCTCAGTCGGAGTCGCTGTCCTTGCGTTGCACGTACAGGACGAGGCTGTGGTCCAGGAGCTCGTAGCCGTGTTTCTCGGCGATCTCGTGCTGGATGCGTTCAATCTCCTCACTGAAGAACTCGATGACTTCGCCTGAGTCGACGCAGACCATGTGATCGTGGTGCTCGCCGTCATCCAGTTCGAAGATCGAGTGCCCACCTTCGAAATTGTGGCGAGTGACGAGGCCCGCCGACTCGAACTGCGTCAGCACCCGGTATACCGTGGCGAGCCCAATCTCTTCCCCGGCGTCCAGCAGGACCTTGTAGATGTCCTCGGCGCTCATATGCCGCTGGTCGTCGCTCTCGAGGATCTCGAGGATCTTCAGTCTCGGGAGCGTGATCTTGAGTCCGGCTTTGCGAAGTTCCTGTCGCTGCTGCATGTACGGTGTTCCTGACAGCCCAGACGGCTATCGTGATCGGGGGTGAGAAGGTATGATGCGCGCCTATTATGAACGAGAAGCCGCCCGCGCTCTAGCAGAGCGGCCCATCTGAACCATCGCGGCGGAATCAATCCAAGTAGTTACTATGCGCAAGACACTCATCATCCTGCTGACGGCAGTCACGTTGTTATCCACGTCCGGCTGCGTATTTCGTGCGAGCATTTCGCAGGGCAATATTGTCGAGCAGGAAGACCTGGACCAGCTCGCTGTCGGCATGACACAGAACCAGGTTCGATTCCTTCTGGGCACGCCTATGCTGTCCGACCCGTTTCATGCGGATCGCTGGGACTACGTGTATTACCTGAAGGTCGGGCGCCGCGACACGGCCGCCAAACGCTGGGTCTCGGTATTGTTCGACGACAATGGCCTCGTCAGCGAGATTCGCAAGGATCAGGAGCTGGATCCGGATCTTTAGCGATCAACCGGTCTGATGGCCGCTGGCGGTCATCGGATACCTTCTCACGAACACCCGCTCTAGCCGCGCATCGTCTTTCCGACCAGCGCGAGTTGTCGCCTCGCCTCCCTGGGATCCATCTTCAGCGGCCGATATACCTCGACGCGATCGCCGGCTTTCAGTCGATGCTCAGACGGCACGACCTTGCCCCATATGCCGAACTGGATCTCGCCATCTGAGATCTCCGGGAAGCGTTTCAGGATCTTCGACGCGTCGACCGCATCGGCGACAGTGGCTCCGTCGTCTATCTCGACATCCAGCAGCAACTGCCGGTCACTCAGGCCGGCCACGACCTCGATTTTGATCCTGCTTGTCATGCGCCAGGCTCAGGGCCCATAGATGACGATGGCCCGCTCGGTGAAAGCGCGGACCATGGAGTTGCAGATATCTTCGAAGAAACGGCCCAGCAGTCGGTCGGTAATTGGGCTGTCGAAGTCGAACTCGATATTGAGCGAGACCTTACTGCCGGCGTCTTCGATAGCGTCGAACAGCCACTCACCCTCCAGCGAACTGAAGGGTCCATCGATCAGTTCCAGCGTGATCCGCTCGCCGTGCGTCATTACATTGCGCGTCTTGAAGCGTTTCTGGAGCGCCCCTTTGCTCATCAGGACGGATCCGATAACGACATCGCCTTCCCTGGAATGCAGGGTCGCATCGGCACACCACGGCAGAAACTTCGGGTAGCTTTCGACATCTTCGACCAGCCGGTACATCTGGTCGGCTGAGAATGGGACCAACGCGCTTCGGTTGACCCTATGCACAGACAATCACCGTGATCAGGACAGGTCCGGCAGCAGGCCTACGGCTTTGAGGAACACGAACAGGATGCCGATCGGAGCGACGAAACGGGTCAGGAATCGCCAGAAACGATAGACCGTGCCCGCCCCGCCAAGCTCGTCCGCGGTTGAATTGCGGCACATGACCCATCCGGCGAAAACCGCGATGAAGAGACCGCCCAACGGCAACATGACATTGCTGGTCAGGTAATCAATGTTGTTGTAAATCGTTCCCTGCAGGAACGTGAACTCGGACAACACGTTGAATGACAGCACGGAACCCAGACCGAGGAACCAGATCAGACCGCCGACCATGACAGCCGCCTGTGCCCGGGTCCGGTTGAAGTGCTCGACGATCCACGCCACAGCAGGCTCCATCAGGCCGATTGCCGAGGTCCAGGCAGCGAAAGCCAGCAAGACGAAGAACAGGGTCGAGAAAAACGCACCGGCCGGCATCTGACTGAGCGCCAGCGGCAGGGTCTGGAAGACGAGGCCCGGGCCGCCTGCCGGATCCAACGCGTTGGCAAACACCAGCGGGAAGATGATCAGACCGGCGAGTATGGCGATGCTGGTATCGGCAACCACGACAGCCGCCGACGCTCCGGAGATCGACGTTTCCTCAGGCAGGTAAGCGCCATAGGCCATGATCGCACCCATACCGATAGACAAGGTAAAGAAAGCCTGGCCCATCGCGTCGAGCGCGCTGTCCCAGCTCAGCTTGCTGAAATCGGGTGTGAACATGAACTCGAGACCTGCTCCAAAACTTCCGGAAGCGATGGAGTAGCCCAGCAGAATGACCATAAGACCCAATAGAGCCGGCACCATGAATCGCACCGCCTGCTCGAGGCCGCGCTCGACACCGCGCGCCACGACAAAAATGGTGACAATCATGAATACGGTGTGACACAGCGTCACCCAGCGCCAGTCGCCGACAAACAGGTTGAATTGCGCGGCGACGGATTCACCGGTCGCGCCCGCGAATGCGCCGGTCAGGCTCTTAAGAACATAGGCCAACGTCCAGCCGGCAACGACGCTGTAGAACGACAGAATCAAGATGCCTGCGATGACACCCGCGAGGCCGATCCACTGCCAATGCCGACTGCTGCCCTCTTCCTCGCCGAGCAGTTTCATGGTCGCTACCGGGTTGCGGCGACCGCGTCGGCCGATCAGGATCTCCGACATCATGACCGGCATGCCAACCAGAATTACGCAGGCCAGGTAAACCAGCACAAAGGCACCGCCGCCGTTTTCGCCTGCGACGTACGGGAACTTCCAGACGTTACCGAGGCCTACCGCGGAACCGGTGACCGCCAGGACAAAGGCCATTCGTGAAGACCAATGACCGTGCAGGGATTTACGTTTTTTGGAGCCGTCAGCTTGGTTACTGAGCATTGTTATTCTCGGTATGTGCGGTCGAATTCGCGATTCTCGTACAAATGAACCAACCAAACAACAGCTTGCACGGCTGCGCCGCCCTTCATTCGTTAGAGCAAAGCCGTATAATCGCCGGCCGCTGTATTGTTCCGGGACACCATCCTGACTATGGCCAAGAAGCCAGCCGACAACGTCATCGCGGTCAATCGCAAGGCCCGGCATGACTACTTCATCGAGGAAACCCTCGAGGCCGGCCTGTGCCTGGAAGGCTGGGAGGTCAAATCACTGCGAGCGGGCAAGGGCCAGATCACCGAGACGTATGTGCACGTCAAGAACGGTGAGGCCTGGCTGATCGGTGCCCACATCACACCGTTGATCAGCTCATCGACGCACATCAAACCGGACCCGACCCGCACCCGGAAACTGCTGCTGCACCGCCGGGAGCTGGACCGACTCGTAGGCGCCGTCGAGCGCAAGGGCTACACGTTGGTCGCCCTCGACCTGCACTGGAGCAAAGGCCGAGCCAAGCTCAACATCGGGCTGGCGAAGGGCAAGAAGCAGCACGACAAGCGAGCGGCAAAGAAAGACCAGGACTGGCAGCGGCAGAAAGCCAGGATATTGAAAAATACTTAATATCAAACGTTTATAGAGATTATTAAAAGTAACTTATCACTACTGATCCGCGACAGTTTGGGACGAAATCGCATTGATTTACGCGCATCTGCCCTTACACTGATACGAACACGGGGGTGACATGGCTTCGACGTGGGTCACAAACCTCTGAGTGCATGCCGAGGAACAGATTACCTCGTTAAACCAGCTGTAAAACTTATAGTTGCCAACGACGACAACTACGCATTAGCTGCTTAAAAACCAGTTTTTAATGCCCTCCAACCATTGGTGCCTGTGCTGGTGGAACCTGGGGGTCGCTTACACAGGATCGCGTTTGAGGCGAGTCTGAGGTCTTAAACGTAAAATCCTAATCGGACTGGCTGTCGGCTTACCCTGCCCGTCGGGTTGCCGGCAGTAAGATCAAAGACGGTATAAGCATGTAGACCTCGGAGCGGCGGACTGGCGGACGCGAGTTCGATTCTCGCCACCTCCACCAACAAACAAGGGTCGCCTTTAGGCGGCCCTTTTTTGTTGGGGTGGCGAGAATCGAACGAGCGTAGCGACAAATCGGCGTCAGCCGATTTGGACGCCGCAGCGCAGCGAAGGCGCCCCGCAGGGGTGAGCGCCTCTAGGCGCGAATCAATTCGATTCCCATCCGGCTAGACTGAAATTATCGAGGCTACGGCACTACTCACTCAACATCGAACCGCGCAGCGCAGCGAAGGCGCCCTACCCAGTAGCTTCAAAGTCAGCATCCGTTACTGCGCACTTCTTAGAACACGGGGTGAGCGCCACCGGCGCGAATCAATTCGATTCCCCAACGACAAGACCTACCCGATCGAAACTGACGCACAACTGATCCAAATCATCTGCGTCTTTCCTTTGACACCGCAGGCGCATAACCTCACACAGCAGCCATATCCGGAAGCGACGCATGAAACCCACCGCAGACCTCTACGACGACCACAAATCTCTGGCAAAAACCTGCTCAACCCAATTCCAAGACTTCGGCGGCAAAACCAGCTTCTTCGGCCCCATCCGAACCGTACGCTGCTACCGCGACAACCAGCTCTTCCGCGCCCTGCTCGACGAACCCGGCCATGGAGCCGTTGTAGTCGTCGACGGCGGTGGTTCCACCGAATCAGCATTAATGGGTGACATCATTGCCGCAAAGGGCGCAAAAAACGGCTGGGCCGGTGTCGTTATCCTGGGCGCCATCCGCGACTCCGCCGCGGTCGGCGAAATCGACTTTGGCGTGAAGGCGCTCGGCGTCAACCCAGCGAAGAGCGCCAAGCTGGGCGAAGGCGCAGTTGATGAGACGGTGAGCTTTGGCGGCGTCGACTTCGAGCCCGGGCACTGGATCTACTGCGATGAGGATGGCGTGCTGGTTTCGCAAGACGAGCTGGACGTCTCCTGAACCATCACCCGGGCACGAGGACATATGCCAACGTAGGGGAAAATCACGACAGCCTTCGCGGCCGTTGTCGACCTAAAATGGGTCCGTCCTGGAGATCTTTGGATGTCCAGGCAAAGCCAGCGAGGGAGAAATGTCCTGATGACGAAGAGAGTCCTTATCCTCTGCTCGACCATCGACGGTCACACCCGTCAGATTTGTGAACGGCTGGCCCGGAACTTCAGCGCGGCCGGCCTCTCGGCGACGATCGAGGACCTGACGCCCTCGTCAACGATCGATCCTCCGCGCTTCGATGCCATGGTCATCGGCGCCAGCATCCGCTACGGCAAGCATCGCCAGGAGGTCACAGACTTCATCGAGCAGCACCGCGAGTATCTCGAATCGACGCCCAGCGCCTTCTTCTCGGTCAACGCCGTCGCGAGGAAACCGGAGAAACGGGCGCCGAATACCAACCCGTACGTCCGGAAATTCCTCGGCACGATATCGTGGCATCCGCCGCTGGTTGGCATCTTCGGCGGCAAGATCGACTATCCGAAATACGGCACTTTCGACAAGAACATGATTCGACTAATCATGTGGATTACGAAAGGTCCGACCGATGTGAACCAGACCTTCGAGTTCACGGACTGGGATGCCGTAGACGCTTTCGGCAAGAACGTCAGTCAGTCGGTCAAGGGCCCGCTCCCTGCAGCATCGGGCCATATGGTTACCGCGAGAGTTGCGTAACTTCATCGGCAGCTAGCTGCATCTATTCTCGCGCCCTCGACGAATAACATGATCCGTAGCGGCCTGTTGGTCGCCTTTTTGCTAACGTCCCCCAAGAAGGCGGTGGCAGACGGAGTTCGATTCGTTGCAGCGAATGCGCAAGTTAAGACAGGCAGCGCACTTCGTTGCCAGCTCGATTGGAGAATGCGGTGCTTCAACTGATCAAAAGACGCTGGATCCTGACGGCGCTCTGCTTGTTCTGCGTCCTGCTGATATTCCTGGGCTGGTCCGTGCGGCCAGACATGGAACCGTCGCCGCGAACCGAGCCGGTTGTCGAGCCGATAATGGATGAACCGTCTGAATCAACGATCAGGCCACAGTCGACGACACAGGCGCCCTCCCGATCACCGGACGAATGCGAGATTCCGACGCAATGGCTGATGCCGGTGGATAACACAGCGGCAGAATCAGCGGAAGCACGATTCGAGCGCGTGGCCGCTTTCGCTGAATCGCGTTTTTCCAGTTCCAGGAATCCGGATAAACTGGTCTTCTATGCCCTGCTAGCCGAGCAGAACGGCGAGGCGCTGTCTCGATTCATGGAAGAGATTGACGCGGGTTCCCGATCGCCCTACCTCGTCTGGAAGGCGGTTAATCGCTGCCTGTCCAGAAACGGCAGCGCTTTCGCCTGTCCCAGAGCGCAGTGGATCGACTTGCAGAAGCAGCTCGACGGCGACAACTCTGAGGTGTGGATGCGCCTGGCGGGACTGCGATTTGCACAGAGCGATGACGCGGCCGGGATGGCTGCGCTGCAACGCGCCGCGAATGCAACACGCACCGAGGATTACTTCGCGCGGGATCTCGGTGTCATTGTCAATGGCGCCGAAGCCAGCGGTGAGGTCAACCGATACGAGGCGGCGAGGCTCGCACTGAGCCTGTCAGCCAGCGTCCTGCCCGCCTATGAATACCACTCCTACGCTTGCCTTGATCCTGGCATCACGGATGCGTATCGCGTCCAGCTCTGTAAGCAGTACGCGGCGAACGTACGGTCCCGGCCAACGTCGGCCATCGTCGCCAACACGGCGCGCTCGATAGAAATCTTCGCGCTCAAGGCCGCAGGGGACATTGCGCAGGTCGAAGCACTCGAGGAGGAGATTCTCGAGGAATCGAGGATTGCCGTGCGTGATATTCCACTCGAACAAGCCAGGGAGTTGCTGGAGAGACTGAACCCGGAGCTTCTGTACCAGTACCTCGCCGACTTCGCCACATACGGAGAGCAGGACGCTCAGGCACGCCGAGCACTGCGACTCGACGAAGCAGGGCTGGAGGCGTTTCAGGCTCGCTGCCGCTCGGAACTCGACGCCTATCGGGCGGCCACTCCGTAGACCGGCCGTCAATTCGGTCGGGCCAACCTATAATCTACCCTGTTCGTCCGGATTGTCGACGAGCCGAACCAGCAAGCGCGTTCTCTCGTTGTCCCAGTTCAACACCGTCCAGATGATGCCCTGCAGCCCAAGCCCGCTAAGAATGACCTGAAGCACCAGGACCGGCTCCATTCCAAATACCGAGTCGGAGAACAGCAGATCGATAGCGACGCCGAAAGCGGCGAAGGCAGCGATGAGCCAGACCCAGCGCGTGTACTTCCAGCTCTTCAGATCCGACCGGGCGTCAGCCAGCAGTTTCTGTTCTCTCAGCGATAGCTTCATTCGAGCGCTCCTTAAAAGACCGCCTGAATCTACCACGCGTGTTCGAACTTCGTCGGCTCCTGCTGGGACAAGTGCTCGTAGGTCTGCCAGCGGCGGTCCACGGTCTCCTGCGCGAGCTGCATCATTCGCTCGGCCTCCTCCGGGTTCGTCTTCGTCAGCACCTTGTAGCGGTTCTCGTTGTACGCGTATTCGCGTAGCGGAATCGTCGGCCGCGGTGAGTCGAGGACGAACGGTTTCTTGCCTGCCGCACGGAGCGCCGGGTTGTAGCGAATCAGTGGCCAGTAGCCGCTCGCGGTCGCCAACGCCTGCTGCTTGAGCCCGTCTTTTAAGTCATAGCCGTGTGCGATGCAGTGGCTGTAGGCCAGGATCAGTGACGGTCCGTTGTATTCCTCGGCTTCACGCATCGCGAGCAGCGTCTGCTGAGGGTTCGCGCCCATCGCGACCTGTGCGACATAGACGTTGCCACTCGAGATCGCCTGCAGCGCAAGGTCCTTCTTGCCGATGCGCTTACCGGCGGATGCGAACTTCGCAGAAGCGCCGAGCGGCGTGGCCTTGGACATCTGGCCACCGGTGTTTGAGTACACCTCGGTGTCCATGACGAGGACATTCACATTGCGTCCGCTGGCAAGGACATGATCGAGACCGCCGGAGCCGATGTCATAGGCCCAGCCGTCACCTCCGACCAGCCAGATGCTGCGACGTATCAGATGATCGACAATCGACAGAAGCGCTTCGGCTTTCGGGCTTTCGCGTTCACGCGTGACGGCCTCGAGACGGTCCTTCAGCTGTTTGACGCGTTGCCTCTGAGCGCGGATCTCGCTGCCCACGGTCTGCCCGGCATTGATCAAACCGTCGGCGAGTTCCTCGCCGATCTCGGGCGCGAACTCTTCCACCATCTGCTTGGCGATCGCCATGTGGTGATCGGCCGCGATGCGCATGCCCAGCCCAAACTCGGCATTGTCTTCGAATAAGGAATTCGACCAGGCGGGACCGCTGCCCTCTGCGTTCTTGGCCCACGGTGTCGTCGGCAGGTTGCCGCCATAGATCGACGAGCAGCCCGTCGCATTCGCGACCAGCAGGCGAGGCCCGAACAGCTGCGACAGCAGTCGGACGTAGGGCGTCTCGCCACAGCCCGCACAGGCGCCGGCAAACTCGAACAACGGCTGCAGGAACTGCGCGCCGCGCACCGACGAGAATTCGACGGCCGCTCGGTCGTTGAAGTCCAGCGTCTCGAAGAACTCGATGTCCTTTCGAGTCTTCTCGAGGATCGGCGCTTTGTCCGTCATATTGATCGCACGCACCTCGGGATCGTCAGGACTCCGAACCGGACAGGCATCCACGCATAGCGTGCAGCCCGTGCAGTCCTCAGCGTAAACCTGCAGTGAGTATCGCGTCTCCGGGAATCCGCGCGCGCTGATTGGCGCCGTTGCAAAGCCTTCCGGCGCGCTCTCGAGCGAACTCTCGTGATAGAACTTCGCGCGTATGACGCTATGCGGGCAGACGAAGGAACAGTTACCGCACTGGATGCAGAGATCTGCATCCCACAGTGGCACGCGATCGGATACGTTGCCCTTCTCGAATTGGGCGGTCGCGCTCGGATACGTGCCACTGTGGGATGCAGATCTCTGCATCCAGTGCGGTAACTGTTCCTTCGTCTGCCCGCATAGCGTCATACGCGCGAAGTTCTATCAC
>JASJCQ010000009.1 GCA_030065915.1 Woeseiaceae bacterium
CAGCTGTGGTATCGCGTATCAGGTCTGGCACCTGGTCAGTGGTCGCAGTCGCATTCATCTCGCAGCTCGCCATCTGCGCTTGCATCTTGCGGTTATGGTCACACTGGCGCGGGTATCGCTCGGCGGTGTAATGCAGTTTCTGATCGTAACCTCGAGCTGGGTCATCGTGATCCGGGTCGTTGCCAGCTACGGCACTGCAGCGGTTGCCGGCTTTACCATCGCACTGCGACTCATGGAGGTGGTGTTCCTTCCTGCCTGGGGTCTCGGAAATGCAGCGGCTACGCTGGTGGGTCAAAACCTTGGAGCCAAACGGGTAGAGAGAGCACGGCAGTCTGCTCGGCTTGCGACGCGAGCCAATGTGGCGTTCATGTTTCTCGTGGCATTGGTGTTTATTGTTGCGCCGGAGATTTTGCTACGTCCTTTTGGTGACGATGCAACCGTCTTAGCAGTAGCGACTCTTTGCCTGCAGGTGATCGGCATCGGGCTGCCAGTCTTTGCGATTGGTCTTGTGCTGACTCAGGCTTTAAACGGCGCGGGCGACACCGACTCGCCGATGTGGATCAACCTGGTCGCATTCTGGTTGATACAGATTCCGCTGGCCTACTGGCTGGCGAATGACGTCGGCCTGGGTGCCGGCGGAGTCGCCTGGGCGATTGTGATCTCCGAGTCGATCATGAGCGTCATGGCACTGGCTGTGTTCTATCGGGGACGGTGGGCGACAACTGCGGTTTAAGCATCTGGCGACAGACCGGAATCAGTCGGCACAGGCCGGCCGATTCCACTTGCCGCACCGTCTAGTCTCGTTCGCAGGACATCTAATCCTTCGCCGCAATGACGCAGACAACGCGCGCACGAGATACATGGTCGTCAGAGCGCAGGGAACTTAGAAATTTCCCTTGAACTGACGTGAACTGATCACCACAGAACTGCTGCAGGATCGACAAGCGCTAAAACCGGTTACGCCAGGCCTTGGCGATCATCTGTGGGACAGGACCGTCATGGGTAAACTCAGCGTCGTCGAGAGTCAGTACACTTCGTATACTGAGTACCGCTTGCTTTGCAAATCGCTCGAGTTTCCGGCCCATCCGGAAGTCGTGGCGCGAGCGCCTTAAACGCCGGCTTGCCCGGCGCCCCGCAGGGGTGAGAATCGGCCCAAGCCGATACGAATCAATCCTTCCTCTTACAAACCATAGTCGACGCCGCACAAGGCAGGGACAAGGGTGTCACTACATCCTTCGCGCCGGCCTCACGTCGCGCCGAAAGGCGCCAGGTGTGATCCCAATGACTTCCTTGAATCCTCTTGAAAGATGGCTTTGATCCGAGAAGCCAGATGCGCTGGCGACTTCAGCCAAAGTCATGCGGCCCTGCTCAATGAGTAACATTGCGTGGTGAACACGCTTCTCTTTGATGAAGCTGCCTATCGACTTGCCGTAGTGCTTCCGGAATGTTCGGCTGAGATGTACAGGATGTACGCCGGCTTCGCGTGCAAGTCTCTCATTGCTATGGTCTTGCAGAAACTCACACTCCAGTTTTTCGACAATCCTGTCTAACCAAAGCGGCGCGAGTTTTCGTGTGCGTGTATCCGCCCTGGCCGCGTGCCCCAGCATCTCGAGGACCAGCCCCTCCGCAATCAATTCGGAGCCTTGCGACCAGTTTCTGAATTCGTTGCGCAGTCGTCGGGCCAGCAAAACAAGATAGGTGTTGTTCTCTGAGAACTCAGCGGGAGTTTTCGCGTAGTCGGCGAACTGCTTCATGAGTTCGTCTTTGACATACACGGAGAACGTCCGTCCGTTGGTGCGCGCCATGCCGTCGGCGTGAGAGATTTCTTGAGGTCGCCAGATAATCGTATTCGCCGAATGGTGAAACGTCTTGCTTCCCAGCTGTTCCCGATAGACACAGTTTTCGGTCAGCATGAAATAGGCCTGCACATGTTCGTGTATAGAGTAGTCGAATGCGCGTTCGTAGCGTTCTTCCACGAAGACTGCAGAGCTCGTACGACGTTTATGAACAACCAGGCGATCGTATTTGTATTCTTCTAGCGTCGATTTCGCGTCGTTCATGGAGCGTCTCCAGTAAAACGTTGCATACGTGCAAGGACTGGTTCAGTTCGTTCAATACTACGAGTAGTCGATCATGTCATCTTCGCCTGAATGGGATTTGCCGGCGGCCAGCGATGGCTGGCTCCGACCAACTATTGACCGCCACGAACTCTCCAAAAAAAAGTACGCCATGCCAGCGATAACAGATGAAAACTAATGTAGACACGGTCGTTGGACTACAAATCTGATCCAATGTTCATGAAGGCTGCCATAGCATTCCTCCTGGTTCTCACCGCCTGTTCTTCGCTTCCGGTGCACGAACTCGTGCAGCCGACGGATGCACCGGAATCGGCGAGTCCATTTACGAGGCTGGTGGATCCCAGCGGCTGCGTCATCGAGCGGATCACGGAAGGCGATAGCGATCAATATCAGGTTCAGGGAGTGTCCACGGATGGGAGGTCACTTCTCATGGCCGCCAGGCAGAAAGGTGCGCCCAATCTTGATTCGCAGGGTTATGAGATGGACCTCGGAACCGGAGAGAAGACAGATCTCTCCGATATTTTCACCAATTCCGGCACCTACTCACCCGACGGCAGGTTTATCGTCGTGGCTCAGGCGAGTGAGAACGGAAAGACCGACATCTACGAATACGAGAGAGCAACCGGTGAACTGCAGCCGGTGGCATCCCACGACGACTGGGACTGGCTGCCTAGTTATTCACCTGACGGACGACTCATTCTGTTTAACTCGTACCGTGTGGATGGGCAGTCCGATATTCACGTTTTCGAAAAATCTACGCAGACCCTGCGCCGCCTCACCGAGTACTCCGGCTACGACGCTCACGCACAATACTCACCGGACGGTGAGCGCATAGTCTTCCATCGTCAGCAAGGCACACGAGAAGAGGGAGGGTACATTTTCGATCTGATTGTGCTTGACGTAGACACTGGCAGAGAGACTCAGCTGACCGACGGCCCATATGAGGAGAGCTATCCGGCCTGGGCGCCAGACGGACGCCACATCGTTCATAGCTCAGATATCGACGGGCAGCCTGGAAAGCTCAACCTCTACATCCTGGGTCCCGGTGGTAAAAGTGTATCCCGACTGACCAAGGGAGACTGGAAGGATAGCTATGCGTTCTGGACCCGAGACGGTGCATTCATCTATTTCAACTCAGACCGGTCCGGCGCAACGAATATCTATCGGCTACCAATGGATGGGTTCGAGTGCGTCCGGGACGTGGACTGAACTTTCGATCATTGCTTCTCAGTTCACGAACCTTGGGCGCGTCAAAGAGACTATGGGTCCCCGTTCTTCGGCCTGCGAGCCTCAGCAGCTCATAAAGCAGCAGTTCGAAGTCCTTTGCGCGTTTCCGGAGGCCTTTCTCCTGAGAGTCCTAGTTCTTAAACCTGCCCATGAGTCGCTGGAACGCCGAAAGCCGCTGAAGCTTCTGCTTCACTCTTGCACCGAGGGGCGATGAGGAGTCGGGAAGCCGCCTTACAAGCTGAGGCGCGCGTTGCAGCAAGAGGCTGAGCCCCATGTATAGCGCCATCTTCCCCAAGAATACCGATGTAGCGATGGTTGAAGGGGACAGGCCGGCAGCGGTTGCCGCTGCGATAGACGGCCGGGGGGTGTCCGGGAAGATAGACAGCACCGCGAGTGCCGGGGCGCCGTATTCCAGAATGACAGCGCTACTGTTCGCGACGGCATCAGCCAAAACCGGGCTGGCTTCCAGCACATAGGACTTGGCCTCCTGAATAACCAGCACGAGGATCAGCGCACTCGTCGCCGCTGCGAAGGCGAATGCGGCACCGATTAGTCGAGCGCGGTGCGGCTGGATAACCATAAGCGAGGCGGCCATCAACTCGGCAGGAAGCAATGGCATTACGCTGTCAGTGGCTGCAACCAGCGTAAACGGCAGGAACGCATACGGGTGTTTCGCTACTGCCAGAAGTCTACGCGTCGCAGCGGAGGTCAGGCGCCGGTGCCGGCTCTGTCCAGAATCTCGGTTTGTGCTCATGCTGGCAGTCGAAAGTCGGATATCGGTCAGCTTCCACGCATGATCCGGCGAGCCAGCCAGGGCGTGAGAGTTATCAGGAGACGCAGCATCTTCGCTTTGCCTATGTAGTGATCCTCGATGCCTCGCGCGACTCCGTTGAGCAAGTGATTCGCCGCGGTCGCTGCACTCATCTTGCCGCTGCCCCGGCCTTCGGTCATTGGAGTATCCACTAAGGGCATAAAGGCCTGATACACAG
The DNA here is from genome assembly GCA_030065915.1 of Woeseiaceae bacterium. GTDB lineage: Bacteria > Pseudomonadota > Gammaproteobacteria > Steroidobacterales > Woeseiaceae > UBA1847. The sequence continues at coordinate 4,295 of JASJCQ010000009.1, forward strand.
CGACGTTCGTCGCAGCGAGTTGATAGCGCAGTGACCGGGTGAAAACATCCAGGGCTGCCTTGGTGGCACAATAGACGGCTGAATCCGTCTTGGGCGCGAGGGCGAGGCCGGAATTGACGTTGACGATGGCCGACGCTCGGTCTTCGGCGATAAGGTACGGAAGCAGGCAGGCTGTCAGGCGGCATACGGACGTGAAATTAACGGTTATCTCCCGCTCGATGGACGCGTGGTCGAAATCCGGATCCGTGAATCTGGGTGTGTGCTGGACGGCCGCATTGTTGATTAGCAAGTCGACACGTTCGAAGTTTGACTGAATCATGCCCACAGCCGTTTCAATCGCAGCCGCCTCTGCCAGATCGGCCTCGCAGATCAGTACTCGCGGGAACTCCCTCTGGAGGGCGTCCAGCCTGTGCCGGTTTCCTGCGATCACGAAAAGGGTATTCTCCCTGTCGAGCCGCTTTACAACTTCGTATCCGATTCCGGTCGTACCACCGGTAATCACGATATTTTTGCCCTTTAGTTCCACCACGGTATGCCGGATCGAATATGATGACGCGTACCCTAGAGGACATCTCCGCGCGCAGCATTAACCTGGGTTAACGACCATGCTTTTCACTGAAGTACCGGACGCTCTGGGAGCACCCATCCGTATGGAGCCTGGCGAGCATGTGTTCCGGCAAGGTGATTCAGACCGCAAGCTCTATCTCGTACGAGAGGGGTTGCTAAAGGCCTACTACCTTTCGAACGAGGGCAAAGAGACCATCAAGTCCTTTATCCTGCCCGGCGATTTCATCGGAAGCCTCAGTGCAGCTTACAAGCGGGAAGCGTGCTCCTTTAACCTCGTATGCGAGGAATCCTCAGTCCTCGTGCCAGTAGATTTCGACGTGATCTACCAGGCCAGCCGCGAGAATGCGGCAATTGGCTCGAAAATGCTGGACGTCTTGCTGGGACTTGCGATGAAGAAGGAGCGTCGAGAGATGGAGTTCCTTAGCCTTTCGGCGGAAGATCGATACAGACAGCTTCTGGAGCGCTCTCCAGAACTGATTGAGCGGGTCAAACAGAAGGACGTCGCTCGTTATCTCGGTATCACGCCGGTAGCGCTCAGCCGTATCCGAAAACGATCACAGGAACGTCAAGGCTAGGCTGTCTTCTCGGCGGCGATGGTTATCGGATCGTAACTGCACTCCGTCAGGACCCCGATCTACACGAAGAATCATCTGTGCAAAACCGGAACTACGCGAAGCCCGCTCCGGAAGGGCTGCGAGCATCGGCCAGGCTGGATCGAACACCGCCGGCGGACATTTGGCTGTCGAATAGACGGAAGTCTTACTCTGTTAGCAGCCATATACTTAGAGGTCGTTCTTGAATGTTACCAGGCGTCTCCTAATGGCGGGAACGAGACGTAGAGACTGTTTGAGGAAGACCGGCGCTTATGACCCTTGGCGGACATCAAGAATGCGAGTCCGTCTACGTTATCCAACAGGAGCCCAGCCGCCTCACGCTCGCCGAACGAGGTTGCCAGTACCGATGCCCGACTCCGAACGGCCGCCACCGTTCGCGGCGATATTGCGGATAGCCTGGGTGTCCTCGATGCGAGCCGTAGCATCGATGACGTGCACCTGGTTTCGCCCGGCGTTCTTGGCAGCGTAGCAGGCGGCGTCCGCCAGTCTGAACAGCGATTGCATGTCCTTAACCGCCGCACTCGGTGCGGCGCCGACACTGACACCGACGGTGAAATACGCCGTACTCCAGGCGAGCCGATAGCCGGAGACGGCATTGCGGATCGATTCTGCAATTTCTCGTGCGCGTTCCTGCGGACAGTTTTTCAGAAACACGGCAAATTCGTCGCCACCCAGACGTGCAGTCAGGTCGTCACTGCGAACGCATTCCTGAATGATCTGGCCGATGTCAGTCAGTAGCTTGTCGCCTGCGGCGTGGCCGGCTTCATCGTTGACAGTCTTGAAGTGGTCCAGATCGCAGAACAGAAGAAAATGACCGTCCCGTTTGCCGGACAGCAACGCTGCTATGTTTTGCTCGAGTTCCACACGGTTCATCAGTCCGGTCAAGCCATCAAAGCTTGCCCGCTTCTCTAGCTGTGCTTGCGCTTCGCGCAGCGATTTCAGCAGGCCGGCGACGTACGGCGGAATCAGCGCCAACAGGATCAGAATGTTGATGCTGAGCATTCGCTGTTCATACCAATAGTCGCTCAGAATGAATACGGTACCGAATCCCACAATTGACAGAATCGCACAGCCGTACAGATAGGCGATGCCATAGCGGAATCCGTTGCCGAGCGTAACCCAAAGGTAGATGGCGGCGACCGCAGCCGCGCCTGCTTCGCCGAGAAACATTGCTGTCGAAATTGCGACGACGTCATGAACGATCCCGACAACTCGGCGGGTCACGGACACGCCCGGTGAAACAAGTACCGCGATAAACAGCGCTGCCGTTATGGCGAAGGCAATCGAAACGGCCCAGCGAGCGAGCAGTGCGTACGCCGCGTTATCGGCATTGTTGGCAAAGAACGCAGAATGAAAGTAAACCATCGCGGTAGAGACGATGCCGAGTCGAATCAATACCTGGATGTGTTCAGCATCCTGGCGATGCGAAAAGCGCTGTTTGACAAAATGAATGGGATCGAACACGACCATACGTTCCGAGCAAGAGCAAGCAACGAAGTTATCGGCTGATGTTAAACGTTCTTGAGCGTGACTCCCTTGAGATTGCGACCTGCTAACGCCCGATAAAGTCTATCTTCAGTGCACGCCTGTTAAGGGTCCTAGTGACACCCAGAACGTGACCTACTGGCGGGGATTGAGGAGTTTCGTCGATGCGTCGTGGCCTAACAGCTGAGGGCCGATCATCTAACCGAGCCGACCATTCAATTAAGACTGTCGGATCAGTCCCTGCGAACCCGGCGGTCGAATGTTCGAAAATGCGCGCTAGCGTTTTGATCCGGAGCGGCGCTGCCGCGAAACCTGAAGGGCCTGAACAGCCCTGGCTGTTCTGAGTAATCCCTCCGGGCGCGTCAAAAAAAGCCAGCTTCGGCAGATTCAGATAATTATCCTAGCAAGAACTTCACTAGTGACATTCTCAGGCTCTTGATGCCCATGCGCTCCGCCATAGCGAACGCAAACTTGGTGTAGGCGAAGAATGGCCTGATCATCACTTTCAGCGTCTTGACCTTGCCCTCCGGGTCGAGGTCAAACAGATCGATACCTTCCAGCGTCTTACCGTCAATTTCACCTTCGAATATCATCAGAACGCCGCCATCGCTCAATGCGGTAGAACGGGTATATCTAAAGTTCTCCAGGGTGCCTACGACGTTCTCCAGCACCTTCAGGATATAGGCCCGATCCGTGATGAGCTTGAAGGCAACCGGCGAAACCAGGTTCACATCCTCAGCCAGCAGAGCGTTTACCTTTTCGAAGCTCCGCTCTTCAACGGCCGAGTGCCAGTTTTCAATGAACTTGCCAGCTATGTCAGTCATGTTATGGGCCTTTCAGGGGCTGTGGACGTGTCTTGTGCAGATACCAAGAATGGGATCGAGCCGAGTAACGCGGTCTACAAAACCCGCCGAGACTCGGTTTGACCCTTACATCGTACGCTTAAGCGAGAGCAAAGAAAGACAATGAAAGAAAATAGCGTAGGGAACCAGGAACAAAGGGATCAACCCGGTCGGGAAGAGCAGCGAGTTATTCTCGATCTCCGGAAAGAACAGCTGCTGCGGGCCCTCTGACGACGTGAAGCCGAAAAAGAACGCGCTGCTGAAGTCCGCGACTCCTAGCACAATGATTAGAAGAATTGCGTTGCGAGGAATCGAATCGCGCTGGCGATAGATCCAGAGCACGGCCGCAGCGGCGATGGCAACCGCCACGTCACCAATTCCAGCGGGATACGCAAATATGCCCGGGATGTTCTTGCCCAGCATCTCGATCAGAAACACTGCGCCGATCGCGCGCCACAGCTGCAGCCCGATCAACCAGCGTTGCGAAAGTGGTTGTTCCAGGAACCAGTCTCGCCACACGACGAGCACAAGACTCGGTGCGGCCCAGCACGCCGGCACCACGAGCGAGCCGAGTGGTCCCGCGTTGCGCGCGATATCGGCCAGGCAGACCCACGACATTACGGCACCCCATACCAGGAAGCCCGCGCCGATGATTGCACCTTTACGTGGCGACGCGCCGCTAAAAACGTAGGTGCAGAAGACGTAGAAGGGCGTGACCAGCATTGCCGACATCACGACGATCACCGTCGCGGGATGCGCATCCATTATCGTGTACATCGGAATTCCTCCCGTGGTCTCCACTGACGAGTGCACATCAGCTCGACTCTGCGGCCGCTTCCGCCTTCGCCTTGATTTCCGCAAGCCAGATATCGTGCAGCCGACGGAGCTTGTTCGGCTGGAATAGTCGCTGCATGTAGGTGAGAAAGCCGTGCTGTGACTCATCGGTGATCACGGTGCTGCCGAATTCGGTGGGTACGACGAGCCAAGCGTGATAACCACGGATAACGCGCCTTCGAGATTCCCAACTCAGCCTCGTTGGCGGCTGGAACTCCGTGACGGTCGATTCGAAGTTGAGACCCATCGTCTTCCAGGTGAAAACAGATCCCTCCTCGAGCATCGCGGAATCGCCGACTACTTCGACATTGGACGCACCCTCGTACCAATCCGGCCAGGTCTCGGCCTGGATGAGAATGTCCCAGACCACTTGGGGTGGGGCATTAATATCGATCTTGTTGTGCACAAAGAAGCTGGCGGAATCCGGGTCATAGTCTTCGGGCCAGTTAATCGTTCCGGGCGCGGCTTCCGCTTCCTTCACGGCGTCGCTGATCGAAACGCAGGATGGGCCGGCGAGAATGGGAAGCAGAAGCGCGGCAAGGACGCGGCGAGCAGGTCTCATTTGTCTTCTCCTGTCTGGGATTGGCTAGTCAGTTTCATTGTGGAACGCACTATAGGGTATTGAGTTTCATTATGCAACTGACTATAGTCGTGTCATGGAAAAGACCTCTTTCAGCTCAAGCCCGTGCTCAATCGCTCGTTCGCTGGACGTGTTGGGCGATTGGTGGAATCCGTTGATTATTCGGGAGTGCCTGTACGGAGTGCATCGTTTCGATGAGTACCAGAAGCACCTGGGTATCGGCCGGAATATCCTGACTCGCCGCCTGAAGCAGCTCGTCGGAGAGGGGTTGTTGGAGCGCAGGCTGTACCAGGAGAAGCCGCAGCGCTACGAGTACCACCTTACGGAAAAGGGCTACGACGCGGCGCGCGTATTGCTGGGTTTCATGAGCTTCGGCGAGAAGTGGTACTTCGACTCGGGAAAGGACCCGATCCGGTTATACGATCGGGACTCAGGAGCACAGGTCGTTCCGTTGCTCGTCGACGCGGCGACCAAGAAGCCGATTGATCCGCAGAAACTCTATGCAGGGCCAGGACCCGGTTTTCCGGAAAGCGACGTAGTGCGCCGAGAACGTTTCGACGAGTTTTTTAGGCGGAAGTCTGAGGTCGAACCGAACAAGACGACGTAAGAGATCCGCTGAATATCGATTCGACCCCCGTGTTTGTTCTGTGATCCGTACGAGACAATTCTGTCCGTTGCATTCCTGCGATCACGCCGAAACGATGCGCTTTCTGCAATCAGCTTGCCTGTCTCGTACCCGCAAAAAAAGACCCCCTCTTTCGAGGGGGCCTCCTGGTTTTTGCCAATCGCCGAATGGCTCGGCCCGGCGGCCGTCAATCAGTACCGCACAGTTACGCCAAATCGGAGACTCCGACCTGGCGGCGGTGCCGCGTCGGCCAGCAACGATATCAAGGTGCGCAACGCGAGTTGGTGCACTGCAACACACACTGGCGCGCATCGTTTACCGTTATTACGCCGTCGCCATCGTTGTCGGCCGGATCATCCGGGCCGGTGGCCGGCTGGTTACGACGCGCCGTGATCGCACGGATATCGTTGATATCGATCTGGTCGTTCCCGTCAATATCGCAGCGCTGTACGGTTTCTACCGACAGGTTGATATCCACCGTGCACGTGTTGCCGGCACCGTCGGTACCCTGAACCGTGCCGTTGCCTGACGAGTTCGGATCCACGAGGTCGACGCTGAACGTGGCCGCGCCGTCGCCCGGTGTGAACGGATCGACCGTCAATGCCAGGTTTGTCGCACCCGGAACCAGCGTTACAAAGAACACGCCACTGTCGTCGGGAAGATTGTCAGTCACAGAGCCGCTAGCCGATGGCGGCGGACCCGGGTTGACATTCGCTACGCAAATCGGCGCATCCGTCTCTGGCGGGTTGATGAACTGGAACAGCGCACCGCCGGGATAGATGTACGAATCGAAGTCATCGTAACCCTCGACCGTTATTCCATGCGGTGCCGCGGTTGAGCTAGTTGTGTGCGTTCCACCTGCAATGGCTTCAACGGCAGCGCTTAGCGTCGTGCCCGGTACTGGCGTGAAATTCCCGGCAGGGACCGGAGCGCCGTCCAAGAGAATCGTTCCAGCTCCGACATCAGCGTTATCCGCAATGATCGTTACAAAGTTGTCAGCGAACTGATCGCCTGGCGGGGTCGCGAACGTGTAACTCGACTGGAACTGTGCCGACGGGATCATGTTGCCCATTGCCGGGTCTCCGGTTGTGTTACCCGGGAAACCCTGCCCGGTCATGTATTGAGTAACGTAAATCGGCTTATCGCCCTCGAACAAGTGATTGCCGGTGAGCGGGCTCGTTTCGATAAACTGACCGGCGTTTATGGTTCCGATGACCGCGCCGTTCTGGCTGACCGTCGTGTCGTCCTCCGACGCGAGGATCTTGTAGATTGAACCGCCCGTTCGCAGCGGCAGGTTTGCAACCGGAATGCTCGATCCCCAGGTCTGCAGCGGCTGCGCAACCTCGAAGATGTGGTCGCAAGCGAAGGTGCCGGTAGGAACGTTCGTGCAACCGTTTCCGTTGCTCAAACCGACAGGGCGATCTGCGCTAATGATCGAACCGGTCAGGTCACCCGCCGCTCCGACGGCCGATGTCGTGCGATTGTGATAGCCCTCGCCTCGGTTGAGCGTGACGTTGAACGGAACACCCGCAGCTCGGCCAATCAGAGCCTTCGTTGGTGTGATCGTGACGGTTGTATTGTCGAAGGCAGCGACGACCGTAAACTGGCCGCCAACCGCTGCAGCGTTGTAGGTCGCGACAAGATACTCCGTATTGAACGTCTCAACCGGTAACCCGAGAGCCGCGTCGGAAGTGAAGCCCTTCCTGTTGACCAGGTACATCGCAAACTCCGTCGAATCGTCACTAAACGCGCGGACTGCGTTGTTTCCAACAGCGTTGGGCAACCAGGCATTAGCCGTCTGAGTCGGCAGAGCGACGAGCGTGACGGTGCCGGGTGTTACCGCGACCGTGGTCGAAAATGTCGGCGCATTTACCGGATATTCAACGGTGACCATTGTCGCCGTGTCACCCGTCAGCTGAACCTCGATATTGTGCACTCCACCCAGTGTGTTCGGGTTGAAGGCAACGATAAAATCGTCTCCCAGGTTGTCCAGGCTTTGCGCTTGTGCAGGTATCAGGAAAAAAGCGCATACCACGAATAGCAAAAGCTGAAAGAGACTGGTTGTTCTTGTATTACTCATTAAGGATTCCTCCCTGTCGCTCGTTGGCGGTCGTGCAGCGCAGAGCTGCCGCGCGGCACACTTTTACATATCACTGCAATATGTATGCCGCGTTCAGCTTTTTAGCTAGAAAGCAATGAGTTATTGACAGAAGTTTATTGACTTTCCTCACTTTCTGTGCCCAACGCTTGGTTTTCTGTTAAATAATCCGACTCTGACATTCGTTGCGGTCAAGTCGGATGCACCCTTTCTGACGGTGCGTACCGGCCCAATGCTCACCGAAAGAGTGGAGCTTCAATTGTCGAAGTCCGACACATATCTCGTTGGCAGAATGGCCGGCAATAAACGTCGATGCGTTGAGATGCTCGAGACGAACTGTCAAAAAATCCGACACTCTGGCGCACTGACCCCCTGCAACGTATTGCTGAGGCGTCCGGATGGAGGTTCGACTCCTTTCAAGCGCTGAGTCGACAACGGGATCCCGACCGGAGTCAATTGGGGGAGTGTGGGTTGAGACAAGAAAACCTGCGTTCGAGAAACGCGTGAAAGCAAGCTTGGACGTGCGCCGCGAGCCGCGCACGAGGTGAGCATCAGCCAGGGCCAATTTGGACCAGTCCCTGTTAGACACGCGATTTGACAGGCCCGGAAGACACTCTTTTCGTTAAACGTCAATCCCGGGAAACCCGGCGGGATTACGAAGCGAATTTCTATTATCATCCTCGCCGTCGGAATGGCCTTTAAACGTTGGTCGAATTGCAGTCGCATCCGGCAATCTGACAACGTCTGTTTCAAACATTGACCCGGGTTTTCCAGCTTATGAGCGCATACGCAGACTATTTACGAGACATCGAAAAGCGAAAAGGCGAGGGACTGCACCCAAAGCCTGTCGAGGACGCCGCACTGGCTGCTGAACTGATCGCCAAGATCATTGACCCGGCCAACGAGCATCGCAAAGACTCACTCGAGTTTCTCATCTACAACACCTTGCCAGGTACGACGAGCGCCGCGGGCGAGAAAGCCCGGTTCCTCAGAGACATCATCCAGGGCAAGTACAGCGTCGAGGAGATTTCTCCGGAATTCGCATTTGAACTTCTGTCGCACATGAAGGGCGGACCCTCGGTCGAAGTGCTGCTCGACCTGGCGCTGGGCGATGACCCGGCCACGGCAGCGAAGGCTGCCGACGTGCTCAAGACACAGGTGTTCCTCTACGAGGCCGATACGCAGCGGCTTGCGGCGGCCTTCAAGGACGGGCATGAGATCGCGACCGACATTTTGAAGAGCTACGCCGATGCGGAATTCTTCACCAAACTTCCCGAGCCTGAGGAGAAAATCCAGGTCGTAACTTGTGTCGCCGCCGTCGGCGACGTATCAACCGACCTGCTGTCTCCGGGCAACCAGGCACACTCTCGCTCTGATCGTGAACTACATGGCAAGTGCCTGATGGATGAGGCGAAGCAGTCGGAGATTCGCGCGCTGCAGGAAAAACACCCGGACAAGCGCGTCATGCTGGTCGCGGAGAAAGGCACCATGGGCGTTGGGTCGTCGCGCATGTCGGGCGTCAACAATGTGGCACTGTGGACCGGTATCCAGGCGAGTCCCTACATCCCGTTCATCAACATCGCTCCTATCGTTGGCGGCACGAACGGTATCTCGCCCATTTTCCTGACAACGGTCGGGGTTACCGGCGGCATCGGCATCGACCTGAAGAATTGGGTCAGGAAACTGGATGCAGACGGCAAACCGGTGCTGGATGAGGATGGCGAGCCGGTGCTCGAGCAGGTGTTCTCCGTCGACTCCGGGACCGTGCTGACGATCAATCTCAAGGACAAGAAACTCTACAACGAAGACGGCAGCCAGGAGCTGTGCGACATCTCGTCTGCGCTGACGCCGCAAAAACTGGAGTTCATCAAGGCCGGCGGATCCTACGCCGTGGTGTTCGGCAAGAAGCTGCAGTCCTTCGCCGCCGAGACGCTTGGTATCGACGCGCCGCAGGTTTACGCATCATCGAGGGAAGTGTCACACGAAGGGCAGGGCCTCACCGCCGTTGAAAAGATCTTCAACAAGAACGCGGTTGGCGTCGCCCCGGGCACTGTGCTGCACGCCGGGTCCGACGTCCGAGTGAAGGTCAACATCGTGGGCTCGCAGGACACGACCGGCCTCATGACGTCGCAGGAGCTCGAAATGATGGCGGCGACCGTCATTTCACCGACGGTTGACGGTGCCTACCAGTCCGGCTGCCACACCGCGTCAGTCTGGGATATCCGCGCGCAGCGCAACATCCCCAAGCTGATGAAGTTCATGAATGATTTCGGATTGATCACCGCGCGCGATCCGGACGGCGAATATCACGCGATGACCGATGTCATCCACAAGGTGCTGAACGACATCACCGTGGATGACTGGGACGTCATCATCGGCGGCGATTCGCATACCCGCATGTCCAAGGGAGTCGCGTTCGGCGCCGACTCGGGAACGGTCGCTTTGGCGCTCGCTACCGGCGAGGCCACGATGCCGATACCGGAGTCGGTCAAGGTCACGTTCAAAGGCTCGCTGAAGGAGCACATGGATTTTCGCGACGTGGTCCACGCGACCCAGGCACAGATGCTCAAAGAGTTCGGCGACAACGTGTTCCAGGGACGAATCATCGAGGTTCACATTGGCACGTTGCTGGCCGACCAGGCGTTCACCTTCACGGACTGGACCGCTGAGATGAAAGCGAAGGCATCCATCTGTATTTCCGACGACGAGACGCTGATCCAGTCCTTGGAGATCGCGAAGAGCCGAATCCGCACGATGATCGACAAAGGCATGGACAACGAGCGGGTTGTCCTGCAGGGGCTGGTGGACAAGGCGGACAGTCGCATCGAGGAAATCCGGTCCGGTTCACGCCCGCCGCTGAAGCCGGATGACAACGCGAAGTACGCCGAGGAGTTTGTTGTCGACCTCGACCAGATCGATGAGCCGATGATCGCGGATCCCGACGTCAACAACGACGATGTGTCGAAGCGCTACACGCACGACACGATCCGACCGATTTCCTACTACGGAGGAACGAAAAAGGTCGATCTCGGTTTCGTGGGCTCCTGCATGGTGCACAAGGGCGACATGAAGATCCTGTCGCAGATGCTGCAGAACCTCGAGAAGGAGGACGGCGAGGTTGAGTTCAAGGCGCCGCTTGTAGTCGCGCCGCCAACCTACAACATCGTCGACGAACTCAAGGAAGAGGGCGACTGGGACGTCTTAAGGAAGTATGCAGGTTTCGAGTTCGACGACGATGCACCCAAGAATGAGGCTCGACTGAAGTACGACAATATGCTCTACCTCGAGAGACCGGGGTGCAATCTGTGCATGGGCAACCAGGAGAAGGCCGAGAAGGGCGACACCGTGATGGCGACGTCGACACGCCTCTTCCAGGGCCGCGTGGTCGAAGACTCGGACGACAAGAAGGGCGAATCGCTGCTGGCGTCAACGCCGGTGGTTGTCCTGTCGAGCATCCTGGGCAGGACCCCGAACATCCAGGAGTACGTGGCCGCTGTAGACGGCATCGATTTGACGGAATACGCGCCGCCGACGCAACACTAGATGCTCAAGCCAGCGCCTCGCGTACCCGGTCTGGCGTGAGCGGTTGATGTCGAATACGCCGGCCGGTCAGCGCGAAAAACGCGTTGGCGATGGCAGGCGGTACCAGCGGATTGCCGGCCTCACCGATCTGGGTCGGTTTTTCGTTGTTCTCGGCCACGTAGACATCAATCGCAGGCGACTGGTTGTTGCGCAGAATCGTGTAATTGAAAAAGTTCTGCTGGTCGACCTGGCCGTCGGTGATTGTCACGCGTTCGAATAGTGCACTGCTGACGCCCCAAAGCACGCCGCCCTCAATTTGGTTAAGCGCGTTGTCAGGAGAGACGATCTGTCCCGCGTCCACGGCAATCCACACGTGATGAACCCGGATTGTGCCGGCGCTTTCATTGACTGAAATCTCGACGATGCCGGCAGCCTGGGTATCGCCGTAGCCGGCGAATGCGAATCCGCGGCCTCGACCTTCGGCCAACGGAACGCTAGCCGCCATTTCTTCCACGCGATCGATCAATGCCGTGCCGCGAGCATTGTTTTCCATGATCGACCGCCTGAAATCGAGGGGATCAACGCCGGCCTCGGTCGCCACCTCGTCTAAGAACGCCTCTGCAGCGAAACTGGTGTACGCGGCTCCGATGCCGCGCCAGGGCAGGATGCGCGCATGCCTTTCGGTTTTGATGTGTTCCGCGAGGAAGTCAGGGATGTCGTAGAACTTACTCTCGGCGCCGCGCATCGAGATAATGTCGTTCGGGTCCACCTGTTGCCACCGGATCGGGTTGAAGTACTCGATCACAGACGGCGTCGCCACCCGGTGGTGCAGGACGGTAAGAACGCCGTTGTCATCGATCCCGGCTTTCAGGTACTGCGCCGCCGCGGGGCGGAATGCACCGAACTTGAGGTCATCTTCCCGCGACCAGACAACCTTTACGGGCTGGTTGGCTTTTTTGGAACACAAGAGCGCATCGCGCAGGTAGTTCTGCATCAGCTCGGTTCGTCGACCGAAGCCGCCGCCCATGGTCATCATGTTCAGCCGGATGCGATCAGGTGTCGTACCGAGGACCTCCGTTGCCGTCCGCGTGGTCCAACTCTGGGTCTGGGTGCCGACCCAGATCTCGGCGCCCTTGCCGTCGGCATCGACGCTCGCGACTGCCGCCATGGGCTCGATCTGGGCGTGGTAGGCGTAGTCCGACGTATAAACGGCGTCGAACGATCTGCTCGCGCGAGCCAGCCCCGCTTTCACGTCACCGTGAGTGCTCCAGGCAGCGCCATCGGCTTTGCCCTCAGCGGCTTTGGTGTAGGCCGCCAGCGTGGCCGTGCTGCTGTACTTTCTGAACGGCGATGTCTCTGTCCATCTGACGTCGAGCGCAGCCCGCCCGGCAAAGGACGCGTGCAGGGTCTTCGCCATTACAGCAACGCCATCAGGCAATGTCACGACATCGACGACATCCCTCGTCGCCCGTGCCTTTTCGTCATTCAGTGACGCGACAGACTCACCTTCCACCGGGCTTCGAAGCACGGTGGCGTAGAGCATGTCCGGGACGCGGACATCAATCGCATACTGAGCCTTACCGGTCGACTTCGCGGGGATGTCACGACGCGGAACGCGCTTTCCGATCAACGTGTACTGTTCGTGCGTCTTGAGTGTTGCCGGCGTTAAGAGCGCTGTCTCTGTGAAGTCCGGCAGCGCGACAACCTCGCCGTAGGTCATACTGCGACCGGAGGGTGCATGCGTCACCCGGTTCTTGCCGGTTGCAACCGTTGCTGTGTCCACCTCCCATTCCGCCGCGGCTCGCGTCCTGATCATGTCACGCAGCGTGGCACCTGCCTGGCGCAGCACGTCAAAGTACCCGTAGACCGCTGAGCTGCCCGCCGTATAGAGGATCTTGCCAAACGCAGGATTGCCAAAACGACGATCGTCCTCGTCCAGCTGTTGAATCGAGACCTGGTCCCAGTCGGCATCCAGCTCATCAGCCAGAATCTGCGGCAAGGCGGTTTCACTGCCTTGTCCCATTTCCGTTGAGGGGAACAGGATGAGAATGGAATTGTCCGGTTTGACCTCAACCCAGCCGGCGAAGACCTCCTGGGCATTCTCGCTTGCGTAGGCCTCTAAGCGAATGCCACCGGCAGACAGTGCGACCGCTACGGCCGCCCCTGACTTGAGGAAAACCCGCCGCGAAACGTTTACGGGTGCGATCATGACGACATCTCGGAGGCGGCGCGCTGGACCGCCTTGACGATGCGGTTGTAGGTGCCGCAACGACAGAGGTTGGAACTCATCCAGTTGCGGATTTCTTCTTCGGAGGGAGACTCGTTCGAGTCGAGCAGTGCCGCTGCGCGCATGATCTGTCCGGACTGGCAGTATCCGCACTGCGGAACCTGTTCCTCGATCCAGGCTTTTTGCAGCGGGTGGTCGTCATTCTCGCTTAAGCCCTCGATCGTCTTGATGTTCATCCCGGCAACCCGGGCAAGAGTGATCTGGCAGGAGAACATCGGCGCACCTTGCATATGGATCATGCAGGCGCCGCACATGGCCGCACCACAGCCGTACTTGGTGCCGGTCAGCCCCAGTTCTTCACGAAGGAAGATGAGCAGCATGGTGTCCGGATCGGCGTCGGTTTCGACCTTCTTGCCGTTCAACGTGAATGAAATCATTGTCTAACAGTCCCGTTGTTGAGGATTACTGACGATCTGCTCGTATCAACCGCCCGAAGTGCCGTACAGGGATGGGTCGATGTTCTCTGCCTCATGCCTTGACCAATCCCTGCTCTATCATCGCGCGGCGCACACCTTCGTCCTGTTCCCAGCGTTCGAGGTACGCATTGAGGTTCGGGTACTCCCTGAGAGGTTTCGGAAGCAGCCGGCCCCAGCGGAGCATCGGGATCGCATAGGCATCGACGATGCTGCGCTTCTCGCCGACCATGTACTCGCGGTTGGCCAGGTGCGCGTCGAGATGGTCATAGAACTTGGCAACGAGCGCTTCCCCGGCCGCTTTAACCTGATCGAGTCCTTCCGGGTCCGTCGTGTAGCGCTGCGGATTGAAGAACGGGAAGAACGCCGGATGCAGATCGCCCGTCAGGAACGCCATCCAGTTGTTGATTTCGTACTCGGACTCCGGCGTGCTGTCGCCCGCCAGTTGGGCGTCGGGATTCGATGCCGAAAGCCAGTGCAGGATGGCATCGGCCTGCGTGTACAAGCGGCCCTCGTAATGGATCGCCGGCACGACGCCGAGCGGGTTGATCTTGAGGTAATCGGGATCGCCCTTGACGATACGCTCCGGTTCGAAATCGGCGCCCAGCCATTCGAGCACGATGTGCGGCGCCAGTGCGCAGGATCCGGGGAAATAGTAAAGCTTCATGCGCTCATCCTGTTGAATTGGTTAAGGAAAGGGTCAGCTCCGTCACAAGAGCTGTCATGTTCTTCCAAAGGGGGGTCGAGTTCCCTTCAGACCGTGTCGAAACAGTCCGTGCTCATGACCTTGGCCCATGCTGCGACGTAGTCGCACGAGTTGTATCGTATCGCATCGGGCGCGAGTGTTTAGTTCGATTTCCGGCCGGAACCCACGGAGTGGTTCTTCGGTGGCGCTAACGAAGACCACCCGAAGGTCATGAATGACGCATAAGTCACGCTGGAGACAGACCAGGCGGAGCCGAGGAGTGCGTTGATTTGATCAACGCGCTATAAACATCGGATGAAAACGAATGCCGCCAAAGCGATGCTACTGACGCGTCTCCAGCAGATTGCTGACGAGCTGGCGGCGCGTGAGGGTTCCCTGGCACTGCTCGGCCTGGGCTCCGTGGGGCGAGAGACGGACCGTCTCGACGAGTTCTCCGATCTCGATTTCTTTGTCATCGTCGAACCCGGCTACAAGGCAGGTCTCGTTGACAGTCTTGACTGGCTTGAAGCGATACGTCCGCTAGGGTTCTCGTTCCGGAATACGATAGATGGCCACAAGGCGCTTTTCGACGACGGCATCTTCTGTGAGTTCGCCGTCTTCGAGCCCGCGGAGCTGAAATCCATCCCCTTCGAGCCTGGCCGGGTTGTGTGGAGCCGCAGCGGCTTCGATGCGGAATTGCTTGCGCCTCCACCGCGAAGACTGGAATTCGGAGAGGCTGACGAAGAGTTTCTGATTGGCGAGTTGCTCACCAATCTTTATGTAGGACTTGGGCGATATGCGCGCGGCGAGAAGCTATCCGCCTTCTTCTTCGTTCAACATCACGCGGTCGTCCGGTTGATTGCCCTGTTCGAACTCTGGGATGGCGGTACGCAGGGATCGAGAGACAGCTTCTCGAACGAGCGTCGCCTGGAGAAGAACCTGCCGCGTCATGCCGAGTTGATCGAATCCGTAACGCCGGGCTATTGGCACACACCCGAGGCGGCGGAGCGCATGCTCGAATTCCTCGCGCCTCGCACGAAGCTCAATGAACTCATTACCGGTGAAATCAGAGACCTGATCGCGGACACCACCTAGTCAATCGTCCCGCGCACACCCGTCGGAGTCACCAGAATTAACCGTAAATCACAAATGTCTGGTAGCTCTTCGCCAGGAGACGGCCGTCTGGCGCCCAGATATCTGCCGTCGACGAACCGTAACCGTCTTTAAAGAAATTGACCCTTGCCAGGTAGCCCAGGAATTCCCCGCCACCGATACCGTCAAGCGGCTCGGCGAAGTGGATACCCCAGTTAATGGTCGACAATGCAGCGATCCGATCGTAATACGACACCGGAACCGGCGGCCAAGTGTCAATCAGGCAGACCAGGTGTGACTTCGTGATGGGCTCCGGCGCGGTATCGAAACGCATCCAGCCGCCCAGTTCCGGGGCTCCATTTCCTTGGAAGGGCAGCCCTTCGGTAGTCACATGGAAATCAATAAACTGAGTATGCCCTGGGAATCCGGGGCCGCGCATCGGCATCGCGCCTTCGGCGTTCCAAGGCTTCAGTTTTGGCGGGCTGAAGGTTTCGATCTCAACCTCGCTTTCCAGCGTGGTCACGAAGTTGGCCTGCACGGTCACTCGGGCCGTGCCGTCCTGGATGATCTGTGCAGACCGCACGATCACCGTTCGGCCGGCGGACACTTCTTCCATCTCGATCTGAAAGGGTTTCTCCGGCTCCAGCGGCCTCAGGAATCCCACCTTCAGGTAACGCAAGCGACGTTCAGGTCCCACGCCCCTCGATACGGCATCGCAGAGCAGGCCCGCGGAGAGTCCTCCGTACACCGTTCTGCCCTGAGCCCACGCGGCAGGAACGACTACTTCATCGTCTTCAGCGGCTACCGCCCTGATCTCGTCAAACAACATCGTCTGTTCCCGTGGTGTCTTGAATGGTCGAGATTATCGAGGATAAAGAATCAGCTGGGTACACGTGAATTTCGCCAGCAGCTTCTCTGTATCACCCGGGAAGATCGACGACTCCCAAACTTGTGTCGTTCGCCCTGAATGAATGCACTCGGAAACGCAGCGAATGGATCCTTCGGTGACCGTACCCATATGGTTCGACTTCAGCTCGATGGTCGTGAATCCGGACGCGCCTTCGGGCAGGTTGGCGAAGCACCCGTACCCTGCACCGGAGTCCGCTAGCGTTACAACGGTTCCCGCGTGGAGATAGCCGTTGAGTGCGAGGTGCTTCTTGGATACTTTCAATCGCGCCTCTAGCCGTCCTTTCTGAACAGCTGTGACTTCGATACCGAGTAGTCCCGGGAGATGCTCGAGGTCCTTCTCGTTGAAATGTTCGGGTCTCATCCGCGATCTTCCTCCGGTTCTTGATCAGATGTCAGAGTCCGAGCTCACTTTTCTTGCGAGGGTGCTGGTCTGCCGGTCCCTGGCTGTAGTCGTTGAACGGCGCATCGCGTTTGGTGACGGCCGCCTTGACTCCCTGGTCCTTGGCAACGTTTACGAATTCCCGGCCTTCCGGCGTATTGCGCATCATGCCATCGAGGATGGGGCCCAGTGTCTGCGTGCTCTGCAGGCCCATGTTGTCATAGGCCTGGTTGACGATCAGCTTCATCGCCATCAACTGGGTCAGCGGTATGCTCGCGAGTTTATCGGCAAGCGCCTGCACGGTCTCGTCCAGCACCTCGAGAGGAACGGACTCGTTAATGAGCTCGATCCTCGCGGCCTCTTTGCCGCTGACCCACTCGCCCGTCAGCGCGTAGTACTTCGCCTTCGCGAGGCCAAGCCGATACACCCACATACCGGACAGATGGCAACCCCAGACGCGCGAGTAGGGCGTACCGATGCGCGCATCGTCGGATGCGACGACGAGATCGGCACACAAGGCCATTTCCGATCCGCCGCCCATGCAGTAGCCGTGCACCTTGGCGATCGTCGGCTTCAACCCGCGCCACAGGCCCATGAACTGGGTCAGGTAGGTCTTGTACGGGTTGATGACCAGGTCCATGTCCATGCCGGGGTCGTAGTTTTCTTCCGTGATGCCCTCGAAGTGCTCCAAGCCACCTGAAAAATCGAAACCCGCACAGAACGCGTCACCGGCGCCCTCGAGGATGATGACCTTGACCTCGTCATCGGTATTCGCCCGGCGAAGCGCGTCATCGAGGTCCGACAGTAGCGACGGGCGCAGGGTGTTGTACTTCTCGGGACGGTTCAGCGTGATTGTCGCGATGGCGCCGGATTTCGAGAATAGAGCGTGTTTTGCCATGGGGCTCTCCGGTCTGGGAAAATCAGGGTTCTACATCATAATTACCGATCGGTAAGTGTCAATCTCTTTCATTATCTGCTATTAAAATCAATAATTATAATTAGTTATGCTAAGGCAGGAAATTTGGTCTTTTCAAGAATTAACGATAGGTAAGCCATTCATGCAAGATACGACGCGCCAAAAGTTGCTCGCCGCGGCGAAGAAGCAGTTCGCGGAAAAGGGCTTCTACGGAGCCAGCATTGCCCAGGTGGCGGGCGAGGTCGGCCTCACGAAGCAGGCGCTGCTCTATCACTTCAAGCGTAAGGAAGACCTTTACGCGGAGGTGCTGGAGGAAATATCGCAACGCCTGCTGCGTCTCGTTCGCGCGACGGTGAGCAGCTCCGATGAACCCGAGCGCCAGTTCGAGGACATCTTCCTCGGCCTTTACGCGTTTTCACGCGAGTACCCGTTAGATACGCATATCCTGGTGCGCGAGTTGCTGGACAATAAGTCGCGTCTGGAGACGGTCAAGGAACTCTATCTTCTGCCGTTTCTGACAGAGATCGTCGCCGTCGTGCCGCGCATGAATGGTTTCGAGCAGGTTCAGCCGCCGGCCGCCTTCTGCATGGTTTACCAGATCATCGGCGGCATCGAGTATTTCGTCATCTCAACGCCGTCACTAAAACGAATGTACGGTGCGGAAACTTACGAGAGCTATCGCGACAATTTTCCAATCGAACTACGCAATCAGATTCGTCGGCTGATCGAAAGCTACCAGGCGTAAGTCCGCGAGCGCGAGGCTCGTCCAGATCTACTGATACGTCCCGCGTATCGGGTAGTTGTTCTCCGGGTTACGAATCCACTCGAGACCGCCCACGAAGATTTCGAGGTCAGGCCGGGCGAACGGGTTGTTCGACAGGTCAACGACCTGGACCTGACCGTCTGCATTGATGACGAACAGGCCGGGCTCAGCGAAGTTGTGGTCCGTCTCCTGTTCCGACCGCGGGACAGAAATGTACAAGCCGAGGTCCTGCATCTGCTCGAGGGTCAGCCCATAGAACAAGGGAAAGTTCACATCGAGTCGCGTCAGATGATCTTCCAGTTGCTCCTTGCTGTCGCCTGACACGGCGGCGACATCAATGCCGATGTCGAGCAGTCGCTGGCGGAAGCTGGAGAGACTGTTCAGGAACTTGGTGCACATCGGGCAATGGCGGCCGCGATAGACAACGACCATTTGCCAGTCGGCATCGCCCGTGGGTTTGCTGATGTCGACAGGCGCATCGTCCTGACTGTTAACGGAGAGAGCCGGGAAATTGGCGCCAGCGTGGAGTTTTGCTGTCGAGGAAGATTGCATGATTGGAAGTTCCAGTTTGGGATGCGGGACAATCGTTACAATATATCTTTGTCGAGCTCGAACTGGAACTGGATTCTCGCGGAACAAGAGAACCGTCCTGCCGTCTATGTAGAATACGCTGCACCACAAGACAAACGGCCGATACAAGGACGCTCAATGACCGTTGCTTTAGACAAGGCTCTCCCGGCGACAGTCCAGTCGCAGGACGACACACCCGGATTCGCAGCGGAGCGCGATCAAGCGGCCGGCAGCCCGCGCCTGATCGCTGCACTTGGTCTGTTGATGTTCGCCTGGCTTCCCTCATACGTGTCGGCGCAGCACGTCCATGGAGTCATCGACCTGGGCGTCGTGATTGAGGACCAGATGCTGGCGGTGTCTGTTGATGCACCCTTGTCCGACGTCGTTGGTTTTGAGCATGCGCCCGGGAATGAAGAGCAAGCATCCAGGCTGGAGAAAGCCGCGGCAATACTCGCCAACGCTGATCTGATGTTCGGCTTGACGGGGACGGCCGGCTGCAATGTTACCAGTACAGAGATTACGGCCCCGGACTACCTTGAGGCGCTGATCGCGGGAGCGGAGGATCACGACGATCATCACGGCCACGACCATGATGACCACGACAAAGACCATGACGGACACGGCCATGAAGACCCCGATCACGACCACGACAGCCACGGTCACGATCATGACGGTCATGAACATGATGACGACCACGACAGCCACGGTCACGATCATGACGGTCATGAACATGATGACGACCACGGTACCGAGCATGCCGAGCTCAATGCTGCTTACCAGTGGACCTGCCGTAACCCGTCGGAGCTCGATGCGCTCGCGCTTAGTTTCGTCGAGAGCTTCGTGAGCGTAGAGACGGTGCGGGTCCAGCTTCTCACGTCCGATGGGGCGCAGGTAATGAGCCTGACGGGTAAAGACACATCGCTGCCACTAGCTCGACGGTAGGCGCAGTGTCCGAACCGGGAGCGGAATACGCCCACGCAGTGTCGGTCGAGGGCCTGCGTTTTGGCTATACGGCAGGCGAAGAAATTCTGTCGATCGATGCGCTGGTCATTGAGCCGACCCAGCGCGTTTTTCTCTATGGCCCGAGCGGTTGCGGCAAGAGCACGCTGCTTTCCATGATCGGTGGCGTGCTTGTCCCTCAGGACGGGCGTGTCTCCGTGTTGGGCCAGGATCTGTCGGCGATGAAGGGGTCCGGGCGCGACCGTGTTCGAGCCGACCACCTCGGGATCATCTTCCAGCAGTTCAACCTGGTGCCTTACCTGTCGGTCGTCGACAACGTATGCCTGCCGTGCCGATACTCCCGGCGCCGGCTGCAACGCGCGGAATCGGACGACGGAACCGTGGAGGCATCGGCTGCACGACTGTTGTCCGAACTCGGCATTGATGACCGACTCCGTGCGAGGCGTTCGACAGAGCTCAGTGTCGGCCAGCAGCAGCGCGTGGCGGCGGCCCGGGCGCTGATCGGACGGCCTGAGCTGATCATCGCGGACGAACCCACGTCGTCGCTGGATGCCGATCGCCGACGCGATTTTGTAAGCCTGCTGCTCACCGAGTGCGACAGCGCCAACAGCACGGTCATATTCGTCAGTCACGATCAATCGCTTGCCAGTCATTTCGATGAGGCAATTGACCTCAGGGCAATCAACCGGGCGGAGCGCGATTCCGATGCTGCATAGCATTCGAAACACGTTTTCTCTGGGCTTCAAGAGCCTGTGGAACCGGCGTGGCACGGCGGCGTTGACGCTTGCCTCGATCGCGGTGAGCGCTGCGTTGCTGAGCGTCGTCGATCGTGTGAGGACCGACGCGCAGGTAAGCTTCGCCAATACGATCTCCGGTACGGATCTGATCATCGGCGCACGCAGTGGCGACCTGAACCTGCTGCTGTACTCCGTCTTCAGGATCGGAAACCCGACCAACAACATCAGCTGGAACAGTTTCGAGACTATCGCAGAGCGCCGGGAAGTCGACTGGTTGATTCCGATCTCCCTGGGCGATGCCCACAAGGGATTCCGCGTCCTGGGCACCAACCTGGACTACTTTGAGCACTACCAATACGCGGATGGCAGGACGCTGGATCTCTCAGACGGCAGCACCTTTACGCGTGCCACCGACGCCGTCATCGGTGCCGAGGTTGCCGAGCGTCTCGGCTACGAGATCGGCCAGCCGATTGTCATATCCCACGGCCTGACGGCGACGAGTTTTGTCACGCACGACGACAACCCGTTTACCGTCGTCGGTGTGCTGGCGAGGACGGGCACGCCCGTCGACAGAACCGTGCATATCAGCCTGGCCGGCATGGACCTGATCCATGCCGGACCCGGCGAATTCAGTCTTCCGTCCTCACTGGACAGTTATGAACCCGACGCCATCACCGCGGTGTTCGTCGGACTCAAGTCCCGGGTGGCCGTTTTCTCGGTGCAGCGATTTCTCAACGAGTATGAGCGCGAGCCTTTGTCGGCGGTGATTCCAGGCGTCGCATTGCAGCAGCTTTGGGGGTTGATCGGTGTCGCCGAGTACGCGCTGTTGGGCGTTTCGGCGATGGTGGTTTTGGCCGGGGTGCTCGGGCTGCTCGCGACCCTGCTGGTCAGCCTGAATGAGCGTCGACGGGAAATGTCCGTGCTGCGTTCGGTCGGTGCGCGGCCGGGCCACGTGTTTTCGCTGCTGCTGTCGGAGGCCGCGTTGCTGGCGTTTCTTGGGGCACTCGCAGGATTGCTGGCTGTCCAACTGGCCGTGATTCTCGTTCGCCCGTATGCACTGGCGGAGTTCGGGATACAGCTGAGTGTGGGCCTGCGAGTCTTTGATTTCGCGGTACTTGCTGGAATACTGTTAATCGCCGTGCTGGTCAGCATCATCCCGGCCTGGCGCGCGTATCGAAATTCACTTGCGGATGGCCTCACCGTCAAGATCTAAACGGAACATCTATGGCTTTTTTGAAACACACGTTGCGTACAGGCGTCCTGTTGACGCTGATCTTCAGCAGCGACTCATTTGCCAAGGACATCGAGGAGATTACCTGGCGAGACCTGGTGCCTGAAGGCAGCGCCGTGCACATTCCGGTGCCTTCGCACGGCCCCGGTGGCGACGACCTTACCGGAAACGATGCCTGGAACGAAGGGGAGCCCGATGCCGCGGTTCCGGCGCAGTCCCTGTCGGGAGGCGTGGTCGAGGACTACAACGACAAGCTCGTGAAGCTGCCCGGTTTCGTCGTTCCGCTCGAGTATTCGAACAAGGGCAAGATCACGGAGTTTCTGCTGGTGCCTTATTTCGGCGCATGCATTCACTACCCGCCACCCCCGCACAACCAGATCGTTTATGTTGTGCTCGAAGAACCGGTCGCACTGAGTTCGATCTGGGACCCTGTCTGGGCGATCGGCAAGTTCACGGCGGAATCGCACGACTCCTACCTGGCGACTGCCGGCTACACGATGGCTGACACGAAGCTGGAAGACTTCGAATACTAGGGCGGGTCGACCTGATCCGTACGTTCAGGGAAACACCGGCCGTCCGATTCGGCTAAGCTACACGTCTCGTTGACGAAGCGGGCCCGCCCAGGGGGAGCGCAGCACCGACTCGATCGTGCTGCCAGGGGCGACCGTAAACAAGAACAAAGGAACGGCCATGTCAAAGACACTCCGCTATCTGATTGTTGCTCTCGCTTGCCTCGCAAGCCATCTCAGTACGCATGCTCACGCCGACGAAGCCCACCCGCTCGCCAGTCTTCCGCTCAGGAGCATCGGACCTGCGCTGACGTCCGGACGTATTTCCGACTTCGCTTTTCACCCGGAGCACGATCACGTCTATTACACCGCGGTATCGTCGGGTGGTCTGTTCAAGACCGAAAACAACGGCACGACCTGGACGCCGCTGTTCGACGGTGAGGGCTCCTACGCGCTGGGTGTCGTCGAACTCGATCCGGCCAATCCCATGGTCGTCTGGGTGGGTACGGGCGAGAACAACGCGCAGCGCAGTGTCGGCTTCGGCGACGGCGTCTACAAGTCGATCGACGGAGGCGTCACCTGGAACAACATGGGCCTCAAGGACTCGGGCCACATCAGCCAGATCTGGATCGATCCCGAGGATTCCGACACCGTGCTGGTCGCAGCACAGGGACCGCTGTGGAATTCAGGCGGGGATCGGGGACTGTACAAGACGACCGATGGTGGCGAGAACTGGGAGCGTATCCTGTCCGTCGACGAGCACACCGGCATCAACGAATTCGTGGTCGATCCGAGAGACAGTCAGCGAATCGTCGCATCGAGCTACCAGCGCCGCCGGCATGTATGGACGCTGATCAACGGCGGCCCGGGCAGCGGCATCCACCGCAGCGAAGACGGCGGTGATACCTGGACCGAAATAACGACTGGGCTGCCAGAAGACAACATGGGTCGCATCGGCCTCGCCGGATCGCCCAGCGATCCGCACAGGATCTACGCGATTATCGAGGGCAGCGACGACGAGCGCGGGGTCTATCATTCCAGCGACTTCGGCTTACGCTGGGAGAAACGCTCGGACCATATGACGACGAGCCCGCAGTACTACAACGAGCTGGTTGTCGACCCGGTCAACCCGGATCGTGTGTTCTCACTGGATACCTTTACCTTTGAGTCGAAGGATGGCGGTCGTACGTGGTCCCGTCTCGGCATCGAATACCGCCACGTCGACGACCACGCGCTCTGGATCAATCCGGACAATACGGCGCACCTCATTATCGGCGGTGACGGCGGTATCTACGAGAGCTACGACGACGGTGCGAACTGGCGGCATATCGGTAACCTGCCGATCGTCCAGTTCTATCGCATACAGCCCGACTATGAAGAACCGTTCTACAACGTCTGTGGCGGCACGCAGGACAACAACTCCATGTGTGGACCGTCTCGAACGACCCTGCGTCACGGCATTGCCAATCGCGAGTGGGACCTGGTCCTGGCCGGCGATGGCTACGAGCCACAGTTTGACCCGGACGATTCCAACATCATCTACGCGCAGTACCAGTACGGCGGACTCGCTCGCTACGACAAGACCAGCGGTGAACGGGTGTACATCGTGCCGCACCCGGGCAGTGGGGAGAACAACTACAAGTGGAACTGGAACACGCCGCTGATCGTCAGCCCGCATAACAGCAAGCGAATTTACTATGCGGCGGAGAAACTGTTTCGTTCCGACGATCGCGGCGACAGTTGGGAGGCGGTCAGTCCGGACCTGACTCGCCAGCTCGATCGCAACAAACTTCCGGTCATGGACCGCGTGTGGAGCATCGATACGATTGCAAAGAACGATTCGACGTCCATCTACGGCGCGGCGATTGCGTTGTCCGAAAGTACCCTGGTGGAAGGACTAATCTACGTCGGGACGGATGACGGCGTCATGAACGTGACCGAAGACGGCGGCCAGACCTGGCGCCGCACCGAGTCGTTCCGCGGAGTGCCCGACATGTCGCTGATCGAGGATACGGTCGCATCGCTGCACGACGCGGACGTCGCCTACGCGACGATCGACAACCACAAGCGCGGCGATCACAAGCCCTACGTTCTGAAGACCGAGAACCGGGGGCGGAGCTGGTCCCTGATTTCTTCAGATCTGCCGGAGCGCGGTTCCGCACACACCATCGTTGAGGACCATGTCGACCCCGACCTGCTGTTTGTCGGAACGGAGTTTGGCCTGTTCTTCACGCAGGACGGCGGATCGTCATGGCACCGCCTGAAGTCCGGACTGCCGACAATCTCCGTCCGCGACATTGAGATCCAGCGCCGCGAGAACGACCTCGTCGTTGGCACCTTTGGCCGCGGCATCTACATTCTTGACGACTATTCGCCGCTGCGCACCAAGCAGGGCGACGTAGAGTCGCAGCACCTGTTCGAAGTCCGCGATGCCTGGTCGTATGTCGTCGGCGACGTGCTGGGCTACGGCGAAAAAGGATTCCGGGGCGCAGACTTCTACAGTGCGCCAAACCCGCCTTTCGGAGCCGTGTTCACGTATCGCCTCGAGAACGCCATAGAAACTGCCAAAAAGACCCGTCGGAAGGCCGAGATCGATATTGAGAAAGAAGGCGGCGACACACCGTACCCGGACTGGGAGAGCGTTCGTGCGGAGGACCGGGAAGAAGATCCGGCGGTGCTGCTGATCGTGCGCGACAGCGACGGCAACGTCGTCAGTCGGGTCCTGGGTGAGACGTCGGCCGGTCTGCATCGGACTGCCTGGGACCTGCGTTGGCCCGCCACCGATCCGGTGAGCCTGACGCCGCCAGCCTTCCGTGCCCCATGGGCCTCCGACCCGCAAGGACCGCTGGCCGTCCCCGGAGAGTACACGGTCAGTCTCGCGATTCGACAGCAGGGCACGTTGACTGAAGTCGACGGTCCACGCTCATTCACGGTCAAGTCGATGCCGCAGGGCAGCGAGACGAGCGACAATCCGGATGCTGTCCTGGCCTTCAAGCGCAAGGCCGGTGAGCTACACCGGGCCGTCGCCGGCGCCGGCCAATTGTCGGCCGCGGTGAACCAGCGAATCGATCACCTCAAGCGCGCGATTCCGCTGACGTCTTCCGCCGATGAAACACTGGAGCAACGGCTTCGCGACATCGAGGCGCGGCTCGACGACTTGAACGTATTGTTGTCGGGCGATACCAGCGTGTCGTCTCGAAACGAACCAACCCCGTGGTCGGTGACGCGTCGTGCGGACGTTGTCTACGGCCTGCTCCTGAACGTTCGTTCGGACGTGCCCGAACAGTACGAGACGTCGTATGCGATCGCCGCGGCAGAGTTTCGCAAGGTCCTCGATGACCTGACGTCGATCGAGTCCGATCTTGCCGCGCTCGAGGCTGAGCTGGAGCGCCTTGGCGCACCGTATACGCCGGGGAGAGTGCCGAACTGGCGATAGGGTTCACGACGGCTGTGCGCTTCGCGTACAGTCCGGCCATGCGTTCGCTGACAGCATTGATCCTGCTTGCGCTGGCCGGCCTGGCCTGCGCCCATCCGGAGGACGAATTCTGTGTGCCGGGTGAGGGCGGGCTCGACCCCGCGCTCTGCGAGGAGCTGAATGCGATACAAAGCGGTAGCGAGCTGCGACCGCTGCTTGACGAGCAGGGTAATGAGCTCGGCTCGCTGGCTACCGCCTGGTTGTACACCGGTATCGGCGTCCGCCATATCCTGCCGGGCGGTCTCGATCACATCCTGTTCGTGCTGGCCCTGTTCCTGACGTCGACGCGGCTCAAGGCACTGGCGCTGCAGGTTACGATGTTTACGCTGGCGCACAGCCTGACACTGGGCATGGCGGCGGCCGGGTGGATAAGCCTGAATTCGGGCTGGGTCGAGGCGCTGATCGCCGCCACGATTGCGTTCGTCGCTATCGAAAATCTGTTTGTGAAACATCTGCCGAGCTGGCGGTTGCCGGTGGTCTTCCTGTTCGGACTACTGCACGGACTGGGCTTCGCCGGATTCTTCGGCGAGCTGGGGCTTCCGGAGAACCAGTTTCTCGCCGGGCTGGTCGGCTTCAACGTCGGGGTGGAAATCGGCCAGATCGGTGTCTTACTCGTAGCCCTGGCCCTGGCTACGGCATTGCGGCGCAGGTTCGAGGCGAAGCAGTTGCCCGAACTGACCTATCGGCGTTTCGTGGTTCTGCCCGGGTCGCTCGCTATTGCGGCCATCGGGTCGTTCTGGACGTTCGAGCGACTGCTTGCGATTTGACGGTCCGCCGCCGCAACGACGGCGGACCATCCATTCTGCTCCTTAGCTTCCGGTGGCGAAGCCACGTCCCTCCAGCAGCGGATCGATGCTGGGGTCCTTGCCGCGGAACTCGCGATACAGTTCGTCGGCCTCACGCAGACCGCCGGCTTCGTAAATCCACTTCTTCAGGCGGCCAGCGGTTTCCGGGTCGAAAATGTCCTCGGCTTCGAGGAAGGCATTGAAACCGTCGGCATCGAGAATCTCGGACCACAGATACGCGTAGTAGCCCGCCGAGTAGCCGCCCGCGAAGGTGTGCGAGAAGTACTGCGAACGGTAGCGCGGCTCGATTTCGTCGATCAGGCCGTACTCATCGAGAATCTTCTCTTCGAAAGCCTTCGCGTCGGTGATCTTGCTGGCTTCCTCCGAGCTCAGCATGTGCCAGCGAAGGTCGAGCAGCGAGGCAGCGACATACTCCGTCGTGGCAAAGCCCTGGTTGTGGTTTGCCGCCGCGAGCAGTCGCTCGACGAGATCCGTCGGAATAACTTCGCCGGTCTCGTAGTGGCGCGCGTAGAGTTCGAGCATCAGCGGCTGTGACGTCCAGTGCTCGAGGATCTGCGCCGGAAACTCCGTGTAGTCCCTCGGGCCGTCTACGCCTGAAAAGGTCGGATAGTCGATCTGCGTCAGCAGGCCGTGCAGTCCGTGTCCGAACTCGTGGAACAAAGTCTCGACTTCCGAGAAACGCATCAGCGCCGGCGAACCCTCCGGCGGCTTGGACAGGTTCATGTTGTTGGTGACGATCGGACGAATCCGCTCACCCTCGATGTTCGACGTTGGACGATAGCTGTTCATCCATGCGCCGCCGCGCTTCGAGTCTCGTGCGAACATGTCCATCATGAACACGCCGAGGTGCTCGCCTTCTTCATCCTTGATTTCGTAGGCCGTCACCACGTCATTCCAGACCGGAACTTCGATCTCTTCGAGGGTGACGTTGAACAGGCGTTTCGCCATCTCGAAGGCGCCATCCGTTACGGCACCGAGCTCGAAGTAAGGCTTCAGCTGGTTCTCATCGAGGTTGAAACGTTGTGCGCGCAGCTTCTCCGAGTAGTGCCACCAGTCATGGCCCTCGAAGGTGAACTCATCGCCGATCAGCGCCTGCATGTCGGCACGTTCCTGCTTGGCTTGTGCGAGTCCGGGCTCCCAGACGCGCAACAGGAAGTCTTCGGCTCCTTGCGGCGTCTTGGCCATGCGCACGTCGAGCTGATAGTGCGCGTGAGACGCGTACCCCATCAACTCCGCACGCTTGGCGCGCAGCTGCGCAACTTCGATCAGCAGCGGGCTGTTGTCGTATTCGCCCGAATTGGAGCGATTCGTGTAGCCGTCGAACAAGCGTTTGCGCAGCTCGCGGTTCTCCGATTGCGTCATAAAGGTCTCGTAGACGCTGCGGTTCAGGCCGAGAACCCAGGCCTGCTTCTCGTCGTCCCAGATGCTGGCTTTGAAGTCTTCGGAAAGACCGGCCGTGTCGGCCTCGTCGGTCAGCTCGATCGTGAAGGCCTTGGTGGAAGCCAGCAGGTTCTGTGCAAACTGCGTCGTGAGCACGGACAGACGGGAATTGATGTCGGCTACTTCGGCTTTGACGTCGTCCGTCAGTCCCGCGCCTGCGCGGACGAAGCGGCGATGCGTCAGTTCCAGCAGCCTGGCTTCCTGCTCACCCAGGTCCAGGCTTTCACGCTGTTCGTAGACGGCCTGGACGCGCTTGAACAGCTCGTCGTTGAAGGTGATCGCGTCGGTTTCGCGCGACCACATCGGACCGATTTCCTGCTGCAGCTGGCGCAGTTCGTCGTTCAGCTCCGTGCCGACCAGCGGGTAAAACGTGTACCGAACCTGAGAGACG
Source organism: Woeseiaceae bacterium (assembly GCA_030065915.1). Classification (GTDB taxonomy): domain Bacteria; phylum Pseudomonadota; class Gammaproteobacteria; order Steroidobacterales; family Woeseiaceae; genus UBA1847. Next base: position 33,025 of record JASJCQ010000009.1, read on the forward strand.
GTGGAGCCGGCCTTCTCCAGTGCAAGGATCGTGTTGACGAACGTTGGCGGTTCCGGGTTGTTGACGATCGCGTCAATCTCGGCGCGCAGCTCCAAAACGCCTTTCTTAAAGGCCGGCAAAAAGTGCGAGTCCTCGATTTCCGCAAATGGCGGTACGCCGAAGGGCGTGTCCCACTCTTCGAGGAACGGATTACCTGCCAGTTCGCTGTCTGTAACGGTCATGTCGGGTAGATCACCTGATTCCTGATTTGCAGAGGTCGAAGCCTCGTCGCTGCCGCTGCAGGCAGCCAGAATTGCGGTCGCCGAGAGCAGCGTCGCGAGTTGTTTCAGTTTCATTTTGACGTCCAGTTTTGCCTTGCCACCCCGTTCGGGTGGGCTGTGAGGAGCGGATTCTTACAAAAGAAACCGCTTTTTTGAATCCTGGAGGTGACAGACCGGCCAAATGACAGAAGGTTCGAGATCCGCGTCGTCGATCCGGGTATTCGCGCCGGGCATGGTTTCCGCCGAAGTAAAAACCCGCGAAACCGTGCAATCGTGCCGGTTGCAAACATCCACTGACTCCTGGTTGGCCGCGTCCGTGCGGCCGCATCTCTTTCTCAGCAGACGTGACGCAACTCGAACGCCGGAACGCCCACGAAGCGGTTGCGTCAATAGTTTCTGCGCAATGCTTGCTATGCGCCAGTGTACTCACCGCCGCCGGAAAACAGAAGAGACATCGATTTTTTCGAAGTTTCTGCGGTCGTTTTTCGACTTGAATTTAAGGTTTCTCGTGCGTAAAAAGGCGCTCCCACCCCCAAGACTGAGGATTTTTCATGCGTAACCTGACAGTTTCAAAAGTCGCGTTGATTGCTTCGGCCATGACGTTCTCGACCGCGTTGATGGCCGGCCAGTTTTCCGATCACGTAAACGAGCTGCCGAAAGGGCCGGCGATCACCCAGAGCGACGTCGAGAACGCCCAGAAAGCCTGGGGCGACGCCGTTGTTGCCATCGGCAAAGCCGGCGATGATGCCGCTGCTGTCGCCAAGAAAGCGGCCAAGACAGCCTACGCATTCGAGCTGGGCCCGATCCAGTTCAAGCCGACGCTGGCATCAGAACAGCCGTTCCGACCGGACCTCGAAGGCACGCTTAGCTACTTCGTGTCTGGCAATGACAAGTTCGCTGAGGACTCCGGTTTCGCGCTCAAGCCGTGGTCCAACGTTCGTTTCGATAATCACACGGTGAATATGCAGGGCAACATTGCCATCGCCATGGGCCACTACTACTTCACGGGTCCGGACGGCTCGGAAACGAAGGTTGAGTACACGAAAGGTTACGTCAAGACCGAAGACGATCGTGTGTTGATCTTCCTGCAGGACTCATCTCTGCCGTATCAGAGGTAACAAAACCGCGGCAACGATCTGCAGGGCCCGGCCTCGCCGGGCCCTGTTTCGTTGGCAGCGAGTCCCTGCTGCGAGCGGCAGGGGCTCGCTTTCGTTTAGTTTTGCGAATTCAGTGGCTCATCGCCGGGCGATGCTGCCCAGCGCTGCCTTGTGTGCGATTCCCTAAATGTTATAAAATCACATTTCACAACAACTCGATCGCGACCAGTTCGACGCTCGCAGACAATCTCCCTGAACCGTTGCAGCCCTTCTCGAAGGTCCGGTAGCGACCGGAACGTCTTTTTGCGAATGCTGACGACCTCACTGAGCAGGACCCCCGATAATGAGCACCAGTACCACCGTCTTACCGACCGATCTGGGTCGCGGCGTCTCCAGGCTTAACCTGCTGGCCGCTGGTCTGTCGGCCGTGTGCTTGATCCATTGTCTGGCTTTGCCCGTGTTGATCTCATTGCTGGCGCTGTCCGTCCCGTTTACCGAGAATGAATTCGTTCATGTGGGCCTGGTGCTGATGGCGGCTCCCGCAACGCTCTGGGTGATGCACAAGTCACGCTCGCACCGGAACCATCGACTGTTTATTGCTGTGGCGGCCATCGGGCTTACGCTGTTGCTGGCAGGCACCTTCTTCTCTCCGCTTGCCAGCTTCGAAGAACACCTGACTATCGTCGGCGCTCTGCTGCTCGTGACGGCGCATATCAGGCACTGGTCCAATCTCCGGGTTGCGAGTCGAACTGTGGGGCACATCGATAGTCAAAGCCGATCTACCGGCTAACGGACGTCCATCCTTTGCCCGAATGAGCGCTGCTGTAGAAGTAACCGATCTTCGCTTTGGCTACGGTGACCGACCGGTAGTCGACGTTTCCCGCTGCGAACTGGAGCAAGGCGCCAGCCTGGCTGTCATCGGTCCATCCGGTTGTGGCAAAACGACCTTCCTGCACTTGCTGGCCGGACTCCTGGAGCCGGGCTCCGGCAGTATCCGACTGATGGGACAGGACTTGTCCGAGTTGAGCGGTGCCGCGTTGGATCGCTTTCGCGGTCGGCACATCGGCCTCGTTTTTCAGCAGTTCCACCTGATGCGGGCATTGAACGTCCGGGCCAACCTCCAGCTGGCCGCGAAACTCGCGCGTTGCAAGCTAGAGAGTGACGAACTGGATGGGCTGTGCCGGCGGCTCGGATTGGATGGCCTTGAGCATCACAAGCCATCCATGTTGAGCCAGGGACAAGCCCAGCGCGTAGCGATCGCGCGCGCGCTGGTCCACCGCCCGCCCATCATCATGGCCGATGAGCCAACATCCTCGCTCGATGACAACAATGCGAAACAGGTTATCGGTTTATTGAAAGAAACGGCCGCGGCCGCCGACGCTGCGTTACTCGTTGTCACACACGACCAGCGTGTCCGCGGCCTGCTGGATACTGAGCTCGAACTCAAGGCGCCGGCATGACCTGGCTACGGCTGGCCTTCGCAAACCTGGGATTGTCGCCGCTGACGTCGGCGGTGAACGTTCTGCTGATGACCCTCGGCACGGCCAGTATCGTGCTTCTGCTGCTTGCCGGTTCCCAGGTGTCCGACACGATGTCTCGCGACGCCAGGGGTGTCGACCTCGTGTTGGGCGCCAAAGGCAGCCCGGTGCAGCTGGTGCTTGCGGCCGTCTACCACGCGGATGTTCCGCCAGGAAATATTCCGCTGGCAGCCGCCGAGCGCTGGGCAGGTGACCCAAGAATCGCCCGCGCCGTGCCGCTGTCACTGGGCGACAGCTATCGCGGCTTCCGCATTGTCGGTACCAGCGCGGAGATCAAGGAAATCTATGGCGCCGAACTGGTCTCCGGACGCGCCTGGGCTCAGACGATGGAAGCCGTCGTCGGCTCCGCCGTCGCTGAGGCGGCGGACCTGGAGGTCGGCACCCAGTTCGCCGGTGCGCACGGGCTCGGCGATGGTGGTCATATTCACGACTACCGCCCGTACCGCGTTGTCGGGGTACTGGAACCGACCGGCTCCGTTGTCGATCGATTGATACTGACCTCCCTGGACAGCGTCTGGGACCTGCATTCCGGCGATCACTCGCACGACCACGAGGAACACGACGACTCACATGGCGATGATGCCCATGACCATGAGGATCGCGGACACTCGGACGGCGAAAACGCCCACGGTCACGAGGGACATGACCACTCGAAGGTCGACGAGGCCCACGACCATCAGGATCTCGACCACTCGCAGGATAGCGATGTCCACGGTCACGAGGAACACGACCACTCGCACGGCGACGAGGATCGGGCGCACTCGCACGACGAAGCGGACAAGCAACGCGCGCACGAACGCAGCAGAAGCGAGATAACGGCGATGCTGTTGACCTATCGCTCGCCGATGGCAGCAGCGACCCTGCCGCGCCAGGTCAATGCCGATTCGGACTTGCAGGCGGCAGCGCCCGCCGTTGAGGTGTCCCGAGTGTTGCAGCTCATCGGGATCGGGCTGGACGGCCTGGAGGCCTTCGCCTGGGTCCTCATTGTCACGGCCGGATTGTCGGTGTTTGCAGCGCTCTACGGGTCACTGCATTCACGAAGGCGCGACCTCGCTACCTTACGCTGCCTCGGCGCGACACGTTCGGAACTGCTGATTTCGCTGCTGCTCGAGGGACTGCTGCTGTCCGTCATCGGCGTTGCGCTCGGTTTTGCTGCTGGCCATGTCGCAATGGAAATCCTGGGCGGCTGGCTGGAAAGCGCCCGTGGCGTTGCGCTGACCGGCTGGGTCTGGCTGCCGGTCGAGACGGTCCTGTTGCTAGGCTTGTTTGCGGTCGGCGTCATTGCGGCGGCCATCCCCGCGGTGCAAGCTTATCGAACCGACCCCGCCAGAACGCTGTCAGAGAATTAATGGCCCTTGAGAACGTGAAAAACCTGAATCTTTGCCTCGCACTGGCTGCGTTGCTGGCGATGCTCCCGACACACGCGCTCGCGCAGCACGCGGGCGGCACGCTAACCCAGGATGAGATGGGCGCGGAGCCCGATTTCGATACGGAGTTCAAAGAGTGGGAGCCCCAGGCGGCGATGGATTCGGTCGGGGTGGAAGACGCCGGCGAGATGTCGCTCAAGCCCGTCGTCGAGAACGGTTACCTCGACGAACAGGGCCGCCTGGTCGTCGATATCTACCAGGAGGATTTCGCCTACCTCGCCGTCGAAGTTCTGTCGGAGCGTGACGAGTACGTGGACGGCGCAGCACTGGAGATCTCAATCGACGGCACCAGCGAGTTGTATGTGCCGCCGGACCCTGAAACCAACCAGTACGGCGTGTTCGAGTTCTCGTTGATCGGCGGTGACATGGGTCTGGACACAGTGACGGTCTCGCTGGGTGAGGTCACCATCGACATACTGGTCAACATCATCAGTTTTGAAGCTTTTACGATGCCGATTCCCGAGGTTGTCGAAGGTGGTATTCCCTGGGAGGCGCTGCTCAAGGCCGAAGTGACGTTTGACGAGTACACACTGCTCGCGTCATTCCCCGACGAGGTTAGCGAGCGTGACGGTGAAACTCTGAAGATCTCCGGGTTTATGATGCCGCTGGAGACCGAGCCGAAACAGAAGTGGTTCCTGCTGACATCGAATCCGCCGCATTGCTTCTTCCACATTCCGGGCGGTGCTGCGGGCGTGATCGAGGTTTTTTCCGAGGAAGGAATCGAGGTATCGTGGGAGCCGGTCATCCTCGAAGGGCGTTTCGAAGTACTGGCGAAGAGCGAGAGCGCCGTGTACCAGTTGCACGATGCCCAATTGGTCGAAAACTAGGTCGCGTTGAGGCTTTGCGAGGATGTGCCGAACGATGAAAGAGGCAGTTGATGTCTGGTCAGATTAAGGAAACGTCCGGATCTGCGGCAGCTGATGCGTCCATCAGCCTCGCGGAGGAGCGTTGCAAGGCTGCCGGCGAACGGCTGACGCCGGCTCGTCGCGAGGCCTACCGCGCAATGCTCGAACAGGACAAGCCGCTATCGGCCTACGAACTCATTGCCGTGCTCGAAGAGCTCAAGGGCAAGAAGATAGCGCCGCTGACCGTCTACCGGCACCTGGATTTCCTGATACGCGTAGGTCTCGTTCACCGGCTCGAGTCGACACACTCCTACGTCGCATGTGTTCACCCCGATCATGCGCACGAAACTCACTACCTGCTGTGTTCGGAGTGCGGCAGCGCGGATGAAGTCGAATCCAGAGCGCTTGGCAGTCTCTTGGACGAGATTGCGGATCGTCACGGCTTCCAGCCGGAGAATGCCATTGTCGAGATCAAGGGCGTCTGCGGAGACTGCGCTACCGACGAGGAAAAGTAACCATGGGCATCGAGACTACCCCGCCAGAAAGGTGCTGCTCACCGGCCTTCGAGTGTCGTCCGGACGCTCTTGCCGAGACCGTCAGCTCTTTCGCCTGATAGCAATTACGCTCGGTCTGGGCGGTACGCCGTTCTCGAAGTCCGGCCACCGTGTGGTCGGGTTCTCGAACGTCGCTTCCGCGCCATCCCCCGGGTGCTGGACAGCCAGGAACAGGGTTTCTCCATTTGGCGTGAACTTCGGGCCGCAGACTTCCGCACCTGCCGGCGCCCGAAAGAATGCCTTACCTGTGCCGCGGCGTTCACCCGTTGTTTCCATCGCCCACAGCCCATCGGCAGCGCCCGTTTCCTCGTTGCCGTCGGTCGAGACCCACAGTCGTCCCGACGGGTCGATCGCGCAATTGTCAGGGCTGCCGAACCAGCCGTTCTCACTGGTGGACGGATTCCAGTCGGCATCTACCGCGGGATCGCTTGGGTCGCCGCACCTCACCATGATGTCCCAGCGTGATTCGGTGGACGTGAAGTCGCCGTTGGGTTCGACGATCTGGATGATGTGACCGAAGGCGTTGTGTGCACGAGGATTCGCCGCATCGACCTGGTCAGTTGTCCGGAGGTGATTGTTGGTTAGCATGACCCAAACCGATCCGGTCCGGGAATCCGGCTCGACATCCTCCGGCCGGTCCATGGGCGTTGCGCCGAGCAAGTCGGCGGCGCGCCGGGTCTCGATCAGCACATCGGCCTGGGATTCGAAACCGTTCTCTGCCGTCAGCGGACCGTGTCCGTGGCGGACCGGCAGCCAGGCTACTGATCCATCCTCGTCGAAGCGGGCTACGTATAGCGTTCCATTGTCCAGAAGATCGATGTTCCTGGCGGGATTGTCGGTGTCCACTCGATCGGCCGAGACAAACTTGTAGACATAGTCGAAACGCTGATCGTCGCCCATGTAGATTACGAGGCGTCCGTCCGGAGCGATTACGCTTTCGGCGCCCTCATGCTTGAAGCGACCCAGAGCCGTGCGTTTCTTCGGCGTAGAGTCTGGGTTCATCGGATCGACTTCGACGACCCAGCCAAAACGGTTGGGCTCATTAGGTTCCTCGGCGAGTTTGAAGCGGTCGAAGTGTTGGCCCCATGCAAACAGGGTTGTCGGCACACCGTAGCGCTTCAGGTTGTCGGTTTCCGGATGGCCTTCGGGCGGCTCGCCAACGAAGTAGTAGTTGAAGTTCTCTTCCGCCATGAGCCATGTGCCCCAGGGGGTGATGCCGCCGGCACAGTTGTTCATCGTGCCGGAGGCCAGCCGGCCTGACGGGTCATCGCTGGTCACCATGCGGGGCGAACCCGCTGCCGGGCCACGAATCTCCATCGGTGTTCGGTGCGGTGTAATCCGTCGGTTGTATTCTGAGCCAATAACCGGCTTCCATCCCGTATTGGTCTGGACCACCTCAACGACGCTACCGCCGTGGGCGGCCATTTCCGCCAGGCAAAGATCTGCCGTCATGGAATCCGGGTAGGTTGCAACGACTCCCGGAAACATCAGGGCCGTCGACGTGTACTCGTGGTTTACGCACAAGAGGCCGCGAGCCTGGCCGTCTTCGTCGTCGGGCAGCGTTACGAAACCCAGGTAGTCGTTGTTGTAGCCAAATTGCCGGAGCTGGGCCGATTCGGTCTGGCGCTTCGGGTCAAACGGAGGACTGTCTTCAAATAGCGCATCGCCCCAACGAATGACAAGATCGGCCGAGTATCCTTTGGGCACATGGTGAGTGCCGTCCAGCGCCCGGGATATCTCCTCGAAATCAAAGTCGATCGCCGCCGGCGCCGCCTGCGTCGCAGCGTCGTCGGTAGCACAACCGCCGATCGCCAGTGTCACCGTGGTCGCGGTTACGCCGCCGAGAAACGCCCGTCGCGACAGGCGGGTCTCGATCAAGTCGTTGATCGTGCGCGCGCCAGTGGCTATGCGCGGATTGGAGGTCTTGTCGTCGGGGTCCGTCATGCTCCGTAAGTCCTTGCTTTCGTCATTGGTCTACTATCATTTCACCGAGCGTACTCCGCAGCGGCCGCGAGACATACGGTGGCGTCGGTGGTCGCGTAAGAGGCTTAGTATGGCGGATGAAGATTACCGTTTTACCATGATCGCTGGGTGCTGCGCTCAGCATTGAGCAGGCCGCAACGGCAATAGCCCCATTCTAAGCGCTTCTCTCCCTCGCCGTCTTCCAAAAGGGCTTATGGAATCCATGAATCGACTGCTTTCAAGCTCGTTCAGGCCCCGAGATAGTCGACAATCGGCTACCGGAATCATGTAGATTGCTTGCATCGCCCGCTGCTGAGACAACCATGGCCCTTTGTCGAACAGTTTTCTCTTCGCTGATTTTCTTTGCGCTGACCGGTTGCGCCGCAATCGATGAAACTGCGCCCGAAACGGCACACGACAATACCGATGCCGTCATCTGGTTGCAGTCGTCGACCGAGTACGCGGCGGCGACCGCCGGCGTCTATGCCGCGGCTACAACAGCGCTTCAGGGTATGGCGCAGACCGCGGCGTCGCCGACCAGCGGCATGGCTATCGTGCTGGACGTCGATGAGACGGTGCTCGATAACTCGCCATACCAGGGACAGTTGGTGTTCGACGACGCGAACTACGGCACAGAAAGCTGGGACCGCTGGGTGGCACTGCGGACTGCGGCCGAGGTCCCGGGTGTCGTAGACTTCATCCGCAGCGCTCAGTCGCTCGGTTTTCACGTGGTCTTCATCACGAACCGGCCGTGCCGCGCAAGGCCTGACAGCACCGACGTCTGTCCGCAAATCGAGGATACCCGTGTCAACCTCGAGGCCATCGGTATCGATACCTCTCTAACCACGATCTACCTGCGTGGCCAGCGACCACCCGAATCGTGCCGCGCCCTGTTGACGACAGAAGAGCAGGCCGACGGCACGTGGTCGCAGTCTGACAAGACGTCCCGTCGGGCCTGCGTGGGGCTCGATCGCGAAATCGTCATGCTGTTTGGCGACCAGATGGGCGACTTTACCGAGGAGCACGGCGCGTCCGGCCGACAGACAGCCGCCGACTTCGACGAGAACTGGGGCAGGACCTGGTTCATGTTGCCGAATCCGACCTATGGCGGCTGGAAGCCGCGGACGCCCGCCGAAAAACGCGCCTTGATGCGCGGCATCGACTGACGATCCGGGCCTGGTCCGGGAGCCAGGCTTTTTTCCCGGAGACAGATAGACATGTACCCCCGTCAGCGCATTACGAGCGCGCGATCGATCTGCCTGTGTTCTGATTCCGGCAGGATTCTCGTACTTCAAGACGTAGCCCAGTCAATTGAAGTCTTGGAGCGTTCAGGCGATGAGAATCAATCGGAATCGAATTGCGATTGCGGCAGCTTTCGCTTTGCTGTCCGCTTGCGGTGGTGCTGACGACAGCGAACCGGCACAGGGAGAATCGAATACAACAACGTCGTCCAGCCGCGCGGAGTCGGTGGAGTTGCCGTCGTCACTCAGCCTGGCTGAATACGATCGATTGAGAGACGATATCGACTTTGACAAGGTACCGCTGCGCGTCATTCCGCGGCTGGATCCGTCCGATCGGTTGAGCCTTGCGGACATCGACGACGCCAGCGAGGCACTCATCGACGCGATTGCAGACGGGGACTTCAGGCGGGCCGACCGGGTTTTCGCGTCCGCATCCTCGCGATGGCGAAACGACCTGACCCATCGTGCAAATGATGCCGCGGCCGACGCCTACGGCGACAGGGACTACGCCCGCGCATATCGATTCGATCGATATCTGAACCTCGACACTACGGCGTTCTGGTTGCTCGATGCTGAATTCGTCTATGGTCGAGTGGCTGACAAAGGCACCGGCGATCCGCTTACAGGCGCTGTTATTTCGTACAACGGCAGCGGTTATCCGCAGTCGGTGCAGACAAGTGAAGATGGCAGCTTCGGCATCCTGTTGCCGGTTAACCGGCCGTCGGCTCTTGATGTTGAGCACGCCGACTACGAACCGACGCGCGTCTTCAATACGCCGAGCGGAGAACCCATATCGCCGGCCGTACTCGCCGGACAGAGTCTCAACATACTGTTGGGGACGGGCTTTCCGCGGCTTACGTTTAAGGGACGCGTTGTCGACGCCGCTACCGGCGAGCCAATCGCCGGCTTCCCGGTCATGGCGGGCTTCGACCCGATCGAAGGAGCGACTGAGCTCAACCTGCAACAAGCAATGGGCAAGTTCGGCCGCCAAACGGACGCGGATGGCCGCTTCGAGATTACCGACTTGCCGGTCGATACGGTCCACGTGATATCGCAGGGGCCACACAACGGCGAGCTGTACGTCTTTCAGCAGAAGAATCTGAGGTTTGAGGATGGTATCGAACAGGTGATCGAAATCTCCGGCCGGAAGGTGAAGCTCGAGATTCCGCTGATCGTGCGCGGCACCGTTCGCGACAGCGCAACAGGCGCTGCGGTCGCGCGCGCTCGTGTCTCGGCCGGTGGCTGGAAAGCCGAGAACACGGATGCGAACGGTCGCTTCATTATCCAGCTGGATACGGGCAAGGACTGGCAGCTCACAGCCAGTCACCCGGCCTATCACAGCAGCCAGCCGAGGCCGTTCTCGTCGGCGGAATCGAAAGTCGTCGACACCGAGATCCTGCTGGACCCGATTACGACTGGCACGATTCTCGGCACGGCGATCAACGCGGCGACGGGTGAACCCATCGTCAATGCCGTCATCGAGATTGCAGGGCAACGTATTCGCACGGACAGCCTCGGGCGCTTCCGGGCCGAGGAGATCGAGTCGGGCGAAGTGACGGTCAACGCAGCGCAGTCCGGTTATCGTGCTGACAGCGAATCGCTTTTACTCGAGGCGCTTCAAACCGCCGAAGCGACGCTGGAACTCGAGCCGATTACGACGGGTACGATCATTGGCGTCGTCACTGACGACACGAGCAATGCACCGCTCGCTGGCGTTGCCGTCGCAGCTGGCGATCGTTCCACGACCACGGACGACGATGGCCGCTTCGTGCTCGAAGAGGTCGAGGCGGGTCTGCTTGAGGTCAGCGCCGGCAAGAGGCTCTATGTGCCCGGCTCGAACGACGTGCAACTCGACGCGATGACGACCGTTGAGACGCAAATCGCACTGACACCTATCACATGGGGCAGCGTCCGCGGCACCGTCCGTGATGCCGCCACCGGCCGGCCGCTTCCTGGCACTGACGTGAACATCGGTGCGATCAAGGTCCGAACCGACAGCAACGGTGAGTTCGTCGCCGAAAACGTGCCCGCCGGGCCGGTATCCATTGTCGCGAAGCGTGCCCGGTATCACGACGCGCAGGCCGCACTCGAACTGCCGCGCGACGGCAGTGTGGAGCAGCACCTGCGGTTGTCAGCGATTACGACCGGCACGATCCTCGCTGTCGTCACCGATGCAAGCTCCGACGCGCCGGTTTCAGGCGCGGAGATCATGCTCGGAAATCGCCGCATGACGACGGACGCCCAGGGGAAAGTTGTCGCTACCGAAGTACCAGCCGGCGACATTGCGGTCAATGCGACTGCACACCTGTACGAACCGGGCTCCGACGAGGTATCGCTCGAGGCGGCAGGAGAAGTCAGCGTTGCCATCCAGCTCATCCCGATCACGTACGGGACGATCTACGGCAAGGTCGTCGACAAATCGACCGGTGCTCCGATCGCGAATGCATCGATTCGCGTCGGCGGACGGGATTTACGTTCCAACAGGACGGGCGAATTCCGCGCTGAGCGCATCCCGTCGGGATCGATATCGGTCAGTGCCGAGCTTTCTCGCTATCGTGGCGATCAACAAACGGTAGCACTCGAGCGTGGTACCGAGCGCGAAGTCAGTCTGGAACTGGACCCGATCACGACCGGCACCGTGCGCGGCGTGGTCAGAAACGCGGCTGACGGCAAGACCGTCGCCGGCGCCAGCGTGACCGTTGGCGGTCTGTCTGCGACGACGGCGACTGACGGGCGCTTCCAGATCGAACAAGTGAGCGCCGGCGATGTCACCGTACGGTCCAGCGCGCGCCTGTTCGAGGCCGGCGAGGCGAGCGTCGTAGTCGAAGCAGCAGCGGCGGTCGAGACGGCCATCGACATGGTCCCGATCACCTACGGCTCCATCAGCGGCACGGTCGTAGACGCCACGAGCGGGGAGCCGATCGGTGGGGCCAGCGTTGCTGCCGGACAGCGAACCGTCCGTACGGATGCGTCCGGTCGCTTCGAGTTGCAGCGCGTCACGGCCGGGGACGTCAGCGTCAACGCGTCGAAACCCATCTACCTCAACAACAGCATCAGCGTCTCTTTGGCGGCCGGCGAAGCTGAGACCGTCAGGCTGCGCCTGGAGCCGATTACCTGGGGAGCCGTGACGGGAGTTGCTACCGACGCGGAAACCGGGCGGCCATTGCCGAATGCCGAAATCGCCATTGGTACGCAATCACTCCTAAGTGATGCAAGCGGGCGTTTCCGCGCCGAAAAAGTGCCGGCCGGGCGCCTGACCGTTACGGGAAAATACTCCGCCTACGAACCCGACTCCGTCGCCATCGAGCTTGAACCGGACCGGGAGCGCGGGGTCGCCTTGAAACTCGTGCCGATCAAGATCGGTGACATTGCCGGTCGTGTTATCGATGCCAAGACGGGTGAGGCGATCGGGCAGGCGCGCGTCATCGTCGGCCGGCTGGCCACAGAGACCCGGCCTGACGGTTCCTTTGAGTTCGCGAACGTCAACGTCGGACGCAACGTCGTGGCGGCAAGACACCCCGACTACGCCAACGGTTCCGCGTCGGCCGAGGTCGTACCAGCCGATACCGTCGACGTGACGATTGAGCTCGACCTTCGTCGCGAGGACGTCACGAGCCTCGAGGCCGAACTGGCCAAGAGCGGCACCATCGACCTCTACGGGATCTACTTCGATTCCGGCAAGGCGCAGTTCAAGCCATCGTCGCTGTCGACGTTGAGGGCGGTGCTCGAAGTCTTGAAACGAGCGCCCGACCGTCGCTTCCGCATCGCGGGGCATACCGACTCCGATGGTGCTGACGGCTACAACCAGGACCTTTCCGAGCGACGGGCGCGAACCGTCATCGAATGGCTCGTGGACAATGGTATCGACGCGAGACGGCTGGACGGCGTCGGTTTCGGTGAGGCTCGCCCGGCGGCGCCGAACGATACGGAATCCGGCAAGGCGCTGAACCGCCGCGTGCAGCTCAGCTATGCCGACACGCCGTGAGTCAGCCGGCCGCGCCTGATTGTTCGGATTTCCCGCGCGACTGCGTATTAACAGACAAAGGTGTCGCATCGCGCGACATCATCATCAGACTAGCGAGGCAGACTCGACATGAAATCAATAGCAGCGGCGCTCGTTCTTATCCTGTTGGCTTCGACAGCGGCAGATGCACAGCCGTATCAATTCGAGCAGGACCAGTCAGCCCCAACAGAGATTATTCTGTTTGATGATCCGCAGAACGAGGGCGTGAGACTCGGTTCGAGTGCGGCTTTACTAGGAGGCGACCCCGCGCGACTTTTCTTGAAGGGCCTCATCGAGTTCCAACCCGTCGACATATTCATCGCACCCGTAGAATCCGGGCAGACTCTCAAGGTCAACCTGGTCAAGGCGACGTGGGAAGACGTCGTCGACTCGTGTACTGCGACCGTCAACAAAGCGTGCCAGTTCAGTGTTCGAACGCTGGGCGACGTCGGTATCAGCATCTCCGGCGACAACGGGACCGAGTACGCGCTACTGACGGTAGTAGGTGCAGAAATACGACCGCAGCTAGACACGCCGTTCTATCAGATCAGCACTGACGACCTTGCGTCGCTGGAGTCGCCGGCGATCGAGGACGAAGACGCAGCTGAATCCGAATCGAACACGCTGGTTTACTTGCTCGTGGCTGCGGTCGTCGCGCTGCTGCTCATCGTCGTGTTTCTGCTGGGCAAGCGTTCGCAACAGGCGGCCATGCTGCTGATCGCAGCCTTCATTGCTCTGCCGGGTCCCGCCGACGCTCAGGAAGAGATATCGGACGAGCTTCGCGAACGCATTCGTGAGGAAATTGCCACCGGTATCAAGGCTGAAATGAAACGCTTCGATTACGCCAAGGAGCACCTGGAGAAGGTCACCGATGTCGCCGATACGATCAATGAGCTGCGCACGGCCAAGAAAGACTTCGACACATTCTGGTCGGCCTATACCGGCCTCGGCAAATGCTTCAATACCGGGGCAGCGTGGTCCGGAAGAGAACGTATTCCGTCATTCTGCGAGGATCAGGAAGGCTGTGACAACTGCTTTCTCGCCGCTCGCGAGCAGTTCAACCTGACCCGCTATTACCTCGGTCGCTTAAAGACCATTCATTCCTGCACGATCAAGATGACGGACAGCGCCAAGGCATTTGGAGACTCGTTGTCGAGCGCTACCGGCAGCGGCCTGGGCTGGTATGAAGCAAGACAGAAGATCGATCAATCGGTAGAAAGCCTGAACAAGGCCTACGACAACAAGTACAAGGAACTGATGGGTGACCTGAGTAACTCGATGATCGAAATGTCGATTTGCGAAGCCAAGTACGGCCTCAGGGACTGGTACGACCGATTCGGCTTCGTCTATTACGAGTTCATGAAAGACAAGTACGAACGGAATTAGCCGCTGCACCTATTCCTCTATTGTCTCACAAGCGTCTGAGTTCAGGGCTTTCGTCAGTGGATCCGGGTTCGATGTGCTGATTCGGATAGTCGCACCGCCGAAGATGCCGACGGCCTTGCCCAGGTCCGAGAATCCCTGCGCCAGTACGCTGAGTTGCTCGACCGGGAAGGCGCAACGGATGACGTAAGGCCCGGTGATGTCCATCCGAACCGCACAACGATCGTCACGACGCCCCTCGACAGTGTGCTCAAGCGCGCCGCCGCCGATGCCAGCGTTGATCGCCAGGGAACCGGCCTCGCAGTTCTCGACGAGGTCAGCAAATGACTGCATGTCGCGGCGGTATTTGAGCGGGCCCGCGAAGTAATTCCACACAAAGAACCCTGCGACGGCGATAACGACGACGGACGCCATTGGCTTAACGATCTTCATTTTGTTTACCTCTCAGTGCTTGGGTGACCAGGAGCCGCGCTCGAGCACGGAGTTTCCCGGGTTGTCGGGGTCGTAGAAAACGTCGACGCGCTTGCCGGACGGATATGAGCCCACCAGGACTTCCTTGCGCTTGACCGGCAGCAGCTGCTGGTCAAATCTCACGACATCGTTTCGATAGAGTTTGTTGTCGACGACGTATTCGTAGTTCACGTCGACCTGGGGATTCGCCTCGTCGGCGTCGGATTTTTCACTCTGGCGACCGACGAGATCGGAGTGCGTCACGAGACCCGCCACGCGTGGCCAGTCAATACTCGCCGATGCGACGGCGCTGGCGTCGGTGTCGACGCGACTTACGACGTAGTAGCTGCCCGCGCCACACAGACAGAGCAGTAGTCCGGTTGCAACGAGATTTGTGCGGGTTGCCATACTCCGTCTTACGTAGACGGGCTGGCTAGTGGATCATTCGCGAGCTTGCGGGCAGGTCTCGATTGACTGCGCAATCTCCGTCGATGGTGAAACCAATTCGCCATACTGCGAGTACAGTTCTCGAGCTTCGTCGCAGCGTCCGTTTAGCGCGGCGACATAGGCGACGCCGATCTGCACCGTCGCCAGGTTTGGATGTGCGGGCGGAAGCGCCTCAGTAGCGACATCGGCAGCGCGTCGATAGCTCGTCTCCGCTTCCGCCAGTCTTCCGGCGTCGACCAGCAGCCTGGAGAGCCCGTTCAGTATGGCGACGACGTTGGGATGTTTCGGTCCGGCCGTCGCCTCGAAGATCTCCAGTGCTTTGCGGTAGTTGGGTTCTGCAGCCGCGAGATCGCCCATGTCATGCTGCACGCCGGCCAAGGCGTTTCGAGCGACGCCCGCAAGGTGGTGTTCTTCGCCGAGCGCCCCCACGAGAATGGCGAGACCGTCATTGCTGGCCTCGAGAGCATCGTCCAGCTGGCCGAGCGCGCGTTGCATCGATCCGACGTTGATCGTCATTATTCCCACCGTCGGGTGCTGCGGTCCGTATGCCTGGGTCGCGCCAGCCAGGGCCCGCTGGGCATAGTCGAGAGCAACCTCGGTGCGGTTGAGCCCCCGATAGAAGACGGCCAGCGAGTTCAGGCTGTTTGCTGTTTCCGGGTGTTCGGGGCCGAGCATCGACTCGTTGATCGACGACGCCGCGAGGTACAGCGCTTCCGCCTGCTCATTCTCGCCGCGTTGGCGGGCGATGCCGGCGAGCTCCTTCAGCGTCACGGCCAGGTCGGGATGTTCATCACCCAGCAATCGTTGTCGCAATGCGCGTGCCGACTCCAGCACCTCGCGCGCCTCGTCCAGCTCGCCGCGCTGAATCAGCATGACGCCGATGTCGTGCTGGATCCACGCGAACTGTGTCGTATTGTCCGAGCCGCTGTCTTCGAGCCGCGCGACTGCCTGCCGAAGCAGGTCGAGCCCGAGCTGACTGTCGCCTGCGCTGAATTCCAACGTGCCGAGTCGATACAGGTCGCGTGCGATGTCCTCGGCCGGCGCGAGTCGTTCCCGGTCGATGGCCAGCGCCTCTTCGAACGCATCCCGGGCCGCGTCGAACTGCGCCTGCTCTCGGTTCAGCTCGCCGAGCTCGATCAGCAGCCTGCTGCGCGCGGCGTCTTCCGTGATGCCGATCGATGCGTCGGCCCGCTCCAATACGTCGGCCGAATCGGCAAACACCCCCGATTGCCGATGGAGTTTGGCGAGCGTGAGCAGCGCGTCGAATCTCTTCGCGCTGTCGCCCGTCGATTCGAAGAGCGCGTCGGCCTGCGCGGCGAGCGGTAACGCCGTGTCATACAGGCCGAGTTGTCCGTAGGTATTGGCCAGCAAGAGCGCCATCTCGCCGTGAAGTTGCGGCTGGTTGGCGAGCTGCTGATCGATGCGCGTGGCGCCGAGGTCCAGCAACTGTCGCGCCGTCAGCTGCTCGCCGAGACTCTTGTCTGGACCGGCAAACTCGAACAGGCTGGTCACAAAGTCACGGGTCTCGTTCGCCTTGGCGGCTTCGAGTCGTGCCAATGCTGCGGCCGTCTCGGCCTGGCGCGCCTGGTACAGGGCAAGCCCGGACGTTGCCATCAAACCGGCGACCGCGGCGATGCCGAGCGGAAACCCGAGCGGGTGCCGCGATGCAAATTTCTTAAGCCGGTAGCCCAGCGTGTCAGCGCGCGCCTCGACCGGAAGACCGTCCAGGTAGCGACGCAGATCAGCCGCGAAGGCCTCGACAGACACGTAGCGTCGCTCGGGCTCAGCGCGCAACGCTTTGAGTGCGATCTTCTCGAGGTCCCCCGCAATGGCTCGCGATAGCTTGCGCCAAGTCACGCGGCGCGCTGCCGCGATGCGCTCCCGTTCCTGCGACGCGGTGTTGGTGCCAAGCTGTGCGAATGTCGGCGCACCACTCTTTCGAATCTCACGTTCGATGTCGAGCGCTGAACCCGATACGCGTGCAAACGGTCGGCTGCCCGAGAGCAGTTCAAACAGGAGTCCGCCCAGGGCATACACGTCAACCGCCGTCGTAACCGCGCCGCCGCCGAACTGTTCCGGTGCCGCGTAGTCCGGCGTCAGGGCACGGAGCGAGGTCCGGGTCCTGTCTGTGCTGTCCTCTGACAGAATCTTGGCGATACCGAAGTCGAGGAGCTTCGGCTGGCCGTTGTCGTCGACAATGATGTTGCTGGGTTTAAGGTCGCGGTGCACGATCAGATTACTGTGCGCGTAGCTCACCGCATCACACACCGCGAGCAGCAATCGAAGGCGATCGCGAATGTCGAGGCGTTGTTCGTCGCAGTATTCTGTGATCGGGCTGCCGGCGACGTACTCCATTGCGAAGTAAGGCTGCCCCTCGTCGGTGAAGCCACCGTCGAGCAGGACAGCGATATTGGGGTGCTTGAGCGATGCGAGGATCTGGCGCTCCTGGATAAAGCGCTGCTGCCAGTGCTCCGTCTGCCGCAACGGCGATATGAGCTTCAGTGCGACCGTCTGCTCGAAGTCCGCGTCGCTGCGTTCGGCGCGATAAACCGTCGCCATGCCGCCCTCGCCAAGTCGGTCTACGATTCGGTATTGACCAACTTGTTCGGGTGCCTTTGCCTCGACCAACTCGCCGACCGCCATGTCCGCGAGGTGTTGCTCTGCCTCCTTGTCGAGTAGACCCTGTGCTCTCGAGTCGGCCCGCAGCAGAGCCAGCACACGATCGCGCATGGCCGAATCGTCACAGTGCTCGTCGAGAAACGCCGCCTGTTCCGATGGCTCGAGGTCGAGCAGTTGCTCGAACAGCTCCATGGCTCGCCGTTCACGCTCGTGTGTCACGGCGACTCCAGTTCGGCGTAGAGAAACGCACGCGACCGTCGCCAGTCGCGCTTGATGGTCATGTCCGACACACCGAGGTATTCGGCGATCTCCTCGATCGTCAGACCGCCGAAGAACTTCAATTCGACAACCTGGTGGCCGCGCTCATCAATGTCCTGCAGACGTTCCAGCGCGTCCTCCAGTGACAGGATCTGTTCCGACAGTTGGGCGGCGGATATCTGTCCCTCATCCAGCGACAGCCGGTGCCAGTCGCCGCCGCGTTTCCGGGCGGATTTCTGTCTTGCGTAGTCGACAAGGATATGGCGCATGGCGCGCGCTGCAGTCGCGAACAGATGGCTGCGCCCGTCCAGCCTGGCGAGCTTGTCGGATCCGAAGAGTCGGAGCGAGGCTTCATTAACGAGGTCGGTCGTACACAGGGTCCCCCTGCGGTGCGCACCGAGCTGACTGTGGGCCAGTTTTCGCAGGGTCGGGTAGATGTGGGCGAAAAGATCGTCATGAGCCTTCGCGTCGCCGTCTGCGGCGCGATGCAGCAGGCCGGTCAGGTTGTCGGCACGCCCCTCCATGTCTGGATCATACCGTGCAGGCCCATCGTAGCCCAAGGAAACGCGCTGCGGACGCATGTTCCGAAAGGCCCACGGAGTGCGTATTACCCCATGGAAAGGAGGAATTCGTGATGATCAAACGCCCGGCAATTCGCACCGCCCTCATCGTGCTGCTGGCCGCGATGCCACAGCTTGTGCTGGCCAAGGATTCGTCGCCACCCGCTGGCGGCAAGTCGGACAAGAAGTCCATCTACCAGCAATACTACTCGTCGGTGGAGGCGATGCAGGCAGAGCATCGCCAGAAACTTGCAGACATCGACAAGCGCTACAGCGAGGCCATGCGGGAGTACTCGGCAGAGAATGTAAAACGATCAAAAGCGCTGGCAACGGACCACAGCGCTGCGCACAAGGCGCTGGGCGGCAAGAACCTGTCGGGGGCCGAGAAGCAGGCCGAGTATCGCAAGATTCAAAAGGACAACACCGAGCGTCGCAAGAACCACGCAGAGTGGCGCGACACAACGACAAGCAGGCTGAACGAGGAGTACCACACGGCGCGGAGGGCCGAAATCGATCGCCACAAACAGCAGATGGACCGTTTGCTGGCCGAGCGTAACGACAGTCTTGCGATTTCGCGTGCCGCCAGCACGCGAGTTGCGCTCCCGCCGGATGTCTCGTCCCTCGGAGACGACGAAAACGAGGACGCAGGAACGGCGGACCGCGAGCACCTCGGCCGCGGGGAAGGCTCGCAGATCGCCGAAGTCAGGACCGGCGACAGCATCGGCGGATCAGGCAACGACACCGATTCCCTGGCCCGCGACGACGACGGCCAGGCCGGGATCGGTCGTGCGCCGAGTAGTGCTGCCCCCGGTGGAGACAAGAGTGCAAAGACGGCGGGCGGTACGGTCCGCCGTTCGACCGACAGCGGTGTCGATGTGCCGGTTAGAGATTCTTCGGGTGAGTATTACGAATACGGAGACGGCTCGCGCGTTCAGGCCGTGGGCGCTGATGGCAGCGTCGGCAAGGTCAACGACAAGGGCGACATCGTGTACGGCGATGGCACGACGGTCGTGCACACCGGTGACCAGGAAGTCACCGTACATCGACCGGACGGCTCGTCGACGACACGTCGGGTCAACGATGCTGGCGCCTGGGAGACGACCGACCGGCGATCCGCCGACGATTACCCGAGCGGCAGCACGATCGATGCGCCCGTTCGCGATGCGGACGGATCGTCGTTCGAGTACGGCGACGGCACGCGCGTGCAGGCCGTGGGGCCGGACGGCAGCGTTGGCAAGGTCAACGACAAGGGCGACATTGTATACGGCGATGGCACGACGGTCGTGCACACCGGCGACCAGGAAGTCACGATCCACCGGCCGGATGGCTCCTCGACTACTCGCCGGGTCAACGATGCCGGGGCCTGGGAAACGACCGATCGGCACTCCGCCGCCGACCAGGCGGGCGGCAATGCACCGGTGCGTGATGCAGGTGGAACGTCGTTCGTGTTCGGGGACGGCACGCGCGTGCAGGCCATGGGTCCGGACGGCAGCGTCGGCAAGGTCAACGACAAGGGCGACATCGTGTACGGCGACGGCACGACGGTCGTTCACACCGGCGACCAGGAAGTCACGATTCACCGGCCGGATGGCTCCTCGACGACACGTCGGGTTAACGATGCGGGCGCCTGGGAGACGACCGATCGGCGATCCGCCGACGATTACCCGAGCGGCAGCACGATCGATGCACCCGTTCGCGATGCGGACGGTACCTCGTTCGAATATGGCGACGGCACGCGCGTGCAGGCCGTGGGTCCGGACGGCAGCGTCGGCAAGATCAACGACAAGGGCGACATCGTGTACGGCGATGGCACGACGGTCGTGCACACCGGAGACCAGCAGGTCACTGTCCACCGCCCGGATGGTTCGTCGACGACGCGACAGGTTAACGAAGATGGGCAATGGCAGACGGTGGGCCACAACAAGCCCTACAGTGAAGGCTCAGGCTCGAATGACAAGTACGGCAGCGGCAGCGGCGCTGGCGGCAGCAGCAGCTCCGAAAGCGCCAGCGGCAGCTCCGGTGGCGGCTCGAGCGGTGATTCCGGCAGCAGCTCGGATAGCAGCTCCGACGACTCAAGTGACGAGGGCAAGGACAGCAGTAGCGGCAACGACTCCGATGAGAGCGGCAGCGCCGAGGGTGAATCCGGCGACAGTGGCTCGTCAGAGTCAGCGGACGATGCCGATGCCGAAGGAGAGGGTAAGGAATACTACGGCGAGTCCGGAAGCGGTCGGCAGACCGGGCCCAGCGACATCGTTCAGGGCATTGTCGATCGCGCTACAGGCCAATCCACCGAGGTCGAATCCGCTGTGCCGGAGCCGTGTACGGATTCGGGCGGCTTCGGTGTCACTCAGCCAGGCGTGGGTGGCACGGGTTCCTGTGTCCCGGGGCATCTGCCCACCATTTCGGAAGACAATGACCAGCAGCCAGCCAGCCCGGATGCCGGTTCATCGGCTGACAACGAAGACCTGCGTCGAGCAGGTAGTACCGACCTCGGTGGTCGCATTACGCAACCGGGGCTGGGTGAAGACGGATTTCCCGTCGAGGATCTGCCTTCGCAGTCAGCACTGGATCAGTCACCCGTCGTTAACCCGCCGCCGGACTAACGGATCCGCAGCGAGGAGGCGAGTAAAGACATGTCAAGCAAAAATCGTCCGAGAGGTAGCACGCAGTGACCGCTGCCTACGCCACTATTGCCTTTGCCTTAGCCGTCGCGCTTGCCTGGATGGGTGTCCGCGCGCTGAAGCGCAAGCTGTTCGCGGCCGGAGCAGAGATGTCCAGCCTTATGTTGGAAGGCGAGCCGGCGAAGGCACGGGTACTCGCTGCCGAGCGACGACGCATGGCGCGAGGCGAGTTCGAATACTACGTGACCTACACATTTCGGTCGCGCGACAATGAAGAACATCGTAAAGAGTTTCGCGTGTCACCCACCGAGCTCGACAACTATCTGGAGGGTGAGTCAATCGACATCGTTTACCTGCCGCGAGATCCATCGGTCAGTGCGACGCGTGAGATGGTGGATCGGGTGCGCAGCGCGCGGGCGAATCATTCGAGACCCGCCGCCTAAACGTTTAACTGGAGAAGATGACGTGAACAATAGACTAACCATTGCGCTACTGAGCGTGCTTATCCTGTTGTCTCAGGCCGCTTGCGGCGACGGTGGCAGCGAGGAAGGTGACGCCCGTGACTTCGACTCACCCCTGGCAGAAGACGGAGGCGCCAGCCTGGCGGACCTCCCGGACGACTTTCCACCCGAGCTGATCCCTCCAAGTTATGATCGCATCGAGTACACGGATATGTCGCTCATGGGCGGCACCAGAGGCGTCTCCTTCGAGGTCACGGGCGACGTGCAGGCGTCGATCGACCACTACACGGCCCTGCTTGGCGAGCCTACACTGAGCGTCGAGGCGCAGGAACGATTGGTGCAATGGCAGACGACACCGTTCAAGCCTTGGATCTTTAGCGTGATGGGTACCGCAGACGAAACGATCGTAGCTGCGAGCGCTTTGCCGGAATAACGGGTATTGCACAGATAGCAGCGTTGCGAGGCCAGAGTGTTAGCCTGATCCCGAGACCTCGCAAGAGCTACGCCCTGGAAATCTTCAATCTCCGAAGTCGGCCGGACATGATCAGGCCGTCGCGGATATTCAGTCCCATCAGGCTGAGGTTAGATTCCTGGATCTCGCGATCAGCGATCCGCTTTGAAGGCACGCTCTCGGATCTGCTCTTTCAGGAACCGCGTCAACATTCGCTGCCGCACAGTGGCGAAACGGCTGTCCGGATAGACAATGTTGACGGGGAGGGCAGGAATCTCAAAGGGCGAGAGCACGCGCCGGAGTCTGCCGTCTCGCAACGGACTTTGAACCTGGTAGGAAAGGAACTGGCCGAATCCGACGCCGTCAATGCAAGCGTCGATCGCAGCGCCGACCTGGTTGCAGCTGAATCGGCCGTGCACCTGGACGTTAACGTTGCGTGAGCCGTCTCGAAACGACCACGTCCCGGCGCGCGCGAGATTTCGAACCCTGATGCATGGACGCTTCGAAAGTTGCCGAGGAATCTCAGGGGTTCCCACGCGATCGAGCAACGAAGGCGAAGCGCAGACGACTCGTCGAACCTCGCCCACAGGCAGTGCAATCATCCCGGAGTCCTGCAAAGGTCCGATTCTCACTGCAAGGTCGATGCCCTCATCAACCAGATTCACATTACGGTCCAGCAGAAGCAGTTCAACGGAAATGCCTGGATGAGCTGCGATGAACCGAGTCATCAACGGCGCGACATGCATCTGGCCGAACTGAATGGGCGCAGTTATTCGCACCATCCCATGCGGGTCCGCATCGTCTTGCTTCGCTGCGCGTTCGGCTTCATCGACGTCGTTAATGATCTGTCGGCAACGTTGCAGGTAGTCACTACCTTCGGGAGTGAGTGACATCCGACGCGTCGTACGTTGCAGAAGCCTCGTATCCAGATGCGTCTCGAGCGCTGCCAGCGAACGAACCACGGAGGGTTGCGAGCGATCGAGCAGCTCGGCAGCTGCCGTCAGGCTTCCGCTATCGACAATAGCGACAAAGGTCCGCATGGCGGCGAGGACGTCCATCGATTACTCCACTTTATGCAGTAATCATATAGTTTTAGATCTATTTATTCACTATTCCTACGCAGGCATGCTGATCCGCGACATCATCGAATCGACACAGGAGCCTGTAAACATGAATACCGTAAAGACAAAAGGCGCTCACCACGTTGGGTTAACCGTACCCAGTCTCGCCGACGCTCGTACATTCTTTGAAGACGCGCTTGGATTTCAGTTAGTCGGTGAGGTCCCCGACTATCCCGCCGCGTTCGTCAGCGATGGCAGCATCATGATCACCTTGTGGCAGGCCGAGGAGCCCTCGACAGCGACGCCTTTCGACCGGCGTCGCAACATCGGCCTGCATCACCTCGCACTGAGTGTAGATAGCCCGGAAAACCTCAAGCGCTTAGCCGATGAACTCGGGCTGCGCGAAGACACCGAGATTGAGTTCGAGCCGGAGGCGCTCGGCAGTACCGGACTTCGGCACATGATGTGCCGGATACCCGGCAACATCCGCCTTGAACTTGTCGCGAGCCGATAGGAGATCCGGCCATGACAGCGACTGATTCCCCCTTTCATCCCGGTGAGCAAGCCGTACAGGCGCGGATGGGCGTCAGAGAGGCCATCGAGCCTTGGGCCCGCAAAGTCATCCGCAGCTATATGCCCGATCAGCACCGCGAATTCTATGCGCAGCTTCCGTTCGCTGTTGCTGCGGCCCGTGATGATCGCGGTCGACCCTGGGTAACGCTCTTGACCGGTGAACCTGGATTCATCACGTCGCCAGACGCGACGACGCTGGTTCTTGACACTGCCGTGCTGCCTGGCGATGCGCTCGAGTCTTCGTTCGGTGTCGGCGCCGAGATCGGGCTGCTCGGCATCGAGCTGGATACGCGGCGTCGCAACCGAGTCAATGGCGAGGTCATTGAATCGACTGCCGGCCAACTGAGGTTCGAGGTTGGCCAGGCGTTCGGCAACTGTCCGCAATACATCACGGAACGCGTCTGGTATGCCGCGGATGTCGACGGTGACGCGGCGAACTCGTCGCGTCATTCCAGCCTCGACGCCACAATGCAGAATTGGATTCAACGAGCGGACACTTTCTTTATTGGGAGTGGGCACCGGGGCGACGATCCGTCCGCGAGCGATGGCATGGATGCATCTCATCGAGGCGGCCCCGCGGGATTTGTTCGCGTTGTCAGCCCGACACGAATTGTGTTTCCGGATTACGCGGGGAACAATCACTTCAATACGATCGGCAACCTGCTGCTGGATCCCCGCGTCGCAATGACGTTTGTCGACTTTGAGAACGGCGGTCTCCTGCAGCTGACGGGGCGCGCAACGATCGACTGGGACTCACCGGCCGTTGCCGAGCACCCCGGTGCGCAGCGATTGGTCGTGATCGGCATCGATGAGGTCGTTCAGCTCGAAGAGGTGCTGCCCATCCGGTTCCTCGAACCCAAGGGCCTCGTCCGCGAGCTGCGACTCACGGATCGCCGCCGCGAATCGGACGATGTCGTTTCCTTCCTCTTCGCGTCGCGCGACGGCGGTGAGCTTCCCGACTTCGAGGCAGGACAACATCTGCCGCTCGAGTTTCGAATCTCAGGTATGGATCAGCCGGTCACGCGAACGTATTCATTGTCCAACGGGCCCGGCGAAGGGCGTTATCGCATCAGCGTCAAGCGGGAGCCTCAGGGCCTGATATCGCGCCTGCTACACGATCAGGTGGAGCCCGGTGCCGTGATCAACGCGCGCATACCAGCCGGCGATTTCATCATCGGTCACCATGGGCGGCCGATCGTTCTGCTTAGCGCGGGTATCGGCGTAACGCCGATGGTCAGCATGCTGCATGCGATCACCAGCGAGCAGACGAATCGTGCCGTCTATTTTTTGCACAGCGCACGCGACGGTAAGCACCATCCGTTGGCCGCCGAGGTCGCCGGTATCGTTGCACAGCACTCTAACGTGGTCTCGCGAATCGCCTATACCCAGCCGCTGGACGACGATAGGCCTGGCCGCGATTACGATGTCAGCGGAAGGATTGACACCGACTTCATCCGTCAGACGGTGATCGATACTGACGCTGAGTATTACATCTGCGGCCCCGCCACGTTTCTGACCGCCATGAGCGACAGTCTCTTCGAACTCGGCGTAGGCGAAGATCGCATCCATATCGAGCAGTTCTGAGTTTCGGACGGCTGCTCGGGGCATCGCCTTTGTCGCTCGCACGGCCAAAACAAAAAGGGCGCCTTGAGAGGGGCCCTGTGGGTTGGGCGTCAGCCTGGAGCAACACGGACGCTCAATGACACCTGCTTCTTGCATACCCGCTGTCAACAGGATCAGTACAAGGCTTCGCGTGCTGCATGGCGTTGATGTGCTTCGCGGTCGTGATCGCCTGCTTGTCGTCAGAGGATAGCGGCTGGAAGTACATCGCCAGGTTCGGTTCTGGCTGAGGAGCATTGTCGGTAGCAGCGCAGCCGACAATGAATGAGGAAGCAACAAGAATGGTCAGTAGTCTTTTCATGGGTCTCGTCCCGTTCCGTGATTAGCAAAAAGTTCTGTGTCCAATTTCGATCTGTTCTTGAGAAATTCCGGTCTTCGGTGTTCTCCGGATCGCCGTGTGTTCCACGAGCCGAAAGTTAGTGATTCCGGGGCCTGCGAGCTTGTGCGGAGCCCATTGCTTACCTATTTTTTTGCTATTTTTTGTGCCAATCTCGTCCGACCCTTGTTGCGAGAGAACGGCTGTCGATGATCTTCCGGAGCTCAACGGTGGAGCTGGATACGGAGCGTTTCTCGATCGCAAGAGAGGGCGAGGCGATACAGGCTCTGCGCGAATGGTGCGAGGCCGGTGGCTGCGAGGACCTGACGCAGGCACGGGTCTGCACCAATGTCGTGTTTGGTCATCCCGAGTTTCAGGCGCTGACTACAGAGATACTCGACGCACTCGCTGAGCAACGCGCGAGTCTTGCTCGCATGGAGGCCGCTGGAGAGTTGTTGCCGATACCGGGTGCCACGTATGCGCCGCTGTCTGAAAGCAAAGTGACCTGGCCGTCGAGGTATGCTTAGCAAAGAACATGAATAACTCAGCCGACACCTCCGCGACTTTGCCCACATCATCACTGACACTGCGGGTGTACGAATCGTTGCCTGGCAACCCGATGAAGATAGGCATCGGCCTGGCGATCCTGTTGCTGCTGATCTACTGGACCGGACGGGTCCTCTTCGATGGTGCCGGCAACTCGTCATTTGAGGATGTTTTCGTCGCCGTGACTCAGCTGCTGGTACTCGCGTACTGCGTCTCAGCCTATGCTTATCTGTTGAAGAGTGTTCGCGAGACGGTTTCGGCGCTGTCACCGGCTGCACCGGACGAAACTGCATGGCAGGCCGCATCAGAGCTAATCGGCCGGCATTCGGGGTGGCTCCTTGTAATTTTTGGGCTCGTCAACTACCTCGTCATCGGCGTTTTCGTCACCAATATCACCACGCCAGACCCGGTGAACCCGTGGGATTGGCGAAGCTGGACCTACGACCTTTACTGGCATCGCATCACGACGGTGTTTTTCGTCGGGTACATGGCGTGTTTCTGCTACGTGCTCGTCGTGGACTCGCTTCGGCTATCGCGATTGTCGGAGACGATCAGTTCCATTGACCTGCTGAACCTGAAGCCCTTGCATCCGCTGACACGCCAGGGACTGACCAATGCGCTCCTCGTGATTGGCATGGTTTCCGTCCTGTCTCTATTTGCGGTTGAAGCACGCTACTGGCCGGCGCTGGTCGGGTTTTGGCTGTCATTCATCCTGCTGGCGTGGATCGGGATGATGCTTCCTTTGCGCGGCATTCGAAAACAGATCAAAGCGGCAAGGGAGCAGGAACTCGACTGGTGTGAGAAGCGGCTCAGGGCGTCGCGGGATACGCTGAAGTCGGGCGACGGCGGGACGTCATCAATCGCCGAGGTTGCGGCGTACAGGACGACTATTGAGAGCATCAGGAACTGGCCTTTCGATCACCTCACGCTGACGCGCTTCGCGTTGTACCTGCTGATTCCGCTTGGGTCCTGGCTGGGCGGTGCTTTCGTCGAGCGAGGCCTCGATCTAGTGCTTCAGTGATCCGCTGACTGAGCATGTTCAATCCTGACGATCACTCTCACCGCCGATTCAATCCGCTGACGGGCGAGTGGGTGCTGGTATCGCCGCATCGGACAAAGCGGCCCTGGCAGGGGCAAGTGGAGAAACCGCCAGTCGATGAACGGCCCTCGTATGATCCCGACTGCTACCTGTGCCCGGGCAACGAGCGCGCCGGCGGTGTGAAGAATCCCGACTACACGAGCCCATTTGTCTTCCAGAACGATTTCAGTGCGCTCCTTCCCGATGTACCACCGGGACAAGCCGGTGATCACGAACTGCTGCGGTCTGAAAGCGAGTCGGGTATTTGCCGCGTCATCTGCTTTTCTCCGCGGCACGACCTGACTTTGCCCGAGATGCCTGTCGAAGACTTGCGCCTCGTCGTCGACGTCTGGACGGAGCAGTACGCGGAGCTGGGTGCGATAAAAGACATCAACCATGTTCTGATCTTTGAGAACAAGGGCGCGGTCATGGGTTGCAGCAATCCGCATCCGCACGGACAGATCTGGGCGCAGCGCCATGTACCCGGCGAGCCGGCGAAAGAGCTTTTCCACATGCAGCGCCACTTCGACAAGACCGGCAGAACGTTGCTCGGCGACTACCTGGGCGTAGAGCTTGAGCGCGAGGATCGAATCGTCTGCGAGAACGAGCACTTTGCCGCGCTGGTGCCGTTCTGGGCGATCTGGCCATTCGAAACGATGATCCTGTGCAAGCGCCACGTAGTCAGTTTGCTAGAGATGACCGAGGCCGAGAGAGATGCGCTGGCCGATATCGTGAAACGTTTGACGACGAGGTACGACAATCTGTTTACCTGCAGCTTCCCGTACTCAGCCGGCATGCACCAGGCGCCAACGGACGGCGAGGTCTACGACGAATGCGACTGGCACATGCACTTCTACCCGCCATTGCTGCGTTCCGCGACCGTGAAGAAATTCATGGTGGGCTACGAGATGCTTGGCGACCCGCAGCGCGATATCACTCCGGAGTCCAGCGCCGAGCGTCTGCGAAAACTTTCTGAAGTCCACTTCAAACAACAAGACGAATGAGTACGACCCACGAAGCGATGATCGAGTCGGTCATCGCAGGTTTTGAAAAGCACTTTGGCGGCACAGACGGCGTGACAGTCGTGATGGCGCCGGGTCGCGTCAACCTGATTGGTGACCACACCGATCACAATGACGGCTTTGTGCTCCCGATGACGATCGACCGGGGTATCTACGTCGCGATTCGACCGCGCACCGACGGCATCGTACGGGTTGCGTCGATTCGCTACGACGAACTTGCGGAGTGCAAGCTCGGCGACTTCGAGACGCCGACGCCAGGCAGCTGGCAGAGCTACGTGCTCGGCATTGTTGAAGAGCTGCGCCTGCGTGGTCACCTACGGCAAGGATTCGACGCGGTCGTTGATGGCAACCTGAACCTTGGCGCCGGTCTGAGTTCATCGGCGGCGCTCGAGGTGGCGACTGCAGCATCACTGCGGGAGATGGCCGGCTTCGACATGAACGATGTCGACCTCGTCACGATGTGCCAGCACGTCGAGCACAAGTACGCCCACGTACTGTGCGGCATCATGGACCAGTTTGCCTGCGGTGTCGGCAAGTCCGGCCATGCGCTCATGCTCGACTGTCGTTCTCTCGACTACGAGCACGTGCCGATTGAGCTCGGAGATCATCGCATCGTCATCATCAGCAGCGAGGTCAGTCGGTCCCTGGCCTCGTCGGCCTATAACACGCGTCGAGCCGAGTGTCAGGAAGGTGTGGAGTATTTCTCGCGGTTCGACGCGTCAATCCGGGCGCTGCGCGATGTCAGCCGGGAACTGTTCGATGCCAACAGCGACAAACTCACGTCGGTCGTTCGTCGTCGCTGCCGACACGTGCTGACCGAAAACCAGCGCGTCCTGGATGCGACTGAGTTACTGAAGGCGGGCGACCTGCAACGATTTGGGGATCTTATGAAGGCCTCACACCGATCGCTGCGCGACGACTTTGAAGTTAGCTGTCCTGAGGTTGACCTGTTGGTAAATATTGCGAATAGAACGGACGGTGTCCTTGGGTCACGTATGACGGGCGGCGGATTCGGCGGTTGCACGGTAACGCTCGCGCACAAAGACGCCGTTGCGATACTTGTTGATAGTCTGACCGAATACACGAAGAATACCGGCCTGAATCCAGGCGTGTTTGTGCTCGATAGAAACCTCGAGGCAGGCCCTGTCGCGCATCGTTAGATTAAGGAGACTTCATGAACATCTCAGATCTGCTGGAAAGCAGTCGCGTGGTGCCATTGATACAGGCAGACGATCCGGCCGTTGCCGTAGAGACGTCACATGCTCTGGCCGCCGGCGGCTTAAAAGTCGCCGAGGTCGTGTTTCGAACCGATCGTGCGCTCGACTGTCTCCGCGCGGTTGCTGGTGAAGTACCGGAGATGGTCGCGGGGGCGGGAACCGTACTGACCTCCAAGCAGGCCGAATCCGCGCTCGATAACGGCGCAAAGTTCATCGTGTCGCCAGGGCTCGACGACGCCGTGGTCGCTGTTGCCAAGGAACACAACGTGCCGGTCTACCCGGGCACGATGACGCCCAGTGAAGTGCAGCACGCGTTCAATCTAGGTCTCGATACAGTGAAGTTTTTTCCTGCATCGATCGCCGGTGGAGTGCCGGCTCTCAAGGCACTGGCGAGCGTCTTTCGTTCGATGCAGTTCATGCCGACGGGCGGTGTAGGCCCGGGCAACCTGGCCGATTTCTTATCCGTTCCGGCCGTGCTCGCCTGCGGTGGAAGTTGGCTGACACCCGCAGATGCAGTGGCGGCTGGCAACTTCGACAAGGTCACTGAGTTGGCGGCCGAAGCGGTTTCAATCGCGCGCACTGCGCGAGGATAGCCGCCGGAACATTCGCTCGTTGGTGTGACGAGGTTATGCCAGCTGTCGCTCGGACATCGTGTTGGCAGCGGCGCCAGGCCCGGTCCGGCGCTTAGGCGGCAGAGAGTCTTCAGCCGAAACGGCTATGAGACCGTGATGCGATACCCGTTGTGCTTACGAATATTCAGCACACGGTTGTCATCGAAGATCAGGTACTGGCCCTTGATACCCGCCAGGCGACCCTCGATCTTCGGCAGTTTATCGAAACCCACGCTCTTCACTTTTTCAGGGTAGTGCTCGACGGGGTAGTTGATCGAGCAGACCGAATCGTCAGTGTCGATGTACTGACGCAGGTCGGCGTCAAGCGTGTCGACCAACGAGGCCTTCGTTTCGACAAGGTCCGCGTCGATCACTTCATTCTTCAGCATCCGTTGCCAGTTGGTTCGGTCCGTAAGATGTTCCTTCATCGCAACTTCAACGAGGCCGGCCGTGTAGCGGTTCGGAACACGCGCAAAGACGATCGCGTCCGTTGCGCCCTGGTCGATCCAACGGGTCGGCATCTGTGACGCGCGCGTAATACCTACCTTTATCGCGGAGCTCCTCGCGAGATAGACGATCTGCTCTACGAGGCAGTACTTTTCGGCCCATTCCATGTCGCGGGCCTCGCCCTCGTGGGCGCGACAGAGCTCGGGTCGAATGATGCACTCGCTGGCCTCGGGCGAGTTGCGGAAGCACGGGTAACAGAACCCCTGGCCGAAGGATTTTTTCGTCTCCCGACCGCAGGCGATACAGTTGATGATGCCGCTGAAGCTCAGTTCGATCGTCTCGCCAATCCTGGCATTCATGTCGACCAGCACGTCATCCAGAGGCAGTGAGTAGTGGGCGACCTTGTCGAGACGCGTCCGCATTTTTCGCAGGTTGCCGGAAACCGGTGCTTCTAAGCTCATTGATTGTGCCTGGTCTGTTGACGTGACCGGTAATTGTAGAGCATCGAATGGCGGCGGAGTGGGGTGCCGTACTCAAGGCCTCTCGTTTCACCGTCGACGCGGCGCCAGCTGCATCAATCGCTCTGAATAGCGCTTGTGCCCCACTCAAACGCTTCTTCTGGCAGATCTCGCCCATTAGACGGTTGGGCACAAGTAGTTGGTTGCAAAAAATATTGACCAATATCATCTTGATGGCCAAATTTCAGCGGCGTGTATTGGTATTACCAATTTGACGAATTAGTTCGGATATTTGATTGACTAACGTATTTACCAGTGAGATTATATTGGTCGGGACAGAGGCCTGACGCCAAATGCGCCATCAGTCGCATGACAGGTCAACCAAATAACGTCGACAGCAGCGCCTGGGGATGGGACTGCGGGTCGCGACAACAAATCGATACCGCGCATTTGCACCGGGGGGAACTCAATATGCGTATAGCCACTTCTTCGAAATCTCGACGAGCGCTGTTCTCTTGTTGCGGCTGAATCCAGTCTGCGGCGATGGGATTTCGGTTCGCATTGGCCCCCCGACGCGGAACACGATTTCCCCGCAACGCGTTGGCGACCCCGATGTCTCGCGCCGACTCTGCGACGCATTCGTGCGATTGACCGAATTGGTGGTTTGGAGAATTTCAGGTTCCAGCGTGCAGGAACCGGGACCAGTGACGGCCACGACTCGTTGGCAGGCTGAAACTAGTGAACATGGATTAGATGTGGGAGCTCAGGGTGACTAATTATAGATTTTACGTACTGGCCGCTATTCTCGCGACGCTCGTCGGATGTGGCAGCGACAGGGACAGCGTTCCCCAAGTTGGCGGCTCTAACGGCGTTGTAAGCATCAGCGGTGATCCCGTCGTTGGTGGAAGCCTGTTTGCATCCGTGACGGACAGCGATGGCGTCCAGTCTGGTAGTCAGAGCTATCAGTGGTATTCAGATGGCGATGCGATACCCGGCGCGACCACTTCCGGCTACAGACTGACCTCAGACGAGGGCGGCGAAGCCGTCACTGTCATTATCCGTTACACGGACGATAATGGTCTTCGCGAGACGGTCGAATCTGATCCCGTCGATATTCAAGCCGCTTTCGACCTTGCCGCGGTCTATTTCCACGGTCTGGTCGACGGCGCACTTTGCGACATCTCTGCCGTCGACGCCACCGGTGTCGCAGCGAGCACCCCGCTGGCTTCGGGTACCACCAGCGCCGGATTGGTGAGCTTCGGTCCGCTGGTTCCCGTTGACGGAACAGCGCTGATTTCCTGTACTGGCGGCACCTATGTCGATGAGTCGAGCGGCAACGTCCTCGATGCGCCCGACACGCGAGCGGTAATCAATGTTGTCGGTGACGCTCTCTTCACCGTTTCGCCGCTAACAGAAATTGCTACGCAGCTCGCCATTGCGGCGGGTGACCTGAACACGGCGATTTCTACATTCAACGCCGCTGTTGGTGTGAATTTTGGCGTATCTAGTGACATCACGGCGATCCTGCCGACGGAGTTGGTGTCAGAAGCCGCTCTAAACGATGACGCTGGCAGGTATGCGACTGCACTCGCGTTGATTTCGCAACTCGATGCTAACGATGCTGGCGCTTCAGCCGGGGACATCATTAACGATCTCGGCGCCGACCTGGCTGACGGTACGTTTTCTACGACCACGCTGGACGACTTCAACACTGCGGTTGTCGACCTTGGCACGTCCGCTGTAGCCAGCAACCTGAATAACGAAGCTCTGCTCGTAGTGCAGAGTGCGATCAACAATGCACCCGAACCTGCGGTCTTTGATGGCTTGAGCGCCACGATTCCGAATGACCAAACCATGCAGCTTGCAGGTAACGTTACCGTTACTGATGTCAACTTCAATGAAGACCGGGTAGTTGCGCAAACCGACGTCCAAACCACGTACGGCA
The DNA here is from genome assembly GCA_030065915.1 of Woeseiaceae bacterium. GTDB lineage: Bacteria > Pseudomonadota > Gammaproteobacteria > Steroidobacterales > Woeseiaceae > UBA1847. The sequence continues at coordinate 66,096 of JASJCQ010000009.1, forward strand.
CCTTCAGCATCGAGGAGGGCGGCGCCTGGACATATGTTCTGGACACGACTGACACAACGGTGGCCGGCCTCGAAGTTGGCCAGTCAGTCAACGACACCATTGCGCTGACCTCTGTCGACGGAACCATGGCGAACCTGGTTATCCGTATCACAGCGCTCACCCAGGTGGCCGAAATCAGGAACACGATTAACGGCGACACGGGTGAGCTAAGACTCAACCTCGACCCGCATCTGTTGCAAGGAAGACTGTCATTCTCCTTCCTCAAGACTGACGCACTTGCGGACGATGGAAACCAGAAAGACGCGTATATCACGCTCTACGGTTCTTCCGGAAGCTCTTCGGAATCGTTGGTCGACCTGCGTATACAGGGCCAGGGTACCAACTCTGACGGAAGCATCAGGGAACCGAGGTTCCTGGTTCGAAATACCGATAACGCGGCCTATCCAGGCGGCATCATCGAAGCTCCGTTCACACCCAACGAGTTCTATGACATAGAAATCATCTGGGATATGGCGGAAGTTAATCAGATAACGATCCTGATCAACGGCGAAGCTTTGGGTGGTGGTCCGTTCTCCACTGCGGCGGTCGTAGACAGCGACTTCGTCGATCTAGATCAGTGGTTTAGTGAAGGCGTTGAGCGAATCCAGTGGCGCTTTGGCGATAACGGTACAACTATTCCTTTCGGTTCCTACTATATCGACAACGTCTTCATCTACTCCGACACCGCCGGAACCGTGGAGGTGTTCAGGGACGACTTCGAGAACTATTTCGTCGGCGACTCTTTCGCCGGCTCAATGACGTATCCGGATTCGGTGGACGCGTTTGTTTCCGTCTTTGACGCCGGTGCGGCGCCAGAGAATTCGCCTGCTGCATTCTTCAATCTCGTGGGCGCGATCAATAGCGACGTCACCGATGTTCTGATGGATATGGTGACCATCATCGACCCGGATCCGGGCGAGGATCTGATTGTCGAGCAGACGGGTACTGTTACCCAGTACGGCACGTTCTCGATCCTGCCTTCCGGGACATGGGAATACACACTCGACACGATGAACCCGACCGTTGCTGCCCTGGTTCAGGGTGACAGGATAACGGACACCATCCAGATCGAATCGGTTGACGGAACCACTGCCGACCTGGTGATTACGATCAACGGTGTCGGCGGCGCGGGCCCATCAGGGGACAACAAAGTTGCAGTCATTATCGACACCGACCCTGGTGATACCGGCGAGCTGAGGTATGCGCTCGGTGCCGATGGACCGCTGGCGGCGGGGCGCGTCGAGCTGAAGATCAAGCGACTGGATGATTCCCTGGGTAATGGTGACGCGTTTATTACCTTGTACAACTCGAATACGAACAACGCCGGCGCCATTCTCGACTTTCGCATCCGAGACGACAGCTTCGGCGTAAGAAACCCCAGCAGCATCGATACGTCTGCGCTTCCGCATACGCTGGATGAATTCATGGACGTTCGCATTACCTGGGAGTACCCGGGTGGTGACACGGCCCAGTTCCCGGAGGTCACTATCTCAGTGGACGGAGTAAGCCTTGCTCCTTTCACTCCGGACAATAGCCCCTTCGGCGGTGTGACACACGTTTCCGTGCGCTTTGGTGACAATAGCGGCGTGCGTGAAGACACGGGTAAGGTCAGCGTCGACGACCTGGCGATCTACTCTGATCCTGCCGGCTTTACTGAAGTCTTCTCCGATGACTTCGAGTCGTATCTCGATGGCGATTCGCTTGATACAGACAATGCAGCGTCGCCTTATAACTCGAGTACCTCGGAAGCGACTGTCGAGACGATTCCGGGTGCGGGCGGTCCGGGTAGTCCGGGCAATAAGCTCGCTGAAATCATCGACACCGACCCCGGTGATACGGGTGAGCTGAGATACGCGCTGGGTACCGACGGCCCGCTTGCAGCAGGTCGCCTGGAAGTTGCGGTGAAGCGACTGGACGATAGCCTGGGCAATGGAGATGCCTTCATTACCCTGTTCAACTCGAACACCAATAACGCTGGCGCCATTCTCGATTTCCGCATCCGCGACGACAGTTTTGCCGTGAGAAACCCGAGCAGTGTCGATACGTCGTCACTTCCACATACGCTGGACGCCTTTATGGATGTGCTGGTTACCTGGGAGTACCCGGGCGGTGACACAACGCTGCTGCCAGAGGTAACGATCTCGGTGGATGGTGTCGCCCTCGCTCCGTTCACGCCGGACAACAGCCCCTTCGGTGGCGTGACACATGTTGCCTTCCGATTCGGTGACAACAGCGGCGTGCGCGAAGCGACAGGCATCTTCAGTGTTGATGACCTGGCGATCTACTCCGACAAGAACGGATTGACCGGCGTCTTCTCCGATGACTTTGAGTCCTACCTTGAGGGCGACTCGCTCGATACGGACAACGCTGCTTCGCCGTATAACTCGAGTACAAATGAAGCGACCGTTGGAGCAGAAGAGGGTGACGCGAGCGGTCCCGGCACGCCGGGCAACAAGATTGCCGAGATCATTGACACCAACCCCGGTGATACGGGTGAGTTGCGATACGCACTTGATGGTGATGGCCCGATTACAGCCGGTCGCGTGGAGGCTTCGGTGAAGCGGTTGGACGACTCCCTCGGAAATGGTGATGCCTTCATCACCTTGTTCAATTCAGACACCAACAACGCCGGCGCTATTCTTGATTTCCGTATCCGGGATGACAGTTTCGGGGTGAGAAATCCGAGCAGTGTCGATACGTCCTCACTGCCGCATTCGCTGGATGCCTGGATGGATGTGATCATCACCTGGCAGTACCCGAGCGGTGATCCGGCGACAACGCTTCCGGAAGTTACGATTACCGTGGACGGCGTCAGCCTGGCCCCCTTTACCGCGGACAACAGCTCCTTTAATGGCGTGACACACGTTTCATTCCGGTTTGGCGACAACAGTGGTGTCCGCGAAGCGACGGGCATCTTCAGCGTTGACGAACTCGCCATTTACTCCGATATGGCGGGTACTACTGAGGTATTCACCGACGACTTTGAGTCGTATCTGGACGGCGATTCGCTCGATACGGACAACGCCGCCTCGCCTTACAACTCGAGTACCTCCGAGGCTACGGTCGGGGTGGAGGAATAAGATGCTGCCGCAAGAAACACGTATCCAGTCCATTCAAGATCGAACAAATACTGTGAGACTAAACATGTCCAAGACAAAGCAGATCACACGCTCTTATCCCTCGCCGAAAACTCATCCGGCGAGTGCAATGTTGACCGCGGTCCTGTCTCTCTTCGCTGGTGCACTGGCTCTTGCCCAGGAGGCCGAAGAAACCACTGATTCCGTTGAGGAGATTGAGGAAATCATCGTCAGCGGAACCCGGGCGACGGTCCAGAGCTCGATCGATATCAAACGTAATTCCACACAAATCGTTGATGGGCTGTCTGCCGAGGAGATCGGCGACATTCCGGCGCTGTCGATCGGTGCTGCACTCGAAACCATTACCGGCGCCACATCACACCGCGAAAACGGCGGCGCGACGGAGCTGTCGGTCAGGGGCTTAGGGCCTTTCCTGGGAACCACCGTGGTGAATGGTCGGGAAGCGACGAATGGTGGCGGCAATCGTGCGGTTAACTTCAGTATTTTCCCTTCCGAGTTATTCAACAAGATTGCGATCCATAAGACGCAATCCGCTGAATACATTGAGGGGGCTGTCAGTGGCCAGGTCCACCTTGACACCAAGAAACCCCTGGACTACGGAAAGCGCTTGTTGCAGGCGAATTTCAAAGTTGCGCAAAGCCCCGATGAGTTGGACATCGAGGGCGGTCAGGACTTCGGATCACGCCTTACGTTGGCGTATATCGATCAGTTTGAGTTTGGTACGGGTGCCGATCTGGGCGTCTCTTTCGGCGTCCAGGTAAGGGACGAAACGAACCCCGAGCAGGAGTATCAAACGACGTCCGGTGGCGGCCGACTGGAAGCCTGCGAATTGACCTCGTTTGATGCCAACGCTTTGCCGACCGACACCTCCGGTCGCTGTCATGATGGCAATGAAGGCGTCGTCAATGACAACATTCAGGATTTACTTGACGATCCTCTGCGAAACTATAACTCGGTCGATGATATTCCTTTCGCCTACATCCCACGCGATCATCGTTTGCGTCAGAACACGACGGATGACGAGCGAGAAGCACTCTTCGGAGCTATCCAGTTCCAACCGAATGACCGCCTGGACGTCACTTTCGATTTCCAGTATTCCGAACGGGATCAACGGGAACTGCGAAAGGATCTGCAGTTCGGAACCACGCAGGAAGATATCTCTGCGCTGACCTCGAATCCGAATACCGGTGTCGTCTTCTCTTCAGTGTCTGAAACTCAGATCTATTCGTTTACCACTGATTTTCAGCGACTGGAAACGTACGAGGGATACGGCATCAACCTCGATTACATCCTGACTGACGCCTTAAGTTTCAGCATTGACTACGCCGAATCCAATACGAGTCGAATTGAGACCGATGTCGAGCTTCGGCTCGGCGCGTCTGATAACAATATTGTCCGCGGCAACAGCGATGATTTCACAGTGCAACTGGATGTAAACCGTAGCCCCGGTCCTCCCATCGCCACGATTCTTGACGATGGCGGTTTCGGCTTCGAAGTGACTGACCCCAGCTACTTCAACGCCAGAAACCGTGCTCGAATCCGGGCTCGCCAGATTACTCGAGACAACGGCCTGGATGCATTGCGCGCAGACCTTGTCTGGTCCAGAGAGTCGGGCGCGATTCACACCGTGAAAGCAGGCGTGAGATCCTCCAGCCTGGAGTATTTGACGTGGGGAGGTCTCCGCGGCGAAGAAGGTGAGAGCCTGTTCGAGGACGAAGATTTGGTAACGCCCAATGGCACCGCAGATAATGCTGTAACCGACGCCATCCTGGACAATGTGCTGGCCTGTGCCGATCAGGGCTTCCCCGAATCAGGCTTCCTGTCGAATGTCAGGAACGGTGACCTGATCACCAACGCCTCCAGTGGTACGGCGGTGAACGCATTTGCAACCTTCAACTTCGAATGCGCTGCCAATGCGTGGCTTGCAAATTACGGTGGTCTGGCTGGAATACAATTCGAAAGTGGAATCAATGCCGGGTCCAACAACGTAACGGAAGACACGTTGGCGTATTACCTCCAGGCGGACTTCGATGCGGAAATTGGCGACTATCCGGTGCGCGGTAATTTTGGTGTGCGATTCGTGGATACCGAAATCACGTCGGTCGGCTACCGGACGCCTATCACCGTGGAACAAGACCAGGACGGGTTCTTTGTTTCAGAAGTGTCGGGCGGAGGTTTTGAGACCGACACCCAGAAGAGCGACTACCAGGAGGTGCTGCCGAGTCTAACCGTAATCGTGGACCTGGATGATGACTTGATTCTGCGAAGTGGCATCTTCAGAGGCATGTCACGGCCGGATCCCAACGCCTACGGCAATGGTCGTACGATCCAGGACAATACCGGCGATTCGACCGGCTACGCTTCACTGAGCCAGGCGGTCAACGGCATCGGCGCCACCGGAAACCCCTACCTGAAACCTATCCTGTCGACCAATGTCGACCTGGGCCTCGAGTGGTATGTAAACGAGGATACGATGATTGCCGGTGCAATCTACTGGAAGGAGTTTAACGGTGGATTCGAGAACGTCGCCCAGCTCGAGACGTTCAATCTCGATGGCAACCAGGTCCAGGGCCTGGTTGAAACCACGCAGATCAGCGATCGAGACAGCACGATCAAGGGCTTCGAGGTCACGTTGACGCACGCGTTCGATTACCTGCCCGGTTTCTGGAGCGGGTTTGGCGGGAAGATCAGCTACAATTACGCGGATTCAGACTTCGAGTTCGAAGATCAGAAAGGTGGTGACGGTGTAGAGGTCTCTGTCAATTCCGTGACCGGGGAGGTCACGGAGACGCCTCTGATCGGAATCATCCCGCCTGCAAACATATTCGGCTTGTCCAAGCATGTAAGCGCGACGCAACTGTACTGGAGCAAGGACCAATGGAACGTCCAGTTGCTGTACAAGACGCGATCGAACTACTTCCAGCAGTTCACGCGAGATACTCAAGGTCGAATTCGTTACACGGATGACAATGAAAGGCTGGATCTGAGGGTGAACTACAAGATGTTCGACAACGTCGATATCAGTTTCGAAGCAAAAAACATTACGGATGAACCGCGTATCGACTATCGGGCCGTCCAGGGCAACACCTACCAGGCGCTCTCGTATGGCCCACGACTCTTTCTTGGTGTCAGGGTCAAGCTCTAGTTGAACTCTTTCGGGCGCTTGCTTCGAAGCAGGCTCGTGCTGCGGCGGGTTGACGGACAAGGTGCCGGATATTGTCTCCGGCACTCTGCCCATGTGTGTCCTTTGACCAGGTAGGTAATGACGATGCACTTTCGAACCAGTCTGCTTGCCTGCCTTCTGTCGCTGACCGCGTGCGGTGGAGGCGGCTCTTCCAGCGCGCCGGCGAACACCATCCCATCGACCCCTGTTCCACCCGTTGCAAATACGTCCTGCACCGGCAATCACCTCATCAATGTGATTGCGGCTACCGACGACGGAACGAGCACGGGAGCAAACGGACCGGACCAGGCGATCGATGACGACCTGGATCCTTCTTCGAGGTGGCAATCCACCGGTGATTCAATAACGATTACCTTTGATCTGGGCGCGCGGCACCTGGTACGGGAAGTTGGCATCGCCTGGTTTGCCGGGGATCGACGCGTTGCCTCTTTCGGCGTGTTCGCATCTGAGGATGGCGTGAGCTTCGAGTCCTTGCTTGCGAACCAGCAGTCCTCGGGTGAGACGGCCAGTTTTGAGCGATACGACACGCCGGATACGCTAGCGCGATACATTCGTATCGAGAACTACGGAAATTCTCTGAACTCGGACAACGCAATTATTGAGGGCACTGCCTTCGGTTGCACGCTGGATACAGATTCGGCGGCATTTGAAAACGGGAATGTCGATGCGTCCGATTTCTCGCTGGATCCGGTGCTACCACCGGGATCGAACTTCGAGCTTATAAGCTGGGCGTTGCAAACACCCGCTGATCTGAACGGCGACGACCGATCCGATCGCGCAAGCGAAACAGATCTGGACAACGGCTTTACCGACGGGTTCTTTTTTACCGGCACCGATGGCGGAATGGTGTTTCGTTCGACGATTGCCGGCGCGAGGACATCGGCCAACACGAACTATACGCGATCAGAGTTGCGCGAGATGCTGCGCCGCGGCAACGCCGGGGTCAGTACACGCGGCGTGAACCGGAACAACTGGCTGCTGGGATATCAACCGGACCCCGGAATCCCGGTCGGCGGGCGCAACGGTGTGTTGCGCGGTACGCTTGCGGTCAACCATGTCACTGAAACCGGAAGTCGCAACCAGGTTGGACGAGTCATCATCGGGCAAATTCATGCCGAAAGCGACGAACCCATTCGCCTCTACTATCGAAAGTACCCCGAGAACGAGCGCGGTTTCGTCTACTTTGCACATGAAATCCGTAACTCGGATGACATTTTCTTCCCTGTGCTCGGTCCGGTCAATGACGACCCTAACGACGCGCCGACGGATGATGCGAATCCTGAGAACGGAATCGCACTCGATGAAATCTTCTCCTACGAGATCAAACAACGGGATGCGCGCATTGATGTCATCTTGAGGCGCGGCGACAGAACCGGCCCGATTATCGGGCACAACTACGTCGATATGCGTGAGCAGAACAGCGGCTATGACGTTCCTGAAGAGTGGATGTACTTCAAGGCCGGAGCTTATATGCAAAACAACACCGGCGATGACACCGATTTCGACCAGGTTACGTTCTACGATTTGCAGAATTCCCACGACTAGCAGGAGCTGCTCTCGGCAGAAGTCCGGAAGATCGTCTGCCTAGCCACCACTTATTTATGGATCTGAAACCAGCCACGAGAATTGCAGTCCCCGGAACAAGCGGTGCCACGGTTGCGTTGATGGTGATGATCGCGGTGCAATTGGCGGCCTGTAGTTCCGGAGGAGGCGGCACGAGCGGCGCCACAGTCCCGCAGCCAACCCCACCGCCTTCCGGGGGTGTTGCGACGCCTGAGGATACCGCGAATTACACGGAGCTGACGACGCGCACTCTCGACGCGGATGGCGTCACTACCGGAATGAGTGCCTACGACCTGGTTCGAGCGTTTGGCGGTCCCAATCCGATTGAAGCTCCGGATCTGTATGCCGTGAATCATCCGGGTGTCGAGCACATTTACGAAGACTTCGACGCTACTGTCGGCAATCATTTCGTCTTCATTGTTCACCGGGATGTGGACATCGATCGTGACAAGACCAGTATCACCGATCGACAGCGCAACGAGATCAAGACCTACGGTGGCTCGGAGGAGGCGGTAAAAGGCTTTGAGAACGAGACATTCGTATACCGGTGGAAATTCAAGATCAATGCAGACATGGAGGTATCCACTCGCTTCTCGCATTTTTTCCAGTTGAAGGCGGTAGGCGGAAACGACAGCCAGCCCATACTGACGATTTCAGGTGCCGAGCGCAGTGGCGAAGACGGTATCGAAGTGCGCCACAGTCCGCTGACGGACACAACACTGTTGCAACGCGTGCCCTGGAGCATGGTCACAGGAGAATGGGTTGAGGTCTATTGCCGCGCAACGTTTGCCGATTCTGCGGATCTGCGTCTCATCGCTACACGGGTGAGCGATGATGCCGTCATTTTCGATATCGACGTAACCGGGCTGGATCTTTGGCGAGGCGAGGACCCCAGCCACTTCGTTCGGCCGAAATGGGGCATCTATCGATCGCTACTCGACCTCGAGAATCTTCGACCGGATGAGGAGAGCGTGCGCTTTGCGAGCTTTTCTGTGAGCGAAGTGATGTTGGCAGACTAGGTACCGTCACTGGCTCCCGCTCTACAAGATCAACCACCAGAATGTGAACAGGATGATGAAAAACAAATTGGCGAAAGTACTCGCGATTGCAGCACTTATTCCTTTAGCAGCCTACGCCGAGAAACCGGCCGACCGCATTGATTTGCGCCTGTGGAAGCTGACGCTTCCGACGGACCAAGATGATGATGGCAAGGTTGACGAAATCAGTGTTCGTGCTTTGCAGGATTACTCGCATCCCGACTTCTTCTATCTGGATGAAAACGGATGGCTGGTGTTCAGCGCTCCGAACAAGGCGGTTACGACAGCAAACTCAACGAATACGCGCAGTGAGTTGCGCCAGATGTATCGCGGAACGAACACCAGTATCGGCACGCACGATCGCAAGAATAATTTCGCGCTAAAGGCGCATAAGCGCGCCCGAAAATTTGCCGACATCGGCGGTCAGCTCGAAGCGACACTGCGAGTTCTTCACGTTGCGAGAAATGCAAAAAACCCGGCAAAGAAGCCTGCGTTCTCGGTTGTGGTTGGACAGATCCATGCGGATAAAGACGACGATCAGGTTAGAAAAGGAACAGGCTTCGGCTACGGCAACGAGCCTATTAAGATCTACTACAAGAAATGGCCGGGACACGAGAAAGGCTCAGTGTTCTGGACCTATGAAAGAAACCTGGCTCGCGACAATCCCGACAGGACGGACATCGTCTATCCCGTCTGGGGCAACACCTGGGAGAATCCGGAGGACCCCGGCGAAGACGGCATCGCACTCGGCGAAGTGTTCAACTACAACATCAACGTGCACAACAACATCATGTATCTGACCTTCAGGACGAAAGACCCGGCTCGTACAGTGTCATACGAGGTCGACCTGTCCAATAATGTCGACGCCAACGGTAAGGTCGATGAGAAGGACAACCCGAAAGGTTACTCGGGCGATGCCATGTACTTTAAGGCGGGCGCCTACAACCAATGTAGTGCGAGAGATCAACCGGGGTTCTGGTACCCGGCTTGCGCCGGTACGGGATTCTGGGAAACAGACAAAGCAAACGGCGACTACGTGGCTGTCGCTTTTGGGCGAATCCAGCTCAGCCAATCGGTGGACATGTCCCGTCAGCAATAGGCAAACGTTGTATCCAGTATGACCGGCGCGCCACTGACCCGGATCTTTTCGCTCATAGCCGTCACCGATTCAAGGAATAACGTGGGGCTGGTCTGGGCCGGAGTTCCATCAACGGGCCGAAGTAATAAAGTGGCGTATTTCCGGAGTCCCTCACGAGGAACTGACCGTTTCTCAACGGTCGCTCTTGTGTACACTCACGCCCAATGTCCGACACACCCCTGCAGATCCTCAACGACGTCTTCGGCTACCCCGCCTTCCGGGGTCAGCAGCAGGCAATCATCGAATCCGCGATCGAAGGTCGTGACGCGCTGGTGCTGATGCCGACCGGCGGTGGAAAGTCGTTGTGCTACCAGGTTCCGGCGATGCTCAGGCAGGGCACCGGGCTCGTTGTTTCGCCGTTGATCGCACTGATGCAGGACCAGGTCGCCGCACTAAGCGAACTCGGTATTGAGGCGGGCTTCCTGAACTCCAGTCAATCCTTTGAGGAGCAGCAGGACGTCATCACCAGACTGAGGCAGGGCAGGCTGCAGCTGCTGTACGTCGCACCGGAACGCCTCGCGACAGGCAACACACGTGCCCTGCTGCGTGAGATTCCCATCTCGCTGATTGCGATCGATGAGGCCCACTGCGTGTCTCAGTGGGGGCACGATTTCCGCCAGGAGTACATGTCCTTAGGCGAGCTGGGTGCGATGTTTCCCGGCGTGCCGCGCATGGCGGTCACGGCGACGGCCACGGGCAGGACGCGAGAGGAAATCGTCGATCGCCTGGCGCTCGATTCACCGGAGGTATTTATCTCTCCGTTTGACCGGCCCAATATCTACTACGCCGTCCATGCAAAGACCGATCCTCGTTCGCAGCTGCTGAAGTTCCTGAATTCGCATCGCGGCGAAGCCGGCATCGTGTATTGCCTGTCGCGCAAGAAGACGGAGAGTACGGCCGAGTGGTTATGCCAGCAGGGATTGAAGGCACTGCCGTACCACGCCGGCCTCGATGCTGAAACGCGGAATGAGAACCAGCGCCGCTTCCTCGTCGAGGATGGTCTGATCATCGTCGCGACCATCGCATTCGGCATGGGCATCGACAAACCCGACGTTCGCTTCGTGGCGCATCTCGACCTGCCGAAGAGCCTGGAGTCTTACTACCAGGAGACGGGTCGCGCGGGCCGCGACGGCGAGCCGGCAGATGCCTGGATGGTCTACGGTCTGCAGGACGTCGTGCGCCTGCGTCAGATGCTCGATGAGTCAGATGCAGGCGAAGAGCACAAACGTTACGAGCGTTACAAGCTGGAGGCTCTTTTGGGCTGGTGCGAAGGCACTGGCTGTCGGCGTAAACCGCTGCTGGAATACTTCGGAGACTCGCTGGCCAGGGACTGCGGCAATTGCGACGGTTGCCTCGTGCCGGCAAGGACCTGGGACGGAACGGAAGCTGCGCAGAAGCTGCTGTCTACCGTGTACCGCACCGAGCAACGCTTCGGCGCCGCACACCTCGTCGATGTGTTGCTCGGCAAAACGACGGACAAGGTCCGGCAGCACCGGCACGCGAGCTTGAGTGTCTTCGGCATCGGGCAGGATCTGGCGGCTTCGACATGGCGTTCCGTCGTACGCCAGTTGGTTGCGGCAGGGCACCTGCGCGCAGATGCCGAGCGTTTCGGCGCACTTGTCCTGACGGAGTCCAGCCGCGGTGTATTGCGGGGCGAGACGCCAATCGCGTTTCGGGAGGACCCGAAGGCGCCGGCCAAGACTTCCGGGCGCGCGTCCCGGTCGCTGACCATCGCAGACGAGGACCTGCCACTTTGGGAGGCGCTGCGCGCCTGCCGCCAGTCGCTGGCGGACGAGCACAACGTACCGGCGTACGTCATTTTTCATGATCGGACGCTGCACGAGATGCTGACCGTTCGCCCGCAGACTGAGGGGGAGATGCTGTCGGTCAGCGGGATAGGGCAGACGAAGCTGGACCGTTACGGCGCCGATTTTCTGAACGTTATCCGCGACACCGCGGTCTGACCACTTTTTCGTCGCAACCTTGACGTAAACCCCTGATAAAAAGGGTTTTTTGGGGATTCCGCGGTTGAGCCAGACCCGACTTCGTCGATGCCCGGTTGGCGGCGCTCAAACCCGTCGAATGCCGCTAGCACTGTGGCTCGTGACCGCCATCACACTCCCGCCCGTCAATTACCGCCAACTTTGGCCAACCCGGAACGAACTGCCGTGTTTTTGAGGCGCAGTTCACAGATATGCTGTCGCGATTAGCCAACACTAGCCGATAACTGCAGTGCCGCTCCGGGCCATACCCTGTCGGCACGAGCATATGGAATATGTAAAGCAGAAAAGGATTTTCGATATGTCGAGACTCGGCCTCATTCTATCGGTGCTGTTTCTGTCGTGGTCATTCAGCGTTCCGACCACCGCACAGGACCTGTCCGGAGACGACATGCGCAGCCTGGACGGCCAGGTCCAGGAGATCAAATCGGACGTTCTCGATATCGCGTCTGAGCTTGGCAACCTGGAAGAGCGGCTGCTCTATCCGTCTAACACCCAGCTCGCACTGTTTGTGTCGATGCCCGCGAACGAGTCTTTCCGACTCGATGCGGTCAAGATCGAGATCAACGGCGAGATGGCGACGCATCACATCTACAGCTTCCAGGAACTGGAGGCGCTGCGGAAGGGCGGCGTGCAGAAGGTGTATGCCGGCAACATCGTGACCGGTGATCATGAGCTGCGTGTGACGATGCTCGGCAAGCTTGAGAACGGCAAGGACTTCGACCAGTCCGGCAGCTTCACGTTCAACAAAGGCGTCAAGCCGAAATCACTCGGCATAACTCTCGCCGGCCCAGGACAGAGCGGAATCCAGGTCGGGGACTGGTAAGCCATGCGTCGAGCACCGGCCTCATGGATCGGTCTCTTGTTGCTTGGCCTGCTGGCAACGAGCCCGTCTCGCAGTGAAGCGCTAAAGGACCTGTACTTTGGCGAGGCGCTCTATTACGCCCACCAGGGACAGTTCTTCGAGGCGCTGGAGCGACTCGATGGCGAGGTCAAGCAGCACGACGACGTCGACGAGCCGGAACTGGATACGCTCTACGCTCACATCGACGATGCCGAATTCTCACTCGGCGATTTTGAGCTCCGCTACCGCATGCATCACCGGGCAGGTCGCGCCATCAAGGCCGTGCTCGAAGGCGCCGTCGACGAACGCATCCGTAACGATGCCGCGTATCGTCTGGCGCGAATCCACTTCCAGAAGAACCAGCTTGAAGACGCGTTGCTTGCGCTCGATCGCATCGACGGCAAGATACCGGAGTCGATCCGCGACGACATCGAGTTCCTGCGCGCCAATGTCTACCTTGCGCAGGCGAAGCCGGAAGAATCCATAGCAACGCTCGAGCAACTGAAGAACTCGGACAGCTTCGCGGGCTTCGCCGCGTACAACCTTGGCATCGCGTTTCTGCAGAGCGGGCAGCGGCAGCAAGCCCTTGAGCAGCTGGATCGGGCCGGGCAGATCGTGACCAAAGACCCGGCCGAGCTCGCGATCCGCGACAAGGCAAACCTGGTGCTCGGCACGATACTGCTCGAGGACGGCGAGCATGAACGGGCCATCCCGCCGCTGAATCGCGTACGCCTGGACGGGCCATTTTCCAACCAGGCACTGCTGAGTTCCGGCTGGGCGAACCTGTCCATCGATCGATACGAGCGAGCCATAGTGCCCTGGAACATTCTTGCGAGTCGCGAGGTCACGGACCTGGCTACCCAGGAAGCAATGCTTGCCTTGCCGTATGCATACGGAAAGCTCGACGTACACGGCCGCGCTGCGATCGCCTACGGTCATGCGCTGGACGCGTTTACCGCCGAAGTCGGCAAGCTGACCGAATCCATTGATAGCATCCGCGAAGGGAAGTTTCTCGAAGCGCTGGTGCGCGAAGAGATTCGCAAGGACAAGGACTGGGTCATTCGCCTGCGCTCGCTGCCCGAATCGCCCGAGACCTACTACCTGATGGAGCTCCTGGCCTCGCACGATTTCCAGACCGGGTTGCAGAATTACCTCGACCTGGCCGACCTGAAGGAGAAGCTCGAGACCTGGGAGTCAAGCTTCGACTCCTTCGACGAGATGGTCGATATACGCGCAACGCACTACCAACCTCTGCTGCCCGACGTGGACACGCAGTTCCGTGAGCTCGACTCGCGACTTCGGCTGCGCATCGAACAACACAAGATGCTGGTCCGTAGACGCGACGACTTGTTGACGACGCCGAGACCGGAATTCCTCGCGACGCGCGACGAACAGGCGATACTCGCCAAGCTCGAGGCCATGGACGCTCAGCTGACGGACCCCGAGTCACCATCCCAGGCTGACATGCGGCAGCGAATTCAGCGACTGAAGGGCACGTTGACCTGGAAGCTGGAGACCGAATACCACGAGCGACTGGCGGTCTTCGACGCGAATCTGCGCAGCCTCGGCGCTGCTATGGCTATCGCGCAGGAGCAATACGATGCCTTTGTCCGTTCCCGCCAGGCCGCAACGCACAGTTTCGTCGGCTACGAGAAACCCGTTAATCGCCTGCGCCTGCGCGTGAAGGCTGCCATCGACAGAGTCGATCTGCTCATGGCGAGGCAGGGTCGATCCCTGGAGGTCGCCGCCGTCGACGAATTGATCGCGCGCCGCAGCCGACTCAAGAACTACGGCGACAAGGCGCGCTTCGCGCTGGCCGACAGCTACGACCGAGCCACGCAGTCACAGGCTCGTGTGGAAGAGGTGCAATGAAGCACAGAATTATCATCTGCCTGACGATCGCGGCCGGATTGTCCGCCTGCGCCACGGCCAGCAAGAACGGCACGCTCGCCGAGCTGGAGGCGATGCCTGCGGATGTCGACGAGGTTTACCTCGCCGACAGCCTTGAGCGCGCCGCTGAGAGTTACCGGCGCTACCTGCAGGAAACTGCCGAGAGCGAGCGCACACCGGAGGCGATGCGCCGCCTGGCAGACCTTCAGATCGAACAGGAATACGGCGTCATCGGCGGCGGCAGCAAGGTCGTCGAAATGGCGGCGCCGGACCAGGCGACGCCGACGGCGAAGATCGTTGCCCAACGCAGCGCCCCGGCACCCATCGAGCCTTCCGAATCGGATCTCGAGTTCGAGAATCGCGCCACGGAACGTGCCGAACTGCTGTCGAGCACGAATGACCTCGACGTGCCGCTGCCCGGCGACGAGGCCGGACAGGTGCCGACCGGACCGCGCGAGGCGATCAAGACCTACTGGCAGATCCTGGAAACGTATCCGAATTACGAACGCAATGACCAGGTGCTTTACCAGCTGTCGCGTGCCTATGACGAGATCGGCGAGCCCGACAAGGCGATGGAGGTCATGGATCGTTTCGTCCGCGAATACCCGTACTCGGGATTCATGGACGAAGTGTACTTCCGTCGCGGCGAATACTACTTCGTCAGGAAGAAGTACCTGGACGCCGAAGACGCCTATGGCGCGATCATCACCAAGGGTGCCAGCTCGTCCTACTACGAGTTAGCGCTCTACAAGCTGGGTTGGGCGCTGTACAAGCAGGAAATGTACGAGATGGCATTGCACAACTACATTGCGATGCTCGATCACCGCAAGTCGATCGGCTATGACTTCGACCAGGACTTCGAAGAAAATGACGAGCACCGTGTCGCCGATACCTTCCGCGTCATCTCCCTGAGCTTCTCGAACCTGGGTGGTCCCGAGGTTCTCGACCAGTATTTCTCGGAGCATGGTCACCGCTCTTACGCCGACAAGATCTACAGCAACCTGGCGGAGTTCTACTTCGAGAAGCTCCGTTACGAAGATGCGGCGTCGGTCTACAAGTCCTACATCGCACTGAATCCGTATCACAAGGTGTCGCCGCACTTCAGCATGCGCATCGTCGATATCTACGCAGAGGCCGGGTTCCCGCAGCTGGTGGTAGAGGCGAAGAAGCAATTCGCCAAAGACTTCGCGCTCGACGCGGACTACTGGTACTACTTCGATGTCGAGAACACGCCCGAAGTGGTCGGCTTCCTGAAGACGAACCTGACTGACCTCGCGGGGCACTACCACGCGCTGTACCAGGAAGAGTTGCTCGTGGACGATCAGGCGGAGAACTTCGCCGAAGCGTCGCAGTGGTACCGGCAGTTCCTTGCGTCGTTCCCGGCCGACGAAGAGTCGCCGCAGATTAACTACCAGCTTGCCGACCTGCTGCTGCAGAACGAGAACTTCGGTGAGGCAGCGCTGGAGTATGAGCGCACTGCCTACGAATATTCGGCCCACGAGCAAGCATCTGCGGCCGGTTACGCTGCGGTGTTCGCGCACAGGGAGCACCTGAAGCTCGCCACCGACACGGCGATCGATGCCGTCAAGCAGCAGACGGTCGCCAGTTCGTTGCGCTTCGCCGACACTTTCCCGCAGCACGAAGAAGCTCCCGTCGTCCTCGGCAACGCCGCCGATGACCTCTACGAGATGAAAGAGCTTGAGCGAGCGAGAGCGGCCGCGAGTACGCTCGTTGATCGGTATCCGGGCGCCGAGACGTCACTGGTTCGCGCGGCGTGGACGGTGATCGCTCATTCCTCGATCGAACTGGCCGAGTTCCCGACGGCAGAAGATGCATACGGCAACGTCCTCGCGCTGATGGAAGAAGACGATGAGTCGCGGGCGGACATCGTCGATGGTCTGGCCGCGTCAATTTACAAGCAGGGTGAACAGGCGATCGCAATTGAAGACTACCGCATGGCCGCCAATCACTTCCTGCGAATCAAGGAGCTTGCGCCGACGTCAACGATTCGCACGGCTGCCGAGTACGACGCCGCTGCGGCACTGATCAAGCTGTCTGACTGGAATGCCGCGTCGGACGTTCTCGAAGAATTTCGTGTGAGCCATCCTGAGCACGAACTGCAGTCAGAGGCGACCAAGCAGCTCGCCTACATTTACCGTGAAGACGGCCAGATCGAACGTTCAGCCGCCGAGCATGAGCGCATTGCCGCCGAGGCGACGGATCCGGAGTTGGCCAGGGAAGCACTGTTGACCGCGGGCGAGCTCTACGACGAGGCGAAGGTCCTGGTTGATGCGATCCGCGTCTACGAGCAGTACGTGGCGGCCTACCCGCGGCCGCTCGATTTCGCCATTGAGACGCGAACGAGAATGGCGGAGATCTTCAAATCACAGAGCGACTACGAGCGCTACTACGCCGAGCTTGATGCCATCATCCTCGCAGACAGCGAGGCCGGTGCCGATCGAACCGATCGCAGCCGTTACCTTGCCTCTACCGCGGCGCTGGTCCTGGCAGAGCAGACGTT
The DNA here is from genome assembly GCA_030065915.1 of Woeseiaceae bacterium. Classification (GTDB taxonomy): domain Bacteria; phylum Pseudomonadota; class Gammaproteobacteria; order Steroidobacterales; family Woeseiaceae; genus UBA1847. The sequence continues at coordinate 83,410 of JASJCQ010000009.1, forward strand.
CGAGGCATTCGCCGGCATCGAACTCGTACAGCCGTTCGACAAGAGCCTGGCCCGCAAGCAGCAGAGCATGGACCGGGCGTTGGCGGCGTTCGAAGGGCTGGTGGCCTACGAGGTCGCGGAAGTCACAGCCGCTGCGACGTTCTACATCGCCGAGGTCTATTACAACTTCAGCGCCTCACTGGTCGACTCCGAGCGGCCGTCGGGCATGAGCGATGCCGAGAAAGTCGAGTACGAGCTGCTTATCGAAGAAGAGGCGTACCCGTTTGAGGAACGCGCCATCGACGTGCACGAACAGAACTTCGAGCTGCTGGCCGGTGGTCTCTTCAATCCGTGGATTGAGCAGAGCCTCGGCAAGCTTGCCGTGTTGATGCCGGGTCGCTACGCCAAAGCAGAGATCAGCGGCGGATACCTGAGCTCTATCGATACCTACGCATACCGCATGCCGATCGCACCGCCGCTTGGCATGGAAGGCACCGAGAACGCCATGACTTCCCTCGAGACAGACGGAACCGAGCCCGTGCTGACGTCCGCTGGCGTCGCCGACCGCGCGGTGGAGGACTAAAGCCATGACAGCGCAAAGTTTCCATGGCTTCGTCCGACTCATGGCACTTCTCGCCGTGACTACGGCTCTGGCCGCGTGTAACGCGACGACGGCGACGAAACCGGGCGGGCCCGTCAAGGCCAAGACCAAGATTGAAGTACAGGAGTCCGTCGGATTCACAATCGTCGAGGATAGCCGCATCGGCAGCGGGGCTCGCGGCGACTACGACGCGGCGCTGGCCTACCTGCACGAGGGCCAACACGAGCAGGGCATCGCCATCCTGGAAACGCTCGTGGCGTCGGCGCCAATTCTGACCGCGCCGCGTATCGATTTAGGCATCGCTCATCGCGAGAACGGCAATCTCGAGGCGGCACGCGCGCACCTCGAAACAGCCGTCGAGAGCAGCCCGGGGCACCCGATCGCGCACAACGAGCTGGGTATCGTATATCGCCAACTGGGCCTCTTTCAGGAGGCGCGGCAGAGCTACGAGGCGGCACTGTCGATATTCCCGAACTACCACTACGCAAGACGCAATCTCGCGGTGCTGTGTGACCTCTACCTAGCGGACCTGACCTGTGCGCTCGAAAACTACGAGGCCTACATGGCTACGGTCCCGGATGATCCCGAGGCGACGATGTGGATCGCCGATATCAAGTACCGAATGAGCAGCGCGGGAGAATGATGATGAAACGAATCATGACACTGGCACTGCTGCTTGCCTCGTTGCCGGCGCTCGGCGAAGAGACAGCGACCGAGGCTGATGACGACGTGATCGATAAGCAGGTGGCGGCTGAGGAAGCGGAAGCCGCGCAGGGCGATGGCATCGATTCGCCGAAAACGATGTCTGGTATGTCGATTCTCGGTAACGAAGAAGCACCGAAGGCGCTCGTCATCATTCCGTGGAAATCCTCGGCGCTCGGCGATGACATCAGCCTGTCCGATACCCTCGATGACCGGGCGAAACCCGTTGACAAAGAGGTCTTTCTTCGCGAGTTGCGCTTCTACCAGATCCGGTCCGGCGAGCAGTAAGCGTCGGGATTTACAGTGAAAAACACCAATTTGAGGCCGTAGTTCACATCGACTGACATTGGTCACTACACATAAGCAGCGAATGTGACGCAGCGCACGTTAAGACGGCCTGCCGAACACTATTCTCTGTCCTGTTTCGGGTAAACACCGGGACATCTTGTTAAACGAGGACTCAGCAATGGACTTCTTTTATTCGATTGTAAGTTTCTTCTCGTCGGGCGGTGCGTTCATGTTCCCGATACTGCTGGTATTCGCCGTCGGTTTCGGAATTGCAGTCGAACGCTACATCACCCTGACCCTGGTGACCCAGAAGAACCAGGCAGTGTGGGCCAAGGTACAGCCGTTGTTGTCCGACGGTCAGTTCGACGAGGCTCGCGACATGACCAGGGAGGACGACTCCACAATCTCCCAGGTTCTGAACATGGGCTTGTCGCTGCAGGGTGCTGTTCGCCGCCGCGACGAGATCGAGATCGCGATGGAGGAGAGCATGATGGAAATCGTGCCTCGCCTTGAGAAACGCACACCTTACGTTGCGCTCGCATCCAGCATCGCAACGCTACTTGGCCTGCTCGGGACGATTATGGGCCTTATCCAGGCGTTCACCGCGGTTGCCAATGCCAACCCTGCCGAGAAGGCGGACCTGCTGTCTGCCAGTATCTCGGTCGCGATGAATACCACGGCGTTCGGGCTGATGGTTGCGATACCGCTGCTCATCATCCATGCCATCCTGACCAGCAAGACCGGCGACATCGTCGACAGTCTCGAAATGGCCACGGTCAAGGCACTGAACGTATTCACGAGACGCGCGAAACGATCGACTGCCGAGGCCTGATCTAAATGGCCAGGCGGCATCATTACAGACGGCGCGTCAAGGAGACGTACGAGATCGACGTCACGACCTTCCTCAACCTGATGGTCGTCCTCGTTCCGTTCCTGCTCATTACTGCGGTGTTTTCGCGACTGACCATCGTCGAGCTGAACCTGCCCAGTACGGCGAGCGGCCCGAATAACTCGCCGGAAGGCTTCAACCTTGAAGTGATCGTCCGAGAGGATCTCATCGAATTGACGAACGGTCAGGTCGTGATCGCATCGATTCCGAACAAGGAAGACGAGTTCGATCTCGAGACCCTGTCGGACTACATCGTTGAGCTGAAACAGGAGTACCCGGAGCAGGATGCGGCTTCGGTACTCATGGAGGCGCAGATTCCCTACGACTACCTGATCCAGGTCATGGATATCGTGCGGAGCATCGAAGTGCCACTGGAGAACGATGAAGAGAGCTTCGAGCTCGTCGCCCTGTTCTCGGAGATATCAGTTGGGGATGCACCGTGAGGAACACACGCCGCATCAAACGAATGGCACGCAACCGCGTGAAGATTCCAAAGATGAACCTGACGTCGCTTATGGATGTATTCACGATCCTGGTTTTCTTCCTGCTCGTAAATTCGGGCTCCGTTGAGATCGTGGAAGCACCGAAGGACGTCCAGCTGCCGGAAGCGCGGGAAGAGACGAAGCCCCGCGAGACGGTGGTTATTTTTGTCAGCCCCGAGGAAGTGCTGGTGCAGGGTGAGGTCGTCGCGCGTACCGCCGACATCATGGAAAGCGACGTTGACGTCATCGATCCGATCACGTCCCGCCTTGCCGAGCTACAGGAAAGCATCGTCGGTCCGAGCACGAAGGCGGCTGCCGCTAGCCAGGAGGTCACGATCCTGGCGGACAAGTCAGTGCCGTTCATCGTGATCAGGAAAGTGATGTCGACGTGCACGGGCGGCGGCTACGAGAATGTGTCGCTGGCCGTTATCCAGAAGCCGACCCAGGTCGCGGCCAAGTAACGCCTGAGAGGTTGTTGCAGTGAGCTCTGAACACTCAGACGATCAACAGCCGCTTGAAGAAGCGGAGCAGTCGCTAATCGAGGCGGAACGATCGATTGCCGAGGTCGAGCAAACGCTCGAGGACGCGGAGCAGTCGACATCCGAAGATGAGCAGTTCCTGCGACGCGAAGTCGAGGACAACGAGCGCACGCTCGATGAGCTCGAACACGATCTGCGGGCGATAGACGATGAGCTCGTGTCCCTTGCAGAGCAAAACCACCGGTACGAGCTGGTATCCAACATCTGCAGGTCACTCGAGGAACTCGACAACCTGGATGCCGCCGGTCTGTTCTGGGATGAGCATAGTGCTGTCGACGACCAGGCTGAGCGGCTTCGCTACGCCAGACAAAAGATCGATCAGTTCCACGCCGAGATCGCCGGCGTCGAGGCGCGCCGCGAAGAGCTTGTCGACAAGATCGGTAACCAGAACCTGGTGCTCGACGTCCTCCACTACGATCTGCGACATACGATCGAGCGCGAAGAAGACCGCAAAAGTGAATGGCTCGTCGAACGCGACGCCGACGATATGCCGGCCCGCTCCCAGGTCATGCCTTGGGCGAGGGGTAGCGAGGAAGACAGGCGTGCCCAGAAATCCGTTGGAACGTCCGTTGCTGTCTCGCTCGGCTTCGCGCTGGTCCTGAGCATGGTGGCCATTCCGGTCATCGAGGATGCGATGCAGCCGGAACTGCCTGAACGAGTAGCGAAGCTCGTGCGCAAAGAGCGCACACCGCCGCCACCGCCTGTCGCCATGCCGGATATTCCAGAGCCTGAGGCCCCGGAGCCCGAGCCTGTGAAGGAGTTGGTGGAAGAACTGGTGCCGGATGCAGCGAACCAGCCGGTCGTCGCCGAGGTTCCACAAGTGGATATGCGGGAGCAGGCCCGTTCTAAAGGCATCCTCGCGTTTCGCGACAATTTTGCGGCGAGCGCCGACGCGCGGCCGAACGCCCAACTGGGTTCGCAGGCTCGCCTGAGTAACGCCGGCCAGAATGCTGTCGGCCGACCCGAGCGCATGATGGTGACAACGTCGGCGCCGGGCTCGAGTGGCGGTATCAACCTGTCGGACATCAGTCGAAACACCGGCGGTAGCGGTGGAGCCATGGCCGGCGTTGCCGTATCCCAGGTAGCGAGTTCCATCGGCGCAGGCAACGGTCCGAATCGTCCCCTGGCCAGCGGCGTTTCCGCCGGGCGCACGGACGAGGAGATCCAGATCGTCTTCGACCGATACAAGGCCGCATTGTACCGGCTCTACAATCGGGCACTACGCAACGACCCGACGCTGCGCGGGCAGATGGTCTTGAGGTTGACGATCGAGCCCGACGGCAGCGTTTCGTTCTGTGAACTCCAGTCGAGCGACATGGAGGCGCCGACGCTTGCCGACCAGATCGTCGGTCGTGTTAAGACTTTCGACTTCGGCGCCAAGGAAGATATCGTCGCGATCACGATCATCTATCCGATCGATTTCCTGCCCGCAGCGTGATCGCGCAGTCGTTTGGACATAATTCGCTAATCTGACGCGATCGACACGTCCGGCCGGACATAAGTCACAGACAACATCCCCTTGTACCCAGAGTTAAATTGCTGGAGCCCAGTGTTTCCGCGGCTCGTAGCCAAAGTGTCGGTTTTTGGAAACGCACTGCCAAACCTGTGATGCAGTTCACCCTCGGGCTACACCGCTTGCGCGATAGTCACGCCTCGATACGGAGAAAAAAGCACGTCCAGCAGGCGAACGGCGACGCTACCTGCTCAGGGGCATGAGGCCCCGGACCGCAAAGACTGGATGTCGTGCGGTCAGGCAAACAGACACGGAAGTGAAAATGGCCATATCGATCCTCAGCATATCGCGCGAAGCAATCGCCCCTGGCGAGCGTCGTCTCGCGCCCGGAACGGCGGCGGTCGCAGCATGAATAAGCTTGTCGCGTTCCTGGTCACGGTGGCCCTCTCTTCGCTGATCCTGCTGACGCCAGTGAATAGCGTGTTGGCCGCTGAGATCACGTTCATCTCCGTGCAAGGCTCATGGCGGGACCCCGTGGACAGTGTGCCGGGTGACCAGGCCGGTGACCCGGTCATTACCAACGGGGATCCGATTTCGAGCATCAGCTGGGGTACGACGGCGGGGCAGCAATCCGGCTACGACTTCATCGCAACGCTGCCGCCGCCTTTCGAACTGCCCGGTCAGATTCCGTTCTTTTCGCTCGGCACGTTCCAGCACCGAAATTTCGAGGTTGGCGAGCCGTCGCTCGTGTCTGTACAACTCGATGTCGAGGTCATGCTCGCCATCGACGGCGTTCCGGAGGGGCCCCTGACCTTTACGTTCACGCTGAACCACGAAGAAACGCCCAACAACCTCGACCCCTGTCCCTATCCGACGCCTCCCGGTGACGGCTGTACCGACCGCGTAACGATCGTCGCATCGGCTGATCCGACGACATTCAACGTCAACGGCGTCGACTATACGCTCGAGATGAGCTTCCTCGACAATGGCAGCGCGGTCGACGAGTTCATCACGGAAGAAGGCAATATCGTCAACAGCACGGGCCTCGTCGGCGAATTCACGCTGCCGCCGGGCCTCGCAATGACGAAGACCGGTCCGTCGATGCTGCGACTCGGAGAGTGGGGCAATTTCACGCTGGCCGTGCAGAACGAGAGCGAGTCCGACGCTTACGATGCAACCATCATCGACCTGCTGCCTGACGGCCCGGACGGTGGCATGTGCGACGTACCGCCGGAGGTGCTGAGCGCGCAGGTGTTCCAGTCGGACGGCGTCACGCCAGTTGCCGGCAAGGGCCCGCTAGTCGAAGGCACTGACTACACGCTGATCTGGGACGGCGCGACCTGCCAGCTGACTTTCGTCACGCAGACCGCGCAGTCCGTCATCGCCGTCAATGAACGCCTGATGATCGAGTACCGCTCGCAGCTCGATCTAGACTCGACCGACGGTACGATCCTGACCAACATCGCGGGCGCGACCGAGTGGTTCAACTCTGACGCGTCGACACGCTACGCACGCTTGCTGACCGACGGTACGCCGGGTGTTGGCGATCACGAGGATTCTCACGACGTCACCGTCAACCTGCCGGAGCTCAGGTTCGAGAAGACGGTCGTCAACGTCACGACCGGCGAAGACCCGGGCACAGTCGGTACGCCGGGGGACACGTTACGCTACTCGATCTATGTCGAGAACCTCGGCGACGTCGCGCTGCCAGACTTCTATATCCGCGACGAGCTCGATGCGCTGAATGCCGAGGCGTCCTTTCAGCCAGGAACACTGAACATCGTCACGCTCCCGGGCGGTGCCGACGCAAGCGGAACCGATCCAAACGGTGGCACGGCCGCCACCGGGCTGCTCGACGTACGCAACCTGGCCGTCGGCGTCGGCGAAACGGTACTCGTCGAATTCGAAGTCGACCTGGCACCGGTGCTCGCCAACGACAGCTTCGTCTACAACCAGTCGCAGTTCTTCGACAACGGCCTGCAGATCGCGCTGTCGGATGATCCGAACATCAACGGCCCGGCCGATCCGAATGTGCCGGACGACGACGACCCGACGCAGATCCAGATCCAGTCGGCGCCGCTGTTCCGCATCGAGAAAATCTCGACCTATCTCGACGGCAACCCGGCGATCCTCCTGGCGGGCGAGCGCCTGCGCTACACGATCACGGTCGAGAACTACGGCACCGACAACGCGACCAACGTTTACATCACGGACGCGATCCCAGCCAGCACGGACTACATACCGAACAGCACGACCCTGAACGGCAACGCGGTCGCCGACGTCCCGACCGGCTCGCCGCTCGTCGACGGCATCCTGGTCAACGCACCGGAAGACGCGACGCCGGGCAACATGAATGCGCAGGTTGCAGACAACGTCGCGACGATTACCTTCGACGTGCAGGTTTACCCGGACGCGCCCGATGGCACGATCATTTCCAACCAGGCCTTCGTCGACGCGGAAGATCAGGGCCTCGCCGACCTGCCATCGGACGATCCGCGCACCGACGTGCCGGATGACCCGACGCAGGACATCGTCGGTAACTTCCCGCTGATCTTCGCGCCGAAGACGGCCGAGCTGATCATCGATGCGGGCAGCCCCGGCATCGTCGACCCGGGCGACACGCTGCGCTACACGATCACGGTCTACAACAATGGCACGGTGCCGGCGACGGCCGCCGAACTGATCGATCAGGTGCCGAACGATGTCACCTACGTTGCCGACTCTACGACGCTCAACGGCGAACCGGTCGGCCAGCCTGACGGCGGTGACTTCCCGCTCGTGGACGGCATCCCGATTAGTGGCGCAGATGTCACGCCGCCGCTGCCGGCTGACGGCGAAGGCTTGATCAACCCGGGCGAGTCCGCGGTGGTCACCTTCGACATGTACGTGAACCTCGCGACGCCGACCGGCACGCAGATCGTCAACCAGGCCACGGTCTACACGGCCGAGCGCCCGAACACGCTGACCGACGGCGACGGCAACCCGGCCACTGGTCCGGAGCCGACCATCGTTGTCGTCGGCGACGCGCAGGCGCTCGACATCACGAAGGACGTTGCCGTCGTCAACGGCGGCCCGGCCTACGCGGGCGCTGAACTCGAGTACACGGTGACGGTGCGAAACATCGGTCTCGTGCCGGCGCTGTACGTCACGCTCTACGACGACGTCGACATGGCCACGCCGGGCTACCTGACCCTGACGCCCGACTCGGCCACGATGAACGGCCTGACCGATGGCGTCACGGTTGCAGGTTCGCTGATCACAGCCGACTACTTCAACGAATACGGCGCCCTCGACCCGGGCGCGAGCGTCGTGCTGCGCTTCCGCGCGACGATGGACCCGAACCTGCTGCCGGGAACGACCGTCATAAACACCGGCCGCGTCACGTGGAACGACCCGGTACAGGAACTGCTGGCGAGCGTCTCGATCGACGTCGGCGCCGAACCGAATGCCGGCATGGTCAGCGGCAACGTCTTCCACGATGCCGATCACGACAACAGCTTCGGTGCGGCTGAGCGAGGGCTCGAGGGCTGGACTGTAGAGCTCATTCAGGATGACGCTGTCGTCGCAACGATGCTGAGCAACGCCGACGGCTACTACCTGTTCAACAACATCGCGCCGAGCATGACACCGGAGATGTATTACACCGTCCGCTTCAGCGCGCCAGGCGCCGTCGCTACGACGGCAATGATGGGCGACACCGATTCGGACTTCACCGACGGCCCGCAACGCATCGACGAGATCGACGTGCAGGAAGGCAGCAACCTGCTTGATCTGAACCTGCCCGTCGACCCCAACGGCGTCGTTTACGAATCGGTGTCACGCACGCCGGTGGCCGGCGCGACCGTCACAATGGTCGACGTGCGAAACGGCGTTCCCATGGCCTCGAGCTGCTTCGACGACCCGAACCAGCAGGGCCAGGTCACCGTCGGCAACGGCTACTACAAGTTCGAGCTGAACTTCTCTGACCCGTCTTGCCCACAAGGCCCTTACTACCTGATCCGCGTGACGCCGCCGGACACGAGCTTCATCGCGGGCGTTAGTGAGCTGATTCCGCCCACCTCGGACGATACGACACAGCCCTTTAACGTGCCGAACTGCCCGGACTCTGCAACCGATGCCGTGCTGGGTGTGCTGCCGTACTGCGAAGCACAGCCCTCCGAGTTTGCGCCGACGACGGCCGTGCCAGCGCGGAGTGCGGCGACGGACTACCATTTCTTCCTGGACCTGGACGATTCGACGTCACCGACGTCCAGCCAACTATTCAATAACCATATCCCGCTGGATCCGCGCTTGGGCGGCGCCGTCGCGATCACGAAGACGACGCCGTTGATGAACGTCAATCGCGGCCAGCTCGTGCCGTACACGATCACGGTCAGTAACTCCTTTGGCACGGACTTGAACGACGTCACGGTCGTCGACCGCTTCCCGGCCGGCTTCCGCTACATCGAGGGCTCGGCACGCTTCGACGGCGTCGAATCCGAACCCGTCATCGTTGGCCGCGAATTACGCTGGGACAACCTCGAGCTCGACGTCGACGGTCGTCACGACATCCAGCTATTGCTGGCCGCCGGCGCGGGCCTGAAGGAAGGCGAGTTCACCAACCGTGCCCAGGCCGTCAACTCGGTCTCCGGTACGGTCATGTCAGAGGAAGCCACGGCCACGGTACGGCTCGTGCCCGACCCGACCTTTGATTGCACCGACGTCACCGGCAAGGTCTACAACGACAGCAACCGCAACGGCCTGCAGGACGGCGGCGAGGAAGGTCTCGCCGGCGTGCGCGTTGTCACCGCTCGCGGCCTGGCCGCCACGACCGACACCTACGGCCGATACCATTTCACCTGCGCGATCACACCGAATGAATCACGAGGCAGCAATTTCGTCTTGAAGCTCGACGATCGCAGCCTGCCCTCGGGTTACCGCGTGTCGACACGACCGATACAGGTGCAACGCGCTACGCGAGGTAAGGCATTGCGCATCAACTTCGGCGCATCGATCCACCGCGTGATCGGCCTCGACGTTGCCGACCCGGTCTTCGAGCCCGGCACCGCCGACATGCGTCCGCTGTGGGAGCCGCGCATCGGCCTGCTGCTGGAAGAATTGCAGAAGGCGCCGGCCGTACTGCGACTGTCCTATGTCGCTGACGTCGAGTCCGAGAAGCTCGTCAACGAGCGCATCGACCTGATGAAGGAGCGCATTGAGACAGCATGGCAGGAGCTCGATGGTAGCTATGAGCTCGTCATCGAACCGGAAGTGTTCTGGCGACTCGGCGGGCCGCCTGATGTCAGCAAAGGAGAAGCGCGATGAATGCGAAGTTCGTCAAGCACAGCTTTGCCCTACTGGGCGTGGCGTCGATGCTGCTCGCGACCTCCGTCGTGCTGGCTGATGGCGATGTGGATGAGGCGCCGATCCTCGAAGCCGTAGAGCGCCACCTGTCGACCGACTTCCCCCTCAAGCAGTGGGTGCAGGATCCGGAACGCGTCGATGCCTCCTTGAGTGATCAGATCGACGTACGCGAGAAAGACGTCGACGGCTTCGAGACGATCAAGCTGTCCGGCCTCGTCGACCCTATCCGCTTCGCAACCGGTGTTGCGGAGATTCCGGACGAGACGGTTCAGACGCTCGGCGAAATTCTGAATAGCATGCGCGACCGGCTGAACGTGCGCCTGCACTTCATCGGTCACGCCGACAACCAGCCGCTGTCGCCGCGACTGCAGGCCGTGTACGGCGACAACTTCGGCCTGTCACGCGAACGCGCCGGCAAGGTCGCCGAGCATTTCCAGGGTGCCCTGTCGCTGCCGCCGGAGGCGATCTCGTACGACTGGCGCGGCGACACCGACCCGGTCGCAAGCAATGATTCGACAGCAGGTCGCTCGCAGAATCGCCGCGTCGAGGTCGAGGTCTGGTACGACGAGCCCGTCAAACGCAAAGGCCTCGAGGAGTTCCTCGTCGCCCACGACGTCAAGCGCCGCAAGGTCTGCCGCATGGAGACGGTCTGTAAGCTTCGCTACATCGAGGGCCACGCGAATCGCGCCAAGGTCAAGAACCTGATTCCGCCGCTGCGTTACGGTGAGGAATCGATCGACGTCACCGACGATTTCATCGCCGACATCGAACGCGCACTGGCCAATCTCGCCGAGAAAGACAACGTCGTCGTCAAGTTCATCGGCTACACGGACGACTCGCCGCTCGCCGGCCGCGTCGAACGCATTTACGGTGATCACACTGGACTCGCAAAAGCGCGTGCGCGCCGCGCCGCACTGGCAGTGCAGGACTCGCTCGGTCTCGCGGGCGAATCGATCCTGTCGGACGGCCGCGGCATCGACCGCCCGGTTGCCAGCAACCAGACCCGTGAAGGCCGTGCACTGAATCGCCGCGTCGAAGTCGAGTTCTGGTACGACGATCCGCTGCAGGAACTGCCAAACGAGCCGATGATGTGCCCGGATTCGGACGGCGCCGAAGTCGTGACTCGCGTTTACGATCCGCCGTGGGGCAATATCGCCGACCTGGACTTCGTCGACGGCCGCCCGGTTATCCCGGCAGGCTACGCTGCAACGCTTGAGCGTGCGCTCGGTGATATCGCCGACCGCACGAACCCGCGCCTGCGATTCGTTGGCTACACCCGCAACGAACGCCTCGCGCGTCGAACGGCTTCTGTCTATGGCGACGACATCGGCCTCTCTGCGTCCCGCGCACGCCGTGCTATGGATGTGCTGGCCTCCGACATGCAGCTCGAACCTCACGAGTCCGAATTCGAGGGCCGCGGCTTCGTTCATTCCGACGACGTCGTCAACGCCGGCTTCGTGCAGGGCGATACCTCGCACGTCGCCGTGCAGGTCGTCTACGACGAGCTCGCAATCCTCGACGACTATGAAGGCGTCGACATCACGCGCATGACGCGTGAGCTCAAGCCTGAGAACCCGCTGGGCCTGAACCTGATGCGCATCACCGTCGATGGTGAACCGATCGACGATCCCAAGCGCAGCTCGTCCGACATTCAACGCTGCACGGACGTCGCTTTTGAAGAGGCCGATATTCAGTTCGGTTTCGACAACCTGCGCTCGGCACCGCGCCTGGCCGTTGCCGCGAAACCCGCGCGCGTCTCGTTGAGCAGCGCCGTCGCCTATGAGCCATGGCTGTCCGTCGACGGCGTGCGTCACTTCACCGAGGCGACCTCTGTACAGTTCAGGATGTACACGAACTACTCCTACTTCATCGACCGCGCCGAAGTCCGCATCTTTGCGAACGGCCAGTCGGTGCAGTCTGATCCGCTCGCCGTCATCGACATTACCAAGGAAGGCGTCGCCAGCTGGCAGCCGGACGGTGACGAACTCAAATTCGAAGGCAGTCAGCTCGCCTATGTGCTGCGTGCCTACGGCACCGACGGCAATTTCGACGAAACGAACGCACAGCCGATCTTCCTCATCCATGAAAACGCCGAAGACGTGGAAGACTCGGAACCGCTGCCGGAAGACGACGCAGAGCTGTTCGCTTCCTATGGCGAGAACGCGCTGACGCTGCACAACATTGGCCTGTCCAGCGGTACGGTCAACGTCCGTGGCACCGGCATCCGCGACGACCAGGAAGTCTGGGTTGCAGGTCGTCCGATCCCGGTCGACAACAGCGGCAGCTTCGTCACCGAAGAGATCCTGCCGGAGGGCGCGCACACGGTCGAGGTCGCCGTCATCAACAAGGAAGACGGTCGCGGCAATCTCTTCTTACGCGATCTCGAGTTCAAGGAACGCGACTGGTTCTATGTCGGCATGGCCGACGTGACCTTCTCGGAAGGCTCGACGAGCGGACCGATCGATCTGTTCCAGGGCGCGAACTCGGACGCTGACGTCACGTCGAACCTCGATGGCCGCCTGGCGTTCTTCGTCAACGGCAAGTTCGGCGACCACTGGAAGCTGACCGCCAGCGCGGACACGCGCGAAGGTCCGGTTGAAGACCTGTTCTCGAATTTCATGAACAAGTCGCCGGAGTCGCTCTTCCGCCGCATCGACCCGGACTACTACTACCCGACCTTCGGTGACGACTCGACGGTGCAGGAACTCGCACCGAGCATGGGCAAGTTCTTCGTCCGATTAGGAAAAGACGACGACTACGGCCAATGGGGCAACTTCAAGGTCGCGTACATGAACAACGAGCTGGCGCAGGTCGATCGCGGCCTGTACGGCGCGAACTTCCACTTCCAGTCCGACGCGACGACCGAATTCGGTGAGCGCCGCTTTGTTGCCGACACCTTTGTCGCCGAGCCGGGCACTATCGGCAGTCGCGAAGAGTTCCGCGGCACCGGCGGTTCGCTTTACTTCCTGCAGCGCCAGGACGTCCTTGCGGGCTCCGAGCGTGTTCGCATCGAGATTCGCGACAAGGCCTCCGGCCTCGTCACGGGCGTGCGTAACCTGACACCGGCCCTGGACTACGACATCGACTACCTGCAGGGCCGCATCGTGCTGTCCGAACCGCTGGCTTCAACGGCCGACGACAACCTGCTCGTCCGCGACAATGCCAATGCCGGCGACGCAGCCTTCCTCGTCGTGCGATACGAGTACACGCCGGGTTTCGACGATATCGATTCACTGTCCACCGGTGGCCAGGCGCACTACTGGATCGGTGAGTACGTGAAGCTGGGGCTGACGGCCAACCAGAACGAACAGGATGACGTCGACAGCAGCCTGCAGGCGGCTGACCTGACCTTCCGCTGGGCGGCTGAGTCGTGGCTGAAATACCAGCAATCGACGAGCGAAGGTCTCGTGTCACTGCCGCAGCAGTCCACCGACGGCGGTTTCGAGTTTAATTCCTTCGACCCGGCGTCGTTCGTCAACGCCGAGGCCGACGCGGAGCGGATCGACCTGAGCGTTTCGCTCGGTGACTTCGTCGAGTTCACGCGCGGCAAACTGACGGTCTACAGCCAGGAAGCCGACGCCGGCTACACGGCACCGGGCTTAACGACGCTGACGGACACGCGCGCCTACGGCGGCACATTCACGCTGCCGATCGGCGAGCGCTTCTCCTTTGGCGCGAAGATTGACACACGCGAGCAGGAGCTTGGCGTCGATACCAGCGCCAGGGAATACAACATCGGCTACCAGCTCGGCGATCGCTGGAGCCTGAGTGCCGGCTATCGCGAAGACGAGCGCACCGACGGATCGATCATTGTGCCGTTCACGCAGGAGCAGGGCGAACGCGCCGACCGCGTGTTGCAGGTGGGCTACGATTCGCAGTCGACCTGGGACGTGTACGCCTTCTCGCAGGACACCGTGTCCGTTACCGGCAACCGCCAGGAGAATGGACGCTTCGGTGTCGGTGGCGGCTACCGCGTTACCGACAAGCTCAAGCTGGAAGCCGAGTTCTCGGACGGCGATCTCGGCGAAGGCGGCCGTATCGGCACGAACTACATCCATTCCGATCACACGAGCCTGTACCTGAACTACGCGCTCGAGAACGAACGCACCGATAACGGACTGCCGACGGGTCGCGGCCGCGAGGGCAACCTCGTCGCCGGCATCAAGTCGCGCATCGCGGACAGCACCAGCGTGTTCCTGGAAGAGCGCTACCAGCACAACCTTGCGATGACCGGGCTGACACACGCCACCGGCATCACGTTCGCGCCCACCAGCAAGTGGAACCTGGGTGTAACGACCGACATCGGCACACTGCAGGACGTGCAAACCGGCGCCGAGACGGACCGACTGGCGACCGGTGTGCAGCTCGGCTTCACGACGGCCAAGCTGCAAATCTCGAGCGGTATCGAGTATCGCAGCGACGACGTCGAACAACCGAACCTGAGTTACGCAGAACGCACGACCTGGCTGTACCGCAACAGCTTCAAGTACCAGCTGAACCCGGGCGCAAGGTTCCTCGGCAAGTTCAATCACTCCGAGAGCGAAAACTCACAAGGGGCCTTCTATGACGGCGGTTTCACCGAGGCCGTGCTCGGCTACGCGCATCGCCCGGTCGACAACGACCGCCTGAACACGCTGGTCAAGTACACCTACTTCTACAATATGCCGACGACAGGCCAGATCGGCAGCCAGAACATTGCGTCGGAGTTCGTACAGAAAAGCCACATCGCCTCGGTCGACGTCACCTACGACATCACAAACGACTTCACGCTGGGCGGCAAGTACGGCTATCGCCTCGGGTCAGTGAGCCTCGACCGCGAAGACCCGGTCTACTTTGACAACGATGCGAGCCTGTATGTTATCCGCGGCGACTATCGCTTCCGTGAGCGTTGGGAAGTGCTCGTTGAAGCCCGCCTGCTCGACATGCCCGACCTGAACGAGAGTCGCAGTGGTGCGCTTGCAGCTGTCTCGAGGTACGTCGGCGACCATCTCAAGATTGGCCTGGGCTACAACTTCTCGGACTTCTCCGACGACCTGACCGATCTCAGCTACGATCACAGCGGCGTGTTCCTGAACCTGACGGGTTCTATGTAGGGTAGTCGATTCCGCGCTTGTGTCAGATGCGCCTGATGTGCGTCAGACACACGCAAGCGATCGACCTTGGGCGCACCCGCTCTTTGCGAGCAATTCACCTATACTGAGTAGATACGTACAGGCAGCGGCTGCCTGGTACGGAAACGACCAATCAAAGGAGCAGGCTAATGCGTCAAACGACCTTGTCACTATTGGGTTTCTTCATTCTCGCAGCGCTCGGCAGCAGCCCGGCGCTCGCTCAGGATCATTCACGCGGCTGGGACCAGGGCCACATCGTCCAGGTCACCGAGGTCCGTATCAAGGACGGCATGCTCAACGCTTACATCAACGATCTCAACAACGTCTGGCGCAAGTTCCTGGAGGCTCAGATCGAGGATGGCGACGTCGTCGATTACGGCATGTTCCTGAATCCGGACAAACGCGATGGCGAGCCCGACCTGTACCTGACCGTTACTTTCAAAAACTGGGCAGCCTATGACCGAGGCGTCGAGTACTTCGAAGCGCTTGGCGAGAAGGTGTTCGGTTCGACCAAGGAGATGCGTGAGGCCAATATCGATCGCGGCGAGCTCCGCACGATCGGCAGTACCTACACGTTGAGGGAAATCTCCTTCAAAGAGGCATCGGAATAACAACAAGGCGCTGCCCCGACCGGCCGCGCGTCGGCCATTCGGGCTGTTGAAACGGCGACTCGCGGGTTTAGTCGCCTGGTTGGCGAATTACAGTTTTGCTGCCAGGCGGCTGCCCTGGTTGATCGCACGCTTGGCGTCGAGTTCGGCCGCGACGTCGGCACCGCCGATGACGTGCACCGGGACACCCGCGGCTTCGAGCGGTTGCCTGAGGTCGCATAGCGGTACCTGGCCGGCACAGAGCACGACGTTGTCTACGTCGAGCCATGTAGGGTTTTCGCGTTTTTCGCCATAGGTGATCAGCAGGCCTTCGTCGTCGATCCGCTCGTAGTTGACGTTGCCGATCATACTGACGCCCTTCATCTTCAGCGTCGCGCGATGAATCCAGCCCGTCGTCTTGCCGAGGTTCTTACCGATCTTTCCCTTCTTCCGCTGCAGCAGGGTGACCTCCCGCGCGGGCGGCTTTGGTTCCGGTCGCTCACGCGAAAGACCGCCGCGAGCGTCCTCGGGATCGACGACGCCCCATTCGGCGAGCCACTCGTCGAGATCCAGCGTCGATGATTCGCCTTCGTCGTGCACCAGGTATTCGGCGACGTCGAAGCCGATTCCGCCGGCGCCGATGATCGCGACGCGCTTGCCGACCGTTGCCTTGTTGCGCAGGACGTCGATGTAGCTCAGGACCTTCGGGTGATCCTGGCCCTCGATCCGGGGGTCGCGCGGCACGACGCCGGTAGCTACGATCACGCCGGCGTAGTTCTTGTCCTTCAGGTCATCCGCGTTGACTTGTCTGCCCAGGCGCAGGTCCACGTCGTGCAGTTCGACCTGCCGTTTGTAGTAGCGCAGCATCTCGTGAAACTCTTCCTTGCCGGGGATGACCTTGGCCATGTTGAGCTGGCCACCGATTTCCGACGCTGCGTCATACAGGTCAACCAGGTGGCCGCGTTCGGCCAGCACGAGTGCGGCAGACAGGCCGGCCGGACCGGCGCCGACGACGGCAAAGCGGCGCCTGGCCGATGAGCGCATGTAATTCAGTTCGGTCTCATGGCAGGCGCGCGGGTTGACGAGGCAGCTGCTCATCTTGTTTGAGAACGTGTGGTCGAGGCAGGCCTGGTTGCACGCGATACAGACGTTGATCTCATCCGCGCGTCCTTTGCGTGCCTTCCTGACGAACTCCGGATCGGCCAGCAGCGGACGAGCCATCGAGACCATGTCCGCGTCGCCCCTGGCGAGGATGTCCTCGGCGACGACCGGCAGGTTGATGCGATTGGACGTGACCAGCGGGATGCTCACTTCCTCCTTCATTTTCCGTGTCACCCACGTGAAGGCGCTGCGCGGGACCGACGTGGCGATGGTTGGTACTCTCGCCTCGTGCCAGCCGATGCCGGTGTTGATGATCGTCGCGCCGGCGTCCTCGATGGCCTTCGCCAGTATGACGGTCTCGTCCCACGTGCTGCCATCCGGGATCAAGTCGATCATCGACAGCCGGTAAATGATGATGAAGTCGTCGCCGACGGCCTCGCGCGTACGCGAGACGATCTCGACGGGCAGGCGCATACGCTGTGAGTAGTCGCCGCCCCATTCGTCGCTGCGCTGGTTCGTATGGGTGACGAGGAACTCGTTGATGAAATAGCCCTCGGAGCCCATGATCTCGACGCCGTCATAGCCGGCCTCACGCGCGCGCCTGGCGCAGTTCACGAACGCCTGGATCTGCTTCTCGACGCCGGCCGTCGACAGCTCACGCGGCGTGAAGGGCGTTATCGGCGAGCGAATGCGCGACGGCGCGACAGCGAGGGGGTGATAGGCGTAGCGGCCGGCATGCAGGATCTGCAGCGCGATCTTGCCGCCTTCGGCGTGGACCGCGTCGGTCACGGACCGATGCTTCGTTGCCTCGCCGCGCGTCGTAAGCTTGCCCGCGAACGGCTTGACCCAGCCGGCGCGATTCGGCGCATAGCCGCCGGTGACGATCAGGCCGACTTCGCCGCGCGCACGTTCACGAAAGTAGGCCGCGAGGCGATCGTGCTGGTTACCGTCTTCGAGCCCCGTGTGCATCGAGCCCATCAGGACCCGATTCCTAAGTGTCGTAAACCCGAGGTCGAGAGGCTTTAAGAGGTGGGGGTAGTCAGTCACTCAGTCGCTCGACGACCGTCGTAATGCCCTGTCCCATGCCGACGCACATCGTCGCGACGCCCAGTTTGCCTTCGTTCTGTCGCATGACGTTCAGCAGTGTACCGGTGATGCGAGCGCCGGAGCAGCCAAACGGGTGTCCGAGTGCGATAGCGCCGCCGTGAAGATTCACTTTGCTGTCCATGACTTCAAGCAGATTCAGGTCTTTCAGAACCGGAAGCGCCTGCGCGGCAAACGCCTCGTTCAGTTCGACGTGGTCGATATCGTCGATGGTCAGGCCGGCACGTTTCAACGCCTTGTGCGTCGACGGAACCGGACCGTAGCCCATGATGGACGGATCGACGCCGGCCACGGCCATCGTCCGGATACGTGCCATGGGTTCCACACCCAGTGCCTGCGCACGCTCGCCGGACATGACGATCATGCAGGACGCGCCGTCGGTGATCTGCGAGGAGCTGCCGGCCGTGATTGTGCCGTTCGCCGGGTCGAACACGGGCTTAAGCTGGGCGAGGCCTTCGATGGTCGTCTCCGGGCGAATCGTCTCGTCGTTCTCAATAAGGACCTTGAAGCCATTCGCGTCATGGCCTTCCATCGGGATGATCTCGTCCCTGAACTCTCCTGCGACGGTCGCAGCGTGCGCCCGCTGGTGCGAACGTGCGGAGAACGCATCCTGCGCCTCGCGCGTGATGCCGTGCATCCGGCCGAGCAACTCGGCCGTCAGGCCCATCGAGCCGGCCGCCTTGGCCGCGTGCTTCGACAAGGCCGGGTTGATGTCGACGCCGTGCATCATGTCGATGTGCCCCAGGTGCTCGACGCCACCGACGACGAACATGTCGCCATTGCCGGTCATGATGGCCTGTGCTGCACTGTGCAAGGCCGACATCGACGAGCCGCACAGGCGGTTGACCGTCTGGCCGGCAACCTCGTGCGGCAGTACGGACAGCACGGAGACCATGCGTGCGATGTTCATGCCTTGTTCCAGGGTCTGCATGACGCAGCCCCACAGCACGTCCTCGACTTCGGCCGGGTCCAGCTTCGGGTTGCGCGCGAACAGTCCGTCAATCAATGCTGCAGACAGGTCGTCGGCGCGGGTGTAACGAAAACAGCCGTTCTTCGAGCGCCCCATCGGGGTGCGCGCAAAGTCGACAATGACTGCATCTCTCGGATTCAGGTTCATATCAGTTCTCCCGCTGCTTATCCGAAGAAGGCGCCGCCAGAGGCCGCCATCTCGCGCAGTTTTTCAGTGGGTTCATACATCGCGCTTAGGCTTCCCGCGTTCTTGGCCACTTCGTCGGCCCGTGCGACGAAGTTCGCAATGCCAATATCGTCAACGTAGTGCAGGGCGCCGCCGCGGAACGGCGGGAAGCCGATGCCGTAGATCAGCGCAAGGTCGATGTCGGTCGCAGAGTCCGCGATGCCGTCTTCGAGACAGCGAATGGCCTCGAGGCACATCGGGATCATCATGGAATCGACGATGTCTTCCGCGCTCATCGATTCCTTGCCGTCCATGATCGGCGCCAGCAATTCGGCAACCGACTCATCGACGACCTTCTTCGGTCGACCCTTCTTGTCCGTCTCGTAGGCGTAGTAGCCGCGGCCGTTCTTCTGGCCGAGGCGGTCGTTCTCGAACATGACCTCATGGCTGGTCTTGAAGTCGTACTTCATCCGATCAGGGAAGCCTTGGGCCATGACGGCGCCGGCGTGCACGCCCGTGTCGATGCCGACCACGTCACAGAGGTAGGCCGGTCCCATCGGCCAGCCGAATCGCTCCATCGCCTTGTCGATCGCGACGAAGTCGACGCCGCGTTTGACCAGCCCCATGAACGCGCCCATGTACGGTGACAGGATGCGGTTGACGAGGAAGCCCGGGCAGTCGTTGACCACGACGGGCTTCTTGCCCATCGCAAGCGCGTACGCGACGGTCCTGGCAATGGCCTCGTCCCCCGTCTTCTCGCCTCGAATGACTTCGACGAGCGGCATCCGGTGCACCGGGTTGAAGAAGTGCATGCCGCAGAAGTTCTCGGGGCGCTGAAGCGGTTCGGCCAGGTAGTTGATCGAGATCGTCGATGTGTTCGACGCGAGAATCGCATCGTCGCGAATCTGTTTCTCGGTCTCTGCCAGCACCGCGTGCTTGACCTTCGGGTTCTCGACGACGGCCTCGACGACGACGTCAACGTTATCGAAGCCGTCGTAGCCCAGCGACGGCTGGATCTTGGCCAGCACGCCGGCCATCTCTGCCGATGTCATGCGTCCGCGCTCGACCTGCTTGGACAGCAACTTGCCGGCTTCCGATAGTCCGAGGTCCAGGCCCGCCTGCGCGATGTCCTTCATGATGATCGGTGTACCTTTGGCCGCGGACTGGTAGGCGATGCCGCCTCCCATAATGCCGGCGCCCAGCACGGCGGCGCGTTCCACCTTGCCACCTTGTTTCGCCAGCCCCTTGGCCTTCTTGGACAAAAGCTGATCGCCCAGGAATAGCCCGACCAGGTTTTTCGCCGTCGCTGTCCGCGCCATCTTCGCGATGCCATGCGCTTCTTCGCGCAGTGCATCGTCACGGCCCATGCCCGCCGCCTTCTCCATGACCTTGATCGCGGTTACCGGGGCGGGGTAGTGCGGTCCGGCCTGCCCTGCGACGAAGGCCTTCGACGTCTCGAACACCATCGTGGCTTCGATCTTCGACAGCTTCAGCGGCTCCTGCTTCTCGCGACGCCTCGCCTTGAAGTCCAGCTTGCCGTCGATGCATTGATTGAGGAGGGAGACCACCGCGTCTTTCAACAGCTCTGGTGCCACCACCGCATCGACGGCACCGGCCTTGAGGGCGACGTCCGCTCTCTGGTCTTTACCCGACGCGATCCACTCGATCGCGTTGTCGGCACCGATCAGCCGCGGCAGCCGCATCGTGCCGCCGTAGCCCGGGATGATGCCGAGCTTGGTCTCGGGCAAGCCGATCTTCGCCATCTCCGACATGACGCGATAGTCGCAAACCAGTGTCATCTCGAAGCCGCCGCCCAACGCGATACCGTTGATCGCGGCGACCGTCGGCACCGGCAGGTCTTCGAACACGTTGAAGACCTCGTCGTTGATGCCGAAGATCCGTTCCGCGAGCTCGTCTTCCTTTCCGCCGAACAGGCTGCCGAACTCAGTGATGTCCGCGCCAACGATGAACACCGGCTTGCCGCTCGTGACGATGACGCCTTTGACCGAATCGTCCGCTGCGATCGCAGCAGTGGCGTCCTTCAATTCGTTGACCGTCAACGCGTTGAACTTGTTGACGGAGTCGTCTTTCAGGTCGAAACAGAGCTCCGCGACTCCGTCGGATACCTCGACGGTGATTGCTTTTCCCTCGTAAATCATTCTCGTCATCTCCCGTTCAGTTCATGGCCGCATTTGATGGGCTGCTTTCGTTCAGCGTTTGCTCATCAATCAGAACATGAACTCGTTTTCGTCCAGCTTCATCAGCGAATCCGGCCCGGCCTGCATCGTTTCGAGCAGGGTCGTCGTGCGAGGCAGGATCTTCGCGAAGTAAAATTCCGCGGTCTGGATCTTCGCGCGATAGAAGGCCTCTTCTGTCGTGCCCTCATCGAGCCGCTTGTATGCAGCCTTGGCACTCGCGGCCCAGGCGACACCGAGCAGCACGTAGCCTGAGAACATGATGTAGTCGACGGACGCGGCGCCGACGGCGTCGCGGTCTCTCAACGCGGCAAAACCGATCTTGCGCGTTAGCGACTTCCACTGCTTCGTCAGGCGCACGAGGGTCTTCAGGTAGGGCCGGAGTTCCTTGCGCTGATGTGAGCGCTTGCAGAACTCGAGAATGAAACTCGTAACCGGCGCCAGCGCCTCACCTCGCGAACCCAGCACCTTGCGGCCCAGCAGGTCCAGTGCCTGGATGCCGGTCGTGCCCTCGTAAAGCATGCTGATGCGCGCATCGCGGACGTTCTGTTCCGCGCCCCATTCGTTGATGTAGCCGTGCCCGCCGAAGCACTGCAGGCCGAGGTTCGCGGCTTCGAAGCCGGTCTCGGTCAGGAAGGCCTTGATGATCGGGGTCAGGAAGTTCAGCACATGGTTGGCCAGCTCGCGCGCCTCGGGGTTATCCGACTTGGTCAGGATGTCACCCTGCGTACTGGCGAAATAGATCAGCGCGCGGCCGCCCTCGGCGAAAGCCTTCTGCGTCAGCAGCATGCGGCGGACGTCGGGGTGCACGATGATCGGGTCGGCCGGCCCCGAGGGGTTCTTCGGGCCGGACAGCGAACGCATCTGCAGGCGATCCCGCGCGTAGGCCAGCGATTGCTGGAATGCGAGCTCGGAGTGGGCGAGGCCCTGCAGGCCGGTGCCGAGGCGGGCGAAGTTCATGAACGTGAACATGTAGCTCAGGCCCTTGTTCTCCTCGCCGATCAGAAAGCCCTTCGCGCCGTCGAAGTTCAGTTCGCAGGTCGCGTTGCCGTGGATGCCCATCTTGTGCTCGAGCGAGCCGCACTTGACGCCGTTGCGCTCACCGAGTGAGCCGTCGTCGTTCGGCAGGAACTTGGGGACGATAAAGAGCGAGATACCCTTGGTTCCCGGGGGAGCGCCTGCGACGCGCGCCAGCACGATGTGCACGATGTTCTCGGCCATGTCGTGCTCGCCCGATGAGATGAATATTTTCGAGCCGGTGATGCTGTAGCTGCCGTCCGCTGCCGGTTCGGCTTTGGTCCGCATGAGGCCTAAGTCAGTACCGCAATGCGACTCGGTCAGGCACATTGTGCCGGTCCACCGGCCGCTGACCAGCGGCTCCATGTAGGCCGCCTTCTGCTCTTCAGAGCCGTGTTCGTCGATGGTCTCCATCGCGCCGTGCGACAGGCCGGGGTACATCGCCCACGACCAGTTCGCGGTACCGTTCATCTCCCGGATCGGCAGGCCGATCGACATCGGCAAGTCCTGGCCGCCGTACTCGGCAGGCTGGTCCAGTGTCGGCCAGCCGCCCTCGACGTACTGCTCGTACGCCTCCTTGAAACCTGGCGGCGTCGTGACCTCGCCGTCGTCATCGAGCTGGCAGCCGACGGAGTCGCCTACAGCGTTTAGCGGGGCGATGACGTCCTCAGCGAACTTACTGATTTCACTTAAGATTGTGTCGATCAGCTCTTGGTTGGCCTCGTCGCAGCCGGGCAGGGATTCATAGTGCCGGTCGAAGTCCAGAAGATCCTGGGTGACGAAGCGGATGTCGCGCACTGGGGCTTTATAAACTGACATTTCGGGGCCTCCGGGAAGTTTGCGTACAACTGTACGCACAACTGTACCATATCTCTGTTAGTATTCAACGCAAGGCTTTGCAACAAAGCCCTGACCTGGCGGCGAAAATGCTGCCGCGATGAACAGATAGACGATGGACCCGAGAAAAATAAGAAAGGCCGAAACCCGCGAGCAGCTGTTGAGCGTGACGGCCGACGCGCTGGCCACCGGCCGCAGCTTCGACACGATGAGTCTCCGAGAGGTTGCCAAGCTCGCCGGCATCGCGCCGACCTCGTTTTATCGGCATTTCCACGACATGGAGGAACTCGGTCTCGCGTTGATCGAGGAGCACGGGAGGGCGCTGCTCGCCGTCATCGAAGATGTCAGGACCCACGTGACGGAAGGACGTTCCCTGATCAGGGCCTGGGTCACCGCCGTGTATGACTTCATCATGGCCAGGCAAGGCCTGTCTCGTATGATCGTCAAGGAGAGCCTGTCCCCCGAATCGCCGTTTCGCGAAGCGTCCGAGGGTCTGTTCCTGGCGATATCCAGCGACCTCGCCGAATACCTGGAGCAGGACGCCAGCCAGCGGGGCGTGCCGCTGGGCTACCCGCGCCTTGCCGCAAACGCCATGGTGTCCATGATGTTTACGTCCGGCATCGCACTGTTAAACGCCCCGGAGGTCGATCGCGACCGTCATATCGACGCGGCCGTCATCAAGGTCAAGATGATCCTACGCGGCGCCGAATCCCTCGGCGACAAGTAGGCGCGCCAGCACCTGTTGAGTACCCGGATTGCCGTGGCAGGGCGGGGCGATTAAACATAACGCGAAAATTCCCGCCGTGACTGTTTTTCACCACTGCGCAGAACGCCTCGGCCAGCGTCGTTTTCACGCGATCGTATAAGTATTTACCGTAAATGTTATTGATAATGATTCGCATTAACGATAATTTGCACATGGGAGATTAACTTCGGACACATCCAATAATGAAAGCCAAAACGGTTCTGGCAGCGTTGCCCCTGCTTCTCGTGTCGGGTCTGGCCAATGCGGAGGCTGAGAATGCGGCCGCTGGTGACGGAGCGGGTACGGAAGTCGATGAGATCATCGTCAAGGGTCGCACGCTGTCGATCGACAAACTGAACTCGGTCAAAACGCCGACACCTATCATCGACGTACCGCAAAGCCTGTCCATCACGACAAGCGAGCAGATCCAGCAACAGTCCTTCCAGAGCATCGGCGACGTGCTGCGATACACGCCGGGACTGTCGATCAGCCAGGGCGAGGGACACCGCGATGCGATCATCATTCGCGGTATTCAGACGACAGCCGACTTCTTCGTCGACGGTATCCGGGACGACGTTCAGTACTATCGGCCGCTGTATAACGTCGCGCAGATCGAAGTGTTGCGTGGCTCGAACGCATTGTTATTCGGTCGCGGCGGCGGCGGTGGCGTCATCAACCGCGTTCAGAAGCAGGCGAATCTCGATTCCCAATTTACGTCGTTAAGCGGCGGCATTGATTCCTTTGGTTCGTACACAACAAGTGTCGACACAAACTATGTGACCAGCGACAACTCCGCGCTGCGTTTCAATGTCTACTACCAGTCACTGGAGAATCATCGGGATTTCTACGAGGGCGAGAGCTTCGCGATCAATCCCACGTTCAAGCTGGCATTGAGCGACGTGACGACGGCGACATTTTCCTATGAGTACATAGACGACGATCGTGGCGTTGACCGCGGCGTACCGTCACAGAATGTGGACGGAGGCCCCGACGTACCGCTGGCTGGCTACGACGACACATTCTTCGGATCCCCCGAACAAAACTTCACGACCATCGAGGCGAACCTGTTCCGCGCACGACTCGATCACGAGTTCTCCGAGGCGCTGCGAGGCAACGTCACGGCGCAGTTCGCCGACTACGACAAGGCCTATCAGAACCTGTATGCCAGCGAAGAAGTCGTTGTTACCAACGGTGTATTCAGCGAGGTTGAGCTGGACGGTTATGTCGACAAGACCGCACGCGAGAACATGATCATCCAGGCCAACCTGGTCGCGGAGTTCTCGACCGGCGGCATCGGCCACACGCTGCTGTTCGGCGTTGAGGCAGGTGACCAGGAAACCGAGAACTCGCGTCGCGACAATGTGTTCGCCGCCAACGGTGACGATCAGTTGTTCATTCCGTTCACGGACCCGCTGCAGATCCCGGCGTTCTCATTCCCGAACCAGGTACGCGATCGCGCGTCTGCGGTGAGCTTCGCTTCGATCTACCTGCAGGACCAGCTGGACCTGACGGACAACTTCAAGCTTATCGCCGGATTGCGCTATGACGAGTTCGACATCGACGTCCTGGACATCATCGAGCAGAACGATGGCGATGCCGTTGACGGCAGATTCTCTCGCAAGGACAGCGAGGTCACGCCGCGGTACGGCCTGATCTACAAGCCGGCTGAGAACGTCTCGATATACGCCAGCTACTCCGAGACCTTCCTGCCTCGCTCCGGCGACCAGTTCCTGACGCTGACGCTCGATGCCGAGAGTACGCGCCCACAGTTCTTCGAGAACAAGGAAGTCGGCGTCAAGTGGGATCTTCGTGAGGACCTCAGTCTTGCAGCCGCGTTGTTCGAACTCGAGCGCGAGAGCTACACGTCGGTGGATCCGGAAGACCCGGCGCAGCTGATCATCGTCGAGGGCTCCGAGACGACAGGCTTCGAGCTCGAGCTCGCCGGCCGCTTCACGGATTTCTGGACGATTACGGCGGGCTACGCGAACCTCGATGGCGTCGTGCTGCGTGTCGACGGCAGCGGCAACAGTGGCAACGTTACGCGGCAGACGCCGGACAGCATGTTCTCGATCTGGAACACCTTCATCGTCAATGACAGCGTAAGCTTCGCATTCGGCGCCAACTACCAGGACAGCTTCTTCATTCGCGAAGACAACTCCGTCGAGGTACCGAGCTATACGCGAGTGGACGCGGCCGCGTACTACCAGGTGACTGACCGGCTTCGGCTGCAGGTCAACGTCGAGAACCTGCTCGACGAAGACTACTACCCGGACGCTCACAGCAACGACAACATCACGACCGGCGAGCCGGCGAACGCGAGGATCACAGCGATCTATACGTTCTGACGCGCCGCAGTTTAATTGCAACAAGACCGAAGGCCCTCCTCGCGAGGGCCTTTTCTTTGCCGTTCCGAGGGCCAACACAGACTGCGGCTTGCACCTGACTCCTCGCAAGCGGACACTGTTGCGACGCACGCATGGAAACCAAGGGGGTGTGTCTATGCAACTCGTTAACTCAGAAACGCGATCCACGCTCACGCAACGTCACCCGGAAGCGCTCGCTGAACTGGATCGTCTCGCCGATACGCTGGATGCTTCCTCGCTCGACCCTGCGCTGCTTGATCTCTGCCAGTCCTACTTCGCAACGTCGCTGTCAGGCGCAACCTGGTCGCCAGAACGCGAACTCACCGAACTCGAATCCGACTGCATCAAGGTCTGCGAGCAGTTCATGGTTTCGGTGGCGAGCATGACCGATGAACAGATGGCTTTGCTGTCGCGCCACCTGGGCGCAGACGACGTCTACAACCTGATGTATGCGATCTACGTGCTCGAGATGTCTGAGCGACTGGGGCTGGTCTTGAAGGGGGTACTGCAGTGAGTGCTCATCAACCGAGAATACAGACAGACCTGTTGACCCCCGGCGTCTCTGCTGGCGGAGAACTAGAGAGCGCGATTGCCGCGTTTGCGGCCGCGGCTGTACGGGCTAACCGCGTTGATCCGATCACGACGGAACTCGTCCGATTGCGATGCGCCCAGTATCACGATTGCCGCCTGTGCGGATCGTTCCGCGTCCAGGCGGCGCTCGATGCCGGCTTCGACGAAGACATGCAGAAAAAGATCGGCAACTACGAGGCCAGCGATTTTAGCGATCAGACCAAGGCGGCACTGCGACTGACCGACGCGATGATCATGAACCCCGGAAACATCGATCCCGTCTTGCGGGCGAGCATTCGTGAACACCTCGACGATGAACAGATCGTCGAGATCTGCGTCGACGTCATGAAGTGGAGCCAGCAGAAGTCGCTGGTCGCGACTCGCATCGAGGCGCCGGCCTCCGAAGAACAC
>JASJCQ010000008.1 GCA_030065915.1 Woeseiaceae bacterium
CTCCGGGGACTGACCGAGCCGCAGCTGTTTGCCGTCATGTGTTCCGGCGTCGCGTCGATCGCCGGTACCGTGCTGGCGGGCTACGTGGGTCTCGGCGCCAAGATCGAGTACCTGCTCGCGGCCAGCTTCATGGCGGCGCCGGGCGGTTTGCTGATGGCGAAGCTGCTGATGCCAGACACAGAGGTTACGCCGCCGTCCGCCCACGAGAAGCTTAAGATCGAGGGCAGCATCCACGCCAACGTCATCATGGCCGCCGGTAACGGCGCATCGGATGGCTTGAGGCTCGCCGTCAACATCGGCGCGATGCTGGTCGCTTTTGTCGGCCTGATCGCGCTGTTCAACGGCATCGTCGGCGGCCTGTTCGGGCTTGTGGGTGTCGAGGGGATCACGCTGCAGTGGATTCTCGGCAAGATATTCCAGCCGCTGATGTGGCTCTTGAGCATTCCGTGGACCGAGGCCGAAGTGGCTGGTGCATTGTTCGGCCAGAAGGTCATCCTGAACGAGTTTGTCGCGTTCCTGGACTTCGCCAACTACGTCGACAGCTTGAGTCCGCGCAGCGTCGCGATCATTACCTTCTCCCTGTGCGGCTTCGCAAACTTAAGCTCGATTGCGATCCTGCTCGGCGGGCTTGGCGTGCTCGTGCCGGAAAAACGCGACCTGATTGGCAAATACGGCCTGCGAGCCGTACTCGCCGGATCTCTGTCCAACCTGATGAGCGCCGCGCTCGCCGGCCTGATGCTGCCCGCAACGATGTAAGGCCGGTGAGGCGCAGGATTATCATCGACTGCGACCCCGGGCAGGACGATGCCATCGGGCTTTTCCTCGCGTTCGCATCACGCGATGAACTCGACCTTCTGGGTGTCACGACCGTTGCGGGCAATGTCCCGCTTGCGTTGACCCAACAGAACGCGCGCCAGATGTGCGACATCGCGAATGTTCGTGACGTCCCGGTGTTCGCCGGCTGCGATCGCCCGCTTCGCCGCGCGCTGCTGACGGCGGAACATGTGCATGGACGCACCGGCATCGACGGTGTCGATGTCATCGATCCGTTGACACCGCTTAACGATCAGCACGCCGTCGACTTCATCATCGAGAGTCTTCGACAATACGACGCCGTCACGCTGGTTCCCACCGGTCCGATGACGAACATCGCGACGGTCATTCAGCGTGAGCCGGCGTTGTTGCCTAGTATCGAGCGCATCGTCCTGATGGGCGGCGCGATGCGTGAAGGCGGAAACTATTCGCCGTCAGCGGAGTTCAACGTGCTTGTCGATCCCGATGCGGCAGACATCGTCTTCAGTTGCGGCCGGCCGATCACCGCCTTCGGTCTGGACGTTACGCACAAGGTGTTGTCGACCCGCGAGCGTGTGGCGAGAATCCGGGGAATCGGCAACGCGGTCAGCGATGCGACGGCCGGCATGTTGAGTTTCTTTCAGCGCCACGACTCGAAGAAATACGGTGCCGACGGGGCGCCCCTGCACGATCCCTGCACGGTTGCCTGGTTGCTCAAGCCCGAGCTGTTCAAGACGAAACCGGTCAATGTCAGCGTCGAGACGGACTCCGAGCTGACGATCGGGCACACGGCCGTAGACTTCTGGCACGTCACCAGCCGACCGGTGAATGTAGACTGGGCTTACGATGTCGACGCCGACGGATTCTATGAGCTGTTGTTCGATCGCCTGGCGCGCTTCGGAGGAGAGACATGACCCGTATCGTCGTCGTTGGATCCATCAACCTGGACCTGTCGGCGTCCACGCCCAGACTGCCGCAGCCGGGCGAGACTGTCACCGGCGCAACGCTTAGCCGCTTTCCCGGCGGCAAGGGGGCCAACCAGGCGCTGGCCGCGAAGCGGTTAGGTGCCGACGTACGCCTGATCGGCTGCGTGGGGGAGGATGCCTACACGGAAGAGGCGCTGGCCTTGTTGAGAGCGGAGGGGGTTGAACTCGATTCGCTGAAAGTCGACCCGTCGTCGCCCACAGGCGTCGCGATGATCTGCGTCGATCCATCCGGCGAGAATACGATTGTCGTAGCACCCGGCGCGAATACGAAGCTCTCGATGGATTCCGTTCTTTTCGACGACGAAGACGCACTGATCTGTCAGCTCGAAGTGCCGGTGGACACCGTCGCTCACGCGGCAAAGAACTTCGAGGGTTTCTTCACGGTCAATCTCGCACCGACGAAAGAGATCGATGTCGCCGTCCTCCAGAGAGCGGACCTCGTCATCGTCAATGAGGTCGAAGCCGCCTGGTACGGCGCGACGCTGTCGGCCTGCAACGGCTACGTTGCGACGACCTTCGGCGCTGCCGGTGCTGTGCTCGAGCTCGATGGTGATGAAATCGCGCGCGCGAGCGCGCCGAGAATTCATGCCGTCGATACCGTCGGGGCCGGGGACAGTTTTACGGCGGCACTGACGGTTGCGCTCGTTGAGAAACAGGACCCGGCAGACGCTTTGCGATTTGCGTGCGCGGCGGGCGCCTGCGCCGCGTCAAAGCCGGGTGCCCAGACGAGTCTGCCGACGCGCAGCGATGTGGTGTCAATGCTCGAGGTGGAACAATCGCGGTAGCAGATCGGCCCTTCGGAATTCTTCGATCTCGCCCTCGGCGTTCATAACCAGGATGCGCGTGTCGCTGTCCGCGAACTCGGCAATCTTCTGCCGGCAGCCGCCGCAAGGTGTGCAGATTTCCAGATCGTCGTGACCGCCGGCGACGGCGATCGTCACGATCCTGCGACCGCCCGACGCTATCATCGAGCCGATCGCGTTAGCTTCCGCGCAGGTGCCTTCGGGGTAGGCAGAGTTTTCGACATTGCAGCCGACGTGCAGCTCACCTTGGTCATCGATCAAAGCAGAACCAACCGAAAAACCCGAGTACTCGCAGTAGGCGTTCTCTCGAACGAGCATCACGGCTTTGAACAGTTCCTCGTCGTTCATCGATTCTCCAGTAGCGTTCTCATGGCTGGGTCTTGGATCGTTACAGACTGCGGCTCCGCCGACCTTGGGCGTTGCGGCGAAAAAGGGTAGCAGGTTCTGCGCATTGACCGCGTAACTTTGCGCGAATCGGAACTGAAATACTTAACGCGCCATGAAATCACGTTCGCCCCCAGGCAGACAGGAAATATCGGTCGGATCACCGGACCCAGGTGTCGACGTACCCATAACATCAAAAACCGGAATGCAACGCGAGTCCGATATGCTGTTGCTTTGCAGCAACAAGTGAACTCAAAAATACGTACTTCTACCCACTTACGGGCTGTCTGGCAAAGCAATTTGGGCCGATTGGTGCATCAGACGCGCGGATCGCCAAGAACCGCTCTCAACAGCACTGTAGAGGACTCTATAAAAAACAGTTGCTTACGGTATTAATCGTAAAAAATGTATCATAAATCGGTACTTAGTCACTGACAAAGCTATGGTTTCCGGAATGTTACGGTGTGGCTTGCAACCCCCTACCCGACACCGAAAGCGGCTCGATAGACCGCCTCCGCTGTAACCTGGCTGTCAAACTTCCTCGTTACTCTTTCGGGCACTGTCGGCTGCGGCCCACTGTTGTTGTATTTGTCCCACGACTTGGGCACGATACGCAGGGTCGATCAGACGACAGACGATCGTTTCCGCCAGGATGCTGACAAACACATAACAAGCACCGGCATTTTTACTGAACCAGAGGAAATCAAATGAACACATGGCGTACATGCACGCGTGCGGTTGCTGCGCTTGCGTTGGCTGCATTCATGGTGCTGCCGGCCATTGCCCAGGAGACCACGTCCGGTATCCGCGGCAAGGTCATTGACGACAGCGGCGCTCCCGTCGCTAACGCCGAGGTTGTCATTCGTGACGACCGTACCGGCATTCGTCGTCAATTTGCGACGAACTCGAGCGGTGTCTTCCTGGCGGCGCGTCTGCCGGTAGGTGGCCCCTACGAAATCACGATCAACAACACGAAGTCGGTCATCGTACCGTTCATCGAGTTGGGTGATACCTACAACCTGACAGTGAATCTGCAGGAAGCGGCTGCGATCGAAGAGATCGTTGCTATCGGCCAGGCGGCTCAGATGATCGACACGGCGCCGGGCCCGCAGGCGAACTTCGACTTCGCTGAAATCAACAGCGCCGTTGCGTTCGAGCGTGACATTAAAGACGTCTACTCCATTGACCCGCGTATCAACCTTGACGGTGGTCCGTCACGTGGTACCGAAGTCAACTGTGCCGGTAAGCACCCACGCTTCAACAGCGTAACGCTTGACGGCATCAGCCAGAACGATCGCTTCGGCCTGAACAACAACGGCTACTCGACGGCGACCGGCATGCCGTTCCCGTTCGACGCTGTTCAGCAGGTATCTGTTGAGCTGGCTCCGTTCGACGTCACCTACGGTGGCTTCTCTGCCTGTAACGTCAACGTCGTAACCCGCTCGGGCACGAACGAATTCACCGCCGGCGTCTTCTACGAGTACACCGACCAGGACCTGCGTAAAGACACGCTGGACGGCCAGGACTTCTCCGGTCCCGACTACGAGGAAGAGAAGTACGGCTTCAGCGTTGGCGGCCCGATCATCGAAGATAAGCTGTTCTTCTTCGCCGCTTACGAAGAGACCGAAGAGCCGCGCTTCCTGGCCATGGGCCCGGCGGGCTCGAACAACGGCATCGAGCGCCCGTGGCTGTCACAGGCGGACTTCGATCGCGTGAACTCGATCGCGCAGACGCTGTACAACTATGACACCGGTGGCGCACCGGGCGATGGCGCCCAGACCGAAGAGAAAATCTTCGCGCGCTTCGACTGGAACATCACGGACCTGCACAACGCGACGTTCATCTACAACTACTACGATGGCATCCAGCTGCGTGCATCAGATGATGACTCCAACGAGTTCGAGTTTGCGAACCACTTCTACAACAAGGGTTCCGAGACCGAGACGTTCACGACGATCCTGCAGTCGCAGTGGACCGATAACTTCTCGACCGAGTTGTTCTACAGCTCGAATACGATGGACGACCTGCAGCAGACCGTGGGCCCGGCAGACTTCGGTGATCACCAGATTACGGTCGAAGGCGATCGCCGCAACACGATCTACCTCGGCGCGGACGATTCCCGCCAGGCGAACCAGCTCAACACGGAAGCTGAGTTCATCAAGCTGAAGGCCCAGTACCTGCTGGGTGACCACGTCATCACGGCGGGCTACGAAGCGGAAGACCTGGAAATCTTCAACATCTTCGTCCAGCACTCAAA
This sequence comes from Woeseiaceae bacterium, assembly GCA_030065915.1. Taxonomy (GTDB): domain Bacteria; phylum Pseudomonadota; class Gammaproteobacteria; order Steroidobacterales; family Woeseiaceae; genus UBA1847. The sequence continues at coordinate 5,223 of JASJCQ010000008.1, forward strand.
CGGTGGTGAGTGGGATTATTTCGATGACTCCCAGGGCAACCCGGCGTCTTGCGACGCACTGACCGCCCAGGGTCGATTCGACGATCCGCTTTGCGGCACATCCGGCATCGACAAGTTCGAGCTGGGTCGTCCGAGCCAGGTCTACTACGGCTCTGGTGGTGGCACGAACATCGCAACCGACGCTGCGGCGAATTTCTCCAACACCAATCACGCGGTCTACATTCAGGACGAGATCTTCTTCGATCAGTACAACCTGTCTGTTGTCGCCGGTCTGCGTTATGAGTGGTTCACGTCGGATGACACGCCGATCTTCAACCAGGCCGTCAGCGATGCCATTGGCGTTCGTAATGACGCCGGCCTCGACGGTGTCGATCGCCTGATGCCGCGCCTCGGCTTCACGTGGGAAGCCACTGATGACGTCAGCGTTCGCGGTGGTATCGGCATGTACTCCGGCGGTAACCCGAACGTCTGGATCTCGAACGCGTGGTCCAACGACGGCATTACCAACGTGCAGCTTCGTCGCCGTGACTTCAGCGCTGTGTCCGTTTTTGACGGTACCCTGCCGCTGTCAGGCGCAGGACGCCCTGGCTTCGACGTTCCGCAGTCACTGGTTGACCAGGTTGCGGCTGTCACGCCTGCTGACGGTTCAACCGAAGGTGTCGTTCTCCTGGATCCGGACTACGAACAGCCGAACGAGCTGAAAGTCAGCCTGGGTGCAACGTGGCTGTCGCCGATCTGGGACATGCAGATCGACGCGGACCTGCTGTACACACAGCTGCAGGACCCGGCGATCTACGTTGACCTGTCTCAGGAAGTCGTCGGTGAAACGTCACTGGGTCAGCCGATCTACGATTACGCTGAGTCCGGCGTTGAAGACATCCTGATGTTGACGAACACGGACGAGGAAGCAACCGCAACGGTCTTCTCGCTGACGTTGAACAAGGAGTTCGACTACGGCCTCGACGTTCGTCTCGGCTACGCGCTGACCGATGCCGAGGACGTCAGCCCGATGACGAGCTTCACGGCGGGTTCCAGCTGGTCCAACCTCGCGACGAACGACATCAACTTCCCGGGTCGTGGTTACTCCAACTACCTGACGAAGCATCGTTTCACGCTGCGCGCAGCACTGGCTCGCGAGTTCTGGGGCGACAACCTGACCCGTATCACGCTGATGGGCTACACGAAGTCCGGCCAGCCGGCTAACTTCGTGCAGAGCTCGTCCGACCTCGAAGGTAACGGCCGCTTTGGTCGCCACCTGATTTACGTTCCCGACGGCCTCGATGACCCGAACGTCATCTTTGCCCCGGGCTTCGACTCAGCCGGCTTCTTCACGTGGGCCGTAGACAATGGCTTCAACAAGGGTGAGTTCATCGAGCGCAACGCGAAGTTCTCCAGGTGGAGCACGCGCTTCGACCTGCGTGTCGACCAGGAGATCCCGTTGTTCCGGGATGACCTGAAGGCTCGCGCGTTCCTGAAGGTGTACAACTTCGGCAACTTCCTGAACTCGAGCTGGGGCCGTCAGTACGACGCTCCGTTCTTCTCGCAGGAAGTTGTTGAGTCAAGCATCGACAGCGAAGGCCGCTACGTCTACGAAGACTTCTCGCCGGCCGAGGCCACCGAGATCGACGAGTTCGCCTCACTGTGGGAAATGCGCGTAGGCTTCGAGATCAACTTCAACTGATCTTAACCCTCGCAAGCAAGATCAAAAGGCCAGCCCTCGGGCTGGCCTTTTTTATGCACCTTAACTCGAGATTCAGCTGCTCTGTTCGAACGGCGCAACTTGTTTCTAAACCTGGAGGTACGGTTCTGTAGTTCCAGCAGTCGTCATTTCGCGCCGCGAACTGGCGTCACGACTCTCCTATCAAATCAGTCTTTTCCGGTCCAAAGCAGGCTCAAACGTTTGAGTGGATTGCCCGGATCGCTCGCGCTACTCGCCAGCCCGGCTGATCGTTACCAGCACCGGGTAGTGATCCGAGATGCCGCTCATGCCAGTCATGTCGAAACGCTTTGGCGCGAGAATGCCCGGCTTGATCTCCCGACTCTGTTCCGGCGCATCTTTAGGAATGGCGACTGAGTCAGCATCGAGAGTCCATCCACCTCCATCCGACCAGATCACCATGTCGAGGAAGGACCAGTCGTCGCGCGGTTGGAAATACGACGTGCCCGGGCATTCCTCGCATCCGACTTCGTGTGCGATGGTCCACTCGTTGCGAACGAAGCGACCAAGCATGTCCTTGTCGGCGTCCTCGACGGATGTCGTGTTGAAATCGCCCGCGGCGAAGCTCGGCCGGTTGTCCGGCAGCGCGCTCTTGAGCGTATTCAGGTGCCGGTAGGCTGCCTCTCTCATCTCTGTCGGGTGAAAGGGTGCCGGGAAGTGCACAGAGAAGCCGGTCAGCGTGTTGCCGTCCGGTAACTCAAAATCTGCCTGCAGCACACCGCGCGTATCCTGTTCGCGTTCCTTCGGAATGCTGTCGTCGAAGCGCAGGTCATGCAGCACCGGATCGCCGGCGAGCGGCAGGCGCGACAGGAAGGCGACGTCGATGCCGCGCAGGTCCTGGCCTTCGATAAGCACAGCGGGACCGTAGCCGGCCGCCTGGAGATGCTCGGTACGCAGCCGCTCGAGAATGCCCAGGTTCTCTATTTCCTGCAGTGCGACGATGTCCGGGCCGCGTCCGTCATTGACCTGCAGGATGGCGCTGGCAACGCGTTCGAGCTTGATCGCCAGCGCTTCATCGTTCCAGTCCCATTCGAGGCACTGGCGGCGCCAGCGATCGACCTCGATTTCGTTGCATTCGGCGATATGCGCGTCGCCCTGCTTCATGGCAAGTGGCAGGAAGGTCTTGTCGTCCTTGCCCGCATCGTCGGTCGTATCGAACAGGTTTTCGACATTGAACGCCATGATCGAGACAGGCGATACGGAAACGGGTAACTCCGTCTCGGGCGGTGCTTCGACGTCTGCGGTGCAGGCGGACAGGCAAGCGGCGCCGATCGCGAGCTTCAGTTTATTCACTGTAAGTCCTCTTGTGGGATTGGGGCACGGTAGAACGGGGGCTTCTTTCTCTCGACGGTGATAAAGGCGGCCGAATGATCCGCGCCGATCGTGGCCGACTCCGCACCGGGAATGCGTCCCAGCGATTGCGCCGTTGGCGTGCGGTTCAGCGTATCGAACCAGCTTTCGTCCGGCTGCCGTTTATACCAGTACAGCGCGCGATAGGTCAGGATGATGGCCGTGTCGCCATGCAGGTCCATGGCCGTCGGTTGCCAGAACCAGCTCTTCGTCTTCGGCGCCGCCATGACGTCGCTGCGCTTCGGCGGCGGCAGACTGCGGACCGCGCCCAAGCGAGTTGCCGTGACGCGGTCTCCGGTCGGCCTGAGCGGAACGGAGTACAGCACCGGGGGCAGGTTGCGTTTCGACAGCAGGAGCACACGCTCGTTCTTCACGTCGACCGCGACGGCCTCAACGTCTCGAGGCCCGTCCGGAAACTGGATCTTGATCTCCCACGCCACGTCGGTCCTGACCTTGTCGTCATCGGCCAGGTCGGGTTCTTCGACGATGTAGAGGAATACCGATTTGCGCCGGCGCATGTTGTCGCCCACGTCCGCGATCAACAGGTATGGCTCACCGTCGAGCGTGAACGAACTCAGGTCCTCCCAGTCGCGGTTCTTCACATCCTCGAGCGTCAGTCGGCCGCGCGTCTCACCAGCTTTGTCGAACGCGTATACACGCGGCTTGCCGTCGTCGTTGTGAACCCACATCACGTCCGGATCGAGCTGCGATCGCGCGAGCCCAGAGGCCTCATCGAGTTCCGGAATATCGATTCGACCGACGAGCTCGAGCCTCGGCGGTTCCGCCGTTCCGGCGGTACACGCTGTGAGAAGGATCGCAAGAATGAGCAGCCTGAGTCCCATAGGGCACAGTGTATCGGCAGATCGCCCGCAGTAAACGGCTTATGCTGTCCGAAACGATGCCGAACACTCCCAAAATGCGCCGCAGAGGAGTATCGTTCGGGGATTCCAACGAGGTTCTTATGGCCAAACATATCAATGCGGCCCCGGATGACTTTGCCAAGACGGTTTTGATGCCCGGGGACCCACTCAGAGCGCAATACATCGCTGAGACCTATCTCGACGATGCCAGGCGCGTCACCGACGTTCGTAACATGTGGGGGTTTACCGGCACCTATCAAAGCCAGCCGATTTCGGTCATGGCGCATGGCATGGGCATACCGTCCGCGTCCATCTATGTCCACGAACTCCTAGGCGACTACGGTATCGAGCGCATCATGCGCGTCGGAAGTTGCGGCACGACACACCCCGATGTGAAGCTCCGCGACCTCGTCATCGCACAGGGCGCGTCGACGGACTCCGGTGTCAATCGCATGCGTTTCGGCGGCTATGACTACGCTGCACTGGCGACCTTCGACCTCGTAAGGAAAGCCGTTGACGCTGCCGAGCGACTCGACGTCCGCTATCACGTTGGCAATGTCTTCAGCGCCGACCTGTTCTACACCCCGGACCCGGACATGTTCCAGACGATGGCGAAGTACCAGGTTTACGGCGTCGAAATGGAGGCCGCCGGCATCTTCCCGATCTGCGCCGAGTTCGGCGCCGAGTGCCTGGCGATCTGCACGGTCAGCGACGATATTATCGGCGGCGCTGCACTGACGACCGATGAACGAGCCACGACCTTCGACGAGATGATCAAGGTCGCGCTAGAAACGGCGGTGGCCTGACGTGTCTTCAGCAAGCGTTTCCCGCCTGCCCGGCGCAACGAGGCTGCCCGACCTGTCTCGTGTGCCGGCCGTCGACGAAGTCGGCGTCAACGAACGCGTCGCCCGCTTCCAGAGCCGCAGCATCAAGGCAAAAGCCAAGATCGAAGGTCTGAAGCTAACGCTGAGCATGATCGACCTGACGACACTGGAGGGCCAGGACACGCCAGGCAAGGTGCAGCAGCTGTGCCAGAAGGCCATTCACCTGCACGACTCGATGCCGGGGTTGCCGCACGTAGCCGCGGTCTGCGTGTACCCGACAATGGTGTCGGTCGCGAAAGACGCGCTCGAGGGTCACGACATCAACATCGCCTCGGTAGCGACCGCGTTTCCCAGCGGCATGTCATCTCTGGATATCAAGCTCAACGACACGCGCATCGCCGTGGACGCCGGTGCGAACGAGATTGACATGGTGATTTCCCGCGGTGCGTTCCTGGCTGGGGACTACCAGCTTGTCTTCGACGAGATCGTCGCGGTCAAGGAGGCCTGCGGGGACGCACACCTGAAAGTCATCCTCGAGACGGGCGAGCTCGGCACGCTGGATCGTGTAAGACGTGCGAGCGTGCTGGCGATGCACGCCGGCGCCGACTTCATCAAGACATCCACCGGCAAGATTCATCCGGCGGCGACGATGCAGGTCACGCTGACGATGCTGCAGGCGATCACGGACTTCTACTACGAAACCGGCCGCATGGTCGGCATGAAGCCGGCGGGCGGCATCTCCAGCGCCAAGCTGGCCTTGCACTATCTCGTCATGTTGCAGGAGACCCTGGGTAACGCGTGGATGACGCCGGAGTGGTTCCGCTTCGGCGCGAGTTCCCTCGCAAATGACGTCTTGATGCAATTGAAGAAACAGGAGACCGGCGTGTACCAGTCTCCCGACTATTTTTCCAAGGACTGATCATGGCTACGCCAGAGAACAAACTGGCTTTCGATGGCGGCTGGGAGTATGCGCCGGCCCCCGAAAGCACTGACCACATCTCCATCAAGAAACGCTACGAGCTGTTCATCGACGGTGAATTCGTCAAGCCCGAAAGCGGTAAGTATTTCGAGACGATCAACCCGGCGACGGAAGAGCGGCTGTCCCGCGTCGCTGAAGCATCGGCCGCCGACGTCGACAAGGCCGTCAAGGCTGCGCGCACGGCGTACGCCAAGGTCTGGTCGAAGATGAAGCCCGCTGAGCGCGGCAAGTACATTTATCGCATCGCACGGATCATGCAGGAGCGAGCACGCGAATTCGCGACGATCGAGTCGCTGGACGGTGGCAAGCCGATACGCGAGTCGCGCGATATCGACATCCCGCTCGCGGCCGCACACTTCTTCTACTACGCCGGATGGGCTGACAAGCTCGAGTATGCGTTCCCGGGCCGCAGGCCGAAGCCTTTAGGCGTCGCCGGCCAGATTATCCCGTGGAACTTCCCGCTGCTGATGGCGGCCTGGAAGATTGCGCCGGCGCTCGCCTGCGGCAACACGGTCGTCATCAAGCCGGCTGAGACGACGCCACTGACCGCGATGAAGCTCGCCGAAGTCATCGCCGACGCCGGCCTGCCGCCGGGCGTCGTCAATATCGTCACCGGCGCCGGCAAGACCGGTGCCGATATCGTTCAGCACCCCGGTATCGACAAGATCGCATTCACCGGATCGACCGAAGTCGGTCGGATCATCCAGAAGGCGCTCGCAGGCACGCGCAAGAGCTACACGCTGGAGCTGGGCGGCAAGGCTGCCAACATCATCTTCGCGGACGCCGCGCTCGACCAGGCGGTCGAGGGCATCGTCAACGGTATCTTCTTCAACCAGGGTCACGTTTGTTGCGCAGGCTCGCGCCTGCTCGTGCAGGAGTCTGTCGCGGACGAGGTTATTCGTCGCTTGAAGGACCGCATGGCGACGCTCAGGGTTGGCAATCCGCTGGACAAGAATACGGACATCGGCGCGATCAACTCGCGGCAGCAGCTGGAGACGATCCAGAAGTACCTGAAAATCGGCAAGGAGGAGGGCGCCGAGGTCTACCAGAGCGCCGCCCGACTGCCGAAGAAGGGCTTCTTCTGCAAGCCGACGCTGTTCACCGGCGTGTCGCAGTCGAATCGTGTCGTGCAGGAAGAGATCTTCGGTCCGGTGCTCGCTGTCCAGACATTCCGGACTTTTAACGAGGCGATCGCGAAGGCCAACAACACGCCGTACGGACTTTCGGGCGGCGTCTGGACCGACAAGGGTGCCAAGATCTTCAAGATGACACAGGATATTCGCGCCGGCGTCATCTGGGCGAACACGTTCAACAAGTTCGATCCAACGTCGCCGTTCGGCGGTTACAAGGAGAGCGGTGTCGGGCGCGAAGGCGGCCTTCACGGCCTCGATGCTTACCTGAGACTGGAGGCCTGATATGAGCAGACTATCGGTCGCCAAGACCTACAAGATTTACATCGGCGGCAAGTTTCCGAGAACGGAATCCGGCCGCTATTTTCCTTTGCACGACAGCAAAGACCATGTCATCGCCAACATCTGTCGCGGCAGCCGCAAGGACTTCCGCAACGCGGTCGTCGCCGCTCGCAAGGCACAGCCGGGCTGGGCGGGTGCGAGCGCCTACCTGCGCGGCCAGATCATCTACCGCATCGCAGAGATGCTCGAAGGTCGGCGTGAGCAGTTCATCGCCGAGCTGAAACAGCAGGGCTCGACTGCAAGCGCTGCCGAGAAGGAAGTCGATGCGTCAATCGATCGATTGATCTACTACGCGGGCTGGTCGGACAAGTACCAGCAGGTGTTCAGTGCCGTCAATCCCGTGAGTTCGTCGCACTTCAACTTCTCCGTGCTGGAGCCAACCGGTGTCGTTGGCATTATCGCGCCCGATGACACGAGCTTGCTTGGCCTCGTCTCGAACCTGGCGCCGTGCATCGTCGGCGGCAACACCTGCGTCGTTCTCGCATCGGAGTCGAAACCGCTGAGCGCGATCAGTTTCGCGGAAGTCTTGCACTCATCTGACGTGCCGGCCGGGGTCGTGAACATACTGACCGGGTATCGCGAGGAGCTGACCGGCCAGTTCGCGTCGCATATGGACGTCAATGCGGTCGTGTACTGCGATGGATCGAGGAAGGTGGCGACGGCTATCCAGACGGCCGCTGCGGATAACATCAAGCGCGTCGTTTCGCGCGTCAATACCGACTGGGGCAAAGACGCGGCGCAGGATCCCTACCTGATCAAGCAGACACAGGAAGTCAAAACGACCTGGCATCCGATAGGTTCCTGAACTCGAGCAACCGGTAGCGGTCACAAGGATCAGTCGGACACGGCTCGGATTCGCTCTGCTCCGCAGGGCCGGGTCTGGGTTTTGAAATGGGAGAGTCTAATGGGGGTATTGCGCGTGCGTATCGGTATTCTGTTACTGGCGGTGTTGGGCGTCTCGGGTTGCGCGTCCTATACGACGCCGGGCGGTCCCGTAGACCTGACCAGGATCCAGTCCGCGGACATCCGGGAGTTGATGTCTCGTGAGCCCGCTGCCGAATTCCCGGCCGGCCTGTCGTTTGCCAGGGTTCAATCGGCTGCCTACCGGTCGATGACGGCAGAGACCTACGGAAACGGTGCGTTCCTGATCGTGTCCAATCGCGAGTTCATGACGGATGCGGCGCTCGAGACCCTGTCGGAGTGGGACGCCGTCCGAGGTGTTGCACCGCTCACCCGTTTATTGATTCCGGCAAGCCTCGACGATATCGACGACCTGCGCACGGCTGCGGCCAGGGTGAAAGCCGACGTTTTGATTGTCTACACGCTGGATACCGCCTTTCGCGTCGACGGCAAGTCGATTGGTCCGTTGAGTGTTATCTCACTGGGCCTGATGCGCGACAGGGACACCGTCGTTAGCACGACCGCCTCCGCCGTGTTCGTCGATGTGCGCACGGGCTTCGTTTATGGGGTTGCCGAGTCGACGGCGACCAAGACACAGACGACCAGCGCCTGGGGCACGGTGAACGCGGCGGACCAGGGTCGGCTTGATACCGAGCGTGAAGCCTTCGACGGCCTTCTGCAGGAGCTTGCAAAGACCTGGCGAGGCATCGTCGCCGAGCACGGGTAGGATTCGTCCGGCTACGCAGCCTAATCTTCACAAGGAGGTCGGCTGTCAATCATGATCGCGTCGAGGGCTCGTTGCGCGCGTCTCGGGTTTTCCAGGTCGCCGGCCTCCAGCATCTCGCAGCCATCCTTGACCATGTCGTCGATACTGACCGGATAGAATCGACAATCTTCCGGACGGTCTTCGTAGATGTCGCAGGTGAACTTGTTGCCGCCGTCGGACGACTTAAGCCACGGGCAGTGCTCGAAATAGTCTCCGGCCTCCGGATCGATCCAGAGTTTATCGCCGACGACGAAGCGAGCGATGTCGGGCCGGTAGGTTTCCCAGCGTTCGATGTCCTCAGCGGACGCTGACAAGCCACTTCCGCCCCAGTTCTGGCAACACCGGCCGCATGAGTTGCAGTCCTTCATGCGACCAGAGTACAGCAATACGCGCAGCTTACGCTCGATGTCGCCGGTTCGCATTTCAAGCAGCGGACCGGGTGATAGACTCGACGCGTTGTCCGTACGCTTATCTACCAGGACCGATTGCCCATGACGATTCGCATGAAGTACTTCGGAACCAATGACGAAGTCAGTCCCGGCGATCGAATCGAATACACGACTTTACTACTGCGTCGCAGGAAGCAAGGCACGGTCGTGTGGATTCCGGAAAGGACAGCCCTCGAGCTCGATGCCGCTGGCAAGCAACCCGAGGACTGGTTGATCAAGTTTGACGACGGGACGTTTACCGGATGGATGTATCACCCGGAAGAGTTGCAGCCTCCGAAACGGCTGCGCTTGATGGCGCGGAGCCAAGAGTACGAGCCGGTTTCCAACGAAAAGCTCGAACGGCAGGACAATGAGATCTCGAGTCAGATGGGTGTGCTCGAACAGGCGTCAGGCTGCGCTTTTGTTATCCTGCTCGTCGTCGCCACTATCGTCCTGGCCGTGTCCCTGTTCTCGTGACGCCTGTCGCCACGGCCGCCTTGCTCCGAGCACGGACACCCGGAGCTGGCCAGCGATAGCGGGCCAGTGCCGACTGCCGCTCGGTTGAGCTGAGGACCAAAAATGGATAACCAGACCGCTGCCCCGAACATTCTCGCGCTGTTGGACGCCTATGAGAAAACCCGCCTCCGGGACGCATGGACGCTTGCCGGATTCGCATGGCTTACCTGGGCAGGTGTCATGTGGTCGGGCATCGGCTCAGATTTCACGTCCGGCGTGTTTATGGGCGTCTCCATCGTCGCACTCGCGAGGGCATTGCAGGCGCAGACGAAGCGCTCCCCGGAGGATCAGCTGCTTGAGCTGATGCGACGGCATGTCACTCGCCATCAGCAGCCGGCACAGTGAGCGTCGATGCCGCCAGCCAACCCCGGATCTTAACGGCGTTTCGTACATGACCCAGTCTGCCGATTCGCTGCGTATCGATCGCTGGTTGTTCTTCTGCCGCTTCTTCAAGACGCGCACGAAGGCATCGGATGCCGTCGCCGGCGGACACGTGAAGCTGAACGACGAGCGCGTGACTCCGGGGACGCGAGTCAAGGTCGGCGACACCATTGATCTCGTGCGTGAACGGCTGCACTTTCGTCTGGACGTAACAGCGATTCCCGCCCGTCGCGGTCCGGCCGCCGAAGCGCGGTCCTGTTACGTCGAAGACGAAGAGACGGTGCGACAACGCAACGAGCAGGTCGCGGCGCTGAAGCAGGACAGGTACCTGTTGCCGAGAACCAGCGGTCGCCCGGACAAGCACACACGCCGCAAACTGCGGGAGCGCAAAGGCCAGTGAAAGAACCGCGTTCAGACATAGCCGTCGATGCTCCCGCCATCCGGTACGCTACGGATACATCGGCCTGGGCGGATTGGCAGCGGGCCTACCGGTTCGGAGTCTTGCTCATCCTGCCACCGGCCGGGATAGCCGAGGAATTCAACCGGCTGAGACAACGCTATGATCCCGCGTCGGCTGCGATCAGTCCGACGCACATCTCGGTGTCGAGACCGCTGGTAGCGGAACTCACGGACACTGTCCGCGAGGAAATCAGCGGGATTCTATCTGGCGTTGAGCCGTTCGAGCTTTACTTCGAGAAACCGCATGCGTCGCCCGACTACGCCGGTGTGTCATTTCCGGTATACCCCCAAAGTGCAATCGACAAACTGAAGCAGATCGTACATCGTGCATCCGTATTCGATAGTGCAGGGCACGAGCGAGACGACATTCCTGCCCACATAACCGTTGCTGAGTTCATTTCGATTGACGAGAGCCTGGCGCTCGCGGCAAGACTGGAAGCAAAGGCAACGAAAACGACGTTCACTTGCGATCGATTGACGCTTGTCGTGCCCGATGAGCATTTTCGATTTCGTGAAATGGCCAGTTTTGCGTTCAAAGGCGTCGACTGACTATGGGTCGCATGCGCCCTGGAGAAGGCTAATGAAGACAATTGGATTGCTGGGTGGCATGAGCTGGGAGAGCACCGAGATCTATTACAAGCTGATCAACGAGGAGACCGCGCGCGTCCGTGGCGGGCTGCATTCGGCACCTATCGCCATGTTCAGCGTCGATTTCCAGGCGGTCGAGGCCCTGCAGAAGATCGGCGACTGGGACGGCGCCGCCGCCATGCTGGCAGGCAAGGCGAAGCAGATTGAATCGGCTGGTGCTGACCTGCTCTTGATCTGTACGAACACGATGCACAAGGTCGCTGACGAGGTCTCGGCGGCGATTGATATCCCTCTGCTGCATATCGCGGACGCGACCGCCAGGGCGGTGCTGGCATCCGGTGTAGAGACTGTCGGGTTGCTCGGTACCCGCTTCACGATGGAGCAGGACTTTTATGTCGGCAGGCTCAAGCAGCATGGATTGTCGGTCGTTGTTCCGCCGGAGCCCGATCGGGAGATCGTGCACCGTGTCATCTTCGAGGAGCTCTGTCTCGGCGAGATTCGCGATGACTCCAGGGCACACTACGTAAGAATCGTCGACGACCTGGCCAGCCGAGGCGCGGAAGCGGTCATTGAAGGCTGCACCGAGATCGGCATGCTGATCAAGCAGCAACATACCGCCGTGCCGCTATTCGATACCACCGCGATACATGCGCACGCGGCTGTGAGCGAGGCGCTTGCTGATACTTGGAAAGCGATTCCGTGAGCGGCCAGACTCGGGGCGGGCCTCGTCGAGGCGCGACGGCGACCGAGTGTCATCAGTTCCGCTTCGTGCTCTTTCGCTTCGACTCGGTCGGAGGATTTTTTTGAATGTATCGGTGGCTCTCGACCAGCCTCAGGAGGTCGAACGCACTTAACATGCCGACGACCTTCTTCTCGTGAGTGACGATGACATGGTGGATCTTGTGATTGCGCATGACGCGCGCCGCGATGCTGACGTCCTCGTATTGCGGTATAACGAAGACCTTCTCGGTCATGATCCTGCTAATCGGTGAGCCCGGCTTGAGTTCGTGCGCGAGATCGGTTGCCGAGACGATGCCCACGGGTTCGCCGTCCGTATTAACGACGGGAAGTGAGCCGATCTTGTTCCTGCCGAGGATCTTTCGAACGTGGTCGACACTGTGATGAGGCTCCGCTGTCAGGACGCTTTCGCTCATCAATTCACAGACTTTCGTATTCAAGGTTCCCCCGTTCGGCACGTTTTCCAGCATGCAGCATCGGGCGAACCAAGTGGCTCAGTAGTTTCCGCAGCAACTGAACTGCATTCCGTATGGCGTGTCCATGAAAACTCGGGCACGTTCGAAGCGAACCGGAGAACAGCCTGCTAGACTGCGAACCGCGAGCGAATTGTTTTCAGCAAACGCGGCGTTGTATCGCCGGGAGAACCTTATGGGTACCGTAGAGTGGATTGTTCTTATCAGTGTCGGCGTTCTGGTTGGCCTGGGGTTGGGTTTCTTCGCCGGCAGATTCAGCACCCGCGGAAACAACCGTAAGCTCGCCGATGTCGAAGCGGAGCTCGAGACCTACCGCGAACGTGTCACGGAGCACTTCAGTCAATCGGCCGAACACTTCCAGGCAATCGGCCGCCAATACCGGGAGCTGTACGAACACATGGCGGCGGGCTCGGAGAAGCTCTGTGTCGGCGCGCCGTCGGATGCGCAGCTGAGGTTCCCGCGCCCGGATGAGATGAGCGCAGAGTCGAAAGCCGCCTCTGCGGAAACGACGCCTGCCGAGCCTTCTGAGGAGACGATTGAAGCGGAAGCGAGCACGCCGTCAGAACAGGTGTCCTCAGCCGATCCCGGGACGGTTGCCGCGGAGCAGGAGGCAGATGCCGTGCCGAAGCCGGCCGACGCAGCGGATATCGTCGAAGAAAAGGCGGCAGATGCGGCCGAAGAGAAGGTAGACATCGAGACGCCGAAAGCGCCTGCTGACTACGCAAGCGATGACCCCAAGGATCGTCAGTACCACTGACGCCTAACGCCCGCTAAAGGGCGGACAATTCCTCGACCGAGCGGCCCGCAATACCGAGTGTCTCGGGCGTGCGCAATGCTTCAGCGCGGTAGTCGCGATCCATGACGATCGATGCAACATTGATGACGGAGTCGATAGCGATTGTCTCAACGCCGACCTGGTCTCCCAGCATCGACATAAAGACGAGGCCGTAGCCAACGTCCTCGTTAAGATAGCGATGGTCAAGGCGCGGTTGTGCAGCGATACCCTTGAACCCCGGGGCCTCGCGGTAGGCGCTGCCGTAATTGGCTTCCAACATGTAGCCTTGTTCCATGCCGATTTCCGGGTCCGGCAAGACGGTGATGCCGAGTTTCTCGCCGATCGCGATTCGTTCCATGTCCAGTGCCTGGATCAGCCTGCCTACCGAGTCGCTGACGCCTTCCTCGTAGAACAGGAAGTCGCCGCCCGTCATCTCGATACGTGCCGCGTTCGACAGCGTGACGGCCGGGTGAATGATCGGATTCGCATTCTGAAGGCTGGTCTGCAGAACGCTGCCGGCGGGTTCCATGCTGGAGTACACATCCGATACCAGGTCGAGAATTGCCCCCGTGTGCTTGCCGGGCAGCGCGGCCAACAGGTTGCCGGCCTTCAGCTTCAGGAATACCCGAATGCAGCCCGGCTCGGTCAGACGCACGGCATAGTGCAGCGTCGAGGTCTCTGCAACGCGAATGGAGTCGTCGTCGACGTCGAGGCCAGCAGCTCGCTTAAAGGCCAGTGCGCCGCCGCAGGACCCCGGTGTGACGATCACCGTTTGCCCGGCGACGAGCTTTCCGGCCACGGCCTGGCCAAAGGGTTCCGTGCTGTAGGCGGGACCGACGACGTAGATCAGCTCGGCGCCCTGCATGGCCGCGTCGATATCGTGGCCGGCGTAACTGATCGGGCCGAAGCCCGAGATGTCACCGTCGGCGTGTATTCCGCCCGCCTCGGCGATTCTTGCGATGTTATCGGGGAACTGCTCGAAGTCGAACAAACGAACGTCATGGCCGTGCGAAGCGCAATCAAACGCGACCGCAGTTCCGCCGGCACCGGCGCCTAGTACCGTGATCTGCATGGCTGAATCCTGCTCTTAAGAATCGTCTCAGTGTATCCCGGAGACTCTAGCGCAGTTCAGGCTGCCGCCGTCATCCGTACTTCGCGCAAGCGAGCCTGCAACCGACGGGAATTCAACGATGTCAGCCATTCTCCTGTTCGGCGAGCCAGTGGTCTCGGGTGACTGTATAGCGCGGGGCGTCGACGCCGTAGGCTCGGCCGAAGCCGCGGTCGACGAAGCCGAGCTTTGTCAGGAGGCCGCGCGAGGCGCTGTTCGCGGGATCGAAGTTCGCAACGATTTCCGTCAGGGGCGATTCCTCGAACACGAAGCCCAGGACGCGACGGCAGGCCTCGACGGCGTAGCCCTGCCGCCAGACGGACGGTTTCAGGAAGAAACCAATCTCGATTTCGGCGTCGGGATACTCGCCGGGTACGACGCTGTCAAAGTCCGTCGCCTGCGTGTCGACCGGCATCGGTAACAGCGCTACGGTGCCGAGCTTCTCGCCGTCCTCAGTCCTGACGATCGTCCAGATGCCGATGCAGCCATTGCCGCCGCGACGCGTCGAAACACGCATCTCTTCTCGAATCGAAGCCTCGGACTGCGGCCCGCCCGTGTGTTTCTTCACGACCGGATCCGTGAACAGCTCAACGACCAGGTCCGCATCGTCCGGGCTGAGAGGCTTTAGCGTGAGTCGCGCCGTTTTCAGAATCGCTTTCATTAATGTTAGTCCTGTATCTATTGACGACCGGTTTTGGCCATCTTTGCCTGATGACCGGCAGGGCCGGGATGCGTAGTATCGTTAAATCCACAGAAGCTGCAACAGGGTGGCCCATGCCGTATCGCAAGGCGCACTATTTCATCGCGCTGACTCTCGTAGTCATCGTGATTGGATTCTGGGGCAGCTACTTTCAGCCATTTAGTTCGGTTCCGCTAGCGTTTCACGTACACGCAGGCACAGCGATAGCCTGGGTCGTGCTACTGCTGTTCCAGCACTGGAGTATTCACAATCGGAAACGTCATCTCCACAAGACCGCCGGACTGCTGAGCCTCGCACTGTTCCCGTTCCTGATCGTCGGCTTCGTCATGATCGTCAATACGTCCGCCGTTGCTTTCATCGAAAGCGAGGAGCGGGGCGCTTTTTCGCTCGGTCCCAGTTTTGGCCTGTCGATGCTGTTTGCGATCATTGCCTATCTCGTACTCTACTACCTGGCGCTTCGACACAAGCGAAACGTCTTCCTGCATTCGGGCTACATGCTGACCACGCCGCTGGTGCTGTTCGAGTCGCCCTTCAGCCGCATCATGCTGAAGTACCTGCCATTCATGATCTTCACGGGTTCTGACTTCCCGCAGCGAATACTCGATGCCATCGCTATCTCGATGGGACTCTCCATTGCATTCGCGATCTGGCTGTATCGGCGGGATAAAAAGTACGGTACGCCGTTCCTCGTCGCTGCGGTCCTGATGGCGCTGCAGGCGGTGTCGATGCTGGCCGGCGCGCACTCCGAGTGGGT
Source organism: Woeseiaceae bacterium (assembly GCA_030065915.1). Taxonomy (GTDB): domain Bacteria; phylum Pseudomonadota; class Gammaproteobacteria; order Steroidobacterales; family Woeseiaceae; genus UBA1847. The sequence goes on from JASJCQ010000008.1 coordinate 21,011, forward strand.
GAGAGAGGCGTTCAGACGCTACGCAGAGATTCCCGAGGCCATGACTATAGTCGTTGGCTTCCTGCTCGGCGCCGCCGTCTCTTGGGCGGGTTATAGAAGTTCGGGCCAGCGACCAACGTCGAATCCGGCGGCGGCCGCAACTTGAGAACCTGACGCTGCTAAGGTTGCCGACGCAGCTTCGTGCGAGGAAGCGTAGTCGAGGTGCGGGTTGGCTGCCGATAGTGAGTTCATCTGGAGCGATCGACATAAGGAGCAATCATGAACAAGAGTTGGTTCGCAGCATCTTTGTTGTCCGCCGTTGCCGCAGTCATCCGGACGATAGACGGCCACGGCGGGCCGCTTGCCGATGCACGGGAAAGCGCGATGCTCCAATCCTCAATCACGTTTTTCCATGTGACCTGGTACGTGTTGTCGGCGTTCTTTCTCATCGCGGCATTCGTCTTCCTGCGATTGGCCAGGGGCGATCAGGACGCCGCCGCGGCCGGCCAGGCGAATATTCTTGCCGCTTTCTTTCTCGCGACGGCGGCCGTACTCGTCGCGAATGCGTTCGTGTTCGGCTGGTTCCCGGCCGTGGCAATAGCCTCGACGGTGACGGGCCTGGTCGGAGTTCTCGCCCTGGCCGGAGGCCGGGGCATACGTCCCTGATCCCGGACGGTCTCGGTCGCAAGACAACAAACGAACCCTCGATGGTCGGGTAGTCGAAGGAAAAGCCAGGGATGCAGGATACAAAACTACCCGTAGATGCACTCGGCAAGTCTCTCGAGGAACTCAGGGACTACCTGGATCTGCCAGCCGGCGGGCAACGCTTCGATATCAGCGACGACACCGCGCTCTGGTCGCTTCGGGGAGCGGGTGTGGCTGCCTTGCTCGTCGATGGCCGCGTCAACACGCTGTTCCTGTATTCGGACGGTTACGAAGGATTCTCAGGCTACCAGGGCGAGACGGGCGGACTGCGCCTCGACTCGTCGAAGCAGGTGGTTCGCTTCAAGTTCGGTTACCCTACGATGCACCGGGAGAGCGAAACAACGGAGGTCCTGGGCACCGTCCCCAATTTCGACCGCTACGACTACGACGATTACTCGCTGCACTTCCAGTACGACGAGCCCGGTACCAGGATGACCATGCTTTCGATCATGTCACCCCACGAAGTGAGGCGATTTGACGGCGCTTTGGGTGCAAGGCCCGGGGACCCCGTCGTCTACGACAAGGCGAAGTACCACTTCGATTCCGTACAGGAACTCGGGCTCCCTGACGAACAAGCTTACGTCCATACCGCCTTCTTCCTCGGATGGCTCATGGACAACGATCTTTGCAGCGAGGAATTCGTAGAGGACAGTCGCGAGCAGATCGAGGCCTACAAGCGACGCGAGACAACGGCACTCGATGTGTACGCACGGTGGGATGGCTGCCTGATAGACGACATGCTAAGCGATAGGGGAAACGCGTTTGCGCAGAGCTACTTCGACTTCAGTACCGGAAAGTACATCGATGACTATGCCGAGTTGCTGGTACGAAAAATGAAGAGCGAGTTCCACGTTCCGTATACGTGGCAGAACCAGAAGAAGATCGATCATCGTATCAATAAGCGTTACGTCGACTGGCAGGAGCCGGGGCGTTCCAGGCCGCCTGAGTCGAAACGCAGGCAACACGCAGCAAAAGCCAGTCAACAGCGTTCGACGGCAGAGCAGCGCGTGGAGAAGAAGCCGACCGCAGAGCCTGCACCCGAGCGTGAAGCAACAGGGAAACAATCACAGGCGCCGGCGCCTGCAACGGAAAGGCCAGCGTCCAGTCTGCCAGGGCAGAAATCGCTGGCGAGGCGCCTGCAGCAGTCCGCAAGACTCCAGTGGTTCCTCAAGTTCATCATTTTCCCGATACTCGCCGTGGCGATTGGCCTCGCTATCGTTGCCTATTCGATGAGCCTGTAATGGTGCTCCCCGATGAAATCAGGCTTGCCGTGGAAGCGAACCCCGTTCTGTCCGAGGTTCTGAGCAACTGGGATGACGTTGCTTTGCCCGACTGCTGGATCGTTGCGGGGGCGGTTGTGCAGAGCTACTGGAACGCAGCACACCATTTTCCCCGGCTGTACGGCATCAGTGACATCGACTTGGTCTATTTCGACCCCGACGACTTGAGCGAGACATCCGAGTCACGTCACGCCGTTCGAATTGCCGACCGGTTCGATGAGGCCGGTATCAACTTCGACGTGAAAAACGAAGCCCGGGTCCACCTGTGGTATGCAAGCAAATTCGGCTACCCGATCAAGCCATACACGTCATCCGCGAGCGCCATCGATACATTTCCAACCACCGCCGGCAGCATTGGAATCCGCCCGGGGCGGGGCGGGCTGGAGTCGTACGCATCGTTCGGCTTTGACGATCTGCTTGACCTGGTGGTACGGCCGAACAAACGCCAGGTTTCTCGGCAGGTCTACAATGCAAAAGTGTCTCGCTGGCGTAGTCTTTGGCCCAAGCTCCGAATCGTTGACTGGAATGACGAGTAGGTCTCGATATGCCGAGCGCAAGGATTCCACGCTAGATTGGTGGTTCATGGAAAGGAGACGGTCAACACATGCGCAGGTCGGTTGAGAGAAAGTCGGAAGCGGAAATGCTCAAGGCCTATCCGATCGCCGGCCGACTCCCGAATTGGTACTTCAGGGCAAACGAAACCTCGGCCAACGCGTGGCTGGTCGAAGGTAGCGACGTTTGGGGTAGGACCGTGGCCCGCCAAGGGGCCAACCAGGACGAGCTGCTCACGCAGTGTGTCAAAGAGGCCGCTGCCGTTACGCTTCGATCGGAGCCCATCTCATACCACGAGAATCGCTTGTTCCTGGGTTCCGAGCGCCTGGCGACGTTCGATTATTCGATTGTCGACGCTTACTCGAATGGAAGGTTGGTTATCGTGCTTCTGAATTACGGCGACTATCCAAAGGCGATCAAACGATGCAAGAACCTGTTCGCGATCGACTTGAACGGGCAGGTCAACTGGGCGGCGCAGCTCCCTACTCAAACGCGTGCCGATGCTTACTACAAGATAGCGAGCCACTCGCCGCTGGTTGCCTACTCGGTCGCATCCTATGAATGCGAAATTGATCCCAACACGGGGCGAATCCAAAAGAGGCTGTTCTACAAGTAGGCTCGCCCGGTGCTTCAGTCAGGGCGTGCAAGCAGCCGCGCAGCCCGCCAATCCGGGCTGTCTCAGGACAACACCCTCGCTCGCCGGAGAAACCGGCAGCTCGATGTAGCGGTCAGGTATTGCCGACTACGATCGTGGCAAGTAACAAGACAATGATTACTGCCTGCAGCGCAACCCGCTCCCACATGAATTTTTCACTGTGCGTGCGATCGTATTCGCCGCCGATCGACATGGACCGCAGTCCAAGCGCAAGCGTCGTGACCGCCGCCAACAGCGCCGCAACGATGAGAAAATTAACAAGACTCATTACCGTCTCCCCAATACGCAGCTCAAAGTCCGCGCATAGACAGCGTAGGGCGAGAGGAGCGCGACGGCAATCGAGGTTAATACGGACCGATGTCCGTAAGGTGGCCGCCGTTTGGTGGCCTGGAGGCTTTCATCGCCGCACTGGTCGGCACAGGCGACCAGTCCTTAGGCTTCTACCGATCGAAGCTGTCCATCAGGCCTGGTTTGATACGAGCGCCTACTCGCTGAATGACGCTGGTGGCCACGTGAGTGCCCAGTCTTGCGGCATCTTCGAGACTCCACTCATTGGCCCATCCATACAGGAAGCCGGCTGAATAGGCATCGCCGGCGCCGGTCGTGTCGATGACATGCTCAACCGGGATTGCCGACTGAATCACCGTATTTCCGCGATGATAAATGACCGAGCCCTCTTCCGAACGCGTGATGACGAACAGGTTGTCACGGTCGCGTATCGCCTCAAGCGTATCGTCGATGTTATCGGTGCCCAGCAGCATGTTGATCTCGTCTTCATCAGCGAGAACGATATCGACGTGGTTGGCTACGGCGTCTGCGAACGACGCCTTATGGCGTTCAACGCAGAAGGAATCCGACAGAGACAACGCGACGGCCGTCTGTGACTCCTTCGCGAGTTCCATAGCCCGCTGTGCCAGTGCCGGGCCCTCGGCGATGTCCCAGACGTAGCCCTCGATCAGCGTGGCTTTCGGTCGTCCAAACGTGGACTCGGTGATGTCCGCCGTGGCGAGTTCCGTACAGGCGCCGAGGTAGGTACACATCGTTCGCTGCCCGTCGTCGGTGATCAGCACGTGACTCCTGGCCGTCGGGGCGCCGTCGGGCGCTGGTTGCAGGCGAATGTCGACGCCGAGCGCTCGCATGTCGTGATTGAAGATCTCACCTAGCTGATCGTCCTTCACTTTGCCGATGTAGGCAGCCGAGCCGCCGAGAAGCGCAAACGCCGCTACGGAATTGGCTACCGAGCCGCCGGACATCTCCGTTGCCGGCCCCATCCGGTCATAGATAGCGTGAGCCTGGGTTTCGTCAACCAGCGTCATCGATCCCGGGACGGTGCCGATATCGGACAGGAAGCTGTGATCGACGTTGGCAAGTACGTCGACGATGGCGTTGCTGATCCCCAGCAACTGGACGTCGTGGCGCATGAAGGGCTCCGTGTGAGAAATCGGCGTAAAGCCTATCATTGTGTGCCGCATGATGCGCTATGATTGGCGCGGGGGAAATCGGAAGGGACGTCCATGAGAAAGTCGACCGGCCTGGCCATACCGATGACGGTAATCATCCTGTATTACGGGTTCTGGCTGGCGCTGGCGTTATTCGTTCAAACGCGCTACCCGACTATCGCGAACTATTTGCCGCTGGGCGGTATCAGCGACCTGATGTCCGACAGTCTCGATTCACTTGAGCCGGTCTACACCAGTATCGGGCCCTCGTTGCTCGAGCCCGCCGGTCCGATTCGGCTCGCCATCGCGAGCTTCAGCGCCGTGATCCTGATCATCCCCGTCTCATGGGTGTACTTCATGACGTCACGCAGTGCGAAGATGGACCAGGCATTTATCCAGACGATTGTCATACTGCCGGTCGTCGTGACCGGCATCGCGATGATCGTGATGAACAGCATCGCACTCGCCTTCAGCCTGGCGGGTATCGTCGCAGCCGTACGCTTTCGCTTCTCACTGGCGATTCCGTCGGACGCGATGTACATCTTCGTCTCCATTGGCGTCGGCCTCGGGGCCGGCATCGGCGCCGTGGGTATCGCAATGGTCATCTCCGCCGCCTTCGTGCTGACGACGTTGGCAATCTGGCGCCTCGAATATGGCAAGTCGGCATCCGGCCCCTTCCTGCGCATGATGGCGCGTCGTGGTACAGGCGACGACGACTTCTAGGCGCGCAATGACAGAGAACAACGCAACGCCGCCGAGGCGAATCATCTATGTGCACGGTTATTCCCTGAAGCCGTCCGAGTCCGTTCTCGAAGAATTCACTCGTCACGCGATACGTTCCGGTATCCAGCGGGACTATCCCGAAGACATAGCGGCGTTCGACGAGGCTGACGTTGGTCTGGCGTACTACGGGGACCTGACCCGGCCTCTCTTGAAGGACCGCGGCAGGGAGTACGACGAAGAACTGGATATCGGCGATCGCAAGAACGCGCTGATTGCTCTGCAATCGGTGTCCCGGCGCAAGAAATTCGGCTTCCGGCAGTACGACAGCCTGCCGGGCAAGTCGGCGAAGAAGGAGTTTCTCGCCGGGATCATAGCGCCGGTGATGGGACTACTCGGCCAGACCATGCGATTGCTCGGTCGCGTCGCCCCGGTGTTCGCCGCTTATCTTCAGAATGAAGACGGGCTCGGCACGAGGATACGCGACCGGGTCAGAGGCGAGATTATCGAGGCGATGGAATCCGGTGCGACGCTGATGATCGTGTCGCACGGCATGGGCAGCATCGTCGCTTACGACGTGCTCTGGCAGCTGTCGCGTGACCCGAGGTTTTCGGACCACGCGACGACGAAGGTTGACTGTTTCGTCTCGATGGGCGCGCCGTTGTCCGACAATTACATTCGCAAATACCTGTTGGGCGCGAAGTCGGCAGGGATCGAGCGCTATCCCGGCAACATCATCAATTGGCTCAATCTCTCGGCGGAAGATGACTATCTCTGTCACGATGGCACCGTCGCCGACGATTTCCGTGAGATGATGCGGGAGCATATCGTCAGCCGGATCACGGACTTCCGGATCTACAACCAGACGGTACGCTACGGCAAATCAAACCCGCACAGTTCGGTGGGTTACCTGATCCATCCGCGCTTGTCGAAGATCATCCGCGACTGGCTCTGCGAGCGGCCCGGCCTTATTCAGTGACACCTGCCCTCGAGGCGTTTTTCCACCAATCTCGGGTCGTCGATGATTTTATAGAAATCGTCCATTAGGCGCGTCGTTAGCTTCCGGCTGTACTTCGACAAGTGGGGGAAGGTCTCTACCAACGCATAGAACTCATCGCGCTTCTCGTCGAATTGCTTCAGCGTTTGCGGCAAGTGTTCATTGTTGACGCAGTGACCCCGGTAGTAGCGCTGCGTGATCCTGCGCAATCCGTAACGGGGATTAGGCACCGCGTACTCAGCCGATACGAAACCGGACATGTCGAAGTCGTACGGGATTGAGTAGTACAACTCCTCGCCTTCGCCAAACAGGATGTGGTTGTGACAGCAGTCATCCTCTTCAGCAGCCGCGAAGGTGGAAAAGTCAACGTTGGCGATCAGGTAGTGGAACATCGTGGCCAGGTTCACGAAGTCGCTGTGCAACTTGCCCAGCTGAGCCGGGCCTATGAGCTCGACGGGCTTGGCATCGATTCGTTTGCCTAGCCGGTTCTTGTGTTCGATCAGGAACCCGAATTCGGTTATCGGACGACGTTTTACCTCGCTGTACTCGTAGGTGATCTCAAGCAGCCGCACCCGGAAACTCCTGTCAGTCAACAGGTTGAACATCCGGTAGACCAGGTACTCCCGCAACAGGCCCTGTTTGTGAACGACCGAATCGCTCTTGCAGTGCGTGACCAGCTTCAGCTTGTCCTGTTTATCAAAGAGCGTGTCCTTCGTCTCGGACTTCTTGAAGTTCAGGCGAATCGGCGGAAAGTTGCAGGTCGCCGGTTCTCTCCGCGATTTGCCACGGGCGCGAATCTGGATAGCGAACTGATGCTCCTGTCCGGCTTCGTCGGTATAGGTGAACGTTCCTTGCTCTTCGTCCTCCAGCGAGCGGGTCTGGAGGATGCGCTTGAATGGCGCCTCGATGGTTACTTTCAGCGTGTCATTGGACTCGAACAGCGGGTCGGTCTTGCCAAGTGCAGGACCCGCAATGCACAGCACCAGGAGGCACACGATCCGTCTCATCGTTCAGCTTTCCTTAAGCAACCTCATGCGATCTTAACATGCGGGTAATCGTGCATTACCTTGACTGTCGCTCTAAAATACAGGGACGCAGGACACATCGTATTTTGTGAAATCCTATGCCGCTTCTTTTGTTAATCATCCTGTTGTTCTCAGTGCCCGCCGCGGCAAGCTGGCAGTTCGACGGGGTGCAGCGCGTCGTCGCGGTATCCGATGTTCACGGCGCACACCCGGCCTTCGCCACTACATTGAAGGGCGCGGGTGTCATTGACGACGAGCAATCGTGGAGCGGCGGAACGTCTCACCTGGTCATCGTCGGCGATCTGTTGGATCGCGGACCTGATTCGCGCCGTTCGATGGACCTGCTGATGAAGCTCGAGCAGGAGGCGGAGGCGGCCGGCGGCAAGGTGCACGTCCTGATTGGCAATCACGAGGCGATGAACCTGATCGGCGATCTTCGCTATGTCGCGACGCAGGAATACGCGGCCTTCGAGAGAGACGAAACCGAAGACGAACGGAACGCCTGGTTCGAGAAACACAGGGAGTCCCGTGAGACGCCGGACTACTCGCGCGACGAGTTCGACAAGGCATTTCCGCCAGGCTACTTTGCGCATCGACGCGCATTTGCCGCCGACGGATACTACGGCGCCTGGTTGCTGTCGAAGCCTGTCATCGTAGTTATCAACCAGACCGCATTCGTACACGGCGGCGTATCGCCGATGATCGGCGAGTATGGATTGGACGGGGTGAACGGCAAGCTCGTCGGAGAGATGGCGGAGTACCTGCGTCTCCTCGATACGCTATACGCCGACGGCATACTGTTGCCGACCGATAGCTTCTACGACCATCCGGGTTTGCTGGAAGCCTGGATGCCGCCGCTGGACACTTCGCCGGAGGTGCTGGACCGTGTCGCGAAGACCCGGATTCTCAACGCTTCCCGCCTGCACGATTCCGACGGGCCCCTCTGGTATCGAGGCAACGCCGCGTGCAGCCGTGTCATCGAGGAGACGCGACTGCTCGAAACGCTCGAGATCATAGGTGCGAATCGCGTCGTCATCGGTCACACGCCGACCCCGACACGCCGAATCCTGAGCAGGCTCGACGGCGCCATCATCGAAGTCGATACCGGCATGAATCGCCAGTCATACGGCGGCACGGGCAATGCGTTGCTGCTCGAAGCAGGGCGCTTAAGCGCGATTAACGAAGTCGGTGCCGAGGCTTACGCGGTCGAGGCGCATCCCAGGCAGGTTGGTACCCGGCCCGGCGGCTTCCTGAGTCTCGACGACACGCTCGACCTGCTTGCGACGGGAGAGGTCGTCGAAGAAATCACCGACGAGCAGGGCCGACAGATTGTCAGGTTGCAGAAAAGTGATCGCAGTATCGAGGCGGTTTTCTCGCCACGCTCGGCCCGTGGTTTCTACCCGGAACTCGCCGCGTTCGCGCTCGACCAGTTGCTCGAGCTCGACATGGTGCCGGCGACGGTGCGCCGCAAACTGGGCCGACGGGACGGCACGCTGCAGTTCCTGGTGCCCGGTACGTTGAACGAGGAACAACGATCGGCGTCCGGCCGTGGCAGCGGCGCGCAGTGCCCGTTGCCCGATCAGTGGGACGCCATGTACGTGTTCGACAGCCTGATTCACAATGAGGCCAGGACCCGCGACCGCATGCTCTACGATCCGGAGGGTGGCTGGGACCTGGTGTTGATCGGACACAGTCGCAGCTTTTCCACGAAGAAGGGTGTGCCGGATTATCTGTCCGGGATCGAACTCAATCTGACTGACAGCTGGCGCAAGGGGCTGTCCGGCCTGGCCGATGACGTGCTCGATGAGGAACTCGAGGATGCCCTCGACAAGCGAAGGCGCAGGGCGCTGGCGAATCGTCGAGACCTGTTGCTCAGCGGCGACTAGCGCCCAGGCAGCGCCGATCGAACTTGTTGACGAGCCGCTCCGGATTCTTCGCTTGTTTGAAGAAGCCGGCCAGGTAACGTTTCTTCTTTGCTTTGTCTTTCTGCGAGAGCAACGGCAGGGAGTCGATCAGTTGCATGAACTCCGTTTCTTTCTCGATGACTCTGTCGAGCGCTCGCCGCAGTGTGCCGCGATCGGTGCAGTAGCCGCGGTAGCGGCGCTGAGTGACGCTCGACGTGCGTAGACTCGCATCGGGCTTCGCGTATTTCGCGTCAACGAAGCCCGCGAGATCGAAGTCATAGGGCACCACCAGCAGCCTGCCCTCGTCCTGCTCAACGACGATCTCATTATGGCAGCAGACCGTGTCGCCATCGGCGGTCACCAGTGACCAGTCCGTGTTGCCGACCATGAAAGCAAACACGTATACGAGTGCAGCCTGCTCCTGGTCTATCCAGCTGCGCGACAGCGCGCCGAGCCCAGACAGGCGGGTTCCGATGCGCTCCGCCATGTCCTTTTCGGGCTCGAGGAAGAACGTGAACCGGGAGAAGTCGTTCCCTTCGGTATCGACATACGTCATTCGGGCTAGCCGGACCTGCAGGCTGTTGTCCGTCAGCAGGTTGAACATCCGGTACACGGCGTACTCCTCCACGACGTCCGTCTCGGAATGATCGACGTTGCGGCAGTGCGTCACCAGCTTCAGTTTGTCCGCGCCTTCAAAGACACCGCCCGCTCCCTTGAAATTCAGCCTGAGCGGCGGGAAAGCACAGACGCGCAGACGGCTGTTGCCCCGGGCACGGACCTTGATCTCGTAAGTGTTGCCGGCGTGCTCGAGCGTGAAGGGGTATTGCTGTTTCGCCTCTTTATTTTCCACGACCGACGTGAGGGGACCCTCGAGACGAAGTTCAAGCGTGTCCGTGCCGCCAAACAGCGGAGTGCCGCTACCGGCCAGCGAAACCAGCAATGCTGTCATGACCGTCTTCACGATGTAACAAGTGTAGCGCGAACTGGAACTCAGGCCACCCGGGCTGGCAAACTGTCAGCTTTTGCGCCGGTACCCCATTGAACCTCGACGACCTCCAACCCATCCCGGTCTACACCGATGTCGACAAGGCGCGGTTCGAAAACGACATCCAGCCGCTGCACAGGCCCGCGATCCTCAAGGGTCTCGCGAAGGACTGGCCGATAGTCGCCAAGGCGAAGGACTCCAACCGGACGTTGGCCGACTATATCGAGAGTTTCGAACCGGGGCGTCCGGTCAAGGCGTTCTTCGCCACCCCGGACGTCGAAGGTCGGTATTTCTACAACGACGACTTTAGCGGCTTCAATTTCCGGCAGCGCGAGCTGCCGCTGGCCGAACTGCTTGGCACGCTGCGTCGCCATGAGGACGACGACCGTCCGCCGTCCGTCTATGCCGGCGCGATTCAGCTCACCGGCCGGCTCGAGGCCCTGCGCGATTCCAATCACCACGTGCTGCTCGATGAAGAGATGGAGCAGCTCGTATCGATATGGATCGGCAACCGGGGCAAGACCGCCATCCATTGGGACCTGCCGCAGAATATCGCCTGCGTCGTTGCCGGGCAGCGCCGATTTACGCTGTTCCCGCCGGAGCAGCTGCCGAATCTCTACATCGGGCCTCTGGACGTTACGCTCGCCGGCCAACCAGTGAGCCTGGTCGATCTCAACGATCCGGACCTGGATAAATTTCCGAAGTTCAGCGACGCGCTGGAGGCCGCGCAGACCGCCGTCATGGAGCCGGGCGACGCGATCTACGTGCCGAGCATGTGGTTCCATCACGTCCAGAACATGAGCGCACTCGGGGTGCTGATCAACTTCTGGTGGCGCGACGCCGCGCCGCACATGTTCACGCCGCTGTTCACGATGTTCCATGCGCTACTGTCCATCCGGGACCTGCCATCAGACGAGCGCGAGCACTGGCGACGGATGTTCGATCACTACATCTTCCGTGAGGATCATGACCCGATGCCGCACGTGCCCGAGCACGCGCGAGGCGTCTTCCGGGACATGACGCCCGAGCGGGTCGTTGCTCTGCGAAACTTCCTCGTGCACAGGCTTGGCGGCGAACTTCGTCGCGACAAATGAACGACGACGAGTTCTACCAGGCCGAGGCGCAGCCCTGGCGACGGGAGTTGCCCCGGTTCTACTACCATACCCACTTCGTCGAGATGCTCGCATTCGTCAAGGCGCACTACACCCACGTGTTCTCCGATCGGGAGCAGGCGTTTTTCGACGATTTCGACGAGCTGCCGTTCGAGGCGCAGTGTCTGTATGTGCGGCTCGTCAATCGAAAAGGCCGGGTCTTTGCCCGCTCGCGCCTACGCTATCCCGAAATCGGCGATTCAGGTCGGTTGCTGGCTGCACTCGATGCCGCCGGCTGGCTGGCGAGGCCCGGTGCCGAACACGTTGATGAGGTCTTGAGTTTCATGACGCGCAGCCAGCTGCTCGACGCGCTGCGGCCGCGCTTTGTGGGCATGAAAACGTCAATGAAGAAGGCCGAGCTGCTCGAGTTTGCGAAGGCTCACGCCACGGCCTCTGAGCTCGTCGAGCTGCTGCCCACCGACGGCGTCTTCATCCAGGGCCGGGAAGCGGTCATCCGGTTTCTGCTGTTTCTGTACTTCGGTCGCATCAGTGATGGCCTGTCACGATTCACGATGCGAGACCTTGGTCTCGTGCGAACCTCGGCGCAGGCTGCCAGCTACGAGCCCCGCTTCCAGGATCGCGCGGAAGCCATGGAGACGTACTTCTACGCCTGCATGCTGGCGGACTTCGGTCGTTTCCCCGAGCGCCTGCAGCAGATGGCGCACGGCGTCGACGAATGGCCCGAACCACAGCAGGGGTATGCGGCCAGTCTGCGAGACAAGCTCGCGTACCGCCTCGGCCGCGCACTGGAGCGGAACAAGGAGACTTACGCTGCGTTGCGGCTGTATCAAAAGGGAGAGAATACGCGCTGCGCAGAGCGGGTCGTTCGCCTTCTGCTGGCGAGCGGGCAACGGGTGGAGGCGGAGCAATTCCTGGAACGTTGCCTGACCGACCCGGCCAGCGATGCCGAGGCCTTGCTCGCGGCTGACCTGTACGCAAGGAAGTTCGGCAAGAAAAGAACGTCCTCCTTGACAGACCTGCTGCGGGCTGCCGACGTTATCGACATTGACGAGGCGCACAGCGGCTCGCCCGAGAACGCGGCCGTTGCCTACTATGAGCAGCGCGGTATCGCAGCTTATCGAGTCGAGAACACGCTGTGGCGAACGTTTTTCGGCCTGCTGTTCTGGGACCTGCTGTTCGGCAAGGCGGCGTCAGGCAGGCACTCGCCGTTCGAGAGCCTGCCGGGTTCCGTGCAGAGCGGCCGCTTCCTGGCCGAGAATCAGGACGCCATCGCAGCACGTCTTGCTCTACTGAATAAGCCCGCGGCGCTCAAGCAGGCGCTCCTAAAGACGAGCGTTAGTCACTACGGCACAGCCAACGGCGTGTTCCGCTGGCGCCAGCGGACCCTCGACGCGCTCCATGCAATGATCGACAAGGCGCAGGCCAAAGCCATGCGCCCGATGTTGATGCGTTTCTGCGCAGACTATGACGATGCGCGCAGCGGCTATCCGGACCTGATGCTGATCGATGGAGACACGGTGCGCTTCATTGAAATCAAGACCGACGGCGACAGCGTCCGGCGGAACCAGCTATTGCGCATCGAACAACTGCGTTCGGCGGGCTTCGACGCCGACGTCGTCCAGGTCCGGTGGATACTGGACCCCGAACAGGACTACGTCGTCGTAGACGTAGAGACCACGGGCGGGCGAGGGGAGCAGCATCGCGTCACCGAACTCGGCGCCGTCCGCGTCAGGAACGGGGAGATCGTCGACCGTTACCAGACACTGTTGAATCCGCAGCGCGGGATTCCGGCCAACATTACGCGCCTTACCGGCATCACGCCGGCGATGGTCGCCGATGCGCCGTACTTTTCAGACGTTGCGGATGAGTTCGCGACGTTTCTCGAGGGCGGCATCTTCGTCGCGCACAACGTCGACTTCGACTACCGCTTCATTGCACAGGAATTCGGCCGGCTCGGGCGAACATTCCGCATGCCCAGGTTGTGCACCTGTGCGTCAATGCGAAAGCTCTATCCGGGCCGCAAATCCTACAGCCTGGCGGCGCTGACCAGCGATTTCGGTATCAGGCTGGACAGCCACCACAGGGCCCTGTGCGATGCAGAGGCCGCGGCCGAGTTGTTGCTACTGATTAACGAGAAGCGCCTGGAGCAGCTCAGTCCCGCTGAGAACGCTGTTCCATCTGTCGCTCGAGGCGGTCGATGATATCGCCGAGACCGGGCCGCGTTGCTCGCAGCTCCCCGATACTCAAGCCTGACAGCTCGTAAGGAAGAACCAGCCAGTCGTGGGTCTTGTGCATGTAGTAGTCGGGCGCACGTAGCGTCCGGTCAGTCTCGCGGAACCAGACTGACGCGGTTCGGATGTCACCGGGCAGGTTCCGCCGCGTCTTCCTCGACAGTTGCTGTATCACCGCCGCGACGCTGGACCCGGTGCTGTAGACGTCGTCGACGATCAGCATCTTGTGCCGGGAGGAGACGTTGTCGATCAGGTACTCGAGGCCGTGCACGCGGATTTCGTCGGCGCGGTCAACCATGTCGGCGTAACTCGCCGCGCCGCGGTATGACGTCCGCACGGCGATATGATCGGTCGGGATGCCGAATTGCTCGAGACCTTCCTGCACGGCGATACCCACCGCGCTGCCTCCGCGCCAGAGTCCGACGAGAAAGTCCGGCCGGAAGCCATCTTCGGCGATTGTTGCGGCCAGCCTGAAAGAGTCGGTCAGCAGATCGTCGGCGGCGATGAAAGTCTTTTCCATGGGCTGGTCAGCAAGGCTAGAATGGCGAGCGCCGCATTATAAGCCCAGACGGATACCCATGAACAAAAACATCTTCACCGCGCAGGATCTCCTCGAAGACTCGTTTCGCTTGGGGCTGGAAGTGCTGGAGAGCGGGTTCGAGCCAACGATGATCATCGCGATCTGGCGTGGTGGAACGCCCGTTGGCATGGCTGTCCAGGAGATCCTCGCCTACTGTGGCGTCGATGCCGATCACATCGCTATCCGGACATCGTCCTACAGCGGAATCGACAAGCGGGGCGCCGTTGCGGTCCACGGGCTGAACTACGTCATCAAGAAAATCTGTCACGACGACCGCGTACTGATCGTTGACGATGTCTTCGATACCGGTAACACCATCGTCGCCGTTATCGAGGAGATTCGTAAGCGCGCAAGGGACAACGCGCCCGAGGATATTCGCGTCGCGGTCCCGTGGTTCAAGCCCGAACGCAACCAGACCGACATGACACCGGACTTCTTCCTTCGCGAGACCAGTGACTGGCTGGTTTTTCCCCACGAGATCGACGGCGTCACCGTCGAGGAGCTGGAAGCCGCACGACCTGACGTTGCCGACGTTATGGCCCCGGCAATGCGGAAGGCCGCGCCGGTACGGTCGTGAGGCGAATCTGCGTTTACTGCGGCTCCAACCGCGGTGCGCAACTCGCCTACGTCGACGCCGCCGAACGGCTCGCCGCTGTACTCGTCGATAACGACATCGAGCTGGTCTACGGCGGCGCCTCGGCCGGGATCATGGGCGCTATCGCCGACACGGTGCTGGCGCTTGGCGGACGCGTTCATGGTGTCCTGCCGAGGTCGATAACGCACAAGGAACTGGCTCATTCCGGCCTGACCCATTTGCATACCGTCGACACCATGCACGAGCGAAAGGCACTGATGGCCGATCTGTCCGACGGTTTTGTCGCCTTGCCGGGCGGGTTCGGGACGCTCGAGGAGATCATCGAGATCGTTACCTGGGGGCAGCTACAGTTCCACGACAAGCCGTGTGGCCTGTTGAACGTCGACGGTTACTTCGATCACCTGCTCGCGTTCCTGTCTCACGCCGAGCGGGAGGGCTTCATTCGGGCGGAGAATCGGCGCATGTTGATGGCAGACCCGTCAGCCGAGGGCTTGCTACAGCAGTTCAGCGATTATCAACCGCCGTCGGTGACCAAGTGGGTGGACGGCGAGCCCTGAGAAAGCGATTGTCGTCCGCCTCACACTCGGTCCGCAGGACGGATTATGTAAAGCAGAATTCGCACGCGTCGGCGCATCGCCGGCTGAAGCTATGTCCTTGACCAATATGGTCCAAAATGAACGATTGGCCCTTATTTTTAAGGGGTAAGCTGAGAAGCACGTCGCAGCAGCCCGTGTGCGCCGCGTCTAGGATTACGTTCAGTTGACGATTCCTTGCGCCTATGGACCTGAACCTGCCACTTGCTGTTCTTCTGTTCGTAAGCAGTGCCGCCTACGTGGCGCTCGGCATTCGGCTGGTTGTTGCCAGGCGGGAAGTCGGCACACTGCCGCTCGGCGCACTGTTTATCGTCATGGCCTTCTGGGTAGTCGGCGGCGCCGTCGAACTCGTCGCCGACTCCTACTACGTTTTCTCGATAGGGCGCACCGGTCACTTCATCGGCACGGCGCTGCTGCCGCTGGTTGCGCTGGTCTGCTTCCGCGAATACACCGGGTCGAGCACGAGCCTGCACGCGATGATCCTGCTGGCCGTTATCCCCTTCGTCTCCGTGGTGTTCGCGGCCACCAATCAGTACCACGAGTTCATGTGGCTGCCGCCAATGACGAACGCCGCGGGCGAGTTCCTGACGCGACCCGAAACCTGGGGCCGATGGTTCCTGTTCGTACACGCGCCCTACAGCTATGGCCTGATCTCGGTCGCGATCCTGGTATTGATCATCCGCAGCGCGATCGTGCCGCCGGCGCACCGCCGAGGCTTGCTGATCCTCGTGGCGGCCTGCCAGGTACCCCTGTTAACGACGCTCGCCTATGACTTCGGCTACGGCCCCGATACGGTTTCGTTCGTTCCCTTCGCGCTGGCGGCGATGCTGCCGGTCTACGCCTGGTTGATCATCGGCGGTCGCCTGATTGAAATGGCGCCGCTGGCCTACGAGACTGTATTTCAGAACATGGAAGACCCGGTCGTGGTCATCGACGACCAGGAGCGCGTCATCGGTTTGAACCGGGTTGCCGAAGACATGCTGTGTATTCGCGAAGCCGACGCGCTTCGCCTGCCGCTGGCCGATGTGTTCGGCCAGGGTTCGACCGGTGTCTTCGATGCGCTGAATACCGGCAAGCCGCAAAAGATGCTGACCGATACCGGGCGCTTCCTCCACGTGCGTGCGTCGCCGCTAAGTTCGACGAAGAGCAGCGCCAGGGGCGGGCGGGTCCTCATGTTCCGCGACGTCAGCGACGTCGAGCGCGCTCAGAGCGACGTTCGCAAGAGTGAGAAGCTGCTACGCACGCTGATCGATCACTCGGTTAACGGCATCATCCGCCTGCGGTGGATTCGCGGCGACTCCGGCATGCCTTCCTTACGCTGCATATTCGCCAATCCTGCTGCCGCAGAACTGCTCAACGTCGATGCGCAGGAATTGCAGGAATACGAGGCGGAAGAGCTAATCCAGCTGGCGACCAGTGGCATGGACGAGCGGGACCGCAGCGAGGTGCTGAAGCAGTCGCGCCGTGCGCTGGAAGGCGGTCCCACCGTGGATCGCGAGGTTGTCTGCGGCGAGGGAGTTCGGTCACGCTGGCTGCGCATGATCCTGGTGCCGGCCGGGGACGACGTCACGATCACGTTCATGGACCAGACCGACAGCAAAGCGCGTGAGATCCAGATGGAGTCGATGGCATGGACCGACCCGCTGACGGGTGTCCTGAATCGTCGTGGCTTCGAACGGGATGGCGCGCGACATCTGTCCAAAAGCCGGGACGATGCAACCGGTGCGCTGCTGTTTATTGACCTGAACGAATTCAAGCCAGTCAACGATCGCTACGGCCACGAGGTTGGCGATCAGTTGCTGTCAATCGCCGCCGGCCGACTGAAGAAGTCCCTGCGTTCCTGCGACATTATCGGGAGGCCGGGCGGCGATGAATTCGTCGCGCTGGTGCCGGATGTCACGGATGAGGTGGCGGACCGGTTGGCGTATCGCCTGTCAGAGGCGCTCGAGCAGCCCTACGTCATCGATGGTAAGACGCTCAATTGTGCAGCGAGCATCGGACTCGCGACCTACCCGAAGAACGCCAGTACGCTGACGGGCCTGATGCGGGAGGCCGACCAGGCGATGTACCGGGCCAAGGCTCGCTGCCGCGGCACACAGAACGTGCACTTCGCCGACCTGCTGGAAAAAGCGATCTAGGCGCGTGCAGTCAGTCGGCACGCCATTGCCGAAACGCTTATCCTCATTCTCGTAATAATTCGGTACCTCGTCAGGTCTTTGTAACCCGACTAATGAGTAACGAGTACCGACCAATGCCAGCGATTGCCGCCAAACGATTCTTCAATGCTCTGCCGCTTTTCCTGGGCGTCACGCTAGCCGTGAGTCTTGCCTGCAGCTTGAGCATCCGGCAGGGACATGCTGACACGCCGATTGCCCCCGACGCAGCGTCGGTCCAGCCACTGGCGGTCGGCGATCAGGCACCGACCTTTGTCGTCCAGGACGTCGACGGTGAAAATTTCATCTTCAACCCGTCGACCCTAGACCGCCCGGTGATTCTGATCAGCTTCCGCGGCGGCTGGTGCCCCTACTGCAACCTGCACCTGTCTGAACTGCGTCACGTGCTGCCCGAACTCTCGGAACGCGACATCGATGTCTATTTCCTGAGCGGTGATCGTCCCGATCAGCTCGTCTCCGGACTTGCTCCAGAGACGCAGGACGACGTGATCGAGCTGGACTACACGCTCTTTTCCGACGCGTCGGCCACGGCCGCCCAGGCGCTCGGCATCGCGTTTCGCTCGGACGAGTCGATCGCCGAGCGGCTGACGATGCGCGGCCGCGATATCGAGGGGTCTTCGCTCAAGACGCGCGGACTACTGCCGGTGCCCGCCGTCTTCGCTATCGATTCGACGGGCCGCATCGCGTATGCCTACGTCAACGCGGATTACAGGGTTCGACTGTCCGCCGACGAGCTGCTCGAGGTCGCCACGGACCTCTAAACCCCCGGCCACTATGCTACGCTTCAACTCCGTTAATTGGAGTGGCACAGCCTATGGTCACCGCAATTGTCCTGATTGAGGCCGAGACGAGCCGCATTCCCGAACTCGCCGATCAGATCGTCAACATGGATGGGGTCCAGGAGCTTTTTTCGGTTGCCGGGCGGCACGACCTTGTCGCTATCGTAAAAGTTGCAAAGAACGAAGATCTTGCCGACGTGATCAGCGACAAGATGCGCAATCTCGAGGGTATCGTCGCAACGGAGACGATGATTGCGTTCCGGGCCTATTCGAAGCGAGAACTCGAAGCAGGGTTTGAGCTTGGACTTGACTGACACAGTCCTGACGGCTCGCCGGTCGCTTCCGGGAGTGTCCGATGGCTGACAAGCCGAACGCCATCCAGCGAGTTCTGGATTCGGTATCGAAGGTCCGACCCAACGAATTCCAGGCGACCCTGTTGTCGTTCACCTGGGTATTCACCGTCATGGCGGCGTACTACATCATCCGCGCGGGGCGCGATGCGCTGTCGTCCGACTGGACCGATGCCCAGCTGAGCTGGCTCTGGACGTCGACCTTCGTCTTCAGCGCCGTTGCGGTGAGTGTCTACGGGCTCGTCGTATCCAATATCCGCTTCCGTGTCATAGTGCCGACGATTTACGGATTGTTTGCTGCGACCTTTATCGGATTTTATCTGTCCGGCACGTTTCTCGGCGACAACGACTTGGTCAATCGAAGCTTCTATGTCTGGGTCAGTGTCTTCGCGCTGTTTCACCTGTCCGTGTTCTGGACCTTTATGTCCGGCCTCTACAATCGCGAACAGTCCAAGCGGCTATTCAGTGTGATAGCGACCGGGACCATCCTGGGCGCAATTGCAGGTTCAGGCTTCGTTTCGGCGTGGGGCGAACAGATCGGATCCCTGAACGGATTGCTGATTGCATCCGTCATGCTCCTCGCGCCGATACCGATCATGTCGCGCCTCGACCAGTTGCGCGGCACCGATCTTGGCAACGCCGACGGGCAAGCGCAGCTGCCGCGCGACGAAAAGCTCGGAGTGAATCCGTTCGCAGGCTTCACCCGTTTTGTCAGCAATCCGTATTTGTTGTGGATCGGTCTGTTCATCTTGCTCTACGTCACGATGAATACGTTCCTGTACTACGAAATCCGAAAGGTGTTCTCAGGCATGGAACGCGCTGCGCGTTACGCTGCATGGGCCAACATCGATCTTGCGGTAAACACGCTGGCGGCGCTGACTGCGCTGTTTGCCACCGGGCGCATTACGACCCGCCTCGGGGTTTCTTTCACGCTGGCGCTGGTGCCGCTTATCATGCTGGGCGGCTGGGTCGTGGTGGCCATGAGCCCGGTCCTTGCCTCTGTAGTCGGAACCCAGATCATCCGTCGCGCAGGCAATTACGGCATAACCCGGCCCGGCCGGGAGATGTTGTTCACCGCCCTGGACACCGAGACTCGAGTCAAGTCAAAGCCTGTGATCGACACCGTGGTCTACCGTGGCGGTGACGTCGCGACCGGCTGGTTTTACACCCTGCTGGCGAGCAAGCTGGGGCTGGCATTATCCGGGATCGCTGTGGTGGGTGCCGTCATTGCCGGCATCTGGGCGCTGGTGGGCGTCAAACTCGGTCGATTGTTTGACCGCCGGCAGGAAGGCGGGCAAAGCAGCGCCGAGCAGCACGAGTCGACAGCGTGAACGAAGCCTACCTCTTTGATGCCGTTCGCACGCCGATCGGCCGTTATGGTGGCAGCCTGTCGGCTGTCCGCGCCGACGATCTCGGCAGCATTCCGCTAAAGGCCCTTTTGGAGCGCAATCCGCAGCTCGATGCCGCCGCAATCGACGACGTCGTCATGGGCTGCGCGAACCAGGCCGGCGAAGACAATCGCAACGTCGGCCGCATGGCCAGCCTGCTGGCCGGCCTCCCGGCAAGCGTTCCGGCGTGCACGGTCAATCGCCTGTGCGGCTCTGGCATGAACGCGGTGGGCAACATCGCGGACGGCATCCGCGCTGGCAGCATCTCGGTTGGCATCGCCGCGGGCGTCGAGTCGATGTCGCGGGCACCCTTCGTCATTGGCAAGCAGAACACGGCTTACGGCCGGAACGCCGAGATGTACGATACGACCCTCGGTTGGCGTTTCATTAACAGGAAGATTGAAGAGCAGTACGGCGTGGACTCGATGGCTGAGACCGCCGAGAACGTCGCGGAGCAGTTCAGCGTCAGTCGTGAAGACCAGGACGCGTTTGCACTGGCGAGTCAGCACAAGGCCGAGGCAGCGATGACGGCCGGGGCCTTCGCCGACGAGATCGTTGCAGTGACGGTCCCGCGTCGCCGCCAGGATCCCCTCGTTATCGATGCCGACGAACATCCTCGTCACGGCGCAACGATCGAGGGCCTGCAAAAGCTACGGCCGATTGTCCGGCCCGATGGAACGATCACGGCGGGCAATGCGTCCGGTATCAACGACGGTGCCTGTGCGCTGTTGATCGCATCCGAGTCTGCCTCCGCGTCTCTTGGTGAGCCGCTAGCGCGAATCGTCGCCTGGGCTTGCGTCGGTGTCGAGCCTCGGATCATGGGCATCGGGCCGGCGCCGGCGGCAGAGAAAGCGCTAGCGCTCGCCGGTCTGACCATTGACCGGATGGACGTCATAGAACTGAACGAGGCTTTCGCGGCGCAGGGGCTCGCGACGTTGCGTATGCTCGGTGTGGACGACGATGCCGCTCACGTCAATCCAAACGGCGGCGCTATCGCGCTCGGTCACCCGCTCGGCATGTCCGGTGCCCGACTGATTACGACCGCGGCCTACCATCTGAAAAGGTCCGGAGGGCGATACGCGCTTTGCACGATGTGTATCGGTGTCGGGCAGGGCATTGCCGCGATCATAGAGAGACCATGAAGAAGCCAGCACCCAGTTTCGAAACGCCCGACATGCGAGAGCTCGAGGAGGTGATCCGCGGACGGCGCACGATCGACCAGTACCTGCAGACGAAGGTGCCCGACGCGTTGGTGCAGGAAGCGATCGATATCGCGATGTGGGCGCCCAACCATCACGTAACCGAACCCTGGCGGTTCTATCTCCTCGGCCCGGAGACCGTTGCGAAAACCATCGAGCTGACGCGAAGCATCGTTGCCACAAATAAGGGCCAGAAGGCGGCGGACTTCAAGGCGAAGTCCTGGTCAGAAAAACCCGGCTGGTTGCTGGTGACCTGCCAGCGTTCCGAAGACGACTTACGACAACGAGAAGACTACGGTGCCTGTTGTGCCGCATTGCAGAATTTCGCGCTGTACCTGTGGCGTGCAGGCCTGGGAACCAAGTGGACGACGGGCCCGATCACTCGAGACGAGAGGTTCTTTGAAATTGTCGGCGTGGACCCCGACCAGGAGTTCGTCGTCGGCCTGGTCTGGTACGGCTATCCCAAGCTGACGCCCGAGCAGAAACGTAAAGACGTCAGTGAGGTCATCACGAGACTTCCGTGACTCGCTGGCCCGACTTCTCGCCAGCGTATCGCGTTGACAGGCCCTAGTCTCGAGCGAGCTCGTCCGGGTGACGCACGAAGGGCTTCGGACAGATCAGCGGCCTGGCCAGGTAAACAACGACGATCGTCGTTGCCACGGTCGCCATGATCAGCACGCTGTTACGCACGGACCCGTCATACAGCATCGCTCCGAAGATAGCGCCGCTGGCGCCGGCCACGTTGTTTAGCGTTCCGATGATCGAGGACGCCACGCCCGCAATCCTTGGCAGCGGGTCCAGCGCCAGCACGGTGGCATTCGGCAGCAGGATGCCTGCCGTAAACATGAATACGCAGAAATTCGGCCACAGCCACCAGAACACGGCGGCGTCCGCCCAGGCCATATAGCCGAGCTGCAGCGCCGTAATTGCGGCAAGTGCGGCGCAAAGGCCAAGAAGCTGCAGGGGCTCGAAACGATTGACCAGCACACGATTGAACGACGAGCCCAGCAATATCGAGATACCGAACATCGCGAACAACAAGCCGAAGGCCTCAAGCGAATAGCCGTAGGTCTCAGTTGTCAGGGCTGCCGCAATTGTGATGACGGACATGAACCCGGCCGGCGCCGCGATGATCATCAGCAGCGCAAAGATGCTTTGACGATGGCTGAAAAACTCGGCGATGCTTCGCTGTAACTGACGTAGCGGATGACCCTCAGGACTCGGTACATGAGTCTCGTGAAGGTTGGACCGGATCGCCGCCAGGATAAACAGGCTGCAAACCGCGATGGCGTAGAAAGGTGCTCGCCAACCGAAGGCTGCCACGAGGATCGCGCCGAGCGTCGGGGCGATGACCGGAGCCGCTGTGAAGATCATCGTCAGCAACGACATCAGGCGCGCGGCGTCCTTGCCATCGGCGACGTCACGCACGATCGCCCGCGCAACGACGATGCCCGATGCAGCGCCCATGCCCTGGACAAAACGCGCCGCCAGCAGGACGTCAATGCTGTTGGCGAGCGAGCCGGCGATAGCGCTTAGCGCGAATATCGTCATACCGATGTAGAGCGCGGGAAGACGCCCCAGTCGATCACTCAGAAGCCCGGCAGGAATCTGCCCACAGGCCATGCCCGCGATAAATACGCCTATGATTTGCTGGCCCTTGCCCAGGCTCGTAGCCAGTGCCTCCGCCATGGTGGGCACGGCCGGCAGGCTCAGGTCGACCGTGAGCGCCGCGATGCCGGTCAGGAGACCGAGCGTCAGCACGAATCGTTTGGAGTGAGCCATCAGGACTGCCGGCGGCCGGGGACAAGGCCGAGCAGCATAGAGAGCTGTTCATTCAGAGTAAAGCGGGGCATCGAGCCGAGACCCTGTTCATACGCTGTTCAGCTGCAGCGGCTAGCCTTGTCGGCTATCATTCTCCCACTTTGCCCACCCGGGCTGATCAGTCAATGGAGTTCAGCAATGAAGTTCAAATTTCTGCTTGCGGGTATCGCGTTGGTGCTGTCCGCTAACGCCTTCGCCTCTTCGGCCGCCAAGATCGACGAACGCGCCAATGAGGCCATCAGGACTTTTCAAAAGGATATAGACGGGTCCGAGGTATTCCTGTCTCAGGCCGCCGGCTACCTGGTGTTCCCGCGCGTCGTTAAAGTCGGTATCGGCGTCGGCGCTGAGTACGGCGAGGGCGCACTCCGCGTCGGCGGGAAGTCGGTCGCCTACTACAGCACGACCAGCGGCTCCGTCGGTTTCCAGCTGGGCGCGCAGGCGAAGTCGATCATCATCGCTTTCATGACCCAGGATGCGCTCCGCAAGTTCCAGAACAGCAAAGGCTGGAAAGTCGGCGTTGACGGATCTGTCGCCTTGATCGATCTGGGTGGCGGTAAGACCATCGACTCTGACAATGTGCGGGACCCGGTCGTCGGTTTTATCTTCGGTTCAAAGGGGCTGATGTATAACCTGACGCTGGAAGGCACGAAGTTCGCGAAGATCGAAACAGACTGACCTGGATCCATGAGCGAAGACTCGCCTGAGACACAGCCGGCGAAACCGCGGCTGGGGGAACGCGTTGCGGCTGTTAGTCGCAAAGGGCGGGAGGAGCTGACCCGGAAGGGCGGCATTCCCGACCAGGCGCACGGTTTGTTCCGCCAGTGGTTTCGCAAAGTCTGGGCGGCGCGCGGCGGCGGGCTCTACGCCGTTGGATTCGCCGTTGCATTTCTCTACTTCGAAATCAATGACATCCTCTTCGACGACATACCGAAGCTCACGACGATCAACGTCATGAGCGCCGATCTGATCGGCTTCATCATTGAATTCATCATCGATACGTTTATCAATATGGGGCTGGCTTTCGCGTGGCCCGTCTGGGTTATCCAATGGCAACCACCTTACGGGCTCGCCCTGCTGGTTGCAGCTTTCATCCTGTTCCCGAAATTCGTCAAGGCGCCGTTGGAACACTGGTTGTTTGAAGGCAAGGAACCGCCGCCGCCCGAAAAGCGCGAGAAGACAAAGCGAGAGAAAAAGAAACCTCGTGCGAAAGACGAGTAAGCGCGGCCAGGTTACTCCGTCGATTCCAGCAAATCCGCCTGCTTGCGCTGCCGCTGCCTGAACGCTTCCTGCCAACTCGACCGGTGTGACGCGGGCGTAACCTGCACGGCCGTTACCTTGTACTCCGGACAGTTCGTCGCCCAGTCGCTGTGTTCCGTCGTCACAACATTCGCACCCGTCTCAGGATTGTGGAAGGTCGTGTAGACGACGCCGGGTTTGACGCGCTCGGTAATCTCCGCGTGCAGCGAAATATCGCCCTTGCGGCTGGCCAGCGAGACGAGGTCGCCCTGTCGAATACCGCGCAGTTCGGCATCCGATGGGTGGATCTCCAGGGTGTCTTCAGAGTGCCAGCGGTTGTTGTCGGTCCGCCGGGTCTGCGCTCCAACGTTGTACTGGCTGAGGATTCGTCCCGTCGTGAGCAGCAGCGGGAAGCGACGGTTGCTGCGCTCTTCGGTCGGCACGTAGTCAGTCTCGACGAACAGGCCCTTGCCCCGGACAAACTGGTCGATATGCATGATCGGAGTTCCCATCGGTGCCGACTCGTTGCACGGCCACTGAACACTGCCGACCGAATCGAGAAAACCGAAACTGACGCCGGAAAAGGTCGGCGTGAGCGCTGCAATCTCATCCATGATGTCGGCTGCCGACGAGTGGTCCATCGGGTAGCCGAGCTTGCGCGCGAGTTCCTGCGTAATGCGCCATTCGTCCATGCCCTGCGCGGCTGGCATCACCGGTCGTACCCGATTAATGCGTCGTTCCGCGTTGATGAATGTGCCGTCTTTCTCGAGGAACGAGGTGCCGGGCAGGAAGACGTGGGCGAACTTCGCGGTCTCGTTGAGGAACAGGTCCTGCACGACGACACACTCCATCGCGCGAAGCGCGGCTTCGACATGCGTCGTGTCCGGGTCCGACTGCGCGATGTCTTCGCCCTGGATGTAGATGCCCTTGAATTCACCCGCGCAGGCGGCGTCCAGCATGTTGGGTATGCGGAAACCCGGCTCCGGGTCCAGTGTGACGTTCCAGCGGGTTTCGAAGCTGTGCCGGACCGCATCGTCCTGCACCGGTCGATAGCCCGCCAGCTCGTGCGGGAACGATCCCATGTCGCAGGAACCCTGCACGTTGTTCTGCCCGCGCAGCGGATTGACGCCGCAACCCGAGAAGCCCAGGTTGCCCGTCGCCATCGCGAGATTCGCCATTCCCATGACCATCGTCGAACCCTGGCTATGTTCGGTAACGCCGAGCCCGTAGTAAATCGCCGAGCGTTCGCCGCCGCCGTACAGTCGCGCCGCCGTGCGAATGTCGTGGGCCGATACGCCGGCGATGTCCGCCACCGACTCCGGCGAGTTTTCCGGGCGCATGATCGATGCCTTCCACGCCTCGAAGGACTCGAGGTCGCAGCGTTCCCTGACGTAGTCCTCGTCGACGAGGCCTTCTTCCACGATCACATACGCCAGTGCGTTGATGATCGGCACGTTCGTACCGGGTTGCAGCGGCAAGTGAATGTCGGCCTTAACACGGGCCGATCTGACAAGCCCGATGCGCCGCGGGTCGACGACGATTAACTTCGCGCCTTCCCTGAGCCTGCGCTTCATCTGCGATGCAAACACCGGGTGACCTTCGGTCGGATTGGCGCCGATGACGACGATGACATCGGCATCCATGACAGACTCGAACGGCTGTGTGCCGGCCGACGTGCCGAGTGTCTGTTTCAGGCCATAGCCCGTCGGCGAGTGACAAACGCGGGCACAGGTGTCGACGTTGTTGTTGCCGAAAGCCGTGCGAACCAGCTTTTGTACGACGAAGACTTCCTCGTTCGTGCATCGTGATGACGTGATGCCGCCAATCGATTTCGGTCCGTGTTGTTCGCGGACCGCGAGGAGTCTCTCGGCGGCAAACGACAAGGCTTCGTCCCAGCTGACTTCCTGCCAGCGGTCCGAGGTGCTGTTGCGAATCATCGGGTTCAGGATGCGATCCTTGTGCGACGCGTAGCCCCACGCGAACCGGCCCTTGACGCAGCTATGACCCCGATTGGCCTGGCCGTCTTTGTGCGGGGTCATGCGCACGACCTTGTCGCCCTTCATCTCGGCCTGGAATGAGCAGCCCACGCCGCAGTAGGCACAGGTCGTCAGCACCTTGTGTTCCGGCTGGCCGTGTTCGACGACGCTTTTCTCCATCAGCGTAGCCGTTGGACAGGCCTGGACACAGGCGCCGCAGGACACACACTCGGAATCGAAGAAGTCTTCGCTGATACCGGCCGACACCTTGGAGTCGAAACCGCGGCCCTCGATCGTCAGGGCGAACGTACCCTGCACCTCGTCGCAGGCCCGCACGCATCGTGAGCAGACGATGCACTTGCTGGAATCAAACTGGAAATACGGGTTGCTTGTATCGACGTTCGACTCCAGGTGATTCTTGCCGTCGAAGCCGTAGCGCACGTCTCGCAGCCCGACCGCGCCGGCCACATCCTGCAGTTCGCAGTCGCCATTGGCCGAGCAGGTCAGGCAGTCGAGCGGATGGTCGGAGATATACAGCTCCATGACGTTGCGCCTGAGCTTCGCCAGGGCATCGGTCTGCGTCCTGATCTTCATGCCCGCTTCGACGGGCGTCGAACAGGATGCCGGGTAGCCTTTTCGCCCTTCGATCTCGACGAGGCACATCCGGCAGGATCCGAATGGCTGCAGGCTGTCGGTTGCACAGAGTTTCGGAATGTTGACGCCGGCTTCCGAGGCCGCACGAAGCACGCTGGTGCCTTCGGGTATCGACGTCGGCATGCCGTCTATCTCGATGTCGACCCAGCGGTCCGTTTTGACGCTCGGTGTGCCGTGGTCTGTCTGTCTGACTTTGTTCATGTCTTCCCCTCGGCCCGAGGCCGGAAATGCTGTGGGAAATGCTGCAGGGCGCTCCTGACCGGGTAGGGCGTCATCCCGCCCATCGCGCATAGCGACGCGTGCTCCATCGTGTCGCAGAGCTCGAGCAACAACGCCTCATGATCGGCGCCGTTTTCTCCCGACCGGATCTTGCTGATCAGTTCGCTGCCGCGTTGCGAGCCGATCCGGCAAGGCGTGCACTTGCCGCAGGATTCTATGGCGCAAAACTCCATCGCGAACTGGGCTTGTTCCGCCATGTCTACGCTGTCGTCAAAGACAACGATGCCGCCGTGGCCGATCAGTGCGCCGATGTCGGCGAAAGCCTCGTAGTCGAGCGGAGTGTCAAGCTGCGCTTCCGACAGGTAGGCGCCCAGCGGCCCGCCGACCTGTACCGCCGCGACCGGCCGTCCCGTCGCGGTGCCGCCGCCGAAGTCATCGATCAGTTGCCGTAGCGTCAAGCCGAATGCCTTCTCGACGAGCCCGCCGCGCTTGACGTTGCCGGACAGCTGGAAAGCGAGAGTGCCCAGCGATCGTCCGACACCGAGTCCGGCGTAACGATCCGGGCCAAGCCGTAGAATGTTCGCGACCGACGCTAAGGTGACGACGTTGTTCACGACGGTTGGGGCGCCGAACAATCCGCTGATCGCAGGCAATGGCGGTTTCGACCGAACGATGCCGCGCTTGCCTTCAAGGCTTTCCAGCATCGCCGTCTCTTCGCCGCACACGTAGGAGCCGGCACCCAAGTGAACGTCGATTTCGAAATCGAATCCCGATTCGCGGATGTTGTTGCCCAGCCAGCCCGCGTCTCGGGCCATCGCAATGGCCTTGTCCAGGATGCGCTGTGTCATCGGGTATTCGGAGCGAAGGTAGATATAGCCCTTGCTCGCACCGACGGCGAAGCCCGCAATCAGCATGCCCTCGATCAAACCGAACGGATCGCCTTCCATCAGCATGCGGTCGGAGAACGTGCCGCTGTCGCCTTCGTCCGCGTTGCAGGCAACGTACTTTTGCGAGGCCTCCGTCTTCGCGACGGTTCGCCACTTGATGCCGGTCGGGAACCCGGCGCCGCCGCGGCCGCGGAGGCCAGACTCTGTAACCCTGTCGACGACTTCGTCGCTGCCAGCGGCAAATGCTGCCTCGATGCCGGCAAAGCCGCCACGAGAACGGAAATCCTCGAGCGACAGGGACTCAGCCAGGCCGCAGCGGAAGAACGTCCATCGATCCTGGTTGCGGAGGTAGGGAATCTCGGCTGTCGGGCCGAGGCGCTTCTGATGTTCGCCACCGGCCAGGAATCCGGCATCGAACAGGCTGTCGACGTCTTCGACATCGACATTGCCGTAGGCGATCCGCTGATCGTCAAACTCAACCTCGACCATAGGCTCCAGCCAGCTGGCGCCCCAGGACCCGTTTCGTACGAGGCGGACGATGTCGCCGCGGCGTTTGGCCACGCGGGCGATCTCGAGCGCGACGGCCTCGGCACCGACCGATGCGGCGGTCGTCTCCCTGGGCACATAAACGCGGACGGTCATGCGTCCATCTCACTCGCGATCAGCGCGTCGAACCTGTCTGACGTTACGCGCCCCCAGGTCTTCCCATCGATCATCACGGCCGGCGCGCAGGCGCAGTTTCCGAGACAGTAGACGGGCTCCAGCGAGATGGCCTCGCTGTCCTGGTGCAGTTCCACGCCCAAGCGCTGTTCGGCGTGTTCTGTCAGCTTGCGGCTTCCCATCGCCTGGCAGGCCTCGGCCTGGCAAATCTTGACGACATGCCGGCCGGGTATCTCGGTACGAAAGTCGTGGTAGTAGCTCACGACGCCGTGAACGTCCGCGCGAGAGACGTTGAGCTCGTCGGCAATCAGGCGTACTGCGTCATTCGATACGAATCCGAACTTGTCGACGAAACCGTGCAGCAACTGGATGAGCATCTCGGGTCTCGCGTCGAACGAGCGGATGATCGCAACGGCGATTTCTCTATCTTGCGGGCTCATACGTCAGACACTCGTTGATCGCCGGCGTAAACGTTGAATCTCGGACCGCGCAGGAAACCGACCAGCGACATGTCGAAGTCCTTCGCGAGTTTGACGGCAAGACTGGACGGTGCACTGATCGCCGCAAGCAGCGGCATTCCGGCGCACAGCGTTTTTTGCATTAATTCGAAGCTCGCTCGACCGGACACGATGAGCCCCAGCTTGCCCGCTGGCAGCTGGTCGTCCAGCAGCAGCCTGCCGATCACCTTGTCGACCGCGTTATGGCGGCCCACGTCCTCGCGCAGGCAGACGATCTCGCCGTCTGAAGTGAATGCGGCCGCCGCGTGCAGACCGCCGGTTTGCTCGAAGACGTCCTGTTGCTCGCGCAGGCGCTCGGGCATGACCGACAGCACGTGCCGGGAAAACGTCGTCGCATTTGCCGTCATCGGGCTCATACCGGCAATTTCGAGCGCTTCGAGCGATGCTTTACCGCAGACGCCGCAACTCGATGTCGTATAGAAATGGCGTTGCAGGCGAGCGGTGTCGACCGTGACGTCGTTTGCGAGCTCGACCCTGACGACGTTCCGGAGTCCGCTGTCGGGAGCAGGTTTGCCGCAGTACTCGATTGAAACGATGTCTTTGCTGTTGCGGATTATGGATTCGGAGACGAGGAAGCCCGCGGCGAGCTCGAAATCGGCACCTGGCGTCCGCATCGTGATCGACAGGCTCCTTGTCGCGCGCCCGTCAGGCACGGAGTAGCCGAGCCGAATCTCCAGCGGCTCTTCGATGGCAACGCTGTCGGCCAGCTGATCGAGGCGTGAGCCATTGACCTTGCTGACATCGACCGCAAGACTGCTCTGTGACATAGATGCTATCCCCGCGTCTCTATGACAATCGGCGCGCCGGGCGCACCGAATCCCAATTCTATCGCAGTGCGGGCCGTTTATCGGTGCCGGAGGCCCCAATCACCGTCGAAACCGGTACCTCGGTAATGGAATCCCGAAGACCCGCCAGTTCTGCGCTGTCATTCAGGTAGACCGTGTCCCGCCGGACGGTGAGTCCCAGCTCATCAAAGGTCTTGCGGTAATCAGGAAAGCCCGGTGCGTCGGCGTAGCGACGGTACAACGGCATGAACAGCGGCTCGTCTACCAGCGTGTCGAGCTTTCGAAACAGCTCCTCCGCCGTCCAGACACGCGGTGACGGCAGACAGCACCGCTGCATATCATCGAGGACGTTGTCCAGCGATTTTGCCCCGCCGGACCGCCGCCTGAGCTCGACGTCGGCCTTCATGAACATCGCAGCGCCGCTCCAGTAAATCTTCATCAGCGATCCGCTTGCGCGGTTTCGTGACGCATTGTTCGGCGACAACTCCGGCCGCGATACACGGCCACGCTCGAAGCCTTCGTAGAGCTTCTGCCACGCCTTCTGCGCGTCGTAGATCCCGGCACGCGCGAGCAACACGTTCTGGTAGTACTGCGCAAAGCCCTCGGAGACCCAGCGTTGCCGGATCGTCACGTAGGGCAACATCAGGTGACTGAACTCATGCGTCGCGGTCCAGTCTTCGCGAAACTCGGCAATCGGTCGCCGGGTATTGACGAACAACTCGATCGACTCACCTCCATCGCGCAACACGCGGCCGAAAGTAACCGGAGAGATGCCCCAGCTATTCGTGGGGATGACGAGCACCTGCGGTGACGGGTTCGGGAAGCGGCCATAAGACAGTGTGATGTTTCTCGCCGTTTCGACCAGCCAACCTTCGAGGCCGTCAGAGTCAATTTCACGCCGTGGTTTCATGATTGCGATTCGCAGGCGGGTGTCGGCAACTTCCGGCTCCGCGGAGTAGAAGTCCCCAAATGCTGTCACCGCGCGCCCGCTGCCGGGTGACTCGCTCAGGCGGTAGCGACCCGTCCCGACCGGCTGCCAAGGCACCGAGACTCGCTCACCGTCTTCGACGTCGAAGCGGATGTCCAGGTCGGGACCGCCCCGCGGACGCCACAACCACAGTGACGCAGAGACAAGGACGTTGGTTTTCGAGAGCTGGGCGTTGCGCCTGTCGTCCTGCGCCGCGCGCCGAAGGTCGACGCGGTAACGCAGGCAACGAGTGCCGCGACCGGACAGGGTCATTCCCCACTGACTCCTGTTCAGGGAACGCCCTGCTTCGCAGTCTGAAGCGTCGAGCAGGTAGCGTGACGCGTTCCGGTCCCGGGCGCTTATTCGCCGTACTGGCTCGCTGAAGCGCGCCTCTACATCAATCGACGCGAGCTCGGGGTCGATCCGCACCGTGTATTCGTGCATGGTCTCGGCGGCCGCGTAAGCCGGCAAAAAACACAGCGTCCAAATGATAATGATTATCAACATTATTTGTTAATGATTTCAGTCATTTACCGTTCAGCTTCGACAGTTTATGATCGCGCCCAGCTCGTCCAGATTCCTATGTAAACACGGGTCCACTGACCCGTATGACAAGATAATGAAGAGGAGAATCCCTTGAGTACACGTCGCCAGTTTATGAAATTGTCCGCCGCTGCTGCTGCCGGCTGCATGCTGCAACCGTCTCGCGAGGCCCTGGCAGGTGATATGCCGAAGCTTGCCGAGGACGATCCGACTGCGGTGGCCATGAAGTACGTGCATGACGCGAGCAAGGTCGATCCGGCCAGCCGTACGAACCCGGCCCCTGAGCAGAACTGCGCGAATTGCGCGCTGATCCAGGGTGCCGATGGTGATGAATGGCGTCCGTGCCCGATCTTCCCGGGCAAGGCTGTCGCAGCCGCCGGTTGGTGCTCGGTCTGGGCGCCAAAAGCGTAGCTCAACCGTAACCGCCAGAAAGAACGCCGGCCATGTGCCGGCGTTTTTTTTTGGGTTAACCGTGGCCGCTGCAACTGTTTCCAAAAGCCAGCCAAGTGGTGATAATCGGGCAGTGCCGGGCGCGAGGGGCGCCCGCCTGAATCCTGGGAATGACAATGTTTCAAGAGCTCCAAGCGGCACCGGCCGACGCTATCCTGAGCCTGATCGTCGAGTACAAGAACGACCCGCGCCCCGAAAAGATCGACCTGGGCGTCGGCGTATTCAAGACGGCCACCGGAGAAACGCCGGTGCTCGAGGCGGTCAAGGAGGCCGAGAAGCGCTTGTTGAAGGGCCAGTCGTCCAAGGCCTACATCGGCTCGGCGGGTGCGCAGGACTTCAATGTTGCGATGAGCGAGCTGACCTATGCGGATACGCTGGACGCCGACCGCGTGGCGTCACTGCAAACACCGGGCGGCTCGGGCTCGCTTCGCGTCGCTGCTGGCCTGATCCAGCGCTGCGGTGCCAGCAGCACCGTCTGGGTCGGTGAGCCCACCTGGGCGAATCACATCCCGCTGCTCGGCGGCGCAGGCCTCGAGCTGAAGATGCACGCTTACTACGACTCGAACACGCATAAGCTCCGCGAGGCCGACATGCTCGAGGCACTCAGCAAAGCGCCCAGGGGAGACATGGTGTTGCTGCACGCGTGCTGCCACAACCCGTCCGGCATCGACCCTACCGAGGAGCAGTGGCGGGCCATCGCAGACGTCATTGTGGAGCGCGAGCTGGTGCCATTCATCGACATGGCCTACCAGGGCTTCGGCAGCGACCTGGACACCGACGCCTTCATGATTCGTCACCTGGCGGGGCGCGTTGAGGAGATGATCGTCTGCAACAGCTGCTCGAAGAACTTCGGCCTGTACCGCGACCGCGTCGGCGCGCTGTCCTTCCTGACAGCGAATTCGAAAACGCGCGACATCGTGCAGTCTCAGGCGAACAATGTCGTGCGGACCATGTACTCCATGCCGCCTGATCACGGCGCCGCGGTCGTTTCGATCATTCTCCACGACGAGGCGCTGCGCGCGCAGTGGGTCGAAGAGGTCGACGAGATGCGCGAGCGTATCTTCGATATGCGGACGCTTCTGGTCGATACCTTGCGCGACAAAGCCCCGGACCATAATTTTTCACATCTCGCCGTCGCGAAGGGCATGTTCTGTTTCTTAGGCATCACGGCCGAGCAGGTTGAAAAGCTCAAGAAAGAGCACGGCGTCTACATGGTGAACTCGAGCCGTATCAATGTCGCAGGCATTACCGCAGGCAACGTGGAGTACCTCGCGTCATCGATCGCCGCGGTGCTTTAAGGCTCAGAGCAGCAGGTAACTGTCCGTATCGATACCCAGCGTTTCGGTCTCGCCGGCATTGAGCTCGAGCACGAAGCGGACTGGCTCTACGGCTGCGACAGACTTCAATGACTGCGGCTCCGTGTCAGTCTCGATATTGGCGATCGTGCCGTCGCTTCTGATGAACAGCATGTCCAAGGGAATGAATGTGTTCTTCATCCACATCGACAGGTAATCGTCGCTGTCATAAATGAAGAGCATGCCGGTCATGCTCGGCAGGTCGCGCACGAACATCAGGCCGCGGCGGCGCTGGTCAAAGTTGGCGGCGACGTAGACCACGATGTTGTAGCAAGCCGGGGCCGTTGCGACGATGATGACGTTCGTCTTGCCGAAATACTCGTCGAGCGAAGCGCCTTCCTCCGCCACCGAGGCATAAGGAAACAGCAGGAAGAGCAACAGCAGCCTTCTCAAGACGCACTCCAGTCAATGCGTCCGGCGAAGACGATATCGCTGACGCTCATCGTTGCACTGCCATTTACTTCGTTAATCGGCGTAATGCAGTAAATCCGGCCGGCCACGGAGTCACCGTGTTCGCCTGCGGCTTCGTTCTGCTGAATGTCGGCCCAGCAGATATCGAAGTCGGGCGATGTGAAGAAACGCCCCTGGCCCTCTTCGATGACGGTCAGGCGTGTTGGCAGCTCGCTCCCGTCGCTGTCGCGCTCGAGGTCCGGAATCGCGGCAATAAGGACCAGCTGTCCGGTGCCGGCAGGGTGCGGCCCGGAGAACCGCAGGCGCGCCCCTTCGCCGTCGGGCCGCGGCATGCCCTCGCAGGCCATGTCCGACGAGCGCCACTTTATGTCGCCTTCGACAGCGCCATACAGTGTCGTCTCGAGCCGGCCGCCGTCGACGCAGCCCGCCACAACCACCTCCTCGACGGATTCCGGCGAGACGGACTCCGGCTCGGGCGCCGATGCTGCGCCGCAGCCCGAGGCGAGCGAGGCAAGCAAGATCGGCTGGAAACGCCCTATGCGGCGAAGAAACGGGTATTTTCCGGTAATTCGATGCAATCTATCGACTTCCGCGTGGTCACAGTTGAGATCTGAGTACAGCAACGACGGTCCGCTGGCGCCACTATCCGGCGACGAGTTGGACAGTCGGCGCATCATCACTAGAATGGCACGCCCTTGCAACACGGAGTACCCAATGAGCGTCGTAGAAAAATTCCAACAACTCGAGGCGCATGCGAGCAGTCTGATTGTCGGCCAGTCGCACCTGATCAACCGGATGCTGATTGCGCTCTTATGTGACGGTCACCTGCTGGTCGAGGGTGCGCCCGGGTTGGCCAAGACCCGCGCAATCAAGGTCTTGTCGGAGAGTATCGAGGGCGAGTTCCATCGCCTGCAGTTCACGCCGGACCTTTTGCCGGCTGATCTGACCGGCACGGATATCTACCGACCGCAGGAAGGTACGTTCGAGTTTCGCAAAGGCCCATTGTTTCACAACCTGATACTGGCCGACGAAATCAACCGCGCGCCCGCCAAGGTGCAGTCGGCGCTGCTCGAGGCGATGGAGGAGCGGCAGATCACCGTAGGTGAGAAATCCTATCCACTGGACGATCTCTTCCTCGTCATGGCGACGCAGAACCCGATTGAGCAGGAAGGCACGTACCCGCTGCCTGAGGCGCAGCTGGACCGGTTCCTTCTGCATGTGCAAGTTGGCTACCCGACGCCTGAAGACGAACGCAAGATCCTGGTGCTGAATCGCGATGAGGCGAAGTCGTCGGAGCGAGATGCGTTCCAGCCGCCGGAATTGCTGTCCGTCGACTCCGTTATGGACGCCCGCCAGCAGATCCTGAACCTGCATCTCGCGGACGAGCTGGAGACCTACATCGTCAATATCGTCATCGCGACGCGAAACGCAGGCAGCATTGACGAAACGCTGGCGGGCCAGATCCAGTACGGTGCCAGCCCGCGTGCGAGCATCGGCATCGACCGTGCCGCGCGAGCTCACGCCTGGCTGGCCGGCCGTGACTACGTCGGGCCCGAGGACATCCAGGCTGTCGCTTTCGACGTGCTACGACACCGGCTTGTCCTAAGCTTCGAGGCCGAGGCCGATGGCGTGGAAGCCAACTCCGTTATCGAACGCATCCTCGACGGAGTCGGAGTACCGTAGTGACGCGGCTCGATCACATGCCGGAGGACGCATCACCGGTCAGCATCAGCCAGAGCGGGCTGATCCGGCTCAATGGTCCTGCGCGCGCGATCGCGCTGGACGTATTGCGGGTAAGCTCACTGCAGACCGGCGCCTACGTGTCGCATTTCCGCGGCCGCGGCATGGAATTTGACGAGTCCCGGCCCTACCAACCGGGCGACGACCCGCGCAGCATCGACTGGCGCGTGACGGCCCGGAGCACCGAGGCGTATACCAAGTTGTTCCGCGAAGAACGCGAGCGGCCGGTATTCGTGGTTGTCGATCTGCGATCGTCGATGCACTTTGCGACACGAGGTTGTTTCAAGTCGGTCAATGCCTGTCGCGGCGCATCGCTGATCGCCTGGGCGGCGCATCATCGTGGCGACCGGCTGGGAGGCCTGATCTTCGGCGACAACGTGCACCGTGAATTGAAACCGCGACTCGGTCGCCAGGCCGCGCTGCACTTCCTGCACGAGCTGGTCGAGCACCCGGCCTGGAAAACGTCCGAAGAACCGTCCGGCGATCCACAACAGGCGCTCTCGTCGGCGATGGCGGCATTGCGGCGAGTCGTCCGGCCGGGCAGCCTCGTCGTTATTTTCAGCGACTTCATCGGCTTGAGTCGACAGGGGCAGTCCTGTATTTCCGGCATCGCTCGCCACAATGAAGTGCTCGCCGTCAACGTCAGCGACCCGCTCGAACGGGAACTGCCGCCGCCCGGCCGATATCGATTGCTGGAAGGCGACGACGAACTGGCGATAGATACCGTCGCTCCCGCTGCGCGACGCGACTACGAGCAGGCTTACGAGGCCCGCACGAAGGAATTGGACGCGTTTTGCCAGCGTTACGGTGTGCACCTCCTGCCGTTGTCGACCCAGGACGACCCCGTGACCGCGCTGCAGACCGCGTTGGGCCGGAGGACGCATTGATGGATCCGTCGCAGATCCCGATCAGAGACTTGCACCTGCCCGCCGAGATCGGGTGGTGGCCGCTGGCGCCGGGCTGGTGGGGCGTGATCGCGATCATCATCGTGCTACTACTCGTTTTGCTCCGCGTTGCGTTACGCCATATCGCGGCGAACAGCGCGCGTCGCGTTGCGCTCAAGCAGGTCGAGCAGGCCCGGGCGGACTATGCGCAGGATCAGAATATTGTGAAGCTCGCCGCAAGGCTGTCGGAACTGCTGCGCCGCACGATGCTCGCGTATGCGCCTCGCAAGGATGTCGCCGGCCTGACCGGCCGCGACTGGGAAGCCTGGCTCGATACCGGCCTCGACCAGCCGCTGTTCACGCAGGGGTCCGGCAGCGAACTCAGTCGCTTGCCGTACCGCAACCCAGAGGGCGACTTCAGCGATGTGAACGTCGACGAGTTGATCGGGGCTGTGCGCCAGCGCATTCGTACGCCGATCCGGAGCGTAAGCTGATGATCTCGTTGGCCTGGCCATGGGCGTTGCTGGCGTTGCCGCTGCCTTTTTTTGTCTGGAAGCTGATGTCCGAGTCCAACGTGACCGACGAGGCAGGCCTTCGCGTCCCGTCGCTCGCCCAGTTCTCGATGCTCAGGGGACGCAGCAAGGCTGAGCAGTTCCTGAACTGGCGCGTATGGGTGGCTGTGCTGGCGTGGATACTGCTGGTGCTCGCTGCGGCGCGGCCCGAGCGCATTGGCGATGAGCTCGACGTACCCGTATCCGGCCGCAACCTGATGCTCGCGGTCGACCTGTCGGGCAGCATGGACCAGAAAGACTTCGAACTCCGCAACCGGCGCGTCGATCGACTGACAGCGACCAAGGCTGTCGCGAGCGACTTTATTCGTCGTCGTGAAGGCGACCGCATTGGCCTGATCCTGTTCGGCGAGCGCGCCTACCTCCAGGTTCCGCTGACGCTGGACCGTGAGACAGTCAACGTCCTCTTGATGGAGGCGTTTATCGGGCTGGCCGGCGAGAAGACCGCTATCGGCGATGCCATCACGCTGGCCGTCAAGCGCGTCTATGACCAGCAGGCCGATGCCGGCGAGCAGGTACTCGTGTTGCTGACCGATGGCGCCAACACGGCTGGAGAGGTCCAGCCGCTAAAGGCTGCCGAACTGGCCAGCCAGATCGGCTTGCGGATCTACACGATCGGCATCGGCGCGGAGCAGCTCGAGGTGAACTCGCTGATCGGCGGTCGGCGACGTATCAACCCGTCGGCTGACCTCGACGAGGAAACGCTGACTCAGATAGCAGAGCTGACCGGTGGCCGCTATTTTCGGGCAACCGATACGGCGACGCTGCAGGACATCTATCGCCTGGTCGACGAGCTCGAGCCGGTCGAAGAACCGGAGGCCGGATTCCGGCCCGTCAAATCCCTGTATTTCTGGCCGCTGGGCGCCGCGATGGCGTTGGCGGGCCTGCTCTGCCTGACCAACCTGCTGCGCTCGCTTCGAGTGCGTCGAATTCGGGAGGCTGCGCGCGATGCTGTCTGACCTGAACTTCATCAGACCGGAGCTCTTGTGGGGCATCCCCGTTGTGATTGTCACCGCCTTCCTGCTCGCGCGGCGCCACCTGGCGGCGGGCAGCTGGATGGACGTGATCGACGAGCGCCTGGCACCGCACGTCCTGTCCGGCACGCAGCACCAGTCGTCGTCCCTGCCGTGGTGGTTGCTGGGAATCACCGGGTCACTCGCTTTCGTCGCGCTCGCCGGACCTACCTGGGAGCGCGTGCAGCAACCGGTGTACCGGTCCGACCAGGCCATGGTCGTAGCGCTGGACCTGTCCCGGTCGATGGATGCACAGGACGTCGCGCCCAGTCGACTTCTGCGGT
The DNA here is from genome assembly GCA_030065915.1 of Woeseiaceae bacterium. GTDB lineage: Bacteria > Pseudomonadota > Gammaproteobacteria > Steroidobacterales > Woeseiaceae > UBA1847. The sequence continues at coordinate 59,225 of JASJCQ010000008.1, forward strand.
CGAGGCTGAAGATCCTCGACCTGCTCGAACGCCGTGCAACGGGCCAGACTGCCTTGGTTGTCTATTCGGCCAATGCCTTCACGGTAACGCCGCTGACGGACGACACTGACACGATCGCCGCACTCGTCAACAGTCTTGGCACCGACATCATGCCCAGTCGCGGCAGCTACCCGGTGGCTGCCATCGAAAAGGGGCAGCGATTGCTGGAACAGGCCGGCGTGTCGTATGGCGAGGTACTATTGATCACCGACGGCGGCACATCGCCGGCCGCAGAGCGTTACGCAAGGGAGCTGCTAGAGTCCGGATATACCCTGTCGATTCTCGGTGTCGGAACTCGCGAAGGCGCGCCGATACCACGGCAGAACGGCGGTTTCGTCACTGATGGTTCGGGCAATATCGCCGTGCCCAGGCTCGAGGAATCTGACCTGCGCAAGCTGGCAAGCGCGGGTGGCGGCCGGTACGCGACGCTGTCTGCGGATAGCCAGGACCTGGACTACCTGTTGTCGGGCGAAGTCACCGGCGATGTGGGTGCTGAGGGCAGTGCCGCGGATGAGTCATTGTCGACAGACCAGTGGCGCGAGGAAGGTCCGTGGCTCGTACTGTTGATACTGCCGCTCGCGGCCCTTGCGTTCAGGCGCGGCTGGGTTCTGCTGTTGCTCGTGTTCGTACTTCCAGTCATGCCTGCGCAAGCCTCGGTATTTGATGATTTCAAGGCGTTGTTCCAGAACAACGATCAAAAGGGTCGTGCTGCGTTAGCTGATGGCGATCCGGAGCGAGCAGCTGAGCTATTCGAGGACCCGGATTGGCAAAACGTCGCGCTGTATCGCAATGGCGACTTCAAAGAGGCAGCCGCCCGCTTCGCCGAGTCTGGCGATGCGCGCAATCTCTACAACCTGGGGAACTCAATGGCAAAGCTCGGCGAATTCGAATCCGCGCTGGATGCCTACGAGCAGGTACTGGAAATGGACCCGGCTGACGAGGACGCCGCCTACAACCGCGACCTGGTGCAGGAGTTGATGAGCCAGCAGGAGCAACAGGAGCAACAACAGTCCGAGCAGGGCGAAGGCGACGGCGAAGAATCGGACAGCGAGAATTCCCAACAGAGCGAGCAGGAAGGCGAGCAGTCAGACGGTCAGTCCGACGGTGAGTCGCAGAACTCCGATGCCGAGCAGCAGGACCCGAACGAGGAAGACCTGGAGGCGTTGCAGGAGGAGCTGCAGCGGGCCGCCGAAGAGCAGCAGCAGTCCGAACAGCAACTGTCGGAGGCTGAGCTGACTAAGCTTCGATACGCGCAGGAGCAGGAGCAGGCGATGGAGCAATGGCTGCGTAGAATCCCGAACGACCCTGGCGGCTTGCTGCGGCGGAAGTTCCGCTATCAGTATCAGCGCGAGGGACAGGATCAGGACGGGAACAATTTGTGGCCCGACAATGAGGTGCAGCCGTGGTGATTGGGTATTTTCGTTCCCTGCGTTCTAATGAAAAGGTGCAGATCTGATGATGGGACACTTCCGTCCAGGGCGGCCCAACAATGAGGTACAGCCGTGGTGATTTGGCAATTTCGTTCTGTACGGCCGGACAACGAGGTGCAACCGTGGTGAGGCGTTTGATCGTATTGATGTTGTTTGGCGCTACAGCGCAGGCTGAAGTGGTTGTGACCGTCGATCGCAACCGCGTCGAACTGAACGAGTCGTTCACGCTGGAGATATCTGTCGATTCGAATACGACATCGGACCCCGATATCAGCGCGCTGGAGGTGGACTTCATCATCGGCCAGCGTCGCGACCTGTCCAACACGACGATCGTCAACGGCCAGATCAAGCGCAGCCGAAGCTGGTCTTACAGCATGATGGCCAGACGCGCCGGTGACCTTACAATTCCGCCGATCAGCGTAGACGGCGAACTGAGCCAGCCGCAGTCGATCCGGGTCATTGAACCGACCTATGAGCCACCAGGTGAAGCAGACGTCTTCATCACGACCGAAGTCGATACGACGGAGACCTACGTGCAGGCGCAGGTGCTATACCGGATCAAAGTCTACAGAGCTGTAGCAACGCGGCAGCCAACGCTGAGGGAGCCGATCTTCACCGGCGCCGAGGTGGTGATTGAAGTCGCCGGCGACGAGCGCAACTACGAGTCGATCCTCGGCGGCAAGGCCTACGCGGTCAACGAGCGCGTGTATGCGGTCTTTCCGCAGGAAAGCGGACAGATAGAGATTTCGCCGGCACGATTCGAAGCGCGCGTGCTACGCGACGGCCGCATCACGGGACGCAAGGTCTTTACGTCCGAGTCACAAACCGTTGACGTCAAGCCTATTCCGCCCGCGCCTGCCGAATTCCAGGGCGCCGCCTGGCTACCCGCGAGGGATGTCACGTTGTCGGAGGAGTGGTCTGAGGATATTGAACAACTGGTGGCCGGCGAGCCTGTGACGCGCAACGTGACGATTAGCGCACTGGGTCAGCTCGAGACCCAGATTCCGGTCATCGAACCGCCGAGCGCGGCGGGCGTCAACGTCTACCCCGATCAGCCGGAGCTGAATCGCCGCAGTGAGACTGACGGCATTCGAGGCATACGCAAGGAACAGTACGCGATCATCGCCGTCACCGGCGGTGACGTTCGACTGCCGGGACTCGAACTGCCCTGGTATAACGTCGAGACCAACGAGTGGCAGGTCGCCAGGTTGCCCGAACGCGATGTCAGCATACTGCCGCCGGACGTGCTGGTCGCACCGCCGGCGGAGGTTGCCGTGACGCCCGAATCGGATGCGGCGGCGGTCGTCGCCGTGCAGTCGCCGTTCTGGCGCCGCACCGCTGAACTGCTCGGCGCACTCTGGGTGCTGACGCTCATCGCCTGGTGGTGGTCGTCGAGGCCGAGTCGCGAAGAACGCGAGCCGCCGCAACTCCCGGTTTACAAGCAGCAGGCCAGGTTGTTGAAGCAGGCGCGCAAAGCCGCGCTGGCAGGCGACGCCTCCGGACTGAGAACAGCGATGATTGAATGGGCCGCACTGCAGTGGCCGGACCGGCCGCCGCGCAGTATCGGTGAGCTCGCCGGGCGTGTGTCGTCGCCACTGGCGGATGAGTTGAAGCTGCTGTCTCGCAGCAGCTACGGACCCGGCGAACCGGCATGGGACGGAGACGCGATAGCCAAGGCGATCCGGTCATTCTCGTTGCTGCCCGAGGCTGGCAAGGAGGCCGGTGCCGATACACTTCCGCCGCTGATGCCCCAGACCTGACGCTGGGTCGGCCGGCCTACCAGCGGCCGCTGTTCTCCATCGATGCCCACGGCTCCTGCGGCGGCAGCGCGTCGCCGGCCTGCAACAATTCGATCGAGATATTGTCCGGCGAACGGACGAAGGCCATGTGCCCGTCGCGAGGGGGACGATTGATTGTGACGCCCCCGTCCAGGAGGCGCTGGCAGGTCTCGTAGATGTTGTCGACGCGATAAGCGAGGTGCCCGAAGTTGCGACCTTCCCCGTACTCCTCGGGATCCCAGTTATAGGTCAGCTCGACCTGCGCAGCCTCGTCGCCCGGGGCAGCAAGGAAGACCAGCGTGAAGCGACCCTTTTCGCTGTCGTATCGCTTCAGTTCGACGAGGCCCAACTTGTCGCAATAGAAGTCCAGCGACGCGTCGATATCCGTAACGCGGACCATGGTGTGAAGGTATTTCATGTTGTCCTCTCGCGAATGCGCGCGACGTCACGGCGCGCGGGTCGATTTAATGAGTCAATGTGGCGACAATGTTCGGTCATAGCAAGGCTGCGAGCAAGACGTGCAAGGCATTCGGGCAATCACCATCGATCTGGACGACACGCTGTGGGACATCGCGCCCGTCATTCGTCGTGCCGAGGCCGCGCTGCGCCAGTGGTTGTCTGACAATGTGCCGGAAGTGATCGACTCGCATCCGCCCGAGCGGGTGTCGGGAATCCGGCGCGAGGTCATCAACGATCATGCTGACATGCTGCACGATCTGACCTTCATTCGCTGCGAAGTTCTGCGGCGCATGGGTCGGGCGGCCGGCGTAGGCGACGCGTTCGTCGCAGACGCCTTCCGGGCATTCGACATCGAGCGCAATAACGTCGAACTGTTTCCCGAGGTCACCGGCAGCCTGGAATCGTTATCGCGTCGCTACACCCTGGTTGCTGTGACGAACGGCAATGCCCGGCTAGACCAGGTGGGCATCGATCAATGGTTCGCCGGCTGTGTCGCAGCCAGGGACGTCGGCCGCGCCAAACCGCACGCGTCCATGTTCGAAGCTGCACTGCTCGCCGGTGGGCATACGGCCGAGGCGACGCTGCACGTCGGCGACCACCCGGAGCACGATGTGCATGGAGCCAAGCAGGCAGGCCTGAAGTCGGTCTGGGTTAATCGCAACGGTGCCGGCTATCCCGAAGACCTGTCCGCGCCCGACGCGACGGTCGCGAACCTGGAGGAGCTGGATGAACTCCTGGCCCACTGGGAGCGTTCATGACGTCGCCGCTGATCATCTACATTCCCGGTCTGCTGCCCAAGCCCGAACCCGCAATGCACCGGGATGCCCTGTATCGGTCGTTGATGCATGGACTCACGGCGCATGCCCCGGATGTCGCGGAGCGCATCGACGCGGATCACCAGGCCTTTGACCTGGTCAGCTGGACCTACGACTTCTACGGCGAGCACCGGGATATCGCACTGGATCAACCGTCCATCGATGCGATGCTCGAACATGCCGAGGCGCCCGACAGCGCCGTCGACGAAGCGAGTGCGTTTACTCGCCGATTGCTTCGGTGGTTCTACCTGCTCGGTGACTTTTTCCCCTTCCTGATTCCCTACCTGGCCGACGAGCGTGTCGAGATGCACATCCGCGATCTCAGGCGCTACGCCAAGGACGCTAACGGAATCGCGCAACATGTGCGTGAGATGCTGAAACTTCCGTTGCGCGCCGCCGCTCAATCCGGGCGGCCCACACTATTGATCGCGCACAGCATGGGTTCGGTGATTGCATTCGACACGCTGTGGCAAATGTCGCATGAAGACAACGACCACGTGCGGCTCGATACTTTGTTGACGATGGGCAGCCCGCTCGGGCAACGCTTCATCCAACGGCATCTGCTGGGTCATGGCAGGGTGGGGCACGCCCGGTATCCGTCGAATATCGTCAACTGGAAGAACCTGTCGGCGCGCGGCGACCTGACGTCGGTCGACCCAAAACTAAGCAATGACTTCGGCCAGATGCGCACGCTGGATCTCGTCGAGACTTTCGACGATGAGGAGATCTTGAACTGGTTCCGGCTAGACGGAACGCTGAACGTCCACGCCGAATACGGTTACCTGGCGAACCCGGTCACGGCGAAGTTTGTCGCTGCGTGGTGGCGATCGGCCGTGAACGTCCAGACCACGAAATCGGTGAGATAGTCGAGCCCGACGCTCGCACCGATTCGTGGGTAAGATCGGTCAGACCGTTGTCCGCACAAGGGCTTTTCCGATTGAGCGGAATACCCGAGTGTATTTCCGATTGAGGAAAAGGTCTTGTGCAGACAATGGGCTAGCGAGAGCCCGCGCAATCGGTGCGAACGTCGGGCTACTAGCTGGTCGCTTCGAGGTTCGGCTTGATAACGATGTCGATACGCCGGTTCTTCGTGCGGCCGGACTCGGTTTCATTGCTGGCCAGCGGTCGCGTTTCACCGTAGCCGGTCGCAATGAGCCGGAAGTCCTGGATGCGCATCGCGTTGATCATGTACTGCTTGACCGACTCGGCCCTGTCCTGTGACAGCTGCTGGTTGAAGTCATCACCGCCGTAGGCGTCCGTGTGGCCTTCGATGATCAGCTCGCTGCGCGGGAAGACGTCAATGGCTTTCTCAACCTTGGCCAGCAGGTCGAAGCTCTCAGGCCGGATCTTCGAGTCGCCGCTGGCGAAGTTGAGGCCGACGAGACGCAGGATGACCGTATTGCCCTGACGGAAGACGCGAGCCTCGCTGTCCGAGAACATCTTCTCGACGCGCTCGAACTGCTCCTTGACGCGCGCCTGGGCTTCGAGACGCTGGACCAATGCCGCGCGCTCGGCCGTAGCGCCGCCGAGCCGCTCGTCGAGCGCCCTCAGCTCATCTTCCATATCGGCGATTCGGATCGCGTTTTCGCCCTGTTCCTGCTCGAGGCGCTGGATAGCGTCCTGTTGCGATTCGATGTGACTGACCAGCTCGCCAGCGAGGCGGTCCGGACCGTCAACCATGTTTGGCAGGATGTCGGCCGCATCCGAGATCGAGCGCAGAGACGCTTCCCAGCTCAAGACCAGCTGTTCCGGCGTCAGTGACTTGTCCCTGATCTTGCGTGCAATCTCCGAGAGATAGATCGCGTGCTTGGCTTCGTAGTTCGCCTGCTTCGCGAGGTTGCGCGGCAAATCCGTGTCGTAGCGATTCTCGTTGAGTTCTTTCTCGGCATTTGCCAGCAGCTCCTTCGCCTTGGCGAGCGTGATCGGCGCGTAACGGCCGACTCGCGCGCGGTCGGCATCGGACAGCAGGCGTCGCGTCTCGCTCAGGTACTGCGACTTTATCGCGACGAGTTCAGCATCCCGGTACAGCGTCGTTGCTTCGATGTCTTCTCGCTGCGCTCCCTTCAGGTCTCCCCGTTCCAGGAGACGGATGGCATCGCCGAAACTTCTTTGCGCACGCTCCCAGATATCCGGCGCGAGTTTCGGCGCCAGCGCGTTGGCCGCGTCCTGGCGGCTCTTGAGAACCTGCGCCAGCGCGGTCGTCGCCAGCGTGGCGGCCTCGGCGGCCGTATTGAAGTAGCCAGCGGCGTCGGCGGCATTCGAGCGAACGCTCTCGATGCTGCGACCTCGATTAAGCGCCTGCTCCGCCTGCTCGTACTCCCGTACGCCACGAGACCAGCTGCGAGGGGCCAGCAACGAGGCATTGGCGGCTTCGGCGGCGGCGCGGGCGGCGTCTGCCTCCTTAAAGAAGGTCGAGCGCAGTTCTTGTTGTGCGTAGACAGCGCCCGAAAGGCCGATAAAGACAAGCGTGGTGGTAACGCGGCGAAGAAAGTCAGACATTTCAATCAGTTCCTGGGTACGGGCAGCGGAAGCGGTCAGATCCTGGATCGACCGCCAGATGGCGCATTGTGCGCTTTTCTGCCGGTTTATTTAACACAACACACGAATATCGGAAAATTCCGTGAATTTCCGGACTTCGCTCAAACTTTTTCAGGTTTGACCAGCAGTTACATCCGAAAGATCAATATTTCCGTTTTCGTGCCGCGGATTATGTCCGATCTCCGTTTTGTGCGATGCCTCACAGTCGGGCTCCGGGACTCTCGGTAGGCTGTGGAACATGTCTGCGAAGTACTACACACAGTTCATTCTGACTGACGCCCAGTATCACGGCGGTAACGAGTTCAGCGGCGTCGTCGAACTCAGCCAGCCGATGGACAAGCAGTCGGACAGCAAGGACATCGAGGCGGTACTCGCTAGGAATTTCGACCTGCAGCGCAGCGCAGTAAAGCTCGTCAGCTGGTCGCGACTGCATTAATTCTTCTGGCGTACAGACCACAGATCGAATTTGATCTGCTCTGGATTCCCCCTGACTCTCCCGGCTACTGCCGGGATTTTTTTTGCCAGCCCGGATTGCCGTGCCCTCGTTAGTACGGCCAACTTTTGAGTACCGCGCAGTCCGGAACTCCCCGCGCTCGTTAGTACGGTGTTTTTTTCCAGGGCCCCAAAACTTTGCCCTCGTGAGTACGCCGGGATTTTTTTGACTAGCCTGTATCACTGTGCCCTCGTGAGTACGCCGGGATTTTTTCCCTCTCAGCTATTGATACTGGAGGCATTGACCGCACGTAAAAGGCTCTGCGGCGAGTCGAGCCGCTGATTGATTTGTGAGACCATATCCGGCCGAGTCAGGATTTCAGACCTTAAATGAGCAAACCCGAGCAGGAATTCCGCGGCATCCCGATTGTCCAGAGCGGTGCCAAGTACACGACCGACGCTGGCTTCTCCGCCATCAAGAACGGCGTGAAGCAGCGACGTGGCAACGAGCCCGCGCCCCGGGGAAACAAACCCTTGTGGCTGCGCGCCAAGATGCCGTCCGGCAAAGGTTTCTCCTCGACAAGGAACATCGTTCACGAGCATCGCCTCAGCACGGTCTGCGAAGAGTCGATGTGCCCGAACATCGGCGAATGCTGGAATGCCGGCACGGCGACGATCATGGTCATGGGTTCCGTATGCACCCGGGCTTGCCGATTCTGCGCCGTCGACACGGGTAACCCGAAAGGCTGGCTGGATCCCGAGGAACCGCTGAACACGGGCAAGGCGGTCCAGCTGATGGGCCTGAAATACGTCGTTATCACCTCTGTCGACAGGGACGACCTGGCCGACGGTGGGGCGGCGCATTACGCAGCCTGCGTCAGGGAAATCAAGAATCTGAATCCCGAGACCGCGGTCGAGGCACTGACGCCTGACTTTAACGGCGTCGAAGCCCACGTCGAGTGCGTCGTGGACTCCGGGCTCGAGGTGTTTGCCCAAAACGTCGAGACGGTGGAACGGCTGACCCACCCGGTCAGGGACCCACGCGCGAGCTACCGGCAGACGATCGATGTCCTCGCGCATGCGAAGAAATTCAGGCCCGATGTCCTGACAAAGACCAGCCTGATGCTCGGCCTCGGCGAGAAAGACAACGAGGTCGTCAAGACGATGGACGACCTGCGTGCGGCCGGCGTCGATATCCTGACGCTCGGTCAGTACCTGCGGCCGACACCCAACCACCTGCCGGTCGAGCGTTTCGTGACTCCCGATGAGTTTGATGCGCTTCGTAACGAAGGTCTCGAGAAGGGCTTTGTCGAGGTCGTCGCCGGGCCGATGGTGCGCTCTAGCTATCGTGCCGAACAGGTGCTCGAGAAGAACAACGTCGGGCTGGCTGCAGTCTGATTTCGCGGGGCGGATACTATGGCTGAATTCCTGGCCGACTACGGCCTGTTCCTGCTGAAGGCGATTACGATTGTCGCGGCGATCGTCGTCGTCATCGGCACTGCGGCTGCCGCGAACAAGCGACAGGGCGCGGATGAACTCGTCATCGAGAACCTGAACAAGAAATATCGACACCTGGCGGACATGCTGAATCGCGCCGTGCTCGGCAAGGCCGAGTTGAAGACGGCACACAAGGAGCGCAAGAAGCAGGAGAAGGAGGCCGAGGGCCGTGAAGGTAAACCCCGCAGCTTCGTCCTCGACTTCAAGGGTGACCTGAAGGCCAGTGGTGTCGACGCGCTGCGGCAGGAAATCACCGCGCTCCTGGAAATCGCGAATGAGAATGACGAAGTCATCGTCCGTCTCGACAATCATGGTGGCGTCGTCCACGAACACGGCCTTGCCGCCTCGCAGCTTGTCCGGATTCGCGATCGCGGCATCCCGCTGAAAGTCTGCGTCGACAAGGTGGCCGCCAGCGGCGGATACCTGATGGCTTGTGTTGCCGACCGGATCTATGCGGCACCGTTTGCAATCCTCGGATCCATCGGCGTGCTAGCGCAGATTCCCAACTTCAATCGCCTGCTCGACAGTCACGGCGTCGACTTTGAGCAGATCACCGCCGGTGAGTACAAACGCACCGTGACGATGTTCGGCAAGAACACGGACGAAGATCGCGCCAAATTGCGTGAAGAGCTCGAGGATGTGCACTTGCTGTTCAAGGATGCCGTCTCCACGTACCGCAGTGATCTCGATCTCGACAAGGTCGCGACCGGGGAGCATTGGTACGGTACCCGGGCGCTCGAACTCGGGCTCGCCGATGAGATCAAGACCAGCGATGAGCTCCTGAGCAGCATTGCCGCGGACCGGGACATCTACCAGGTGACGTTCAAGATCAAGCAGCCGCTGCAGAAACGCCTGATGCACAGCGTCGACGGCGCGCTCGAACGGCTTGCGTCCAGCCGCTGGCGGGAACAGTTCGAATCGCGCCTGCCGAGGTAGGGCGAGGAACCTGGGCTCGCGCAGGCAGTCGAAACCTGTATCTGGCGCTATAATGCGCAAACAGACAAAGGATTGCTGATGCTTATGATTCGCCTTCGAAACCTCATTGCCCTGGTGGCCGGACTGGTCGTTCTTACTGCTTGCGCCACGTCACCGACCGGGCGCAGCCAGGTCATCCTGAAGTCCGATGACGAGCTCGAGGCGCTGGCGGCCAAGCAATTCGCGGAAATGAAAGCATCGATGCCGCTAATGACCGACCAGGCGACGATCGACTACATTGCCTGCGTGGCCAACCACATCGTCCTGGCGCTCGACGAGCCGCACTCCCAGATGGAGTGGGAGATGGCCATCTTCGATGTCGACGCGGTCAATGCTTTCGCGATGCCAGGTGGAAAGATCGGCGTCATGAAGGGCATCCTGAAGGCGGCGCGGAACCAGCACCAGCTCGCAGCCGTCATCGGCCACGAGATCGCGCACGTGACGGCGCGGCATTCGAACGAACGCGCATCGCGGGGGTCATTCTCCGAGGTCGGTGTCCAGGTTGCAGCCGTCCTGCTCGGTGGCGGCAACCAGGGCGCGACCTACACGGCCTATGAAGCGCTGAAGGCCGGCGAGGCGCTCGGCATCATGCTGCCGTTCTCACGCGCGCAGGAGAGTGAGGCGGACGTCATCGGGCTCAAATACATGGCGAAGGCCGGCTTCGATCCTCGCCAGAGCGTGCCACTGTGGCAGAACATGAATGCCGAGGCGGGCAAGGCGCCTGCTGAGTTCCTGTCAACGCACCCATCCAGCGAGCGGCGTATCGACCAGCTCGTCGGTCAGTTCAGCGTGACGCTGCCGCTGTACAACGACGCACAGACGGCAGGCGATGTTCCCAATTGCATAGCGCCAGAGTAATTCTGGCCACCTGACGTTTATCCAGAGGCAATACCGTGTCGGAATGGCTTGACCTGATGCTCGAGGAGATCGCGCGCAAGAAGCGTGAGGCAGAGGTTGCCGAAGACGAGCAGGCTGCTCGCGCATCGGAACTGACCGACAAGAAAACGCCTGCCGACAAGCCTCCGTCGAAATAGGCTTCAGTCAAAATAAGAAAGAAACGCTTCCGGAATGCCCGACACATCGTCGGGTCTCAGGGTATCCACCGGCAGCGGCGTCGAGTTGTACGTGTTCCAGAACATCGTCTGCACATCGGAGCGACCATCCGCGAGCAGCGCTGCGAAGGCTTTGCCGGTATACGTGTTCTCGAGCTTGAGCCCCAGCTGTTCATCGGCGATCGCGACTGCCCGTTCTGACTCCGGTGTCAGCCTCGCATAGCCCGGCCCGAAGAACTCCGGTCGGTAGCTGATGTTCACCCGGTCGGCGAGGTCTGCCGGAATCCGCGTGTCCATACGATGCAACAGCGTTGCCGTCTTGTGGACGAGTTGCCTCAAGATGACCGGGCTGGCGACCCACTCATCGGTGACCCGTACGGCGTGGACCCGCGTCGGTAGCTCCGCGAGCGCGAGGCCGATCGCGATGCCTGCGACGGTTCCCATTGTGCCCATGGCCACATAGAGATCAGCGGGTTGCGGCAGCTCACCGTTCTCGATCTGCGCAGCGAGTTCGAGTCCAGCGTCGACAACGCCGACGACCCCGAGCCAGCATGTTCCACCCAGCGGCACGACCCAGGTCTTCTGACCGGGCAGCGCCTGCCGTAGCGTCTCTATCCGCTTCTGGCGGCTACCCCCATACTCGACGAGCCTGGTGCCAAGTTGCCTGTGCATATGCAGCGCCCGACCAGCCGCTGGTGTGCGAGTCTGGTGCGACAGGAAACAGGTGCATTCAAATCCTTCTCGTTGCGAGAAAATCGATGTTGCCGTCGCATGATTCGAAGCAATGGCGCCGAATGTCGCGACCCGCGAAGCGCCACGATCCTTCGCGCGGTGGAGCAGGTACTCGAGCTTCCGGACTTTGTTGCCCCCGTAGATCGGCGACGTCAGGTCGTCGCGCTTGACGGCAACCGAAATGCGCGCACCGTCGATGACAATCTCGTTCACCTCGACCGGCGTCGGTCGCTCGCAGAGTTCGATGCGCGGAAGATGCTTCGCAATCCCCGGATATCGTTGCTCGATCGTATTGGGCATGCCGACAGTCTATACCGGAAACAGAGTCACTGGCCTGCGCACATCCGATAGCGTAACTTCGACCGAAGCGAATTGTTGTTTCGACAAAGGCTCACTCTTGGCCCAGCTCAATTTCTTCGCCGTCACGAGCGACATCGAGTTAGTCCTCGATTTCATTTTCGAGCAAACGGACTGTCGCGTTTTCGAAGCCTATTCACGCCCTGCGCATCGGCTGCGTGAGTTCTCAAGCCTCGCAGAGCTCCAGACCTCAGGCGTCCTTGAGGTCAATCATGGACGTTACTTCCTCCGAATGATCCCTAGAGGCGTGGGGACCGAGCCGAAAGTTCGAACGTTCAAGCTTAAGAAAACCGGTCAAAAGCGATCGGAGATCAACGCACCGGCGATGTTCCAGATCGTGCAGGGAGGTCCCGCCAAACCCCGCAGTCAGGCCATCGTTACCTCGACTTTTTCGCACTGGAATGAAGCAGGAGCGAGACAGCGATCGCTGTATCCGAACTGGCTGCTTGCCCGCACCGATTGGAAATACATGCGCCGTGTCTCCGGCCGGATTCACAGGCACATAAAGAACAAGCTGGCGGTTGCCAAAGTCGGCTTTCAACCGGTACTCCCCGGGGCATTCGAACAGCTGGGCGATACGCTTTATCTCGCGGATGGTCCAAACAAGCTAAGCAAGGATTCTCCCGAGCTGGAGATTCTTTGACGTCTGCTTGCAGCCCGATTGCTGACATTCAGGAGGAGTGGGATAGACTGGCCGGAGTTAACCCGTAGCGGCCATTCGATATCAACACCGACGACGTGCTGGAACTGACTCAATTGTGATCGACTTACCCAAGTTCAAGTACCATCCGGACCCGTTAGCCACAGGATCGGTTGTTCCAAGCGACGAGGCGTGTCAATGCTGTGGATATATGCGGGGATATGTTTACTACACCAGCCCTTATGGCCAAGCGGGGCTTGAAATCGTGTGTCCATGGTGTATTGCCGATGGCGCAGCAAGTTCGATGTTTGGTGCAAGCTTCGTCGACTCGTGGCCACTGTCGAAAGCCAAGATATCTCAGGAAATCATAGACGAAGTCTGCCATCACACTCCGGGATATGAATCCTGGCAACAGGAAGATTGGATCGCGTGCTGTGAAGACGCTTGCGAATTTCACGGGGACGCGGACGCCAAGGAACTGGTGGCACTCGGCACGGATGATCGGATGAGAATCGCCAACGAGATGGGTTGGTCTCTCAAGGGTTTCGATGACGTACTGAAGAACTACGTTCCAAAAGGTGATCCGGCAATATACTTGTTCAGGTGCAGGCATTGCCGGGCTGTGCATTGCAACTATGATTGCAGTTAGGGCTTTTTCGACGGCTCCTTTTGTCCGTAACATGCCGGCCAGATCATCCGGGTTACAATGTCAGCCTCTGACTCGTTGCGGACCCCTATAGCTGGCTCATGTTGAGCATAGTACCAAGTGTCGTCGTTCTGGGCTTGGTAGCCATCGTCGCAGTGCGACTTTCACAAAATCGATCATCGCCGATGGAAGCGGCAAAAGAACGAAACGCCGCGTCGACGTTTTTGGGCATTGCGACAGCAATTCAGAGCGTTCACTTTGCGGAGGAATGGGTCACCGGTTTTCACATCCGATTTCCGGCCTTACTTGGTTTGGACCCGATGCCGATGTCATTTTTCGTTGCTTTCAATCTGGTATGGATAGGCTTCTGGATCGCGTCTGTGCCGTCTCTGCGAATCGGCCGAAGATTGGCATTCTTCGCTGCTTGGTTTCTAGCTATCGCGGGGGTACTGAATGGTGTCGCCCACCCGATGATGGCAATTGCATCAGGTGGCTACTTCCCGGGGCTGATAACGTCGCCCTTTATCGGGATCGCTGGCGTGATTCTCTGGCAACGACTCCATCGGGCAACTTCGATGACAACAAGAGTTGCGTGATTGACCGCTTGTGGCCGGAACCAGCCGGCCAGGGATTTTGAGGTAGACTGGCGGCTGTTGACCCAAAGCGGACGCTGAAATTCGGTGAACTGGCTAGTATTCACAGGTGTAGTCCTCGGGTTGGCGATCGCTAGCATCGACCCTCCGTCGCCTCTTACGGTTGCTTGTAACGAAAGAGTGATAGACGCGGTTTCGAAAGACGATGTTTCTCTAAGCGTCGAGCGAAGTCGGGATCTAGGACTCGACGAGTTCCTGATCACAGTAAGCCGGAAGTACGAGTCACTGGTTTTGGCTGAAGCGAGGTTGACTCTCCGTCGCGGAGGTAGTCCGGTTCTAGACGCCTACATGCGACAGTTTTCGAAACAGCAAGATCCGGACCGAATAACTGTAATTGCGTTGGTCGATACTGGGGAGGCGAGAAACACATTCGTTACGTTCGACTATATGAAGCCTTCCGATCCATGCGGAAGAATTGGCAGACTGGAGTTCTCGATCCAGAGCCTGGATGACAGCTAATGGCCGGAACGCGACGGTCGCGAGGATCCAGCTATAATTTCTGCTTCTGACCCAAAGCTGTCGGTCGAAAAGAGGCCGAGTTCTATTAGTCCTTTCCGAGCTTTCGCCAGAGAGACATTCGCAATCTCGCTAAAAACGAAAATCCTGATCCTGTATGGGGCGGCTATTGCAGGGACGATCCTCGGCTACTCTCTTAGCCCGATCCCTCAGCTATTCGATTGGTCACTCGGTATGGATGCCAATTGGGTACGCTACGTGTACGCACACGAGTCATTCTTGGTGGGCGCAACGACTACTTTGTTCGTCTTTGGTGCGGCGCTGGCGATCGACTTCAATCGCACAGTCGCCCTTGTTTGTGTGGTTTCTGTATGGCCGTTACCTACGTTGATGGAGCTTGCTCAGTACGGGGAGCTATTTGATCTCTACTACTTGGCGAGTAGTTTGGTTTGGCGGGCCGCGGACTATCCGTTCTACGTAGGCGTCTTCAGTGTTTACGGAATTTCTACTTTCGTACTGGAAATACTCCGAGCTACAGCAGCTTGGAAACGTCCATTAAAGGAACCTGCACACGACGACTGAACGGCTGGTTCTGGCCGAAAGCAGACTCTGATTACTTCCATTGAGCCATCTCTTAAACGACTGGTACTGAGCAATAACAGCCGACAGCTCACGGCTTGCTTTCTCAACCAGCAAATACCGATGTACCGCTGCTGGCACGCTCGCGATACACTGCGTCAAGACCGACGCTTCGACACGGAGAAATGCTTGTCAGACGCAGCTGACCACGGGATAACGGTCACTGAGATTTCAGCGATGGACCAGCCGATCGACGTCTCCGCGGAGACGGTCGCGGCTTTCGTCGGCCGCGCGCTTCGTGGGCCAATCAATACGCCCGTGTTGCTCAAGAGCTACGCCGAGTTTCATCGTCGTTTCGGCGAACCCTGGAATCGCTCGGGTTTATCCGCTGCGGTTCAGCAATTCTTTGAACATGGCGGCGGCCAACTCTACGTCGTCCGCGTTACCAACGGAGCGAAGGGTTCGATGCTGGTTATTCCGGCCGTAGGAACGGCACTGGTGCTAAGGGCGGTCGAACCGGGTTCCGTGGAGCAGCTGCGAGCCGCGGTCGATTACGACCAGGTCGATTCTGAAGACCTTTTCAACCTGACGTTGCAGCGTATCGATCCCGAGAACGGTCGCGTTATCGACCAGGAATTGCACAGCGGCGTCAGTTTCGATGAAACATCGGAACGTTTCGTTGGGCTCGAGCTGGAGGACTCCTCCATGGCGCGAGTCGAGCAGCCTTATCCGCATCACCGTCCCGAGCTAACCGGGGCAGACTATATCGACGCCGTACAGCGAGGAAACGATGGCGCCGAATTGACGGTTTACGACATTGTCGGCTCCCGGCAGGACGGAACCGGGCTGTTCGCGCTGAACGCCGTCGAGCACATCGACCTCGTCTATCTCGCGCCCGGCGCCGGCAATACCGATATCGGACCCACGGCGATCCATGCCGCTGAGCTCTATTGCCGCGAGCGCGGAGCGATGCTGATCTGCGATCCGTTTAGCGACTGGAGTTCGGCAGACGACGCCGTGCAGGGCATGCGTCGATTGGGCTACGCGAGCCCGAATCTGATTGGTTATTTTCCCCGAATCGTCGACAAGAAGACACGCGCCGAGCAGACCGCTGGCGGGGCCATTGCCGGAATGCTGTGTCGTCTCGATCGTGAAGTCGGTACCTGGGTATCACTGGAAGACGCGAAGATCGGGCTCAATCGCAGGTTCGATGCCACTAAAGCGATCGACGATGAAGACAGGAGGCTCCTGTCGCGCGCCGGGCTGAATACCTTCCAGCGCCAGCGCCCGGCTCGCATCATGTTGACGGGCAACCGGACCATGGGTCGCGGCAATGAATCTCACGGCACCTATTCCAGCCTGTCGATCCGCCGGACCTGCCTCAGAATCGTCAACATCATCGATCACTCAACGCGGTGGGCGGTATTCGAGCAGCCAGACGATGCGCTTCTGAAACACATTCAGGCACAGCTTGGCGCATTCTTCGCGACTCTCGCCGACCTCGAGGTCTTCGATGACGATCGTTACGTCGTCGAGTGCACACGCCTGCATGCGGCGGGTTCCGAACCGGCGCCCGGCGTCTCTATCGATATTGTCATGCACCCGCGAGGCGCGTCCGGGCCTGTGTCGCTGACGCTGCAGCAGTCGAACGAGGGGCTACGCGTCGCCGGAACGGCATTCGCCCGGACCGGATAGAAACTTCATCACCTGTCATACGAAACATGACCCCACGCGACAAAGTCAGCAGGAGGGGGCATGACTGACGGTGATGTTCTTGAAAGAAACCCGAAGATTACGCGGCAGGCGCTGGAAGCGATCCACGACCAGGTGTTCGGCTGGGCCCTGTCTCGCTGCCAGCATGACCGAATGATGGCGGAGGACCTCGTGCAGCAGGCTTATGTTCAATTACTCAGTGGCAAGGCCCGATTTGACGGTGGGTCGTCACTGAAGACGTTCGTATTCAGCGTTGTACAGAATCTGGCTGGCAGTCGATTCCGCAGGCTGGCCACCCGACTTCGATTCGTGCAGATGCACTCCAATGACGAGGCATTCGCCGCGCCGGAGGAGCCACAGGAGCATGCGCATGTCTGGGATGCAGTCGGGGCTTTGCCCGCTCGCCAGCGCGACATCATCGAGCTTGTGTTTTGCCGGGAGCTGACAGTGGATGAGGCAGCGATGGTTATGGGTGTGAGCGCGGGTACTGCGCGTGTGCACTACGATCGTGCCAAGAAAGCACTACGTGCCCGCCTGGAGAACAACGATGACTGAAACGGAACAACGCATCCGGCGCGCCATGACGTCTGCGGACGGCGCACCGCCAGCGTTTGACGAAGTCTACGAGGCCGCGAGAGCCCGGCTCGTCGCATCGCGCAGGCGCAAGCAGTCCGCAATCGGATTGGCGGCAGTGCTGGCACTTGTTGCTGTGTTGGTTCCATGGCAGTCGCCGCAGTCGCCGGGCCTCGTCAGCGAAGAAGAACTGCTCGGGACGACGAGCTGGTCGGCGCCGTCCGACGTGCTGTTGCCGAGCCGGGAAACCGATATTTTCTATGAATTGCCGGCGTTGCCTGGGTCAACCGAACCGGCTGGAGGTACGTTGTTATGAACAGGATTGTATTTTTGTTGCTCGCCTGCGTTGCATTCAATGCGGCGTCGGCGAATGAAACGAGGGACATCTTCAAGGGTAAGCTGTTTCCGCCCAACGTCGTGCTCGAGAACCGCGGGGAGCTGGATTTGACCCGTGAGCAGTACACGGCGATCCGCGCGGCAGTTGTCGAAGTCCAGACACAGGTCGCAGAACATGAATGGGATATGCAGGAAGCTTATACGAGCGTTCTCGAGTCCCTGGACGAACGGCCGCTGGATGAGCAGCAGATCATCAGCAACGTCAAAGCCGTGCTGGCGGCGGAGAACAAGGTGAAGCTCGCCCAGATGGGCATGCTGATCCGGATACGCAACCTGCTCAGCGACGAGCAGATAGAGTTTCTCGAGTCGAATTGGTCAGAATCCGAGTGAGCTTGTAACCAAATCGACGAATCGGCCCTATGAACAGGAAAACGCCGAAAAGGAGCGCATCCAGGACAGGTTGCGCAAGCAAGAGGGAAAGGACATGAAGCAAGTACTGGTGCTCTTGACGACCTTGACGCTCGTCGCCTGCGGCGGCGGGGGAGGATCATCCGACCCGACGCCGATCCCGCCACCACCGCCTCCGCCACCGTCGGTGAGCAAGGCCGAGGCTTTTCAGCTGCTGAACCAGGCGACGTTCGGCGCCACCGAGGCGGCCGCTACCGGTGTCATGAACATTGGCGTCGAAGAGTGGATAGACAGCCAGTTGCTGCAGCCGGCTTCCTCGCAGTTGCCGTATCTGCAGTCACTGCCGAGGCCGACGCCAATCGGCCTGCTGAATGCTGACCGAATCGATATCTGGTTCCAAAATGCGATCAATGGTAACGATCAACTGCGTCAGCGTGTCGCATTCGCGCTGTCCGAGATCATGGTCGTATCACAGCTCGGCGCGTTGGAGCAGGCTCCTTACGCGCTTGCGAGCTACTACGACATGCTCGCGCGGAATGCTTTCGGCAACTACCGCGACCTGATAGAAGACGTCACGCTGCACCCGGCAATGGGCGTTTACCTGAGCATGCTGGGAAATCAAAAGCCGAATCCGGATCTGAACATTCGGCCCGACGAGAATTACGCGCGAGAGTTGATGCAGCTGTTCTCGATCGGGCTGGTTGAGCTGAACATCGACGGAACTTCTGTATTGGATACCGAGGGCCAGCCGATCCCGACCTATGACCAGGCGGTCATCGAGGGTTTCGCGCATGTTTACACAGGCTGGACCTGGGCTGGATTTCGGGAGTTCGAAAATGCCTTTCCGACCGAAGGAAACCAGGTCGTTCCGATGCAGCTGTATCCGGACTTCCACGACACCGGTGCCAAGCTCTTGCTCAACGATGTCGTGTTGCCGGCCGGGCAGTCGGGCGAGCAGGACCTCGCCGCTGCGCTCGACAACGTATTCAACCATCCGAACGTTGGTCCGTTCATGGCAATCCGGCTGATTCAGCGTCTGACGACCAGTAACCCGTCGCCCGATTACGTAAGGCGCGTGGCGGAAGTCTTCAACGATAATGGCTCCGGCGTCCGCGGCGACCTCCGCGCCGTCGTCAAGGCGATCCTCCTGGACCCGGAAGCACGGCCGGACATGCCGATGGAGATCGACGGCAAAATCAAGGAGCCGTTGCTGCGACTGACGCAGCTGTGGCGAGCCTATGACGCTCAGTCCGCGGGCGGCGGATTCCCGTTCGTGGCGGCCAGTTTCTTCTTCGGCCAGGGGCCGTTGCAGTCACCGTCGGTGTTCAATTTCTTCAGTCCGTTCTACGCGCCCCCGGGCGAGATCAGCGACTCGAGTCTCGTCGCGCCGGAGCTGCAGATCGCGACGGAGTTCCAGAACACGTTTATTACGAATTACTTTTTCTACCAGACGTTCTTCCAGAATCATCTAAATACGGAAGAGCTGCGACCGGAAGATGTTTACATCGACTTCTCCGAGGAGATAACGATCGCAGATGACCCGGACGCACTTATCGACATGGTGTCCGGCAAGCTGCTCGGCGGCGTCATGTCCGACACGCTGCGCCAGGAGATCTTCGACATCGTGTCGGTGATTCCGGAGACCGATGCCGCCTTGCGGGCCGCTGAGACGATTTTCCTCGTTGTCAGCTCACCCGAATTCGCGACACAGATGTGACGGTCAGGAGGGCTATCATGAACAAGACAATGAACCGCAGGAATTTCCTCAAGGCCAGTGGCGCCGCGTCGCTCTTTGCTGCCACGCCCGGCGTCAGCTTTTCGCAGGTCGTCGGCGGCGCCGGGCCGTTCGATGATTATCGTGCGCTGGTGTGTGTCTTCCTGTTTGGCGGCAACGATTCCTTCAACATGCTGGTGCCGCGCAGCAACGCGGAGTATGGCGAGTACGCGCAGTCGCGACAGAACCTGGCGATCGCGCAAGGTGACCTGCTGCCGATCAACCCGCTGACGCCGTCTGAGACGCAATACGGTTTGCATCCGTCGATGAGCGGTCTGCAGGGCATGTTCGAGAGCGGGGCGGCAGCGTTCGTCAACAACGTCGGACCGCTGATCGTGCCAACCACCAAGGAGCAGGTGTTCAGCGGCACGGCGACACTGCCGCCACAGTTGTTCTCGCACAACGACCAGCAGGACCAGTGGTCATCGCTGAAGGGCGCCGAAGTGACCAAGACCGGCTGGGCGGGGCGCATGGCCGACCTGATCCGAAGCGGGGTCACGAACCAACGTATGGCGACCAACTCGTCGCTGTTCGGCAATAACCTGTTTCAGGCGGCGGATGAGACGGTCGCCTACGTCATGGGTCCGACGGGGCCGGTCCGCTTCGAGGGCTTCTCATCGGACCCGGAGGACCCGGGGTACGCACAGCAGCAATTGTTCCAGCGCATCCTCGCGGCTGACTATGACTCCATCTATGCTCGCGCATTCGCCGACATCCAGCAGCGCGCGATTGACTCTGCGGAGACTATTGCGACAGCCATCGATAGTGCGCCGGCATTGAGCACAGCATTCCCGCAATCGCAGCTGGGCACGCAGCTCGAGACCGTCGCGAAGTTGATCGCCGTGCGAGACGACCTGCAGATGCAGCGACAGATCTTCTTTGTCGCGGCCGGCGGATTCGACTCGCACGACACGCAGAACGAAGACCAGCCCGGCCTGCTGGGCGGCGTCAGCGAAGCGATGACCGCGTTCTACAACGCGACGCTGGAGCTTGGCATCGCCGAGGGCGTGACCAGCTTCACGCAGTCCGATTTCGGCAGGACCCTGACGTCGAACGGTGACGGAACGGATCACGCCTGGGGCGGCAACCAGGTAGTCGTCGGCGGCGCGGTAAACGGCCGGGAATTCTACGGCGACTATCCGCTATTGCAGATCGGCGGCGACCAGGACATTGGTGGCGGCCGCATGATCCCGACAACCTCGGCAGACCAGTACGCGGCAACCATTGCGCGCTGGTTCGGCATTGAAGACGTCGATCTCGACATCGTCGCTCCCAACATCGACAACTTCGCGGTTCGCGATCTCGGCTTCCTGACCGGATAAGGACGCAGTGAAGACGCCCCTGACCCGGGGCACTTTAGCTCCTGGCCGGGCTAGCGCTTTTGCTGTAAATCCGGCACCTTAGCCGCATGAAGCTGGATCGTTTCATTCGCGTCGCTGCGGCGCTGCTGATACTCGCGGTCTTCGTGATCGCGGTCGGCGCACTGCTGTTCGTCACCGAGTCGGCACTCAACGTCTGGGACCGCCTGCGCGACGGTCCGCGCATCCTGTTGTATGGCTATGCTGGCGCATTGCTCGCGTTTGCTCTCGGCGCGCTGTACCTGATCTGGCGACTCGTCGTACGGCGCGAGCCGAAGCTAGCCGTTCAAAGCCGGGTAACCAGCCGCGAGGACATCGAGACTCGGCTGCGCGAAGCCGAGGCTGCCGGAATCGATGTTGCGCAGGCACAGGCTGAACTAGAAGACCTGGCCGGTCGACAGGCAACCGGCGCCGTGCATCTCTGTTTCTTCGGCGAGATCAGCAAGGGCAAGAGTTCGCTGATCAAGGCGCTGGTGCCGGACGCCAATGTCAGCATCGACGTCGCTGGCGGCTCCACGATCGATATCCGACATTACCGATGGACCGGCGAGTCCGGGGCCGAGATCCTGTTGACCGATATTCCCGGCATCAGCGGGCACGACGGCAAGCTCGACGAAATGGCGCTGCTTGAGGCGAGACGTTCGCAACTCGTGCTGTTCGTCTGCGATGGCGACCTGAATCGCGCCGAGCTCGATGCGGTCGAGCGTCTGCTGTTGCTGGACAAACCGCTGGTCCTCGTCATGAACAAGGTCGACCGGTTTTCTATCGAAGAGCAGGCCGGGCTGATGCAGCGTTTGCTGGAACGCGTCGAAGATATCGGAGGCTCACTGGAGCGCGATCGTATCGTTGCCGTGTCTGCCGGCGGTGAGATCGACGTCATCGAGCGACAAGCGGATGGCAGCGAGACCGTGGCGAAGAAGACGCGCGACGCGGACATCGGCGTGCTGGTGGTTGCGATCAACCGCCTGATCGGTGGCCAGCAGGAATCCCTGGATACGCGGCGCGACAACGCCGTGTTCAACCTGGCCGCTGAGCGGCTGGATGCGGCAGAGCAACGCTATCGTGAGCAGCGGTCCGAGCAAATCATCCGCAACTCGACTCGCAAAGCAATCATCGGCGCGCTGGCAGCCGTCAGTCCAGGCACCGACGTGCTGATCCAGGGCTTTATCGGCACAACGATGACGAGGGAGCTCTGCAAGCTATACGGTGCCGCCCCTCGCGACCTTGATATCGAGGAGTTCCTGAATCTCAGCCAAAGTCGAGTCGGGAAGGCACTGCCGTTGAGCCTCGCGGTAGCGGGCAACGGCCTGAAGGCGTTTCCGGGCATCGGCACGGTCGCCGGCGGCTTCGTGCACGCCGTCGCGTACGGCCTGATATTTGACGCGCTCGGCAGAAGCCTGGTCATCACCCTGTCGAAACACGGCGAACTGCTGCCCGATGTCGCGGTTGACGAGTTCGAGGAAAGCATCAGTGAACATATTGAAACGGGCGTTAAACGCGTTGCCAAGATGGCGATCGAAGAACGCTCAAGACAATCCTGATAGCAGTCCAGGTCACCTCGAGCTAGCGAGGGAGAGCCTGCGGGAACTCGTCGACGACAGTCGGCTGCCGTCCGGCGTGCGCGAGGCTTTGTCGCACGACTACTCTTCCGTGCAGGCGATGCTGGACAAGATCGAGCACGGTCACCTGCACCTCGCCGTCTTCGGGCGCGTCAGTACCGGCAAGTCCTCGCTCCTGAATGCGCTAATCGGCGAGAAACGCTTTGCGGCAAGCCCCCTGCATGGCGAGACGCGCCTGTCGGAGATGGAGGCCTGGAAGGAAGAGGAGGCCGGCGGCGTATTCCTGATTGATACGCCGGGACTGGACGAGGCCGGCGGCGAGCAGCGGGAGGCGATGGCGAAGGAAGTCACTGGTCGGGCCGACCTCGTCATCTTCGTCGTCGATGGCGACATTACCGAGAGCGAACTGGCGGCACTGAAGACGCTGCTGGCACAGGGGCGCCCGGTGCTACTGGCGCTCAACAAGAGCGACCTGTTCACAAGCGAACAACGCGACCGGCTCTTAACCGTACTGCGGGAGCGCACGGACGGCTTGCTGTCTCCGGATCACATCATTGCTGTCGCCGCCGATCCGCGGCCGCAGGTCGTCGTCGAGATTGACGAGGCGGGCAACGAGACGACGACGGAACGACCGGTCCCGCCTGACGTCGACGCGCTTAAACTTCGTCTCTGGGATATCCTCGATGCCGAGGGCAAAACGCTGGCGGCGCTGAATGCCAGCCTGTTCGCCGCGGATTTGAGCGACCAGGTCGGACAACGCATCCTCGAGGCGCGCAAGGAGATCGGTGAACGCCTCGTTCGCACCTACTGCGTTGCGAAGGGAATCGCCGTTGCGTTCAATCCGCTGCCTGTCGCCGACCTGTTTGCCGCGGCCGCCATTGACGTTGGCATGGTCGTACACCTGTCTCGCGTGTACGACCTGCCGCTTAGCCGGAAGGAGGCGGGTTCGCTGACGCGGGTGATCGTCGCCGAGGCAGCTGCGCTGATGGGCACGGTGTGGGCCGTGCACCTCGTCTCCTCCGCGTTGAAGGCAGGCACGGTCGGCCTGTCGACCGTGGTAACGGCCGGCGCACAGGGTGCGATCGCGTATTACAGTACGTATGTCGTGGGCCAGGTCGCCGGTCGCTACCTGGCGCAGGGCAAGTCCTGGGGCGACGGCGGTCCCAAGCTGGTCGTCAAGCAGATTCTCGACAGCCTCGATCGGGATACCGTGCTCGCGGACGCGAAGCGGGAGATTCAGGCCAAGCTCG
This sequence comes from Woeseiaceae bacterium, assembly GCA_030065915.1. Lineage (GTDB taxonomy): Bacteria > Pseudomonadota > Gammaproteobacteria > Steroidobacterales > Woeseiaceae > UBA1847. Next base: position 83,274 of record JASJCQ010000008.1, read on the forward strand.
GCTTGCGCTGACATGGATTTAGAAACCCGCAATCAACGGATCTACGGCGTCATCAGGGACGTGCCGAAGGGCTCTGTCGCGAGCTACGGGCAGATTGCCGAGATCGCTGGCATACCGCGCGGTGCACGGCAGGTCGGATACGCGCTGAGGTGCTTGCCGAAGGGCCATTCGCTGCCCTGGTTTCGGATTATCACGGCATCGGGCAGAATCGCGTTTCCCGAGGACACTCGTGCGTTCCGCATCCAGCGGGACCGGCTTCGCGAAGAGGGCGTGCGCGTTGAGAACGGCAAAGTCGATATGAAGACCTTCCGCTGGCAACCCGACCTGGACGAGCTGCTGTGGAAGCCAAGAGACACCTGGGACGAGGATTAGGGCATCACGGAACAGCTTGTATGACGACAGTAATCTTCTCGCACGGTCAGGAAAGCGGTCCCTGGGGTACCAAGATACGCGCCATGGCCGACATGGTCCGGGGGCTTGGCTGCGACGCGGACAGCATTGACTACCAGGGACTGGCGGATCCATCCGAGCGCGTGGAGAGACTCGTCGCTGCCTGTGACGGTATCGATGACAAACTCGTGCTGGTCGGCTCCAGCATGGGAGGACACGTCGCGACGGCCGCCGCGAGCCGCGTCGGCGCCGCCGGCCTGTTTGCGCTCGCCCCTGCGTACTTCATGCCCGGCTTCGAAGAGCTGACGCCACCGGTACCGGAATTACCGTTTACGATCGTGCACGGCTGGCATGATGATATAGTGCCGGTCGAGAACAGCATTCGCTATGCCAGAGAGGCCCTAGCAACGCTGATACTGGTGGACGGCGATCACCGCTTGACCGCTAATATTGGCGACATAAATAACTATTTGCGACTGTTCATCGAATCTATCTAGAAAACCAAAATGGGGAGAATTTCCATGCGTTACTTTGTACTACTGGCTGCGCTTTTCATGTTCGGTTGCAGCAATGACTCCGGCGAGAGCACAACGACTGAAGACATGAAAGAAGCCGCGGAAGAGATGGCCGATGAGGCAGCAGGGGCTATGGACGATGCCGCCGATGCCGCCGGCGAGATGGTGGATGACGCCGCCAGCGCCGCCGATGACATGATGGACGACGCTGCCAGTGCCGCCGACGACATGATGGACAAGGCGTCCGGTGCCGCTGACGACATGAAGAATGAAGCGATGGAGAAAGCCGGCGAAGTCGAGGACATGCTCAAGGAAGCGAAGGAAGACCTGGACGACGCTGTCGACGACGCTGCCAACTAGCGACGACGGCAAGCCTTAGGGCCCGCGGGCAGTCGCTGCCCGCGGGTTCACCTTCATGAACTATGCTGGACTTATTACGCGGCCATTCTACTGGCTGGCCAGCCGCGTACTCAGCCTCTGGGCCCGGCCGGTCATTCAGCCTGACGAACCTTACTCGCTGATCACGGACAGCAGCGCGGCCGTCTGCTATGTGCTAGAGACCGGTGGGCTGGCCGACCTGATGGCGCTCGAGCGAGCCGCTCGACTGCACAACCTGCCATCACCGATTTCACCTTTCAGCTGCTGCGGGATTACCGAAAACGCCCGTGTCGTCGTCCTGCGCCGGTCCAAGGGCTGGTTCTATCGACGTGCGTCGGGCGTCGCCTCGCCGCGGCTAAAGCGACTGGTTGCTGCCGCGGAGAAGGACGGCCAGGAACTTCTGCTGATCCCGGTAGCGATTTACTGGGGACGCTCGCCGCAGAAGGAAAGCTCCTTCGTCAAATTGCTCTTCTCGGAGAACTGGCAGGTCGCCGGGCGTTTGAAGAAGTTCTTCTCTACCTTGCTGCTCGGTCGAAATACGCTGCTGCGTTTCAGCGATGCGCTGCCGCTCAGCTCGATTGTCTCGCAGGACATTGATAACGAACTGGCATTCCGCAAGGTTTCGCGAGTGCTGCGCGTGCATTTCCGCCAACGGCGGGCGGCGACCGTGGGTCCCGACCTTTCCCACCGACGGACCCTGGTCAACCAGGTCCTCGTCGCACCGAGCGTCGTGAAGGCGATCGATGCGGAAGTGGCGAACAAGAAGGGTGACAGGGAAGCCGTCCGACGCAAGGCACACAAGTACGGGATGGAAATAGCAGCGGATATCTCCTATCCGACGATCCGTGCGCTGGAACGCGTGCTCAAATGGCTGTGGAACAGGATTTACGACGGCGTCGAACTGAGTCACGTCGATCGTCTGCACGACGTCGCTGAAGACAAGGAAGTCGTCTATGTGCCGTGTCACCGAAGTCATTTCGACTACCTGCTACTCGGCTACATCGTCTATGAGCAGGGGCTGCATACGCCGCACATCGCCGCCGGCATCAACCTTAACCTCCCGATCGTCGGCCCCATCCTGCGGCGCGGCGGCGCCTTCTTCCTCAGGCGGACCTTCAAAGGCAATCGCCTCTACGCTGCGGTATTCGATGCGTACCTGAACGAGATCCTGGTCCGTGGACATTCGATCGAGTACTTCGTCGAGGGCGGGCGCAGCCGGACCGGCCGCTTGCTCGCGCCGAAGGGCGGCATGCTCGCAATGACGGTTAACTCCTACGTTCGACAACCGGAGCGCCCCGTCGTGTTCGTGCCCGTCTATTTCGGCTATGAACGCCTGATCGAAGGAAGTGCTTTCATCAGCGAGCTCGGCGGCGCGAAGAAGGAAAAGGAGTCGCTTTTCGGGCTCATCAAATCCATACGCGCCCTCCGGGAGAACTTCGGCAAGGTTTACGTGAATTTTGCCGAGCCCATAGAACTCGACCCCATGCTCGACCAGATGCAGCAGGACTGGCGCGAGCAGGAATACATCGACGGCGAGCGTCCCGACTGGCTGCCGAGCGTCGTTGACAGACTCGGCAAGACGATTATGACCGGCATCAACGCCGCTGCGGCCGTTACACCGATCAGCCTGCTCGCCTACGTCCTGCTGGCGACACCCAAACAGAAAATCGGTGAGACTGAGCTCAAGAGCCAGCTGCAGGTAACGATGGACCTGCTAAAGGGCTTCCACTACTCCGACCTCGTGACACTGCCTGACACGACACCCGAGGAGATCATCGCGCACGGCGAGCATCTGGGCGCCATCACGCGAACGAATCACGCGATGGGCGATGTCTTGCACATGAGCGAGAAGACAGCCGTCCTGATGACCTACTTCCGAAACAACATCATGCACCTGCTCGCGGTTCCCGCATCGGTTGCCTGCTGCTTTATCCAGGGGCGAGAGCTCGAGTACAAGGAGCTGCAGCGCCTGATCCGGCTCATCTATCCCTTTATGCGCAAGGAACTTCACCTGCTCTGGCGCAGCGACGATGTCGACGACGTGACGCTTGCGGCGATCGCAGCACTACAGCAGGCGGGCATCCTCGAGAACGCAGAGGACGGTGACGTCGCGAAACGGCCCAGGGCCGGTTCGGACAGGGCCTACCAGCTGATGATGCTGGGCCAGACCATGGTGCCGATGCTGCAGCGCTTCTATCTCGCAATCGCCGTACTCGTTAAGAACGGGTCCGGCACGCTGACGCGTGCGCGCCTCGAGCAGCTCTGCGAGCAAAGTGCGGAACGTTTGTCGATGATCTACGGACTGCACTCGCCTGATTTCTTCAACAAGGCGCTGTTCCAGGACTACATCCGAAAATTGCAGGATGCCAAGGTGATCAGGAAGAATGCCGACGGGAACCTGGAGTTCGACGATACGCTGACAAGTATTGGTGCCGATGCCCGGCTCGTGCTGGGTGAGGAGATCCGGCACAGTATCCTGTCGTTGACCGAAGCCGGTGCCGGACAACAGGCATGAAGGTCGCCGCGTTCTACCGATTCCTGGACCTCGAGCATCCGCAGGCGTTTCGCGACGCGCTGGAGGCGCAATGCAGGGAGGCCGGACTGCTTGGTACGGTCCTCGTGGCCCACGAGGGATTCAACGGTACGCTGGCAGGCGAAGAGGCTCAGATCCAGTCTGTTTTTTCCTGGATCGAAATGCACCTCGATCTCGATTCACCGCTGGAGCCGCGCTGGACCGACGCCGAAGAAGCGCCGTTCCAGCGCATGCGCGTCAAAGTCAAAAAGGAAATCGTCACGCTGGGCCGGCCCGACCTGCGCCCGCACGAACGGACCGGGACCTATGTGCCACCGGCCGAGTGGAATGCGTTGATCGAGCGGCCCGACGTCGTGCTCATCGACACGAGAAACCACTACGAGGTCGAGGTGGGCACGTTCCCGAATGCGATCGACCCGCGCACCGACAGTTTCAGAGAATTCGAGGCGTTCGCGAACGAACTGGCGAGCGCCGACAAAGCCAAGCCGCTGGCGATGTTTTGCACCGGTGGCATTCGCTGTGAGAAGGCGACCGCGCTGATGCTCGAGCTAGGGTTCGACGAGGTCTATCACTTGCAGGGCGGAATCCTCGAGTACCTGCGGCAGGTACCGCCATCCGAGAATCGATGGGACGGCGAGTGTTTCGTCTTCGACAAGCGCGTCGCCGTCGATCGGGATTTGTCAGAGGGCGGTTACGTGCAGTGTCATGCCTGCCGACGCCCGCTGTCTGCAGCCGACCTCGCTTCGCCGCACTATCGGGAAGGCGTGTCCTGCCCGAATTGCATCAACGAACTCGAGTCTGAGCGTGTCGAAAGACTGGAAGAGCGCCGCAAGCAGGTGGCGCTGGCGCGCGAGCGGGGCGAGCAGCACATACATCGCGACGACTGAGCCCGGTCGCCACCGAAGTGGCGGTCCGTGGGCAGCTCCAGATTGGCTGCGGCTGTCTAGCGATAGGATTGGTAAACGCTGGCTTTACCGTCCGCATCGATCAGCAATACGTCGTACGGATCTGCGACGTTGCCGTACATCGGCCCGTCCATGCCCGGGGACCCGCGTGGCATCGCCGGTACTGACAGGCCGACCGCCTGCGGCTTCTCTTCCAGCAGGCGATGAATCTCGCGTGCAGGCACATGGCCCTCGATTGCGTAGCCTTCGACCTCGCCGGTATGACAGGAACCGAAGCGTACCGGCATGCCCAGCCGCTTCCTGGCGTCGCTGTTACCCTCGTCAAAACTCGAGACAGTAAAGCCGTTCTCTTCGAGGTGGTCGATCCAGTCTTTGCAGCAACCGCAGGTCGGGCTCTTCCAGACCTTGACCAATGGCTTGTCTGCCCGTGCATCGCGCGGCAGACCGAGCGCCGTCGCGACCGATCCGAGGGCAAGCGCGCCGAGAACCTGTCGTCGTCGGGGGTTGATTTCTCTGTTGTCTTTCATAGTGTCTGACGTCCGAGAGCCAAGTGGCAGTGTTTCGAACATAGCCAGTGGGGAACCGGGAATCAATGCGGAGACCACAAGACTGTGAAGCGGCTGCCGCCGAGCCAGTGATGCAAGACATAACGCGTGCCGCTGCGCCGGTGGTGTTTGCATGCATTTCCGAAATCGTTTTTACTCAGGCGACATTTAAGAAAAGCGCCCGGCGCACGACGCCGGGCTCCACAGGGAGGAGTTATGAGCGTAGAAAAACCCGATAACAACGATCGCCGCAAGGTGCTGAAGATTCTCGGTTACGGCGCCGCGACGGTTCCGTTGGCGACATTGAGCGCCTGTTCCGGCGAGAAGGCGCCGCCGCCCGCAGAGCCGGCACCGTCTGCTGCGGAACCCGCTCCCGAACCCGAAGTGCCCGCGGCTGAGGAGGTAGCACCCGAGCCCGCTCCGGCGGAAGCGGCTGCCGACGTGCAGCTGCCATTGCTGAGTGAAGACGATCCGACCGCAAAGTCGCTTGGTTATGTTGCCGATGCCAGCAGCGTCGATGCTGACAAGTACCCTCGCTACGAAGCCGGACAGGCGTGCTCGAACTGCGCGCTGTACATGGGAGGCGACGCCCCCAAAGGCGCGTGTTCGATCTTCCCTGGCAAAGCGGTAATGGGTGCAGGTTGGTGTAGCGTCTACGCACCGAAGGCGACCTGATCAGACCGGGCTGAATCACTGGATCCCGGTCTCGCCGCGGGAAGGCATCGAGGTCAGGCGTCGAGATCGGGTATCAGTTCGCTTTCCAGCGCGCTGATCATGTCCTTCAGCAGCAGTTTGCGCTTTTTCAGCCGCCGGACACGCAGCTGATCAACGTTCGGGTCGTGCTGCAGCCGATCGATCAGGTTATCCAGGTCACGATGGCTCACGCGAAGCTCGCGCAAGCGATCGAACTGCTTGAAGCACTCCGTGTCGACTTTATCGGACATGGTTTCGTTCTTGGCAGACCCGGCGGCAACAGCGTAAGCCGCCTAAATCACAGAATAATTACATGCTACCCGCCGACCGGCAGCAACGCCAGCCAGTCGCGGTCCCTGGGCCCTATGACGAAGAAATAGGAGTTCAGGATCGCCTCTTTCGTGTTGTATTTCATAGGCTTACCGTCGAGCGTGACGACGCTGCCGCCGGCCTGTTCGACGACCGCCTGCGCGGCCGCGGTATCCCACTCGGACGTCAGCCCAAACCTCGGATAGAGGTCTGCGTTGCCTTCTGCGACAACGCAGAATTTCAGCGAACTGCCCATCGGCACGAGGTCCGTCGATCCCAGCGCGTCGAGGTAACTGCCGAGCGCATGGCTGGCATGCGAACGGCTGCCCACAACGCGCACCGGTTCGGCACTGGAGGTCGAGACCTTGATCGGCGTCCGGCCACCGGTGGCATCGCGACGTTCCGCGCCGTAGCCTTTGAGGCCGATGTAGGTCACTCCAGACACCGGTACATGCACGACGCCAAAGACCGGGACGCCGTCTTCGATCAGCGCGATGTTGACCGTGAACTCGCCGTTGCGATTGACGAATTCCTTCGTGCCGTCCAGCGGATCGACGAGCCAGTAGCGACTCCAGGTCGAACGCTGTGAAAAGTCCGGCAAGCCTGCTTCCTCGGTGATGATCGGCAACGGTGAGGGCAGCGATTCGAGCCCGGCAACGATGACACTGTTGGACGCGAGGTCGGCTTTGGTCAACGGCGACTCGTCATCCTTGCTTTCCACCGAAAAGTCGGTGGCGTACACTTTCATGATCTCGCGGCCGGCATCCTCGGCCAGCGTGACGACGGGCTCTACAATGTCATCGTAATTCATCGATTCATCCTCCTGACAGCGCGCGAAGTATAGTGAAAAACCATCCCAAAGCCATGCTCGATCGATGCGAGACGCTGATGCTCGACATGGACGGTACGCTGCTCGACCTGGCCTTCGATAATTACATGTGGCTGCATCACGTGCCGGAACGTTACGCGGAGCGGCATTCCATTCCACTCGAGCAAGCCAGGGCCGAGCTCTATGAGCGCTTTCGCAGTTTGCGTGGAACACTCGACTGGTATTGCCTCGACCACTGGAGCGAAGCGTTGGGCCTGGACATCGTCGGGCTGCATCGCGATGAAAACCACCGCATTGGCTACCTGCCGGGCGCGGAAGACTTCCTGGCGGATGTCCGGCAGCGCGACATTCGGGTGCTGCTGGTGACCAACTCCCACGCGGAAACGCTGATCCTCAAACACGAGGTAACCGGTCTGCGCGATCACTTCGATCGCGTCTACACGTCGCACGAGTTCGGCCATCCCAAGGAAGACCAGCCTTTCTGGCAGGCGCTGCGTGAGGAGGAGGGATTCGATCCGTCGACGACACTCTTCGTTGACGACAACCACGACGTCCTCGAGAGTGCCTCCACCTTCGGTATCGATATGCTGGTCACCGTTACTCGGCCCGATACGTCAGAGCCCGAACGTGATAGCCGGCACTACGCCGGAGTCAAAGCTGTTGCCGAGCTAATCTAGCCGGACCGACGATTCCGCGAATTCCCGGACGAGCGGCGGCGCTGTCCACCGCCTCGACCTTGTTGTGGTTTGCGCTTCGGCCGGGGCTTCGGTCTTTCGAGTTTCGGCAGTAGCGCCGGGTCGTAGCTGGCTACAGGAATTTTGTGTCCGATGTAGTCTTCGATGTCCGGCAGCGACATCGCGTAGGTTTCACAGCCGAAGCTGACGGCATCGCCGGACGCTCCGGCCCTCGCCGTGCGGCCAATCCTGTGCACGTAGTCCTCGGCGTCCTGCGGGAGGTCGTAATTGATGACGTACTGCACGTCGGGAATGTGCAGGCCGCGCGACGCAACGTCGGTGCCGATCAGCACCTGCAGCTTGCCGGCCTGGAATTCTGTCAGCATGCGCTGCCGCTTCTTCTGCGGTACGTCACCGGAGATGGCGGCGGCATGTATGTCGTTTGCGAGACAGTACGCGAGGACACGTTCCGCTTCCCGTTTCATATTGACGAACACCATGATCCGTCCTTCGCCCATCTCGCGTATGAGGCCGATCAACAGCGGCATCTTTTCTTCGTTGGACGGGAAGAAGATCGCCTGTCGAACGCGGTCCGCCGTCACCTTGTCCGTTTCTATCTTGATGAGCTCCGGCTCGTTCATGTGTTCGTAAGCGAGTTCCAGTACACGCTGAGACAACGTCGCCGAAAACAACATGTTGAGGCGTTTGTCGGGCGCCGGCAGTCGACGCAGTAAGTAGCGAATGTCTTTGATGAACCCGAGGTCGAACATGCGGTCGGCTTCATCGAGCACGGCCACCTGGACCTGGTCAAGTTTGAAGACGCCCTGCTTGTAGTAGTCAATGATTCGGCCCGGCGTGCCGATCAGGATGTCAATCCCGTTTTCGATCGTGCGACGTTGCTTCTCATAGTCGGTGCCGCCGTAGGCAAGCCCGACTTTGAAGCCCGTGTGCTTACACAGCGATTCGGCGTCTTTCGCAATTTGTACAGCGAGCTCGCGAGTCGGCGCCAGCATGAACGCCCTCGGTTGTTTCTTCTCTGGCTGCGGCGATTCGTCGTTGAGCATTTTCTGGAAGGTTGCGATCAGGAAGGCGGCCGTCTTGCCCGTGCCGGTTTGTGCCTGCCCGGCGACATCGTGCCCTTCGATAGCGATCGGCAAGGTCTGCGCCTGGATCGGCGTACAGAATTCAAACCCGGTATCACGGATTCCGGCCTGAACCTGTTCATGCAGGTCCAGCGCATCGAATCTGAGATCGCTCAGATGGTTTTCAGACATAAATTACGGGCCAGAAAAAGTAGGTTAAATACTTGCAAAAGGGCGCGGGAACGGGTGACAATGTCGTTAATTCGACGCGACAACCGTCGCACTCGCCACTTTCCTTGATAGATTCCAGTCAATAAACCGGATTTGAAACCGGACGAAGTCGGCATAAAGCTGCGACAGTGTGCCTGAATAGAGGGGCAGCGTCATCCATTTTCCAAGGCTCGTCCGTCTGGGGAGACCGAGACGAGCCATTCAATCAAAAACCTTAGCTTCGTTTGGAGGACCTGACCAGTGAGCGACAAGATCGTGCACACGAGTGACAGTAGCTTCGAAAAAGACGTTTTGCAGTCTGAAAAGCCAGTTCTGCTGGATTTCTGGGCCGAGTGGTGTGGCCCCTGCAAAATGATCGCTCCGCTTCTGGATGAAGCGGCAGACGCTTACGCGGACCGCTTGTCCGTTATCAAGATGAACATAGACGAGAACCCGAACACACCGCAGAAGTTCGGCATTCGCAGCATACCGACGCTGATGCTGTTCAAAGACGGCAGCGTTCACGCACAAAAACTGGGTGCGATGTCAAAGTCGCAATTGGATGAATTCCTGGACAGCAATCTGTGAGAGGGTACTTGGGTAGTTCAACGAAAAGCCGGCCTAAGCAGGGTGGCAACAAAGCGAAAGGCAACACGAACCGACGTCGCCGTCGGCGTTCGCCGCAGGGCGAGTTTCCGGATGACGATGGCAACATCGAGGTAATCCCGCCGGAGCAACTCGAACAAAGCAAGAACAGCATGAACCTGGCCGAGCTCAAGACTCGACCGGCCGCCGATCTTGCAGAGCTCGGTACGAAGCTCGGTCTCGAGAACCTGGCGCGCTCACGCAAACAGGACATTATTTTCTCGATCCTGAAAGCGCATGCCGCAAACGGCGAAGACATCTACGGCGAAGGTACACTCGAGATACTGCAGGACGGCTTCGGCTTCCTGCGGTCCGCTGACAGTTCGTACCTGGCAGGGCCCGACGACATCTACGTCAGCCCCAGTCAGATTCGCCGCTTTGCATTGCGGACCGGCGACACGGTATCCGGGTTGATTCGTCCGCCAAAAGACGGTGAGCGTTACTTTGCGCTGTTGAAAGTCGGACAGATCAATCATGACGCGCCTGAAAACGCGCGTACCAAGGTTTTGTTCGAAAACCTGACTCCGCTGTTCCCCAAAGAACGGCTGAAGCTCGAGCAGGGTAACGGCAGTACGGAAGACCTTACCGCCCGCATCATCGACATGGTTGCTCCCATCGGTAAAGGCCAACGTGGTCTGATCGTGTCGCCACCGAAAGCGGGTAAGACAATGCTGTTGCAGAACATGGCTTCGGCGATCTGCGCGAACACGCCTGACGTCGACCTGATCGTTCTGCTCATCGACGAACGTCCGGAAGAGGTGACCGAGATGGAGCGTACGGTTCGCGGCGAGGTCGTGTCATCGACCTTTGACGAGCCGGCCAGTCGCCATGTCCAGGTTGCCGAAATGGTTATCGAAAAGGCGAAACGTCTCGTCGAGCACAAACGCGACGTTGTCATTCTTCTCGACTCGATCACGCGACTCGCTCGCGCGTACAACACGGTCGTTCCTTCGTCGGGCAAAGTACTCACCGGTGGTGTCGACGCGAACGCGCTGCATCGGCCGAAGCGGTTCTTCGGCGCCGCGCGCAACATCGAAGAAGGCGGAAGCCTCACTATTCTCGCGACAGCACTGGTTGATACCGGTTCGAAGATGGACGAGGTGATCTACGAAGAGTTCAAGGGCACCGGCAACATGGAGATCCACCTGGATCGTCGGATTGCCGAGAAGCGTGTCTTCCCGGCGATCAACATCAACCGCTCCGGAACGCGTAAGGAAGAGTTGCTGACGGCGCCGGACGAGCTGCAGAAGATGTGGGTACTGCGTAAGGTACTGCATCCGATGGACGAGCTGGCGGCCATCGAGTTCCTGTTGAACAAGCTGCAGGACACGAAAACCAATACGCAGTTCTTCGAGGCGATGAAGCGCTAGAGAGCTTCGAACCCAGCAAAGAAAAGACGCGGCTTTCGGGCCGCGTTTTTTTGCTGCTTCACTTCCTTTGGACGCCTGAAAGCGTGTAACTGGAACGTCTGCCACGCGCGATTGTCCGACCGGACTGTGGTTGAATTCATGCGATTCGCACAATTGTCATCCGAATAAAGTTCCGGGACCCGTATAATGCCGCGTTCTATGAAACTCGCATTCAGCCTTCCCGTCTTTTTCCTGTGTGCCGCCGCCACAGCGTCGCCGATTTCCGTCAGCACGTCGCGACTCGACGAGGTGCTGGTCAATCGGGAGGCGCGCGCGGCAGCAACAGTCGTCTCGGCGAATGAACCCGTCGTAACGTCGCAGGTATCGGCGCTGGTGTATGAGGTTGTGCACGATGTGGGTGCCACCGTGAAGCGTGGCGATCTTATTGTGCGGCTCGACAATGACAATGCGCGCCTCGCGCTCGCGCAGGCGGAGGCTTCCTTGCAGGCGCTCGAGGCGCAGCTCGTCGAGGCGGAGGCGCGTGCGAAGAACGGCGAAGAGCTGCTCGAGCGCAACTTCATCTCTGACGAAGAACTGATCGCGCGTCAGGCGGCGCTGGCTGTCGTGGCGGCGAATCGGGACGGTCAGAAGGTGGCCGTCGAGGCAGCGAAGCTCGAGCTCAAGAGGACGAGGATCACGGCGCCATTCGACGCCGTGGTGCTGGCACGTCATGCGCAGGTAGGCGGCTATGTCCAGCCCGGCAGTCCCGTCGTGACGCTGACGCAGTCGAAAGGCCGTGAAGTGGACGCCGAGGTGGACGCACGCTACCTGGATTCCGTTAGCGACGTGGACGCATTCTTCTTTGAGAGTCGCTCCAGGCAGTGGCCGGTGGAATTGCTGCGTCTGACCGACGTGCTGGACCCTAACAGCGGCACGCTGACCGCGCGTTTCTCGTTTGTCGACGCCGCGGCGCCGATTGGCAGCAGCGGCCAGGTCGTCTGGAACGAGCTTAGCGGTGTCGTGCCGATCGACCTGATCGTGCAGCGCGGCGAGCGGCTCGGTGTGTTCGTGGTAAACGCCGGGCGGGCACAGTTCATCGCTATCGCAGGAGCTCAGCAGGGCAGGCCGGCCGCTGTCGATCTGCCTGCTGACACGCCGATCGTCGTACGCGGACAGCGACGACTGCAGGACGGTGACGAGGTCGAGGTCTTAGGCGAATGAACCTGATCCGGACGCTGTTGACCAACCACCCGTTGGTCAACATCCTATTCGGCGTCGTCCTGATCATGGGTCTTGCTTCCTACGCGACGATGCCTCGCGAGCAGGACCCGGAAATCAATTTCAACTACGTCAATATCACGACGATTCTGCCCGGCACGTCGGCTGCCGACGTTGAGCAACTGGCGACCGGCCCGCTCGAAGATGCGTTGCGCAACGTCAAGGACATCCGCTTCGTGCAGAGCAAGTCACGGCAGAATGTCTCCGAGATTCTTATCCGCTTTCGCGAACTCGACGAACGCGAGTTCGACAAGCGCGTCACTGACCTCAGGCGCGAAATACAGAGCAAGGCGAACAGCGAATTGCCGGAGAGTGCGGAGGATCCGGAAATTCTCGAGATCACGACGTCAAACGGCTTCCCGACCGCACTCGTCGTTGTCGCGGGCCAAGCCTACGACGAGGAGCTGAGGCGCCAGGGCAAGCTGATCCAGGACGAACTGGAGCGCCTGTCAGGCGTCGACCAAGTCAATGCGTTCGGCTTCAACGAGCCCGAGCTGCATGTCGAGATCGACCCGGCAGCGCTGGTGGCCTATAACCTCACGGCAGCCGACGTAGCCGACCAGCTGCGCGCCGCCTACCAGGATGTTTCTGCAGGCGAGGTCGATGTCGGCTCCGAGGCCTGGCTGCTCCGGGTTGCGGCCAAGACGGCAGACCCCGAGGAGCTGGCGCGTTTCTCGATATCGCCGCGAGCCGCTCCGACGGTCAAGGTGCCGCTCGACCGGATCGCCAGCGTGCGGCGGGCGACGGAGGAGGCTAACCAGATCGTCAGCGCCCAGGGACGTCCGGCAATCTCGATGTCGGTCACCAAGGTTGCTTATACGAACACGCTGGAACTCGTTGATCGGATCAACCAGTACATCGAGCAAAAGAACCGCATTCTCGACGGGAGCGGTATCCAGTTGTTCCTTGCCGACGACCAGACCGTGGCGACGAGGTCGGCGATATCGGTTATGCAGAACAACGCCGTACTCGGCCTGATCCTCGTGCTGTCCGTATGCTGGCTATTTCTCGGCATCCGCATCGCAGCGTTCGTGACGCTCGGCATCGCCTTCTCGATTGCCGGCGCCTTCTGGGCGCTGAACACAATGGGCAGCACGCTGAACGTTTCGGTGCTGCTCGGCATCGTTATCGTGCTTGGCATGCTCGTCGACGATGCCGTCGTCGTTGTCGAGGCCATGTACTATCGCCTGCAGCGCGGACAGGAGGCGATTGCGGCCGCGTTGTCGGCGCTGGCGGAAGTCGGTCGACCCGTTCTGTCCGCCGTACTGACAACCATTTCGGCTTTCCTGCCACTGATCCTGCTGCCGGGCATCGTCGGTGAATTCATGAAGGTCGTGCCGATCGTCGTTGCCCTCGGACTGCTGGTCAGCCTGGTCGAGGCTTTCTGGATTCTGCCGTCGCACGTCATCAGCGTCAGCGGCAATCGTAAGGTGTCGTCGTCGGCGTACCTGAACACCTGGCGCGGCCGCTGGACCCACGCACTGCGAATCAAGTACACGAAGGCGCTGGGGTACGTGTTCCGGCGACCGCTCAGGTTCTTCGCCGTCGCATTCCTGATGTTCGCGCTGTCCATCGTTGCGATCGCAACCGACCGGGTTCGAGTGGACTTCTTCGCTATCGACCCGTTCCGAATCATCTACGTAAACGTCGACATGCCGGCCGAGTCCCAGCTCGAGGAGACGCTCGACAACCTGAATCGCGTGCAGGCCGCCATCCAACCACTCGTCGACGAGAGCGAGCTCCGGGCGATGATCGGCATGGCCGGCCTGCGATTCACCGATGCCGAGATCCTGTACGGCGATCACTACGGACAGATCCAGCTGTCGCTGAATCCCGAGCAGGACGATAGTCGTGGCGTCTACGAGATCAGGGATTCGCTGCGCGATGCGGTCGCTCGCGCCGCCGGCAATGCGACCGTTTCCTACTTCGTACCCAGCGGCGGCCCACCGGCTGAGAAAGACGTCGCACTGAAGCTGGTCGGCGACAGCTTCGATGAACTACGCGCAGCCGTACAGGCAATGAAGGCGATCATTGCCGACATCCCGGGCTCCGACAACATCGAAGACGACGAGGTGTTGGGGCGTCCCGAGTTGACGTTGGCGCTGGATTTCCAGGCCATCCGCGAGGCTGGTCTGAATCCCGGTGACGTGTCGCGGTTGCTTCGGCTGCACGTCGATGGCGAGGTCATCGCGTTCACTCGAGACCTCGGCGAGAAACTCGAACTCCGGGTCCGTGGCCCGCAGCGCAACGTCGGGGAGGTTGAGGCCATCCTGGACGATCCCGTGGCTCTGCCTGGCGGGGGCAACACGACGTTCAGGGCGCTGACGACAAGCAGCGTCACCCAGTCGAGCGGCACGATCAAGCACTACAATTATCGACGTTCGATCACGGTATCGGCCGATCTCGGCGATGGGTCCCCGGATACCGTGACGGCGAACAACCAGATCGTCGACAAATGGAACGAGATTCGTGTGGACTACCCGTCGGTCAGCCTGGAGCTGTCCGGCGCCTTCGATGATATCCAGGAGAGCCTCGACTCGATGTTGCTGTTGTTCATGCTCGGCCTGGCATTGATCTACCTGATCCTGGCGACGCAATTCCGCAGCTATTTCCAGCCGATGCTGATCCTGTTTACCGTGCCGATGGCGTTTACCGGCGTGGTGTTCGGTTTGTTCGTGACGCAGTACGCCCTGAGCCTGTACACGCTGTACGGGATTGTCGCGCTGACCGGCATTGCCGTGAACGCCGCGATCGTGTTGATCGATGCGACCAATGCGCGCATGAACAGCGGCATGCGTTCGCTTCACGCGGTGATGTACGCGGCGCGGCGCCGCGTGGTGCCCATCCTGATGACGTCGTTGACGACGATTGCGGGCCTCTTCTCCCTGGCGACGGGCCTGGGCGGCAAGTCCGCCATCTGGGGCCCCGTGGCGGCGAGCATGGTGTTCGGCCTCATGGTGGGCACGGTGCTGACACTGTTCCTGATCCCGGTGCTCGCACGCGCGTTCATTCGGCTGCGGGATGGCCGTATTCGCCTATGGCTGATGAACAAACTCTCTCGCCTGCTGCCGCAACCGTCGACCTGACGATTGGCACAGATGGCGCTCACGGCCGGCGGGACATGGCCCGCCCGACGACGGTAATCGAGTAGAATCCGTGGCTGGCCATGAGGATATCGATGTGACGAGAAAGACTGCGTTTCTATGGGTGACCGGGCTTGTTATGACTGCAGCCATGGGCTCGCTCAGCAGTTCAGCAGAAGGACTCGAAGGTGCCGGACCGGCCGTGCCGGCCGGTTCGCCGCAAAACGATCAGTACGTCGGAACCTACGAGCAATTCGACACGCCGATGGGTAGCTCGATAAGCGTACTGATGGTAAACGGTGACAAGATCAAGATCGCGTCAGTGGACGACACGCAGTACGTCAATATCCCCCTTAGGACCGAGTACCAGAACCGAACGCTGAAAACCCCCATTCCGGAGATCCGGCTGTTGGGGACCTATCGTGTGAATGGAAACTCGAAGACGGACGCCTACACCGGTGGAGAGATCTTTATCGTCAGGAAGATGGAATATCTGGGCGGCGGAGAGGGCGTGGTCAACGAGCGAGAACGCCGGTTCTTGCCAGACTTCTTCACGATCGATGCCGACGCCGCGGGACCGTTAACCCTGTCGGAACTCCAGATTCGATTCCCGGATTCCCTCAAGCCTTATTTCAGTGACGATGCGCTGGCGTGCTTTTACCGCCAGGTTGAACGCCGCGCCGCTGACTTGGGTAATCCTGAGACGATGCAGCCCATCAGGCGCGTGTTGCTGTTCAACACCAAACAGCAGTGGGAGCAGAGCTCAATCGCCGAGCGGCGTCTGCAGCTCGCTCGTTATGTGACCAGCATGGCTCTGGGGGATTGCTGAGGGCCGTATCGCGGTGGTTCTCGATGTGGCTCGAGTCCGGCCGTCAGGGCACGCTACGACCTTGCGCACGCTCCAGCAGGCTATACCAGTCCTCGCGCGACAGCTCGACGCCATCGGCCTCGGCGCTCTGACGCAACCGCTCCGGGTTCGTCGTGCCTAAAACGGGTTGGATTCCGGCCGGATGTCGCAGCAGCCAGGCGAGCAGTATTGCCGATGCATTAGTCGCATGACGCTCCGCCAGTTCATGCACCAGTGAGGACGTTTCACGAACGTTCTGCGGGGCATCGGCCGGCGGGCTGAACAGCCGTCCGCCAGCTACGGGGGACCATGCCTGGATCGTGATGCCTTTCAGGCGGCAATCGTCGAGCATGCCGGATGCCGGCGCAAAGCCCTGTCCGGTGTTGACTCTTGCGCCCTCGGCAATCAGCTCGGCGTGCAGAAGACTAACTTCGACCTGGTTAACGATCAGGTCCTGGTCGAGCGAGCGCTGCAGCAGTTCGATCTGGTGGCCGTCAAAGTTGCTCACGCCGAAGTCGGCAACCTTGCCGCTACCCGACAAGGCGTCAAATGCGCGAGCGACTTCATCCGGCTCCATCAGCAAGTCCGGGCGATGCAACAGCAGGATATCGAGCTGTTCGATCTGCAATCGTTCGAGTATTCCTTCGACAGATCGCATGATGTGTTCGTAGCTGAAGTCATAGCGCGACGGCGCCGAATCGCCGTAGGTATCGCCGGCGAAGCGAATGCCGCACTTGGATTGAATTACCATATGGTCACGCCAGGCGGGATTGCGCTTCAGGAGCTCGCCGAACGCAGTTTCGCAATATCCGGCGCCGTAGATGTCGGCGTGGTCATAGAAGTTGATACCGGCAGACAGCGCCGTGTCGATCAGACGTTCGCGGTCTTCGACAGTCTCTAGCTGTCCGAGATTCATGCAGCCACAGGCAATCCGCGAGACTCGCGTTTCGTTTTTTAGCTGGTATGTCTTCATTCTCGTGCTTCGTCCAAGACCGCGTTAGCCAGCTCCGCAAGCGAGAAGAACTGGAAGTCGACTGATGGCCACTCTTCGACCGGTTTTGTCGCTCCCCAGTCTCCCGATTCCGAGAGCCGCTGTCGATCGATCCAGCAATTGGCAATGCCGAATTCGTTTGCCTGCTGGTGATCGTGCATCAGGCTCTGTGCGATGTGTAACAACTCGTCCACACTCGCACCGAAATCGGCCTCGACATGCTCGAGCAGGTACTCGAAGTTTGCGGGATCAGGCTTGTAGGAGCCGATGTCTTCGGCCAGGTAGATGGCGTCGAATTCGACGCCGAGTTTCTGGTTCGACGCGGCAAAGCTGTCCTGATCGACGTTTGACAGGATAACCAGCCTGAAGTGTCGCTTCAGAATCCTGAGCGACTCAGCGGCATCGGCAAAGGCTGGCCAACGATGCACCGAAAATCCGAAAGCTCTGTCCAGCTCTTCATCGGAGTGCAGGTGAAACTCATCTGCGATGTCCCGGTGCACTCGCTTGAGAATCTCGGAGTATCGCAGCGCAGGGTTTTCTGCCTCTTGCTCGGACTCATACCGGCCGAAGGCGGTCAGCGCCTCCGACCTGCCGATGTCATCCCTGTGATTGGCCATCAACAGCGGCTGCAGCGCGTCCCAGATGCCCGTTTCCCAGTCGATCAACGTGCCGTAGCAGTCGAAACTCATGACCGGGAAGTCTGCCAGCTTGCTGTCCATGCGCGTCAGTGTAAAGGATTCGCGAAAGCAGGTTCAGTGGCGATACCTGCGCAAAAAAAAGCGAGGCTCGAGCCTCGCTTTTCGTCGACCGGGTCGGCGAATCAGAGCTTTACGATATTCTCCGCCTGCGGGCCTTTTTTGCCTTCGGTGATCGTGAACTCTACCTTCTGGCCTTCTGCCAGCGTCTTGAATCCATCGCCGGCTATTGCGCTGAAGTGGGCGAACACGTCCGGTCCGCCTTCCTGCTCGATGAAGCCGAAGCCCTTCGATTCGTTAAACCACTTTACGGTTCCAGTGACTGTAGACATTGTGTTCCTCGCTTTCTACAAGTAGATCATGCCCATGCGGGCGGTCATGCTGAAATAGTGCTACTACTTATGGAACGCGCAGTGGGCCACCGAAAGCGGCGTCTTGGTGTGCATAAATATTAGACGTCTTTTCAAGCTAGCCAGAGTATAACCAGCCTGTAAGGGGTCGGCGACAGTATTTTTGTGAATCTTTTCTGACAGTCCGGCGCGGTGCTTAGCGAATGACCTGAAACCCTCTGACGTCAAACGTGTACTCTTCGTCGAGACTGGCGCCGTCCCGGATGATCCTCGCATTGGTCGGGTAACCATAGTCTGAGTCATAAAAGACGAAGACGGTGTGACCGGCCACAATGGCGGCCTCGATGAGGTCGAACAGCAAGTCGATGTCCGCCGGCTCCGCAGGCCCATAGCCGAGCCCCGGCGCGCCGTAGTCGGCGTCGAACCGGAACGTTTTGCCCGTCGCATCGACCGTTACACGGTAGGGATCCGCATAGTCCGCATCGCAGTTGCAGTCACGGTCAACGACATATTCATAAGCGTCGGGCCGACGTCGCTGCCACAGGCGTCGCTGGCTATCGATCTCCTGCAGCCGTGTATCGCTGCTGTCGGTCTGCTCCGGAGCCGGCAGCGTCAGGATATAGCCGGCCGACACGAAGATGATCAGCAGCATGATGACCCCGGCGAGCAATGTCGCCGTCTGAAAGCCCGGTTTCGGTTTCTGCGAGTGCACCAGCCTACAGCACCCCTGCGGTTGCGTAGATGCCGAGAATGCCGAAAGCCGACAGGCTCAATACCGTGAATGTCGCGGCCATGCCGAACACTCGGTAACGATAGTCTTCTTCGAGCTGGCTGACACCGTATGCATGCGCGGCACGGCCTGCGAGCAGCGACAGCCCCAGAACGTGAATCCACCAGCCGGGGCCCGACAGCATCTCAAGTAAGGCCATGCAGATAAGGCTCAGCGGCACGTACTCGCAGAAGTTCGCATGGACCCGCGTCGCGCGTTCCAGCACCGGTTCGCGAGAGGGTCCGATCGGTACGCCGTAGTGTCGGCGCAAGCGAAGTGTTCGAACACTGAGGCCGATGAGTATCAATGCGAAAAGGGCACCGTAGAAAGGAGTCAGCATGGTCACCTCGGATCGTTAACTGTATCGCCGATAAGCCACTGGGATGTCCAACGGCGTCACCTTTTCGATTCTGTCATGCTTTGATGGGAATCTCGAAGAGCGGGAGGGATCGTCCCGGAATACTGCCTGACGCACGCTCGCCGACCCGGCTGGCGCCGGCTGCAAGGTAGAAGGCCTCGGCATTCGGATCCCCCTGTATCAGCATGCGCGACGCCCCCAGTGAGGCCGCGCGACTGATGGCGTGTTCGATAAGCGCTTTGCCCACACCGCTGCCGATACTCGACGGCTCGACGAACAGCGCTTCGAGCTCGACCCCGTCGTCTGCGAGTTCCGCTAACCCGTAGAAGCCTATGACGACGCCGTCATCGTCCGCGCAGACGCAGTTCTGAATCTGCTCCGGCTGCACCGTCAGCTCGTTCCTGCAGGCTTCGATAAACGCGTCGGAATAACCCCAATGAGCCTTCGAACGAAGGGCCAGTTCACTGAGGAGCCTGGCCTCTTCAGAAACGGCTGCCCTGATGATCACGTCGGTACGGTCCAGCGACTCGTCAGCCGAGCACGATATCGAATCGATATACCGGCAGCCGGGTCTCTTCGTCGACATCCGCGGTGGCGGTGAGCAGCGGCCAGAGTTCTTTCGACAGATTCTTCAGGACGATGTCGTCTTCCATCAGAGGATCGCCTTCGAAGTACATCTGCGTCGTGATGTTCTCGAAGTCCGGGTGAGAAACCTTGTAATGAATGTGGCGGCAGCGGCGCGGCGATGACGCGCTCCGGCCCAACGCGTAGGCGCCGGGCATGATCGTCTTGAAGCCGTAGTAGCCTTCTTCATCGGTCGTCATAATGCCCCAGCCCTGAAAGTGCTCGTCCAATGGCGCCGGGTTGTTGTCAGCCGGATGGCTGTATCGGCCATGGTGATTTGCCTGCCAGACATCAACAACGGCATCCGTCAGCGGCTTGCCGGCGGTGTTCAGCACCCGCCCGCGTACGAGAATCGGATCGCCAGTGGCGGTTTCGGTGTGACCATCGATGATCGTCAGGTCGATGTCTTTATCGGCCTGGTCGACGACGGGATAGAACGGCCCTTCTGTCTGCTCAGGCGTGGCGGTTGCGTCGGCTAGCGACGGGCTCGCGATCAGTGCGCCGGTTGCTAGCCCGAGGCTTTGCGCAACCTGCCGGCGTGTGTAGGTCCTGCTGGCCATAGTCGGGCTCCTTTTTTTGAGTTCAGCGCGCGGCTGTTTCATGTCAGCCAAAAGCCAGACGTCGAGTATGACCTTTAGCGGTGGTCGAGCGCACCCGATCCTTCCGACAGCAATGTCAATAAGGCCAATCATTTTGTAAAGCATACTTGACTTATGGGTTGCTGCGCGGCAGTATAGGTCAAGCTTACTTTACAAAAAGACAAACTAATGAGACAAAAACCCAGTACTACCAGAGCGTTACCGACCAGGCGGAAATCCTGGCGAGCGCGCAATCGTCTTGTGTTTGCCGCCGTTCTGGCGCTGGCGTTCGGTATGGGCCTCTCAGCGGGCACGCCGTATGACGCGACAGGATCACTCGACCTGACGTTCGCCCTGGACGTGGGATCGACCGCGAGGCTATCGATGCGCGTAGCCGTGCCCAGCACTCTTCTTGACGCCTCGGTGCCAGGAGGACCGACCGAGGCCGCGGGAGTATCCCTGCGGCTGACGTTGCTTCCTCGGCCGAGCTTCGAACGAATCAATCATTCAAATTAGGACAAGGAAATATCACCATGACCGGAACATCTTCTGAAGCACCCCACTTCAAAAAGGGCGTGGCGCAATCGACCCGACAGCTCGCCATCTGGACCGTCGCCTGGCTGGTCAGCCTGGCGATTGCAACATTCGGATCGACGCTGGTCTGGGACTCCAATCTGACGCTCAAGCTCTCCAGTATCCTGATCAACTTACTGATCGGTATTGGCACGATCAAGGCGAATGTTCGGCACATCCAGAGTCTCGACGAGATGATGCAGCGCGTGCACCTTGAGGCCATGGGCATGGCGATGGGAATAGCGATTGTCGCCGGGATCTCTCTTTCGGTGCTCTCAACGGCGGAAGTTCTGCCGTTCAAGGTCGATATCAGCGTCATCGTCATGCTACTGGGTCTCGTCTACGGCATCGGGACGGTTGTCGGCATGCGGAGATACAAATGAACAACCGGCTAAAGGTGCTTCGTGCCGAGCGCGACTGGACCCAGGCACAGCTGGCAGATGCCCTGGGGGTATCGCGTCAAACCGTGAACGCGATAGAGAAGGGCAAGTTCGATCCCAGTCTGCCGCTCGCCTTCAAAGCGGCACGGCTATTCAGGATGCCGATTGAAGAAATCTTTATCGACGAGGCAGCAAGCTGAGCGATACGGATCCGGCCGGCTTGCTGTCGCGCTGGTCCGCATATTCAGACGGTGAGCGTCGAGGAGTAGGCCAGCAGCGCGCCAAGCACACAGCCGACGACGCCGGCCGACCGAAAGACTCGGCGGCCGATATCGGCGGAGCGTTCGGCGAATCGTCGATGCCGTGCTTCGCCCGCTATCAGCAGACCGACTGCAACGAAAATCAGCAGGTAGCCGAAGCCCGTCGCGAAGGTGGGGAAGAGGTAATCTTCGGCCAGCCAGACGAACGCGATGCCAATCAGTAGACGAGAGGCCACTTCAAAGGCATGAAACCAGCGCCACTGGCTGAAGGATACGATACTTTCCGCGAACCTGGACGGGCTCAACACCATCCACAGGCTCATCGCGGCCAGTAGCGCGCCCACAGCGAAGAAGACGATCAACGCCGCAGCCAGCCCGTCAGTCGATTCGCCACGCCCGAACGGTCAGCGGCCAGGAAATCCTGATCGACCTTTCAGCCTCCCCCCACGCGGCGGTCAGATCGTCTTCCACCAATGTCAGCGGCGCTACGCCGTGTTGGGCCTCGTAGCGCTTTCCGGCAGACCAGGTCGACAAGTAGCCGACAAGCTTGGCTAGCGTCCAGTCAGCATGCATCGCGAAGCGAGGGCAGGTCAGCTCCGCAAAGGGCAACTCAAAAGAGGCGTAGCCATCCTCCACCAGCTTGCGTTCCTCCGTCCAGTAGTCGCCCAGAATGCCGTTATAGAGCGTCTCGACGACGTCATCGACAGCCGGGGTGGACTCGAGGATTGCGTAACTCCAGACGCTGAGCGCTGCGCCTGGCGCGGACACTCGCCGCACCTCGTCAACAAATGCAGGCAGGTCGAACCAGTGTAGCGCCTGTGCGACGGTTGTCAGATCGACGGTTGCATCGCCGATGCTCGTCGACTCAGCCGTCGCCACCTGGTAGGTGACGTTGTCGGCGTTCTCGGCTTCGGCGATCTGCTCCGAACTGGCGTCCGTTGCGATGACGTTCGTGAAATGCTGAGCGAGCATCGTCGCCGCCTGCCCGTTGCCCGTCGCGCAGTCCCAGGCCAGTGACCCGGACGGTGAGATCTGCCGAAGATACTGGAAAAGATCCGCCGGGTATCGTGGCCGATAATTGCGGTAGGAGTCCGCGACGGTGGAAAAGTAATCCTTGAACTTGGGCATCTATTGCTCCTTTTCCGGGCGAGCTTGCGGACCGCGTCGCCTGAATCTCCCGATCAACCAGGCGATGCCGAAAGACACCGGCAGTAGTGAAAGGAATGTCGGAGCCAACCAGCTGATCGTGGTCTCGTACATGAACCGCCAGTTCGTACCGTCCGGCCCGCGGAAGATACCGCCGGGATTGAGCCGCCAGTCGTAGAACGCGAAGCCCGCGCCAACGAAAAACGCGACCACAAGGCTTGACGCAATGGCGGCGAATACTGCGCGACGACTCACGACGAACAGTTCCTTGTCGAGGGCCGCCTAGGCATGGCGGATCCAGGCCATCGGGATATCCGATTCGAGACTCCCGTCGACATTTCGTATTCGACGCCTGAATTCGCCCTCGCGAACGAATCCAAGCGACTCATAAAAAAGCAGGGCCCGGGCGTTGGACTCGCGAGCGATCAGCTCCACCCGATCGATGTCCGGACGGCTTTCCATGATCTCCCGCATAAAGGTCTCGAACAGCTGGCGACCCAGGCCCCGCGACTGCGCGGCCGGGTGAACGGCGATCGTCAGGTCCGTTAGCACATGCGAGAAGCAGAAGATCCCGGGCGATACGGCGTGGATCTCGCCGTCGATGTCACCGTCGTCCGAGACGGCGACGAAAGCTACGCCGCTGTCGATCGCTCGTCTAAGGAAGCGCCGCACGAAGTCCTTGTCGATCTCAGTCTCGAGGCGGGCGAGACCGCCAGGCCGACCGGCAACATTGCGGTACAGCCCGAAGACGGCATCGAGATCCCCAAGCTCGGTTTTTCGCAAGCTAGCCATGCCGCTACTTTACAGGCTGTTGGCGAAGTCGCGCACACCGTTTAGCAGCATCTGCGTGGCCAGGATGATCAGAATCATACCCATCAGGCGCTCGAGCGCGCGCGAGCCACGCGTGCCGAGGACCTTCATCAGGAACGGCGATGCCACCAGCAACACCGTTGTGCCGAGCCACGCGAGGATCAACGCGACGCTCCACTCCAGCATGCGGTCGGGTTCGCCGGAGCTCAGCAACAACAGGACGGCGATCGTCGAAGGGCCGGCAATCATCGGGATCGCCAGCGGTACGAGGAACGGGTCTTCGCCGTCGCCAAGATCCGCCTCTGACAGCGGCTTCGGAAAGATCATGCGCAGCGCGATGATGAACAGCAGCACGCCGCCGGCGATGTTGAGCGAGGACTGGCTTAAGCCCAGGAATCCGAGGATCGCGTTGCCGGAAAAAAGGAAAAGCAACAGGATGGCCAGCGCGATACACAGTTCGCGGGCGACAATCAGCATGCGTCGCTTCTCACTGAAGTTCGCGAGAATCGCATTGAAGATCGGGACGTTGCCCAGCGGGTCCATGATGAAGAACAGCGTCACGGAGACGGTTGCGATGTCATTCCAGTTCACGACGGCCCTCCGTAAGTCGTTGGTGTGGATCGGAATCGGGCGGAGTGTAGCCAGCGATTCCGGCAAAGTCACTGAGTTTCAGGGGCTTTTGGGTGTGGCGACTCGATGCCTGAATCGCCGGTTCGACTTCGCGGGTCAGTCGGCGGCCAGCTGCTCGATGTCGTGGCAGTAGTCGCCCGGAAACCCGGTCCTGCGAGCGACGTCGGCGAGTTGTCGTGCGTAGGCTGCGTTCGTCGTCGTGCCGAGTTTCTCGACAGGCAGATGGTAGCTCAGCGCCTGACAGATGCGCTGGTCCCGGAGCAACCGAACGTCGACCGGTTCGGGGGTGTAGTCTTCGAGGCCGGGACCGGAATAAAGACGCTTCACGTCGTCGAGGGATATGTCCATGAGCTGCCCGTACGACCGGCTTCCGTCGCTTTGGACCAGCGTCGCTTTGTCTCCAATCCGAAGCCTGAAGCCTTCCAGTTCCGCAGGACCCAGCACTACCGGATGGACGTCCATGTCTTCGAGCAGCGCCGCGTCCATGAACAGGCCGTAGAAGAAGACGCGCTGCAAGCCTTTTTCACTCACCGATGTCATCGTTCGATCAACTAGTGCGCCGGATGCTGCCAGCGATGCAGTGGCACCGTTGTACCGGACGGGAAGTCCGTTTGTTCGAGCGCAAGCTCCAGGTAGCCCTCAGTACCGGTCAGCGACGCGAAGTCTCCCGACGTGTTGGTCGGTGTCGGCAGCGCCAGCAGCTGGCCGGCGGCATTCGACACGATCCGCGTCGGCAGGAAGCAGGTCAGCGCCGGTTTGAAGCTGACGGGCTGCGACAGCGTTGCAAATTCCGGCGGCAATGCCGTGCCGCCCGATGCCTTGTGCAGCGCAGGGATCACGTACTGGCGACAGCAAACGAGGTTCGAGACCGGGTTTCCGGGGAGGGCGAAGACGGACTGTCCCGACGGCCCGATGCCGAACCACATCGGTTTGCCGGGACGTTGGCTGACCCTGTGGAAGACGACCTGCACGCCGAGCTCCTTCAGAACCTCGGGCACGAAGTCGGCCTTACCCATCGAGACGCCGCCACTCAGAACGAGTACGTCGGACGATCCCAGGTGCTCGGCGATGCGCTCGCGCATGGCCTCGCGATCGTCGAGCAGGTGATCGTGTTCGGTACGCAGGTAACCGTGCTGCGTCAGCATCGCGACCAGGGCCGGTCCATTGGACAGACGTATCTGGTGATCCTCGATAGGTTCACCCGCCGGCACCAGCTCGTTGCCGGTCGAAATGACGCGTATGCGCGGTACGCTCGACACTTCCACGTCGGCGAGTCCTGCCGAGACAATAATCGCCACATCAGCCGGCATGATGCGCTTGCCGGGCCTGAGCAGCGCGGCCTCGGCTGCGTGGTCTGAGGCTCGAGGATGGATGAACTGCCGTCGCTGCGCCGTGTAATCAGATTCAACGACTGCCTCGCCGCCTTCCGTTGAGATTCTCTCGACCGGGATAATGCAGTCGGCGCCGTCCGGCAGGGAGGCGCCCGTCATGATTTCGATGCAGCGGCCTTCCGGCAACGTCATCTGCGGGTCACCGGCGTGCTGCGTGCCTTCAATGGCGAAGCTCCGCGTTCCGGCCGACAGCTCATCGAACCGAACCGCGATGCCGTCCATCATGACCCGGTCGAACGGCGGTTGGTCTCGTTCAGCCGCAACCGCCTGCCGCAGCATTCGGCCGACGCAATTACCGGTCGCAACGCGCTCACTGCCGAGATCGCCGATCTCCCGCAGGATCGTTGCCTGGGCCTCAATCGTCGTTAGCATCGTTCTCGCGGGCGATCGCCCGATGGCCGATGTCGCGCCGCAGGTAGACGCCGTCCCAGCAGATCTTCGCGGTCGCATCATAGGCGGCGCCCGCGGCTTCCTTTACGTTTTCGCCGAGACCCACTACGCAGAGCACCCGACCGCCCGACGTCACGACGTCGGAATCCTGCCTGGCCGTTCCGGCGTGGAAGACCTTCTGTGTCTCGCTGTTCGCCGCGTCGAGCCCGTGGATCACTTTGCCCTTCTCATAGCCCTCCGGATAACCGCCCGCGGCCATGACGACGCCGAGTGCTGCGCGTGAATCCCAGGACGGCGTGATGCTGCCGAGCGCGCCGTCCAGAGTCGCATTGCAAATCTCGACGAGATCGGACTTGAGTCGCATCAGTATCGGCTGCGTTTCCGGGTCACCGAGGCGACAGTTGAATTCGATGACCTTCGGTGTGCCGTCGGCCATGATCATCAGGCCCGCATACAGGAATCCGGAGTACCGGTTCCCATCCTCATGCATACCTCTGAGCGTCGGAACGATTACCTCGGCCATGATGCGGTGGCTGATCTCATCGGTCACGACGGGGGCCGGTGAATAGGCGCCCATGCCGCCGGTGTTCGGACCGACATCGCCTTCATCGCGCGCTTTATGGTCCTGGGAGGTCGCCAGCGGGACGATGTGCTCGCCGTCCGTGATGACGATAAAGCTGGCTTCCTCGCCGTCGAGAAACTCCTCGATGACGACTCGCGCCCCGGCGTCGCCGAAGCGATTGCCCTCGAGCATGTCGGTGACCGCCTGTTCTGCCTCTTCCAGCGTATGCGCCACGACGACGCCTTTGCCGGCAGCCAGTCCGTCCGCCTTGATGACGATCGGCGCACCCTGCTCGCGGATGTAGGCAATCGCAGGTTCCAGATCGCTGAAGTTCCGGTAAGCCGCCGTCGGAATGCTGTGTCTTGCCAGGAAATCTTTCGTGAATGCCTTGGAGCCTTCGAGCTGAGCGGCTTTGGCCGATGGCCCGAAACAACGAAGGCCTGCTTCTGTGAAGCGGTCGACGATGCCGGCAACGAGCGGCGCCTCCGGTCCGACGATCGTCAGCGCCACACGTTCGTCGCGGGCGAGGGCGATCAGCGCATCGATGTCTTCGGCGCCGACGTCGACATTTCGAACACCGTCTTCCGCGGCCGTGCCGGCATTGCCCGGTGCCACGAGCACTTCTGTCACATCCGGCGAGCGCGAAGCAGACCAGGCGAGCGCATGTTCTCGTCCGCCGGAACCGATAACGAGGACCTTCATCGATCAGTGCCTGAAGTGGCGCATGCCGGTAAAGACCATGGCCAGGCCGTGTTCGTTGGCTGCCTGGATGACCTCGTCATCGCGCATCGACCCACCGGGCTGGATGATGGCCGAAATACCCGTTTCAGCCGCCGCATCGATGCCGTCGCGAAACGGGAAGAACGCATCCGACGCCATGACGGAACCGGCGACCTCCAGCGCCTCGTCGGCGGCCTTGATGGCGGCAATCCTGGTGCTGTAGACGCGGCTCATCTGTCCGGCGCCGACGCCGATCGTCATGCCGTCCTTGCAGAAGATGATCGCGTTGGACTTCACGTACTTGACGACGGTCCAGGCAAACAGCATGTCGGCGATCTGTTCGGCGGTCGGGGCTTTCTCTGTTACGACCTTCAGGTCATCGGCCGCAATCACGCCGAGGTCGGTGTTCTGCACCAGCAGACCGCCGGAGACCTTTTTGAAGTCGAAGCCGGGTTGGTTGCCGGCCCAGTCCCCGGTCTCCAGTACGCGAACGTTCTTCTTCGCGGCGAGTACTTCCCTGGCGTCGGCAGCGACCGACGGTGCCACGATGACCTCAACGAACTGGCGTTCGATGATCGCTGTGGCCGTCCCTGCGTCGAGCGGCTCGTTGAACGCGATGATGCCGCCGAAAGCCGACGTCGGGTCCGTCTTGAAGGCCTTATCGTAGGCCGTCGCGATACTGTCAGAAACGGCGACGCCGCAGGGATTGGCGTGCTTGACGATGACACACGCGGGAGCCTCGAACTGCCGCACGCATTCGAGTGCGGCGTCGGTATCCGCGATGTTATTGAAAGACAAGGCCTTGCCCTGCAATTGCGTCGCGGATGCGAGCGATCCGGCGGGCGCCTGCTGGTCTTTATAGAACGCGGCGTCCTGGTGCGGGTTCTCGCCGTAGCGCATTTTCTCGACCAGGCTGCCGGAGTAAAGCATGCGGTCACCCAGCGGATCGTCACCGAGGCTGTCCGACAGGTAACGCGTGATCGCCGTATCGTAGCTCGCCGTGTGCGCGTAGGCTCGGGCAGCCAGCCGACGTCGCATATCCAGCGACATGTTGCCCTCCTTCAATGCCGCCAGAACCGCATCGTAATCACCGGGATCGACAACGACTGCAACGCCGTCATGATTTTTCGACGCGGCGCGAATCATCGCCGGCCCACCAATGTCGATGTTCTCGATCGCGTCGTCGATGCTGGCATCCGGGTTTGCGATCGTCTGTTCGAACGGGTACAGGTTGACGCACAGCAGGTCTATCGGTTCGATGCCGTGCTCGGCCATGACGTCCTCGTCCGTCCCGCGCCGGCCGAGCAGGCCGCCGTGGATGACGGGATGCAGCGTCTTTACGCGACCGTCCATGATCTCGGGGAAACCGGTCTTGTCAGCGACCTCGATGGCGTCGATCCCGGCCTCGCGAAGCTTGCTGCAGGTGCCGCCGGTCGACAGGATCTCGACGCCAAGATCGGCAAGGCCCTGCACGAAGGGAACGAGATCAGTCTTGTCAGAGACGCTCACGAGCGCCCGTCGCACGTTAAACATGCCAGTCCTTCAGGTTATTCAAATCGGATGTGTCTGTCGCCAGCAGGCTGGGTGCCTACTGGAGTAAGGAATAGGTGCGCAGCTTCTTGCGCAGCGTGCCGCGGTTGATGCCGAGAATGCCAGCGGCCTGGCTCTGGTTGCCGTCGGTGTAGTCCATGACCGCGCGGAACAGAGGTTTCTCGACTTCGCCCATCACCAAATCGTAAAGGTCGCCTGGCCTGTCGCCATTCAGCGTTGCGAAGTAGGTCTTGAGTGCGTCTTCGGTGTGCTTGCAGAGGGGCTTCTTACTCTTCGAGGCTGTGAGTGCCTTGGTGCCGTTCTTCTTTTTCTTTGCTGCCACGTCTGCCTAGCTCCCCAGCGATGCAAACTTGTTGATATCCGAGATGTCCGTTTCAGGAACACTACGCAGCCAAAGAATCCGACGAGACGTCAAAGAATTCCTCGATTAAGCGTATCTGTTCTTGAGCGCTGTCAGCACGCACTGCCTGGTGTCGAATCTCGCCGGAGTAAGCAAAACTCTCGAAGTACCAGACCAAGTGCTTGCGAGCCACCCGAACCCCTTTTTTCTCCCCGTAAAACAGGTGCAGTTCGTTCAGGTGGCCGATCATCATAGCACGCAAAAAGTTTTTTTCTAGCGCGTATTTTTTCCCTCGTTTCAGGAGCACCGCGTTCCATTCGTCGAAGATCCACGGTCGTCCCTGGGCGGCTCTGCCAATCATCAAGCCGTCTGCGTTGCTTAGGCGCAATACTTCAAGCGACTTCTCTAAAGTGTCGATATCTCCGTTGGCGATCACCGGTATCGAAACCGCGTCTTTGATTGCCGCGATGGTCTCGTATTCCGCTTCTCCGCCGTATTTGCACGCGCGCGTCCGGCCGTGAATGGCCAGCGACTGGATGCCGGCATCTTCGGCTATCCGCGCGACCCGGACGCCATTCCTGTGCTCCGGATCCCACCCGGTGCGCGTCTTCAACGTGACCGGCACGTCGACTGACGCAACGACGGCGTCGAGTATTCGGCCGACCAGCGCCTCGTCCTTGAGCAGCGCGGAACCGGCGAGCTTCCGGCAGACCTTTTTTGCCGGGCAGCCCATATTGATGTCGACAATCTGGGCGCCACGTTCAACGACGGCCCGGGCGGCCGTCGCCAGCTGTTCGGGGTCCGAGCCGGCGATCTGCACGGCGACCGGCTCCGCATCGAGATCCAGATCCAGGCGATGGCGTGACTTCGGCGTCTGCCACAGGCTAGTGTCCGCAGTCGTCATCTCTGACGTCGTCATACCGGCCCCGAATTGCCGGCACAACCGGCGAAACGGTTTGTCCGTCACACCCGCCATCGGGGCCAGCACGAGCGGGCTCGACAGCGTGTACGGGCCGATGGTCAGCGGTTTCAGGTCCGGAATCTGCATGGTGGCGCGTATTCTAGCGGATTGCCGCAACCGATAACTGAAAGACTGCGTCCGGGTGCTGACCGTCGTTCATCGGATCTCTGCTATTCTGGACACCCGTCACCGATCGAAGTCGTTCGTTTCCTTATGCCGCGGTCGCAGAGCACTTCGGCTATGAACGCCTTGGGTCGGGTTATTCAAGAATGCCAAGAGGGACTGATGAGGCTAGGTAAGAGTGGTTTGATACTCTGGGGTCTGTACTTCGCGTTTGCGCTGTTCGCCCTGATCACAAATACACGGGAAACCACGTTTCAGTTCAGCGGTACGCTGGGTGGAGTGAAGGCGATTGTCTGGTTAGCCCTGATCGCCTTTCTGGCGTATAGCGTTTACTGCAGTTATCGAGAGAACTTCTTTCGCAGCGTCAGATCGATCGCGACGATGCATTGGGGCCGGCAGATTGGCACAGATCTGTACCTCGGTCTTTTCATCGCGATCTTCATCATATTTTTGAACGACGGTGCACTGGTGGCGCTGATCTGGCTTGTCCCGATTCTCATCTACGCAAACCTGGTCGTGCTTCTTTATCTCGCACTCAATTTCGACAGTATCGTCACTAAACTGCTTGGTCTGTAGTTACTGTGCGGCAGTGATTCGCGCCGATACGAGCATCTGTCCAGGGTTAACAACTGTCACTGAACGAACGGTCTCTCCACTGAGGGCATATACTCCGATTCGAAGAGTGACAAACACATGCCAGCGGTGAATCCTGCCGGACGAGGTCGAGTCATGTTCAAGAGCCCAATTTCCCGTTCTCTTCGGTTTCCGTTTGCTGCATTGCCAGCTTCGACAGCCTGTCTTGCGGTCGCAGCAATGCACGGTGTTGCCAGCGCGCAAGCAGCTGAACTCAGGGTCCTCCAGCCAGCCGACGTCCATCGAATAAAGGCCGTCAGCGATATCTCGGTGTCGCCGGACGGTGACTGGGTTGCCTACCAGGTCGGGACAACGGACGTCGAGCATGACGAGCAGTCCTCGGATCTCTTTATGGTTCGCTGGGACGGGTCGGAGCGTCTGCAGCTGACACATACTCCGCGAGAATCGGAGAGCCGCCCGAGATTCAGTCCCGACGGTCGGTTCCTGGCTTTCCTCGCGTCCCGCGGCAGCGGTGATGACGATGATTCCGACGACCCGCGTTACAAGACGCAGATCTGGCTGCTGAATCTGTCAGGCGGGGAGGCCGCCCGGCTGACCGAGTTGCCGGGCGGCGTTTCAGGCTTCGAGTGGTCACCGGACGGGAATCGGCTCGTCCTTACGTCGCGCGATCCGAAGGAGCCCGACGAGGCGGACGATGACGAAAAGTCGCATGACACGCCGCCGCCGATCGTCGTCGACCGATACCTCTTCAAAAGCGACGGGATGGACTGGCTCGACGATCGGCGGAACCGCATCTATGTGTTCGATATCGACTCAGCAACCGCCACTCTGCTGACGCCGGGGCCTTTCGATAGCGATGATCCGGCCTGGAGCCCGGACGGTGATTTGATTGCTTTCACCAGCAAACGCGAGGGCGATCCTGATCGCCACGAAAACTCCGACATTTACGTTATTGCACCGGAACCCGACGCGAAACCGAGGCAGCTGACCACCTGGGAAGGCGCGGATTCGGACCCGGCTTTCAGCCCTGACGGAAAGTCTGTCGTCTATTTACAGGGCGGGCCACCGAAGTACACCTACTACGATCCCGCTGTTGTCGCGACAGTGCCAACGGCTGGCGGCGAGCCGGTCCTGCTCACCGAAGCGCTTGACCGCCACGTATGGTCGCCCCGCTGGTCCGAGAACGGCAGGACCATCCATTTCCTCGTCGAAGACGACCGCATTCAGTCGATAGCCGCGATTCCGGCACGGGGCGGCAAGGTCAAGCGCCTCTTCCCGTCTCGCGACAAGCCCGGCGCGGCCGGGTCCTTCGAGGTTGGCGCCCGTGGCATCGTAACCCTCGCGAGCTTCCCGCAGCGCCCAACCGAGGTGTACCGGGCAGGTGATGGTACGGCGCTAACGGACCACAATGCTGCGCTCGTTGAGGAGATTGACTGGGCCACTGTCGAGGCCTTCGATGCAACGAGCCCAGACGGCGTCACAGTCGGGTCGATGCTTCTCAAGCCGCCGGGCTACACACCCGGCAAGCCTTATCCGACGATTGCACTGGTGCACGGCGGGCCGGTCAGCCAGGATCCCTTCGAATTCGATGCGACCTCGCAGCTGCTGGCGGCGGCGGGTTACCTCGTCGTCAATCCGAACTATCGGGGGAGCACCGGGCGAGACGGGGCTTTCTCAAGAGCCATCTACGCGGACTGGGGCAACCTCGAGATCCAGGACATTCATGCGGTCATGGACAAGCTCGTCGAGGACGGTCTCAGTGACGCGGAGCGTCTCGGCATAGGCGGCTGGAGCTACGGCGGCATGAACACGAATTACGCCATTGCCACCGACGATCGATTTGCAGCCGCCGTATCAGGCGCTGCTATTTCGAACATGCTGGGAGGCTACGGCACCGACCAGTACATCTGGCAGTACGAAAATGAACTGGGACTGCCGTGGGAGTCGATCGATGCCTACCTGCGCGTGTCGTATCCGTTCTTCAAGGCAGACCGCATCAAGACTCCGACGCTGTTCATGTGCGGCGAGAAAGACTTCAACGTACCGCTGGTGGCCTCTGAGCAGATGTACCAGGCGCTGCGCAGCCTCAACGTGCCAACGCAGCTCGTCATCTACCCGGGTGAGAATCACGGGCTGTCAAAGCCCAGCTACATCCAGGACCGCCTCGAGCGCATGCTCGACTGGTACGGCCGCCACATGGGCCCTGGCGACACAGGAGCAGAGTAATTATTCGAGCTTAAACGTAATCCTCGTCTTCATCCCGGTGGAGGCTACAGGCTCGCCATCGACGAACTTCGGGGCATATCGAAACTCTTTCACGGCGTCCAGCGCAGCTTCGTCGAAGTCGCTTCTGCCTTTTTTCTCTCTACCGTTGACTGTGCGACCCAGAACCACCGGGTCTTTCACAAATCCGCTTTCGTCAACGGTGAACTCGATATCCACCGCTCCCTGGTTGCCTGAACGCAACATCGACGACGGGTACCTGGGCGCGACTCGGACAATCGGTGCGAGTTCCTGATCCGGCGCCAACTGGCTCTCACGCCCGATAGCAATGCAATGCGGCGTCGCTTTATCGCGGAGCCCGCGTCGCTCGTAGACCTGCACCAGCAATCCTCGCGTCAAGAGACGAAGTGCCTGGTTAGCTTCACCGGGTTCCTCCAGTCCGGTCAGCGCGCGTTCGAGATACTCAGAGGATTTCTTGTACTTCTGATCGGAGAACTCCATCTTGCCGAGATAGTAATCGGCCAGCGCCGCATTCTGGGTCTTGGGTTCCGGAAGAGAAAGATAGATGTCGCGCGCGTCACTCATATATTTCTGAGCCGTATCTGACAGGGACATCGAGTAGACATTTCGCGATGCGCGAAACGCGAGATCGGCGAATTCGACGCTGTTCGGTCCGAAGCTCTGCTCCGCGATCTTCAATGCCCGTTTGTACAGGCGAAACTGCGGGCCGGGAGAGAAATTCCTGGCCTTCGCGTCTGCAAGGTCCGCGAGGATAGGGATTAGTCCGGCACCGTCAACACCGTAGTAGGCCTGGCCAAGCTCAAGCGCTTCTTCCAGCACGGGGACGGCGTTCTCGCGATCGCCGCTGTCGGACAGGGCGACACCATAGTTCTGTACGACCAGCGCAAGCTGCTCGTCAGATGTCGTGAATATGCGTTTTCCAGCTTCGGCAGCACGCGCTGCTGTTTCGACCCTGAGACCGGCGTCACCACTCTGTTCGGCGGCGACATACTCCTGCCATGCCTTGTTGAACGCTGCGATGTCGCTGTTGTCGGACCACGCTGTGGCCGGCAAGAGAAACAGCACCAATACCAGAACAATCTCGCGCATTGACTTTCTCCAATCTACAGGAATCCGCGGCTGATGCCGCCTTCGTTTCGAACGATCCTTGGTCTCGCAGGCAGTGCACGACAAACCTAGCACAAGCGGATCCCGGTTCGTAAGGTTGCCTGCAGGCATGGCGTCGAGACTCCGAACGTACTGTCCGTCTCCAGCCAAGTGCTGAAGTTGGTCCCGTACTCGGTAGAATGGGGACGAATCGGCAGTCGCGATCGGTCGCAGAAGAGATGAATCAAATGGATGCAGCCTCCATCAGTCATGCCATTGAAGGTGCCCTGGAAGCCGAAGGCTACGCCACCCCTGAGATCAGGCACGACATTGCGTTTCACATGACCGACTGGTTGGCCGATCTGGAGAGATGGTATGCGTACTGTCAGTCGCCCGAGTCGCTTGATGCCGACGCGACTGCGAGCCTGCTGACCGATTTCCTGGTTCACGTCCCGAATCATCTTGCCGCCGCATCGAAGCTTATGACCGGCATCCCGGTCACCGATGTCTTCCAGGTCGGCGCAACTACAGAAAGCGATGGCTGATCGTGCCTAGCGCTTCCGGCCAACGGATGACCAAGATTGTTCGAAGATCCTTCGGCATACTTTTCGGGTCGATTGTCTTGCTCTATCTGGCGTTGCTATTGATAGGACTGGGAGATGACGGGCCGATGGAGGCGCGCAACGTGGATACATCCCTACACGGAACGATCGCCATATTTGGCGCTACCGGAACGATCGGGGATGGCCTGCTTAAGGCCGCGATGAATGACCCCGATACGGACAAGATCTACGTTGTCACTCGACGGCCATCCCCTCGCATCGAGGAAGGTGTCGCGTCCGGCAGGGTGACGATGATGATCCACAAGGATTATCAGGACTATTCCGGTATCGCGGAGGTCTTGTCAGAAGTCGATACCGTGTTTTGGGCGATCGGCCTGAGTGCCGTCGGTCTCGATGAGGAAACCTACCGTGAGATTCATGCCGACTACCCCTTGAGCCTGGTGGACGAGTGGCTGGACGCCAGTAACAAGACCAGCCTCTCGTTTCACTACGTTAGTGGCAGCGCTGCGAAGCTGGATTCGCGGATGATGTGGGCGCGAGAGAAGGCGCGCGCAGAAGCTGAACTCACGAAGCTGGCCGCCGGATCCAGTCTGCGCGCAGTCTCTTATCGCCCGTTCTTCATTCTCCCGACGGAAGCGGAATTGCACTTCGGGCATCGAGTGCTTTACGCAATTTTCTCGCCAATAAAGCTCGCGGTGACGGCACAGTCGATAGGCGACGCGATGCTCGAAGTCAGCGCACGCGGGCAACAGGTTCCGAACGGCGCGATCCTGGAAAACGCTGATATTCTTGGTTACAGCCAAGCGTATGAGTCTCGGCTGGGCAAGGACTGAATTGCCAGACGGGTCAATGCGAAGAACACGGTCGTTCGGCTTCAGGCCGAGTCCGGAGGTCCACGCTAACTGAGATAGACTGGCAACTTCGGACCTTTAACAAAGGTTGTTCGTCTCAGCCACAAAGTGACCCCCCATCCGCAATGTTCAGAAGACTGTTTGGCAAAAAGAAGCTAACTGAAGACGAGGAAGAGAAGCTCGAAGACGACTGGTATGAGAGCAAGAGCCAGCTGATGGAATCAGTGCTCGGCAAAGAGCACGACATGGTCATGCATGCACTGATTTCCTACGAAGTCGGTGGGGCGCTTGACCTGTATTACTACCCCAACGATATCGACGGCACCGGAATTGCAACGAAGGAGCTGGCTTATGCTGTGCGGGACAGCTCCACGAATGACAAGTACAACAAGTACGAGCTCGTCATGTTCACCCGCGAGCCGCTTGACCTCGATCAGGCACATGACGATCAGACTGCGTTCGGAAGGGCACACCAGAACATCAGTTCGATTCTCAATCCAATCGCCAGATACATCGAGCAGGCCACTCTCAATCCCCTGGAAACCTGCGAATTCCCTGCCGACATGGAGAAGATCGGCGGCAAGTGCCTGATCTTCAACGCCTACAAATCGAGCAGCCACGAGGTCGAAGATTTCGGTCTGCTGGTGGTCATCGAGATACATCGCAGCGAAATGGAGTTCGCCATGCAGAACGGAGGTCAGATGCTGATCGACCTGCTTCAGGAAAACAGGCACTACCCATACTCGGATATGAATAGAGAGCCTGTAGCGTAGCGGCTCGTGGTCGAATCTGGACGCCCGGGTTTTCTGAGGTAGACTGGCGACTCTCGACTCATCGCGCACGCGCGCTTTATTGAACCGGCGCATGATTGAAGGGGCGCCTATCGTGAAGACCAGCTACCCGATGTCTGTAACGGGCGAGAAGGCGAAGTTCTTTCTCGGCTTGGGCCTTTTGGTATCCCTTACCTACGTTTCAGTGCTGCGGCAGCAGCAACCAACGGGCCTGGAATGCGCCGCTTTGTTGTCTCTTACTTTGGCTCTCTTTGCGTTCGACTATCTGAAGGTCAGCCAGTTCCTGAGCATCGTTGAAGGCCGTGAAGGTCACAGACGCTCGCATGAGCAGGCAATTCAATCGGCGCTGGAAGCCGTTCTGAGGTTCCCGCTTCTTCTGGAATTCCTGAGAACTGAAGTACTCGTTCTGTACTACGCGTTCTTTGCGAATTACGAACGCAATGGGGTCATTACGGAGCACAAGCGATTCGGTTATGCCGGGTCGAGTAATGCACACGATGTGTTCCTGTTCGTTGCCTTGTCCCAGCTACCGTTTCTGCCATTCATACACGTGATTATCGAGGCGATAAAAGGACCCGGACCCGCATGGGCCGTTTCGCTGCTTACGCTGTGGTCCGTCATCTGGTTCCTGGCGCAAGTGGAGGCGGTGAAATTTCGTCCCATTGAGCTGAGTGAGCACCAACTCAGATATCGATTTGGCCTGGTTTGCAGTGCGGACATTCCGCTAAGCACGATAAAGCTTGCGCGACACGTCGATGTCTCCGAGACCTTTGCTGGCGAAGACCTGTTCCTGTCGCCTATCGGCTCGAAAAAGAACCTATTTCTGGAGTTTGACGCCCCGATCCAATTTCGTGGGCCTTACAGGCTAAAGCGAAGGGAGATACGGGCGGCGATTTCAGTCGATGATCCTGCCGGTTTGCTTCGCGAACTGGCACTCAGGGGCGTGACGATCGCCTGAGGCACTTGTCGATCGTTGCCTCATTCCGGCCTTTCGCCGACCGACAGCCGGGAGTTCTTGTCACACCTCCGGCTGGACAGACTCCAGCGCCGCATCGAGGGCCGCCTGAAGCACAGCGTTCCATTCGTGGTGAACAGAAGGCAGATCGGTGATCTCCACGAATTGTCTCCTGGTCGATTCGTGCCGGCACCCGAACGCATGCACGACGTCTACGTTTGCTCGATAGATTGCCTGTACGGATCGCATCGGATACTGGCCCGCGAAATCCCGGTTCTGGCGATGATCCGCTTCGATGAACCCGAGCAGTTTCAGGTCGGTCAGGTCGACGCTGGCTTCCTCAGATGCTTCCCGGACCAGGCAATCAGCGGGCGACTCGCCTTCATCAATGTGTCCGCCCGGAATCGTCAGCCCTCGCTGTGGTATCTCGCAAACGAGAACGCGGCCGTCATGAAAGCAAAAGCCATGGGCACCGGTGACAGGCATCTCAGTCGCAACAGGACCATGCCATTCAATACGTACGCGGCCAGACGGCCAATGCGCGACAGCTTCGATCATCGCGCGACAGTATAGCGCCAGCACGGCGGCTGCTCCTGGCCAAAGACTGATGTTCGCAGGCTCGCCGGTCTAGCTGGCGGAGTGTACGGTCTCTGCCGTTGGCGGTCGTGCGCCATTGCCGTTCGGGGATCGCCCGATTCGGCGGGAGCGCGCCCCTCGCGCTGCTATTTGAAGTCCGCTATCGCGCAGCGCAGGTCTGAGCTGGGCGTTCGGTAGCACGCATTGATCGTGTAGCCAACGGCTTCCTGCGCCGGTTCGTCGATCGGAATAACCGCTTCGAACTTGCCGCCTGGCGGTACGAGGCTGTCTGTGTTCTTGCCCGCTGCCAGGTAGTCGCCGGGCTCGAGTATCAAGGCGCCGACAGAATCCTGGTAGCGGTCCGTTAGCGACAGCGTTACGACCGGATAGGGAAGGGCGGTCTCCGACGTATTGCGAATCTCAGAGAAGATTGTCAGCAGCTGGTCCTGTTCATCTGTCGCCCCCTGGGTTCGAGCAATGTTCCAGCCACTGACGTCCCAGTCCGGAGTGATTGGCATTCCGAGGCCTTCGTAGACGGAATTCAGGATGCCGGCGAAGGCCGGCTTGGTCGCGAGCGACTCCCGGTTCTGGTGGACGAACTGCCCGACAAGTCCGAGCGCCAGCAAAGCTAGCACCGCAGCGATCGTCGCAGTGCGGCCCCGGCTGGGTTCAGACTCGTCGTCCGCTTTCGACGTCGCGGTCCCGAGGCCGAAGATGCCGCTGCTGTCGACCGCGAGCTGCAGAGATTCTTCAACCTGGCCCTCTCCGCGGAATTCTTTCTTTTCGGGGTCACCGATTATGACCGTCTCCGTTTCTACCTTGACCGGAGCCGTACTCTCATCGACGACAATCGTCGAGGTGAATCCCTCATCATCAACCTGTGCGATCGCCAACAGGTCCTGGTCGATCAGCCTGTTGATCGTCTCTTCTTCCTCCGTCATCGGCGGAACGTTGTGCTCCGGCCTGTCATGATCGCCTACGTCGTGTAGCTCGGGGAGGTCGTCGTCGTCGCGATCCGGATCGCTTTCGCCCTCGTCGATCAGGCCCTCGTCATCGGGATCGAGAATCGTGGAGAGATCCAGCTTCTCGTCATCGCCTGATTCTTCATCTGCCGCTTCGAGACTGTCTGCTTCCTCGTCGTCCGATGCGGCCAGCTCCTCGTCAGCCTGTTCCTCTTCGCCGGTCTCCGGAGCTTCTTCAGCCGCCGGCTCTTCGTCCGCCGCCTCGAGGTCGTCCTGTTCTTCTTCAGCGGCTGACTCGTCGTCCAGCGCTTCCAATTCTGCTTCTTCAGCGTCCTCGGCTGCTGAATCATCGTCCTGAGCTTGCAGGTCCGCGTCTTCGACATCCTCGTCCGTCAACTCATCGTCCTGAGCCAGAAGCTCCTCTGCGTCGTCGTCCTCGAGTTCGTGCGCGGCCGATGCCTCTTCAATCGCCCTCAATTCTTCGGCGATCGATTCATCGCCCGAGCTTTCGCTGCGGCGTTCCTCCTCCGGGGGACGAGCATCAGCGAATTCGCCTTCCGCTTCGTCGGCATCGAGATTGAAGCGGCCCGACTCGTCGTCGAGCGATTCGGCCAGGCGGCTGGCTTCGTCGAGGACATCACCGAGCTCGGCGCTTGTCTCAGCGAACTGACCGGCAACGTCATCGGCCTGGGCTTCGGCCTCGATCAGCTCCTGACCGGCAGCCGCGTCAGCCTCGTTTTCGGCTCGTGCCTCTGCGTCCGCCGATGCTGGTTCCTGATCCGGGTCGACGTCGTCTGCCGATGCCTCGGCAAGCTCACCGTCAGTCGTCGCTCCGCCGACGACCTCGTTGCCGTCTGAAGCGTCCGCCATCTGTTCGCCTTCGGCGGATGAATGATCTTCCTCAGCCTCTTCGATATCGAAAGCGGCTGTCATCAGGTCCTCTTCGATGGACGCATCCAGGTCCTTGCCGAGCGCGGCGTCCGGTTGGTCATTCTCGAAGGCGGCCGACATCAGGTCGTCCTCGATCGAGGTAGCGGCTGGATCAACCGCATCCGCCTCGCTGCTGCCATTCACAGCAGATGAGGTTTCGAGGTCGGTCGACAGCAGCTCGTCAAACTCGTCCAGCAGCTGCTCCCACTCGTCCGGCTCACTCAGTGCAATAGGACTTTGCGGCTCAGCATGGGTTTCTGCATGCGCGTCTTCTGTCGCAATCTGCGGTATGGCGGCGGGCTCCGGTACCGACGTTTGCTCGTCGAGAAAGTCATCAGGGAGCGGCGTGTTGTCGTCGAAACGCATTTGCTCGGCCGGCGCGTCGACTTCACCCGCGTCCGATTCGGTCGTTGGCGGATCGATCTGCTCGGGCTGCAACAGGTCTTCGCTTTCTGTTGCCGTTGCCGTGCCCACCATTTGGGTCCGGAACAGCTCGGCGTTCTCCGGGGCAGGTTCAGGGCCTATCGCCTGGGTCTGGAACAGCTCCGCATTCGTGTCCTGTGGCGTGGTTCCCATCATCTGGGTCTGGAACAGCTCTGCGTTCTCGATGTTGGTGCCGCCGGCCTCGAGCACCTCGTCGACCGGGGTCGGCGCGCCTTCGAGGACCTCGTCCACTTCTGTCGAACCGGTATCGAACAGGTCCGTTTCGTCGACAATGGTCTCAGTCGGGTCATCGAATACACCGGGCGCATCGGAGCCCGCATTTCGACTGTCGCCGACAATCCAGATGCCGGTATTGTCACTCTCGACCAATGCCTCGCCGACATCGCCGCTGTCGCTGAAGTCAATCTCGGTGTCCGTGTCCAGGTGCGACACGTCGCTGAGCGACGGGTCGAACGTCGTACCGGAATCGTCCTCGCCGTCATCCTCACCGCCGAGCACACGCCACTCGACGCCGGTGTCCTCGATCCGAATGTCGTCACCGGCGAGCTGATCCAGGGTCTTCAGCAGCGCCGCACTCTGTTCCGTGGATATTGTCTGGGGTGCGTCTGTGGCGTCCTCAGTGGCAACCGGTTCCTGCGGTTCGGGCTGCGGTTCCGGTTTCAACTCAGGGATCGATGGGTCGGGCGTGGTTTTACCCGGCTTCTGCTCAGACAGGTATTCCAGCGAATTGAACGCGTGGCCACAGCTTCCACAGCGCACCATGCCGGCGGCCTGCTTCAAGACCTCGGCGGTCACGCGAAACGCGGATCCGCATTCGGGACACTGTGTATACACGGCTAGCTCGCTATTCGACGGCCGCTGAGCCGCACCCAGGTCTGTCCGTCCTGGTGCATCTCCTTCTGTTCTTCAAACTCGATGCAATGCTCATAAGCTTTTCGAACACTTGCGGCCTGTTTCTCAAGGACTCCAGATAATGCCAGTCTACCGTCGCTTTTGACATATTCTGAGAGCTGGTTCGCAAGTTCTACAAGCGGCCCGGCGAGGATATTGGCCAATACGACGTCATATTCGCCGGAAATCGCCGTCGGATCCTCGATAATTCCGACGGTGACACAATTTCGCCGAGCATTCTGCTCTGTCGCGAGCAGGGCCTGCGGGTCGATATCGATACCGTCGGCCGAATCGGCACCGAGCTTCATGGCGGCGACGGCGAGGACGCCGGAGCCGCAACCGTAGTCGAGTACGCGGGCGCCAGCCAGGTCGATCTGGTCCAGCCATTCCAGGCACATCGCCGTCGTCGGGTGGGTACCGGTGCCGAAGGCAAGTCCCGGATCGAGCTGAACCGTGATGGCGCCTTCGACGCCCGGGTCCTGGTCGCCGGGGCAGATCCACAGCCGGCGGCCAAATCGCATCGGTGCGAGGTCGACCATCCACTCGCGTTCCCAGTCACGGTCCTCAAGGGTCTCCAGGCGATGCTCCGGCAGTTCCGGCAGGTCGAGGGCGGCGCACAGGCTATCGACGATGTGATCGACGGTGATGCTGTCGTCGAACAGGGCGGTGACTCGCGTTCGGTTCCATAGCGGCGTCTCGCCGACACCGGGTTCGAGTACGGGGTCGTCTGCAGCGTCGCTGTACGTTACCGACGCTGCGCCTAGCTCCAGCAAAGCGTCCTCGACGGACGCCGGCTCCAGCGATTCGAGCGAGAGTATGAACTGCTGCCAGGCCACTGCGTGCTACCCACTGGTTCCGGCCTGATGCCCGGAGCCGTCTTTGACTCAAGTCAGGCCGAGGCGTTTCTCGAGATAGTGAATGTCCGTACCACCCTGCTGAAACGCAGCGTGCTGGAAAATCTCCTGGTGCAGCGGGATGTTCGTCTTGATGCCTTCGACGACCATCTCCGACAATGCGTTCTTCATCCGCGCAAACGCCGCATCACGATCCTGACCGTGCGTGATCAGTTTGCCGATCATCGAGTCATAGAATGGCGGAACCCGATAACCGCTGTACAGGTGAGTCTCCACGCGAACACCCGGTCCGCCCGGCGCGTGATACAGGTTCACCATGCCTGGCGATGGCATGAACGTCTTCGGATCTTCCGCGTTGATGCGGCACTCGATCGAATGACCCTGGATCTTGACGTCTTCCTGTTTGATGGAGAGCTTCTCGCCGCTCGCGATACGTAACTGTTCACGCACCAGGTCAACGCCCGTGATCATCTCCGTAACCGGGTGTTCAACCTGCAGGCGCGTGTTCATCTCGATGAAGTAGAACTCGCCGTTCTCGTACAGGAACTCGAACGTGCCGGCACTTCGATAACCGATCTCGAGGCAGGCATTGACGCAACGAGCACCGATGCGGTCACGCTGCTCTTGTGTGATACCGGGCGCCGGCGCCTCCTCGACGACTTTCTGGTGGCGACGCTGCATCGAGCAGTCTCGTTCGCCCAGGTGAATTGCATTCCCCTGGCCATCGGCTAAAAGCTGGAACTCGACATGGCGCGGTGCCTCCAGGAACTT
Source organism: Woeseiaceae bacterium (assembly GCA_030065915.1). Taxonomy (GTDB): domain Bacteria; phylum Pseudomonadota; class Gammaproteobacteria; order Steroidobacterales; family Woeseiaceae; genus UBA1847. The sequence goes on from JASJCQ010000008.1 coordinate 126,253, forward strand.
CTCCATGTAAACGACGTCGTTGTCGAACGCGGCTCGTGCTTCCGCCTTGGTGACGGTAATGGCGGAGGTCAGGTTGGCCTCGGAGTGCACGACGCGCATGCCGCGTCCGCCGCCACCACCCGATGCCTTGATGATGATCGGGTAACCGATTTCGCGAGCCAGTCGTATGTTCTCGTCCGTGTCATCGCCTAACGGACCGTCCGAACCGGGTACACAGGGCACGCCGGCCGCTTTCATCGCCTTGATCGCAGAGACCTTGTCTCCCATCAGGCGTATCGCCGAGGCAGGCGGACCGATAAACGTAAAGCCGGATTCTTCGACGCGTTCCGCGAAATCGGCGTTCTCCGACAGGAAGCCGTAGCCGGGGTGTATGCCCACGGCATCGGTGACTTCTGCAGCAGAAATGATCGCCGGCATGTTGAGATAGCTTTCCGTGGATGCCGGTGGGCCAATGCAAACGGTCTCGTCTGCGAGCAACACATGCTTCAGGTTGTTGTCAGCGGACGAATGCACCGCGACGGTCTTGATGCCGAGTTCGCGACACGCCCTGAGAACGCGGAGTGCAATCTCGCCGCGATTCGCTATTAGGATCTTCTCGAGCATCGGCTTGTCAATCGCTGGCGCGTTGGTCGATCACAAACAGCGTCTGTCCGTATTCAACCGGCTCGCCGTTCTGAACGCGAATAGACTTGATGACGCCGGATACGTCCGCCTCGATCTGGTTCATCATCTTCATTGCCTCGATGATGCAGACCGTGTCGCCTTCGCTGACGCGGTCACCAACCTGTACGTACGGGGCCGAGCCCGGCGACGACGCTGAGTAGAACGTGCCGACCATCGGCGACTTGATGTCGTAGCCTTCGTCTTCGCTCGGCGATGGGGCAGCAGCGGGTGCGGGTGCTGCAGCCTCGACCGGAGCAGGCGCAGGAGGCGCCGCTGGAGCCGGAGCGGCAACAGGGGCCGGTACCGCGGCGGCGACCGGTATTCCCTGGGCGTGCCGGCTGATGCGAACGGACTCCTCGCCTTCGGTTATCTCAATTTCAGCGATGCCGGATTCATCCAGCAGCTCAATCAGTTTTTTTACTTTTCTTATGTCCATCCGCTCTTCCTGTTTAATTGTTGGCCTGGCGATGTGCTGCGAGTATCGCCAATTCGTATGCGTATGCGCCGAGTCCGAACAGGCAGCCCGTTGCGATGTCGCTGAAGTAGCTCTTGTGTCTGAAGTCTTCCCTGGCAAAGGTATTGCTCAGGTGAATCTCGATGAACGGCATCTTGACCGCAAGGAAAGCGTCGCGAAGCGCGACACTCGTGTGCGTGTAGCCGCCCGGGTTAAACAGCGTGATCTGGATGCCGTCGGCGGCAGCCGACTGCACCCGGTCGATCAAGTCATGTTCGGCATTGCTCTGGAAGCATTCCAGCTCGTGCCCCAGCTCCTCCGCCAGCTCGGTACAGCGAGCTTCGATGTCGGACAGGCGAGTCGACCCATAGACGCCGGGCTCACGATCACCCAGCAGGTTCAGGTTTGGCCCGTTTAGCAGAAGAAATTTGGACATTTGGCGACGTTGGCGGCCAGATTGCCGAAGATGCACGCAATTCTAACCCTATTGCACCAGAAGAGTACAAGTTTCTCGCAGACGAGGTGCGGGGTGCAGTCGCGCAGGCCGACAACCCGGGTCTGCGTTCGCCGCTGGCAGCGGCCTAGAGCAGTTCGCGAGCGTCCTCGATCGTGATCTCGCCGGAATCGAGCTTCGCCAGCGTATCGACAAGGAGTTCGAGGTCGTCCTCGAAAATCTCGCCCATATGCGTGTCGATCAGCTGTCCGTCTTTGCCCACGATCATCGTGAAGGGCAACCCGATAAACGGCACGCCGGAGGTCTCAGCGATCGCCATCGCGTCTTCCTGTCCGACCAGCACCGGGTAGTTGAACTCGGCCGCCTCGGCATATCGACTCACCTCCTCGGGGAAGTCGACCGCGACGCCAATCACCTGGATGTCGGCATCGGCCTGCGCGTCCTGGAAGTCCTTCAGCAGCGGAATCTCACGGCGGCACGGGGCGCACCACGTCGCCCAGAAGTTGACGATGCGGTGCTTCCCGTCCCAGGACGCGAATTCTATCGGCGTACCGTCGATGTCGGGCAGCGTGAAGCTCACGCCCGTGCCGTCAGCCGGCGGCGGGGACAGGTCGTTGGACGGTTCTGCATAGTCTGCAGCGGGCGCGGCGTCTGCCGCCGGGATCGCGGGCTCAGCCTTCTGTTTGGCGATGTACAGCAATGCTCCACCGGCCAGAGCCACCAGCCAGACGCCGATGATCAGTGCAATTCTCATGGAATTCCTATTCCGTTACTTGTGCGGTAATGGCCGAAGGCTGAGCGAATGCCTGACGCACATGCTCCGAGAAAGCCGCTGCTTTCATATACCCGACGACCTCGTAGCCGTGCCGCTGTTGTCCGTCCGGGCCGAAAAAAATGATCGTAGGCGGGCCGAAGACACCGAAGCGAGCCAGCAGCGCCTGGTCGGCTTCGTCATTGGCGGTTACGTCCGCCTTCAACAACACGGTGCCCGATAGTGTGGCCTGAACTTCTTCGTCGGTAAAGGTGAACGCCTCCATCTCTTTGCAGGAAACGCACCACTCGGCCCAGAAATCCAGCATCGCCGTCTTGCCCTGACTTGCAGCAAGCGCGACCTCACGATCCAGGTCGTCAACCGTCTTGATGACCTGGAATTCCAATTTCTCTTCCTTGACGGCTTCGCCGCCGCCGAGATTTACGCTCGCGAGCGGCTGCAGAGGATTCGTGCCGCCGGTCAGTGAACCCAGAAGCAACAGGATGCCGTAGATCATGCCGAGTGTGCCGAAACCCTTGCCGAGCTTCTGCGCCGCCGTAGAGTCGGTGCCCAGGGAGGTCAGGCCACCGAGGAAGACGCCCGCCATGAAGACGAGCACGGCCCACATCGCCAGCGTAATCTCGCCCGGCAGGAAGCGCGACAGCATCCAGATTGCGAGCGCCAGCATCATGAAACCGAAAGCGCCTTTAACGGCTTCCATCCACGCGCCGGCTTTCGGCAGCAGCTGTCCGGCAGATGCGCCGACCAACAGCAGTGGAGCACCCATGCCGAGGCTCATCGCGAATAACGCAAGGCCGCCTCGCAGCATGTCGCCGGTCTGACCGATAACGGTCAGCGTCGCGACCAGCGGCGGCGCGACGCAGGCGGTCACGATCAACGACGACAGGGCGCCCATGACGAACGCGCCGACCATCGTGCCGCTTTTCTGGTTGCCGGAAGCTGCCGCCAGACGACTCTGAATGCTGCTCGGCATCTGCAGCTCAAACATACCGAACATGCTCATTGCCAGGACGACGAACAGGCCTGCGAACACAATCAGGACCCATGGCGCGTTGAAAGCCGCCTGCAGCTGTAATCCGGCTGCCGCAGCGACGATCCCGGCCGCTGTGTATACCAGCGCCATGCCCATGACGTAGCTCAACGACAACGTGAAGCCGCGGACGGGGCTCACGTTGTCTCCGTCGCCGGCAATGATGCCCGACAGGATCGGGATCATCGGCAATACGCAGGGTGTGAAGGCCAGCAACAGGCCGGCACCGAAGAAGGTGGCGACTACGATCCAAAGGTTGGAACCCGTAATAATGCCGGCAAGACGGCCCTGTTCCGAAACCGGGGCGCCGTTGACGGTTGACGACTGCTGGGGGCTTGTCGTGGCCGCGCCCGGGGATGTCGAATCACCAGCAGGATTGGTCGGGTCGCTGATCGCCGCGACACCGTACGCGGACAGGTCATCGACCTTGTCGACTGCGGGCAGTTCAACCGCGATGACTTCCTTGAGTGGCAGGTAACACAGACCACCTTCGGCACAGCCCTGGTAGCCCAGTTCGAACTCGACTGTCGTTGCCTCGGTCGTGCCGCGTGCGACCTGCACGCGTCCGACTGCTTCCAGGTAATAGACTTCCTGTTCGCCAAAGAACTGGTCGGTCTTCATCTTGCCGTCCGGAAGCTCGAGGCTCGTTGCGCGAGCCGGCCCGCTCTTCACGGCGACGGAGATCTTGTCCCTGTAAACGTAGTACTCAGGCTCGATGCGTATGCCTACCTCGACGGTGTTACCGTCGACGACAAAGACGTCCGGAAAGAAGACTTCCTCGGGAGGCGGGAAATCGGATTGTGCAGTGTTGCCAAGCGAGCTGAAATCGAGCTTCTGAGGTGCGGATGCGGATTTCAGCGAGACCGTTTCGATCCAGGTCGTTGGCGCATAGCAAAAGCCGGAGTCGAGGCAGCCTCGGCTGTCGATCGTCAGCGGCACTTTCGCAGGCTTGGATCCGTTCACGGTGTACGGAATACGAACAAGGAAACTACCGCGGTAGATTTCCTGTTCGCCGAGAAACTCATCGCTGTGGATCTCACCGTCCGGGTATTCAACGTCACCGAATGTGATCGCGGAGTCGCCGCTGGTGAAGTTGAAGGCCTTGCGATACATGTAGGCCCCGTCGTCGACAAACCAGTCGACTTCGAGTGCATCGCCGGCGTCGAAAACCGCGTACTTGAATACTTCGTCGGGCGGCAGTGGGCGGTCCTGCGCCAGCAAAGGCGCGGCGACGAGCAGCAGTAACCAGCTTAAACGTTTGAGAATCATAATCGTTCTGTAAATCCTGCGGGGCCCGGATCGGACGTGTCGGCCATCGTTGGCACGTTATAAGACCGCTAAACGGACCGCATTGTTACGCGGAAATCTACCCCTGTCATCGACACAGTTCGAGTTTTCGCCGGAAAACCCGGGGCGTGACGCCAGGCTGCGCGCTCCCTTCGATTGGACAAAATGTCGGGCCGCATCCCTTGAATTTCAACGATCCATGACTATCATTAGCACTCCTCGCGGTCGAGTGCTAACAGCGACCAGCGGAAAGCCGCCAAAAGTCGGCTAAAAATCAATAGTTTACAGGAGATACACACATGAAGATTCGTCCGCTTCATGATCGGGTAATCGTCAAGCGTATGGAAGAAGAGCGCATGTCCGCTGGTGGCATCGTTATTCCCGACGCGGCGACGGAAAAGCCGATCAAGGGTGAAGTCATCGCTGCCGGCAACGGCAAGATTCTGGAAAACGGCGACGTTCGCGGTCTGGATGTCAAAGTGGGTGACACGGTTCTGTTCGGCAAGTACGCCGGCACCGAGGTCAAGGTTGAAGGCGACGAGCTGCTGGTGATGAAGGAAGACGACATCATGGCAGTGATCGAAGGCTAAGGGATAAGAGGAATATCTAATGGCTGCTAAAGAAGTACGTTTTAGCGACGACGCACGGCAGAAGATGTTCGCAGGCGTGAACGTCCTCGCGAACGCTGTGAAAGTCACGCTTGGCCCGAAAGGCCGTAATGTTGTGCTCGACAAGAGCTTCGGCGCACCGACCGTAACGAAGGACGGTGTCTCTGTCGCCAAGGAAATCGAGCTAGACGACAAGTTCGAAAACATGGGCGCGCAGATGGTGAAGGAAGTTGCTTCACAGACGTCTGACGTCGCTGGTGACGGAACGACGACGGCAACGGTTCTCGCTCAGGCGATCCTGCGCGAAGGCCTGAAGTCAGTCGCCGCCGGCATGAACCCGATGGATCTGAAGCGCGGCATCGACAAAGCTGCGGCAAGCATCGTCGAAGAGCTGAAGTCGTTGTCCAAGCCTTGCGAAGATGAAACTGCGATCGCGCAGGTTGGTAGTATCTCCGCCAACTCTGACACCGAGATCGGTGAGATCATCTCCGAGGCCATGCAGAAGGTCGGCAAGGAAGGCGTTATCACCGTCGAAGAGGGCTCCGGTCTTGCAAACGAACTCGACGTTGTCGAGGGCATGCAGTTCGACCGCGGTTACCTCTCTCCTTACTTCATCAACAACCAGCAGAGCCAGTCCGTTGAGCTGGACAACCCGCTGATCCTGTTGTTCGACAAGAAGATCTCCAACATCCGCGACCTGCTGCCGCTGCTGGAAGGCGTTGCGAAGGCCGGTCGTCCGCTGCTGATCATCGCAGAGGATGTCGAGGGTGAGGCGCTTGCTACGCTCGTCGTCAACAACATCCGCGGTATCGTGAAAGTCGCCGCCGTCAAGGCGCCGGGCTTCGGAGATCGTCGCAAGGCTATGCTGCAGGACATCGCGATCCTGACCGGCGGCCAGGTGATCTCTGAGGAAGTCGGTCTCTCGCTCGAGAAGGCGACACTGGAAGACCTGGGCGACGCCAAGAAAGTCCAGATCACGAAGGAAAACACGACCGTCATCGACGGCGCAGGTCGCGTCGAAGACATCAAGGGCCGTGTAGACCAGATCAACTCCGAGATCGCTGAGTCTTCGTCTGACTACGACAAAGAGAAGCTCCAGGAGCGCGTCGCCAAGCTGTCTGGCGGTGTTGCCGTCATCAAGGTTGGCGCGGCGACTGAAGTCGAGATGAAAGAGAAGAAAGCTCGCGTCGAAGATGCACTGCACGCGACGCGCGCAGCCGTCGAAGAAGGCGTTGTACCGGGCGGCGGTGTCGCTCTGATTCGTGCTGTTGCCGGCATTGGCGACATCCAGGGCGATAATGACGACCAGAACGTCGGCATCAACATCCTGCGTCGCTCGATTGAGGAGCCGCTTCGCCAGATCGTCAAGAACGCAGGCGGTGACGCCAGCGTCGTTCTGAACGCTGTGGCAGAGGGCGAGGGCAACTACGGCTACAACGCGGCCACCGGCGAGTACGGTGACATGATCGAGGCCGGTATCCTGGATCCGACCAAGGTCACGCGTTTCGCTCTGCAGAACGCCGCCTCCGTCTCCGGTCTGTTGCTGACCACGGAAGCGATGGTCGCTGACGCGCCGAAGGATGAGGTCGCAGCACCGCCGATGCCGGACATGGGTGGCATGGGTGGCATGGGCGGCATGATGTAATCATCCGTCTGAGCACGCTCGAAAGAGAAGAGAGCCCGGCGAGAGATCGCCGGGCTTTTTTTTGCCCGGCGGACAGCCGTCGTCCGTGCGACTGAATCAGGCAAAAAAAAAGCCGCCCAGAGGTGGGCGGCATCAAGTATAAAAAAAGCCGGAGGGGGGCTCCGGCTTAGCCGGGTTGCGACATCAGGGGGGATAGGCGTCACAACCCTTGGGGATGACTGCATACTAGGAAAAGCCCCTCGAAAGATCGTCTCAGCGGCGTATCCAACTGTTTCAAATTGCAACAGTGTTCCGAAACTATCCCGGGAGGGGCTCCTGCAGACGCAACGCCAGCCTTAGAAGCGCCAGCCCAGGCCTATGTTCAGAGACCAGTGATCGTAGTCGGCCGAGACTGTCTGCGAGTTGTCGGACGGCAGCTCCAATGTGACTTCCCCGGCAAGCAGGTACTCGACCGACGTATCGATGAACAGCCGATCGCTGAGCTCATAACGGCCGCCCAGTCGCAGCTCGAACGCGGTGTCGTCGCTTTCAAACGAGATTTCCTGCTGTCCATCGCTGTCGAAATCGATATCGATTTCCTGAATCCAGACGATGCCGGGGCCAATGTAGCCCGTTAGCTTCTCATTTTGTCCGAGCCCGAATCGGTACAGCAGGCTGGCACCGAAAGACAGAGACGCGAAGTCTCCCTCGCTAAAGCTGCCGAGCGGACCGATGTCGACCGGGTCCAGTTCATTGCGGCGGTACTGGATGTCGCCCTCGATGCTCCAGCCGTTATCGAACTGGTAGCCCAGCGTGCCACCGCCAACGAATGATGTAGTGAAATCCGCGTCCGCACTGAATTGCTGCGCGCCGTCGGAATAAACCAGCGTCGTCGACTGCAGGTTGCCGGCGCCGACCGACGCCGTTGTGTACCAGTGGCTCTCTTCTGCCGCTGCCGCTGCGCTAAATACGCAAATGATCAAGCTTGCTGAACCAGTGATTGCCTTACTTTTCATTCTTCCATCTCCCTAAAAATTTCCCTGTTCGGATTGAACGAGTACATCGTCATGGAGCTGGCGGATGAGTGCGTCTCATTTCGGTTTCGGGTTGTTTCCGTGAGCAACGGACCTCGCCCGGCCTGTTACAAATTCCGGTACCGGGAGCAGGCGGAAACACTGGGTCTTTGTAGCCTCAGGCCCTCAAGCCGGCGTCCAGCTGGCCGATACCTTTCCTGTGGGTTGCCGCAACCGGGCACCCACACGCCGGACCGCTGTGCAGGAATGACACGGCACTGGCGCGCACAGGCGGAGTAGCGCGTGGGTTTTATCTCGAGACTATCGTTGACCAAGAAGCTGGTTCTGATCACCGTCGGAACCGCGACGATCACTCTCGTCCTGTCATCCCTGTTCTCGACCGCGTCGCAGGGCTTCGCCTATCGTGCAGACCTGTCCTCACAGGTAGTGACCGTGGCTCGGGCAATCGGCACGAACAACGTCACGGCGATACTGTTCGAAGACGAAAAGCTTGGCGAGCAAGCGCTCGCCGCCCTGCAGTCCGAGCCTTCGTTCCTGCTGGCCAATCTTTTCGACAGGAACGGAAGCCGGGTCGCCAGCTACCGCATTGACGACACTTCCGTGTCCGCCGGAGAGTCGCTGAGCCCTGACTTGCTGCTCGAGGCCGTGTCCCGGCAGCAGACGGTCAGCGACTTCGACGGTTTCCGTTACATTGACGTTATTGAACCGGTGCGCTACGAGGGTGAGCTCGCCGGTTATGTGCACATCCGGGCCGGCCTCAGGGGCGTCATGCAGCGACTGCAGCGCTCTGTCCTGGTTGCGCTAGGGATCCTCTCCGTCGCGATCCTGCTCGCACTGTTGCTGTCGCTGCGACTGCAGAAGATGGTCTCCGAGCCAATCATGCAGTTGGTCGACGCGACGAAGCAGGTCAGCGACAGTGGTGACTACGCGGTTCGTGCGAAGTATCGCGGAGCCGATGAGATCGGTGTTCTCGTCAGCGGTTTTCACGAAATGCTCGAGCAGATCGGTGAACGCGACCGAAGCCTGCAGGAGAACCGCCAGCGACTTGCCGAACGTAGCGAAAGCCTCGCTGCCGCAAACGAAGAACTCCAGGCCGCCGTCCAGGAAAGTAATGAGGCGAAAGAGGCCGCGGAATCCGCGAGCCGGACCAAGAGTGAGTTTCTTGCGCGTATGAGCCATGAGATTCGTACGCCAATGAACGGCGTCATTGGCATGCTCGAGCTTCTCGCCAGGACCTCACTGGATCGCGATCAGCAACACTACGTATCCACGATCGACCAGTCGGCCGAGACGCTGATGGCGGTTATCAACGACATCCTCGATTTCTCAAAGATCGAAGCCGGAAAACTGGTCCTCGACTACGAGGAGCTGCACGTTCGCGAAGCCGTCGAGAGCGTTGTCGAGCTGCTGGCGAACCGAGCGCATGACAAGAAGGTCGAGATGGTCTGCGAGATTCACAGCGATGCCGACCTGACCGTGCGCGGCGACGGTATTCGGCTGCGCCAGGTCGTTATGAATCTCATCGGCAACGCGATCAAGTTTACCGACGTCGGCGAGATCAAGGTCACTGTCTCAGTCACTGAGCGTGAAGAAGGCAAAGTCAGGCTGCGTTTCGACATCATCGACACAGGAGTCGGCATTCGACCGGAGAAGCAGGAGGCGATTTTCGAGTCGTTTTCGCAGGCCGACGGCAGCACGACGCGCAAATACGGCGGTACAGGTCTTGGCCTTGCGATCTCGAAAGAGCTCGTCACGCTGATGGACGGCGAAATCGGCGTCGAGACTGAGGTGGGCGAGGGGTCGACATTCTGGTTCGAAGTACCTTTCGAGGTTCTGTCGATCGAGCGAACCGTGATGCTCGAGGAAGAACTTGCCAACCATCGAGTCCTGATCATCGACGACAACGCGACCAACCGCGAGATGCTGGTTGCCCAGTTGTCTCACTGGAACATGCATTCGGTAGCCGTCGACGGTGCGGTGCTTGCGATGCATGCACTGCGCGAATCCAAACTCGAGAGCCGGGAGTACGACCTGATCTTGTTGGACTGGCATATGCCCGACGTCGACGGTGTCATGTTCGCGTCGGAGCTCGCCAAGCACGAGGATTTCTCGTCCATACCGGTCGTGCTGCTGACGTCTGCATCGGTCGCCGAGATTCTCGAAAAGAACGGCGACGCGAATGTCCAGGCCTACATTACAAAGCCGGTTCGTCAGGCACGGCTGCGGGACACGATGTTGCACCTGCTCGTTGCCGATACCGAAACCGGCGCGCTGCCCCTCGTCGACCAGATAACAGGAAGCGACTCGTCACTGAAGGGCCTCAAGGTCCTTCTGGTCGAGGACAATCGGATTAACCAGGAAGTGGCGCGAGGCATGCTCGGTAGTCTCGATTGTGACGTCGAGGTTGTCTCCAACGGTGAGGAAGCTGTCGCCGCGATTGAGGAAAAAGCTTACGACGTCGTCCTGATGGACTGCCAGATGCCGGTTATGGACGGCTACCAGGCAACCAGTGAAATCCGCCGGCGCGAGCAAGAGACCGGCGCTCACCAGGTCATCGTTGCGCTGACCGCCAATGCACTGCCGGAGGACCGCGACCGTTGTCTCGACTCCGGAATGAACGACTACCTGAGCAAGCCTTTCTCCATCGAGAAGATGCGGGAAACCCTGCTCAGATGGTCGAACCCTGACATGGCGGATTCGGCATGAAGGACACCCTCATGCAGCAGAGGGCGAGCATCCTCGTTGTCGATGACGACCCTACCCTGCGCTTATTGACGAGGGCCGCGTTGGAGCAGGTGGGCTTTGACGTGATCGAAGCTGACAACGGCGAGGCCGCTATCGACGTTGCAACGACGGCTTTTCCCGACATGATTATGCTCGACGTCGAGATGCCGGTGCTCGACGGGTTCACTGCTTGCGCGGCCATACGGCAGCACAAGGAGTTTGTCGATACCCCCATCGTGATGCTGACTGGCCGTGACGACGACGAGACGATTCAGCAGGCCTACGACTGCGGTGCGACAGACTTCATTTCCAAACCCATCAATTGGTCCCTGCTGGGACAACGCGTCCGGTACATCGTCCGCGCCAGCCGTGTCAGCCGCGGCTTGCGAGAGAGTGAGGGCAAGAACCGGGCACTCGTCCGCGCCATTCCGGATTCCATGCTCGTCGTCGATGCGGAAGGACAGTTGTTGACCCACCATCGTGGCGCCAGTGGCAGCCAGATGATCGATGATCGAATGCAGGAAGGCGTCTGCATCTACGACGTTCTCCCGCAGTCACTGTCCGATTTGTGGAGACAGCAGATCAAACAGGTCCTGACGACTAAGGGCGTCGAGCTCAGCGAGCATCGTGCGATGAAGAATCGCAACTCCCGCTACTACGAATCGCGCGTCGTACCCTATACGCAGGACAGCGTACTGATCATGCTCCGAGACGTTACGGAGCAGAAGCAGGCTGCTGCCAAGGTCCGCAAGCTCGCCTTCTACGACACGCTGACGGGCCTGCCAAACCGGCAATCCTTCCTGATTCAGCTCGCCGAGGCTATTCGCGAAGCGGAAGATACTGACGGCCTGGTCGGGGTCGTTTATGTCGATCTCGACAACTTCAAGCTGATCAACGACTCGTTGGGCCACAGCATCGGAGATTCACTGCTGAAGGACATCGCCGACCGGCTGGCTGCCAGCGTGCGGCGGGACGACTTCATCGCCGGAAGCGGCAAATCCCGCGGACTGCAACTTGCGCGTCTCGGCGGTGACGAGTTTACCGTCCTGCTTCCGGGGCTCGAAACCATAGAACAGGCCGACGCTGTCTCTGACCGATTGGTGAGCGTGCTGAAACAGCCAGTCGAGTGCAACGGCCACCGCTTCGTCGTCACGCCCAGCGTCGGTATTGCGGTCTACCCGGAAGACGGTCACGACCTCGAGACGCTGATGAAGAACGCGGACACGGCTCTGCACCACGCGAAAGCGTCCGGGCGCGACCAGGTGACAAGATTCTCGGGCACGATGTCGATACGTTCGCTCGAGCGGCTCGATATCGAGGACGCGCTCCGGACAGCATTACAGAATGACGATCTCGAGCTTCACTTCCAGCCGAAGTTGAAGTTGTCGGATCAGAGCCTGACGAGCGTCGAAGCGTTGGTCCGGTGGACGCACCCGGAACGCGGTCCGATTTCTCCGGCCAAGTTCATCCCGATCGCGGAAGACACCGGGATGATCATAGAACTCGGCGACTGGGTGCTGCATCGCGCCTGTCAGCAACTCAGGGAGTGGCAATCTACGGCGCTGCACGATGTGCGTATCGCCATCAACCTTTCTCCGAAGCAGTTCCATATCAAGGACCTGGCTTCTCAGATCATTCGAGCGATCAAGATGCAGAATATCCAGGCCGGGCTGCTGGACCTTGAGCTGACGGAAGGCGCGTTGATGAGCGATCTCGACTCGACCGCCGAAAGCCTGCGTCAGATAAAGGACACCGGGCTCAGCATCGCGGTCGACGACTTCGGAACGGGCTATTCGTCCCTGAGTTACCTCACCAAGTTCCCGATCGATGCACTGAAAATCGATCGCTCCTTCGTATTCGAAATAGACAAGTCCGAGGACAGCCACTCGATCTGCAAAGCGATCGTTGCGCTGGCCCACGGTCTTGGCATGGAGGTCGTCGCCGAGGGCGTAGAAAACAATGAGCAGTTACAGCTTCTAAGAATGATGAACTGCGACGAGATTCAGGGGTACCACTTTGCGAAGCCGATGCCAGCCAGCTCGGTTTTCGAATTCATCAAGAAATATCGATCACGGCAGGTTCGTCGGCTGCCGCATGCGAACCCCTGAGGAGACGACGCGATGGAAACGGACCTTACGATTGACACGAATGCACTGGACGCGATCCGCTCGTTGCAACAACCGGGTAGCGAAGATCTTGTTAGCAAGATCATCTCAATGTTCCTGGAGGATGCTAACCGTTACCGGGACGAAATCGGGCAGGCGATACGTGAAGGCAGCGCCGAGCGAGTCGGCGTTGCAGCCCACTCGTTGAAGTCCTGTGCTGCCAACGTTGGCGCAATCCAGGTGTCGGCAACTGCCGCGGCGTTGGAACTACTCGGACGAAATGCGTCACTGGAGGACGCGCCCGCGCAGTTCGAGAAACTGAAATCTGCAGTCGCTGCGGCGCGAGCGAAGCTTGTCAATCAGCTGGATGCCTGAAGCTCAGCAGCGGCCTCGAGGCCATAGACACTCCCTTCGCGCGGGTCGACGAAGATCGGCAACCGGCATGCCCTGGACTATCTGACGTGGTCCGACCGCTGCTATTGGGCAGCGGATGAAGCTCCCCGGACGAGCGAAACCTGGCAATCCTGCGAGGTTCGACTGACGCCGGCTACGGGGAATTCAAGCAGGGACTCGGTTGTCACAGGCACCTTGTCCATTCTCGAGGCGCGGTCAGGGATAGCAAGATATCCGCCCTGTCCCCAGGGATGTTCGGCGCCGGCGTTCAACGCACTGAGAACTCGCGGTTTTCCGATGTTTGCCTGCAGGAACAGCAGCGTTCGTCCTTCGCGGCTGGTTTCCATCTGGGGGCGAGTAGCGCTGCGCCATTGCATGGTGGGTTCGGATACGTGCGACCACAGGCCGCGATGAGCGTTAATCAGCGTCGGCGCGTAGCCATCCACTCGAATAAAGCGGAATTCGTTACGCAAGTTATCGCCAACGTTCTCGGTCGAGAACATCCCGATCCCCCATCGATTGAATTCATCGTGCGCATCGAGGCACGCTCGCACGGCGGATGTGTCGTTTCCCGCGAACACCCGCCCGGCCGGGTCGGGTCTTCGTACCAGCAACTCCGGATTTCCGCCAACCAGAGGGTCGCTACCATCGTCGGCCGACACGAAATCCGGAGCGCCTTGAAAGCATCGGCGCTTCAGATACTGCGTTTCATACGCGGCCTGCGTGCCGGATTTGGAGGTGCGACGGCAGACGTACACGGTCTGCCCACCGCGTGGGGTCGGTTGATAGGCACCGGGTCGGGTGCCGGACAGGTCTCTAAGTTCAGGTGGGTGGACGGGCAGGTCGGGCGACAGGTAGCTCGGATTCCCGCGTGAGTCATACAGTTGGCTCCAGCTCTGGATGGCGCCAGAGAAGATCGACGCGACCTGTGCCGACGTCAGTGACGGCATGTTTTGCTCGGACTCTCGCTCCGGTGAGTCATGCGCTACGTCCGCCGGGACGAGGCCCTGCAGCGCCTGCAGGGCGTTACGAAAGTTCTTGCTCACCGGCAGTCCCCAGATGATCTGTGATTTCGACCGAAAGCTCAGTCTGGATGTGTCCTTGCCGAGAAGGGTTGGCTCAATGTCTGAAACCCCAAGGCCTGGCACAGCGAGCTTGCCCCCTCCGCCACAGTCTGTCCGGTTGCTGTAAGCGGCGAGGTCGCCTGAATGCAATATGCGTGAGGGCGTACTGCAGTTGTTGTCTTCCGGGAGGTTTTCGAGATCGATGTATGAGATCTGTTGCGCGTTCGCGACTGGCGCTACGCCTTCGCCGGAACCGGCGCTGGACTTGTGCACGGCTAGCCTGAGACCGCTTGGAACCCCGTCGATGAATTCGCTCGTCAGGCAGTAGTAGACGCGCTTCTCGATGCCGTTGATCTTTCCGCGATAGACGTCCAGGGAACCGGTCTGGCAGACATTGGGCGTGCCAGGAATGCCCGACGTGAGCCTCATCAGGTTCTCCAGGGAAGCATCCTGCGTGGTTGAACCGGCGATGAACACCTCGATCTCCGGCGGCTGATCGGGCGGAATGGCATAGAGATGCATCCCCGGCAACAGGGCCAGCATCACGAGTGCCTTTGCATGCTTTTTCATAGTGAGACCGAATTCTCCAGCGGACCTGCTGGTTATCGGCAGAAAAAGCGCTTTATTGAGTTGCGAGCACTGCCTCGCGGGGGTTCCTGCGCTTCCTGCGCTTGTACACTCGATAGCCGAGCAGCGCCGTCAGGATGGAGGCGTAGATGGCAGGTTCCAAAGCATCGGCTTTGACCTGCCACCAGTAATGCCAGACGCCCAGTACCCCGACCGCATAGACGCTGCAATGCAGTTTCTGCCAGCGCCGCCCCATCCTCTGTCGCAGGCGGTTGAATGACGTCGCCGCCATCGCGATCAACAGCACCAGGGCAATCATGCCGATCGTGATGAACGGACGTTTGACGATGTCTTCGAGGATGTCCTGCCAGGCGAGGCCGCGATCGAGCACGAGCCAGGTCAGGAAATGCATGAATACGTAAAAGAACGCGAACAAGCCGAGCATACGCCGGAACCGGGCGAGCTGTGTCCAGCCGGTCAGCTGTCGAAGCGGTGTTACCGCAAGCGCTATCAGGATGAACTGGATGCCGAGGATACCGAAACGATCGAGGATCTCCTCGATCGGGTTGGCGCCAAGGCTGCCGGTCAGCCCGAAAGTGTCAGTGACGATAAGAGCAGCCGGCAGCAGGCAGGCCACAAAAACGATCGGCTTGACGACGAAACGAAGTTGCTTCTGGCTGATCACGACGGTCAGTAATTGCGGCGCAGGTCCAGGCCTTTATACAGGTGAGCAACCTGTTCGCCATAGCCGTTGAACATCTGCGTCGGTTGGCGCGGCGTGAATAGCCCGGCGCCGATTCGGCGTTCGTTCGCCTGGCTCCAGCGCGGATGATCGACGTCGGGGTTCACGTTGGCGTAGAAGCCGTATTCCTGCGGCGCCGACATGTTCCAGCTCGTTCGGGGCCGGCGTTCGGTGAAGCTGATCCTGACGATACTCTTGATGCTCTTGAAACCGTACTTCCAGGGCACCACGAGTCGGATCGGTGCGCCATTCTGGTTGGGAATGACCTTGCCGTAAATTCCGACCGCCAGGATTGACAGATCGTTTGTGGCTTCTTCGATGGTCAGGCCCTCGCGGTAAGGCCAGTCAAGAACGCGCCTGCGCTGGCCAGGCATCCGGACCGGGTCATGCAGCGTCTCGAAAGCGACGTACTTCGCCTTCGATGTCGGCTTCAATGACTTCACGACCTCGGCAAGCGAGATACCGACCCAAGGGACGACCATTGACCAGGCCTCGACACAGCGCAGCCGATAGATGCGTTCTTCGAGGTCGAACGGTTTGATGAAATCGTCGAAATGAAACGAGCCGGTCTTCTCGGCATGACCATCGACCGTGATCGTCCACGGTCGGGGCTCGAAGTCCTGCGCATTCCGGTACGGGTCGTCCTTGCCGGTGCCGAATTCATAGAAGTTGTTGTAGGTCGTGATGTCTTCGTAGGAGTTTAAATCCTCATCCGTGCTCAGCGGGCTCTTCCCGACGTCGGGCAGGACCGCGCCACGCTGGTCCGGGACGAGAGCTCCAAGTGCGCCGGGCGCGAATGCCGCGCCACCGGCGATCGCACCCGCCCGGATGAACTGGCGTCGGTTCAGGTAATTGGTCTCGCTCGTGATCTCGGAGGGAAGAATATCGGACGGCTTCTTGATTAACACGCATCAACTCCACAACGGTATAGTCACTATGACCGGACAAGTGGCCGAAATATTGCACAAAACCCGTGCGGCAAACGGGTTTGCTACAAACTGTTACCGACTTGGAGAGCGTCCTGCCCCTGTCGAATCGAATTCTCAAGATGTACTACGCGGGTACGGCCGCTTTTCTCGTGCTGGATTATGTCTTCCAGGTCAATGTCCGCGTGGCTTTTCTGGACGCCTGGCCCGGGTGGCGGCTCGTCTACTACTGCGCCTGCTTTGGATTGCTCGCAGCAATTATCTGGCGCCCGGCCTGGGCGGAAGTCCTCGGGGTTGTCGAATCCATCGTGACATTGAGCGCCCTGATCCTGTCAATGGCGGTTCGTGTTATGTTCGTCACAAGCGACATGATCGAGACCGGGTCGGGTTTCGTCACAACGCAGGAAATCATCAATTTCATGGTGTCAGGCGGAATCGCCTGGCTGTCCTGGCAACGCGGCATGCTGGCCCTGACGGGAAGACAACCGGATTCATTCTAAGCTTCAGAGGAGGACAGGCAGGACTGAAAGGAATCACGCTGATTTCAGGTCGTGTTCAGCGAGCAACGTTGAAACTCTGAATTTCAGCCTCAGACAGGTACACATACGAGGATGAGTCAATGAGTGATGCATTTTCAACAATGGTACCGGGCAGGCCAGTAGCCAGGCCCGTTGCGACACTGGACGTCGAGCTGGTCGGAGACCTCATCTGCCCGTTCTGCTACCTGGGCAAGCGACGCGTCGATCGCGCAATACATTCTGTTCGTGGCCCCAGCACGTTGGGCTTCTATCCTTTCCAGCTCAACCCCGAGATGCCTTCGCGCGGCGAGGCCTTTGATGACTACCTGGCCCAGCGTTTCGGATCCAGGGCCGCCATTCAGCCGGTCCTTGACCGTCTGCAGGCCGAGGGCAGGGATGCCGGTATCGAGTACCAGTTCGATCGTCTCGAACGGGTGCCGAACACGCTGCCGGCGCACCAGGTCATCGAACTCGCCGACTCAAAGGGCCACGACCCTATGCCGTTGGTGGAGTCTTTCATGGAGGCTTATCTGAGTCATGGCCGGGACATCGGCGAGCGGGACATCATCGTGGACGTCGCACGTCGGCACGGACTGGACCCCGACCAGGTGACCGCTGCCATCGACGATGATCACCTGCGCGGCAACGTTGTCGACAAGGAACAGCGTATTCGGGCGAGTGGCGTTGGCGCTGTGCCGGGATTCCTGATGAACCGGCGCCTGCTGCTGGTCGGCGCACAGGAAATAGACGACATCGTCGCCGGTTTCGACAGGGCCATGTTCGGTGACGAAGACGGTAACGAGGTTCGTGCGCCGTTGCACTGACGCGCTCAACGAGCGCGACCGCTACTGAAAAAGTCGACGATCAATCGATTGACGTCGTCAGGCCGCTCCTGTTGCGACCAATGGCCGCAGGGCGCCAGGACTTCTATGTGCAGGTCGTCAACGTGCTGGCGCATGGACTCGATGTCTTCCATTGGAATGACGACATCGTCCCGTGCGCCAATGAACAGCGTCCGAGGTCGAACCCGTTGCAGAACATCCTTCGTGCTGGACCAGTTGTGCTCCATGTTTCGATACCAGTTGATTCCGCCGGTGAACCCGGTCTTCCTGTAGGCGTCAGCAAAGTAGTCGAGCTCGGCATCGCTCAATAATGCGGTCCCGCCTGTTGACGCTTTCGCCATCGTGGCTCGAAGACTCAAAGTCCGCCGCTCCTTTGGCAGTTGCTCGAAGGCTTCGCGAGTGATCTGCCCTCGGCGCATCATGTTGTTGATGAAGTGGCGGGGGTCCGCCTCGAATTCCCGATCCGCGGCGTCAGAATCCTGGAAGTCGACGATGTAGAAGTCATTGCCGTGACGGTGCCGGAAAATGGTGATCGGATCGACCGGCGGTCTCGGATAAAACGGAATGTTGAGCACGACCATCTCGTCGATGCGCTCCGCATGCATCAGCGCGTACTGCCAGAGTAGTATCGCTCCCCAGTCGTGTCCGACAAAGCGCGCGGACGTGAGTCCCAAGGCATCGAGCAGGCCGTTGATATCGCCAATGAGTTTCTGGATCGTGTATTCAGCGACATCTTCAGGGCAGGAGCTCGAGCCGTAGCCACGTTGGTCCGGGGCAATGGCGTGAAAGCCGGCAGCTGCAAGCGCCGGCAGCTGAAAGCGCCAGGAGAAGGCGAGTTCAGGAAAGCCGTGCAGGAGGATGACCGGGTCTCCTTCGCCCTGCTCATAGACGGCCAGGCGCAGGTTGTGGACGTCGAGAAACGCAGGTTCGGGAAAAAGCGCGTCGTTCAAAGCCGTTCTCCAGTGACTCGATTGGTGCCGGGTGCCCCTTTCTGCCGTGGCAAGTCGGCCGTATTGGGACATTTTGCTTGTTTTTTCGGGTCGCCGACTATAGTTTTCAGCCCAAGACGTTGAAGGGGACGAGTAGGTGGCCTCCTGAGGCAAGAGCGACCGGGGGAAGGTGTGAGCCCCGGGCCTTCAGATCACCGAATATCACCCCGGAGTCGCCCGCTGAACCAGCAGTAAGCAGGGCCGCTTGGTCTCCGAGAAAAGACCGGGGTTATCAGACCCCACGAGGCAGCCGGCGAGAGCCGGTTGCGAAGCCGGGTGGTACCGCGAAGAATTTCGCCCCGGACGCGAGAGCGTCCGGGGCTTTTTCGTTTTGGGTCCCGGCGCGTAGACGAGATTGTCCGACGGGTTAACGGAGTAGGGTTTTGACGTTTAAGGAAGTAGCGGGTCGCTATAACGGGCCCGAGCTCGAAGAACGCTTGCTGGAGTTCTGGCGTAGCGAAGACGTTTTCGAGAAGTCGCTGGAGCAGACGGCACAAGGACCGCGATTCAGCTTCTGTGAGGGTCCGCCGACCGCGAACGGAAAACCGGGTATTCACCACGTCCTCGCGCGAGCGTTCAAGGACGTATTCCCGCGCTACAAGACGATGCAGGGCTATCACGTGCCTCGCAAGGCTGGCTGGGATACGCACGGCCTTCCTGTCGAGCATGAGGTTGAAAAGCGCCTGAAGTCTGAAGGTCGCATCGAGACCTACGACAAGGACGAGATCGAGGCCAAGGTCGGGATCGACGAATTCACCCGCCTGTGCCGCGAGTCGGTGATGACGTATATCGCCGACTGGGAAAAGATGACCGAGCGCATGGGATTCTGGGTCAACATGGACGAGGCGTACTACACGCTCGACAATTCCTTCATCGAGTCGGTTTGGTACCTGCTCAAGGAGATTTTCGACAAGGACCTGATATACCAGGGCTACAAAGTCGTTCCCTATGACCCGCGAATCGGCGCGACGCTGTCGTCGCACGAACTCGCGCAGGGCTACCAGGAGACCGAGGACCCGTCTATCACCGTCCGCTTCAAGTTGCAGGACGAAGACGATACCTATTTCCTCGTCTGGACGACGACGCCGTGGACGTTGCCGTCCAACTTGGCGCTCGCAGTAGGCGAGGACATCGACTACAGCTACTGTGAGTCCGATGGCCAGACGCTGATTGTCGCCGAGGCGCTTCGCGAGTCGGTGTTTCGGGACATCGAGCACGAGGTCGTAAAGAGCGTCAAAGGTTCCGAGCTTGTCGGCCGGCGCTACGAGCGCCTGTTCGATTACCTCGATGTCGATGCGCCCAACGCATTCCAGGTATTCGGCGCCGACTTCGTCACGACGGAGAGCGGGACCGGGATCGTGCATACGGCTCCGGCCTACGGTGTCGACGACCTGGCGCTCGGGCAGGAGAAGGGGCTGCCGGTGGTGCACGGCGTCGGTCTCGACGGGAACTTCATCGACGACGTCGAACCCGTAGCCGGCATGTTCTTTAAAGACGCCGACAAGCCGCTGATTCGGATCCTGAAGGAGCGCGGCATCATGTTCCGCTCCGAACGATACCGACACAGCTACCCGTTCGGCTGGCGCACAAAGGACCCGATCATCTACTACGCGAAGAACGCCTGGTACATCCGGACGTCGAAGTTCCGCGAGCGGATGACTGAGCTGAACCAGACCATCAAGTGGGTACCTGAGCACATTCGCGACGGACGTTTCGGCAACTGGCTGGAAAACAATGTGGACTGGGCGCTGTCGCGGGAGCGCTTCTGGGGCACACCGCTGCCAATCTGGACGGATGGCGAAGGCGCGCTCAAGTGCATCGGTTCAGTCGCAGAACTCGAAGAGTTAACCGGCCAGGACTTGAGCGAACTGGACCTGCATCGTCCCGCTGTCGACAACGTGACGTTCGAGATCGACGGCGTGACCTGGCGGCGAGTGCCCGAGGTTATCGACTGCTGGTTCGACTCGGGCGCCATGTCCTATGCGCAGTGGCACTACCCGTTCGAAAACCAGGAGCTTTTCGAACAGCATTTTCCCGCTGACTACATCTGCGAGGCGATCGATCAGACGCGCGGCTGGTTCTACACGCTGCACGCGATCGCAACGCTCGTCTCCGACAGCGTCGCGTACAAGAACGTCATCTGTCTCAGCCACATTGTCGACAAGGACGGCAAAAAGATGTCCAAGTCGCTGGGCAACATCGTCAATCCTTATGACGTCTTCGACACGGTCGGCGCCGATGCGCTGCGCTGGTACTTCCTCGCGCGACTGTCGCCGGATGTACAGAAGCGTATCTCGGTCGACATTGTTGCTGACGTGGCCAGCTCGTTCATCAATACATTCTGGAACACGTACGGGTTCTTTGTTCTCTATGCGCGCATCGACGACGTTGATCTCAGCAAGGACGTGCCCGTCGAAGAACGCCCCGAGATCGATCGCTGGGCGCTTGCGCTGACCTACGAGACGGTGGAGACGGCGACCCGCGCACTCGACGATTTCGATGCGAAGACGGCGGGCGAGGCCATCGAGTCCTTTGTCGACCAGCTCAGTAACTGGTACGTGCGGCGTAACCGCCGCCGTTTCTGGAAGTCGACAGACCCGCAGGACAAGCAGTCTGCCTACCTGACTTTGTACGAATGCCTCGTCGCAGCGCACAAGCTGATGGCGCCGTTCGTGCCGTTCCTCGCCGAAGAGGTCTACCAGAACCTGGTGAGGAGCCGCGAACCGGGTGCGCCGGTCAGCGTGCACATGGCGAAGTGGCCGGTCGTCGATCCGGCATGGCGAAACGACGAGCTGATCTTCGAGACCGGCGTCGTACAGAAGGTCGTTGGTCTGGCGCGCGCGGCGCGCTCGCAGTCGGGTGTCAGGACACGCCAGCCGTTATCGAGAATCCTGCTGCGAGCGCCTGACGACGCGTCGCTCCAGGCGCTGGCCTCGCACCAGGATCAGATCCTCGAGGAGCTGAACGTCAAGTCCGTCGAGTTTATCGCCCGCGATGCCGGGCTCGTCAGCTATCGGATCAAACCGAATCTGCCGAGACTGGGCAAGCGTTACGGCAAGCTGATCCCGCAGATTCGGGCGGCGCTCGACGCGGCCGACGGCGGCGCTATCGCCGGTGCCGTGGCGCGGGGAGACCGTTTCGAGATCAGTGTCGGCGGGGAAACCCTGGCGCTCGACGGCGAGGATGTGCTGATCGAGACATCCTCGGCCGAGGGCTTTGCCTGTGGCGAGGACGCTGGCTTCCTGACGGCGCTGGATACGACGTTGACCAGTGACCTGATCGATGAGGGCCTCGCCCGCGAGGTGGTTCGTTCGGTACAGGACTCACGAAAGCAGGCAGGTCTCGAAGTCTCGGACCGAATCGTTCTGGGAGTGTCCGGGTCGCCGGCGATCGAGAAGGCGCTGGAAAGGCACAGAGACTACCTGATGACCGAGACGCTTGCCGTTAATTGGGAGACAGGCCAGTCAACGCCGCTGTTCACCGATGAGAAGACGTTGGCGGAGGATTCCTGGCGCATCGAGCTGCGAAAGGCCGGCTAGAAATCCTTCGCTTGCGGGGTATTCGTCAAATCTGCTATAAAAACCGGGCGCAACTTACTGAACGAACCCGGACGTTCGACAGATTTCACCAGGCTGGAGCTGCAGGAGGCAGCAAACTCAGGGGGCGCTCGACGCCGTGTTTGAGAGGCACGGCCGGCTAAGAATAAGAAATCGTTGGAGTTTGGATGTCAGACCCTCATCTTGACCGCTTTGACGCGGCTGTGCGGACGCTTGCAGGTGACGGAAACGTCAAAGACCGCCTGCAGCGGGCCTTCGAAGAAAACCTGAGCGAAATCCCTGACGAGGAGTTACCGACGTCGCTCAAAGAACGATTTACGGCGCTGAAGAGTCGTATGACCCGCGTCGAACCGCACAACGGGGAAGGCGCAATCTGCGCCTCGGTTCGAAAAATGTCGGCCAAGGAAGCCAGCAGCTGCGCTATTTCGGTCGTATCCCTTTACGGTGAGATGCTGCGCGGCAACGAAGCGGGGACGGTGCTGGCGGCTATTGATGAGGTCGATGCGGCGGTCGTCCCGCCGTTTCTCGTCAAGTCCGTCTCCTGAAGTCAGGCTGTCTCCCGACCGACGGTTACCGGCTCGCCTTCGCCGTACGCCGGACAAATCGTGTGTCTGAGCGCTGACTGCGGCAGAATGCGCGGATGACAACATCCAGGCAATCACCCATCGGCGTATTCGACTCGGGTGTCGGCGGGCTCACGGTCCTGAAGGCGCTCCGGCAAGCAATGCCCGCCGAACATCTTGTCTACCTTGGCGATACTGCACGCCTGCCGTATGGGACAAAAAGCCCCCAGTCGATTTCACGTTACGCCCTGCAGGCCACCGAGAGTCTGCTGAACCGTGGCATCAAGCTGCTCGTCGTCGCATGCAACACGGCATCCGCCGTCGCATTGGAAGCGCTCAAGGCGCATCTGTCGCCACTGCCGGTCGTTGGTGTCGTTGAGCCGGGCGCCAAGGCCGCGGTGTCGGCACGATCGGCGGGCCGCCATCTCGTGCTTGCGACCGAAGCGACGGTGCGACTTGGCGCCTACACGGCCGCAATCAAGCGTCGTGACCCGGACGCTGCCGTTCATGAGATCGCCTGTGAAATGCTCGTTGCACTTGCGGAGGAAGGCTGGACCGACGGCGAGATCGCCACGGCGATCGTCAGGCGCTATGTCGATCCGATCATCGCGGGCGGCAATCAGCCGGATACCCTGATCCTCGGGTGCACGCACTTCCCATTGCTGCGTCCGGCCATCCGGGCGGTCGTTGAGCCCGGCACGGCGATCGTCGATTCGGCCAGCACAACTGCCGATGCGGTCAAGGAACTGCTGGCGAGCAACGGTTCCGGCGCTCCGGCCGGGCAGGTGGGTCGACTGGACCTGCTGGCGACAGACGGTGCCACGCGTTTCGCCCGTATCGGCGGCCAGTTTCTCGGTCAACAGATAGCCAGCAGCGACATAGAAATAGTCGATCTGTAGCACTCCGTCCGCACGCGCTATTCACCGTGCCATAATCGAGCCCATCCAGGGATCAGCCGGGGGATACAGCGTGAAAGCACCGAAGGGAATACTGATAGTCATTGCATCGGTGGCGATGTGGGGCTGCAGCGCCGACAAGGCGCCGGAGCCGGAAACCGTCGTTGAGCCACTGATTGCACAGCCCAGGCCTGATATTTATGCCGAATTCGCACTGACCGCTGACCTGAGCGGTCTTAGCGACAACCAGAAGGCCATGCTGGTCAAACTCATCGAGGCGTCCGACATCATGGATGAGCTCTTCTGGCGGCAGTCGTTCATGGATGGTTACGAAGAATGGCTGGCGGGCATAGGAATCGACGACGCACGCCGCTTTGCCGAATTGAATTACGGCCCGTGGGACCGGCTCGATGATGAGCGGCCGTTTCTCGGCGGTTTCAGCCGGAAACCGCCAGGCGCAAACTTTTATCCTGCGGACATGACCACGGAAGAGTTCGAGCAGGCGTATCTGCCAGGCAAGACTGGCGAATACTCGCTGGTGCGTCGCGATGCCGAGGGTGAGTTGTACCTGGTGCCGTATCACCAGGCCTATGCGGACGAACTGGCTGAAGCCGCCGCGCTGCTGCATGAGGCCGCAGACCTCGCCGAGAGCGCCAACTTCTCGATCTACCTCAAGCTTCGCGCGGCTGCGCTGATCAGCGACGACTTCCAGACCAGCGACATGTTCTGGCTGGACGTGAAGGACAACGACATTGATGTCGTGATCGGGCCGATCGAGTCTTACGAGGACCGGCTGTTCGGTTATCGCAACGCTTACGAGTCCTATGTCCTGATCAAGGATCTCGACTGGAGCGAACGACTGTCGCGCTTCGCCGAGTTCCTCCCGGAACTGCAAGAAGGCCTGCCGGTGCCGGACGCATACAAGTGGGAAACTCCCGGGACGGACTCGGAGCTGAATGCCTACGATGTCATTTACTACGCAGGGCACAGCAACGCCGGGTCAAAAACGATCGCCATCAATCTTCCTAACGACGAGCAGGTCCAGTTGGAGAAAGGAACGCGAAGGCTGCAGCTAAAAAACGCGATGCAGGCAAAGTTTGAGAAGATTCTCGACCCGATCGCGGATGTCCTTATCGACGACGGGCAGCGTCAGCACGTCACCTTTGACGCGTTCTTCTCCAACACCATGTTCCATGAGGTCGCTCACGGGCTCGGCATCAAGAATACGATCAATGATCGTGGCACCGTCCGCGAAGCATTGAAGGATGTCGCCTCCAGCATGGAAGAGGGAAAAGCCGATGTTCTGGGCTTGTACATGATCACTGAGCTTCACGAAGCCGGTGAGCTGGGGGACGTAGAGCTGATGGACTACTACGTGACGTTCATGGCCGGCATTTTTCGTTCCGTCAGGTTCGGCGCCAGCAGCGCGCATGGCAAGGCAAACATGGTGCGCTTCAATTTCTTCAGGGACAACGGCGCGTTCGTTCGGGACGCAGAGACCGGCAAGTACGCCGTCGACTTTGAGGCGATGCAGCAGGCAATAGAGGACCTGTCACGTCTGATACTGACCTTGCAGGGCGACGGCGACTATGAAGGTGCGATCGAATTATCCAATTCGAAGGGCGTGATCGGCGACCAGCTGCAAACGGATCTCGACCGACTGACGCAGGCGAACATCCCGGTGGACATTACTTTCCGACAAGGGCGTTCGGAACTCGGTTTGTGAAGCGACCGGCGAACCGGCCGGCACAAAAAAGGCGCCTCTGAGGGCGCCTTTCTTCCTGGAAGCTTGAGCTGCCTGGCCGCTTGGCGGTCCCTGTCGCTAGCGCCCGTTGTCGATCATGCGCAGGAACTCAGCGCGTGTCTTGGCGCTATTGCGAAATGCGCCGAGCATCTGGCTCGTGACCATCGACACGCTGGTCTTGTGAATACCGCGTGTCGTCATACACTGGTGAGACGCCTCGACAACGACGGCGACGCCGCGGGGTACCAGCACGTCGTTAATGCAGTTCGCGATCTGGGCGGTCATTTTCTCCTGCACCTGGAAACGTCGCGCAAACGCTTCGACGACGCGCGCCAGTTTAGAGATTCCTACGACCTTGTTTTCAGGCAGATAGCCGACGTGCGCTTTGCCGATGATAGGCGCCATGTGGTGCTCGCAATGCGACTCGAACTCGATATCGCGTAGCACGATCATCTCGTCGTAGCCCTCGACTTCTTCGAACGTGCGCTTCAGGAAGTCGACGGGGTCGTCCTTGTAGCCACTGAACCAGTCCTCGTAGGCGCTGGCGACGCGCTTCGGTGTGTCGAGGAGCCCCTCGCGACGCGTGTCCTCGCCGGCCCACAGCAGTAGCGTCCTGACGGCCTCTTCAGCCTGGGCGCGGCTGGGCCTGCGCGGCTTTCTGGTCTTTGCTTTTGCCAAGTCCCTTATCCTTTACTTCGTGCGAATGCGCAGACGCCAGGCCGCGCTGAATGTCTAGCCTAGACAGCGATTCCTGTCGGGCAGCTGACGCCAGTACCCCCGATGCCGCAATACCCCCCGGGGTTCTTGGCGAGGTACTGCTGATGATACTCCTCAGCGTAGTAGAAGCGACCCGCCGGCGCCAACTCGGTCGTAATTGCACCGTAGCCCGCGCTGTCCAGCCGTCCCTGGTAGGCGCTCTTCGACTGCTCCGCCGATGTCATCTGACTGTCACTGTTCGTGTAGATCACCGAGCGGTACTGTGTGCCGATGTCGTTGCCCTGGCGCATGCCCTGGGTCGGATCGTGGTTCTCCCAGAACGTCCGCAGTAACTCGTCATACGTCACCTGGCCCGGGTCGAACACAACGAGAACGACCTCGCTGTGGCCGGTCTGGCCACTGCAGACTTCTTCATAAGTCGGGTTTTGCGTGTAGCCTCCCGCATAGCCGACGGCTGTCGAGAACACGCCGTCGAGCTCCCAGAATTTCCGCTCTGCGCCCCAGAAGCAACCGAGACCGAAGATTGCGGTCTCCAGGCCATCGGGAAAAGGAGGCTTGATCGGGTTTCCATTGACGTAATGCCGATTGCTGACGATCAGTGCAGCATCACGGCCCGGCAGAGCGCTGTCCGCCGATGGCAGCGCCAGGTTTTTCTTGAACATGTGTCTACTTCGCTTCGTAGCGGCCGCCGCGTCGCGGCCGATGAATGGTTCCCTGCGCGCTGTCAAACAGGACAGGTATCGACTGTGTGTTACCCCACTCGGTCGCCCTGTAAACGGCGAAATGCAGGTGAGGCATCGTCGAATGCCCCGTGTTTCCGGAGTAGCCAATCAGCTGCCCCCTTTCTACACGTTCCCCTACACTGACGGCAGATCCGTTTTTTTCAAGGTGGTAGTACTCGCCGGTCGTTCCATCCTCATGCAGGATCACAATGAAATTGGCGAATTTGCCGCATCCGCGATCCCAACAACCCCGAGAGTGAGACTCGACCACCCTGGCGACAATCCCGGCGCGAGCTGCGTGCACGTGTGTACCCTCTGGCATATCGAAGTCGATCGCAAACTCCTCGAGCCCGGTATGGCTGAAGCGAGAGCCATAGCCTTGCAGAACGCGATAGGACTTGCCGGGCGCGTAGGGCAACGCATAGATGTGATCATCGTTGTGCTGGGCGTCCTTGTCGCCGACGGCCCACTCGTAGAAGTAGTCGTAACTTCCCGTTCGGCCACCGCCAGCCGCGTTGAGGGTGACGACCGACTCGGACTGACGCGGAGCCAGCGTGAGCGTTACCGTTTCAGGGCCGTCGATGTGCATATCTTCGCTTTTGACGCGAAGCGTGAACGTGATGGGGTAATTCCTGAGGTTCTTGGCACGGAGCTCTATGGCGCCATCCTGGGATATGGCGTCGACGCAGAACCACTCATCCTTGCAGCTGTCTGCAGAGCTGCTGGCGGCGGCGAATAGCAATGCCGCGGCCACGTACCTGATGGTGCGAAAGAGGATGTCAATTTCCTCCTCAGGTCAGTCGCTACGTTTCTTCTATGACTTCGGTTCCACCGGCAGCCTTGGTCTCGCGGAGCGCGTCCAGCTCAGACTTACGATAGAAGAACGTGTGAGTATACGTCAGCTTTTCCGTCGTTACAGGCTCGCCTTCCAGAAACATCGGCCTGAAGACCCGGGAACGGATCTCTCGTTGTACCTGGCGCTGTATCTCGAAGAACTCGGAAGGGTTGGCCTCGACGATCTGGAACCCCGTTACTCGGCCGCGCTCCGAGACGCTAAAAGAGAACGTTATCTGGCCTTCGGCGAGGATTTCATCGGGGTTCAGCCTGTCTGCACGTGTCGCCTGTCCCGCAAACGTGGGCAGTTCATTGCGGCGCAGAGGTTTGATCCTGCCGAGCGTGTCCGATCGTCGATCGAACCTCCCTGGTTCCGCGGACATCAACTCCCAGGCATCGCCATACTGGGAGCGGGCCCGCAATAGGCTTCCCTGGAACAGGTAGAAGTCGCCCAGCGCCAGCAGCGCGTCGGCCTCCGTTTCCCAGTTGCTCTGTTCGCTTTCGCGGGCAATGCGCAGCGCTCGCTTGAAGTGGATCTCGCCGGCACTCGATCCGGGCTGGTTCAGCGGATCGGTGCCCGACAGGTCAAGAAAGAAATACGAGCGACCGAGCTTCGTCAGCGGGTCGATGAGGCGAGTGTCCATCTTGCCGGACTCACGCTCGATGATTCGAATGATCCTGCGATACGTTGCCCGTTCGTCGATAATGTAGCCGGTACGATGCTGCCAGCTCGCGCGACGCATCAGTGACGGGACCATGTCGATCGGACTCGTTCGATAATGGCGAACGTTCAATCCGTAGATTGAGTCGTGCACGGCCTTCGCTTCTTTCGTCATTCCCATCCTGAGCTGCGTTTCGGCCAGCGTTTCCAACAGCTCAATCTGACCCATGTTGTGCGGTCCGTCATTGACGTGGGTGATGTGTACGGCGCGAGCGAAGGTCTCCGCTGCGAGATCCGGGCGGCCGCTTTCGAGCTGGGCTGCACCGATTCCCCGTAACGGGTTGATGAGCATTCCGTTCAGCCGGTCTTCCCGCTCCTCGATGATGTCGATTGCCGACTGGAAATTCTGCTGCGCAGCGTCATACTGGGCATTGTTGTGCTGCACGATGCCGAGATTGGTCAATGCGCGAGCAGTCTCGGTGGAATTCGGCCCGTTGACGCGTATCGCCAGCTCTACAACGCGCTTCGCTGCGTTGTCCGCCTCATCGAATATCCCGTCATTCATGAGCTCTCTGTACCGCTGAAACGCCTGCAGAAGAAGCTCCTCGTCGGTAACCTCCTGGATTTGTTCAACGGGCGCCTCATCCGCAACCTCGACCACCTGATCGAGTGTCGGCTGCGGCAGGCGCGGGCCGCCGTCGATGTTGCCAGCGTCCTGCGTGCTTGTGCCAGGCTCGGCCGGGTCTTGAAGGACCTCGTTGTCTGCGGCGGGGTCGTCGGAGTCGGTGACTGACGGTGAATCCTGCGCGAGAGCGGGCGATGCGAGGATCGCAATGCCTAACAGGACCGGATTCAATCTTCCCTTTTGACTCATGTTGCTCTATCTCGAGTTGCCGTGTCTTCCGGCATCCAGTTCTTAAGACCGACAGGCACTGCGAAGGTTCTGTTTACATCGCCTGCAGCCGAACACCACTATACCGCTACAAAACGGCGTTCGATAGCAACGAAACGGTAGCCTCCCGGCTTGTTACAAAATAAGACCGTTTTCCGGCCCGTTGAACGCGGCCGCGAGCCGTCGGGGCAGCGCATCAGAATCCCAGCCCCAACTGTTGCGCGCCTGGCTTGATAAAACGGGTTCGGTCCAGCTCTCGCTGATACTCTCCGGCGATGAGGCCGCGCTTCCTGCAGGCAGTCCTGAAGCGCGCAGCCAACATGTCAGCGTAGGCTCCCCGACCGGTCTGCCTCAGCCCGTAGCGATGGTCGTAATCCTTGCCGCCGCTGGCCTCGCGGACCAGGCTCAAGACATGAGCCGCCCGGTCCGGGAAGTGTTCGCGCAGCCAGTCGCTGAAGATCGACTTAAGCTCGTGCGGCAATCGCAGGAAGATGTACGAAGCGCCGGCTGCGCCGGCATCGGCAGCCGCGCCGATCAGCGACTCGATCTCTTTGTCGTTAATGGCTGGAATGATCGGGGCTATGAGCGCATGCGTCGGTATTCCGGCGTCGACCAGTCGGCGTATCGTTCTCAGCCTGGACTTCGCGGACGACACTCGCGGCTCCATAATCCGTTTCAGCTGGTCGTCCATCGTTGGCAGGCTGACAGCGACGGAGCACAGCTGCTTGGCTGCAAGCCGCTCGAGCAGATCGATGTCACGCTCAATCAGCGTCCCTTTCGTGATGATCGAAACCGGATGCTCATGCCTGTCGAACAGCTCGATCAATTCTCGCGTGACTCGCGTCTTTTTCTCCGCCGGTTGGTACGGATCCGTATTCGCGCCCAGCGTTATTGGCTCAACCTCGTAGCCGGGCTTTTCCCAGGCATCCAGCAGGCGGGTAGCCGCGTCAGGCTTGTAGAAAATCCTGGTTTCAAAGTCGATGCCAGGCGACAGGTCCAGGTAGCTGTGAGAAGGTCGTGCGTAGCAGTAGATGCAACCGTGCTCGCAGCCCTGGTAAGGGTTGATCGACCGGTTGAACGGGACGTCGGGTGAATCGTTGGTCGCGATAATGCGCTCCGCACGCATTGCGCGAAGCACGGTCTCGGGTGCGGACTGTACTCGCTCTTCGCCCGGCTCGGCTTCTATGGTCTGGCGGGCAAAACGCCCGTCCGGCGCGGAGACGGCGCCTCGGCCTTTGTGTACGGTGCCTGACGACATCGATTCACCTGATTACTGTATGTATAAACAGTACTTCAGGCGGGGGAGCGGGTCAATCGGGCGTCGGAATCACGCCATCCGTTGCTAGTTCAGTACCCGGTAGCCGCGCCCCTTCATGCAGCGCTTGAAGACCTTTGACTGCTCTTTGTCGGCATCCAGTCCGGATCGCGTACCGCCCCACAGAGCCCCCCAGCCGGCCGATTCTGAAACGTCGCCGCCGATGGCGCCGGCCGCGGCGCCTACTGCGGCGCCGAGCCCCGCGCCTTTGGCCACACCGGTTGGAACATTGACTTCCTTGCTGATCTGTTCACATTCCTGCCAGTCCTCAGCCATGCGCGCCTTGTCGACGCCTTTCGTGTCGATGATCGGATTCGGATTCGCGGCACAACCCGCCAGAAGTGCGAGCAGCAGGATGGATGAGATTCTGTAGGGCATCATATTTCGCTGTTTCATGACGGCAAGACTCCATGTTGCACTATCGCGGGCGATGACGCACCAGCTTTCACCATTATGTCGCACGTGCTCATCCGAATAAACGTTCGACAACCAGAACGGTTGACCGGTTCCGTCCTCGCTTTACGCAGCGCCCGGAGTGTCCTCTCTCGACAGCAAAAACGGCCTCAAATGGCCAAAATCCTCAAGCTTTTCGTCTCTCGGCCGATCTTTTGTTAGTGGATCTACGGAGTCTGGAAGTGCAGGCGGCTGGGCAGTATTGCGAAAAACAGATAAGGCGGCGCTACGTCATCGCAGTCATTGCTGTCGTCTTGCTGTGCGTCGCCGGCCTGATTATCGAGCGGGTGGCCTTTTCAGGCGCGTACGGTCACGGCCCACAGATACGCAGGGCCGCAAAGCAACGTGCCCTGATGGCCCAGTCCATGGCGTTCGCCGACGCCGCCCGAGCCCAGACTTCCTATGCACTCTACGTCGAGCACATCGAGGCGTTGCAGCAGACGAGATACCAGCTTCTGAGGAACCACGAGACGCTGATCTCGGAGCGAGACGCAGGGATGTCCGGTGTCTGGTCGGACGAGCTGCAGGAGGCCTATTTCCAGCCGCCGCTGACGATCGACCGACGGCTGCGCAATCACATCGAGCAAATAGACCGTCAGCTGGTTCGCGATTCCTTCGATTCAACGGCCGAGCCGAGTATCGATGCCAACGAGGCCGCTCTGCTGTTGGCGGCGCTCGACGATGTCTTGAGCATCTATGAGTCGGCTCTGACCGCTCAGCTGGACACGCTCAGCCTGATCAGCTACTCGATTATCGTCGCCATCCTGCTGAGCCTGTTACTGATTGGATGGCTGGTTTTCCAGCCAGTCATGGCCCAGCTTCGCTACGACTTTCATCGCCTCGCCGAGTCGAACCAGGCACTGCTCGCCGAGGTGTCCGAGCGACAAAAGCTTGCGGTCAAGCACTCCGCCGCCGAGGCGAAGTTCAGAAACGCGTTCGAGAACGCACCAATCGGCATGGGCCTGATGGACGCAGAGGGTTTTGTCTTCGATGCGAACCCGGCGCTCCGGAGCTTTTTCCCGAACGAGAACGGCGGCATCTTCTTCGACCTGCGCGACATACTCGGCGAAGAGGACATTACCGAGTTCGAAGAGCAACTGGCCGCGTTCGGGGAGAACCCGGAGCCGGTGTCCTGGCAGTTGCAGTGCAGAACCACGGATGACAGCGAGATGATTGCCGCGATCAGCCTGTCTCCGGTGCTCAACGCCGACAACGAGATTGAGTACATCGTCATCCAGGTTCAGGATGTAACCGAGTCGCAGTCCTTGAATACGCGGCTCGAGTACCAGGCGAGCTATGACGATCTGACCGGACTGATGAACCGGCGCGCCTTCAAAAGGGAGATCGAGAAGGCCTGGTCCGACAGCGGCAAGGGTCAACGGAACAGCTTCCTATTGTTCATGGACCTGGACCAGTTCAAGGTCATCAACGACACGTCCGGCCATGCGGCAGGAGACCAGCTGCTAAGACGAGTCAGCGAGCTGGTCACCGATTGCGTACGATCCGATGACGTCGTCTGCAGGCTGGGCGGGGACGAATTCGGCATCGTACTGAAGCAATGCCCGGCGGACGTCGCTAAACGCATCGCCGAGACGATCCGATCCAATATCGACAGCCTGCGCTTCGTGTGGGGTTCCGAGACTTACCGTGTGGGAGTCAGCGTCGGCGCCGTTCCGCTCGATCCGGCACTGGGCGATGTGAATGAGATCCAGCAACTCGCGGACGCTGCCTGCTACGCCGCGAAAGAGGCCGGGCGCAACTGCGTTCAGATGGTCAGCGAAGGCAAGAGTGATGCGCGGCGCCATCGACGGCAGATTCGCTGGGTCCAGCGCCTGCGAGATGCGATGGACAACAACCGATTCGCGATCTACGGCCAGGCCATCCATCCCACGACGCCCAGACCGGATGCGCCAGAAATGGTCGAGGTCCTGTTGCGCCTTCGGGACCCCGAACAGAAGCGCCTGATACCACCGGGCGCGTTCCTGCCAGCCGCGGAGCGTTACGGCCTCAACGTTGAACTGGACGAATGGGTCATAACGCGATTGCTGGACATGCTGTTCGTGCATCACGCCTTCCAGGCCAGCGATGTCCGTTACTGGGTCAACCTGTCCGGCAACAGTATCGGCGACGAACGCTTTGCGAAGACCCTGAAGGAGGCGGTACTGAAGGCTCCGCTGCCGCCGGGCACGATTAACTTCGAGGTCACCGAGACGGCGGTGATCAGGAACGTCAAGGCAGCGGGCCGTCTCATGGGCGAGTTGCGCGAGATGGGTTGCCAGATGGCGCTCGACGACTTCGGTAGCGGCGTCTCGTCTTTCGGTCACCTGAAGCACCTGCCGATCGACCTGTTGAAGATCGACGGCATGTTCATCAAGGACCTGGACCAGGATCCGACGAACCGCATCTTCGTCAAGTCAATCATCGACATTGCCCACTCGCGCGGAATCGCGACGGTTGCAGAGTATGTCGAGAACGAGGCGGTCAGGAAAACGGTAGAGGAGCTCGGCGTCGACTATGTGCAGGGCTTCGGTATCGCAAAACCTTACGTACTGGCGCCCAAGTTCCCGGAACGACGGGATGAAGCTAACGTCATTCAGCTGGCTGGATAATCTATGGACATGGCAGAAAAGAGAACAAAAATCCTTGCATCGATCAAAGCGTTGCCGCCGCTGCCGGCAACCGCGCAGCAGGCATTGAGCACGTTTGCCGACGAGTTCGTCGATGCGGACCAGATTACTGCGATCGTCGGCGACGACGCGGCAATAGGCGCCAAGCTGATCGGGTTGGCGAACAGCGCCTACTACGGGCTCCCCGAACCGGTGGACAATATCCAGGATGCTGTTGCCCGCGTCATTGGCGTCGAGACGGTGCGATCCCTGGTGCTCGCGATGGCGATGCAGAGTTCGCTGCGCAACGGCGGGTGTCCGGCATTCGACGCGGAGCGCTTCTGGCGTGAGTCGCTGATGACGGCCCAGTGCTGCAAGAAGATCGCGGTGAGAGACAACGCCCTGTCAGACCACGAGAAGCGCCTGTCGTACCTGGCCGGACTGTGTCACAACCTCGGGCTCATGGCACTGGCCTGCGTGGCGCCCGCAGATACCAACGCTGTCTTGCAGGAACACAGGGCGAGGCATGAGAAGTTCGACCAGGTTCTGGCGGACCGCATCGGGCTCAGTCATCGGGATGCCACCGTCCAGCTGGCCAGACAATGGGAGCTGCCCGAGAAGCTCTGCGATGCCTTTGGGTGTCGCAGCGATCCGAAGATGATCGCGAACAGCCGGCTTGGTCTTATCCTGATCTCGGCCGCATCGGCGGTCGGCAACCTCGAAATCGACGAGCATCACCGATTCGACCTCGACGCTGCGTCGCGCGAGCTCGGTGTCGCCGTCGACGAGTTGCAGAAGATGGCACTACCCGGCGAGCGTCAGCTTGAGCAGATCGAGACGCTGGCGAGCAACATGGGCCGCTAGCCCGAGTACCTGACCGATCGCGCAGGCCGACCGATCTTACCCGCGAATCGGTGAGACATTCGAGTCGGGCGGGCTGCGGAGTCTCCGCAGCCCGCCACAGTGATCAGTCGTCGTAGGCCTTGTGCAGGTGTACGTCCTGCTGCGGGAACGGGAAGGAGATGCCGACTTCGTCGAAACGCTTCTTGACCTTCTCCGTAAGGTCGAAGTAGACACCCCAGTAATCGCCGGAATTCACCCAAGGCCTGACGATGAAGTTCACGCTGCTGTCGGCCAGCGCCTGCACCTTGATCGTGACCTCCGGATCTTTGAGGATGCGGTCGTCCGCATCGACCAGGGCGCGCAATTCCTTATGCACCTGGTCCAGGTCGTCGCTGTAGCTGACACCGAACGTCAGGTCGACACGTCGGGTGTCATTCGCCGAGTAGTTCGTGATGATGCTGCTCATGATCTGCGAGTTCGGCACGATAATTCGCTTGTTGTCCGGAGTTTTCATCACCGTCGTCAGAATCTGGACCTCTTCAATCGAGCCCGCGACGCCCGCGGCTTCGACGTAGTCGCCGACCTTGTACGGCCTGAACAGCACGATCAGCACGCCCGCGGCAAAGTTCGACAGCGAGCCCTGCAGCGCCAGGCCGACGGCGAGGCCGGCAGCGCCCATGACTGCGAGGAGAGAGGTTGTCTGAACGCCGAGCTGGCCGATGGCCGCGATGATGACGACTACCATCAACGAGATGCGGACGAGACTGCAGATGAAACGCTCCAGCGTCGAATCGATGCTGCCCTTCTGCATCATGTTGGCGATCGCCTTGACCACGAGGCCGACGACCCATTTACCGATGAAGAATATCAGCGCCGCGGTGACGAGGTTGATGGCGAATTCAACCCCTGTCGTCTGCAACATCTCCAGGAGCTTGCCGGTGTCCAGGCCACCGACGGCTTGCGTTACGGATTCCACTTTATTGACCATCCTCTTTATTCGTTTTTGGTTTGCTGAGGAGTATCCAGTTGCCCAGCAGAGCGAGCATTACCCCTAAGGCCGCTATCGTCGTCCATTCGTAGTCTTCAATCAAGGTCGAAAGGGCCAAAGCCACAATCGGGAACAAGACGGAACTATAGGCGGCGCGCGACGGCCCGATGCTGCGGATGAGCGCGAGATAGCAGCCGAAAGCGACGGCCGAGCCGAACACGGACAGGTAGGCCAGCGACAACACGTAGCCTAAGTCCAGCGAGAAGGCGATCGGCCGTTCGAGGATGAGCGCGACGACGCTGCTGAACAAGGTTGCGAAGCCCATCGCGTAAGCGTTCAGCGCGACGACAGGCAGTTGGCGGCGCGTGTTCCTGGTCGCGGTCATGTTCCCGAGCGACGCGCTCAAGACGGAACCCATCGTCAGCGCAATGCCGAGGACGGCCGTATCCTCGAAACTCAGCTCTCTGACTTCTGGCCAGAACACGCAGGCGATCCCTGTCACGCCGAGCGCGGCGGCCACGACGAATCTTGCGTCGATTCTCGTCTTGAAGAACAGCCGCTCGAACCCTGCGTTAGACAGGATGATCAGGCTGAACAGCACGGCGATCAGGCCGGTCGTAATGTACGCGCTCGCGTAGTAGACGAGGAAGTAGTTCAGCGAGAAGAGCAGAATGCCCTGCAGGAAAACGAACGGTAGGGACGCATCTGGCAGCGCCAGGGAACGTTTTGACAGCACCGCGTAGAGGGCGAGGGCGAGGGTCGCGATGCCGAATCGATAAGCCACCGACCATTCGACGGCGACGACCCCGAGCTGGAACGGGATAGCGGCAAAGGTGGAGCCCCAGATCAGGACGAGGGTGGCAAACAGAAATACGTCCCTCATCGGCTGGGCGTATCGCTTATCGGCCGGCTTACTGGCCGGGGATACCCTCGGCGCCGGGGCGAAGCCTGAATATGCTGTAGGGCTGGTTGGCTTCCATGTGTTCCTGTGGACGAAACACGACTTCGGACAGCGCGCTGTCGGCGACGTACAGCCAGCCGTCCGGTCCGAACGACAGTGCGTCCGGCCAGCGAATGCGCTCGTCCTGCACCAGTGTCCTGAGGCGCTTATCCTGGTCGACAACGAACAGCGCGTTGTTCTCCACGTCGGTCAGGTAGACCTGCCCGTCGAGGTCTATGCTCATGCCGTCGCTCAGGGGCTTGTCGCTGACGCGTTCGACCCGGGCCGCGAGCTGTGCATCCGGCAAAGTTGTGTCGCGCAGGTCCGCGAGCTTTACGCGATAAAGCGACGCGCCGCTTAGCGCGCCGTAGTAGAGCCATTCATCGTCGAGCGCGATACCGTCGATGCCGCCGCGAAGGCTCAACAGTCCGCCCATGAAGCTCATCCTGCGGCCCTCGCTGGTAATCGTGTAGTGTTCGCCGGAGACCGATACGTCGCCCTCCAGTACGCGTCTGGCTTCCCCGGTCTTGACGTCGTAAACCACGATCGCAGGGCGTTTGCGCCAGAAGCTCGCATCGGCGATCACAATCGTCTTGCCATCCCGACTGACCTGCAGATCCTGCAGAAACGAACCTTTCGGCGCGATCGATTCATCGAGGGGCTGATTGCGAAGGACTTCGTCCGTCTCGAGGTCGATGCCTACGATTCGCGGCACCCTCAGGCCGTGATTCCCGTGGTCGATCGTCCAGAGACGGTTGTCCGCATCGACGACGACGCCGAGCACCGTATCGAAGAGTTGCTGCTGCATGGCGTTGTCGGGGTAAGGAACCGCGGCTCCTTCGACGTACTCGAGCAGTTTGTTGCCTCGCGGGCGACTCTCCGGATGCACGGTAAAGAACAGCCGGCCGTCCCGGTTCACGGCGACGTTGCCGATAGGTTCCGGGTAGCTCAGTACGAGTTCGACGCTCGAGGCGTCAAGCAGCGGCGTCGAGATCCTGGCGACAAACGCCTCACCGCCGCCGTAACGGATACGCAAGACGGCAGCCAGCACGACGCCAAGCAGCAACAGGAACAGTAGAACTTTCTTCATGCGTAATTTGTCGAGTGACTCCGGCAGCGATTCTACCTGAAGTCACGCCAATGTCAGGATGAGAGCGCAATCACCCAGCAGAGCGTGATGATCCCGATCGCGAGAACACCGGCGCCTCTCTGCAGGTCATCGCTCTGCAGTCTTGTCTTGAATCTCGTCAGGTAAACGCCGCCGCCGAATCCTGCGACAAATCCCATAAGGTGCGCACCAATATCCGTGTTGCTGTCACCGGTTCCTGTGAACATCAGCAGTGCCAGTCCTCCGACGATCGGACCGACACGATAGGTCCATCGTTCGTCGCGAAAGACCCGTGCTCGCCAGGCGAAACCCGACGCGAGTCCGAGCGCCGCGAACACGGCCGTGGACGCACCAATGGAACGATGGGTCTCTTCCAGCAGCAGCGTATTGACGCCGTTGCCGAGTGCCGCGCAAAGAAGGATCGTCAGCCAGGCAACGCCCGAACCGGCGAAGCGGCCGGCGAACGTGCCGAATAGTGCGCCGAAGACGATGTTCCCGGCAAGGTGTTCAAGGCCGCCGTGCAGCGTCAATGCCGTCACGGACCGCCATAGTTCGCCATTGCGAAACAGCTCCCCGTCGATGCGACCCACATTGCGCCATATCTCGCCGAATGCACCGGCGGCATCCAGCCAGGCAACGCCTACGATGACAAGCAGGTAAGCGACCACGCCCGGGACCGGGTCCATGGTCTCGATCCTGGCGGCGGGTTTGGGCTGTTGCGGCGGATTTTCTTCGTCATACAGCCGCAGCTCTTCCGCCGCTTGCCCCGACAGCTCCGCTGGAACCACGATGGCGGAACCGCCCTCGTCGCTAACCACCTGGTGCGGTATGCCGGCCGCGCTCAGTACCAGCGATCGATCCGCGCAGGCTGCGCGGTTCCTGCTCTCAAAGACCACGCGGAGGTCGTCATGCATTGGACAAGTCGCTGTCCAGTTCGCTCAAGACCTGGCCACAGTCGTTTTCGATCTTGAGCGTCGCGAGATCGTCAGCACGGGTCTTGCCGTGATTCAGGATGCAGATCGGTTTCCCGAGTTCGCTGGCGCGTCGTGCGAAACGAAAGCCTGAAAAGACCATCAGCGATGATCCGATAACCACCAGTGCGGGCGTTCGTTCGATGCTGTCCATGGCCTCCCGGACACGGTCCTTAGGCACGTTCTCACCGAAAAACACGACGTCGGGCTTAACGGTACCGCCGCAGACCGGGCAATCCGGTACGGCGAACAGATCGATATCCGACTCGCTCAACTGTGCGTCGCCGTCAGGTTTGTAGTAATCGACGCTGGCGTCCCAGCCCGGGTTCGCCGTGGCCAGCTCCCGCTGCCAGCGATCGCGTGACAGTGGCGCCTGGCAGTCCAGGCAGACGACCCGGTCGAGTCGACCGTGCAGGTCGACGACGCGCTCGCTGCCTGCCCGCTGGTGAAGGCAGTCCACGTTCTGGGTGATCAGTGTGTCGATGTGTCCGCGGCGTTCGAGGGAGGCAAGGGCCCGGTGTGCTTTATTCGGTGCCGCCGTCGCGATACGTTTCCAGCCCGCATAGCTCCTTGCCCAGTATCGCTGGCGCGTTGACGCCTTGCCGACGAAGTCGCCGTATTGAACGGGCTGGGCGTTCTTCCACTTGCCGTCCTTATCCCTGTAGTCCGGGATGCCGGACGCTGTGCTGACACCGGCACCACCCAGCATTGAAACCGGTCCGTACCGTTCTATAAAGGACCGTAGTCTCTGCGCGTCTCTGGCCATCGGGTAATGATTGCGTCGGAATCCCTGACTTCAATGCGTCTTCAGCTTGCGTTAAGGCAGCCACTCGCACACTCAACGTATGAATCGGGAGACGAAGATGAGTGTTTTCAGACGACTGTATTTCGGCGCCGCGTTGATAGGCGCCGTGTTTCTGTATCTGTCGCTATTCTAGACGGCAACCTGATAAAGTGACAGGAGACGCTTATCTGAGGTTAATGTGCGCCGCCTGATCCTCCTTTCCTTGCTCACCATTCCGGTGCTCCCCGTCCGTGCCGACGTCACAGACGCGGCCGAAAACGGCTTTACCAGTGTCAACGAAGTTACGATCGCGTCGACACCAACCGAAGCGTGGCTTGCCGCGACCCAACAGGTCGCTGCCTGGTGGAACGCCGATCACACGCTGTCGGGAGACGCGTCCCGACTTTCGATCGAGGCCAGGCCGATGGGGTGTTTTTGCGAATCGCTGGGTGACGACGCAGGGATCGTGCATCTGACCGTGACGGCCGTCAGCCCGGATAGCCTGTTGCGCATGACAGGTGGCCTCGGTCCGCTCGGTGTCATGGGCGTCGACGGCAATATGACATGGGAATTCGAGGAGGCCGATAACGGTACCCTCATTCGCTTCACTTACGCGGTTGGCGGTTATGCGAAAGATGGCCTGCAGGAACTGGCCGGACCAGTCGATCGTGTCGTCGGAGAGGCGCTCAAGCGGCTGGCCAGGTTTGTCGAAACCGGATCGCCGCTGCCCGATGAGTGATACCGCTGAAGCCAGGCCGTCGTCTACGGTCATACTGGCTAGGGCCGCCGAAGACGCGCCGGAACTCCTGATGGTCAGGCGCCACGCATCGTCGTCATTCGGCGGTGCATGGGTCTTTCCGGGCGGTGTGCTGGACAACGACGACGAAGCTGCGGCAGAACGCTGCGGGTCGCTAAGTGCCGAAACAGCAAACGCAACGCTGGCTGTGGATGCGGGCGGGCTGGCCTATTTCTCTGCTGCGATTCGCGAACTGTTCGAGGAGACGGGAATCCTGCTTGCCGACGCCGAGACGCCCGATGCCGCGACGATACGTTCAGACCTGCTCGACGGCAGCAGGCCGTGGTCCGAGCTCGTCGCCGAACGAGACGTCAAGCTCTCGCTGCCGGCACTCTGCTATATCAGCCACTGGATCACGCCGAGGGTGCTGCCAAAGCGCTATTCCACACGCTTCTTCATCGCCGAATACACCGGCCGCGCTGAACCGAATGCCTGCGGCGGTGAAGTGCTCGATTGCCGCTGGCTCAGCGCTCACCGTGCGCTCGAGCTGGCCGAACGGGGCCATATTGAGCTGCACCTCCCGACCCAGATCACGCTGCAGGGACTTGTTCGTCACAAGAACGTACAGACGTTGATGCAGTGGGCCCGCTGCCAGGCGGATCAGGGCGTCCCCTGCATCTTTCCGGAGCTGCCGGAAGAGCGCGCCGTACTCGAGGCCGTTGCGCGAGGTGGCAGGCAGGAATGAAGACAGTCGTGCAACTGTCACCGGGCCTGCGTCGCGTACTGGCGCCCAACCCGTCGATGATGACGGGGCCCGGCACCAACACGTATCTGCTCGGAGAGGAAGCGGTCGCGGTCGTCGACCCTGGCCCGGTCATTCCGGAGCATCTGGATCGCATCCGCGAGCTCGCGCCGCGCATTGACTGGGTGCTGGCAACGCACACCCACCCGGACCACTCGCCGGCCGCACGGGAGCTTGCCGAGGCATGCGATGCGGAGCTGCTCGGAATGCCACCACCGCCGACGGCGCACCAGGACCTGACGTTCGAACCGAGTCGCGTGCTGACCGACGGCGACGTCTTAGCGACCGATGAGTTT
Source organism: Woeseiaceae bacterium (assembly GCA_030065915.1). Taxonomy (GTDB): domain Bacteria; phylum Pseudomonadota; class Gammaproteobacteria; order Steroidobacterales; family Woeseiaceae; genus UBA1847. The sequence goes on from JASJCQ010000008.1 coordinate 167,477, forward strand.
CGACTCACTGCGATACACACGCCGGGCCATGCGTCGAATCACCTGTGCTACCTGCACGAGGCCAGCAATTCGATCATCACCGGCGATCACGTCATCGAGGGCTCCACGGTCGTCATCAACCCGCCCGACGGCAACATGCGGGACTATCTGTCATCGCTCAAGCGCGTGAGAGACCTGCGACCAGACGCGTTGTTGCCCGGTCATGGAGAGCGGATCACGGATCCGACCGCGGTGATCGACTGGATCATCGACCACCGCCTCGCGCGTGAGGCGAAGGTGCTGGCTGCGCTTAAGGCAAACCCGACATCGACAGCCGCCGACCTCGTGCCCGAGGTGTATCGGGACGTTCCCGAACACCTGTACGGCTGGGCAGAGCGCTCCTTGCTCGCGCACCTCACCAAGCTAGTCGAAGACGAACGCGCCGCCGTCGACGATCGTCGCTACACGCTGCTGCCTGAATAAGGGGCGACCGGGTTCATCGCCACCGTATTGACAGGCCTTACTCCACCTGCCAGCTGTTCGGCCCGGCTATCACGTCGGCAACCGAGCGGCGCCTCTGCATGTTGCTGGGATGATGGGCGTGGAACGCCGTCTCGTAGGCTACCGCCGGATTGCGGTAGATGACCCCCAGCGCGACCGGCTTGTCGAGCGCGATCAGCAAGCGGGCAATGACTTCGTTGGTCTCATCGTGAATGAGGATAGGGTCCGAGGCCGTGCTCGCATCAACGATTTTCAGCACATAGCGTTCATTGTCGAATGCAATGCCGCGTTCCGAGTCTTTGCCGAACAACATCGGTTCGCCGTGGCGCAGGTGCAGCTGCGTGTCATGGGCCGTCTTCCTGTCGGTGAATGATGCGTAGACGTCCTTGTTGTAGACAATACAGTTCTGGTAGATCTCCGTAAGCGCGCTGCCGTCGAAGGCGTGTGCCTGCTCCAGTACGTGCGCGAGCCCGGTCTTGTCGGTGTCTATCGCGCGCGCAAAGAATCGACCGCCGCAACCGAGTGCCAATTGGCCGGCCGAGATCGGTACGTCGAACGAGCCGTCCGGGCTCGATGGCGTGCGAGTTCCGAGTCTCGACGTCGGCGAATACTGGCCTTTCGTCAGGCCGTAAACCTCGTTATTGAACAGCAGAATCTTGAGGCCGACGTTCCGTCGCAGCGTGTGGATCAGGTGATTGCCACCGATCGACAATGCGTCGCCGTCACCGGTAACGACCCAGACATCGAGCTCCGGGTTCGCCAGCTTGAGCCCGGTGGCAATGGCCGGCGCTCGTCCGTGTATCGTGTGAAAACCGTAGGTGTTGACGTAGTAGGGGAAGCGAGCCGCACAGCCAATACCGGACACAAAAGCAGTGTTGTCCGGACGGGCGCCGACATCGGCCAGTGCCTTGGTCATGGATTTCAGGATCGCATAGTCGCCGCAACCCGGGCACCAGCGAATCTCCTGCGAGCTTGCGAAGTCTTTTGCTGTCAGTTGGCTGCTCATAGCTTCGATCTCTCTTGCTCGATGGCCTTCACCAGTTCGGAAATCAGGAACGGTTGACCCGTTACCTTGGTCAGTGGCGTCGGTTGTATACCGAGCTTGTCGCGCAACACGGTGCTCAACTGGCCGTCGTTCATCTCTGCGACGACGACGGACCTGAATCCGCTCAGTAGCTCGCCGAGGTTTTTCGGCAACGGGTTCAGGTAACGAATGTGAATAAAGCTCGTGCCGGTTCGGCGCGCCGCCTGGTACAGAGGACCGCGAGTCGAGCCCCAGCCAACCAGTACGATGTCGCCTTTGTCGTCGCCGAATTCCATGGCCTGGTCCGGGATGAAGTTCGCGACCGATTCGAGCTTTTTGCGTCTCAGGTCCGTCATGGCCTGGTGATTGTCCGGGTCGTAAGAGATATGGCCGCTTGAAAGGTCTTTCTCGAGGCCGCCGATGCGGTGCACGAGGTCCGGCATTCCCGGCGTGACCCACGCCCTGCCGAGGCTCGACGCATCCCTCGCGAACGCGAGTCGCTGCGGGTCCGAACTATCGCTGGCCTCGACCGGGTGAGATTCGATAGGAGCGTAATCCGACAGATCGGGAATTCGCCAGGGTTCCGCGGCATTCGAAAGATAACCGTCAGCCAGCAGGATGACCGGCGTCATGTGCCGCAGTGCGATGCGAGTCGCTTCGATCGCCGTGTCGAAACAGTCACCAGCAGACGCAGCGGCGAGAACGGGGATCGGTGTGTCGCCATTGCGGCCATAGATCGCCTGGTAAAGGTCAGACTGCTCGGTCTTCGTCGGCAGTCCGGTAGAGGGTCCGCCACGTTGCCAGTTCACTACCAGCAGGGGCAACTCTGCGCTGACAGCCAGGCCAAGCGCCTCAGTCTTGAGTGCAATGCCGGGACCGGAGCTCGACGTAGCACCGATCATGCCGCCGTATGAGGCTCCGATCGCAGCACCGACGGCGGCGATCTCGTCTTCGGCCTGGAATGTCCCGACGCCGTGCTCGCCGAGTTTGGCGAGGCGGTGCAGCAGCGGCGAGGACGGCGTGATCGGATACGAGCAGAACAGGACCTGTCGGTCAGCGAGTTCCCCGGCCGCAGCGATACCGAGCGCCATGGCTTCGCTGCCGGTTATGCTGCGGTAACGCCCGGGCTCAAGCTGCGCCTCGCCTACGCGGACCTTTTCGACGGCTGACAGCTCACTGGTCTCTCCATAAGCGTGCCCGGCTCGAAGCGCTGCGACATTCGCGTCCCGCATCGCGGGTGCATTCTTGAGCCGTCGATCGAGCCATCCAATCGCAGAGTCGAGTGAACGGTCGAACATCCAGAACAGCAGGCCGAGTGCCCAGAAGTTCTTGCACTGGCCGCCGTCACTTTTCGACAGTCCGAATTCGGCGACGGACTCCAGATTCAGCCGGCCAATATCGGCGGCCACGACGGTGTATTCGCTCAGCGAGTCGTCATCCAGCGGGTTCGCGTCATAACCCGCCTTGGTCAGGTTCCTTGCACTGAACCCGTCATTGTTAACGATTATCAACGTTCCCGGATGCAGCATCGGCAGGCTGACCTTCAGGGCTGCCGGGTTGAACGCGACCAGCACATCGGGCGAATCGCCGGGTGTCGTGATCGGGTCGTCGCCGAGGTTGATCTGGTACGCGGACACGCCGAAGGTCGTACCTGCCGGCGCACGGATCTCGGCGGGGTAGTCCGGGAACGTCGCGAAGTCGCTGCCCGACAGTGCCGTCGATACGGCGAACTGCGAGCCCATGAGCTGGATGCCATCGCCGGAGTCGCCGGCCAGGCGGACGACGATGGATTTTAACTGGGGATTCTTGGTCAAGGCTTGAGGATGTCTGTAGTCAGCGTTGCGGAATCTAGCGTGTTTGCCACTCTTGATATGGTGCGCAACTTCGCATAGCGTACACGCTGTCTGCAATAAGGGATTACCCATGACCTTCGTCGTCACAGAAGCCTGCATCAAGTGCAAACTCACCGACTGCGTGGAAGTCTGCCCGGTCGATTGTTTTCACGAGGGGCCGAACTTCCTCGTCATCGATCCGGACGAGTGCATCGACTGCACGCTGTGCGAGCCAGAGTGCCCCGTCGAGGCTATTTACTCAGAGGATGAGTTGCCGGCGGGCCAGGAGCACTTCCTCGAGCTCAACGCGGAGCTCTCGCAGGAGTGGCCCGTCATCACGGAAATGCAGGATCCACCCGCCGACGCCGACGAGTGGCGCGAGGTCAAGGACAAGCTTCAGTACCTCGAACGCTAGCCCGAATATCTCACTCATTGCGCGGGCTCTCTCTGGCCCGTCGCCTGCACAAGCGCTTTTCCTCACTCGGACACACCCGGTATTCCGCTCGATCGGAAAACCCCTTGTGCAGACAACGGCCCGAACGACTTTGCCCATAAATCGGTGAGACCGTTAGGCTGGTCCGGCGTTAAGACACTTTCAGACAGCTTCAGGCTGTGTGTTGCCGATGAAGTCGATCATCGCCTCGGCCAGTTGCGGCCCCTTTTCTTCCTGAAGAAAGTGTCCCGCGCCGTGGATGGTCGTGTGCCGGACGCCGCGGGCACCCGGCACGGTTTGTTGCCAGGCTCGCTCACCGCCTCGCGTGATCGGATCCTTGTCACTGAACATCGTCATGAAGGGTTTTTCCCATTGCTTGAACACCTGCCACGCGGCGCGGTTCGCCTCGCTGGCCGGGTCATCCGGCTGCGTCGGTACCAGCAACGGGAACGCACGCGCCGCCGCCTTGTACTTCGATGACGGAAACGGCGCGTCGTAGGCCGCGACGACCGCGTCGTCGAGGTCTGCGACCGTTCCCTTCTGAATGATCTTGCCTATCGGAAAGTACGGGCTGTATTTCGCGAATCGCTGCCAGTTCAGGAAAGCCCTCGGCATCTGCTGGTCGCCGGTCGGCAGGCCGCCGTTGCCCAGCGCGATACGAGCGAAGCGTTGTTCGTTTTCGGCGGCGACCCTCAAGCCAATCAATGATCCCCAGTCCTGGCAAAACAGGTTGATCGAATCAAGGTTCAGCGCCTCGATGAAGAGCCGCATCCAGCTTACGTGTTGCTCGTAGGAGTATTCGCTGATGTCGCGCAACTTGTCGGACCGGCCGAAGCCGACCAGGTCCGGGGCCACGACGCGAAAACCCGCATCAACGAGCGGCGGGATCATGTGCCGATACAGGTAGGACCAGCTCGGTTCGCCATGCAGTAACAGCACGAGTTCGCCATCGCCCTCGTCGACATGGTGCATGCGCAAGCCATCGATGTCCGCATAGCGGGGCGTGAACGGATAGTCAGGCAGGTTTTCGAAACGGCTGTCGGGTGTTCGGAGGACTTTCATTGTCGGCTCCCGGCGGAGAGGTCCAAGCGAGCATAGCAGCCTTAGTCTGTCACCGCCGGACTGCCCTGTTTCAGCGCGCTCGATACTCGGTTAACGATCGTCGCAACCAGCAGCAGTGAGACGAAGGCAAGCAGCGTCTGTACCCAGAGACCCGCTTCGAGACCCGATCCGATCGCAAGTGCGAGCGCGCCGAAAAAGAACGCGCGATCGCTTTTGCCCATCGGCCCGTCGTAGCGTCGCTCGGCGCCGGCCTGGATCGCGACGACGCCCGTCATTTCTGACAGCACGGCGAGCAGGACAACGAGCAGCACGAGTTCGCCCGATACGCCCGGCAGCAGCGCGAAGGGCAGGTACAAGACGATGTCCGAGACGACGTCGCCGAGCTCGTTCAGGAATCCGCCCAGCCGTGACTGCTGGCCGTGCTCGCGCGCGAGCATGCCGTCGAGCGCATTCAGGCCCATCCGTACGAACAGAACGAACGGCAAGGCCAGCAACACCGAGGCATGCTCGTGCTTGAACGCAATCAATGCGCCCGTTGCGATTGACAGCAGCGTCGCGCCGACAGTGAGCTGGTTAGGGGTCACGCCATGACCTGCGAGCCACTGGCAGACAGGGCGCAGCAGGTTCGTGAATGCGGGTTTAAGGTCGTAGATGGTCATGGCTTGTCCTCCAGTGCAATGACGGCCTCGCGCAGTTGCCGGCAGATCGAGGCTGCGTCTGTCGACTCGTCGAATTTCAGTGCCTCGCCGATGTGCAGCACAAGTGGTCCCGGGCGAGGTAGCCAGCGCCCCTTTGGCCAGCACTCGAAGCCACCGGAGACGTGACAGGGCACGACCGGCAGCCCGGTTGCTCGTGCAAGACGCGCGACACCGGATCGAAAGCGCGCGACTTCGCCGTTGCTTGTTCGCGTGCCCTCCGGGAACAGGATCAGGCTCATGTCGGGACGCTTCAGTACACGGACACATCGTTCTAGGCTCTCCGCGGCGCCGCGCCGGCGATCGAAGGGCAGGGCATTGATGAAGACGGACGAAAACGCCGTCCTGGCGAAGTCGCTGAAGAAATAGTCATTTGCTGCCGCCGGGTAGGTCCTGTGGATCTTCGCGATCGGCATCGCTGCCGTCAGGCACAGCGTATCGAGATGACTGGTGTGGTTGCAGACGAGGATACGCGAGCCCGGTTCGGCCAGGTGCTCACGGCCGTGTACGCGAAAACGAAACAGGGTCTTGAGAACCAGCCGCAGCACCAGGTTCGCAACAAGCCGCGACGCATACACCAGCATGCCCGGTTCGCGCGGGCAGCGCTGCAGGCGCTCCTTCAGCGGCAGTCCGAAGTCGCGAACGGGTTGGTAACGCCAGCTTCGCATTCTGATCTCCTTCGAGTCCTCTAGCCCCTCAGCGGCTAAAGGCCGTGGAACCATCGCACGGTGTGAAAGAACAACGGCGCGACAAAGATCAGACTGTCAATTCGGTCCAGGATCCCGCCGTGCCCTCGAATCGCCGTGCCCATGTCCTTAACGCCAATGTCTCGCTTGATCGTCGAGATAATCAGGTCACCCAACTGGCCTCCGACCCCGACGACGACGCCGATCAACACGAGTTGCGCCCACGTGAAATTCGGTAGCGCCGGCCAGAAAAGCCAGGGAAGAGCGAGAGACACAGCGAGTGCCCCGAGACCGCCTTCAACCGTCTTGTTCGGGCTGATCGCGCGCCGCAACGGGCGATGACCGAACAGCTTGCCCGAGATATAGGCGGCTATGTCATTCGCCTCGACGGCGAGCAGCAGGAACAGCAGGTAGGCATACGCGTGCGTCGAGTTCGCGAGAAAGCCCAGGTGCATGAACATCCATCCGAAGTAGACGAATGCGAAGATCGCGAGCGCCATGCGTTGCAGTTGGCCGTCGCTGCGGTTCTTCAGGACCGGGGCAAGCAAGATTGCGGCGATCACAAAAACCGGCATCGCCATGTACAGGCCGTACCAACCCGGCGAGCCGAGCCGCGGGTCCGGGACGAACGTCGCCGCGCCCAGGGCGACGATGCCGGCGAGCACCGATCCGGTGTACAACCAGTCCCTGTACAGGCCGGTGGCGCGGGCGAACTCGCGGAACCCAAATGCGGCGAGCAGCATTACAGCGACGATGACGGCTACCCGGCCCAGCAGCATCGTCAGCAGTATCAGGGGCACCATGATGAGCCAGCTCTTGTAAGACTCAAGCGCATGGTCAACGTGTCTGCCAAATAGCTTAAGTGTTCCCAGGGCAGCGCCCGCCACAAGCATCAACGTGCCGGCCGTCGCCGAAAAGAGCTGGAACACCGGGCTGGACAGCGCGCTATTCACATTCATCGTCTTATCTCCCCATCAGGAACATGCCCGTAAACAGAAGACCCATGCCGGCAACGTGGACCGGCTTGATCGGCGTCGCGAAGGCAATGCTCGAGATAATCGCCGCGAACACGAAGGTACTGGCGTATATCGGGTACAGGACGGCCATAGAGCCGCCGCGCTTGAAGGCAGCGACGAACAGCGTCATGACGCCGACGTAACAGACCACGCCCGCCAGTAATCGCGGGTTAGCGACGTAGCTGAGCGCGCCGCCGGTTGCGGCGTCGGCGCCGGATTTGTAAAGGTACTGTCCAATCGCACCCAACAGAGCGGCGATAAGGAAAAACACCATGGAAATCATGGGTGTATGCATTTTTTGCTCCCGTCAGATCCTGTTTTTCCACAGATGCAGAGTAGGGCTGGCAGGGGTCAAAAAGACTGATGAGAAGCTGACGGAGCAATGATGAATTCTGATGGTCGTTGGGTATCGCGCCCAAGAGCCTGATTTGCGACGGATTCCGCAGGGAAAAGGCGCCTTGTCAGGCATACTGTTCCGGCACTCGACGAGGGGACCGACATGTACCGACTACTGATCCTTGGATGCCTGCTTGGTGCGTTGGCGGCCTGCGGCGGTGGCGGCGAATCTTCGCCGTCGACAGCAAGCGATCTTGCTGCGACGCTGGCAGCGAATGAGTCTTGGCCCTACGAGGCCGAGGGCGTGCTCGACATTGTCGAGGCCGGCTTCGACGGAACTTCGGTCGCACCGCAGTGGGCCGTCGGAATGCTTCTCGAGGGTGGCGACGAATTCGGCGTGCTGATCGAGATCGACGGTGGCGTTATCGCACGCGCCGGTATCAACATCGATTCCGGCGAACCGGTGCGGGTGTGGCTGGAGTCGCCAAAAGACGTCAGCGGCGAACCGATGTACCCGGTTTCCCGAATGGAGACGTTGTAGCGGCCCGAGAAGCGAAGCGAGCGGGTTTCAGAATCCCTGCGAGCGCTGCGCGTCGTCGTACATCTTGGTCAGGAAGTTGCGGATCGCGGCCACGGCTTCGTCGCGCTGCATGAGCTGCTGCTTCTCGAGTACCTTGGCCATGTCCTCGATCGACCGTCGACCGTCGATCAGCGACATAATGAACGCATAGATCTGCGTCGTCATCGCCTGTGTCTTGAATGACTGCGACAGCGGTACCGCAGCTTTGCCGGTGACGATCCAGTCGGGCAGGGCGCGATACCTCGGCGGCGCCTTGATCTTCTTTTCCTTGAACGCAGAGAACGTGAAGACCTTCTCCTGTCGCCCATGCCGGCTGGCCGGTGAGCACATGTAGGGGATGGTCGATTGGCTGACGTAGGGATCTGAAAAACCACTCTCGGCAACGATCGCCTTGACCTCTTCCGGGCTGTAACAGCGCGCGCGCTTCGGGTGGGTGAAGGCCAGCGAACCGAAGTTCAGCCAGCGGCCGCCATCGGCGAGCAGGCGATTGATGCGCTTGGCGAACACCTCGAGGTCCTCGCTGATGATGTCGATGAGCCACGGCGTCACCACGGTATCGAAAAAACCGTCGGCAAACGGCGCGCGCAGGGCGTCACCCAGGACCAGGCTGACCTTGTCGGTTGCCGCCGGCGCCTTCAGCGTCCGCAGGACGGCGTCGTCTTCCAGCGATGCCGGCGCGATCGGAAACTCATACATCTTCAGCTTGTCGCCTCGAATCATCTTTTTCGCGACGAACATCAGCATTGGGTTGAAGTCCATCGCGACGACGTGTTCGCAGTCCATGCCGGTCGCGATGTCGTAAGCGAGGCGCCCGGCGCCGGCGCCCAGGACCAGGACGCGGCCGAGCGCAGCGTTTTCATTCATGACGGAGCGCAGCTGCTTTATCGACGCCTGGTTCTCTTCGTCGCCCCAGCACCAGTCGCGATGAATGTTCGCGTAGTAGGTATGGAGTCCCTGGTCGGTCGGCAGTCGCGTCCGCATCGCAAGATAGCTTTCGAGGTTGCCGCTGACGTGCTTGTCGACGATCGGCGCCACGAGCTTCTTCAGCTTCTTCTGGTGTTCCCGACAAGCGTCGCGATAGCGCTCGATCCGGCGCTTCGCCAGCGGCCGGATGTTCTTGTTCTTGAGTTCGATCTCGAGCCCCTGGATCTCGTGGCTGACCGACTGGACCGCCATGTGCAATCGATTACGCCACTCATGCAGGCTGGCGGCCGGTTCGGAGAACAGCCAGGGAATGTCGCCGACGAGCGGGTAGACGACGTCGCTGGCCGGAGACGTGTAGCCGCCTTCCACGGCTTCGAGTGGCTGGTCGGTACGGGGACAGGCAAACGAGATTGAACGGTCTTCAGTCATGCAGCGAAGTTAAGCACAGTTCGCACGATCGTTGTACGACGCGGTTTGGCAAATAAAAAGGCCAGCCGGTAACCCGGCTGGCCTGAATCGTCTGTCGAGAGCAGCGTCCGACGACGAATGAACGCGGTTGCGTTTCTCCGGTGCTAGACCGGGTTGGCGATGATCCCGTTGCAGATCGGCGTGAATGCCGTCAGTGCATCGAGAGCCGCAGCGGTATTGCCGAGACCGTGTCCAGGGAACAGCCCGGGGAACAGCCCCTGCTCGCCATGAAGTGCCATGTAGTTCAGCAGTGTAAGGTTGACCAACGAGTTGACGTTGTTGGCTGCCGGAGTTGCGGCACGCTGCACGGCGCCGTTGGCATCCATGTAGCCAATCTGCTGATGTCTGGCGATCTCTTCCGGCGTGGCGCCGATAATCGTTGCGCGCCGTGTTGGGTTGTAGACCATGAAAAACGATCCCGCGGTCGATGAGTTGTCACTCGACCACTCGCCCTTGCCGCGACCTTCGACCGTGTTGTCGATGGCGCCGTTGGACGACAGGGAACCGTCACTGAAGACGTACATCATCAGCGGCACACCGACGCGAGCGGCGTACTCGATGCAGGCACCCATGCAGCGACCTGCACGGAAGTCCTTGACCTCACCCTCGGCACGTCGTCCACCGTGGTAGTCGTAACCACCCATCTCGATGGTACCGGCGCCTGCGAAGCCGTTGATAACGAGCTTCATGACGGAAGCGGTCTTCTGGAACTCGCGAGCGTCCCGGCCGTTGCCGTTGAATTCTTCAGCTGTGAAGATGCCGGTCGGGCCGACGATCTCCGGATCCAGGCCCGGATCGATCGGTACGCCGGCGAAGCGATCGGCGATGTCGGCCGCCTTCAGGTAACCACAGTCCATCATCTCCTTGATGACGGCATCGCGCGTGATCTGCGTGTTGACGCTGTCGATCTTGCGCTCACTGATGCGATACACCGATTCCATGACCGCCTTGGCGTCTTCCTCGGTCAGGATGCCGACGAGGTCGCCGGTGTCCACGAGGTTGACGACGTCGCTGGGACGGTCGACCTTGGTCGGCCGCAGCTCGGCATCATAGAGCATGGCGGGCAGCATCGAGTTACCGCCGGAGTCCGTGTTCTCGGACCCCGCCAGCGTCAGGATCGAACCGTCCGCGCCCGCCCGTGCGATACCGTACATCGGGTTATGCGGATTGTTGCCCGTATCGTTATCGGAACGGGCCGGGATGACGGCACCGTTCAGATTGGCTTCGGTTCCCGGCGTCATGCTGGCCAGCATTCCGCGACGGAACGCGGAGTCCAGGTGGAAGCCAAGGCCCAAGTCGAAGTTGGCGTAATCCTGCTGCAGTACCGGGTCAACCTGGCCCGGCAGCATGTCGCCCGGGAGGCCCTGGCGCTCATAACCGTTCGTCGACAGGAAGTCCTGCTGTCCGCCTTCCTGGCCAATCAGTACGTTCGAGCCGGCGATGTTTGCGCCGCCTGCGAGGTCGAAGGCGATGAACGGAATCTTGCCCGCACCGGCCGTCGAGATCTGGCAGGGATTCTGCAGCAGACCCGCGAGGTCGGGTGACAGGTCCGCCAGCGCCTTGCGCGGGTTGGCGAACATGCTCAGGAAGCCGCCGCCCACGGTCATGGCGCCACCGCTCATGAAGCCCTGGGCTACGAACTGACGTCGCGTAACAGGACGCGGGTGGTCGGCATGATACTGGGGAGCATCAAAGTCGCGTTTACTCTTACTCATAGCTAGAAGTCCCTTAAGTCCTGTATTACTGAATCAGTGTGACGGCGCTGCCGAGCATTGCTGCGCAGACGCCCTTCGAAATGGCTCGGGTGCCACTGCCGCCGGCAACCAGTCGATCGACGAGGTTGTCCGGGCGACCGCCCGCTGCCGAGAACGTAGCGAGTTCTTCATAGACCGCAGTACGGTCCGGCTGCGTCGCGATGTTCGTACCCATGATCCGGTCGATCAGCGGGTTGACGAACGCGTCGCGGTTGCTGCCGCCGAACGCCGTGCCCGGCGCCGAGTCGAACTGGAAGCCCGGGAACATCGTCGCCGCGTTCGGGTTCGGGTTCGCGTCGGTACCGATCATCACGTCACAGTACTGGATCGCCAGCTGAGCGATCGCGACCTGGTGCGATGACAGGAAGGTGTTGATATCCGAAATCGCAGGCAGCGACTGACGCAGCTCCTGGAAGGTCATGTCGACCGCAGCCGTCGTGGAATCCACACCCGTCACCGCTGCGTACGTCGCGTTGATTTCGTCAAACGTGCGCAGGCCGATCTTGGAGGCCGGATCGAGGTCCGTCTCCGTAATGATCAGCGTCGGGTCGGCCGGGCGGTCGTAAGACAGCGCGCCAACCCTGTCGAAGGTCAGGAAGAACTCATCGTCCGCCGGTCCCTTCTCGAGCGGCAGTACCGCGCCGAGTACCGACAGCGGCTGGCCGAGCTCACCGAACTGGGCGCCGGACAGCGTCGTGTTCAGACGCGAGTACGACTGGCCGACCTTGATCTCTTTACCGTTCATCGCGATACGCATGCCCTCGAGAGGGATGCCTTCCGGACGCGAACCGTCCAGGGTCACGAAGTGCGGCTTGTCAAACAGGTAGGCGTAGTTGTCGAACTGCTGCGCCTCGAACAGGATATACGAGGACTGCGGTGCGGCAGCGATGTCTTCCGAGATATCGAACAGCAGGAAGAAGCGCTCACCGACGCCAGCGTCGAAGTTCTGAGTGACCTGTTCGGGCGTCATCGCACGACGATGAACCGCGGCCAGGCGAATCGTGCCCTGCCACAGGCCGTCGCTGGAAGCCTCGTTACCGAGAACGAACGCGAACGTGTCCTGCCAGTCGACCATCGTGCCGCCGGGAACCGGGTCCGTGTTCGATACCAGCTCGCCGTTGACGTAGATGCTGCGGCCGTCGATCGGGTTGTAAGTCGCGACGACGTGCTGCAGCGTTGCCTGCAGGACTTCGTCGGCTGACGGCGTCGACAGGGCCGGGTCGCCATTGAGACCGGTCTCGGTTGTGCGTAACTGGAAGTTGTAGTCGTACAGGGTCTGCTGCAGCGTGAAGTTTCGCGCAGTGGCGCCCGACGAGTAGGTCACGATGCGAGCTTCTTCCTGCGTGACGTTGGCCGGGATCACCCAGGCTTCGATCGAGAACTCGCCGGACTCCTGGATAACGTCATAGACTTTCTTCGACGCCGTGGTCGTGCCCTGGGCCTTACCGTCAGTAATGGTGATGCCCCAGCCACCGAACCAGGTGACGTCGCCCGAGAAGTTCAGGTCAAGCGCGGGATCGACACCACTGGTATCGAATGCGGTCGTGCCGGAGCCCGTCTTGAACTCCCACAGAGCGATCTGCGCATCTTCGTAGCGGTTGCCGCCCGAAGCCAGGACGCCGTCAACCAGCGTCAGTGCCTTACTAACAACCAGGTCGGGGTCAACCGTCGTCGGCGTAATGCCGTTGGCGAAGGTCGTAATGGCGTCTTCCATGATCTGCGCGGACTGGGCGCAGCCCACTTCCCAGCAGTTATGGAATTCGTTGCGCAGGCGAATCACCTGGCGAGAGCTCGCCGGCGTGTCGAGATTGATCTTCGGCTTCGCCGCAGCGTAGGCCGTGTCGATATCCGGATCAGCAAAGTACGGCTGCTGTGCATTCGGTGACTCGGAGCTGTGACAGCCCGCGCAGTTCGGCACGAGTACCGGACCGTGAATGATCGCAGCGAAGGCAGCCGGATCTTCCGGGAAGTTCTTGCTGGCGCCCGGGTCTTTCGATACCGGCGCCGTCAGGTTGATCTCACGGCCGCCGGCGACGGAATTGCCTACCCAGTTTTCGATCCAGGTCGTCATGATCGTCGCGCAGACCGCCGGATCGGCAACCCAGCAGTTGTGGCCGCCGCCGACTTTCTCGACGACGCGCGACAGCGCGGGATCACCGGTATTTACGACCGTCAGCGCCTCTGCGTAAGCGAGGTTGACGTCGTCGTTGCGAACGAACAGCGGCGTCTGGCCAACCGACTCGTTGTGGCATGCGCCGCATCGGTCCTGCCCTTTCGCGTTCGACCAGAATTCCTGCTGGAACTTCAGGACGTCAGCATCGGCGGCAACCGGTCCGGTGTACGGAGCGTCGCCGACATCCGGCACGTTCGAGATCGGGTTTTCAGTCGTGGCTGCGCCGCCACCGCAGGCCGCAACGATGACCGAACCGACGAGGCTCAGCAGCAGGTTGCGCGTACGACGGGTAATCGGAGAGTGCATTACTTTTTCGTCTTTCATGTCAGTCTCCCCTTATTGGCCCATACAGTGCACGGCCGTATCGGCGAACACCTGCTTCAGGCGGTATCCGCTCGTCCGGAACGTGTTGGTGATCTGTGCGACTGCGTCGCGGTCCGCCTGGTTCTCAGGCTCGCGCATGCAGACGTTCTTGAAGACTTTCTTGACCTGGCATGACGCGAATGCCGCGCTGTTGCCCAACTCTTCGCCGAGCGTCTTTGCGCCGTTGCCGCTGCCCGGCAGCGAGCTGTCGAAGCCCAGGTAGGCGTTCTGACCCTCACGCCAGCGGTTTTCCCAGCTGTCGTCTGTCGTGCGGAATCCCTGCGGGAAGTTCAGGTCGTTGTTGAAGTACTTCGACTGGACCGTGCCTGCCGTGTACTCCATCGTTTCGGTGTCTTCATTGTAGTTGTAGTAGGCAAAGGCGCCCGCCATCGGGTCCATGCCCGTGTGGCAGCCGATGCAGTTGTTCAGGAACAGCCGGCTGTCGCCACCGGGGCTGCGGCTCACGTCCTGGCGGATCCAGTCCGGCGACAGGTTGACGTCGAGCATCTGCTCCATGTCGTTACACATGTGATTCAAGAGCGTGAAACGGAACATCGCGCGGTTCGTGCCGGCGACAAAGAAGGCCTGTGCCGCAGCGCGCGACGTCATGACGCCAGCCGTCGCATTGGACGGGATGCCCATGATGGTCGACTGCTGAGTCTGGACGAGGTCGTCACGCAGGTTGATGTTATTCGCTTCGAGCTGCTCGAAATGATCGTTGTTACTCGGGGACGGTGCCGCGGAGACGACGCCGTTGCGGCCAACATAAGCGATGTCAGCAGACAGCAGCGTATTGAACGGAACGTCGTCGCGGGCCATGCCGATCACCATCGCGATGTAGTCGTTCAGCGGAACGAACACATTTTCTTCGCGATTGGTCCACGGCGCCGCAAAGTTCTTCAACGTCACGTTGTAGAAGCTGACGTTGTCCATGGCGGTATAGGCAGCCGCGCTGGGGTTTCCCCCGACGATGTCGGCCTCCATTGATGCCAGGACAGCGTCTGTCGGCGGTACGCCGGCAATGCGGTCATGAATACGTTTGGCTTGTTCGCGCGGTCCGGCATGGGCGGCGCTAGCCATTGCAAGCAGGGCAGCGCCTAACGTGAATACGTTGGCCAACTTCCGTGCTGTCGTCATCCCTGTAACTTTTCTCATAAGCCTAAAGCCTTAGGTCTTCTACGATCGTTTGAATTCACCGATCCTCCTAAAACAGGAGCATCAGCCCGACGGACGCTGTAACTTTTCGTCCGTAGATCTCGAATGGCCTGGGGTTTGCTGACTCATCAGATTCAACCTTCCCTGGTCCTTGCAGCCACGATCCGGAATCCTTCCCGGAGCCTCTTGCGAATTCGCGTGACTGCGCCCAAGCAATCCTGCCAGCGCCGGTAACTCAGTGCCGTGAATGCCTTCACAGTTAGAAGCAATCTGCTTCTTAGAGATGCCGGCCCGATCCATTCGGTCCACTACGTACCAAGCAAGTGCTGTGCCAGCCCGGGAAAAACTCGGTAAAAAAACCTTTTTTCTTCTGAAAAACAGATAGTTAGGGGTTTTCTTCCGCCGGGCGAGCGACGAGTATATTGTCAAGTCAATGTCGTCAGTTCCGCACAAGCCGCGGTTACGGAATCGCTAAGCTACTGATTTGTAAAGAGGTCGCAACTGTCGCAGAAGGGAGACAGGGTGCCGTGAATGCTGCGGCACCAACAAACAACCAATTGCCTTTGCTACTTCACCGGCTTTCTAGCTCAGGCCCCGAAATAGCCACAAAAGTCGCGCAATCGATCCATCGGTGATCACCGCTCCGGTTATCGGCAAAAATTTTTTTTCCTGGTGCAGCGCCTCGCAGAAAGGGCTCCGGTGTGCGGATCAGGCGGTGTTTTCGCGCCATGCTGTCGTGCTTTTGAGACATTACATCGCCAATTTTCGGTCTCTATACTTTTGCTCGTTGCTAACCTGCGGCGAGTTGCGTTTGGGCATATCGGCCGCAGAGACAAGCGTTTTTTTAAGACTTGGGAGTGTGATGGCGTTAACAGCATGCGGCTCGCGTCCTGTTCACCATTACAAGCTGGCTGGAAACACGCGCGGCGCGTGCGTTTCCAAGAGAGGAAAAGCGATGAACACGTTTTCACGAATCAGAAAGGATGGATCCTTGGGACTGCGGACCGTACTGACAATATGCGCGTCCTTATTTATCGTTGCCTGCGACGGAGCTAATCAGGGTGTGCAGATCGGCAACGGCCAGACGCCGGATCCGGTCGTCATCGATTTCCCGATTGCCTACATCCGAGCACCGATACCCGTCGATGACAACGGCGAGTTCGAGCAGACGGACCTGCGTGAGCAGATAACGTTCGACGTCGGCTCTGACCTTTTCTTCCGCGATCGCGCCTCCCCGACCGCCCTCGATGTCAACATCACCGAACGCTTCACCGGTGGCATGGGCGCCGTGCGCGATATTGAGATTGACTACGACGCGAGCCGCCTGCTGTTTTCGATGCGCGGTCCTTTCGACCCGAACCTGGACGAAGAAGACCAGCCGACCTGGAATATCTGGCAGTACACCTTCGAGACCGATGAACTCGTGCGAGTCATTCCGTCTGACCTGACGGCTGAGATCGGCCACGACATCATGCCGAAGTACCTTCCGGACGGACGCATCATTTTCGCGTCAACGCGGCAGGTTCGCTCGCAGGCGGTTCTGCTCGACGAGGGCAAGCCTGGTTTCGTCGCTATTGACGAAGACGAAAACGAATACGCATTCACGATTCACATCATGAACGACGACGGCAGCAGCATCGAGCAGCTGACCTTCAACCAGAGTCACGACCTCGACCCGACGGTCATGTCGGATGGCAAGATCGTCTTCAGCCGCTGGGACAACGCCGGACCGAACAACGCCGTAGACCTGTACCGAATGAACCCGGATGGTTCGGAGTTAGAGTTGCTGTATGGCAAGGAAAGTCACGACACGGGCACCAACGGCGCGACGATCCAGTTCACCCAGCCTCGCGAGCTGGAAGACGGAAACATCCTGACGCTGATTCGACCCTTTACAGACACCGAGGGTGGCGGCGAGCTGATCACGATCAACACGACCAACTACGTCGAGAATACACAGCCAGTCGTGACCAACGCGGGCGGTACCGGGCCTGCTCAGGCGGACGCAACCATCAATGAAGTACTGACCCAGGCGGGTGCGTCACCCGGCGGTCGCTATGCATCGGCCTACCCGATCCAGGATGGCACGGGCCGCATGCTCGTCGGCTGGTCGCAGTGCCGGCTGATCGAAATCCTGCCGGACGATGGCGACGACGCGACCGAGGATACGCGAATCGTACCCTGTACGGACGATCGTCTCGCCAACCTGATCGTAATCGATCCCGACGATCCGGTTACGCCTGCCGAGGGCGATTTCATCGTTGCACCGCCGCTGTACGGCATCTGGATCTACGACCCGCGTGACGAGACCCAGCTGCCGGTCGTCATCGGCGAAGAGGGCTTCATGTTCACCGAGGTCGTATCCGGCGATCCGCGTGCCCGGCAGGTCGTCATTCCCGATGGAAACAATGACTTCCCGCTCGACCCGACGCTGAAAGACAACGCCGAGGCTGTTCTGAATATCCGCAGTGTTTACGACTTTAACGGCACCACCGGCGTCGACATCGCAGCGCTTGCGAATCCCGCCATTACGCCTGCGGCGGCGCGACCCGCCCGCTGGCTTCGTATTGAAAAGCCCGTGTCTTTCCCGGACGAAGACACGCTGGATATCGACAACACAGCATTCGGCATTAGCCAGGCCAACGGGATGCGGGAGATTCTCGGGTATGCCGAGATCGCACCGGACGGGTCGGTGCTGACCAAGGTGCCGGCCAACGTCGCGTTTGCAATAACGATCCTCGACGAACGCGGTCATCGAATCTCGCCGCGTCACCAGAACTGGCTTTCCGCGCGGCCCGGGCAGGAGCTCAAGTGCACGGGCTGTCACGTACCGGGCCAGGGTATCTCGCACGGCAGGGCCGATGCATTCGACACGGCGTGGGCGGGAGCGCCGGCTGGCGTAGTCGAATTCCCGGGCACCGATCCACGCTGGTTCATCAACGAGGTCGGCGACACGATGGCCGAAACCTTCGCCAAGGCGTCCTGCGAGGGCACCGGCGCCTGCGACGCCATCGCACTGTCTGTAAACATCGAGTACAACGATTTCTGGGCGGCCGATCCGGCGATCGCCGCCAACAACGGCTACGTGTCCTGGCGTTACACGCGCACGTCGCCATCGTCACCGGACATCCCGATCGGCGAAGGCTCGAACATTGCTACGCCGAGCCCGACCACGACGGATTGCGAAAACAGCTGGTCCGCATTGTGTCGAATCGTCATCAACTACGAGACGATCATCCACCCGATCTGGCAGCTGTCCCGGCCGGTTACGACGATTGATCCCATCACCGGTCTTGAAGTCCCGGTGCTCGACGCGATGGGCAACCCCGTAGACAACATGTGTGTCAACTGCCATTCACCGATCAACCCGGCGGACGATACGGTGCGCGTACCTGCAGGCCAGCTTGAGCTGCAGGACGGCCAATCGCCGGACGAGCCGGATCACTTCCTGTCCTACCGCGAGCTGCTGGTGGGTGATAATCTTCAGGAAGTGGTTGGTGGTGTGCTTGTCGATGCGCAGCAGGTCATCGGTCAGGATGTCGACGGAAACGACATTCTCGCACCGATCCCGATCAACTCGCCGGCAACGATTGGCGGAGCGCGATTCTCGGGAGACTTTTTCGATCGGTTCGCAGATCCTGCGAATTCTCACTACAACCTCTTGTCGGAAGCAGAAAGACGCTTGATTGCAGAGTGGCTGGATATTGGCGGCCAGTACTACAACAACCCGTTTGATGCGCCGATGAACTAGGCAGCCGGGAAGGCTGTACGAGCGATAGTAAAGGGCGATGCATTGAAGAAAGGTTTGACGCTGGCGCTGGCCGCGATATTCCTTGCCTGCGTGCTACCGGGAGTAGCCGCTGCTGCAAAGGAATACCGTCGAGTTGCCGTGGCCGATCCTTACCTCGAAATGCATACCGGGCCCGGTCGCGGTTACCCGAAGTTCCACATCGTCGACCGCGGCGAGACGATCGAGATCCTGAAACAGCGCACGACCTGGTTTCTCGTCAGGGATGCACAGGGTGACGAAGGCTGGGTCGACCAGGCGCAGATGCAGCAGACGCTGAAACCCGACGGTTCGCAGACGACCTTCGAATCTGCGCAGCAGGAAGACTTTACGAACGCGCGCTGGGAGATGGGCGTACTCGCCGGAGACTTCGGCGGGGCCAACGTCGTGTCCGTTTACGGCGGCTACTCGCTGAATCCGTACATCTCGCTGGAGCTCTGGGGCTCACAGGTCCTGGGCAACTTCTCCAACGCATGGACCGGCAGCATCAATATCGTCCATGAGGCATTTCCGGACTGGCGCGTGTCGCCGTTCATGACTCTCGGTGCCGGTGCCATACGCACCGAACCGAAATCGACGATCGTCCAGGGCGACGATCGCACAGACCAGCTCGGTCACGTCGGTGGCGGCTTTCGCATATACGCGACGCGCCGGTTCCTGCTGCGGGCCGAGTACAAAAGCTACGTCGTGTTTACCAGTCGCGATGACAACGAGGAAGTAGAAGAATGGAAAGTCGGTTTCGCGTTCTTTTTCTGATCACCGCGATGATCAGCCTGTCGGGCTGCGCGGCGACCAAGAACCTGTTCGGGTTCGGCAACGAAGAGGCGCCGCCGCCGTCGTCGGAGCCGCCTGGACAGGTTGTCGATCCTGAGGTGGAACGCCGCGAGATCAAGGAACCCCGTATCGACCGGGAGGACTTCGAGCTCGGCGCCTTCATCGGCATCCTGAACATCGAGGACTTCGGTTCCGACGTCGTGTACGGGGCAAAGCTCGCTTACCACGTCACCGAAGGTTTCTTCGTCGAGGCATCGGTCGGCCAGAGTGAGGCAGGCCTGACGAGCTTCGAACAGCTGAGTGGTGGCGCTCGACTCATCGAGGACAGCGAGCGAACGCTGACGTATTACAACCTGAGCCTGGGCTACAACATCCTGCCCGGCGAGGTCTTTATCGGGGAAGGTCGTGCGTACAACACGAACCTTTACCTGGTCGCAGGACTGGGATCCACCCAGTTCGCCGGTGACGACCGTTTCTCGGTGTCTTATGGCGCGGGCTATCGTTTCCTTCTGACCGACTCGGTCGCGTTGCACCTCGACTTCCGCGACCACCTGTACGACATCGACTTGTTCGGTGAAGAAAAAACCGTGCACAACCTCGAGGGAACGTTTGGTATCACGGTCTTTTTCTGAGGATAAAGAAACAGTTAAGACGCGTTTGGCATAACGCGCGTCTTTGAGAATAGGATCACAGTTCCCGGACTTGGACCGGGATAGAGTGGGGTATGGCAATGAAAGTATCGACAATTTCACGCATTTCGCTGGTACTGCTGGCCGTTCTGGGCCTCTCTGCCTGCGGCAACATCGAGCCCTGGGTCAAGCCTTATGAGCGTGACCGGCTTGCAGACCCGATCATGGCACTGGACGGCGATCCAGTGTCCTCGTCCTACCTCAAGCACGTGTACGAATCGCGTGAAGGTGCACGAGGCGGTGAAGGTGCTGCCGGCGGCGGCTGCGGCTGCAACTAGGAGGCTCCGATATGTTGCGGCGTATTTCAGCCACACTGTTGCTGCTCAGCCTGTCCGCGAGTGGCCTGGCTGCCGTCCTGCCCGAGGACCGCGCGGATGTTCTCTATCATCTTTATGACGGCGGCGGCGTCACGATCGACGGACCGTCAGTCCTGGTTCGCAAGCAGGTCGGCAAGAGCTTGTCCTTCGTCGGTAACCACTACCTCGATTACGTGTCGTCAGCATCCATCGATGTCGTGACCACCGCGAGCCCGTACGACGAGGAGCGTGAGCAGTGGTCCTTGGGCATGGATTACCTTCGTGGCAACACGACCATGAGCCTGAACTACGTCAGCAGCGTCGAATCCGATTACGACGCGTCTACCTGGGCGCTGTCGGTAAAACAAGACTTCTTTGGCCAGCTGACCACCGTGGCGCTGAGTTATGCCCATGGCGA
Organism: Woeseiaceae bacterium; assembly: GCA_030065915.1. Classification (GTDB taxonomy): domain Bacteria; phylum Pseudomonadota; class Gammaproteobacteria; order Steroidobacterales; family Woeseiaceae; genus UBA1847. Next base: position 188,422 of record JASJCQ010000008.1, read on the forward strand.
GAACGTTGTCGGCCGTTCCGACGATGAGACCTTCTCGCGAGACATGCTCGCACAGCAGTACGGTGTCAGCATCACACAGATCCTGACCAAGAACCTGATTACGGCGCTCAATTTCGAGACCGTGACCGAAGAGGGCTTCCTGAACAACCCGTACCGAACCGTACGCTACGCAGATTCCGGATCAGCGCTTGGCTATTCCTACGAACCTGAGCTGTATCCGAATACCCGAACCAGTAACGCACTCGGCATACGTGCGAAATACTTCCTGCCGTACCGAGCGGCAGTCGAAGCCGAGTATCGGTACTTCACCGATACCTGGGATATCGAGGGGCACACGGTGTCGCTTGGCTATACGCATCCCTGGAAGAACTGGATTTTCTCGGGGAAAGTCCGCTTGCATGACCAGACCGGCGCATCGTTCTTCAGCGACCTGTTTCCACGTTCCGAGGCGACGAACTTCCGCGGCCGTGACAAAGAGCTGAGCGATATGAGCACCACGACGGTCCAGCTTAAAGCCAGCTACACGTTCCTCGATGACCCGGTTGGCTGGCAAGGTTTCCTGAAGAGAGGCTCCGTCTCCGCCTCGCTGGATCTGCTGACCGCGGACTACGACGAGTTCCGGGACCTGACGAGCGGGGCACCCGCCGGTGAAGAGCCGTTTTATTCGCTAGAGGCGAACGTAGTACAAATCTTCCTTTCTTTTTGGTACTAGCGCGCCGCCAGGCGGCCGATTACCGCGTTGAGCATTCAAACGAAATGCTCACGTACTCGCGTGTCACGAGCACTTCGCCAGGCGGTCGATTACCGCGTTGAGAAGCCGAATGAAATGCTCACGTACGTTCGTGTACGCTCCGCTTTCATTTGGCTTCTCGCCCTGTACTCGACCACCTGGCGAAGCGCTAAGCCACGGCGCAGACCTGCTAATCACCTATGCGCATCTCCCGCACTGATCGCTTCAGTTGAATGGTAAAGTAGCGGAATGGGAATTCTGCTAACGATCGCCGGCCTCGTTCTTGTTGCCGGCATCATCCTTTACAACCGTCTCATTAACAGCCGCAACCAGGTCGATACGGCCTGGAGCGACGTCGACGTCCAGTTGCAGCGTCGCTATGACCTGATACCCAACCTCGTTACCGCCGTAGACCAGTACGCGAAATACGAGAAGGCGACGCTTGCGGCGATCACCGAGCTGCGTAACCAGGCACGCAGGAGCCAGTCGGTCGCGGAGCGGGGCGATGTCGAGGAACAACTCGCGTCAGGCGTACACAAGCTGATCGCGCTGGCCGAGTCCTACCCGGAGCTGAAAGCGAACGAGAACTTTCTGAAGCTGCAGGGCGAACTGGTGGAGACCGAGGATTATCTGCAGTTCGCTCGCCGCTACTACAACGCATCCGTACGCGACTACAACGTCATGGTCGAATCGGTGCCGAGCAACCTCGTCGCTTCCATGTTCGGCTTCAGGCAGCGCGAGTTCTTCCAGAAGGCATCGGACGATGTCGCCAACGTACCGTTGGTCAACCTGGGCCAGGTCGAGTGATTCGTTCGACGCTGATACTGTTACTCCTGTCATTCGCGGCCCACGCCGACGAGCGCATTCTCAGCTTTCACAGCGACATCGTCGTCAATTCAGACGCGTCGATCCTGGTCACCGAAACCATTCGTGTGCGCGCTGAGGGCCGGCAGATTCGACGCGGCATCTACCGGTCGATACCGACGGAGTACTTTGACAAGACGGGCAACCGCCACCAGGTCTCCATCGAGCCCCTGTCGGTGCTGCGTGACGGCGAGCCCGAAGCGTTTCATACCAAGAAGCCGCGCGACCGGATCAACGTCTATTTCGGCCGCAGCGACAGCTACCTGGAAACCGGCGTCTACGAGTACAGCTTCCGCTATCGCGCGTACCGGATGCTCGGCTTCTTTGAGAATCACGATGAGCTCTATTGGAACGTGACCGGCTTCGACTGGCGCTTTCCCATCGACGAAGCGACAGCATCAGTGAAGTTCGAATTCGATGTTTCCGGGGGCGATCTTGTCGTCGACGCCTACACGGGCGCCTACGGACAGCGGGGCAGGGACTACAAGGCGAGCCGCGGCCTCGGCCCAAGCGTCGAGTTCGCGTCGAACTCGCCACTGTCTCCGGTCAATGGCCTGACGATCGTCGTCGCCTGGCCCAAGGGACTCGTCGAGGAGCCCAACGACATGCAGCGCGCGGCCTGGTTCCTGAACGACAACCGCCATGTGATGGTTGCGCTCGCCGGGCTTATCGTGCTGTTGGCGTATTACATTCCCGTCTGGCGAAAGTTCGGGCGCGACCCCGACGAGGGTCCCATCATGACCCGCTACGAACCGCCGCACGGTTACTCGCCCGCGTCGCTTCGCTATATCAACCAGATGTACTACGACGGCAAGGTCATGACGGCAGCGATTGTCAACCTCGCCGTCAAGGGCTACCTCGAGATCGACCATTCAGGAAAGAAACACTCGTTGAGCAAGTTGGATCCTGGCGCCGATGCGCCACCGCTGGCACCGGGAGAACGGGAACTCTTCGAGGGCCTGTTCAAGGAATCGAGTTCGATCGAACTCGACAACAAGAATCACAAGATCATCGGCGCCGCCAAGAACAGGCACAAGCGATCACTGAAGGACGATTACAAGGGCAAGTACTTCAACACCAACGGCATGTTGAATCTGCCCGGCTTCGTCATCGTCGCGGTCTTCACCGTGGCAACCTTTGCCCAGGGGCTCGAACCTACTTTTGCATCCATTGGCGCCGTCATCACGTTGTATGTGGCGATGGTCATCTTCGCGATCCTCATGAAGCGGCCAACGATGCGTGGTCGAAAGTTGCTCGATCAAATGAGCGGGTTCCGCGACTACCTTGACGTGGCAGAGAAAGAAGAGCTGGATCTCCGCAATCCGCCTGACAAGACGCCGCAGCTCTTCGAGCGCTATCTTCCCTACGCACTAGCTCTGGGTGTCGATCAGCGCTGGGCCGAAAAATTTGCGTCCGTGCTGGCCTCGATTCGCGACCAGAGCGGCAACGCCTATCAGCCCGCCTGGTACCACGGCAACTGGAATGGGATATCGTCGATGTCATCTGACCTGTCGGGATCGTTCAGCACCGCCGTCAGCCATTCCGCATCGCCACCAGGATCGAGTTCCGGCTCTGGTGGGGGCGGCTTCTCGGGCGGTGGTGGCGGCGGCGGCGGTGGCGGCGGCTGGTAGTCTGAAGAACAATCCCGAACGCGACGCCGGATTCCTAGTCTCAGGAACTCTATGACCCAGAATATCTACCGCATGCGCCCGCAGCGGCAAAGCTCTATACCGAACGTGATTTTCGCACTGCTGATCGCGAACGGATTGATGTACGCGATGCAGCTGCAGCTCTCGCGGTCCGTCTGGGGCGGTTTGGCCCTGTGGCCACTCGACTCGCCGAATCCTGCATTCATGCCCTGGCAGCTGGTGACGTACGGGTTTCTGCATGCGCCCGATGACCCCCTGCACATCGCGTTTAATATGCTCGTTCTGTGGATGTTCGGACGAGCCATCGAAAACTTCATGGGTCCGCGACGCTTCATCATCTACTACCTGAGCTGTGTAGTCGGCGCCGGCATTGTTCAGCTGACCGTCGCCAAGTTGATGGGCGAGGTCTACCCGACCATCGGCGCATCGGGCGGCGTATTCGGAATACTGCTAGCGTACGGGATGACCTTCCCGAACCGGACCGTGGTCCTGCCGATTCCGCCTATCCCGATGAAGGCGAAGTATTTCGTGCTGGGCTTCGGGCTGATGGAGCTTTACCTGGGCGTCAGCGGCCGCGCGCCCGGGGTGGCGAACTTTGCCCATCTCGGCGGCATGCTGTTTGGATTCGCGCTGATCCAGTACTGGAGGTCGGCCGGCCGACGACGCTAGTCCGACTATCTCATCGATAGCGCGGGCTCTCGCCAGCCCCGTCGTCTGGACCAGGGATTTTCCGATTGAACGAAGTACCAGGGTGTATTTTCGAGAGAGAAAAAGGCCTGGTGCAGACAACGGTCTGACCGATCTTTCCCACGAATCGGTGAGACATTCGAGCTAGGTAGTGCTCGCCGCCTTCTCCGGATCTTCGTCTGACGTGTCTTCGAGGTGTTCGGCGAATCCGCGTCCGGCTTCGCGGAACAGGTTGACGCTCTCGATGCCGTACTCCTTGAGCTCCTCCCCCTCATCTTCGAATCGTATGATCGCCGTGATACGGCCCTCGTAGTGCCTGCGACGCAGCATCTTGCCAACCAGCATGTTTTCACGGTGATTGGTCAATGCCAGCATCACGTGCTCGACATCGTGCAGCCGCACGATCGACCAGAAGTCCGGGTCACTGGCGTCAGCGTCGATGACTCGCCTGCCTTTCTCGATATGCCGGGCCAGCTTGGCCTTGTTCTCGTCAACGCCTACCACCGAATCGCCATAGCGATCGCGCAAAACGTCATAGGTACCGGTGCCGATGTTGCCCATGCCGAGCACGATAGCGCGCACGCCGTCGACGTCAGGTCGTTTGCGCTCCAGCTCCGGGCTGCGGAATCGGCGCAGCTTGTACCGCCAGCGGGTGTAGTGATCGTGCGGCTTGATGTTTGCTGCCGACGACAGCACGAAACTGATAGCGATAGCCAACGCAAGCGTGGCGGACCATTGATTGTCCACAACGCCCTGGCTCGCCGCGATGGCGATCACGATGAGCCCGAACTCGCTGTAGTTGGACAGCGAGACCGAACTCAAAAACGCGACACGAGGCGGCGTGTGGAAACGCGTCATCAGCCAGAAATACAGCGGCGCCTTGAGCGGAGAGAGAATCCCGAGAATAAAAGCGATCACCATCAGCTCCGGCGCCGGCCAGCCGATCAGGCCGATGGTGACGAAGAAGCCGACGAGAAACAGGTCCTTGAACTGCAACAGGCTCCTGGCCAGTTCCTTGGCCTGCTTGTCGCCCGCCAACAGTACGCCGAGAATCAGCGCACCGAGATCTCCCTTGACCCCGACGGACTCGAAGACCTGTGCGCCGAGAATCGCGAGGGCGAGCCCGAACAGCGTGAAGAGCTCGCCGTGCCCGCACATGCTCAAGAGCTTCAGGATGAGCCGCCGCGCGGGGATCAGCAGCAGCAGACCCAACGCGGTCCAGTGCGGTACCTTGCCCGTGCTCGCGCCGATGTAGAGTACCGCGGCGATGTCCTGCATCAGCAGCACGCCGATGCCCAGGTTCGCATGCTGCGATGCCATCTCGCCTCGTTCCTGCAACACCTGGATTGCGAACACCGTGCTGGAGAATGACAACGCGAAAGCGAGGAGCACGGCCTGCGGCCACCCAAAGCCGTCTGTCTCCACCATTGATGCCATCAGCAGGAACAGTAATGGGGCCAGCGCAAGGATCGTCACGGTCATGTGGACCAGCGACGTTCCCCAGACCTTGCTCTCCAGCAAGTCCGCAGGCTTCAGCTTCAGTCCGATCGAGAACAGCAGCAGAGTGACACCCACCTCCGCAAGCTGAGACAATAACGCGCCTTCGGTCGCGCCGAGCTCATGCAGCACGAAGCCCGCGGCGAGGTAGCCGATAAGGGCAGGCAGGCCAAGCGCGCGGGCAGCAATGCCGCATATGAGGGCGCATATGATTATCAGGGGATCAAGCATCGCTCACCCGGGTTTCATGGGTACTTAATTAACAAAACATCGCTCACCCTAGGTTTTAAACATAAAACAGGTGCACAGGTGGGAGTTTCGTCACAAAAACAGCAAGTTGCAACGATATGACTCGCCTGGACCTCAACGCGGACCTCGGCGAAGGCGGGCCGGCAGACAATGACCTGATGGAAATCGTCTCAAGCTGCAGTATCGCCTGCGGTGGCCACGCGGGCGATGCGAAGAGCATGAGCGCGGCGCTCAAGCTTGCCCGCCAACACGGCGTCGCCGCCGGCGCCCACCCGTCCTATCCCGATCGCAAAGGCTTCGGCCGACAATCCGGTTTCATGGCCGGCCAGGAACTGCAGCGCGTTCTGCACGACCAGGTTCGGCAGCTCTCCTCGATCGCTGGCCGGGAAGGCGTCAAGCTGCGCCACCTGAAGCCGCATGGCGCGCTGTACCACGATGCCAACAACGACTCGGCGCTGGCCGCCATCATTGCCGGGCTGGCCGTCGAATTTGGCCTGGCGCTGGTCGGCCCGCCTTGCGGCGAACTCCGCGACGCCGCGGCCGTCGCCGGAGTGGACTTTGTCGCCGAGGGATTCGCTGATCGAGCCTACGACGCCGATGGTCGACTCGTTCCGAGGAGCGAGGCCGGTGCCGTTTTCTCCCGGCCTGAGCAGTCGGTCGAGCAGGCGCTGTCGCTGGCGTTGCATCAGTCAACGCGAGCCGCGAACGGAGACGAGCTATCGTTGCGGGTCGATACGCTGTGCGTGCACGGCGACACGCCTGACGCTGTTGCATTGGCGATTGCCGTCAGAGTGGCTCTCATCGAGCACGGCGTGTCGATACAGGCCTGCGGCGCGTGAAGGCAGCGCGACTGGTGTCCGATGACCTGATCGAGCTGGAGTTTCAGTCCCAGGCCCTTGCCGAGGCGGTAGCCGCCCGGATGCGAGAAGATGGCGATTGGCTTGAAGTCGTTACCGGCATCAACACGCTGACGGCTCAGTTCGATTGCCTGCGGACCGAGCCGGAAGAAGCACTCGAGCGGGTTTCGACATTGGGCGCGGAGGCAGCAGCCCCGAGGTCCGTCCAGGAGCCTTTCGAGCTTCCCGTGTGCTACAGCACCGATATTGCCCCAGACCTCGCGGCCGTCTGTAAGCGCCTCGATATCGATGTCGATGAGTTGATTCGCCTGCACACGTCGACACCCCACGAGGTCAGGCTGCTCGGCTTCGCTCCCGGATTTGCCTACGTTGACGGGCTTGATTCGAGGCTGGATGTTCCTCGCCACGAGGTACCGAGGCAAAAGGTTCCGGCCGGATCGGTCGCGATTGCCGGTAGTCAGACCGGCATCTACTCATTGGCGAGTCCGGGCGGCTGGCAGATCATCGGCCGTACGCCCGTCGTGCTGTTCGATCCGACGGCGTCGCCGCCGAATCTGCTTCAGCCCGGCAGGCAGGTGCGCTTTCGCCCCATCTCCGTCGACGAATACGAGGCCTCGATGCAGCCATGAGCCTGCACGTCCTGAAGCCTGGCTTGCAGACGACAGTGCAGGGTGAGCCGCGTCGTGGCTATCGTCACCTGGGCATTCCAGCGGCCGGGCCGGCCGATCCGTTGAGCCTGGCACTCGCGAATCGCCTGCTGGGCAATCCGTTACTGGCCAACGGTCTCGAGGTAACACTGAGCGGCGCCACGTTCGGCGCGGATGTCCGAACCGTCATCGCCGTTACCGGCGCCGATGTCGACGTGGCGGTGAATGGAGAGGCCCGAGGCATGTACGAGGCTATCGAAGTCCGGGCTGGAGATGAACTCAGGATCGGCGGCGCAAGGTCGGGCGCGCGAACGTACGTGGCCGTATGCGGGGGAATCGCTGGCGACGTTGTGCTCGATTCCGGCTCTACTTACATGCCGGCCGGGCTTGGCGGTCATGGCGGCCGCGCGCTCGAGTTTGGCGATGAGCTCGCGTGCACGGCGAGCGACCGGGCGGCGGATTCCCGCACGCCAGAGGCTTTTCGTCCGGGCCGCGAGATCGGTGCCGCACTCCGGGTATGCCTGGTCGATGAAGCCGCGGGCGGTTCACTTTGCGAGCAGCAATGGCACGTCAGCAGTCGCGCCGACCGGATGGGCATTCAGCTCGATGGCGATCCGATAAACGGAATCGACACGGGGCGGCTGCCATCCGTGCCGGTGTTTCCGGGCTGTGTGCAGTGTCCGCCGGACGGTGCACCGTTCCTGTTATCGGTCGATGCCCAGACGACCGGTGGCTACGCCAGACTGGCACAGGTCGCCCGGGCTGATCGGCATGTCATCGGGCAACTGCGGACAGGCGACTCGCTGAGGTTTCTGCCGCGAACGCCGGGAGAGGCAATCGAAGAGCTGAGGCAGAAGATCGATTACTGGGCCGAGTGGCTGCCTGGTTGTGAGGCGATCTTCTACTAGCGCGAGACAAGATCAGACGCCATTTCGAGCATTGCCAACCGCGTCAGCTCGGACTTAACCAGTCAATTATTTGAACTTCGTCACAAAATCGAGGCGCCGGCCGGGCGCGCAGGCCGCAGCCGTGCCTTGGGCGAACCACTACCGTTAATGCACTGAATGAAGCGCGGAATAGTTAGACAATGTGGTTACCCAGAAAACTGTATGAATCCCTTCCGGCCCTCTACGTGGGCATAGGCGCGATGTTCCTCGCTGGCACCCTCTACGTAGGCCTATACCACTGGATCATGCTCGGCTACCTTGCCGTCGGTGCGCTTTGTGTGGCGCTTGGCGTCATCGTTATCGCCGTCCGACGCAAGGCGCGAACCAGGACGGCCGAAACTCGATCGTCGGAATCCGGTCACTTGTTCGTCTGAATTCGAGTTCTTTGGTTCGAACCTGGCAGCGGAGGCTGCTTGCCAGGCTTCGTCAGCCGTCGTCCTGGCGCTGCCTTCCTGGCTGATGTTTCGGACGGTCCGAATGTGCGACCGGGTAAGAGTCCGCGACGTAGGCCGGACCTTTCATGATGTGCACAATGACTGCGCCGATCGCGACGGTGAAAACCGCGGTCAGGAACGTGATGCTGCTCGCGATGGTGAATATGTCCACGGTCTTGATGTGTTTCGCAACGTCTACGCCGGGCTCCGGGGGCAGCACCCGGACGATGACGGCCATCGCTGCCAGCAGCAGCGATCCAACGATGGTCACGCGTGGCAGCCGACGCAGGATCTCCACCTCAAGCCCGGGTGGCACTTTACGATCATGCTGCTTTTTCAGGAAGTCCATAGGCCCGTAACGGTAGTCTTACGAGGCCCGATGATATAGCGACGAAACGACAGATCGTAGCCATGTTGCAAATGCTTACTTTTTGTTCACCTGCCGCGACACGTTCCGATGCCGTGGCACGGCCATCACCGGACCGCCCGCCTCCGCCGCATGACCTGCATGCCTGATCCGACCGCATAGGAAAGGCCCGCGGCCACGCAACCTGTCATGATCGCCTCCGTTGCTTCGTCCCCGAACATCCCCGGATGCACGAAGAAATCGACCACCGCGGTCGTAACGCCCAACGTGCCGGCAACCAGCCATCGATTCCGCACCTTCGACAGGAAGATGCCGAGCGTCGCAACAGAGCCGGCAATGATGCCCGTCTGCGACGCGGTGATAAGGTGGCTTGCCGTCAGCGCCAGCAGGTTGCCCTGGACCATTGTGAACAGGCAAGCCGCGGTCGATTCTGAGACTGACTCAATCAGTGGGGCGATTTTTTTCTTCATATCGCCGGAGCAGACCCCGCACATCGCCAATTTATTTCATTTGCCTCCAACGCGACAGTTTTACGCCGGGGCGACCGCGCGTAGGATGGGTCTTCAGTCCGTCGGTTCCGGAGCCCCATGTTCTTTCGAATAGCGCTCATCGCGTCTGCTGCAACGCCGATACTTCACACGGTCGTACTCATGCTGAGTGGGCAGGATGCCGTCCGTGACCCGATCAGCGAGCTGAGCCGACAGGAGTGGGGCGGACTGCAGACGATCGGCCTCACGCTATTCGGCATCGGTCACGTTGCGCTTGCCGCTGGGCTTCACGGCCTCGACCGGGGCCGCCTGTGGCCGTACGGGCGTTCATTCCTTGCGGCAAGTGGCGCCGTATTGTTCTTCATTGCTTACTTCTTCTCGACGGCTGAGGCGAGCACGCTTCGAGGTCCGGGCGCGAATGACCCGCTTTGGGTCGTGGCGAGCCTGATGGGTCTGGCGATGGGCGCACTGCAACCCGGGTTGTCGCGAGTTTCCCCCAGGCTCGGCCTGTTCAGCGCCACCTGTCTCGGTATATGGCTATGGCTGGTGCCGCTGATCCTGTTGGTAAACGATTCATGGCTCGGTGCTTACGAGCGCATCGTCGGGACGGTGTACGTCGTCTGGATGATCGGTGTGTCGGCCGAGCTGTTACACAGGACGGCGGAGGAAAAGCCGTGATGCTGTCACGACACGACCTCGCTGCCGGAGCGAAAAGGCCAGTCACCGCCAGACGGAACGCTGAGCAAACGAGTCAGTTAACAAGGTTCCTGTTGCCCGCATTGGCCATGCTCATTTTCCTGGACTGTGCCTTCGCAGAGCGCCTGCTCATCGAAGGCAGAGTGACCGGTGAATCGGCGGCGATCGAATCCGGTCTGACAGTCGCCGTTGACGGCGAGCGGCTGGAGGTCGACAGCCGGGGCAACTTCTCCTTCGATTTTGCGCGGAGCTCGTCCCGTCCCCTGCTTATCAGAGCGTCCGCCGACGGGTACTACACGGCGCTGCAAACGGTACACCGATCGGATGTCGTCGACGGCATCGGTAGCCGCATTCCAACGATCGAGCTGGTCAGGAAAAAGCCGGGGCGGCGATTACTCATGTTCGCCGGCGACACAATGCTGACCCGCCGTTACGCCGAGCCGCGCGACGGGGAACCGGTGCTCGTTGACCGCGACGATCCGCTGGGAGACGCCAAGGCGCTGCTGCAACACATAAAGCCCTACGTCGAACTCGCGGAGTTTGCCTCGGTCAATCTCGAGACGCCGCTGTCGGCAACACCCCTAGAGGAGCCGTTGCCTAAGTCGGTCACCTTTTACTCCCCGCCAGCCCTCGCTGAGGCCCTGCAGTGGGCCGGCGTCGATTACGTGGCGCTGGGCAACAACCACATCTTCGACTTCCAGCGGGCCGGCATGGAGTCGACGTTCACTGAACTCGACCGTCTTGGTCTGCACTATTCCGGGGGAGGGCACGACGACGAATCCGCGAGGAAGCCTGCCCTCGTGAGTATCGGAGATACGCCGCACGCCTTCCTGAGCTACGTCGGCTGGCGCGGGACCTTCTCACCTAACCAGGTTGCCGAGACCGGCAAAGGCGGTGCGGCGTTTGGCGACGAAGAGGTTATCGCCAGCGACGTCGCGAGAGTGCCCGACGGGGTCGTCAGCGTCGTGCAACTGCATGCAGGCCTGGAGTACGCCGCTACCCCCTCACTAAGCGAGAAGACGGTCTTTCACCGCGCGGTCGAGGCGGGCGCAGATATCGTCATCGGCCATCACCCGCACGTGTTGCAGGGTTTCGAGATTGTCGACGATCGTCTGATCGCCTATTCGCTCGGCAATTTCCTGTTCGACCAGTACATCTACTCGACACAACTAAGCGCGCTGCTGTTCGTCTTCATGGACGGAGAGTCGCTGCATCGAGCCGAGGTGGTTCCGATGCACGTAAACGGGTACGTACCGACACCGGCGACCGGCGAATTCCGCTACGCCATCCTGAACCGGCTGGCGACGCTGACAGATTCGGGGACGGTCTGTACGAAAGCCAGCGGCCTGCATCTCGTCATGGAGTCTTGTCGCGACGGGCAGGTCTCGGCAACCGCACAAACGATGCGCTTCGACGAAGCATCTGGTTTGTTGTCACTGCGCGCCAAAGGCGCATCCCCTCTGTCGTCCGTCACCGTCGATGGGACAAACGGGCACTACCGGCTCGGTGTCGACATCCTCAGCCGAGGCGAGTTCGAGCATGTCGGTTTGTTCGGGACCGACGACCGGACATGGATCGAGAACGCCCAGGTGAAGGTGATCGACTCTGGCGCGCCGCACATGGCGATAACAATCGAACCAGGCGAAGAGGCTGCCAGCGGCGGACTCAAGGTCTTCGACAGGGTGTTCACGCCGTCGAATCCCACGACAGTTGCGGGGCGAATCAGGGTGGACGGCAAATCGCGCCTGCGGTTCTACCTGCAGCGACGACGAATCGAGGAGTCTTTTTCCGAAGGGCTGGCGGTCGGGCCTTTGACCGAGATCGGCTCCGCCGTGTTTTCTCAGGACGGCTGGCATAACTTTTCATTCGACTACGCGCAGCCGCGGCTTGCGACGAAGGGAGTCCGGGTCCTGTTTACCCTTGAAGACCTTACCGGTGACGGTATCGAGGCGAGTATCGATGACCTCGTATGGATCGAGTGGCGGACCCCTTGGTTGCGCCCGGACGACGGCGCGAATCCCGTCCATGCGACGCACATCCAGTTCCGCTAGCCCTGCACCTTGTACGCGTCATTCTTGTTGTCTGCACCGCCGGCGGAGATCGTCCCAGAACTGAAAGTTTGAGTTCCTAAACTTTTCTAAGAACCTGCCGATTCATACTGTAGGCGCGCGAACAGACAGATTTCGCGTCGTCGAGCGAATAGAGCGATGGTCCGAGATGCTGACCCTGCTGGAAAGCAGCAGGGTCGGCGTCGAAGCCTTAACAGGACGGGAATCCAGGGACGGGAATACTGGTTATGAGTGACACTGATTCGAATTCGGACATCCTGGTAGACGAAATGCGGGCAGGACAGTGCCTGCACAACTGTGCTATCCAGGTGCAGGCGGCTGCCGAGGAAACACAGGCGGAAATCGACGGCATCGCCGAGCTGGTCATCGCGCTGGCCGGGCATGCGAGTACGCTGAGCCATCGCCTGGACAAGGCCAGCAGTGGGGCAGACCAGTCGGACGAGATTTCGCGTCTGTGCGAAGACATGTCCGCACTGGATGCGGTCGCCAACAAGACGATCGCGAGGCTGCAGTTTGCCGATCAGTTACAGCATCGTCTCTCGACCGTTCAACACAACCTGAACTCGCTGGCCGACTGGTTCAGCGCAACTGAATTCCTGCTCCAGGAGCAACTCCCTAGCGGCACTGAGTCGCGTGCGGCAAATCATGCCTGGCGAGAAGATGGCTCCAATGTCTGTTACCTGCCTACGGCCAAACGTCGACCGAAGACAACGGGCTGAATCTAGGCTCTAGGCCCAACGCCGGACCTTGCGACGGTACTCCTCGAATTCCTCGGGGAACAACGATCGCAGCGCCTCTTCTTCGGGTCGAATCTGCATCCGCGTGATGGTGATGACGAAGCCTGCCAGCAGCAGGATGTTGCTGACACTGCCGAGGACGATCGTCCAGGCACACAGCATCAGCAAGAGGCCAACGTACATCGGGTTTCTCGTAAACCGATAAATGCCCTGAGTCACCAGGGCGGAAGACTTGTTGGGCTTCAGCGGATTGATCGTCGTGGACGATGCGTTGAACTGACGTATCGCAGTAACGTCGATAGCGATAGCCGCCGCAAAGATGATTGCAGCTGCCGTTTTCCTGAAAGGTATGTCGACGGCCAGCGCAAAAGGTGACCGGGCGACGAACCACATCAGCACACCGAACAGTACCACGTATATCGGAGGGGGTATCTTGATATTCATTGTTTGATTGCCCGGCCAATCGGCAACTGAATCAGGTTGCCAATTATACGACTTGCCCATCCATTCGACCTTTGAAGCAAGAGATCACCGGGCAACGATTCAAGCCAACCGGACCGGTGAACATTACTGCGCAACAACTCTTAAGCGCGTTCGTATATCGGCGAGTAGCATTGATTCGTCAGGGAAGACACCGTGGGACGACTGGCGTGTTCAAGGATTACTAATTGTATCCATCTTGCCCCGCCGGTCGCCGGAACAAGAACTTGCTTGGGTGCCGATCCAGCACGTTGCTCTCGAATCCGCCGATCGATGGGTGAACGAGACGCTTCGAGACAAAAAAGTAGAGCGGGGCGATCGGCTGGTCGGCCAATATCAGCCTCTCTGCCTCCTGCAGCTTTTCGCTTCGATCGGCCAGGTCTTCAGTCATCGAAGCGATCGCAAGTGCCTCGTCGAAGCTCTTGCTGTCATATCCTGACAGGTTTTGCTCGCTGCCCGACTGGAAAATGTCGAGAAACGTGGTCGGGTCGTTGTAGTCCCCAAACCAGGCGAACCGCATAACGTCCCACTCTTCCCGGTTGTCCCGGGTGTCGAGAAAGTATTTCCATTCACGCTTGTCCAGCTCGACCTTGACCCCCAACTGGTCCTGCCACATGGCGCTCACAGCCAGTGCCAAGGTTTCGTGGATGCCACCGGCATCGTAGACAAGTCGTAACCTGAGCGGATTGTCGCGCCCGTAGCCAGCCGTTGCGTAAAGTTCGCTCGCAGTCTTCGGCGGTTTACTGAAATCCTCACTCTGGCGTTGCGAGCTCGCTGCCGGATAGTTTGCAGTCCCGGGGGGCACAATCGTATCCGCAGGCAATTCGCCTCGTCCCAGAATCGATACCAGCTTGTCACGGTCGATAGCCAACGACAGTGCTCGGCGAACAAGTGGGTCGTCCAGCGGCGGTTCGGTGGTATCGAATGCGAGATAGTAAAGCGCAAGGGTTGGGGCCACCTTCAGTTCGTCAGGAAACTGTTGTTTGGCTTGCTCGAAGTAGCCCGCTGGGATGGACGCCGTGATGTCCAGTTCTCCCGCACGGTAGCGGTTGAATTCAGAGACCTCGTCAACGATCGCGACGTATTCGATGAATTCTGTTCTTACCGAATCTGCATCCCAGTATCGGGTGTTGCGACGTAACGTGGTCGAGTGCCCGACGATCCGTTCAGACAGCACATACGCACCGTTGCCGACGAATTGACCCGGATCCTCGAATTGCTTCGGGTTTGAGCCGCCGCCATGTACCGGAAGTGCGACCGGCATCGACAACAACTGCAGGAAGTATGGGCAGTCCGTACTGAGCTGAATAACAAGTCTGCCTTCGTCATCGGCCGATACTGCCAGCTCGTGAGGTTCCAGTTGGCCGCTTTTTACAGCATCGAAGTTACGGATAGGCGATAACAGACTCGCATAGGACGACAAAGTCGTCGGTGCGGCTACCCTTCGAAAGCTGGCGACGAAATCTTCCGCGGTGACTGTTTCACCGTTCGACCATCTCGCGTCCGCCCTAAGTTCGAACGCGTACTCGAGACCGTCTTCGCTAATGGTCCATGATTTTGCGACACCCGGGACGATCTGCCCGCTGGCGTCTTCGGCAACCAGGCCCTCATAAAGATCAAAGAGCACGCTGAACGTGTGAATTTCTTCGGCGATTGCCGGATCCAGCGTGCTGACGTCTCCAACATTCCCGCGACGTATCGTGTCCGAGTCGGCGGCCTGGTCGAGATTCGGGTCCGCGCAGCCGGCGAGCAGCAGCGCAATGAGGCTAGTCGCCCATATCACGAGTTTCATGCGCAGATCTTAGCCTGACGCGGACGCTTTTTCGTCCGCGGGCACGCAGCGACGTCTGCAAAGACCCAAAGATGTGTCAATATTCGCTTGCGTTTTCTCATAAATGGGTATAATTTACCCATCTATGAGAAATGATCCCAAATCCACCCTATTGGCCAGCTGCCGCAGAGTTCTTCGGCCGCTGGCCTCGATGCTGCTCAGGCTCGGGATGACATGGCGAGAGTTTTCGGAGTTGTCCAAGTCTGTATTCGTACAGGTCGCGACTGAGGAATTCGGGATCAGCGGACGACCCACAAACGTCTCAAGGGTTTCGATACTCACAGGCATTGCGCGAAAGGAAGTGAAGCGCCAACGCGATCTTCTCGAGGTCGAGGCGCCCTCTGCGAGTGGCAAAACCACTGATGCCACGCGTCTGCTATCCGGCTGGCACCAGGACCCCGAGTTTCTGGACGCTGATTCAAGGCCTTTGCTGCTCTCCGAGAACGGCGAAAGAGGAAGCTTCGCGGCCCTGTTTTCCCGGTACGGCGGCGACATGGCGATGCCGACCATGATCAAGGAACTCGTCAAGACCGGAGCGATGCGGAAGCTGGACGACGGTCGGTTCGAAGTGCTTATGCGCTATTACCAGCCGGTAGCCGCCGACTCGGAAAATCTCCAGTTTGCAGTCGACCGAATCCACGACGTCATCCAGACCATGAACAACAACGTCTTCGTGGACGAGCACACCACGCCGAGGTTCGGCGGTTTCGCGGCAAACGATCGGATACCCGTCGACGCGATCCCCTTGTTTACCGAATTCCTGGACAAGCGAGGCCAGGAGTTTCTGGAAGAAATCGATGACTGGCTGACGGCACACGCTGACCTGAGTGGCGATGTGGAGACCGAAACCGCACGTGTAGGTATCGGCCTGTTCGCCACCGAAGAAAGAACAGTTTAGAGAGGAGTAAGACCGATGATTAAGAAGACAACCCGATTTGCGACTGTGACCGCGTTTCTGGTGTTCGCGCTATCTGCGTGCGGCGGCGGAGGAGGCGGTGGAGATGAGGGCACCATTGAGCCGCCAGACGATCCGCCGGTGGGTGGAATCGGGCGAAACGGCGTTGCAATTGGACCGATTGCCAATTTTGGAAGCATCGTCGTAAACGGCGTCACGTACAACACTGACGCGGCGACATTTACGATCGATGATGAGCCGGGCACGCAGGACGACCTGGACGTTGGTGACGTGGTCGTCGTCAGCGGCACGATCAACGATGACGGTATTACGGGCGTAGCTGATAGTGTCTTTTTCGATGATCTGGTCAAGGGGCCAGTCGATAGCATTGACCTCGCCACCAGCTCGTTAGTGGTACTCGGACAGCCGGTGCTGGTCGGCGCAAGTACTTCCTTCGACGACGGCTTCAGCCCGGCCGCGCTCGAGGGGGTCAATGTGGGTCAGATTGTCGAAGTCAGCGGCCAGATCGACGCTGACGACAACATCGTCGCTACCAGAATCGAACCAAAGCCGACGGGCACGATGTTCGAGGTCTACGGAACCGTCACCGGTAACGATGCCACCGCACAGACGTTCAACATCCGCGGCCTGGAAGTCGATTACTCCGGTGCAATGCTTGAGGACTTTCCGTCGGGTCAGGTCGCCGACGGAGATTTTGTCGAAGTTAAGGGTAGTTCGCTAGGTACATCCGGTGAGCTCCTCGCAACGGAAGTCGAGCTGAAGTCGTTGATTCCGGTCGCAGGCGAAGGCGACCTCGTGGAGATTGAAGGGTTCATCACGAGATTCGTCTCGTCGACCGACTTTGACGTCTCCGGTATTCCTGTAACCACAACCGGTGCAACCACTTACGAGGGTGGCAGCGAGGCCGACCTCGGCCTGAACATCAAGGTAGAAGTAGAAGGCAGCATCGACGCGTCCGGCTTGATCACCGCCAGCAAAATCGACATTCGCCGAGCGAAGGCTGTGCGAGTGACCGCCGATATCGACTCCGTTGACGCAGCCAATGATTCGCTGGTTGTGCTCGGAATCAGCATTTCTGTTGACGAGCTTACCCGCCTCGAGGACAAGAGCAGCGCAGACATCGACCCGTTGAATGTCTCTGATCTGAGTGCCGGCGAATACGTCCATGTTCGCGGCGACGAGTTCCCGGCAGACAGCGGAGACATACGCGCGACTATCCTGGAAAGAGAGGACACCGATACTGAGGCCATTCTGCAAGGCTTCGCTGAGACAATCAGTGCGCCATCATTCTCTATCCTGGGCGTGACTATCGAAACGAATGGGGCGACAGTGTTCAGGGATGAGAACGACGTTGTTATCTCTTCGACGGAGTTCTTCGACCGCTTGGCGGCGAACGCACTGGTCAAAGCCGAGGGCATCGAATCCGCTGCAACGACGATATCCGCGACTGAGGTTGAATACGAGCTGGAGCTGTAACGGACAGCTCGCGGGCCGGGGCGCTTAGCGCCCCAGGTCTCGTGGAATTGTAACGATCAGGACTCACGCTTGCGGTTGTTTTCCGACGTCTCTTGCCAAAGGTTCCTCGACAGGTCGATGATTGGTGAGAATTGAATTGGATGTCTGGGCAGAGAAAAAGAGGCTTGGCCTTGTCCCGCTCTGTATCAGCACAGTTGTCAAGACGTGGCCCGTCTTCACTGATCTAAGCCAAGAGGATGGTGGGCCCGCCCAATTCTCCCGCCGTGGTCCTTCGACAGTACGGAGATCGGTGAGAATTGATCTTGAGTGGTCCGGCAAACAAGAGTGACTTGGCCTCGTCCTGTTCTCAGTGTGCTAGTAAACTCGATCGAATCTGGTGTGTGGGTCCGTTACTTTGAATTGTCCGTTTCTGGATACCTAGAATTGTCCCAGTCAAGTTGATCCCAAATTCAATAACTCGGGTGCGCAAATATTAAGAACCAGATCGCCTTTGCGCGAGGAAATCCAGTTTCGAGCATGCTGAGATCGTGGACTGGCAAGTCGACTCTGAAGTTGACGCAAACGACAGACATGCGTCACAACTCGCCTTCTGTGTCTTCGGGATGTGCTCCCGCGATGCTAGCGTCGATCGAAAGTCTGGCAATGCGGCGGGATAGTGTATTCAAGCGCCTGTAAAGCTCGATGATGTCTGTCTCGATCTGAAACGTCTCCAGGCGGTGAGGCTCTTCGGCTACGAGGCGCTTGGCAACGTGCATCGACGCGTCCTCGGCAAGCGCAAGTACAACGCTCTTGCTCTCGAGCACCTCCAGCGCGATCTCAGGATCGCCGGACTCGACCGCTCTTAGTGCCAGACCGAAAACGCGTTGGACTTCTCCCGCGAGCTCCCGCAGTTTCTCTTGTGTCTTCGGGCCAATGACGAGTGAATTTCTACGTCGCTTTGCCGCTACGGCGAGCAGCTCTTTGTCGATGACGTCGCCGACATTCTCGAGGTAATTCGCGATTCCCACGTAGTCCTGCAACTGCTTTGGCTGCGGTGCAATCAAGTCTTGCTGCGACAAACGGCCGAGATAGCGAATGATATCTCCGTAGACGGTGTCAACGTCGTCGTCCGCCTTCGAAAGCGCCGCCGCTTCCTGTTCGGAACCATGTACGGTTGTATCCAGCGCACGATCAATCATCGACCGGGTCAGTTCACCTAAATGTGTAAGTTCTTTGCGAACCAGATCCAGTGCAAGCGAGGGCTGCTCCAGGAAATAATCGTCCAGATACTTCGGGTGAACGCCCGCCGGTGCCGGAGGTATCGGCACGATCCTCTGGATCAGAGTTGCAAGCGGGCCGGTGAACCAGATAAAGAGAAAAAGGTTGGCGAAGTTGAATATCGTGTGAGCATTGGCAATCTGGCGCGGCGTGTCAGCAGCCGCCAATTCGAGACCTTCAAGCCCCGGTGTGACAGGTGACAGAGTTCGTACGATGTCAGCAAAAGCGTCAATAAAGAAGACCCAGAGCAGAACACCGGCGACATTGAAAATGAGATGGGCCCAAGCGGCCTGCAACGCCTCACGAGGTCTGCCGAATGCGGACGCAAAAGCCGTCACACATGTACCGATATTGGCGCCGAGGATAATACCGATGCCAGTTTCCAGCGATATCAGCCCTTGGCTTGCAAGCACGATGACAATACCGGTGGTTGCCGACGAGCTCTGGACAATCGCGGTGAACACAGCACCGATCGCGACCGTGATGGCTGGATTGCTCATGTTCTGCATCAAATCAATGAACGGTGGCCACTCCCGAAACGGGCCGGTCGCGATGCTCATCAGCTCCATGCCAAAAAAAATCAGTCCGAGGCCCATCGCCGCGGTTCCCCATTGCCGCACCCGTTCGCGTCGCGCGAACACTTCGGTGAAGAAACCTATAGCGATCAGCAACAAGCCGTACTTGTATACCTGGAAAGCAATGATCTGTGCGGTGACGGTGGTTCCAACGTTAGCTCCGAGGATTACGCCAACTGACTGCGTAAACTGAAGCAATCCAGCGGAAATAAATCCGACAACGAGCACCGTCGTGACGGACGAAGACTGAATGACAGCGGTGACGACGCCACCAGCAAGCGCTGCGGTGAACCGGTTGGTCGTCAGGCGGGCGAGCAGCCGCTTCATGCCGTCTCCGGCGACGATCTTCAGCGACTCTGTCATCTGCCGCATGCCGTACAGGAACAGCGCCAGACCGCCACCGATTTCAGTAAGGAAGACACCCCATTGCAGTTCGGACATCGGAAGCACTCGCCTTATTGCTACGGCCTACCGCCGCCAGTCTATCGCATGCGGAGCGCTGCTGGTGTCTTGCAGTCGTCGGATCATCTGGGGTTTGAGTCTAATCGCCATCAAAAGAGGGGCGCCATGTGGCGCCCCTGCAGGTTTCTCCGGCTTCCATTGCGGCCATGCCGGATGCACCCCTCCCCCAAGCCAGAGTTGAATTGCCGAGACTAGAAGTTCTGACTGTTTGTGTCTCTATAAAATTCAGCGCTAACGTCATCCAGGTACGAATCCCAGTCGTCACCGTCATCCCAGTCCCAGTCGTTGTCATGGTAACGACGCTTGGCGTAGTTTCGATGACGGTTACGGTGACGTTCCTCGCGCCGCGCATCGTTGACCAGCCTGTGCATGGTCTGTGATCTCTCGTATACCAATCCTTCGATATCATCGAAGTCATCGGAGTTTCCATCGTAAGGACGCATTTCTTCCTCCTCCTTTATTGAAGGCTTGTGCGTGAAAACCTGGGCCAATCCCAGGTCGAAATCACCAGGGACTCCGATTCCGGAGTCAATGGGCCAGACAATCTGTCATACGCTCGTCGGATGATGGTCCAGACGATCTCCAGTTCTTTATGGTCACGAGGAAGAAAGATGCAGACCTGGTCTTCGACCAGGTTGCCCCATCCGTTCACCAGAGTATGATGCCGCTCCCACCGATTAAGGCCGCTAATCGTGACGCCGCTGCAATCGAGGCTGCAAAACAATCGAGGAGCTTCTCGTTTCAGCACGCGATCAGTAGCTTCTCGCCGGAGATAGATTTCGACTCGGCGAGGTACGGTTTCGTCATTGCCCTCGACTGCCTCGATACCTGGAAGATCGGCTATTCGATCAATGAGCGCCATTCGTATCGAAAAGTCGTTTGGAGTCTTGCGCTTGTTGCGAATTCGAGAAGGGAGCGTGAAGCGTGCGGTCTCTCTTGTGGTTCTTGCCATGGTTTCCTACCAATGCATAAGGGGTATGCTTCGCCGAAGTATCTTCCAATTTACTTCGATGTCAAGTATTTTTATATCGAAATAAAAAGTTGAGCATTTGCATGAAAACAGACGCTGTAGATGACATTCTCGAGCAGTGGTCGGATGAGCGCCCGGAGCTCGAAACGCAGAGCCTCGGCGTCGTGATCCGGATCATGTCGCTGAGCCGGGCATTCTTGCGCGAGGCTGATGAGGCCTTGGCGCCAATGGAACTGGAGCTCTTCGAATACGACGCTTTATCGGCGTTGCGCCGCCAGGGTCGTCCATTCGCGCTGCCGGCTACTTCGCTCGCGCGAGAAACTGGCCTCAGCAGCGGCGCGATGACGAACCGGATCGATAAGCTGGAAGAACGCGCCCTTGTGAGGAGAAAGCCCGACAAGTCCGACCGGCGTGCGGTGATCGTTTCTTTGACCTCTGAGGGTAAGCGGATGATAGATGCCGCGATCCAGCTTCGCCTCGATGCGGCGGACGAGAGTCTGCAAGGATTGAGTGATCGCGAACGCAGCGACCTCGCTTCGCTTCTTCGAAAAGTTCGTTTGACCGGTTTCGATCAGTCCGAATATTCATGACCAAGAATTCACGCAGGCTCATTCTCCTCAGTAGAGTGTTGTCAGCATCAGTCAGCTATTTGTGTGTTCAGGATTCCGAAGAACTCATCAGCCAACCAAACAGACGTGGTGTTCTCTAATGCAGACGTTGCGTCCAGCGGGCAAGGAAATTAGTTGAGGGCATCGACTTGATTAATCTCACTCAACATTGGGCGGGCCTGGTATCTATTGTAGTCTTCTGTGCCGCCTATAGTCTGGTCGTCGCAGAAGAATTTACGCACCTGCGTAAATCCAAGCCGGTTATGCTTGCGGCCGGAATAATTTGGGCTCTAATCGCAGTCCAGTATGCGCACACAGTGCACCAAGAAGTTCTCGAGGAAGCTGTCGAACGATATCTCACCGAGTTTGCACAGCTTTTCCTGTTCTTATTGGCAGCGATTACGTATGTCAATGCAATGAGCGAAAGACAGGTCTCTATGGCGCTTCGAAGCTGGCTGGTCCGTCGTTCATTCACGTACCGCCATATGTTCTGGATAACTGGCCTCCTGAGTTTCGTCCTTTCGCCTGTCATCGACAATCTGACGACAGCACTAGTTATGTGCGCCGTAGTACTGGCTGTTGGCCAAGGCAACAATAAATTCATCGGAATAGCTTGTACGAATGTGGTTATAGCAGCTAACGCAGGCGGAGCATTCAGTCCTTTTGGAGACATAACCACGTTGATGGTGTGGCAGCGAGGTGTGCTTGAGTTCCAGACTTTCTTCGCACTTGTTGTCCCCGCCGCAGTCAACTACCTGGTGCCGGCAGTATTCCTGTCGTTAGCGACCAGTCGTGAGCCAACCCCGTCCGGCGACCACCAGGTTGGAATGCGCCGTGGCGCAAAGCGAATTATGGTCCTATTCAGCTGTACAATTCTGACTGCGGTAGCATTTCACAATTTCCTGCATCTCCCACCTTTTCTCGGCATGATGACGGGATTGGCGTACCTTAAGTTCTTCGGATACTACCTTCGAAAAACGCACGTGCCGACGCCGCAAGATCGAAAAGACTACGGTCAGGTGGGTGATGTCGCCCCGTTTGACAGCTTTAATGAAGTTGCGCGAATTGAATGGGACACAATGTTGTTTTTCTTTGGCGTCATCATGTGCGTGGGCGGACTCGGCTTTATTGGATACCTCGGTCTCCTTTCAGGCTACTTCTATACCGACCTCGGCCCAACAACAGCAAATATCTTGGTAGGACTGCTCTCGGCGCTGGTCGACAACATTCCCGTGATGGTTGCTGTGCTGGAAATGAGCCCCGTGATGGACACCGGTCAATGGCTTTTGGTTACCTTGACGGCGGGCGTAGGCGGTAGCCTCTTGTCTGTAGGGTCTGCCGCAGGGATCGCGCTGATGGGGCAGGCTCGAGGAGCATACACCTTCTTCGTGCACCTGCGTTGGACGCCAGTCATTGCCTTGGGATACGCGTTAGGAATTTACGTACACTTCCTCGTGAACGATCGATTCATGGGACGCATGCCTGGGTTAGAGTAGCGTGGCGTTGAAGCGAGTTACTGCACTCCGTATCTTTGCCCGACGGTTCCGAGAAGACACAAATGGACAATAACAAAGACCTAATTACGCTCGGCTGGCGCGAGTGGGTGAGGCTGCCTGACCTCGGAATCAAAAACATAAAGGCGAAAGTAGACACCGGGGCTCGAACTTCGGCGATTCACGCATTCGAACTCGAGACATTTTCGGAGGCTGGCCGCGAGAAAGTCGCATTCCGAATTCACCCACTGCAGCATGACGAAGAAACTATCGTGACCTGCGTGACCGATATCCTCGATAAGCGAGTGGTCACCGACTCCGGCGGTCACAAGGAAGAGCGAATCGTCATAGCGACGACGCTGGACATCGGCTCGTACACCTGGCCGATAGAGGCAACCCTGACGTCGCGTGACACCATGCTGTTTCGCATGTTGCTGGGTCGAACCGCCATCAAAAGCCGTGCACAGGTCGATCCGGCACGATCCTACCTGGTCGGGAAAAAGAAAAAGGCCAACAAGGCATAGAAAACTGTGACTTCAAACATTCCTATGAAAATCGGCGAATATACGATCGGCCCGGGTGAGCGCATAAGCCTCAATCTGCCCGTTGCGGACCTGTACACGGCGACTTCACTCAGCATGCCTGTCAAGGTGATCTCAGGCCGAAAGCCCGGCCCTGTGCTTTTTCTGTCTGCGGCAATTCACGGTGACGAACTCAATGGCGTCGAGATTATCCGCCGATTGCTCAAGAGGAAAATCCTCCGATCAGTTCGCGGAACACTGGTGGCTGTTCCGATCGTGAATGTGCATGGGTTCCTCGACCAATCACGCTATCTACCTGATCGACGCGACCTGAATCGATCCTTTCCAGGAACGCCAAAAGGATCGATTGCAGCCCGCCTCGCGAATCTCTTTACGGAAGAGATCGTCGCCAAAGCAGATTATGGCATTGACCTGCACACTGGCGCGATCAACAGGACGAACTTGCCGCAGATTCGGGCCAATCTGGACGATCCCAAGACCATGGAGATCGCCAAAGCATTTGGCGCCCCGGTCATCGTCAATTCGAATATACGTGATGGATCTCTACGAGAATATGCGGCGGAGCGGCATATGCCGGTTCTCATTTACGAAGCCGGTGAGGCTTTGCGCTTCGATGAGGTTGCGATTCGCGGCGGCATTCGGGGCATCCTGAACGTGATGCGTCATATCGGCATGCTGCCGGCTCGAAGTCAGGCCAGAGTTATTGCGCCGGTGGTTGCCAAATCGACGACGTGGGTCAGGGCCCCTGGGAGCGGCATTGTTGGCGACAAAGTGAAGCTTGGCAGCAGCGTAGTCAAAGGACAGGCTATTGCGGTTATCAGCGATCCACTTGGCGATGACGAACAGACAGTGTCGTCACCCGTCGACGGCATCGTTATCGGGCGCAGCAACTTACCCCTGGCGCATGAAGGCGATGCGCTGTTCAATCTGGCGTCGTTCTCAAACGTCGCGCAGGCGGAGGATCGCGTCGAGACTTTTGCGGAAGCACACGATGTCGATTCCACAACGGTGTAGATGTGGCATCCATTAACAGAACTAACTTATCGAGAACGAGTAAATGAAAATCGGGATTCTCTCAACCAACAGAAACCTCT
Source organism: Woeseiaceae bacterium (assembly GCA_030065915.1). GTDB lineage: Bacteria > Pseudomonadota > Gammaproteobacteria > Steroidobacterales > Woeseiaceae > UBA1847. Next base: position 213,044 of record JASJCQ010000008.1, read on the forward strand.
ATTCGACCAAACGAATTATAGAGGCCGGTAAGGAGCGCGGGCACGAAATGCTGGTCGTCAACCACAAGCGCTGCTACATGAATATTACGAGCCACAAACCCAGCGTTCATCTCAATGGTGAGGCGATAACAGGGCTCGACGCAGTGATTCCGCGAATCGGCGCGTCGGTTTCGTTTTACGGTACTGCCGTAGTGCGCCAATTCGAGATGATGGGAGTCTACTCGGTGAACGAATCCGTCGCGATCAGCCGTTCAAGAGACAAGCTGCGTGCATCACAACTACTCGCGCGGAGGGGCATTGGCCTGCCCGTCACGGGGTTCGCCAACTCACCGGACGATACTGACGACCTGATCAAGATTGCCGGCGGCGCCCCGGTCGTTATCAAGTTGCTCGAGGGCACTCAGGGTGTCGGTGTGGTTCTCGCCGAGACCAAGAAAGCGGCCGAAAGCGTTATTGAGGCATTCCGTGGCCTCAAGGCAAACTTTATGGTGCAGGAGTTCATTGCAGAAGCGGGGGGCGCAGACATCCGGTGCTTTGTTGTCGGGGGCAAAGTCGTCGCCGCTATGAAAAGGCAGGGCAAAGAGGGTGAGTTCCGTTCGAACCTGCACCGCGGAGGATCGGCGACGTTGATAAAGCTGACTCCCGAGGAGCGCTCGACCGCCGTGCGATCTGCGCGTGTTATGGGCCTCAACGTTGCCGGAGTTGACCTGCTGCGTTCAAATCATGGGCCGGTGGTGATGGAAGTGAACTCGAGTCCGGGGCTGGAGGGTATTGAGCAAGCGACCGGCAAGGACGTTGCCGGGATGATTATCGAGTTCATAGAGAAAAACGCCAAAGCGGGAAGAACCCGAACCCGCGGCAAGGGGTAGCCGGGCCGACTGTCTGACAGCCTGACTCACGACAACGCGGGCAGCACCATACTGGCGAAGCTGAGCAGCAGGAAAAATCCGCACATGTCAGTGACCGTTGTCAGCAATGGTCCTGAGGCAACTGCAGGATCGAACTTCAGCCTACGAAGCAACAGCGGAACGGTCCCGCCAATCGAGACTGCGACAATTGTATTGGCGGCGAGTGCGCCGCCAACGACGAGGCCAAGCACCGGATTGCCCTTCCAGGCCCACGCGGCTGCGCCGAGTAGAATGCCGAGCGCGATACCGTTGATGAGCCCGACAATCGCCTCCTTGCGCCAGACACGAAGCACGTCCTTCGGCGTCGCGGCACCGAGTGTCAGTTCTCGCATGCTCACTGCAACCGCCTGGTTGCCTGAGCATCCGCTCATGTCAGAAACAATCGGCAGAAACACGGCGAGGGCAATCACGGCAGTGAGCGTATCCTCATGAATCGCAATAATGCTTGCGGCGAGAATATTGAGACCGATATTCATGCTCAGCCACGCGAAGCGACGGCGGGACCTCGTAAGCACAGGCATGCTTCGCAGCTCATCACCCCCGATAATACCTGCGGCTTTCAGATGATCCGCTTCTGCGCGCTCAGCGATCGCCTCGAGCACCGCACGACGTCGCACAATACCGAGTAAGAAGCCTCGATCATCCACAACTGGGACAGCAGCAATATCGTGTTCCGCAAAAAAGACCTCCAGCTCATCCAACCCCGTATCGGGAGCGACCGTCACAGCAGGTGTCGCGAAGCCGCCTATTCTCAGTTCGTGATCAGCAAACACGAGGTCGCGCAGTCTAATAACGCCCTTCAGCTTCTTTGCTTTTACGACGACGTATATGTAGTGCACTGTCAGGAACTGGTAATCAACAGCATTGCCAGTCAGGTCTTCGATGACTTCTCGGACGGTTTTCGCCATAGGGTAGGACGCAAACTCCGTCATCATCAGTCCGCCGGCCTGGTCCGGCTCGTATATGATTAGCTCGCGGACTTCAGAAGCGTCTTCCTCATCGAGTTCTGCGATGATCGCGTTAGCGTCGGCACTATCCAGCTCAGAAAGGACGTCAACACGGTGATCACTGGCCAGCTCCTCGACGATAGGAGCTGCATCTTCGGGCGCCATGTCTTCGATGAGGTCGGCTACATGGCCGTCGGGCAGGTCCTCCACTAGGGCAGCGGCACGGTCGGGCGTGAGGGACGATAGCAGTTTACGCTGCTCGTCCTCGCTAAGGGAGAATACGGCGTGCAGTGAATCGGTTGCACCCAGGTTGTCGAGGAATGCCTCGAGTGCGCTGGCAGGACCATTCTCTGCAAGCATCCGCCGAATCAGTTTTCGCGGGTCTCGTTCGCTGCTTTCCATATGCGTTTCCTGAGGACCTAATCGAAGGAGTAGTGGAATCGTACTCCCGCAACGACGGCAGTTGAATCTGGAGCCGTCTATTTGACATCGAACCCCGGTACCTCGACGTACTGAATCGAAGGAGTCAGGTGGCCGGCTCCGTCAAGCACGGCTCGTATCGAAAGTTGCTATTCAATCGCCGCTCGCAGCGGTCTCTGATCCCACCGCGGTACTGATTGCGAGGGCAATGTATCAGGAATAACGAAATTTCGGGTTTGGCGAGGACAGCTAAGCGTAACCGGTGTCCAAGAACTGCTCGGTTCAGCCAGCTCATGGTCTTGGACGCAGATTAAGGCTGGTCAAAGAAAAATGGTGGGCCCGCCAGGACTCGAACCTGGGACCAAGGGATTCACTGTACCCAACCGTTTCCGGAAGGAGCGGACTATCTCATCACCCTCGACCGTATCGTTAGGGGCGGGACGCTCTAGCCTGTGATTAAGAACACTGAAGTTCCCAGGTAGTCTCTGCACCGTCCAGCGGTGTACCGCTGGCTTGGCTCAGGGTTGCCATCAGCCGAACTGTTAAGGTTTCCCTGAATTCATCCCGTTCATTTTGAGCCTTTCGACTCAAACGCACCTTTTGATGAGTCCCCTGCTCTAACCAACTGAGCTACAGGCCCAAATCTCATTAAACGGCTTCTCGCCGCCCAGGCTTTTCCTACCCAGACGCGGGATTCTACAGAGATTCTCTAGCGAAATCGATGAGCAGATCCGGTCGAAGTGAACGCTTTATTGGCTTTCCCTTCAGGCGCGGCTCTATAGAATTTCCGAAGAATGAAAGCCTGCGTTGTCTGTTCCAACGGCTTGTCCGGGCGCCAGCGAATGTATTGTTCGCGGCAATGCAAGAATCGGTCTACAAATACCCGACTGCAGAGCTACGAATTGCAGCGACATCGTGGCAAACGGAGAAAGCTGCGGCTGATTCGAATCATGGGCGGGAGCTGCATGCAATGCGGGTATGCCAGGAATTTTTCGGCTTTGGAACTCCACCACCGAGTACCGGCTGACAAGTCATTCCAGCTCGATCTTCGATCACTATCAAACAGAAGTTGGGCGAGCGTCCGATCGGAGGCAGATAAGTGCGATCTGCTGTGCTCAAACTGCCATAAAGAACGACACAATCCAGATTGCCAGATCGAGCACGCCGGCCGGTGCCCGGCTCTCTCGTCGGCTCACCCGGCGTACGATCCGGGTGCTCCCTGACTGATCCGTACTCGTCAGAGTTCGTCGCTTTCTGAGCGCCTCGTCGTCGACCTGACATAACGCATGATCGAAGTCGAGCGTCGCCGAAAAAAAAACCGGGAGCGGTCCCGGACGCAGGCGTCGCATGGAAGCGCAGATCTCAACTCACGAAACCCCGATCAAGGTCAGAAATCCCATAAACGGCACTGATTCCGGGTTTGCAGCCAGGGTGTCCCCATCTTGTTGAGAGTCAGGTCACATTGTTTTGTTTTTCAATGGCTTAACATTACTGAAGTATGGGGAAGGCAATTATCAAGGTACCGGGACCCGCGTCTGTCATGAACGGTCGAAGGCGAAACCGAGGATTCACCCTGGTCGAGCTGATGATCACGCTCGTCCTAGCAACGCTATTGCTGTCTCTTGGCGTCCCCGCCTACAACGATCATGTCGAACGGGCCAGTACCAGCAAGGCCATCGGCGACATTCTCACGCTCTCTCTGGCCATCGACAGCTTTCGACTGAGGAACAATGATCGCGTGCCCGACACGCTCGCCGAACTGGGCATTCCAATACCCACAGACCCGTGGGGTCGCCCTTACCAGTTCCTGAATATCATCGACGGAAAGCCAAATAAGGGCGACGTCCGCAAGGATGGCGCCCTCAATCCGCTCAACAGCGATTTCGACCTGTACAGCCTCGGCAAGGACGGCTTGAGCAAGAAGCCCCTGAACGCCAAACACGCCCGTGACGACATCGTACGCGCGAACAACGGCGCCTTTGTCGGCCGCGCGGAAGACTATTGATGAAAGGACTCGCGTTCCTGCCCATGCTGAAGCAGGGCGTCGGCCGGAAAATTTTCACGCTGTTCCTGATCGCTGGCGTTCTGCCCGTCGCCTTCACCGCCTGGCTCGCTCACCATGAGTTCAGTCGTGCCGCAGAGGAACGCGTCTTCGAGAGTCTGCACAGGACATCGAAGAGCCAGGGGCTGGATATCCTTTCCAGGCTCATGAGGGTGGAACAGCAAGCACTTCAGCTTGCTGACATGATCTCGAATGCGGGCGGGCGAGTTGCCGATGCCCGGCATTTCCTGCTGGACGATTTTCTGTCCGTCGCAAGCCTGTCTGCAACCGGTGAGGCAAAGTTGTTGCACGGCCTTCGCTCATCTGAATTCCTGTCTCACCTGAGCGAGCTGGAGCCGCCGGGTTCTGGCAGAACGCGTCTCTTGACGGACGGGAGCGGTTCCGACGTTCGCATGGCGATGATCGTTCCGATCGACCGCGTTGACGGCGAGACGGCCTTGATATTCCGGGTTCGACCCGAAGCAATCTGGCCGGACAGGGCCGCCGTGCCCCACAACACGACCGTTTGCGTGTATCCGGCGACGAGATCGGAGTCCTTTCACTGCACCGATTCGACGGGCACCTCGACGCTCGCAATCCCGTCCACCGCAACCGAAGCTTCGCTCGAGGTCCGCGATATTGAAGGTTCGTCTTTCGTGTCTCTGCAATGGGAGCTGTTCCTGGAAAGCCGCTTCGACTCCCCCTCGTGGATGGTCGGGTCGACGCAGCCAGCCAGCTACGCGTTTGAGTCCAGCGCCGACTTTCAGCGCGTCTTCCTGCCCGCTCTGAGCGCCGTCCTCGTGCTGATCGCACTACTGAGCTTCAGAGCCATCGGGCAGAGTCTCGATCCATTGAAACGTCTTGGCGATGCTGCCCGTGCTTTGTCGAAAGGCGACCGTGAATCGCGCGTAAACCTCAGAACCGGTGACGAGTTCGAAAGCCTCGGCCAGACATTCAACGTCATGGCGGACCGACTGTCCTCACAGATCACCATGCTCGAAGCGATGTCGGAAATCGACAAGCTCATTCTGAACGGCTCGGATATCGATGCTGTCTGCGAGGCTGTCTGTAATTCGCTAAGGGCGATCACCGCCAGTCCATGCGTGGTCACCGTGGCGGCATCTCGCAAGGGCAGGGCGGCCGAGGCCTACCTGGTTACGCTGGTCGAAGAGCAGGCACATCGATCCCGCGTCACTATCCCGGACAGTTCTCCGACAGAGACCGTGGGTGACTGCCGCACACATGCTCTCACCGAAACCCCGGACTGGCTGGACACATCGGGCTTCGAGTCTGCAGGCCTTTCCCACGTTGCGATGACACCGGTCCGGGTGGGCGACCGCAATATTGGTTATCTTGCTGTCGGTGGGATTGGCGACGGATTCTTTCTCGAGTCTCATCAGGCGCAGCTGAGCGACCTGGCTGAGCATTTCGCCGTTGCTCTCGACGCGCTCGAACGCGACCGGGAGCTGTATCGAAGGGCGAACTTCGACGCGCTGACGGGGCTTCCCAACCGGCAGCTGCTGCAGGAGAGACTGGCAGAGTACCTGGCTGCGCGTGAAGAGGACTCGGACTCCGGCGCGCTGCTGTACATCGACCTCGACCGCTTCAAGGAGATCAACGATGTCTTCGGCCACAGCATCGGGGACGTCGTCCTGCGCCTGGTCGCTGACAGGATTGAAAGCGAGCTCGGCAACGACGGCTTTGTGGCCCGGATCGGTGGAGACGAGTTTGTCGTCGTGCTTACCGATGCCGGAAGTCACGAACAAATCGAAAGCATGGCCAAGACCCTGATAGCTCGGTTGACTGATGCCTACTCGGTATTCGGCGTCGACCATTTCATCAGCGCCAGCATCGGCGTCGTCGTCATTCCCGATGACGGCGGCGGTGTCGAGCTACTGATGAAGAACGCTGACGCGGCGATGTACAGGGCCAAGGAGGCCGGCCGGTCCACCTTCGAGTTCTTCAACGCCGAGCTGAATGCCGACGGCCGACGTCGAATCGAGCTGGAGCGAGACCTGCGTTTCGCCATCTCGAAGGGGCAGCTCTCACTGGTCTACCAGCCACAATACTCTATCCAGGACGATTCGCTGAGCGGATGCGAAGCGTTGATGCGCTGGTCTCATCCCGAGCACGGACTCGTATCGCCAGAGGAATTCGTTCAGTTGGCCGAAGAGTCCGGCCTCATCGTTGAACTCGGCAAGTGGTTGATAGAAAGAGCCTGCTCGAACTTTCGGGACCTTCTGGATCGAGGTGTGTCGCTGAACGAGATGTCAATAAACGTCTCGGCCCGACAACTCAGGGACCAGGAGTTCGTCGCTCACGTGACTGACACGCTGGAAAGTTTCGACCTCGACCCGTCCCTGATCACGCTGGAGGTCACGGAGACCGTCGTCGCGCACAACAAGGACGTGGTCGTCAGCCTCCTCGAGTCGCTCAGGCGTACCGGCATTCGCGTGGCGATCGATGACTTCGGCACCGGCTATTCGTCGCTGAGTTACCTGCAGAACCTTCCCTTCGACATCATCAAGATCGACCGGTCTTTCGTCGAGAAGATCGAATCCGATGATTCATCGGCGAATATCTGTACGACCATCATCAAGATGGCTCACGAGCTCGGCAAGATCGTCGTTGCAGAGGGCGTCGAGACGCCGCAGCAGTTCGAGTTTCTGAAGAAACACGATTGCGAGATTGTGCAGGGCTATATCTACAGCCGACCGCTAAGCGTCGATCACTTACAGCTCATGATCGAAAAGCTCGAGCACCATACCCAGCGTCGGCGGGCATTGAAAGTACTATAAAAAAAGCCGGGCAGATGCCCGGCTTTCTGGTTCGTCTCGCTCCCGATCAGTCCTCGATCAGGAAGCTCCGCAGCTGATCCGAGCGGGTCGGATGCCGGAGCTTTCTGAGCGCCTTGGCTTCGATCTGGCGAATACGCTCGCGGGTGACGTCGAACTGCTTGCCGACTTCCTCCAGCGTGTGGTCCGTGTTCATGTCGATGCCGAATCGCATGCGAAGGACTTTCGCTTCGCGAGGCGTCAGGCCGGCGAGGACGTTGTGTGTCGTCTCCTTCAGGCCTTGTGACGTTGCCGAGTCGACCGGTGAGTGCACGGTCTGGTCTTCGATGAAGTCACCGAGATGCGAGTCTTCGTCGTCGCCGATCGGGGTTTCCATCGAGATCGGCTCTTTCGCGATCTTTAGTACCTTGCGGACCTTGTCCTCCGGCATCTCCATGCGCTCAGCCAGCTCGTCCGGCAGCGGCTCGCGCCCCATCTCCTGCAGCATCTGCCGCGAGATGCGATTCAGCTTGTTGATCGTCTCGATCATGTGCACCGGAATACGGATCGTGCGGGCCTGGTCGGCGATCGACCGGGTAATGGCCTGGCGAATCCACCACGTCGCGTAGGTCGAGAACTTGTAGCCACGGCGATACTCGAACTTGTCGACCGCCTTCATCAGGCCGATGTTGCCTTCCTGGATCAGGTCCAGGAACTGCAGGCCGCGGTTCGTGTACTTTTTCGCAATCGAGATGACGAGTCGAAGGTTGGCCTCGACCATTTCCTTCTTGGCACGGCGTGCCTTCGCTTCGCCGATCGACATCTGGCGGTTGATTTCCTTGATGTCGTCGATACCGATGTTCGTTTCCTCTTCGACCGCGATCAGCTTGCGCTGCGCCCGAAGGATGTCGTCCTTGAGCTTCGCGAGGGTCGAGGAGTGTTTGCGCTTGGCGCGGATATGCTTGTCGACCCACTCGAGATCCGTTTCGTTCTTCGGGAAGCTCGCAAGGAAGTCCTTGCGCGGCATGCCCGCGTCGCGCACGCAGATGCGCATGACCATGCGCTCCTGGGAGCGGATGATGGAAACGATGCCGCGCAGGTTCTTGACGAGCATGTCGAAGAGCTTCGGCGACAGCTTCAGTTCCATCAGCTGGTCGGCGAGGTCCGCCTGGATCTTGGTCGTCTTCTTGTCCTTGAATCCGTTGGTCTCGATCGACTTCATGACGCGGTTATGCAGGCGCTTGATGACTTTGACTCGAGCCTTCACCTCTTCCGGATCCGGTCCGGTGTCGACGGCTTCTTCGTCGTCATCGTCGTCGGTTTTCGCCGCCGGCGGCTTGATCTCATCCGGCTCATTGGGGTCGATGAAGCCAACCACGAAGTCCTGCAGACGGGTTTCGCCCGCATTCACGGCCTCGGCGACGGCAAGCAGCAGCTTGATCGTCGGCGGGAAGTGCGACATGTGATACTTGACCTGGTTCAGGCCGTCTTCGATCCGCTTGGCGATCTCGATCTCGCCCTGGCGGGTCAGCAGTTCGACGGTGCCCATCTCGCGCATGTACATGCGGACAGGGTCCGTCGTGCGGCCGAACTCGGCGTCAACGCTGGCGAGCGCCGCTTCTGCTTCCTCGGCAGCGTCGTCATCGTTTGAGACGGCAGCGTCGGACAACAGGATCGACTCGGCATCCGGCGCCTTCTCGTGCACCGTGATGCCCATATCGTTAATCATGTTGACGATATCCTCGATCTGCTCCGGATCGACGATGTCGTTGGGCAAATGATCGTTGACCTCGGCGTAGGTCAGGTATCCCTGCTCCTTGCCGCGGGCGATCAAATCCTTTAACTGCTGCGCCTGTTTCTTGACGCCCAGAGCTGCACGTTTCTCACTCAAAGCGAAACGCCTCCATGTAAAAAATGCAAACGACCAAGTGTACTGGTTTGACCCAGTTCCTTCCACAAAAATTCCGTTAGAGTGCGCATTAACTGAGCGCCCGGAGCTCGGCCTTTTCTTCTTTGGTTAACGGCCCAACTCGCTGTTTCTTAATCAATAAATCGATGCGATCCCGCCTGCCCATCGTTCCGAGCTGCTCGATACAGGCTGCCAGCTCGGCGCGGGGGTCGAAATCCTCGTCATCCGGGATCTCCACCGCGGCCAGCTTGCCGAGATGACGTCCCTGTTCGTCGTGTCGCCAGCGCTCCAGCAGGCCCGCGGTGTTAATAGTGGGTTCGGATTGGACGGTTTCAATAAGGCTGATCAATAAGTCAACGCCGGGCCGGTCCACCGAGGCCAGGCTTGTCGCATCCAGATCGACGGCGCCGTCCGGCTGATGCAGCAACAGCGTTATCGCCCGGCGAACCACGGACGGTCCGCCGCTGCTGCGCCGCTTGTGGTGCGTCGCCGGCGTCGGCGAATCATGCGGCCTCGATGCCTTCGGTCTGATCATCGAGTCTAGCTTTGGCGCCGACAGGCCGACGCGCTCTGCCAGCGAGGCGATCAGCAGCTCACGGTAGACGCCATCCGGCGTCTTCGCGACCAGCGGTCTCGCGAGCTCAACCAGTCTGGCCCTGCCGTCTGCGTTGTCGAGTTCGACCTGGCTCGCCAGTTCCTCGATCAGGTACTCCGACAGCGCCATGCCGGCGTCGAGCAGGTCGATGAAGGCCTGGCTGCCGTGCTCGTTGACGTAGGTGTCCGGGTCGTGTCCGTCCGGCAGGAAGACGAAATGCACCTGCCGGCCCTCGCGGATGTGCGGCAGCGTCGTTTCCAGTGCCCGCCACGCGGCCTTCTTGCCGGCGCGGTCCCCGTCGAAGCAGAACTCGACCCGGTCGGTCAGCCGGAACAGCTGGTTCAGGTGATCCGGGGTCGTCGCGGTACCCAGCGTCGCCACGGCGAAATTGATGCCGTTCCTGGCGAGGGCCACAACGTCCATGTAGCCCTCGACGACGACCAGTCGCTCGATGTGCCTGAGCGCCTGGCGCGCCTCGTACAGCCCATAGAGCTCGCGTCCCTTGTGGAAAAGAACGGTCTCGGGTGAGTTCAGGTACTTCGGCTCGCCATCGCCCATGGCCCTGCCGCCAAAGGCGATGCACCGGCCCCGCGCATCGCGGATCGGGAACATGATGCGGTCGCGGAAACGATCGTAGTGGCGGCCATTGTCTTTGCGAATGACGAGGCCGGTAGCCAGGAGCCGTTCAAGCGCTTCCTGCGACCCCCCGAACTTGTCGATCAGCTCGCTCCAGCCGTCCGGCGAATAGCCGATGCCGAAACGCTTGGCCGTGGCGCCATCCACGCCGCGCTCCTTCAGGTAGGCGACAGCGGGCGCGTGCTCGCGCAACCGATTCTGCCAGTGCTGTTGCGTATTGCTCATCAACGTAAATAGCTCGTCGTATCGTCGCGCGGGCTGGTCGCTCTCGTCCCGCGGAACCTCCACACCCATCTGGCCGGCAAGGCTCTCGATCGCTTCCACGAAGCTCATATGGTCGTGTTCCATCAGAAAGCCGACCGCCGTGCCGTGAGCGTTACAGCCGAAGCAGTGGTAGAAGCCCTTATGCGGGCTCACCGTAAACGACGGTGTTTTCTCGTCGTGGAACGGGCAGCAGGCCTTGAATTCCCGTCCGGCCTTCTTCAATTCCACACGCCGTCCGACGACCTCGACGATATCTGCTCTTGCGATCAGATCATCGATGAAGTCCTGCGGAATGCGTCCTGCCATTGTGTATAAACGCCAGCTCCGTGAATGTGGGTCTTGCCAGTCTTATTCTTTTGCAGAAACAGGGACGGGAGCCCCGCTTCCTTTTATTTTCCAAGCATAAGCGCGTTCGACGCGCGCTGCCAGTGTGGGGTCAGCCTGCCAGGCGCGCTTTGACCTTGGCGCCGACGACGCCCATGTCCGCCTGACCCGCCACCCTGGCCTTGATTGCGCCCATGACCTTGCCCATGTCGCGAATCGACTCGGCGCCGGTCTGGCTGATCGTTTCGTTGACGATTGCCTCGATCTGGGCATCGTCCAGTTGTTCCGGCAGGTAGGTTTCCAGCACGGCTATTTCAGCCGTTTCGATGTCGGCGAGATCGGTCCGTCCACCCTTCGTGAACTGCTCGACGGAGTCGCGCCGCTGTTTGACCATTTTTTCGATGACGCCCAGCACGGCTGCATCGTCGAGCTCATTCCGCGTATCGACCTCGACCTGTTTGATAGCAGCCAGAATCAGGCGCACGACCTTGAGCCGATCCTTGTCGCCGGCTTTCATCGCGGTCTTCATGTCGTCGGCAATCGCGCCTTTCAGTGACATGTGGGTGGCCTTGACGGTAGCGGCCTCACGGGCGTGAGGTCGTTTGTGCGGGGAGTGAGTACGCGATTAATACAGGCGCTTGCGCTTGGATTCTTCGCGGGAAATGCGCTTCAGGTGGCGTTTTACGGCAGCCGCCTTCTTGCGCTTGCGCTCCTGCGTCGGCTTCTCGTAAAACTCACGACGGCGCAGTTCCGTCAAGACTCCTGCCTTCTCGCAGGCGCGCTTGAAGCGGCGCAGGGCAGCGTCAAAGTACTCATTTTCTTTTACGCGAACACTTGGCATACGTTGCAGTTCTTTAAGTCCAAATACAAAGAAACCCGGCACCGGGCCGGGAACAGCAGCGCATTGTAACGACTGGGCCCGGACTTTGCAAAGCCCAAAACACCGATTTTCGGGCTCCCTGGATGGTCTCGCAGGCCGATCCGGGCGGGCCGCGAGTACCCGCGAATCCTGTATGATCCGCGTCCATGATTGTCCTAGGTATTGAATCCAGCTGCGACGAGACCGGTGTCGCCGTCTACGACACCGACAGGGGCCTCCTCGCCGACGCACTGCACAGCCAGGTCGATCTGCACGCTGTCTACGGTGGCGTCGTGCCCGAGATCGCCTCGAGGGACCACCTGAAACGGCTGCTGCCGATGCTTGAGTCGGTGCTGGAGGATGCCGGCATCGACAAGCCGGACGCGATTGCCTACACCGCCGGACCGGGCCTCGTCGGGGCCCTGATGGTCGGCAGCGGTATGGCGAACGGCCTCGGCCTCGCCTGGGGGTGCCCGGTCATCCCGGTGCACCACATGGAGGGCCACCTCGTCGCGCCGATGCTGGAAGAAGAGCCGCCGAAATTCCCGTTCCTCGCGCTGCTGGTCTCGGGCGGTCACACCATGCTGATCGCCGTCGAAGGACTCGGTCGCTACGAGCTGATGGGGTCAACGCTCGATGATGCCGTAGGGGAGGCCTTCGACAAGACCGCCAAGGTCCTCGGCCTGGGCTACCCGGGCGGCCCAGCGCTCGCGGAGCTGGCGAGGGATGGCAACGAAGACGCGTTTGCGTTTCCGAGGCCGATGCTTTCCAAACCGGGGTTTGATTTCAGTTTCAGCGGCCTCAAGACTGCAGTCATCCTGGAAATTCGCCGGCTGAAGGGCTCCGGTGAGTTCGACGCCCGGCGAGCCGATATTGCCGCCTCGTTTCAGCGAGCGGCGGTTGACGCGCTGGTGGGTAAGGCCGTCAAAGCCGCATCCGCCCGTGGGCTCGACCGAATCGTTGTCGCCGGCGGCGTCGGTGCCAACCAACTGTTGCGAGCTGAGATCAAGCGGCGTTTCGATGGCGACGTGTACTATCCCCGGCTCGCGTACTGCACCGACAACGGTGCGATGATTGCGATGGCGGGTGCACTGCGGCTGGCCGACGCGGCTCCGGCCGGGTCAATCCGGGCGCAGGCACGATGGCCGCTAGACGGCCTTCTGCCGCCGGCGAGCCCGTGAATCGAGAACAAAAAGGACAGAACGCATGGACATCATCTATCTGCATGGGCTGAAGATCGACGCGACGATCGGTATCTGGGAGTGGGAAAAGGCCATCAGGCAGACGGTGGTCATCGATCTCGACATGGGTGCCGATATTCGCAAGGCGGCCAGCTCGGATGACGTCAAGGACACGCTGAACTACAAGGCAGTGGCCAAGCGCATACAGCAGTTTGTCGAGGACTCCTCGTTCGAACTGGTCGAAACCCTGGCGGAGAAGATCGCCGAGATCATCCTGAACGAGTTCGACGTGCCGTGGGTCCGCGTCAAGCTGAACAAGCCGGGTGCAATTCGCGGGTCGCGAGACGTCGGCGTCCTGATCGAGCGCGGCGAGCGCTAGCGCCAACGAAGCCCGGACTTTGGCACATGACGACGATCTACCTGGGCCTTGGCAGCAATGTAGACCCGCAGCGGAACCTGCGATTCGGGCTCGACGAGCTCCGCCGACGCTTTGGCGAACTTGTCATAAGCCCGACTTATCAGAGCGCCGCGGTAGGGTTCGACGGCGACGATTTTCTGAATCTCGTCGTTTCGACCGAGAGCGATGCGGACCCCGAAACCCTACGTGACGAGCTGGAGGACATACATCGCCTTGCCGGCCGCCAGCGCAACGAAGAGCGCTTCTCGTCCCGAACCCTGGACATCGATTTGCTGCTGGCCGGCGATCTCGTCACGGACGGGCCGCCCATTCGCCTGCCGCGCACGGATGTGCTTGAATATGCCTACGTACTAAGACCCCTGGCCGACATCGCCCCTGATGTTCGCCACCCGGAAACCGGCCGCACGTTTCTCGAGCACTGGCAGGGTTTCGACCAGGATAGTCAGCCACTGACCGAGGTTGCCCTGGATCCGGACTAAACGCGGTAGAAAGGGTTAAACACCAAATGGAGGCTCGAATGAAACGGATGCTCGTTCTGTGCTTTGCAGCATTGCTGACCGCCTGCGGCGGCGGTGGCGGCTCCAGCGCCCCTGAACCGGTCGCCGATGACTCCTGCTCCATCACCGGACAAAAGCAGTTCGTGCTGGACACGATGCGCGACGTCTACCTCTGGAACAACCTGCTGCCGGCCGACGTCAATATCGACAGCTTCGCAACCCCCGGCGACCTTCTTGCGTTCCTGACGACGTTCCAGCCGGTCGACCGATTCAGCTTCCTGCGGTCTGCCAGTGACGAACAGGCGTTCCTGGAGGGCCAGTTCGAAGGCTTCGGCTTCAGTTCGCGATTCGTCGCCGCCAATGACCTGCGCTTGTCTCGAGTGTTCGTCGATAGCCCGGCGTGGGACGGTGGACTGCGTCGCGGTCAGCAGATTCTGTTGATCAACGGCAGGACGATTGCCGACATCGAGGCCAATGAGGGCCTGGGTGCCGTTTTCGGTCTTTCGCCGCTGGATTTCACGATGCGCGAGCCGGACGGAAACGAATTCACCGTCAGTGTGTCCCAGGGTATCGTCGATATCGATCCCGTGCCCCAGTTCCGGATCATCGACGCAGGCGGTGGCCGCCAGGTGGGTTATGTGGAGCTGTACACGTTCATCAGTTCCGCGAACGCGCAGCTGGATGAGGCGTTCAACGCGTTTCGACTCGCCGGCGTCAACGAGGTTGTGCTGGATCTGCGCTTCAATGGCGGTGGCCTGGTCAGTACGGCAGAGCTGCTCGGTGATCTTCTCGGGGGCTTCAACAACGACGGCCTCATCTTCTCCGAGACCCTGTTCAATGCCGACCGAACACCCGTTGTTTGCGCCAATGCCGAGAACTGCATCGAGCGCTTCTCGCGTCGCGGCGCGTCGGTGGACCTGTCGAGGCTCGCCATCATCGCGAGTCGAGGCACGGCGTCGGCAAGCGAGCTTGTGCCTAACTCTCTCGAACCGTACGTCATGGGCGACGTAGGCGTTATCGGCACCAACACCTTCGGCAAGCCGGTAGGGCAGGAGGGCTTTTCATTCTGTGACCAGGTCCTTCGTCCCGCAACCTTCCAGACCGTCAACGCCGATGGCTTTGGCGATTACTTCGACGGCCTGCCCGTCGACTGCGCTGCCGTCGACGATCTCAATGTGCCGGTCGGCGCCGACGAGGATCCGAACGTCATCGCGGCCCTGGAATACCTCGCGTCCGGTGGCTGCCCGGTGACCGCGATCCCGGCCGACCCGACAAAGCCGGGTGCGCAGCCGTTCGTGCCGCCGAGGCCCGATCTGCGCGGCGCGCCGAAGCGCGAGTACCTCGACGCCTGGTAGTGCGGTCGGGCTATACGGTCCGATTCAACTGCAGCAGGTCCCACAGGTTGCCGTACAGATCCTCGAATACGGCAACGATGCCGTAGGACTCCGTTTTCGGCTCCCTGACGAACTTGACGCCGCGCGCGACCATCTCGTCGTAGTCGCGCCAGAAATCGTCGGTGTTCAGGAACAGGAACACTCGACCGCCTGCCTGGTTACCGATGAACTGCTCCTGCTCAGGCGTTGACGCCCGGGCCAGCAAAAGCGTTGCGCCCTCGGACCCGGGTGGAGCTACGACGACCCACCGCTTGTCTTGTTCGGGCTGATAGGTGTCCTCTACCAACGTAAAGCGCAGAGTTTTTGTGTAAAACTCGATCGCCTCGTCGTAGTCGCGAACAACGAGTGCCATGTGAACGATTGACTGGTGCATCGCTATTGCCGCGCTACCAACCCACGGACCGACCACCGTCGACGGCGATGATCTGGCCGGTCACGTAGTCGGCGTCACGCACCAGGTAAAGCACGCAACCGGCGATGTCTTCCGGCCCGCCTGTCCGCTTCAGCGGAATCTGCTCGAGGATGGAGGCCTTGGCCGAGTCTGCCATGCCGCCCTCAGGCCACAATATGGCACCGGGCGATACGCCGTTGACGCGAATCTCCGGTCCAAGGTCCTTGGCCAGCGATCGCGTAAGCATCGCGAGCCCCGCCTTGGCGGGCCCGTAGATCAGGTGGTCCTTTAACGGGCGTTGCGCGTGTATGTCGACGATGTTGATCAGTGAGCCCTGTGTCTCGCGAAGGTGGGGCACTGCGGCCTTGGCGACGAACAGCGGCGCCTTCAGGTTACTGCCCACCAGGTCTTCCCAGGCGTCCTCGGTAATCTCATTGAGAGGCGTCGGATAGAAACTCGACGCGTTGTTGACGACGGTATCCAGCCGACCTTTCCAGGCGGCGACAGATTCAATAAGCGCGGCGATTTTCGGGGTGTCGAGCAGGTCCGCCTGGAACGTCCTGGCGGATCCGTCTCGCAGCTCGTTCAGTTCGGCGGCGAGCGCATCGGCTGGCGCGCTCGAGCTTCGGTAGTGAATGGCGACGCTGGCACCGTCTTGGTGAAGTTCGCGTACAATCGCGGCGCCAACACGAAGGGCGCTGCCGGTAACGAGCGCGACTTTGCCGTCGAGATTCCTGGGTTCGGACATTCAGGGCTTTCCGTAGCTAACTGGCGTTTCATTCTCGTGGACATTGATGATCTGATGCAACCGCTGCCGATTCCTGACGAACAAAGCCTGGCGCACAGTGAGCGTTGCGCGGTTTTCCTCCGCGAGGCGATGGCGGAGGGCAGCTTAAGCTTTGCACAATTCATGAACGCCTGCCTGTACACGCCGGGACTCGGCTACTACGCCGCGGGCAGTCGCAAATTCGGTGCGGGCGGCGACTTCGTGACGGCGCCGGAGATCTCGCCAGTATTCTCGCGCGTGCTCGCGCGCCAGGTGGCGGCCGTGCTCGAACAACTGGAGAAACCTGACGTACTCGAGTTCGGCGCCGGCAGCGGGGCGATGGCGGCAGAGGTATTCGGCAGGCTGAAAGCGATGGGCGAGGCGCCCGAGCACTACCTTATTCTTGAGGTGTCGCCGGATCTTCGCGAGCGGCAACAACGGCGAATCGCCGAGCGACTGCCGTCCGACGTCGACCGCTTCCGATGGATCGACGAAATACCAGGGTCGTTCAACGGTGTGATTCTTGCGAACGAGGTGCTGGATGCGCTGCCGGTGGAGCGATTCGAAATTCGGGATGGCGTCGTGTTTCAGCAGCGCGTGACTACCGATGGAGACCGTTTCGTGCTGACGACGGCGCCGGCGCCATCGGTGCTCACCGAAGCCGTTTCTCGCATTGAATCGGATCTCGGGACGACGCTGCCGGAAGGCTTCACGTCAGAGATCTGCACGGCCGCTTTCGACTGGACCGCGAGCCTCGTCAACGGTCTGCGGGAAGGCGCTATCTTCCTTTTCGACTACGGCGTTGGGCGCGATGCCTACTATGCGCCGGATCGCGATGGAGGCTGGTTGCGCTGTCATTTCAGGCACCACGCTCACAGCAACCCGCTGGTCTACCCGGGCATCCAGGACATCACGGCATGGGTCGACTTCTCGCTGGTCGCCGAAGCGGCGGTGACCGCGGGCGCAGAAATTGGTGGATATGTGACACAGGCCCACTTTCTGATGGCCGGCGGGCTCGACGCAGAGCTCGAGTTGATGCAGGATGCGCCGCTGGACAAACAGCTCGAGCTGGCGTCGGCGGTAAAGACGCTGACGCTGCCCGGCGAGATGGGCGAACACGTCAAGTGCCTCGGGCTGGTCAAAGGCAACGTTCGAACGCCGGACGCCCTGACGATGATGGACATAACTCACACGCTCTAAGGCGTCTCTGAAGGAACACCCTCAATGACCTGGCTACAAGTTGTCGTGCTTGCGATCGTGCAGGGCATCAGTGAATTTCTTCCGATCTCGAGCTCGGGCCACCTGGTGCTCGTCCCGGTCGCGTTCGGCTGGAGCGACCAGGGACTCGCCTTTGACGTTGCCGTGCATTTTGGCTCACTGCTCGCCGTCTGCGCGTATTTCTGGGGCGACATCGTGGCCCTCGTTCGCGGCGGACTCCAGGTGGTGGGTTTTCGACAGGACACGCCGGAATCGAGAATGGCACTCGCTATCGGTCTTGGCACGATACCCGCGGCTGCGGCCGGCCTGACACTCGCCGGCTGGATCGAGACCAACCTTCGGAGCCCGTCGGTCATCGTGTTCACCCTCGCCGGTTACGCCATCCTGATGGTGCTGGCCGACAAGCTCTGCAGGCGGGACCGTGCCGTCAGTGACGTGACGCTGAAAGACGCCATCGTCATCGGTTGCGCGCAGGCGCTGGCGCTGGTCCCCGGCACATCGCGCTCCGGCGTGACCATCACGGCCGGACGAATCCTGGGCTTCGATCGCCGGGACGCGGCCCGCTTCTCGTTCCTGCTATCGGTCCCCGTGATCCTGCTGGCTACTGTTTATGAATTGGGTTCGCTGATCATGGGCGACGCAATCGTGCCCTGGCTGCAGCTCTTCGTTGCCGTCATAGTCTCGGCGATCGTCGCCTATATCAGCATCGACTTCTTCATGCGGGTCGTGACGAAGATCGGATTGCTGCCTTTCGCGATCTACCGACTCGTGCTGGCAGCCGTCATCCTCTACGTGCTCGTCTGACCTCGTCCCGGATGGGCGCAATTGCGTTGACGCGGGCGCGCCTGATCCTGCCCGGGATATCCTCGCCCGCGAATTCGCTGGCGATGGCCGCTGCGTCGACGTCCCTCGCTGCCGCGAAGGCGCGCCTCAAGTAGTCCACCTGGGGATAGTCCCTGTCCTCGAGCCCCTTGCGGCCACGCGCGTCCGCTTCGCAGGTGACAAGGAACTTCTCGAAGCGTTCCGGGCGACGAAACGCGTCGGCGGCCTCGATGACGCGCAGCACGGTGTCAGCGCGCAGTTCAAAGGCGCGGTGGCAGTGCAGGTGATAATTCGCGACGAGTTTCCCGAGTTCGCGATAGGCCTTCGGAATCGGCAAGCGCTCTGCCATCTTGTCCACAAGCTTCTTACCTCGTTGTTCGTGGCCGGGGTGTGATGGCAGGTCTGCGGCTCTCGTCGTGCCCTTGCCCAGGTCGTGAACCAGCGCGGCGAAACGCACGTCGCCATCGGCTGACAGGCGCTCCGCCTGGTCCAGCACCATCATCGTATGCAGTCCCGAGTCGATCTCGGGGTGCCAATCCTTCGTCTGCGGAACGCCGAACAGGCGCTCGACCTCCGGGAAGATGACGGCGAGCGCACCGCAGTCGCGCAAGACTTCGAAAAACACGCGGCAATCGCGGCCACGGAGCGCGCTCTCGGTTTCTTTCCAGACCCGGTCTGGCACCAATGCACTGACCTCGCCGTTCTCAACCATTTCGCGCATCAGACTCATCGTCTCGTCAGCCACGCGAAAGCCCAGGTGACGAAACCTGGCAGCAAACCTGGCCACTCGCAGGACGCGCACGGGGTCCTCAGAGAACGACGAAGAGATGTGTCGAAGCGTCTTGTTCCTGATGTCGTCGAGCCCACCATACGGATCGATGAGCTGACCGTCTTCGTCCTCTGCCAGTGCATTGATCGTCAGGTCCCGCCGTTTCAGGTCGTCCTCGATGGATACGTCCGGTGACGTATTGAAGGCAAAGCCGTGATAGCCGGCGGCGGTCTTCCGTTCCGTTCTCGCCAGCGCGTATTCCTCGCCGGTCTCGGGGTGCAGGAACACCGGGAAGTCTTTGCCGACGGGTCGGTAGTCGAGCGCGATCATTTCTTCAGGCGTACTGCCCACGACGCACCAGTCGCGTTCTGCGACCGGCAGTCCGAGCTCTGCATCACGAACGGCGCCACCAACGAGGTAAACTTGCATGCGTGGAGTCTAGCAAAGCTTGCCTGTGTCTAATTTGAAAGCGATCTCAGTCCTCGTTGCCTGCGGGTGCCTCTCCGGCTGTTACTACATGCAGGCGGCGAAAGGGCATATCGACCTGATGAGCAAGCGAGAGCCGATCGACCAGGTGCTCGAAGACGCATCGACGGAGCCGGAACTCGCGCGACGGCTCCGGCTCGTGACCGAGGCGCGCGAGTTCTCGATAACGGAGCTGAAGCTACCGGATAACGACAGCTACAGAAGCTATGCGGACCTCGGCCGACAACAGGTACTGTGGAATCTCTTCGCGACCGAAGAGTTCTCCATGGAGCCCAGGACCTGGTGCTACCCGATCGTCGGTTGCGTGGCCTACCGCGGCTACTTCAACAACGACACGGCACGCCGAAAGGTCGAGGATCTGCAAGAAGACGGCTACGACGTCGCAATGGGCGGCGTGGCCGCGTATTCCACGCTGGGCAGGTTCAACGACCCCGTGTTGAACACGATGATGGCCTGGGACGACGTGCATCTGATAGGCGTTCTCTTTCACGAGCTCGCGCACCAGGTGATCTACATCAAGGATGACACGACGTTTAACGAGTCGTTTGCGACGGCGGTCGAAGAGGCCGGACTCGAGCGCTGGCTTGCCAGCCGGGGTGAGAGCGAGCGGCTGGCCAGTTTCCATCGACGCAAGGCGCTCGAAAAGGACATCTTCGAACTGGTCGACGAGACGAGAGCCGAACTGGCCGTCGTGTACGCGGGTTCAGACACGGAGCAGATGCGCCGCAGCAAGCAGGCGATCTTTGATGACCTGTCGGCGGCTGTTGCAGCCCGCCTCGAGGAAAGTGGCTTACCGGCTCGCCACTGGCTGGTGGGGGACCTGAACAACGCGAAGCTGGTACCGCTGGCGCTCTATGAGTCGCTCGTACCCGCTTTCAAGGCGTTGCTGGCGCAATGTGGCGGCGACTTCGACTGTTTTTTTTCCGAGGTGACACGCATCGGCGGCTATGACGTCGATCAAAGGAACGCCGAATTGGAGGGCCTGGCACGAGATGCCAGGCCCTGAGCCGTTTCCTAGCGGAATTGCAGCATCAGCGAGCGGTCGCCTCGCTGCACCAGCAGGAACAGAATCGTTTGCCCCTCGGCTCGTTCGTTGAGCTCGGCGAGGTTGCGCACGGCCCGGCGATTCACGGCCTTGATGACGTCGCCTGCCCGCAGGTCTCGCTGGGCCGCCGGGCTGCCGGCCTCAACTGAGATCACCTCGACACCGGTCCCGGCAGCCGTTACGGAGCCGTTCGCAAACTGCGCGCCGACAAGGCCCGGGTGAATCGCGGCGCCGACCGTCTGTACGATCTGTTGCTGGCCGAGCGCGGTCGTCGCGTTGCGTCGATCGCCGTCACGAATGAACGTGATGTCGACCTCGTCGCCGGAGCGCATCAGGCCGATCGTATTACGCAGTTTCGCAGCGCCATCGATCTTCTCGTCGTTGACCCCGATGATGATGTCGCCCAGTTCCAGCCCGGCCTTTTCGGCGGCGGAGCCGGACTCGACGCTGGTAATGACGGCGCCGCTGGTGACATCCGTGTTGAGCGTGTTGAGCGCCCTGGCTGCCTCGGCGTCCACCGACTGGATAGAGACGCCGAGCAGGCCCCGACGGATCTCACCGAAGTCCAGGAGCTGACGCATGATTGACTGTGCGATCTCGGAGGGGACAGCGAAACCGATGCCCACGTTGCCGCCGGTGCGGCTGATGATCGCCGAGTTGATGCCCACGAGCTCGCCCCGCATGTTGACCAGCGCGCCGCCCGAGTTACCCGGGTTAATGGACGCGTCGGTCTGGATGAAGTCCTCGTAACCATCCCGGCTGATGCCCATTCGACCGAGTGCGCTGACGATGCCGGACGTCACCGTGTGGCTCAGCCCGAAGGGATTACCGATCGCGAGTACGAAATCGCCGACCCGAACTTCATCCGAGTCGCCGATCGGCATTTCTTTCAGGCCATCGGCATCGACCTTGATGACGGCAATGTCGGTGGCCGGGTCAGAACCGACGATTTCTGCGTCGAAGACCTGACCGTCACGCAGGGATATCTGGATCTCGTCGGCATTCTCGACCACGTGGTGGTTGGTCAGGATGTACCCGTTTTCCGCATCCACGATCACACCGGAGCCCGCGCTGGCGACTTCGCGCGAACGGCCCGGCGGAGCATCCGGCAGGCCGAAGAACCGGCGGAATGCGTCGTCACCGAGCGGGTTGCGTTGCGATACGACCTGGCTGACGCGGATGTTTACAACGGCGGGGGACACTTCCTCCACCAGCGGCGCGAGGCTGGGCATTTCCTTGCCATTTATCGATGCCGGTATGCCTGCCCATACCGCTGTTGACAGGATCAACAGAGCGGCAGCCATGTGTAAACGGATGTTCTTCATTTACGTTCTCCGAAACAGTAGCGAGCGCTTCCAGCGCTTTGCCTGATTATAGGCTGTTAGGGGGTCGACACTTGCCCCGGGCCGAAGTTCCGGCCCGGGAGGCACCGTATCGACCGGTCAATGCGGTCTGCGGCCTGTGCCCGGCCGCCGGTCCGGCTGCCCGTCAGGCGGCCTCGACCGTGATCTTGCGTGCCTGGACCTCAGGAATCTTCGGAATCCGTACCTCGAGGATACCGTCCTTGCTCTGGGCCCGAATGGCGTCGACGTCGGCCATTTCCGGCAGCGAAAAGCGCCGGTCGAAGCGACCGCTTGCGCGTTCGCGCCGGGTCAACGTTGCTTCTTCACTGTTCTCGAATGCAGCGCGTTCGCCCGAGATGCTCAGGATGCCCTTGTCGGTGCTGATCTCTATCGCGGAGGACTCGACACCCGGCAGGTCCAGCCTGACGAGGAACGCGTCCTTGTATTCGATGATGTCGGTTGCGGGCTGCCAGCCCGAGGCGGTGCCCGTCCGGCCCAGATCGTTATGCAGCAGATCGGCGATCCGGAAAGGCTCAAATCGTGTCAATTTCATCGTCATTCTCCCAATGTCCTTGCCCGTTCCCGGGCACTGATAAGCTTAGATATCGCTCGATTTTGGGCCTGCCGGAACGCAATTCAAGAGGCTGATTCGGGCGCTATTTGGCCAAAAAAGACCATGTTTCTACATAACGTAACAGCCACTAGATGTAGTGATCGGCCCGTGTAGCAAAAGTGTCACAATTTTTTTGTGAATTTTAAACCAAATTGTTCCATGAATCGTATAAAGTATTGTTTTTTCTATATAAACGGACAATGTAAAAATTTCCGTTAATGCTTGACACACGCGTCTACGGGGCATAATCTCTACACCCATCGGACACAACATCTTGTGTCTTCTCAGCAGGGTTTTCGGAGCCACTTCTGGCTTCCGCGGCACAGTTGGATGTGTTGCGGGGGGGTTCCTTTCGCTGTTGAAATCTAACGAATTATTTGCGCCCGCAAGCGGCGCAACAGGGGAGAACGCACGGAAATGAAGTCCGCAGTCCATTTGAACGCCAGCACCGTCAACGACATCGAATTCCAGCCAGCCTCACTGGACATCTGGGACTCGAAATACCGATTGTCGTCGAAAGACGGTGAGCAGATCGATCAGACGATCGACGACACGTATCGCCGCGTCGCCGAGGCACTGTCGAAGGTCGAAGCTGACTCTAAACAGGAATACTTCTATGAAGAGTTCCTGTGGGCGCTGCGAAGCGGGGCGATTCCGGCGGGCAGGATCATGTCGAACGCGGGTGCTCGCGAGCACAAGCCGGCAACGTCGACAATCAACTGCACCGTGTCAGGTACGGTCGGCGATTCGATGGACAACATTCTGAATAAGGTCCACGAGGCAGGCCTGACGCTCAAGGCAGGCTGCGGCATCGGCTACGAGTTCTCGACGCTGCGCCCGAAAGGCGCATACGTCACGGGCGCCGGCGCCTACACGTCAGGGCCGCTGTCGTTCATGGATATCTACGACAAGATGTGCTTCACGGTGTCATCGGCTGGCGGACGCCGGGGCGCGCAGATGGGCACCTTCGATATCGGTCACCCGGACGTCATCGAGTTCATCAGAGCCAAGCGCGAAGATGGCCGTCTTCGTCAGTTCAACCTGTCGCTGCTGATCACCGACGAGTTTATGCAGGCCGTTATCAACGAGAAGGACTGGAAACTCGCGTTCCCCGTCTCGCAGAAGGAAGTCGACGACGACGGCCTCGATATCGCGGACGTCAGCCAGTTTGTCTGGCGTGACTGGCCGGAGCCCGGCAACTACGTTACCGATTCGAAGGGCCTGGTTGCGTGCAAGATCTACAAGACGATGCCGGCCCGCCGCGTCTGGGACATCATCATGGCGAGCACCTACGATTTCGCCGAGCCCGGCTTTGTCCTGATCGACAAGGTCAACGAGATGAACAACAACTGGTTCTGCGAGAATATCCGCGCAACCAACCCCTGCGGCGAGCAGCCGCTGCCGCCCTACGGTTCATGCCTGCTGGGCTCGGTTAACCTGACACGATTCGTCGTCAGCCCGTTCACGGATGCCGCCGAGTTCGACTGGGACATGTTCC
The DNA here is from genome assembly GCA_030065915.1 of Woeseiaceae bacterium. Classification (GTDB taxonomy): domain Bacteria; phylum Pseudomonadota; class Gammaproteobacteria; order Steroidobacterales; family Woeseiaceae; genus UBA1847. The sequence continues at coordinate 237,162 of JASJCQ010000008.1, forward strand.
GGAAGGTCGTCAAGGTGTTCACGCGCATGCTGGATAATGTCGTCGAGATCAACGGCCTGCCGCTGCCGCAGCAGCGCAACGAAATCATGCGCAAGCGCCGTCATGGCATGGGTTTCCTTGGCCTCGGTTCGACGATCACGATGCTGCGGATGAAGTACGGCGAAGAGCGAGCCGTCGAATTCACAGAGAGAGTTTCCCGCGAGCTGGCGCTTGCCGGCTGGGAAGAGGCGCTCGAGCTGTCGAAGGAAAAGGGCCCGGCCCCGATCATGAACGAGCATTTCGAGGTCACCGAAGAGATGCTGAGACGCCGGCCGGAGATGTCGGCCGATGGCTACCAGATCGGTGACAAGGTGCCTGGCCGTATCCTGCACGCCAAGTACAGCCGCTACATGCAGCGCGTCGCCGCGGAGGTGCCGGAGCTGGTCGACGAACTGGCCGAAGTCGGCGCGAGATTCACGCATCACAGCTCCATCGCGCCGACGGGCACGATCTCGCTGTCGCTGGCAAACAATGCGAGCAACGGCATCGAGCCGAGCTTCGCGCACCACTACTTCCGCAACGTTATCCGACAGGGCAAGAAGACCAAAGAAAAAGTCGACGTCTTCTCGTTCGAGCTGCTCGCCTACCGCGAGCTGGTCAACCAGGATGCGATGCCGGCCGGTGTCGACGGCGCGTCCGAAAACACGTTGCCGGACTACTTCATCACGGCAGACGACATCAACCCGAAGGAGCACGTCGACATCCAGGCGGCGGCGCAGAAGTGGATCGACTCGTCGATCTCGAAGACGGCCAACGTCCCGACGGACTACGCCTACGACGACTTCAAGGACATTTACCTGTATGCGTACAAGCAGGGCCTGAAGGGCTGCACGACCTTCCGCTTCAACCCGGAGGCATTCCAGGGCGTTCTCGTCAAAGAGAAGGACCTGAAGAACACGGTCTACTCGTTCACGCTGGACGATGGCAGCACGGTGGAGCTCAAAGGCGACGAAGAGGTCATGTACGACGGTGAATCTCACACCGCGGCTAACCTGTTCGACGCACTCAAGGAAGGCTACTACGGAAAATTCTAGGCGGGGCTTTTAACAGACAGCCCTGACCGGGACAGATCAAGCCGCCAGGGGCGGCTGAGGAACAAAGACAATGACAACGAAAATCGAGCGAAAAATTGTCGGCTACGCGGTCAAGCAGCCGGACGCAGAAGAGAAGCCCGCGAAGCCCGAGCTGAAGCGCGAGGGCGGGGGCGATCGCGCCGAAGTCATCCGGATGCACGAGAAGCTCGAGCGTCCGGAGATGCTGATCGGCTCGACGTACAAGGTAAAGACGCCGGTGTCGGATCACGCCATGTACGTAACGATCAACGACATCATCCTCAACGAAGGCACCGAGCACGAGAAGCGCCGGCCCTTCGAGATCTTCATTAACTCGAAGAACCTCGATCACTACCAGTGGATCGTGGCGCTGACACGAATCATCTCCGCCGTCTTCCGCAAGGGTGGCGACGTGACCTTCCTCGTTGACGAGCTGAAAGCGGTCTTCGATCCGCGCGGCGGCTACTGGCAGCCTGGCGGCAAGTTCATGCCCTCGATTATCGCCGAGCTCGGCTACATCGTAGAAAAGCACCTGACGATGATCGGCATGCTGGCCGAACCCGAGCTGAGCGAGCACCAGCTGAAGATCATCGAGCAGAAACGGGCCGAGTTCGAGGAGGCGAGCAAGCAGCAGGATGCGTTCTCGACGAGCGAGTATCCGGAAGGCGCGCAACTGTGTTCGAAGTGCAACACGGTGGCCGTCATCATGATGGACGGTTGCATGACCTGCCTGGCCTGCGGCGATTCGAAGTGCGGGTGAGGCCTGGCGGGAACAGACAGACTAGTAACCAGCTTCGGTCACCGTCGACACGCTAGCGGACTCAGCAACAGACAAACCCAGTCAACAGTCGACGCGAAGAAAGTAGAAGAGCCGTGAGTTCAGCCTGAACTCGCGGCCTTTTTTTGCGACGTCAAGAGCGCTTGCCTTAGCTGATCCGCAATGAAGCATGGCGCACCGTCACATTGACGTGTCAACGGAATACTGAGAGTCTCGCGACTCGCTGCGTCTTGACCCGGATCGCGCGGCCCGTTTCTTACCCTGACACCCGGCGGCTACTCGAGCTGTGGGCCGCCTATGACTGAGCGTGCACTATGACTGAACGAGCGGCTATTGCCTGGACAGGCAGCCTTTTCCTTGTTGCCATGGTGGCTGCCATCGCCTCGAACGGACTGATGGTTTCCATCATCGGAGCGGACGACTACCTGGCGCAACTTGTCGCGCGCGACACGCACCTGCGCCTGGCTGCGGTTTTCATGGTGGTGAACTGTCTCTCGGTTGCAGGCATTGGCGTGTTAGCGTTCCACTTGCTTCGTCGAGATTTCAGTGTGCCTGCCGTCGGCTATCTGGTGATCCGAATCGTCGAAGCTGTCATTCTCCTCCTTGGCGTTATTAGCTTGCTGTCGCTTCCATCAATCGGTGAGGCTTTTGTCCAGGCCGGTTCGGAAACTAGTATCTACCTGCGGGAGCTGGCGGATCATGCTGTCAATCAGAACTGGTACGCGTACAACGTCGCGATGATCTTTCTCGGTTTCGGCAGCCTGTTCCTCTGCTACGTCCTATTCGTCGGAAAACTGATTCCGCGATTGCTCACGCTTTTGGGATTCGGTGGCTACCTGCTTCTCGGGACGGCATCCACGCTCGCGATTCTGGGTATCGACATTGGCCTGATCGCCACGCTGCCCGTCTTCCTGTTCGAGGTCACCTTCGGCACCTGGCTGATCGTCAAGGGACTCGGTGGCAAGAATGCCGAGTTCACCGAATAACTATCGGGGCAGGAAACCGTCGCTCCTGGTTGCTTTGTGCGAGCCTGGAACACCGCGTTGGATACGCTGCGACTCGTGGTACGCCGCGTTTATCTGCCAGCTTGATTAGGAGCTACGTCGTCACCTGTGCTTTCGCGAAGTAGTGCGCGACCAATTGATGGAATCGCGTGATATACACCGGCTTTTCCGCCTGGAAAGGGTGAATGAAATAGAAGGGCCATTCAGGCCCACGGAGTCGCTTCAGTATTCGCACCAGGCTGTTTTCATGAATCAGCGGCTGGCCGACGATGTCAGGGATCAGGATCAAGCCCATGTGCTGTTTGGCCAGTTCGATTGAGCAAGGCAGCGTATTCGCCCTCGCGTAGCTCTTCATTTTTATGCGTTCTGGAGCGCTGTTTCCCGAGACTTGATAGACAGACAGGGGGTTCTTTTGCCAGGGCGTGCCTATCCATTGATGCTGTTGCAGATCGCCGAGTGTTTCGGGCTCGCCAAAGCGCTGCAGGTACTCACTGCTGGCGCACCAGATCTCCGTCATGGTTCCGATTGGCAACGCTCTGTAGCTGCTGTCATCAGGTTTGCCGCCGAAGATAGCGACATCCAGCTTGTTCCGGACCAGGTCCAGCTTTTCGTCGGTCACGACAAGCCGAGGTTCCAACCCCGGGTACTCCTGGCATAACTGGCGTACCGCCGGAACGGCGACATCGTGCTCAAGCGAGTGAGGAAACGTAACCGACAGGGTCCCGGCTGGGGTCTTTTCTGCGTTGCTCATCTCGACCATTGCCAGGTCAACCTGGTCCTGTAGCAGTTCGCATCGTTGCAACAGCCGGTTTCCCAGCGATGTAACCGACAGGCCACGCGTATTGCGTCGCAGTAGCTGTGAGCCCAGCCGGTCTTCCAGGCGGCTCACCTGCTGACTCACCGCAGATTTGCTCATCCCGAGCAGCCTGGCCGCCTGCGTAAACGATCCCGTATTGGCCACTTTGGCGAATATCAGCAGGGACGGCAGCATCTTTATACTGTTCATATATACAAACAAAGAGTTCAAAAACAGAATGTTGTTCGTATTATTGGACCAGTCTAGGATCGCGTCAACTTCAACATTTCACACAGGAGTACGGATATGAGTGCGTTTGTCGTAGTAGACCTGACACCTACGGACGAGGAAAAACTTCAACAATATTCCGCGGCTGCGTCCGCCACGGTTGCCCGGCATGATGGGGAATTCATCGTGAAGGGTTCTACCGAAGCCTTAAACGGTGGTGAGCATCGTCGCCTCAAAGCGATTATCAAGTTTCCCGATCGAGACACCGCCCTGAACTGGTATCAGTCGGACGAGTACCAGGCCCTGGTTCCCCTGCGTGATCAGGGCATGGACGCCGTGTTCCACCTGGTCGCCTGACTATGTCGCTCTGCCGTCCAACAGACTGAGGATTACCAGCTATGACTATGCAAACGGCAAAGGCTGTCCGCTTTCACCGCACGGGCGACGCCTCCGTACTTGAACTGGAGGATCATGCGTTGGTGGAGCCGGGCCCCGGCGAAGTTCGGATCATCGTGGAAGCGATTGGCCTGAATCGGGCCGAGATCATGTTCCGCGAAGGGCAATACCTTGAGACACCGGAGTTTCCGTCCAAGCTGGGTTACGAAGCCTCGGGTGTCATCGACGCACTTGGAGCCGGCGTTGACGACTTCTCCATCGGCGAACGCGTCAGCAGCGTGCCCGCATTCTCCATGGGGCAGTACGGTGTCTACGGCGAGAGCGCAATCCTTCCCGCGTCTGCGGTGGCGCGGTACGACGAATCCCTGTCACCGATCGAAGGAACTTCCATCTGGATGCCCTACGTTACGGCTTACGGTCTGCTGGTGGAGGTGGGCGGATTGAAGCGTGGCCAGGTCGTGCTGATCACCGCAGCAAGCAGCAGCGTTGGCGTAGCGGCTATTCAGATCGCCAAGGCGGAGGGGGCAACGGTTATTGCCGCGACGCGCGGTGTCGAGAAGAAGCGGTCTATCTCCGATGTCGGCGCCGACTACGTCATCGCGACGGATGAGAACAAGTTAGCTGAATCCGTAATGGAGCTT
>JASJCQ010000028.1 GCA_030065915.1 Woeseiaceae bacterium
CGTGGATCCGATTGACGGCACCAAGGGATTTGTCCGGCAGTACCCTTTCTTCTCGACTCAGATCGCGTTGATGCACCGCGGCGAAATTATCGTCGGCGTGTCCAGCGGCACGATGATGAACGAACTCGCTTGGGCGGAGAAGGGCGCTGGCGCCTGGTTGAACGGACAACGCATCAATGTCAGCGACATCGGCGACCCGGACCGGGCGGCCGTCTCAACAGGTAACCTGAAGACACTGGCAACCAGCCCGGGCTGGTCTCGACTTGGCGGTATCGTCGCCCGTGCCGATCGCATTCGCGGCTATGGCGACTTCTATCACTATCATCTGCTGGCGGCCGGAAAGATTGAGGCCGTCATCGAGTCTGACGTCAATATCCTGGACATCGCGGCACTGTCGATCATCGTTACCGAGGCCGGCGGCGTATTTACCGACCTGAACGGCTTTGCTCCGTCGCTCGCGACGCGATCGGTGCTGGCGGCGAATCCCGCGTTGCACGCGAAATACCTCGCGCAGCTGCGTGGTTTCGTCAGCTCGCCGTCGCTATGAACAGGCTGTTCTCCCGCCACTGAACCCGTTCCATCGGGGTTCCGTACAGCTCGGTTAGCGTGCTCTCCTCGAGCACGTCATCACACTTCCCGAGCCGCCAGCGGCCGTCGCCGAACAGCAACAGGCAGCGGTCGGCGAAGCGCGATGCCAGGTTAACGTCGTGCAGCGCCGCCGCGACGCAGGCGCCGTCGTCGGCGCGTTGCCGGAAGACCCGCATGACATCGATCTGGTGCTGGGGATCAAGGTGGTTGGTCGGCTCGTCGAGCAGGAAAATGTCGGGTTGCTGCGTCAGTACCTGGGCGACGGCAAGCCGCTGGCGCTCGCCTCCCGACAGCGTCAGGACATCCCGATCGGCGAGACCCTCGAGATCCACAATCTGCAGGGATCGCAAGGCAATACTCCTGTCCTGCGGCGACTCCCAGCTATATCGTCCGATATGCGGGTAACGGCCGATCAGCGCCGTATCGAGTACCGTAGAAGGGAATATGTCCTCGCTGATCTGCGGCAGCAGGGACAATTTCCTTGCGATCGCGGCACGATCGATGCTGTCAATCGGCTGGTCACTCAACAATACGCGGCCGCCGGCGGCCGGCCTGAGACCACACAGGGTCATCATGCACAGGGACTTCCCGCTACCGTTCTGCCCGAGCACGGCGAGAAATTCTCCTGCGTGCAATGACAGGTCGAGAGCTTCGATGAGCGTTCGGCCCGGCACGCTGACAGTCAGCGATTCGGCGTGAAGTTGGGCGGTTGATGTCATGGCCGCAGGGTAACGCAGCGAATTTGGGCGGGCCAGTCGTCCGGTTAGTTCGAAAGACCGATCTCGCGCGCCGTTAGCGGGCCGATGATCGCATCGTTCAGGCTCTTCGGAATGACGGCGTCGTTCTCCGCCAGTGCGATACGGCCGCCCATGATTTCGGCTCGCGACTGCGGGTACAGCGGAGAAAGCTCCGGGTCGGCAAGGCCGTCAGGCGGCAGCGGCTGTCCGGTAGCGGGGTCGTATTTGTCGGTTGCGCCCAGCGTATGAAGAAACTCATGGGCGATGATGACGTTATTCCTGCCCCGGTAGAGTCGGCCCGCGTAAGCGTTGACGATGCCGAACATACCTTTCTCAATACCTACAGAGTTTTCCAGCGAAAGGTGAATCTCCGGGCTGTGGTAACGGAGGAATATCCTGACGTCTGGCGTGATGTTGTCCTGATCCGACGTCTCGTTGCTCGCCCAGAGCCGCATCTTGAGTGACCACAACATCACATCAAGCACATTCGGCTCAGGGCCGAGCGACGGCGGCTGTGATCGCACAGGCTCACCGAGCCTCATTTTGACCGGTTCCGAAATGGGTCTGCCGTAGCGAGTGGACTCTCGACGAAGAAATTCCTCGACGCCGTCGAAATCGTTGACAGTCAGCGTCTCTATGTAACGTCGACTTGCCTCCGATCCGTCCGCGTTGATCGGGTACACCTTGACCCAAAGGCTGTTGTCCCAGTCAGTGCTGCGAGCCTGCGTAAGCCAGGTGTCGAGCCCGACAAACAACAGTATGAACAACAACACGGCAATGCGGATGGCGCGAAACATCCCGATATTTAGCCACAGCTGTTGCCCGGCTCGAAGGAGCCAGTTCGCACAATCTGTCGATGATCGGCGACGGCGAGAGCGGGCTCGACTTAAAGATCCGGCGCCTTTCTTGCTTTCGTCGCCTGCTCGAACGCATAGGCGATCTCAATCAGTGCCTTGTCTTCCCAGTGTTTGCCGATGAACGACAGTCCGACCGGCAGACCGAAAACGAACCCTGCGGGCACCGTCACGTTTGGATAGCCTGAAATCGCCGAGTAGGAAGAACTGGATACCGAGAAGTTGTCTCCGTTCACATGGTCCGTCTTCCAGGCCGGGCTATTCGTCGGCGCGATCAAGGCATCCAGCTCGTGTTCCTCCATAACGGCATCGAGTGCGTCACGTGTGACGCCGCGGCTCGTTTCCAGCGCATCAAGGTAAGCCTCATCGGTAAGGTCGCCTTTGCTCGCGGCTTCGGTCATCCTTTCCTGGCCGAAAAAAGGCATTACGCTGTCGGCGTTGGCCTCGTTGTATTCGATAATCTCGTCTATTGAAGAGAGCTCCGTGCCGGCGTCGGCAAGGTAGGCATTCAGGTCCGCTTTAAACTCGTAGAAAAGGACCTGGAGTTCGCCGGCATAGGCCGCGTCTATGTCAACGCTCAAGTCGCGTACCACGGTCGCGCCTTGTGCCTCGATGGCGGCAATGCTGTCCTCGAGGATCTCGTCGATGTAGGGACTGCTGTTGGCGCCAAAGTAGTCGCTGATGACGCCGATACGCTTGCCCTGCAGGCCGTCAGCTGCGAGTCCCGCCGCGTAATCTTCCGGATCGCGTGATGCCGCCGAGTCCGGATCCTTGGGGTCCTTGCCGGTCATGGCCGTCAGCAGGATGGCTGCATCCCGCACGGTCCGGGCCATCGGTCCGGCCGTGTCCTGGCTGTGCGCGATCGGGATGATGCCGCTGCGACTGATTAGTCCCAGCGTCGGTTTGATACCGACGATGCCATTGGCGCCCGACGGACAGACGACGGAACCGTCTGTTTCTGTCCCGACGGCGACGGCGGTCAGGTTGGCGGAAACGGAGACGCCGCTGCCGCTTGAAGAACCGCAGGGGTTGCGAGTCGGGTCATAGGGGTTCCTGGTCTGTCCGCCCTGGCTGCTCCAGCCGGACGACGATCGGTTCGAGCGAAAGTTCGCCCACTCACTGAGGTTAGCCTTGCCCAGGATGACAGCGCCTGCATCCCTTAGCCGGCTGACGAGAAAGGCATCTTCGGCCGCCTGGTGCCCTTCGAGAGCGAGGGAGCCTGCTGTCGTCTGCATCCTGTCGGCCGTGTCGATGTTTGCCTTCAGAATGACCGGGATGCCGTGCATCGGCCCTCTCGGTCCGCCAGACGTCTTCCATTCTTCGTCCAGTGCACGAGCGATCGTCAGCGCGTCGGGGTTGAGTTCGATAATGGATCGCAGCTCGGGTCCCGCATGGTCAATGATCTCAATCCTGTCGATGTACCAGCTAACGAGTTTCTCGGAACTCAGTTCGCCGCGCTGCATTGCATCATGCAGTTCCGCCACGCTCTTCTCGCTGTAATCGGCCTGTTCGACCGGCTGCGAGCAGGCAGCAGCGATGAGTACGGACAGCAGGACTATTAGTCGTTTCATTCTGGACTCCACTCGGTGAAGCGCCAGACTAAGGCCCGAGTTGTCGCGCCGCAAGTGGGGCGAATAGACCGGGTCGGCAGCGCCAGTCGGCGATCGATAACGGCGGGGGTACGAACGCCAGCAACAAAAAGCCCCGCTGGAGGCGGGGCCAATGTCTCTTTTTTTCAAAAGAGGTAACTGCGAATTCGGAGGCCGGATCAGTGTTTCTAATTGTTATTGGATCTGGATCTTTTTGTTTTTGTCGTTGTTTTTCTTCTGGCGTCTAAATCCTGTATCTGTCCGATTTCTTGCCGCGAATGGCAGTTACACTTCGCTTGGGCATAGCCTTAAAAGCAAGACCTGTGCCAAGCGCCCTGAGTGTCGCGCTATTTCAACGCTTTAGCAATTGGTATAAGAATTCGGACCACCAAACGGGGCTCTGTTTGTAAAGAAACCCGACGTTTCGATAGGGTCGTCGACACTCGCCTCACCTCGCATAACTTTGCAAGTCTCGGAATGTAAACAAGAAAATGAATCTGACAGGAAACGAGTGGGCGATTTCGACCAAATACGAACACCCAGGCTGCGCTGGCTGACCGTCAGCGGTGGCGGCGCAGGCCCGTCAGCGTAATTATTGTCAAAAAAACCGACATTTTCTTCATTTCGCACGATCAATCAGGCCTACGGCACTGAAAAACCGGCCGTTTCTGACGACGGCAACGACCGACGTGAGCGCATCCTCGCGCAGCAGGGGGTCACCGGCGAGGATGACGAGGTCGGCGACGGCGCCTGCCTCGATGGTGCCGAGTTGACCGGTCAGCCCGAGCGCCTCGGCAGCGTTGCGTCCGGCGGCGTCCAGCACCTCGTGGCCCGTGCGGCCGGATGCCGCCATCGCCTTCAGTTCTGCGATCGTTGCGAGTCCCGGCGGAAACCGATTCGGCAGGCTACCGAGCACCAACCGGGACGAACCGGGTCTGAGGGTCGCTGCTTCTCTCGGCGATTCTCCGCCGTATCGCTCCAGCCGATCTGACTGCCGCAGGGAATAGAGCGTTTCGACGCCGGGAGTCGCAAGCCCGGCCATGGCCGAGACAAAGTGGAACGGTCCCCTCTGCGTTGCCACGGCGACGTCCTTGTAACGGTTGCCAGCAGGCGATGCCGGGGAAGACTGTGACCCGACGACCAGCGAGGCGCCGACGCTCAGGAAGGTCTGCCAGCTGTCCGCAAGCAGCGCCGCCCCGATGCGCCGGGCGTCCCTGATCCTCCCGCTGTCGCTGACGGCGTCGATAGTCACCAGCCATGGCTCGTCGCCAGGTTCGAACGAGTCGAGTGGCTGCAACGACAGCAGCCGCGGTCCCGGCGTAACGTCGCCCGACCACACCGAATTCAGCGCGTCGACCCGAGGGTTGGTGCCGACCATCGTCGTAATCCCGAGACTCAACAGCAGCGGTCCGAGTGATTCGTCGACTGTGTCCGGAAGCGCGGCATAGGCATCGATGTATCCGGGGACGGCCGTGACGTCGCCGAGGTCTATGACGGGCAGCGCTCCTCGATCGCGCTGCGGTTCTACCGCCGCGATGTTGCCGCCGCGGATCAGGATGTCGACAGACTGCTCATGACCCTGCGGGCCGCCTGCATAAGCCCGATCGACGCGAAGCACCCACTCTTTGTCCGGCGCGTCGACAGACGGCAATGTTCTGCTTGCTGCTTCGCCCGCTGCAACCGGCTCACGCTTTATCTCCGCTCTGAACGGTACGTTCCTCGGAATCCAGCTGTTGAAATCGCGGCGTTTTATCGAGCCGTTCGCGGCGTATATAAAGTTCTGGCGGTCTCTCCACGCTACGGGCGTGTCGAAGATGTCCGAGTCAGCAACGAGCTCCCGGTCAAGCATCGGATCCGACAGGATCAGCATGTGTATCCGGATCTCGCCGTCATGTTTCAGGTAGCTGATCAGGCTACCGTCCGGCCGCCACGACGGCGACGACAGCGGATGCTCGGAAACGATGAGGGCTCGATCCGGTTCGCCGAAGCGACGCAACATCAATGTCCACTCGCCGTCGGCATTGTGTACGTATATGAGGTTTCTGCCGTCGGCGGACCAGGCCGGGTCGGTTTCCGCCCCGGCCAGTGAAGTCAGCCGCCAATGCAATCCGGTGTGAACGTCGACTTCATGAATATCCGCCTCCACCGCGGATCTGGCAGAAGAGAATGTGAGTCGGGTTCCGTCCGGATGCCAGGCGACGTCCGATGCCGGCAGGCGGAGGGCGTCTATCGACCGGACCGCTGCGGAGCTGAGGTCGTAGACGTGCGGAACGGATTGGCCGTCGCGCTCCGCAGTAAAAGCGATGTTTCCACCATCCGGCGACCAGCGGGGGGCGAGCACTCGCAGGTGTCCGGTGTCCAGCGCCTGCGCTTCGCTGCTCTTGTCGGGCAGCAGCCACAGCCCGCCCAGCAGGTCGAAGACGATGCGGCCGTCGTCAGCCACGTCGACGGACAGGTTCGTGCCCTCAGACAGGACGACATCGGCACTGGCTGCTAACGGCAACAGCAGGATGACAAGCAGGCTAACTCGCACAGTCGACGTTCAGTGAGACGAACTCCCCGTTCTCGGCCTCAAGCATGACCATCATGGGCCGGCAGCATACCTGGCAGTCTTCGATATACGACTGAGAACCGGCGGATGCGTCGACAACCAGCGTGATGGGCTCACCGCAGAATGGACAGTGCGCTGCCTGTTCCGTAACGAATGTCATGGCTTACGGCTGCAAGCGCGTACCGGACCAGTCACCCGTGCTGAACGTGCCGTCGCCGGTCGGTTCGAGTTCACGCGTCCAGCAAGCCCTGTCGTGTATTCGGTCCTCGCCATCGATCCACAGTTCAACGCGACGCGCCCAGATTCGGATGCCGCCCCAATGCGGCGGTCGTGGAATCTCGGCGTTGGCCGCCGGCTTGCCGTTCTCGTCCAGCTCGATGCCGAGCTCCGATGCGCGACGCTGCATCTGCTCGATCAGGTGTTGTCGTGACTCGAGGGGCTTGCTCTGGTCGCTGCCCCACGCGCCGAGTCGGCTGCCAGCATCCCGGGATGAAAAATACCGGTCGCTTTCTTCGGCCGGTGAACGCGCCGCCAGGCCCTCGATTCGAATCTGACGGCCGATGGAGTCCCAGTGGAAGACGACACAGACTTCGGGGTTAGTGAACAGTTGCTCGGACTTACGGGACTCATAGTTGGTAAAGAAGACCAGGTAGCCCGGGTCTGCCTCGAATGCTTTGCACAACACGACGCGCGCCGTCGGCGCGCCGCCATCGCCAACGGTCGCCAGCGTCATTGCGTTGGGGTTCTTCTGCACGCGCTTGTCCGAGGCAGCATCGAACCAGGCCTTCGCCCAGTGCATCGGGTTTCCAGGCAGGTTCCTGGGTAGCTTGGGGTCGAGATAGGCCGTTTTCACGTAGCGCGTCCCGCGTTAGTCGTTGTCGCGCAGGTTATCAAAGCCCGCCAGTGATAAAAATGCCTCCCTCACGGCGCTGGTCGGCGCCGACTTCGAAACGACCGCCGGTATCGACGCTGACCGCCACTACGCCGCCGAAGTACATGTTCAGCGAGTCGAACGCCTTGTGTGGGAGGTCTGTTGGCGGGATGGCCAGTCCGGGTTCCGACATCAGTCTTGGCGCTTCGCCACTGGTGTCGACGTGCACGCGAGGCTCGGCGATCGCCGCTTCGACTGACAGGCCGCGCTGCAGTGCGTGAATCAGAAACTGGTGAAGCGCGGTCGTGATACGGTCAGCGCCGGGCGTGCCGATGCTCATGGCGCCATTGTCGCTGAGCGCCACCGTCGGCGTCATGTTGGACGGCAACCTGTCGCCGGGTGGCCCCGCGCTCAGGCCCCGCCGGTTCAGCTCCAGCTCGCCGAGGCAGTTGTTCAGCCACAGCCCGGTTCCGTCCGGTATCTCGCCAGCACCGTAACCGGATGAGGCGGTGATCGAACACATCAGGCCGGAGTCGTCGACGGCCGACGTGTGCACGGTAGACCCGGACGTCCACGTGGAGAGCAGCTCGCCGCTCATCGCGAGCGCGATCATCTCGGCAGAGGCCTTGTAACGGTCGTCGGCCAGGTCCAGCTTGCGCTGTCGATAATCCAGGCAACAACGCTGTACCTCGATGAGGCGCCCGATCTCATCTGCGCCCCATTTGCCCAAGTCTTCCCTGCCGAACGCATCGATCATGGCGGTCAGCACCGTGCCTCCGACGGCAGGTGCCGGGTTCGTCGCCATTTTCCACCGCCCGATCTCAGTCGTCAGGCACGGACGCTCGAGGGCTTTGTAGCTCCGAAGATCTTCGAGCGTCAGCGGGCCGCCGCGCTCGCGGACATGGTCAACGATGGCATGCGCCAGTTCGCCCTCATAGAGCAGTGCCGCTCCCTCAAGGGCGATCGATTCCAGGCTGTCGGCCAGTCCCCGGAGGTGAATCTCGCTGCCCTGTGGCAAGAGCTTTCCGTCGTCGTCGTGGAGCGCGCGATGGCCGTCTGCGCTGCGACCGAAAATGCAGTCGCCCGAATACTGCAGGTAATAGTGACTGGCACCCGACAATGGAAAGCCATCCCGGGCGGCACGGATGCTCGGCTCGAACAGCGCTCGCCACGGCACGCTCCCATAGTGCCTGGCGCACTGCTCGAATGCCGCGACCGTTCCCGGGACGGCGACTGAACCCGAGCCGGCCAGTGTCGTGATGCCGGCACCGTAGTCCATCGTCACGCTGTCGGCGCTGTCGTTCTCGTAGTCTGCCGGCAGGCCGAGCCCGGGCACCGCGACATTGCCATCGATCGTGACGGGGTTCCCGCCGGGCAGCCAGACCGTGACATAGGCGCTGCCCGCGAGGGCACATACACCGGGCTGCGTATTGATTGACAGCAGTGCCGCCGCCAGGGCGCAGTCGACGGCGTTGCCTCCGGCATCGGCGATCTCCGCGGCGGCGTCGGCAGCCAGCGACGACGTGGTCGCTACGGCAACTTTCGGCATCTTCTTGAGCGTCAGAAGTGAATGACGGACCTGATGCTCTTGCCCTCGTGCATCAGGTCAAACGCTCGATTGATGTCCTCCAGCGGCATCGTGTACGTGATGAACTCGTCGATCTTGATCTCGCCGTCCATGTACTGGTCGACCATGCCGGGGAGTTCGCTGCGCCCCTTGCAGCCGCCGAAGGCCGTGCCGCGCCAGACTCGACCGGTCACGAGCTGGAACGGCCGGGTCGAAATCTCCTGGCCGGCGCCGGCAACGCCGACGATGACGGATTCGCCCCAACCCTTGTGACAGCATTCGAGGGCCGCGCGCATCAGGCCGACGTTGCCCACGCACTCGAACGAGTAGTCAACGCCGCCATTGGTTAACTCGACCACGACATCCTGGATGGGCGCGTCGTAGTCTTTCGGATTGACGGTATCGGTTGCGCCCAGCTGCTTCGCGAGTTCGAACTTGTCTTCGTTGATATCGATGGCCAGGATTCGCCCAGCCTTGGCCATCGTTGCGCCCTGGATCGCACTCAAGCCAACGCCGCCGAGTCCGAAAACGGCCACTGTCGCACCGGGCTCCACCTTCGCCGTGTTCAGCACGGCGCCAATGCCCGTCGTTATACCGCAACCCAGCAAGCAGACCTTTTCCAGCGGTGCCGACTTGTTGACCTTGGCCAGGGCGATCTCCGGCAGCACCGTGTATTCACTGAACGTCGACGTTCCCATGTAGTGAAAGACGGGGCTGCCGTCATGAGAGAAGCGTGACGTGCCGTCCGGCATCAGTCCCTGTCCCTGCGTTGCCCGAATCGCCTGGCAAAGGTTGGTCTTGCCGGACGTACAGAAATTACACTCGCCACATTCCGGCGTGTACAGCGGGATCACGTGGTCTCCGACGGCTACCGAGGTCACATCGGGGCCCACTTCTTCGACGATCGCGCCCCCTTCGTGACCCAGCACGGACGGGAACAAACCTTCGGGGTCTTCGCCCGACAGCGTGAACGCGTCCGTATGGCAAACGCCGGTTGCAATGTTCCTGACGAGGACTTCACATGCTTTCGGCCCTTCCAGGTCCAGCATTTCGATTTCCAGAGGCTTTCCGGCTTCAAAGGCTACGGCGGCACGCGTTTTCATTCTTATTCTCCCCTTAATTGTCCTTGTGGAGATATTCGCACGTTACGGCGGACGCGGACAATGCCTGAACAGCGCTTCAGGCTTCGTTCATAAATCTATTAAAATCAGCGACCTGTATTAAGTTGGCGTTCATGGCGACGACGTTAGCCTTTTCACGAACTCTGGAATTGGAGAGCGTCATGAAAAGGAAACTCACGGCAATCGTCATTATAGGCACGGCGCTTCTGGCGGGCGCGCCTGAAGCACAGGCCCACAAGAAACACCACCACCATGGCCACCCGGCGTATCACGATGGATACGCTTATCACGGCTATCACTACAAGGAGCGGCATCGCTTGCCGCGCTGGCTCAGGCGCCACGACCACTTCCGCGCGTGGTATCGCCATACGCCGCTCCGATATAACCTGCGCCTGGGATGGGATGAGCTGTATTCAATCTTCATCTGGGAACGTCGTTACTCGAATCACAAGCGTTACCATCGCTACGGCAAAGTGCATCGCGACTACGGGTACTACCGTAAGTACTGGAAGAAGCGTCACGGTCATCGGGATTGGCACGGATATCGGGATCGCCACGGAGACCGGGACCGTCGCGGACATCGAGATCACCGCAGAGACAGAGACCGTCGTCACTACCGGTACTAGTCTGCGTCGATAGCGAGACGGTCGCCCGTCAAATGGCGGGCGACCGCTTCTATTGAGCGCGCCAGTCCTGTAAAACTTGTCGCTCCCGATGAGTATTACAGGCAGCGAATGACCCTCAACGAACTACGAACCCGGTTGTCCGACGTCGATCGCCAGATAGTTGAGCTGATCGCAGAGCGGCAGAAGATGGTCGGCGAGATCGGCCGGCAAAAGCAGTCTTCCGGGACCGCAACGCGTGACTTCGCCCGCGAGAAAGACGTCATCGACATGGGCAGGGCGCAGGCGGAGTCGCTGGACCTGGATCCGGACCTGGTCGAAAGTGTGCTCGCGACGCTGATTCGTTCGTCGCTGCAGCACCAGGAACGCAATCGCGTCATCGCTGAGGGCAGGGGTGACGGTCAAAGCGTTCTCGTCATCGGTGGCGGCGGCCAGATGGGTGGATGGTTCGCAAACTTCTTCCAGACGCAGGGGTTCAGCGTCAGCATCGCGGACCCCGGCGTCGAGGACGGTCCGCGCCAGTTCACGCGCTGGGTCGATGCGGGTGTGGACTACGACATCATAGTCGTTGCGGCGCCTCTGGCCGTGTCCGGTCGGATCCTGGCTCAGCTCGCGGTACTCAAGCCGCGGGGGCTCGTCTTCGATATCGGGTCACTGAAGACGCCACTGGTCGACGGTTTGAAGGAGCTTCAGGCCAGCGGCTGCCAGGTAACCTCGCTGCACCCGATGTTCGGTCCTGGCACGCGGCTGCTGTCGGGACGTCACCTGATTTTCTGCGACGTTGGTTGTTCCGAGGCGACCGCCGCCGCGAAAGAGCTGTTCTCTTCGACGATGGCCGAGCAGCTCGAGATGAGCCTGGATGAGCACGATCGCCTGATCGCTTACGTGCTGGGTCTATCGCATGCGCTGAATATCGCTTTCTTCACGGCGCTCGCCGAGAGCGGCGAGGCCGCCCCCGAACTTGCGAAGATGTCGTCGACGACGTTCGACTCTCAGTTGCTGGTGTCCAAAGGCGTCGCCAACGATAATCCACACCTGTATTTCGAAATCCAGAACCTGAACAAGTTTGGCTTAGGCCCGCTCGATGCGCTCGAGGAGGCAGCGAGACGAATTCGAGAACTGGTCGTTAACGGTGACGAGGCGGGGTTTGTTCAACTGATGGAAAGCGGGCGCAAATATTTCGAAATGCGCGGATAGACGTCTCTTGGGGGAAGGTGTGTCCTTTGCGAATCCGGTAGAAAACGTCGAAGAGCTTCGCGACGAAATCGACCAGCTCAGACAACAGCTGCGCGCTGTCACTGAGCAAGTCTCGACGAACGAGGAAAAACACCGTCGCTCCCAACAACGCGAGCTTGGATTGTTGAAGGCGAGGGACCTCGGACAGCTCTTCCACGAAATGATCGACGGGCTCCGTGACAGCTACCAGCTTGAATTCGTCAGCGTGGTGCTCTGCGACCCGGATCACGATATTCGACACCTTCTCGCTGCGGGCGGGAGCCCGGCCGAGAGTATCGAAGGATTATTACTCGTCGATGCCCTGAGTGGCATGGCGCCGCAATACGTGGCGCTCCGGACTCCCTGGCTGGGACCTTTCGCTGCCTGTGACCACCAGATGCTGTTCACAGGGTCGCCCGCGGTGAAGAGCGTTGCTCTGATCCCGCTGGTGCATCAGGGCAACCTGATGGGCAGCATCAATTTTGGCAGCGCCAGCGCCGATCGTTTTACCGTCGAGCACGCGAGTGACTTTCTGGCACACCTCGGGGTCATCGCGTCTTTCTGCGTCGAGAACACCGTCAACCGCGCTCGCCTGCTGCGAAGCGGCTTCACCGACGCGCTGACGGGATGGCATAACCGCCGTTACCTGCAGGTCAGGCTGAAGGAAGAGCTGGCTCGGGCGCGCCGCGACCAGACGGCGCTTGTGTGCCTGATGCTCGACCTGGACCATTTCAAGCGCGTCAACGATACCTGGGGTCACCTCGCGGGCGATGCCGTCCTGCAGGAAGTTGCCAACAGGATCGATGCGCAGGTGAGGGCCAGCGACGTCGCGGCCCGATACGGCGGCGAGGAGTTCATCGTCCTGATGCCGGACACCGATATTCAGGCTGGCCGGAAACTGGCCGAGCGCATCCGGACTGCAGTATCGTCCGAGCCGGTCAACCTGGGCAACGGCGAGACCGTAACCATCACGGTCTCGGTCGGCATCGCCAGTGTCGACGTCGCGGCCAGGGAGAACGAACTGAAGTCGATAGGCGAGTCGCTGATCGCACGCGCCGATGTGGCTCTGTACAGCGCGAAGTCGTCCGGCCGTGACCGCGTCGTCGTGGAGGGACACTGATGCGTTTGTGCGCCGCGATTTGTGCGTTCATCCTCGTGCTCGGTGGCTGCGGAAAGGACCCGGAGCCGACCGATGAGGCCGGGACGAAACAGGAACCGCTCTACGTCTATTCTGCATACGACGATGTCGAATATCTGCCGGCGCTGTTTCGCGAATACACCGAGGCTACCGGCATCGTCGTTGTGGTGCGGCACCGTGACGATAAGCAGAACCTGGACGACATGATGGCCAAGTCCGGTTCGCAGCCCGCTGACCTGCTGCTGACCTCGTCCATAGCGTCCATCTGGAAGGCCGCGGAGGAGGGACTTCTGCGACCGCTGCCTGTCGACTCTGACGCGATGAAGATACCGGGTGCGTTCAGAGACCCTGACGGTCTGTGGACCGCCGCGTCACTGGATCCCATGGTCGTGCTTCGGCAAGCGGAGTCCGACGCCGAAGTCGGCTACCCGTCGTTGGGCCAGGCCGTCGCTCCGCTGTGCGTCTCGTCCTCGGCGCTGCCGGCCAATCGAACGCTGCTTGCGTGGATGATCGCTGCCACCGACACACGCACAACGGAATACTCGGTGCGACGCTGGATGGCGGCGCTTCAACTCCCGCCCAGGGAAGACTACAACGGCGTCGTCGATGCCCTGGACAACGATGCGTGCGGCGAGGCGTTGCTGCCGTTGAGTGCCGTTTCGGACGAACGAAGGTCGGACGTTCTCGCTCCGCCCGAAGTGTTCTTCGACATCGAGGGCATTGGCATCGGGCGTCACGCCCGGAGTCCGGACGCCGCTGCAGCATTGATCGACTGGTTTGTGTCTCGGTCGGTTCAGCAAAAGCATGCACAGGCAACGGGCCGGCTGCCGGTGACAGACCCTGACGAAGCCTTGCCGGACGGGAGTCGGCTCTCGACCCGCGGCATCGCGGCCTCAGGCTTCCACTATCCGGATGCCGTGTTGCTGGCTGAGCGAGCGCGCTATCGATAGCGCGAGCTACGGCTCATCAATAACAGGAACAGCGGTACACCGATGGCGGCCGTCAGTGCGCCGACCGGCAGTTGCCTGGGCGCCATCAGCGTTCTCGCAAGCGTATCGGCCACAACCAGCAACGCACCGCCGCCGAGGGCCGATGCGGGGATGACTATTCGATGGTCGCTGCCCGCGATGATGCGTATCAGGTGTGGCACGACCAGCCCGATGAAGCCGATCACGCCGACGGTCGTGACCGCGACGGCAGTCGCGAGCGATGCGAACGTGAAGATAAGGTATCGCAGGGCATTGACCGGGAGTCCGACGATGGATGCCTGTATTTCGCCGCTGGCCAGCACGTTCAGGTGCCTGGCGGCGACCGTCGTCAGGGCGACCAGGGCGATGAGCAAAACGATCGTGCGTTCCGGGTTCCACGCGAAGCTGAGATCGCCCATCAGCCAGAACAACATGCCGCGCAGGTGTTGGTCCGGGCTCAAAGCCAGTATCAGCGTTGTGGCTGCGCCGAAGCCGGCGGCCAACACGACGCCGGTCAGCAGCAGCCGCGTCGGAGTCCACGTGCCCAGGCCGTGGGCCAGGCCGAACACCAGCAGCGTCGCTCCCATGGCACCGCCGAAAGCGGCGACGTCGACGAGCAGCGCGCCAGCGCCTGCCGATATTGCGAGCAGCGCGGCCACTGCGGCGCCACCGGACGTACCGAGTATGTAAGGTTCCGCGAGCGGGTTGCGCAGCAGAACCTGCATCAGGACGCCGGCCACGGCCAGCAGGCCGCCAACCGAAAATGCTGTCAGTGCTCTCGGCAGCCTGAGCTCCAGTACGACGGCCACCGCCTGATCCGTGCCGCGCCCGAGCGCAGCCGAGAGGCTGTCAGAAAAAGAGAGGTCAGCACTCCCGGACACGACCGCAGCCATCAACGCGATGATCACGCAGGCGATAAGTGCGGGAAAAAGGGCGATTGCCGGGGTCTTGTGCAACTAAAGTGTCCTCTCGATCGGACCCCAAGGCTAAAGAATGCGCCTTGGGAGAACAACATGCAGAGCCTTCCGCACTGTTCGTCCTCCGCGACAATCGCGATCAACGGGTTCCGAAACAGCCGCTTTCGTGTACAGTAATCGGCAGTTTAAGTTTGTGTAACGGTTGCCATGAGCAGCGATTGGATTGACGACGATGGCTTTCGCGCCAACGTCGGCATCATCTTGACCAACACAGAAGGCAAGTTGATGTTGGCCGGCCGTGCCGGTTCAAAAGGATGGCAGTTCCCGCAGGGCGGAGTCATGCAGGGCGAGGATGTCGAGGAGGCCATGTTTCGCGAGTTACGCGAAGAGGTCGGGCTCGAACCGCATGACGTCGAAGTCCTCGGCGTCACCAACGACTGGATTCAATACCGTCTGCCGGACAAATTCATCCGCAAGAACAGCAAGCCGCTCTGCGTAGGCCAGAAGCAGCGCTGGTTCCTCTTGAGGCTAATAAGCTCTGTCGAACGTGTCCGTTTCGATCTGTGTGACAAGCCGGAGTTTGACCGCATTCGCTGGGTGGACTACTGGCGCCCCGTCAACGAGGTCATCTACTTCAAGCGACGTGTCTACGCACGCGCGCTCCACGAGCTGGGAGCGTCCTGCTATCCCGACGGCTTGCCGCCGCGGCCGCGATGGTGGCCCAAACGCTGGCGCGTTGTCTTCGACAAGGACATCTCCCGAGCGCAGGTGAAGACCGTCGACCAGGACGGCGAAGCCTGACGCCACCGTAATCCCTGCAGGCGCTCCATCCCGTCAGAAGACCCCTTCAGCCGGATCAGGCGAGTTTCGTCACAGCCAGTATGATTATTCCGAGCAGGAATATAACCGGGATCTCATTGAACCACCGCAGCCATCGCGTGTCCTGGCTTGGCTCTGCGGTCTTCAGGCGCTGCATCCACAGGTAGCAGCGGAAATGGTAGACGGCGAGGCCCGCCAGAAGCAAAAGCTTGATCTGGAACCACGTCAACGACAGCAGGGCCGTATTGATCGCGAGCATGCCGACGCCAAGCAGTGTCGTGACGATAGCGCCGAGCGTCATGATTGCGAACAGGCGTCGTTCCATGACGATAAATCGATCCCGGCTAAGCGCATCGTTGGCCATCTGGTGGTAAATGAAGAGGCGGGGCAGGTAAAACAGGCCCGCAAACCAGGTAACCATGAAAGCGACGTGAAGTGCTTTCAGCCAGAGATATCCGCTCGCCATTCGATTGAAGTCCAGTCGCAAATAAGAGACGCGATACGCTAAACGTGAACTCGCGCAATCAGTCTATAATGCCGACATCGTAGCATTGCCGCTTATGTCATAAACCGTCGATTTCAGTGTCCAGACAGTCACCACATCAGTTTCACAGCCGCGGCCGGATGGTCGGAAAATGGGCAGCCGTTGCCGGGCTGGCGCTGGTCTGTGTCTACCTGGTGTTCGAGTTCGGGCGCATCCAGGCGGGTTACAACCTCGTTGATTCGGCTTCGGAGCGATCCGGGCTGCGTTCGGAAATCGACGCGCTGAACCTTGAAATCGAGCGCCTCAATGAACAAGTCTCCATCCTGGAGACGCACAAGGACATCGATGCGGCGGCCTACAAGGAGGTCGAGGCGAGCCTGACGGACCTGCAGGCCAAGATCCAGGAGCAGCGGGATGCGATCGCGTTCTATCGCG
The DNA here is from genome assembly GCA_030065915.1 of Woeseiaceae bacterium. Classification (GTDB taxonomy): domain Bacteria; phylum Pseudomonadota; class Gammaproteobacteria; order Steroidobacterales; family Woeseiaceae; genus UBA1847. The sequence continues at coordinate 16,478 of JASJCQ010000028.1, forward strand.
GCATCGTGTCGCCTGCGGACGGGGCCTCGGGCTTGCGGGTGCAGGACCTGAAGCTTGCGGCAGGTCGATCCGAGCGTGAGTTCAGCGTGCGGCTGGTGCTTGTCCAGGCGATGCAGCACGATCGGCGCGTGAGCGGCGACGTCATTCTCGCGGTAACGGGCGAACAGGACGGCACTGAAAAAACGTATACTTATTCGGACTTGCGTCCCCAGGACGCTGAGGAGAACTGGGCATTCTCCTTCCGTTATTTTCAGGATTTTGAGCGAGACCTCGTGTTGCCGGATGGTTTCACGCCGCTCACGGTCAATATCGAGGTCCGATCGAGAACTCGCTCGATCGGTAGCATCGAGGAAAGCTACGCCTGGGCCTCGGCCCGGGGATAACTGCGGCATAGCCGTCTTTGGAGAAAGTGAATGTTTGGCGGAAAGAAAAAGTTGCACAATCACATCGACACGTTGGTCGGTAGCAACACGCGCATTTCGGGAGATCTTCATTTCACCGGCGGTTGCCATATCGACGGGGCGGTCAATGGCAGCGTCAGCGCCGACCCGGAGAGCCATGCCGCACTGAGTATCAGTGAGGATGGCCAGGTCGACGGCGGTGTGTCGGTTCCCTACGTGGTCCTGAACGGGATCGTTCGCGGCGACGTCTACGCCAACCAGCGTGTCGAGCTCGGGGCTACTGCCCGCGTGATCGGCAATGTGTATTACAATCTGATCGAGATGGCGATCGGGGCCGAGATCAATGGCAAGCTCGTGCACCAGCCAGAGGGGCATGTCCCGCTGCTGGAGCAGACGGATAAGATCGACCAGGTCGCCGTCGCCGCCGCCGCCGAATCCTGAGGGACTGGGAGTGAATGATGCAGACTGGATCAGCTATGCCGCCACCACCGATCGTGTTTACCGATGCGGCGGCGACGAAGGTTAGTGAATTGATCGCCGAGGAGCAGAACCCGGAACTGAAGTTGCGCGTTTTCATCTCCGGCGGTGGATGCTCCGGCTTTCAGTACGGCTTCACCTTCGATGAGACGATTGAAGACGGCGACAGCCAGGTTGATAACCAGGGCGTCACCCTGGTGGTCGATCCGATGAGTGTTCAGTACCTGATGGGCGCCGAGATCGACTACAAGGAAGACCTGCAGGGTGCGCAGTTCATCATCCGTAACCCGAACGCGACGACAACCTGCGGCTGCGGTCAGTCCTTCACCGTCTGACCGGCACGGACCTACGCTGATCGACAGCGACAAGCAAAGCGACGCCCATCCAGACGAATCCGATTTGCCGGCCGTCATAGCGGCCGTCGACCTCGGTTCAAATTCCTTTCATATGATTGTCGGAGAACTCCGGCACGGGCAGCTCGCGATCATCGACCGAATTCGAGAGACGGTGCGGCTCGCCGAGGGCCTGTCCAGCAAGGGCGACCTGTCGGACGCCGCCAGGGACAGGGCGCTTCATTGTCTCGCGCGGTTCGGTCAGCGCCTGCGTGATGTGCACGCGGACAATGTCCGTGCCGCCGGCACCAGCACGATTCGCCGCGCCCGGGAAGATTCCAGTTTCATGGCGGAAGCGGAAGCGGCGCTGGGTCATCCAATCGAGGTCATCTCCGGTATCGAGGAAGCGCGCCTGATCTACACCGGCGTCACGCATTCGTTGCCGGCGAACGACGGCTTTCGGCTGGTCATGGATATCGGTGGGGGCAGTACTGAGCTGATTCTCGGAGAGGGGACCAGGCCCCGCGCGCTCGAGAGCCTGCATCTCGGCTGCGTGTCTCTGACCGAGAGATTCTTCGGCGACGGCGTACTCAGCCGCAAGGCCTTCGACAAGGCTCGGCTGCGCGCGCGACTGGAGCTAAGGCCGATCAAGGCGTTCTTCCGCGGAGCGGAGGACGTCGAAGCGATCGGCACATCGGGCACGATTAACTCGGCGGCAGCGGTAGCGCTCGAGCTCGGTATTATCGAGTCCGGCGACCTGACGCTTGCCGCGGTTGAAGAACTGATCGAGCGAATGCTCGCTTTCGATCGAATCATGAACATCGAGCTGCGGGGCCTGTCGGAGCGTCGGGCACAGGTCTGGCCGGGCGGACTGTCGATCCTGGCCGAGTTGATGCAGGTGCTGCGCGTGGATCACCTGAAGGTATCCGACGGTGCACTGCGTGAAGGCCTGCTGTACGACCTGCTCGGACGCATGCGGCATGAAGATGCCCGCGAGAGAACGGTACGTGCGATGGCGGCTCGCTACCAGGTCGACCGACCCCAGGCGGAACGTGTCGCAGCCACGGCGCAGGCGTTAATCGATCAGGTCGGCACGACGTGGTTCACGAACCCGGAGTGGGCCGCGCAGATGCTGGGCTGGGCCGCGACCCTGCACGAGATCGGGCTCGATATTTCGCATGACGGCTACCAGCGCCACGGCGCCTACGTTGCCGAGCATGCCGACATGCCCGGGTTCCCAAGGGCGGAGCAGCGTCTGTTGGCATTCCTTATAGGCAGTCAGCGTTACGGCATAGACGGCCGGCTGCAACGCCAGTTGCCCAATACCTGGCGGGAAGGCGCCGTCAGACTGGCGATTCTATTGAGGCTTGCCGTGCTCCTCAATCGAGCACGCAGTTCGAAGGCTGTGCCGCTGTTGCAGGCCGATGCGAGAAACTCGATGTTGAGCCTTGCATTCGATCCTGCCTGGCTGGCCGAGAATCCGCTGACGATCGCCGATATCCAACGTGAGCAAAGCCGCTTGAACGATGTAGGGTACGAGCTTCAGGCAAGCTGATCGCTGGCGTACAAGTCCAGGAACGTTTCCTGAGCGGACATCCTGTCTTCGCCATCGCCCGGTGTCAGCCGTACGTAGCTTCCGTCGCCCCGAAGCTCCCAGGCCTGGCAATTGTCCTTCAGGTACAGCTCCAGGTCGCGCATGATCTGTTCCTTCAGGTGCTTTTGCCGCACCGGGTAACAGCTCTCATTGCGTTTCAGCAAGTTGCGCGCCATCCAGTCCGCACTTGCGCAGTAGTGCTCGGGCTTGCCGTCATTGTAGAAGTAGTAGACGCGGGAATGTTCGAGAAACCGCCCGAGTATCGATCGCACGCGAATATTCTCCGACAACCCTGGTACGCCGGGTCGAAGTGAACAGATGCCTCGCACGATGAGATCAATCTGAACGCCGGCCTGCGAGGCCGCGTAGAGTTCGCTGATCACCGTCGGCTCACCGAGCGAATTGACCTTCGCGATGATCCTGGCCTTCTTGCCTTCACGCGCGTTGTCTGCCTCGCGGCGAATCTTCGCGATGACCGAATCGTAAAGATTGAACGGCGAGGTCAGCATCAGCTTCAGGTCCGTCGCTTCCGTCAGGCTCGTGAGCTGCATGAAGACCTTGTGCACGTCCTCGCCGAGCTTCTTGTCGCTGCTGAGATAGCCGTAGTCTGTGTAAATCTTCGATGTGTTGTGGTGATAGTTGCCGGTGCCTAAGTGGACATAGCGCGCAAGTTCGCCATCCTCGCGCCTGACGACCAGTGTCATTTTCGCGTGTGTTTTGAACCCGACCAGGCCGTAAACGACGTGAGCTCCCGCTTCCTGCAGCCGGTTCGCCAGCGATATGTTCGCCGCCTCATCGAAGCGCGCCATCAGCTCGATGATGACCGTGACTTCCTTGCCCGCGCGCGCCGCCCGCACCAGCAGATCGACGATGGGCGAGTCCGGGCCTGAGCGGTAGAGCGTGATCTTGATGGCCAGTACATTCTTGTCTCTGGATGCCTGGCGAATGAAGTCAACAACCGGTGTGAACGACTGGTAGGGATGGAACAGCATCACGTTCTTTTTCTGCAGAACCTTGAACAGATCGGGGTTCTCCAGCAGTTCCTTCGGTATCCCCTGGATAAACGGTTTGAACAACAGGTCCGGCCGGTCGTCGATGTTGCAGACGGTTGCAAGTCGATTCAGGTTGACCGGCCCGTCAACGAGATACATATCGTTTTCGTCGAGATGGAAATGATCGAGCAGGAACTCCTGCAAGTCAGGCGGACACTCGTGGCCGATTTCGATGCGGACGCCATCGCCGTAACGGCTTGCTTCGAGCTGGCCCTCCAGCGTGCCGACCAGGTCACTCACCTCTTCTTCGTCGACGTACAGGTTACTGTTTCGCGTGACGCGGAACTGGTAGCAGCCGTCGACGTTCAGGCCGGGGAACAGCTTCTCGACGTGGACGCGAATGACGGACGACAGGAACACGTAGTCGTGGCTGTCCGTGTTGCTCATGGACTCCGGCAGCGGGATGACACGTGGCAGCGAACGCGGCGCCTGCAGCATGCCGCGGTGGCGCTTCCGGCCATACGCATCGCGCCCGTTCAGCCTCACGATGAAGTTCAGGCTCTTATTCAGGAGCCGGGGAAACGGTCTCGATGGATCAAACGTCAACGGCGTCAGGACGGGAACGACCTGTTCCATGAAGTACTTTTCGAGCCACTCTGACTGTTCTTCTGTCCAGTGTTCGCTGCGCACAAAGTTAACGCCCGCGTCGGCGAGGCTCGGGAACAGTACGTCATTGAGGAGTTCGTACTGCTCTTTGACGACGGTCAGCATCTCGCTACGGATAACGCCAAAGACCTCTGACGCAGCGAGTTCCTCCGGCCCTTGAGCCAGTGCGCCAATCGCCATTCGCTGCTTTAAGGCGGCGACCCGAATCTCGAAGAATTCATCCAGGTTGGTGCAGGTAATGCACAGGAAGCGCAGGCGCTCGAGCAACGGCACGGTCGGGTCCTTGGCGAGGGCCAGGACGCGCTTGTTGAACTCGAGCAGGCTGAGTTCACGGTTGATGAATTGCTCGGGAGGGAAATGCTCGCTCACGTGTGCCTCTCTGTCGAACGGCCCGACAGTATATCAGCGGTGCCTTGTTCGAAGTGTTAACGAGTCGCCGGATAGACCGCGCCGAGGCAGACGGGCCGGGACGCTCCGGTGACGCTCGGGCTGTTGGCCGGGCGATTGTGAATCCGTTCGCGGGCGAGCCATGCGAACGCCGTTGCCTCGACCCAGTCCGGGTGGACTCCATCGGTCTCGGTCGTCTCGACAACGAGACCCGGCAAAGCATCCGCGAGCGCCCGCATCAACGCGTTGTTATGGGCGCCGCCGCCGCAAACCAGCAGTCGTTCCGCCCCGAACGTCGAAACGGCATCGGCAATCGTCGTCGCTGTCAGCGCAAGCAAAGTTGCCTGCGTGACAGCGGGGTCAGCCGGTTCAAATCGATCCAGCCAGTCCAGGTTGAAGTACTCGAAGCCTGTGCTCTTCGGCGACGGTCGAGCGAAGTACGGATCGTCGAGCATGCGTTGAAGCAGTGCGGCGTTGGCGGCCGCCGTGCCGGCCCATCGACCACCGTCGTCAAACGGCTTGCCCTGGTATCGCCGGATCCAGGCGTCCATCAGCGAATTCCCGGGCCCGGTGTCGAATCCTGTGACGGAATGGGTGCCGTCCAGCAACGTGACATTGGCGATGCCGCCAATGTTCGCGACAGCCGTTCGTTTGTCCGGCGCAGCGAGCAGCCACTGGTGAAACGGCGGGACCAGCGGCGCGCCCTGGCCTCCTGCCGCGATGTCAGCGGAGCGAAAATCTGCCACGGTGTCGACGCCGGACGTCGCCGCGATTCGCGCTCCACAGCCGATCTGCAGAGAAAACGGGTGATCCGAGTCCGGGCCGTGACGGATCGTCTGCCCGTGACTGCCAATGGCGATGACGCTCGCACCGGGCGCCGTAATCTTGGCCTGGATCGACTCCGCGGCCTCGCCGAATACGTCGCCGACCCATGCGTGAAGCTCGCCAAGCTGGTCGAGGTTTGTGCTCTCCGGCGAGTCGACAAGCCGAGAAAGCGCGTCTGCCAGGTTGTCCGGGTAAGGGTGAGAGTGCGTGGCGAGAATCTCGAGACTCTTGTCGCTAAAGGTCACGGCAACGGCATCGATGCCGTCCCGACTTGTGCCCGACATCAGGCCTATGAAAACGTCCGGCATAGCCGTCTATTCGTTGCTGAGCGCAACGGTCGCGAGGCGCGATCGTTTGAATTCGTCCAGGCTCTGCAGGATCGGTTCGCTGGTCGCTATGAAGCGGGCCTTGTCCCGGCTGTCGATCGGGTCGGCTTGCGGCAACCTTACCGTCCTCGGGTTCTGGTGCACGCCATTGACGCGATACTCATAGTGCAGGTGAGGGCCGGTGACCATGCCGGTCGCGCCAACGTAACCGATGATCTGACCCTGCCTGACCTTCGTGCCGACACCAACGCCTCGCTGGAAGCGGGACATGTGCGCATACAGCGTCGTGATATTGCCGCCGTGCTGGAGAATGACGACGTTGCCGTATCCTCTTTGGCCGCCCCGAAAGATCACCTTGCCGTCACCCGCTGCCTTGATCGGCGTGCCGGTCGGAGCGCCATAGTCGACGCCACGATGCGGCCGAATCGTGTTGAGCACCGGATGCCGTCGCTTCGGGTTAAAGCGTGAGCTGACTCTCGCGTCGACCGGGGCGCGGAGAAATGCCTTGCGTACGCTGCGGCCCTCCGGCGTGAAATAGTCGGTTCGACCTTCGCGATCGACAAACCGGATCGCCCTGAATGTCTCGTTCTGGTTGTTGAATTCAGCGGCGACGATCTCCCCATCCATGACAAACTCGCCGTCCTGCCAGATCTCCTCGTACTTGACGTAGAAACTGTCTCCGGCGCGAATGTCGTAGACGAAGTCGATGTCCCAGCCGAATATGCCGGCGAGGTTCATGATGACCTTGTCCGACAGGCCCGCCTCGTTGCCGCTCATATAAAGCGACGACTCGATCATCGCGTGTTCCATCGTCGTTCGTTTCTCGATCGGTCGCTCGACGATCTCTTCGCTGAAGCCACCCTCCTGGCGTTCGACCTTCAGCGCAGAGGTCAGGTCCAATACCGAATACATGCTGACGAGGTTGCCGTCTTCATGCAGGATTTCGAATTCGTCGCCGGGGCGCAGGTTTCTGAAGTACTTGCCCGCCTCGTTGAGCCTGGCGATCTGTGCGAGATGGCCGAGGTCGAGGTCATGTCGCCTGAACAGCTTGTCGAGCGTGTCTCCGCGACCGATTTTGAGCGTCAGAGAGTCGAACTCCGGCTCGGGTTCGACGTCATCGAGCAGGATGGACGGGCGTTCAGTGAAGACCGGCGTATAGTCCGGCTCGTCAGCAACGGGGCCGGCTACGGGTGTCTCGGCAGGAGTGCTTGCAATGACGACCGGTTCGTCTTCCGGATCCGGTGCCTGCAACGTAATGACTAACAGGCCCAATAGCGGAATTCCGAGTCCGGCGACGAACCATTGCAGGCCCTTGCTGGATTTCTTTTCGCTCGTCGGCTTGTAATCGTGGAGCAGAGGACTGACTGGACGATTCAAGTCTTCGGTACCCGGGTCAATATGTCGGCGTAACTGTACATAACGACCGGTCGAGGGTCAAAAAAGTCGAGGCATCTCATGCTCTTAAGAAAGAGATCTGTCGTGAAGTACATTTCGCTTGCCGGGGCTTTTTTCCGGTGACGAGAGTGATAAAGTTCACGGCCTTGCGCACAGGCAATCGAAATCAATGACGAACCTCGACCTTCAGCACGATGAACTCAGCCGCGGAACCGACGAGGTCCTGCCGGAGGGTGGGCTTCGCGAGAAGCTGAAGAAGGGCCGCCCGCTGGTCGTCAAGGCAGGATTCGATCCCACGGCGCCCGATCTTCACATCGGGCACACGGTACTTATTAATAAGATGCGTCAGTTTCAGGAGTTCGGCCATGAAGTGGTCTTCCTGATCGGTGATTTCACCGGGCTGATCGGCGATCCGTCCGGCAGGAACGCAATGCGGCCGCCGCTGACGCCTGAGGAAATCCAGCAGAATGCGGAAACCTACAAGGACCAGGTATTCAAGATCCTGGACCCGGACCTGACCCGCATAGACTTCAATTCTCGCTGGATGAGCGACATGGGTGCCGACGGCATGATAAGGCTGGCATCCCACCATACGGTAGCCCGAATGCTGGAACGGGATGACTTTTCGAAGCGCTACAAGAACGGCGTACCCATTTCGATCCACGAATTTCTGTACCCGATCGTCCAGGGCTATGACTCAGTTGCATTGAAAGCGGATGTCGAGCTCGGAGGAACCGATCAGAAGTTCAACCTTCTCGTCGGTCGTCAGATGCAACAGGAGTATGACCAGGAGCCTCAGCTGGTTATGACCATGCCGTTGCTCGAGGGGCTGGACGGCGTCGACAAGATGTCGAAGTCCAAGGGCAATTACATCGGCATCACCGAGCCCCCCGGCGAGATGTTCGGCAAGGTCATGTCCGTCTCCGATGAATTGATGTGGCGCTACTTCGAGCTGTTGAGCTTCAAGTCGCTCGAAGACATCGCCGAAATCAGAGCGCAAGTCGATGCGGGCGGCAACCCGCGCGATGCCAAGTTCGAGTTGGCTATGGAGCTCGTTGCCCGGTTTCATGACGATTCAGCGGCGACGGCGGCGAAGGACGAGTTCATCGCCAGGTTCCAGAAGGGCGCAATGCCTGAGGACATGCCCGACCATGAGTTGGCGTCGGACGATGGCTCGCTCGGCATTGCCTACCTGCTGCAGCGCGCCGGCCTCGTCAGCAGCACCGGCGAGGCATTCCGCATGATCAAGCAGGGCGCCGTGAAGATCGACGGTGTCCGTGTAGAAGACCGTGCGCTCAAGGTGGACGCAGGCACCGAGGCCGTCTACCAGGTTGGCAAACGCAAGTTCGCGCGCGTCGTTCTGAAATAAGCGGGAATTACGATTCCTGCTACGGGTCCAATCAGCAACATTCGGCACGGAGGCTTATCGCTTTGAAAATCGCAGGTTTCGTCTTGGCGCTGTTCGCCACGATGTCTGTCGCATTCGCACAGCAGGAAGGTGACCAGGCTGACTACGATGCAGAGCAGTTGGCGGAGATGGAGCGCCGGACGCAGTTCGAGGCGGGTTTCCAGTCTATCGTTGACGACATCAACAAGGCTTGGTACGGATCGTTTAACTCGGCGATCAACCGTCAGGACATGCTCGAGAGGATCTTCGGGCTGCGATTAATCGATCAGCGCGTGAAGAAGTCGTTTACCGAGGACTTCGAGACAGCACTTCCCGACATCATCGAGAAGATGTTTATCGTAGCCGAGGGTCACCAGGTTAAAGCGCATCTGCTGGGCTTCGACTCCCGCGGCTTCGTCGGACGCGCAACGGTGCGATACGACCTGCCTGACTTTCAGTACACGTATCATGAGTACGACCTTCGAATGACGGAGGCGGGCAAGATCTACATCGCAGACTGGACGGACTTTTTGCGCGGCGAAGCGTTCTCTGACGCTATGGGTGAGACTCTGATCGCGGCGGCGCCTTCGAAACAGGCCGTCCGCAAACTCATCGATTCGTCACGAGTCTCGGACTCGCAGGTATTCCAGGTCACCGAACTACTGAAGGCCGTCCGCGACCGACGAGTCGATCGTTTCGTTGAGATCTGGGGCAACCTGGACGATGATCTCAAAGCTCAGCGCATCACCGTCCTTGCTCACGTCCACCTGATGAAGGACACACGCAACCGGCGCAAGCTGCGCACGGCGCTGATTGAAATGGCGAAGCACTTCCCGACGGAGCCCGCCTATTCGCTGATGCTGCTGGATTACTACTTTCCGTCCCGTCGCTACCAGGACGCCTTCGATGCGCTCAAGCGTCTCGAGGCCCGGTTGGGCGTCGAGGACTCGGCGATGAACGCGCGCCTGTCGGCGGCGTCACTGGTTCTGAGAAACGCCGACGACGCGTCGGTCTACGCAGCCCGAGCCGTCGAGATGGAGCCGGGTCTCGAGCTGGGTTGGTGGTCGCTGGCCAGGGCGAGTGCTGTGAGCAGCGACTTCGATACCGCAGTAAAGGCGCTGACCGAGCTCGAAGACCAGTTTGGCCACGATCTCGGCCCGGAGGCGCTCGCCAAAGACCCGCTGTTCGCGCAGGTGGTCCAGTCCCCGGCGTACCAGGAATGGAGTGCGGGCCGGGACTAGGGCCTGTTAACACGATGGGGATGCGCACTGTTGTCCCTGAAAAAGCGTCAATGTAGGCGCGAGGAGTGGGGTTTGGTCATTCCAAATGAACGAGGGTCTGCCCCTTGGATACGAGCAACGCCCAGTGACGCTTTTTCAGGGACAACCCGAAGGGCCGGATCCATTCTTCCGCCAGCGGCGTTGTCAGTCGCTTGTTCAGCGGTGCTAAACGGCGCTCCTTCCGCCTTGCCGGGCAAAAAAATGTCGTCCGGCAGTGTGCATCCCCATCCTGTTAACAGGCCCTAGATGGCGGCACTCGAGATCATTGACTACCAGTCCAGTTACCAGCCGGACTTCGAGCGGCTCAATATCGAGTGGCTCGAGAAGTATTTCCGCGTAGAGCCTATCGACAGACGGGTGTTGGGGGACCCGGACCGGCACGTGCTGGCCGGCGGCGGGCAGATCCTGTTTGCTCGGAAAGACAGCGACATCGTCGGCACGGTCGCGTTGAAGCACACTGGCGATGGGAACTACGAGCTGACCAAGATGGCCGTGACCGAGGCCGCCCAGGGCTTCGGCGTCGGCAAAGCCCTGCTGGACGCGGCTATTGCGCGATTCAGGGAGCTCGACGGGTCCAGTATGTACCTCGAGTCCCACAGCAGCCTCACGGTCGCCGTCGGGCTGTACGAGCGCGCCGGGTTCGTGCATGAGCCGCGGCCTGAGCCCTCTCCTTACGAGCGAGCGGATGTTTACATGGTATTCCGCGGCTAGATTCGCGGATCTCTTGCGCAATTCCTTAAGGACTGGCCGCTTGGCACTGTAGCAGGCCGTTTTCGCCCTCCCATCTGTGGCGCGGCCAACGCCGAGACAGGTGGCGTTTTTCCCGTGAAAAAACGACTTTTCGCTGATGGCGCCGCAGGCCAGACCCGGGCGTCCGGACCTCGATTTCGCAGAACCGAAAAAAACTGCGAAATAGGTGTTGACGGCCGGCGATCCGCCGCTATAATGCCCCGCTCGCTGAGACTACGGTGTGTTTCAGCAGACCCCCAAGTAACACGACAAGCCAGCGAAGGCTGGCCTTCGGCATGCTTCGGCCTGTATACTTGATGGTCTGCCCCTGAGAAACGGGGCGTCGTTCTTTAAAAAAGTAAATCAGATAATTTGTGTGGGTACTTGCGCTCGAGTTTGCGGAGGCAAAATTAAGCGTAAGAACCTAAATACAGTCAGTTTTTAGTAATTACGCTAGCTCAAACTTTTGAACTGAAGAGTTTGATCCTGGCTCAGATTGAACGCTGGCGGCATGCCTAACACATGCAAGTCGAACGGAAACGATGGAAGCTTGCTTCCAGGCGTCGAGTGGCGGACGGGTGAGTAATACTTAGGAATCTGCCCAGTAGTGGGGGACAAC